>NZ_MHXN01000033.1:108887-180628 GCF_001824475.1 Phenylobacterium sp. RIFCSPHIGHO2_01_FULL_69_31 | reverse complement strand
CCGTCATGCGAAAGCTCATCGAAGCCGCCCACCTGGTGCTCGCACGGGGCAACCCATGGTCCGCAACGCCCACCACCTGAAACATGGTTGCTCCACCATGCTGCGCATGGTCCCCCTCCCCCTACGGGTGAGGAGAGCCCGGCAGCGACGTCCACAATAATCCTAGTCTATCGCCGCCCAGTTGCCGTGGAAGCCGAACGGCATCCTGCGCGGCATCTCCGCGATGGCCACGGGGCCTTTCTCGATGTCCTGCGCTTCGAAGATCGCCAGGTCCGAGCGGTTCTCGTCTGCCCGCCAGATCACCGCGGTGAGCCAGCCGTCGCCCTCCGCAGCGTCGGCCGAGCGGGGCACGAACACCGGCTCGGACGTCAGGTCCCCGCCGTTCAGCTGATAGACCTGCCGCTTGCCCGTCTGCAGGTCGAGATGGGCGATGGCGCACTGCTTGATGGTGCCGCTGCCGGTCGGATCGGCGGCGTACCAGCCATGGCGGTGCCTCAGCGTCTCCACCCGCGGATCGACGCGCGGGAACTCCCCGTCCAGGTCGTCCAGCGGGGTCTCCTTGATCGCGTCCGAGGCGTCGTTCAGGTCGAAGGTCCAGCGCACCAGCCGGGCCGCGGCCTTGTCGCCCGGCGAGCCGTCGGCCTTGGGGAACAGCGGCGCCACGTCGTAGCGCATCACGTCGCAGAAGATCTTGCCGTCCTCCTCCCAGCTGTTCAGCGGGTGGAAGACGTAGCAGGCCTCGGTGTTGAACCAGCGGATGGTCGAGACGTCGGCATCCCGACGCATGACGCCCACGTACGAGCCCTTCTCCGGCTCCCAGGCGAACGCCGGCTTGCCGCTCATCGCCCGCTCCAGGCTGGCCGTCAGCGGCAGGATCGGGAACAGGGCGTGGTTCTCGGTGACCATGAAGTCGTGGACCATGCAGGCGAAGGGCGCCTGGAAGTCCTGGCGGCGCACCAGCCGGCCGGCCTTGTCCGTGACGCCATAGCTCATCCCCGCCGACAGCGGCATCTGGCCGACGCCATAGGCGAACCACACCATCTCGCCCGTCTTGGGGTCGAGCTTCGGGTGGGCGGTGACCTTGCCCTTGAACTCGCGATCGTAACCCTTCGACTCCAGGGTCCGCGGGTCCATGCCGAAGGGGTGGTGGCCCTCCTCCAGCGCCAGCAGCTTCCCGGCGTGCCAGACGATGTTGGTGTTGGCCACGCCGCCCTCGTTGCCGATCGCCAGCGGGTCGGTGGTCATCGGATTGCCGAAACTGCCGAACAGCGAGCGGCCGTGCTCGTGCTCCAGCTCCCACTTGGGCGTGCGGACGTAGCGGTTGCGGTAGCTGACCTTGCCGTCCGCCACGTAGAAGCCGTGGACCATGCCGTCGCCGCCGAACCAGTGGTGGTTGGGGTCCCGGGGCTCGAACTGCGGGTTCGGGCCGATGCGGAACAAAGCGCCGCGCAGGCCCGGCGGAATCTCACCCTTCACCGTCAGGTCGAAGTCGTCTTCCGACCGGATCGGGGCGAAGTTCCCCGCCAGATACGGATTGATGCGCACATCGCCGTCCATGGTCGTCGCCTCCACTTGCTTGTTGTAACTTACGTTGTAAATTCATGCGGGAGGCCGTACCCCTTGGCAAGCCTTTTCTGCAGCAGCCGAGTCGAATGCCGCGCGTCCTGACCGAGACCGATGTCGCCGACTTCCGCGAGCGCCTGTGCGCCGCCGCCGAGCGGCTGTTCGCGGAGAAGGGGCCCGATGCGGTCACCATGCGCCAGCTGGCCTCGGCGCTGGGCGTCTCGCCCATGACCCCCTACCGGTACTTCCAGGACAAGGACGACATCCTGGCGGCCGTGCGGGCCAACGGCTTCAACCGGTTCGCGGAGGCGCTGGAGGCGGCGCGCGGCAGCGCCAAGAGCGCCCGGGCCAAGGCCGCGGCGGTCGGCGAGGCCTATGTCCGCTTCGCCTTCGACCACCCGCACACCTACAAGCTGATGTTCGACCTGAACCAGCCGATGGACGACGCGTATCCCGAGCTAGTGGACGCCGGCCGCCGCGCCCACGAGACCCAGACCGCTTGGGTCAAGGACCAGATCGAGGCCGGCGAGATGGCCGGCGATCCCGAGCAGATCGGCGCCATGTTCTGGGCCGCGACCCACGGGGTGGTGGTCCTGGAGATGGCCGGCAAGCTGCCCGCCGGCGCCGCCCGCGACCTGCACCACCAGATCAGCGCCACCCTGGCCAAGGGCCTCAAGCCCGGCGCTTGACGGCCCTTCAGGGAAACCTGCGACCATGCCCGGCAATCAGCGGGAGGCGGGCGTGGCGGACATCAGACCCTTTGAAGTGACCTGGACCGAGGCCGAGGTCGGCCGCGTGCTGGACCAGGTCCGCGCCTACCCTTGGCCGCCGGCGCCGGACGTCCCCGACGGCTGGGCCTACGGCTGCGACGGCGCCTACCTGAAGGGGCTCTGCGACCACTGGACCGCCGCCTACGACTGGCGCGCCGCGGTGGCCGACCTCAACCGCTTCCCGCAGTTCACCGCCCGGGTCGAGGAGTTCGATCTCCACTTCCTCCACGTGGTGGGCGGGGCTGGCGGCAAGCGGCCGCTCCTGGTGACGCACGGCTGGCCGGGCTCCCACTACGAGTTCTGGCAGTCGATCGAGAAGCTGGCCTTCCCGTCGCGCTTCGGCGGCGATGCGGCCGACGCCTTCGACCTGGTGGTCCCCTCTCTCCCCGGCTTCGGCTTCTCCTCCAAGCCCGCCCGGCCCATCGGCCAGCGCACCACCGCGCGCCTGTTCAACACCCTGATGACCGAGGTGCTGGGCTATCGCAGCTATCTCGCCCAGGGCGGGGACTGGGGCGCCATGGTCACCTCCTGGCTCGGCCGCGAGCACGGGGCCAGCGCTCGGGCCATCCATCTCAACATGCTGGGCTTCCGGCCGCACGGGGGCCCGACGAGCGAGGCCGAGATCGCCTGGGCCCAGAAGCAGGCCGCCGCCATGGACATGATGGGCGCCTATTTCCGGCTGCAGGTCTCCAAGCCCCAGTCCATCGCCTGGATGGGCGCCGGCAATCCCGTGGGCCAGGCCGCCTGGATCGCCGAGCGCTTCCACGACTGGTCGGACCTGCGGGCCAAGACCCTGGACGAGGCCCATCCCAAGGACCGCCTGCTCACCAACATCATGCTCTATGTGATGACCGGCAGCTTCACCTCCGGCGCCTGGTACTACCGCGGCATGGTGGAAGAGGGCGGTCTCGCGCTGGCGGCCGGCGAGCGGGTCGAGACCCCCACCGCCTTCGCCAATTTCCCGGGCGAGCCGCTCTATTCCGCCCCGCCCCGCGCCTTCGCCGAGCGCGCCTACAACATCGTCCGCTGGACCGACCAGCCCCGCGGCGGCCACTTCGCCGCCATGGAGGAACCCGACCTCTTCGTCGCCGACGTCCAGGCCTGGGCCCGCGAGCACGGCTGACGCGCCGACGGCGCGTTCGGCAGGTTTGACATCGGGTCTGGCCGCTGCGCGGCGGGAACCGTAGAAGCCCGCCCATGGCCCGCTACGACTTCGCTTCGGACAACACCGCCCCCGCCACGCCCGAAGCGATGGAGGCGATCGTCGCGGCGAACACCGGCTTCACGTCGGGCTACGGCAGCGACCCCGTGAGCGCCCGCGCCGCGGACCTGTTGCGGGAGACCCTGGACGCCGACGCCGAGGTGCGGTTCGTGGCCTCCGGCACGGCCGCCAACGCGATCTCCATCGGCGCCCTCTGCCGGCCGTTCGAGGCGGTGCTGGCGCACGAGCACGCCCACATCTGCACGGATGAGACCGGCGCCCCAGGCCTCTTCGGCCACGGCCTGGGGCTCTTCGGCCTCCCGGGAGCCTCGGGCAAGATCGATCCAGCCGCCCTCGCCGGACCGCTGAACGCCCCCGACGTTTCGCACCGCCAGTCTCCCGCCGCCCTGTCGATCACCAACGCCACCGAGTACGGCACGGTCTACACGGAGGGCGACCTGCGCGCCCTGATCGGCCCGGTGAAGGCCAAGGGCTATGGCGTGCACCTGGACGGCGCGCGCCTGGCCAACGCCGCCGCCGCCGGCTTCGACCTCAGGGCCATCGCCGGCCTGGGCGTCGACATCCTGGTGGTGGGTGGGACCAAGGCCGGCATGCCGCCGACCGAAGCCGTGGTGATCTTCGACCGCAACATCGCCCGCCGCTTTGACGCACGGCTGAAACAATCCGGCCAGCTTCCTTCGAAGGGCCGGTTCTACGCCGCGCCCTTCATCGGCATGCTGGCCGGCCACGCCCTGATCCGGCACGCGGCGCACGCCAACGCCATGGCCCGCCGCCTCGCGGACAGGATGCCGTTCCGCGTCATCCATCCCGTTGAGGCGAATGCGGTTTTCGTCGAGATGGACGAGGCGCGGCTGGCGGCGCTCCACGCCGCGGGCTGGTTCGTCTACCGCTTCCTCGACGGCTCGGTCCGCTTCATGTGCTCCTGGGCCACCACCGAGGATTCGGTGGACGAAATCGCCGAGACCCTACGCAGCATTGCCTAAATCGGTCGGCCGGGAGTCTGTCCGACCGGGGCATGGCCTTGCCGCAACCGGGCGATGTGTGGCGCCGAAGCCGCAAATCGTGGAAAATCCGTAATGTTACCCGACCGTTCGTCGTAACTGCGGCCGCTTTTCGTTGCCCGCGTGACACGTGCGTGACAGCTATCGAGACCACCCTCAGGTGCAGGGTTCGTCAGCCATCGACGTGAAGCCGCGTCGACGCGAGGAGAGCTGTGCGCCCGAGGGAACAAGCGTCGGCATCGCCTGGCGCCCTCCACGTAACCCGTTTCCAGGCCGGGGGGCCGCAAGAATGAAAGTCCAAATGAACACGAAGCTTCGAAGCGCGCTGCTCGCGTCAGCCGCTGCCTCCGCAACCCTGCTCGCCATGCCCACCATCGCCCAGGCGCAGGACGCCGGCGAAGGCGTCGACGTCGGCGAAATCGTCGTCACCGGCTCGCGCATCCGCCGCGACACCTTCAGCGCGCCGCAGCCGCTCGCGGTCGTCAGCGCGGAAGCCATCCGGGAGTCCGGCCAGACTTCGATCGGCGACATTCTCCTGGATCAGCCGTCGATCAACCCGAACCAGAACGCGCAGACCACCTCGGGTACGCTGTTCCTGGCGGGTCAGGCGCGCGCTGACATCCGCGGCCTCGGCGCCACCCGCACCCTGGTGCTGATGGACAACCGTCGCCTGCCGTTCTCCGACGCCTCGTCGCCTGCCGTCGACCTCAACACCATTCCCTCGCTGATGGTGGAACGGATCGAGACGGTGCCCGGCGGTGTCTCCGCGGTGTATGGCTCGGAAGCCATCGCCGGCGTCGTCAACTTCATCATGAAGAAGGAGCACGAAGGCCTCGAGCTCGACATCCAGGGCGGCATCACCGAGGAGAACGACGGCGAGGAATTCCGCGCCGGCTTCAACTGGGGCAAGAAGTTCTTCGATGACCGGCTGAACGTGCTGGTCGGCGGTGAATACGCCACGCTCGACAAGATCATGCAGCGCGACCGGGACCAGCTCTACCCGGGCTTCCGCCGGAACAACGCCCCCGGCGTCAATCCCCAGCCCATCATCCCCAACTCGCGCACCAACAGCAACACGACGGCGACCTTCCAGCTGATCGGCGGCAACGTGGTGGGCACGGCGCGCGCCGTGACGCTGGACGCCCGCAACCCCACGCAAGTCGTGCGCCTGTCGCCCGCCTGCTCGACCCAGACCGTTCAGCCCAACTGCCAGGACGAAGCGCTCACCTACAGCAACGTCTTCAGCGCGCTGCAGGGCAAGGCGAACC
This sequence comes from Phenylobacterium sp. RIFCSPHIGHO2_01_FULL_69_31, assembly GCF_001824475.1. Taxonomy (GTDB): domain Bacteria; phylum Pseudomonadota; class Alphaproteobacteria; order Caulobacterales; family Caulobacteraceae; genus Phenylobacterium. The sequence goes on along the minus strand of NZ_MHXN01000033.1, from coordinate 174,804 downwards.
GGGGCGTTCTGCGCACCTACATGGACTACAAGATCACGGACACCTTCAAGGCGTTCGTCGATGCTTCCTACGTGAAGGTCAGCGGCTACGGCATCTTCGGCCCGGCATTCTCGAACGCGGCCGGCGGCGGCACCATGCCGCTCGTGCTGCGTGGCGATAACGCCTACCTGAATGGTCCGGGCGCCACGGCCGCCGCGCTGCGCGCTGAATGGCTGGCGGCCGGCAAGACCCTCACCCAGGGTTCGACCGCGAACGTCGGCAAGCAGTTCGTCGAATTCGGCGGCCGCGACGTGAAGACCGAGCGGGAACAGTACCGCATCGCCGGCGGCATCGAGGGTCAGTTCGAGACGTTCGGGCGGCAAGTGAACATGGACGGCTACGTCCAGTATTCGCGGCTGGACGGCACGACGATCTCCTACAACGTGCCGAACGTCGCCCGCGTCCAGCAGGCGACCGATGCCGTGATGCTGAATGGCCAGGTGGTGTGTCGTGACGCGGCGGCCCGGGCCGCGGGCTGCACGCCCTGGGACCTCGTCAACGGCCCGTCGCGCGAAGCCATCCTGTTCACCAACGCCAACTCGACGACCGACCAGAAGATCACCCAGACGGTGGCGGGCCTGAACTTCGCCACCGAGCTGTTCGAACTCCCGGCCGGCCCGGTGGGCGTGGCGTTCGGCGCCGAGTACCGCAAGGAAACGAGCTTCTTCGAGCAGGACGCCCTGGGCGCCTCCGGCGCGCTGTTCTTCAACGCGATCGGCACCCGCGAGGGTTCCTACAACGTGAAGGAAGCCTACGGCGAAGTCCGGATCCCCATCCTGAAGGACGTGCCGTTCGCCGAAGAGCTCAGCGTCGAACTGGCTGGCCGCGTCTCCGACTACTCGACGATCGGCGGCACGGATCAATACCGGATCGCGGCCACCTGGGCGCCGGTCCGCGACATCCGCTTCCGGGCCAGCGAGTCCACCGCGGTGCGCGCGCCGAACATCATCGAGCTGTTCTCGCCGCAGAGCCGGAACTTCACCACCACCGCGACGGACCCCTGCGATGCAGCGGTCTTCGCGGGCGCCACGGCGGCCCAACAGGCTGCCCGTCGCGTCACCTGCGCCGCGGCCATCCCCGGATGGAACTCGGCGACCTTCCAGTCGAACTTCGGCGCGGGACGTCCGTCTCTGGCGCTCCTCCAGGGCGGCAACCCCGACCTCGGGCCGGAAACCGCGCACACCTACCAATACGGTGTCGTGGTCCAGCCGCGGTGGATCCCGGGCCTCCAGATCTCGGTGGACTTCTTCAAGTACAACATCGACGGTCAGGTCGGCACGATCCCGATCAACACGCTGTTCAACCAGCTCTGCTACGACGACGCGACCACCGCGTACGCCTCCAACCCGTACTGCGCCCAAATCCGCCGTGACCCCACCGGGACGGGCGGCAGCGGCATCGTCGGCGGCGTGTCCGAGGTCGTCTTGGTCCAGCAGAACGTGGCCAAGGTGAAGGTCGAAGGCTACGACTACTCGATCGCCTACGGCTTCCGGACCGAGGACCTGTTCGGCCAGGACTACGGTGACATCGCGATGCGCCTGGACGCGACGTGGATGTACCAGTTCCAGCTGCAGGGCCTTCCCGGCCAGGCGTTCACCCAGCTCGCGAACACGATCAACAACGCGACGCCGGAGTGGCGGGCCACCGGCTCTGTCCGCTGGACCAAGGACAAGCTCTCGCTGACCTGGAGCACGCTCTGGATCGACTCCATGATCGCGAACAACGCGTTCCAGCCGAGCCAGCTCGACCCGTACTACACGGGCGACTACTACCGGCATGATATGCGCGTGTCCTACAAGTACAGCGACGAGCTGTCCCTGCGGGCCGGCATCATCAACGTGTTCGACCGCTATCCGCCGAAGATCTCGGACAACCAGATCTTCACCGGGACGGGCGTCGGCGCGTCGCAGTACGACAACCGCGGCCGGTTCTTCTTCATCGGCGCGAACATGAACTTCTAAGTCGGATTGGCCGGGGCCTTCGGGTCCCGGCCTTTGCGGCGACCTGATAGCGAAAGAGCCGCCGGGGCGACCCGGCGGCTCTCTTGTTTTCGGCGCTGTGGCGGCGGCTATTCCGCCGGCTGCAGCGACTTCTTCACGACCGCGCCGGCCAGCCGGCCCGTGATGATCTCCTCGGCCTCGCGCACGATGCGATGGATCAGCTCGGCGCAGGTGGGGATGTCGTGGATGAGGCCCTGGACTTGGCCCGCCGACCAGATGCCGTAGTCCGGGTCCCCGGCCTCGTAGACCACCTTGCCGCGGGCGCCGGCCACCAGGTCCTTCACGTCCTCGAACTTGGCGCCGCCGGCCCGCTCGATCCGCACCACTTCGTCCGAGACCGCGTTCTTCGCCACGCGGGCGGTGTTGTGCATGGTCCGGAAGATCAGGTTGGTCTGGCGCTCGTCGTTGGCGACGATCTGCTCCTTCACCTTCTGGTGGATCGGGCTCTCGACCGTGGCCATGAAACGGGTGCCCATGTTGACGCCCTCCGCCCCGAGGGCCAGGGCCGCCACCAGGCCGCGCGCATCGCCGAAGCCGCCCGAGGCGATCATCGGGATCTTCACCTTGTCGGCCGCGGCCGGGATCAGGATCAGGCCGCCCACGTCGTCCTCGCCCGGGTGACCGGCGCATTCAAGGCCGTCGATGGAGATGGCGTCCACGCCCATCCGTTCGGCCGACAGCGCGTGGCGGACCGCGGTGCACTTGTGGATCACCTTCACGCCATGGGCCTTGAAGTGGTCGACGTGCTCCTGCGGCTTGTAGCCAGCCGTCTCGACGATCTTCACGCCCATGTCGATGATCGCCTGGCGGTACTCTGCGTACGGCGGCGGCGTGATCGCCGGCAGGATGGTCAGGTTCACGCCGAACGGCTTGTCGGTCAGCTTGCGCGCCTTCTCGATCTCCCGGCGCAGGTCGTCGGGCGTCGGCTGGGTCAGGGCGGTGATGAAGCCCAGGCCGCCGGCGTTGGCCACCGCGGCCACCAGCTCGGCCCGGCCCACCCACTGCATCCCGCCCTGGACGACCGGATGTTCGATCCCGAAAGTCTCGGTGAAGCGCGTCCTGAGCGCCATTGGCATCCTCCCAAACAATTGTTCGGATGCAGTTGAACTCCCATACCCCACGTCAAGCAAGCGGCGGGGGCTTGGGCCTTTACTGGATGCCGCTGCGCCCGATGGCGTAGAAGCGCTCGGCACGCTTGGTCTTCAGCTCCTCGGCCGAGAGCCCCTCCAGCGCCTTCAGCTCCTCCTCGACCGCATCGCCCACCGCGGTCATGGCGGCTTCGGGGTCGGAGTGGGCGCCGCCCGCCGGCTCGGGGATGATCCGGTCGACGATCTTCAGCTTCACGAGATCCTGGGCGGTGATCTTCATCGCCTTGGCGGCCTCGCCCGGCGTGCGCGCGCCGCGCCACAGGATCGAATTGGCGCCCTCCGGCGGGATCACTGAATAGATGGCGTGCTCCAGGATCAGCACCCGGCTGCCGCAGGCGATTCCCAGCGCCCCGCCCGAGCCGCCCTCGCCGGTGACCACCGCCACCATCGGCACTTCCAGCATCAACGCCTTCTCGGTGGAGCGCGCGATGGCTTCGGCCACGCCCCGTTCCTCTGACGCCATGCCCGGATAGGCGGCCGGCGTGTCGACGAAGCTGATCACCGGCAGCTTGAACCGCTCGGCCAGTTCGAACAGGCGCACGGCCTTGCGATAGCCCTCGGGGCGCGCATAGCCGAAGTTGTGCTTCACGCGGGTGACGGTGTCGCGGCCCTTCTCGTGGCCCATGATCACCACGGGCTGGCCTCGGAACCGGCCGATGCCGCCCATGATCGCCTGGTCGTCGGCGAACTTGCGGTCGCCGCGCAGTTCCTGGAACTCCTCGATCAGGGCGCCGACGTAGTCCACGAAGTGCGGCCGGTCGGGATGGCGCGCCACCTGCGTCTTCTGCCAGGCGTCGAGGTTCGAATAGGCCTCGATGCGCAGCTCCTGCGCCCGCGCCCGCAGGGATTCCAGCTCCTCCTCCACGCCGCCGCCGGCGGTTTCCGAGAGCTTGGAGAGTTCCTCGATCTTGGCTTCGAGGTCGGCGATCGGTCGCTCGAACTCGAGGTAGTGCGCGGCCATCAGGCGTCCGTCCGTAAGAGGCTGCCGCCTCGGGAAGCGGCGGAAAGTAGGGCTGAACCGTCGCCGTCACAAGCGGTGAGGATGGGGCCCGGTTCCGGTCCGACGGAACGGTCAAGCCTCAGGAGTCGTTTGGCGTGATCGAGGAGACCAGGAGCTAGAGATGAAAAACGTCATAAAGATCGGAATGGCCTCGGCGCTGGCCCTCGCCACCGCCATGCCCGCCGTCGCCCAGCAGTACCGGCCGACGGACGAGTATGTCCGCGAACAGCGGGCCTACGACGCCCAGCGCGCGCAATACGAAGACCAGCGCGCCCAATACGAGGAGCGCCGCGAAGACTATCGCGAGACCCGCCGCGACTATCGTCAGGCGCGTAGAGACTATGAACGCCGCCTCGCCGAGTGGAACCGCGCCCGGGTGATCTACGACCGCCGCTATGGCTCCGGCGCCTATGCGCGGATGTACGCCCGCCCGGTGTGGGACCAGACCTACTGGACCCGTAATGAGCCGCCGCCCTACGCCGGCTATTACGGCCGCCCCGCCTCGGCGACCAACGTCCCCTGCACCACCCGGAGCGGCAACGGCAACACCGTGGCCGGCGGCGTGCTTGGCGCCCTGGCCGGCGCGGTGCTCGGGTCCCAGGTCGCCTCGCGCGGCGCACGGACCGAAGGCGCCGTCCTGGGCGGCGTGGCCGGCGCCGTGATCGGCGGCGCGGTCGGCAACTCGCGCGACAACGACTACAAGTGCGACAATCGCGGACCCTACTTCTCGTACGACGACACGGTTCCGTACCGCGAAGGCCGCACCCGCTACTCGTCGGCCTACGACACGAATTATTACCAGCGCCAGCGCTGCCGCCTGGCCCCGGCGCCCGTCGACGCCTACGGCCGCGACATCCGCTACGTCCGCGTCTGCCCGGACAGCGACGGCCGCTACCGCATCACGGGCTGATCGGGAGGTCCCTCCCTTAATGGGGAGGGACAGACCGCGAAGCGGCAGGGTGGGGAATGCGGGTCGGGCTCAGCGCCCGATCGCAAGTTCCCCACCCGACCGTTCGCTTCGCTCCGGCCACCCTCCCTTCGCAGGGAGGTGTGAGGCCTACTTCTTCCGCGCCAGCGGGTGCCGCGTCTGGACCACCTCCCGCAGGCGGTCCGACGCCACGTGCGTATAGATCTGCGTCGTCGCGATATCGGCGTGCCCCAGCAGCGTCTGCACGACCCGCAGGTCGGCTCCGCCCTCCAGCAGGTGGGTGGCGAAGGCGTGGCGGAGCACGTGCGGGCTGACCCGCGCCGGGTCGATCCCGGCATCGGCGGCCGCCTCGTCCAGCACCTGGGCGAACCGCCGCGGCGTCAGGCGGCCGGCCTTGCTCCGCGAAGGGAATAGCCAGGGGTTTGCCTTGTCCCCCTTGGGCAGGAAATGCGGTCGCGCCGCCAGATAGGCCTTCACCGCCGCCCGCGCCGTATCGTTCAGCGGCGCCAGCCGCTCCTTGCCGCCCTTTCCCCTGACGATCAGATAGGCCGGGTCCCGCTGCAGCGCCGCCAGCGGCAGGGCCGTCAGCTCCGAGATCCGCAGGCCCGAGGCATAGGCCAGCTCCACCATGCAGCCGAAGCGCAGCCCCTGCGCCCCGTCGCGGGCCGACGCCGCGCCGATCAGGCGGTCCATCTCCTCGCGGCTCAGCACCTTGGGCAGCGGCCGGCCCTTCTTCGGCGCCTCCACCCGGCGCGAGGGGTCGTCGTTCCGCCAGCCCTCGCCCAGGACGAACCGGTAGAACTGCCGCACCGCCGCTCGCCGCCGGGCCGCCGTGGCGGGCGACAGGCCCCGCGCGCCCAGGTCGGCGAAATAGGCCTCCACGTCCTCGGCCGAGGCGTCCGCCAGGCCACGTCCACGCCCCGCCAGAAACTGGCCGGCGTCGGTCAGGTCGCGGGAATAGGCCGACAGGGTGTTGCGCGCGGCGGCCCGTTCGACCGCCATCATCTCGAGGAAGGCCTCGGCCCAGTCGGCCCCCTTCGCGCTCATTTCAGGCCTGCCAGGCCCTCGAGCACGAAGAGGCGGGCATCGTCGGCCAGGCCGGCGCGGATCAGGGTGCGGACGATGCGGACGCGGTCGCCCAGGGCCGGGCCGGCCGCCCCCGCGTCGGCGCAGGTCCACAGCGCCAGCAGGGCGGCCTCGCCCACCCGCCGGCTGTCGGCGGCGGCCTCCAGCGCCAGGTTTCGGCCGGCCGGCGCCTTGCCCTCGGGCACGGGCAGAGCCGAGATCCGGGCCCGGTCCGGCCCCGGCAGATCGTTGGCCAGCGCCGCCAGCAACAGCGCCGCCGCCTGCAGCCGCGGCTTGGACTTGGGGTCGGTCGCCTCGGCGGCGGCCGCGATCAGCGCCGAGACCCCGCCCTCGGGCGGCAGGCCCGACACCACCGCCTGGGCCAGGCCGCCGATCTGGCCATCGATGACCGTCACGTCGAAGGCGGGCGCCGCCGGCTCCGCGCCCGAAAGCGCTGCGGCCACCGCGGGACCGGGTTTGGCCGCCGTGAGGTCCAGCGCCAGGCTCTTCGACAAGGCCAGGTCCAGGCCGTTGCGCAGCGAGGCCGCGCCCGGCGCGGTCCCCGACAGCTTGGCGGCCATCAGCCGGCCATAGACGGCGTCCCGCGCCTGGGCCTGGGCGAGGTCGAAGGTAAGCTGGGCCTGCGCCCCCTGCCCCGCCTCGACCTGGCAGAACGCGCGCAGCCGCAGCCAGTAGGGTTCGCCCCGGCCGGCCGATAGCCCCTCGGCGATGGAACAGGCCCGGGCGTTGTCGCCGGCCAGCAGGGCCGCCTCGGCCGCCGCCTGCGAGAGGACGGCGCTGCGCCCCATGCCCGCGGCCCGATCGAGGATGCGGCTGGCCGCGGCCCCGTCGCCCAGGGCGATCAGGGCGCCGGCCCGCGCCCCGGTCAGGGCTTCGTCGTCCGCCGACCCGTCCGGCCCTCGCGCGCCGGTCGCCAGCACGCGCCGCGCCAGAGAGGCGGCGGCGGGCGAGAGCGGCTTGGACGCCAGCATGGGCAGCACGGTCCGCGCGGTCTCGATGGGCGTGCCGCTCCATAGATCGGCGGGCAGGCCGGTATCCCGGCCAGGCGTCGAAAAGGCGTCGGGGGCGGCAAGTTGGACGACCTCCACCTGGGCGTGGGCGGGCGCCGCCGCCAGGATCAGGAGGCTTGCGATGAGGGCGATACGAGACATGGCCGCCAGCTTACCCACGCAGGCACGTTGGCGCGAGGGGGCAGGGTCGTGTAAAGGCTGCGCCGTTCATGGACCGCTACGAACCGCTCCGCCGTCGGACTATCGCGCTTGTGGGCCTCATGGGCGTCGGCAAGTCGAGCGTGGGCCGCCGTTTGGCCAACGCCCTGAGCCTGCCGTTCCGCGATGCCGACGCCGAGGTCGAGGCCGCGGCCGGACGCTCCATTCCCGAAATTTTCGCCGAGCTGGGCGAGCCCGCGTTCCGCGACGGCGAGCGCCGGGTGATCGCCCGCCTGCTGGAGGGGCCGCCCCATGTGCTGGCCACCGGCGGCGGGGCGTTCATGAACGCCGAGACCCGGGCGCTCATCAAGGCGCACGCCATCTCGATCTGGCTGAAGGCGGACCTGGAGGTGCTGGCCCGCCGCGTCGGCCGCAAGGACAGCCGCCCGCTGCTCGCTGGCAAGGATCCCATGGACGTCCTGCGCGCCCAGGCCGAGGTCCGCTATCCCATCTACGCCGAGGCCGACATCACAGTGGAGACGGGCGACACCGCCCATCACATCGCCGTGGGCCAGGTGATCGAGGCCATGTCGAAATATCTGGGCGAGACCTGCGAATGAGCCTCACCGTACCCGTGGGGCTCGGCGAGCGGACCTATGACGTCGTGGTGGGCCAGGGCCTGCTGGACGTCGCCGGCCGCCTCATCGCCCCGTTCCAGACGCGCGGCCGCACGGCGGTGGTGTCCGACGAGACCGTCTGGCGCCTGCACGGCGAACGGCTCACCGCCGCCCTGGCCGCCGCGGGCATCACCGCCCTGCCGGTGATCGTCCCGCCGGGCGAGCAGACCAAGAGCTTCGAGGGGCTGGCCGACGTCTGCGACCGGCTGCTGGCCCTGGAGCTGGACCGCGGCGACATCGTCACGGCCTTCGGCGGCGGCGTGGTCGGCGACCTCGCCGGGTTCGCGGCGGCGATCTACAAGCGCGGTATCGACTTCGTGCAGATCCCCACCACCCTCCTGGCCCAGGTCGACTCCTCGGTCGGCGGTAAGACCGCCATCGACACGCCCCGGGGCAAGAACCTGGTGGGCGCCTTCCACCAGCCGAAGCTGGTGCTGGCCGACCTGTCGGTCCTCTCCACCCTGCCCGATCGCGAGATGCGCGCCGGCTACGCCGAGATCGTCAAGTACGGCCTCCTGGGCGACCCGGCCTTCTTCGAGTGGCTCGAGGCCAATGTTGCGGCCGTCCTCGCGCGCGATCCGGACGCCCTGTCCCAGGCCGTGGCCCGCTCGGTCCAGATGAAGGCGCAGATCGTCGCCGAGGACGAGAAGGAACAGGGCCGCCGCGCGCTCCTGAACCTCGGCCACACCTTCGGCCACGCCCTGGAATCCGAGACCGGCTACGGCGAGGCCCTGCTGCACGGCGAGGCGGTCGGCGCCGGCATGGCGCTGGCGTTCCGCTTCTCGGCCGCGCAAGGGTTGGCCAGCGGGCAGGACGCCGTCCGCGCCACCCGCGCCATCGCCGCCGCCGGCCTGCCCACCACCTTGCAGGAGGTGGCGGGCCATCCCTTCGATGCGAACCGCCTGGTCGCCCACATGGGCCAGGACAAGAAGGCCGAGGCCGGCCGCCTGACCTTCATCCTGGCGCGCGCCCTGGGCGAAGCCTTCGTGGCCCGTGACGTGGACGCCGGCGCCGTGCGCGACTTCCTGATCGCGGAAGGCGCAACCCGATGATCGTCGCCCTCATCGCGGCCCTCGCGCCGTCCCTGGTCTTCCTGCTGACGCTCTCGGCCCTCCTGTCGGCCGCCGAGACCTCCATGACCGCCGCCAGCCGCGGCCGGCTGCACCAGCTGGAGCGGGAGGGCGATCGCGCCGCACGGCGGATCAACCGCCTGCTGGGCAACCAGGAAACGATGATCGGGGCCATCCTCCTGGCCAACAACGTCATCAACATCGGCGCTTCGGCCCTGACCACCAGCGTCCTGTCCGTGGCCTTCCCCGGCCCGCTGGGCGCCCTGATCGCCACCGGCGTCATGACCGTGCTGGTGGTGATCTTCGCCGAGATCCTGCCCAAGACCCTGGCCATCGCCCGCGCCGACGACGTGGCCCGCACCCTGTCGGTGCCGACCTTCTGGGTGGTGCGCATCTTCGGCCCGCTGGCCGACGGCGCCCAATGGGTGGTGCGCCTGACCCTGCGCCCGTTCGGGATCAAGCTGGACGCCGGGACCGACGTCCTGGCCGCTCACGAGGAGATCCGCGGCGCGGTGGAATACCACCACTCCGAGGGCCTGGTGGAGACCCGCGACCGCTGGATGCTGGGCGGGGTGCTGGACCTGGGCGAGATGGACGTCTCCGAGGTCATGGTCCACCGCCGCTCGATGGAGACCGTGGACGGCGGCCTCAGCGCCCGCGAGATCGTGGCCGAGACCCTGGCCAGCCAGCACAGCCGCGTGCCGATCTACCGCGACGAGCCCGAGAACGTGGTGGGCGTCCTCCACGTGAAGGACCTCTTGCGCGCCATCACCGACGCCGACGGCCGGATCGACGACCTGGACGTGGGCGCCATCCTGCGCGAGCCCTGGTTCATCCCCGAGACGACCTCGCTCAAGGACCAGCTCGCCGCGTTCCTGAAACGCCAGAACCACTTCGCCCTGGTGGTCGACGAGTACGGCGGCCTGCAGGGCCTGGTCACGCTGGAGGACATCCTCGAGGAGATCGTCGGCGAGATCGAGGACGAGCACGACGTCGTGGCCGCCGGCGTCAAGCCGGCCGACGGCGGCGGGGTCATCGTCGAGGGCTCGGTCACCATCCGCGACCTGAACCGCGCCATGAACTGGAACCTGCCCGACGACGAGGCGGTGACCGTGGCCGGCCTGCTGATCCACGAGGCCCAGGCGATCCCCGAGGTCGGCCAGACCTACACCTTCTACCACCACCGCTTCCGGGTGGAGGCCCGCAAGGGGGCCCGGATCACCTCACTGAAGGTCGAGCCGCTGCCCCGCGAGGACGACGGCGAATAGGCTCAGCCTTCGCGGTAGTAGGGCTCGACCGGGCCCTGCAGCTTCATGGTCAGCGCGTTGCCGTGCCGGTCCTTGGAGTTGCCGACGGCCAGCCGCACCCAGCCTTCGCTGACGCAGTATTCCTCGACGTTGGTCTTGTCCTGGCCCTTGAACCGCACGCCCACGTTCCGCTGCAGGACGTCGGCGTCGTAGTACGGGCTGTTCGGGTCCACCGACAGGCGGTCGGGCAGGGCCGGAGGGGTCTCTTCGCTCATGCGCGGGGAGTTCGCACAGACCTGACCCGCATTCAAGCTGGCGCCGCCCCCTCTTCTCACCCGTAGGGGGAGGGGGACCACCCGCAGGGTGGTGGAGGGGGACCGACGCGGGTCCGGCGCCGCCAGCATGCTCCGAACCGAAGAGCCGATTGCCAAGCCGCCTCCGACGCGGTTCAACAGCGGCCATGAAACTCGCCGTCGCCGCGCTCGCGGCCCTGCTCGCCGCCGCGCCCGCCATGGCCGAAAAGCTTCCCGCCCAACGGATCTTCGAAAGCCCCGACATCTCCGGCCCCCGCGCCAAGGGCGTGAAGCTGTCGCCGGACGGCAAGTCGGTCACCTACATCAAGACCCGCGCCGACGACCTGACGATCACCGACCTCTGGATCGCCGACGTCTCCGGCGGCGAGCCGCGCCTGCTGCTCGACGGCAAGCAACTGGCGCCGGCCGAGCGGGAGCTTTCCGAAGCCGAGAAGGCCCGGCGCGAACGGGCCGGCGTCGCCACCCGCGGGGTCGTCGACTACGACTGGGACGACCAGGGCAAGCTCATCCTCGCGCCGGTCGAGGGCGACGTCTGGGTCTATGACGTCGCGGCGAAACAGGCCCGCCAGATCACCCGCACCGCCGGCGACGAGATCGACGCCAAGATCTCGCCCAAGGGCGGCTACGTCTCCTACGTCCGCGACGACAACCTCTACGTCGTCCCGCTCGCCGGCGGGGCCGAGCGTGCACTCACCGAAGGCGGGACCGAGCTCAAGAGCTGGGGAACCGCCGAGTTCATCGCCCAGGAGGAGATGGACCGCCACACCGGCTACTGGTGGAGCCCCGACGACCGGGCCGTCGCCCTGGCCTTCGTCGACCAGACCGGCGTCGATATCGTCGAGCGCCCAGAGGTGAACGCCACCGGCGCCCGGGTCGTGCCCCAGCGCTATCCCCGCCCCGGGCGGCCGAACGCCCGCGTGGACCTCTACGTCCAGCCCCTGGACGGCGGCCCGCGGGTGAAGGTGGACCTGGGCGCCGAGGCCGACATCTATCTCGCCCGCGTCGCCTGGTCGAAGGACGGCCGGACCCTCTATGTCCAGCGCCAGGCCCGCGACCAGCGCCGTCTCGACCTGCTGGCCGTCGATCCCGCCACCGGCCGGGGCAAGGTGATCCTCACCGAAACCAGCCCGCACTGGGTCGACCTCGGGGACGACTTCAAGCCGCTGAAGGACGGGACCTTCCTCTGGTCGTCCGAGCGGTCGGGCTATCGCCACCTCTACCTCTACGCCGCGGACGGCAAGGTGATCCGCCAGGTGACCGACGGCGCCTGGCCCGTGGAGAAGATCGAGGGTCTCGACGAGGCCGCCCGCACCGTGATCTTCGCCGCGCACAAGGACCGGCCCGGCGAGCGGCGCATCTACGCGGTGTCCTACGCCAAGCCCGCCCAGCCCAAGCCGCTCACCTCGGCCGGCGGCTGGTGGACGGTCACCGTGGCGAGCAAGGGCGGCGCCTTCGCGGGGACCTACGAGGACCCCAGGACCCCGCCGCAGGCCGCCCTCTACCGCGCCGACGGGACCCGCGTGCGCTGGATCGAGGAGAACGCGCTGAAGGCCGGCCATCCGTTCTGGCCCTACGTCGATCGCCTGCGCCCGCCCGAGTTCGGGACCCTCAAGGCCGCGGACGGCAGCGACCTGTGGTGGTCCCTGCGCACCCCGCCCGGCTTCGACCCGGCGAAGAAATATCCGGTGATCGTCCAGGTCTACGGCGGCCCGTCCGGCCCGCGCGTGGCCAGCAACTGGCACACGCCCGAGGACCAGATCCTGCTCGACGCCGGCTACATCCTGTTCCGTCTCGACAACCGCGGCGTCGGCCATCGTTCGGTGGCCTTCAAGACCGCCATCGACCGGCGCATGGGCCAGCTCGAGGTCGACGACCAACTCGCCGGCGCAAAGCACCTGCAGTCCCTGCCCTATGTGGACGCGAACCGCATCGGCGTCACCGGCTGGTCCTACGGCGGCTACATGACCCTCCTGATGCTGACCGCGCCGGACAGTCCCTTCAAGGCGGGCGTCGCCGGCGCCCCGGTCACCGACTGGAAGCTCTACGACACCCACTACACTGAGCGTTTCATGGGCACGCCGGCCAACAACGCCGACGGCTATGCCAAGTCGGAAGTGGTCGGCCGGCTATCCCGCCTGAAGCCGGGCTCGCTGCTCCTGGTGCACGGCATGGCCGACGACAACGTCACCTTCGACCACTCCACCCGCGTGCTGTTCGCGCTCCAGGCCGAGGGCAAGCCGTTCGAGACCATGGTCTACCCCGGCCTGCGCCACCGCGGCGGCTGGACGCCCGCCAACCGCAGGCACCGGGCGCTGCAGACGCTCGACTTCTTCGACCGCAAGCTCAAGGGCGATTAGAGGCCAGCCTCGCCGCCCGCGCCTGGGCCTCCCGGGTGCGCGCCAGGATCCGCGGTGCGAAGTAGTCGATGAAGGCGCGCACCCGCGGCGCATCCTTCAGTTCCGGCCGGGTCAGGATCCAGGTGTAGGCCGTGCTCTGCGGCCGCGGCGGGAACACCTCGACCAGGTCCGGCTCCAGCCCCGCCATGACCGTGGGCATAGGCCCGATGCCCAGCCCCGCGCGGATCGAGGCGAAGAGATTGGTGGTGCTGCTCGACTTCAAGGCCACCGTCGCCTCCGGCGCCTGGACCAGCAGGTCGCCCAGCCCTGGGAAGGTAAAGGGGTCGCCGTCCGCGGCGATGATCGAGTGGTCTTTGAGGTCCGCCGGCGTCGTGGGCAGCCCCCGCCGCGCGGCGTAGTCGCGGCTGCAATAGAGGGTCCACTGGGTCTCCTCGATCTTGCGCGCGACGAGCGTCGAGTCGGGCAGGCTGAATGCCCCCCGGATCGCCACGTCGGCCTCGCCGGCCTCGATGTCCAGCCGCTCGTCTGTGATCACGACCTCCAGGAGCAGGTCCGGATGCAGCGCCCTGAACTCGGGCAGCATCGGCATGAAGTCCGCGTTCGCCGTCATCTCGCTCATGGTGACCCTTAGGGTCCCCGCGACGCCGCGCCGATGCACCTCCAGGGTTTGCCGCATGGCCTGGGCCGCGCGCTCCATCGTCTCCGCCTCGGCCACGAGGGCGCGTCCCACCTCGGTCAGGTCCGCTCCTGCCTGATGCCGCTCCACCAGCCGCGCGCCAAGGTCCCGCTCCAGGGCCTCCAGCCGGCGGGCCACGGTGGTCTGGTTGACCCCCAGCTCGCGGGCCGCCGCCGCGGTCGAGCCGCCGCGCGCCACCGCCAGCAGCGCCTTGACGTCATTCCAGTCGAACATGTCCCCATGTCCGCACGCCGGGGCGTGGGCCGCAAGACGCAGGGCTAGGCTTACGCCGCCGCAGAGGCGTCTTTGCGTTCTTCGGGCTGGAGCACGGCCTCGATGGCGGCGATCAGCCCGCCCAACTCGATGGGCTTGGCGACGACGCCGTCCATGCCGGCGGCCATGTAGTCCTGGACCTGGCCGGGCATCACATTGGCCGAGACCGCCAGGATGGGCGTGCGGCGCAGGCCGCGCTCGGCCTCCAGCACGCGGATCGCCCTGGCCGCGTCGACGCCGTTCATCACCGGCATCTGCACGTCCATCAGCACCACGTCGAACCGGCCCTCGGCGAGGGCGTCCACCGCCTGCCGGCCGTCCTCGGCGAAGACCAGGTCCGCGCCCAGCGGCGCCAGCATGGCCCTCAGCAGCAGCCGGTTCGTCGCATTGTCCTCGGCGGCCAGGATGCGCGACGGCGTCAGGACAGGCTCGGCCGCGGCGGTTTCGGCCGTCGGCGGCGCCGATGCGCGAAGCCATTCGAGCGGCAGGTCGAAGGTGAAGGCCGACCCGCGACCCTCCACGCTGGTCACGGCGATCTTGCCGCCCATCAGCTCCACGAACTGGCGCGAGATCGCCAGGCCCAGACCGCTGCCGCCGTAGCGGCGGGTGGCGGTGGGGTCGACCTGCGAAAACCTCTGGAACAGCCGCGCGACCAGGTCGGGCGCGATGCCCACCCCGGTGTCCGACACGGTGCAGGCCAGCCCCTCAGGCGTCCGTCGCACCCCCACCCGCACTTCGCCCGCCGCGGTGAACTTCACGGCGTTCGACACCAGGTTGGCCAGCACCTGCCGGATGCGCCCGGCATCGCCCATCCAGACGCCTTGCGCCGCGGGCTCCACCTCCACGAGGAAGCGGATCCCCTTCTGGCAGGCCAGGGCGGCAAACCCCCGCGTCGCGCCGGCCACCGTCTCGTCGAGGTCGAACGGCTTCGGGTCCAGCTCCATCCGGCCCGCCTCGATCTTGGACAGGTCCAGGATGTCGTTCAGCAGACAAAGCAGCGCCTCACCCGAGTCCCGGATCACCGCCACCTTCTCGCGGTCCGCGGGCGCCAGGTCGCTGCGGCCCAGCACCTGCGCCATGCCCAGGACGCCGTTCAGCGGCGTGCGAATCTCGTGGCTCATGTTGGCCAGGAACTGCGACTTGGCGATGTTGGCGGCCTCGGCGCGGTCCCGCGCCGCCTCCAGCTCGCGCATGGCCGCGGTCAGGTCGCGCTCGTGCGCGCCCAGCCGGCGCGCGACGCGCAGGATTTGCAGGCCCAGCGCCGCCATCACCCCGCCGACCGCCAGGAGCCCCAGCAGGACCACCGGCGCCGCCTCCTTCAGGACGCGCAGGCCCGGCCGCTTCGGCGTCCAGGAGATCCAGCCCACGGGCCGGCCGCTGGCGTCGTGCAGCGCCAGCGCCGAGCGCGGATGGCGGGGCGCCGTATCCAGCCGCGGCTCCGGAATCCGGATCTGCCGCAGCGTGGTCATGAGCGCCCGGTCCATGCGCTGCGCCGAGACCACCACGACGGCCGGCCCCGGCCAGCGCGGAATGTCCACACTCTCCGGCGTCACCGTCGAGACGGCCGTCAGATAGTGGACGCCGTCCGACACGATCATGCCAGACGCGGTTTCGGCCAGACCAGGATCGGCCGGCCTCGACGGCAGTGCGCGGGCCCCGCGATCCGCCTCCAGCGCCCGGACGCGGCGGACCAGCGGGGCGGCGTCGGCGAGGAAACGATCCTGGGACGACGGCGCAACCCGAGCATCACCGGCCCACGCGTAGAAAGGCCGCCCCAGGCCGTCGATCGCCACCGTCAGGTCGTGGCCGCGATTGCTGGCGAAGTAGCTCCCTATTTCCTCGTCGGCCCACTCGAGGTCTCCGCCAGGCCGGAAACCTTCGTAGGCCTGGTTCCAGACCGTGGCGGTCGTCACGTCGCCGACCAGAGCCCGCAGCGACCGTTCAAGCGCGCTGCCGACCCGGGCGCGGTCCTCCCGCGCCTGGAGATCGTCCAGGGCATAGGATCCGCCTGCCAGCAGCGCCGTCACGCCGATAAGCACGAGCACCACCAGCGCCGCGCCCAGCGCCATGAAGCGCCGCAGGGCGGCCTGGCCTTCCGTCAGTTCGATGATGGGTCGCGACGACATCGCTCCCCACTTGTCGCGCGCCCGCACAAGGACCGGTAAACACCGGTCGCCGAACCCCGCTGACAAACTGTCGCAGGCCTATCTCGGCTTGCGGAACTTCATCACGAACTGGTCGGTCTTGCCCCGGATCGCCGGGTCGAAAACGCTGGCCGTGTGCGGATCCGAAGGGTCCTTCAGCAGCGGGCTCTCGCTCTCCAGCTTGAAGCCGGCGGCCTCCACCTCCTGCTTGACGATGGCCGGGTCGATGCGGTGCACCTTCATCGCGGGCTCCAGGCCCGAGCCGGCTACGGCCACGTGGTCGACGATCAGATAGACCCCGCCGGGCTTCAGCGACTTGAACACCTCGGCGTTGACCTTGGAGGCCGTGTCCTTCGGGAACGGGGTCAGGTGCAGGTCGTGATAGTTCTGGACGGTCAGCACCAAGTCGACGCCGTCCGGCAGGTCCAGCGCGCCGAACGTCGAGGTCAGCGGCGTGACGTTGGCGTAGGCCCCGGCGACCTTCTTCTGGTCCTCGCCGTACTTGGCCTGGAACTGGATGAACTCGGCCGGCTGGTAGGCGATCACCTGCCCCTTCGGCCCCACCGCTGCCGACAGCAGCCGGGTGAAGTATCCGCCGCCCATCACCAGGTCGACGACCTTGTCGCCTGGCTTCACGCCAGCATAGGCCAGGAGCTCGCCCGGCTTGCGCGCCGCATCCCGCGCCACCTCGTCCGCCGGCCGCGACGTGTCCGCCATCGCCGCGACGATATGGGCCGGCGTCGCCGCTTGGGCAGCCGCGGCCGCGGGGCCCGCCAGCGCCAGGGCCGCCGCGGCGGCCATCATCCACATCCGCGCCATCGCGCGTCTCCTCCATTGTTGTGGGCCGAACCTAGCACCCGCGACAGCCGCGCCTCTAGCGGGTTGCGGGGAACGGCCGTATCCTTGCGATGCGTGTCAGACAGGAGCCGTCGTGATCAGAGCGATCATCGGGGGCGCAGTCGCGGCTGCGCTTCTTTCCGGGCCAGCCTTGGCCGCCCCAGCCCGTACGTCCGCCGCCAACCCGGCCCTGGCCTGGGTGGTCAGCCCCACGGACGCCGGCTGCCGCGTCGAGCTGGAGCTCACGGGCCGGTCCGGGGCGATCACGCCCGTCAGCCTGACCTCCGACGGACAGTTGATTAGCCTGCGGTTCTTCAAGGACGACCTGCCCGCGCGCGCCTTCCTGCCGATCCGCGTCGACAAGGCGCGGTTCTCCAACCTGATGCTGCGCGGCGACGGCGGCGCAGGGGAACTGGTGCTGTCCGAAGAGACCGAGGCGGCCATGCGCCGGGGCGGGACCCTGGGCGTGGCCTGGCTCTCGGCCGAGCCGCTCACCGCCTCCCTGGCGGGGTCCGAACAGGGCCTGGCGGACCTGAAGGTCTGCGGCGCCCAGACCGCCTCGCGTCATCGCGAGCGCCTCGCCGCCGAACAGGCCGCCCGCGACCGGGCCGAGGCCGAGGCGCGGGCCCGGGCGCTGAACGAGGCCCAGCTCGCCGCGGTCCAGGCCCAGACGGCCGCCGCCGAGGCCCAGCGCCGGCAGGTCGAGGAAGTCGCCGAGCGGCAGCGCCGCGTCGAGGCCGCCGCACAGGAACGCGCCTACGCCGAAGCCCGCCAGCGGGCCTATGAGGAAGAGCGCCGCCGCGCCTATGCCCCGCCCTATGCCGAGGCGGACGAGGAGGAGGATCCGCGTTGGGCCCCGCCGCGCCGGCCCGTGTGGCCGCCGCCGCGCTACTACAATCCCTACTGAGGCAGGACGGCCCAGCTTACGCCGGGCCGGTCCAGGCTAGCCGACCGTCGCGGCGATCCGCCGACGGCGGACCACGTAGCCGATCGCCCCGAAGCCCAGGATCATCATCGCCCAAGTGGCCGGCTCCGGGATCGGCGCCGTCGGCCGCGTCTCGTCGATCGGCGGCTCGAGCGGCGGGTTGCGCGGATCCTCGCCGCCCGGAGGCACGAGCAGGTTCGGAGACCCAGGCCCCGTCCCGGGCGTACCACCCGGCTCGGTCGGCAGGGTCGGCCCGCCGGTCGGCGGGCTGGGCGGGTTGAACGGCCCCGTGGGGTCGCCACCGCCCGGAAGTGTCGGATCCGTCGGCGCGGTCGGGTCGACCGGGTCGGTGGGGTCCGTGGGCTCGGTCGGATCGGTCGGATCGGTCGGCTGACCGCCACCGCCACCGCCGCCACCACCGCCACCACCGCCGCCAAGACCGCCGCCGCCGGAGAAGCCGCCGCCGCCGAAGTCGTTGGGAACGCCGCCTTCCGGCGGGGGATCGAGGAAGGTCAGGCCGCCGTCGCCGGGATTGCCGCCGCCGGGAACGTCGCCGCCGGGGGCGCCCGTGTCGCCGCCGCTGCCGCCACCGGCGCCATCGCCGCCGCCCTGACCGTCGGGCCCCTGCCCGCCCGTCTGGCCGCCGCCCGAGCCCGAGCCCGAACCGCCGGCTCCGGAGCCGCCGGCGCCGCCGTCAGCCCCGCCGCGAGCGCCGGGATCGCCGGCCTGGCCCGCGCCGCCCGGCTGGGTGGAGCCCTCCTGGCCCCCCGCCTCGCCGCCGCCGCGGAACAGGTTCAGCCGCCCGGCGTCCAGCACGCCCACGCCTTCCATGAAGGTCGGGGCGGCGATCGCGGTGGCCGCGAACATCATGAAGACCACGCCGCCGTGCTTGCTGACCTTGCGATGCCACGGGGCGTCGGCCGCCACCGGCGCGCGCGCCGCCGGATGCCAGGGCGCCAGGGCGCAGATCTCGCCGTCCGGACCCATGACCCGGCCGGGCCACATCCAGCTCCACAGCCAGCTCGCCTTCCAGAAGCGCTTGAAGCCGCGGTCGAACTGGCTCGGCCAAGCCCAGCCGAACAGCAGGGCCATCAGCCCGCGGCCCGCGCGGCCGGTGTTCTCGTCGTGCAGGGCGGAGGGCCACATCCAGCCCAGCAGGCCGGCCAGCCACGCCGCGCCCCGGCCCTCGTCGTCCTGACGGGGTTCGGGCCAGATCCAGGCCAGCAGGGCCGACTTGAGGCTGCGGGCGTGGGGGCGCCGGGTGTCGATCGCGTTCACGGTCATGAGCGCAGAGCCTCGCCGGCGTCGCCGTCGGTCACGCTGATCGTCTGGAAACTCACGTGCAGGTCCACTCTATGCCAATGAGGCTGGCACGATCCCCCCCGGGTGTGACCGCCTATGGCAGAGGTGCCGCAATTTCGCCGCGGAGTCGTTAAGGACGTTGGCATCGCGACGCTTTGCCTCGCCCCGCCCTGCCCAAAATGAGCCATGAAATCAGGAGCTGCGCCGGCGGCGCCGCATCTCATTCCGCCCGAGAATCCGTGCCAGCTCGCCGGCATTGGACCTGCTCCCACTCTGCCGCGCGGGGGATCGCGGCAAGACTTCCAAGCTCCACCGTGCGCTGTCGGGGGGACGCGCGGCAATGGAACACAATTGGCAGGGGAAATTCGCTCTGAGAGGGAATGCCCCGACGCAAGCCACTCGCAGCAAGATACGGGCCAAGCTCGGCCATGGATGCACGGCCGGCAAAATCGTGTCCGCCCTCCTGCAGCGGACGCCTCTGACGGAGAGCGCGCCCGTCGCAGGCGCCCCAGGCCGGGACCTCCGCGGGGACGGCCTTCCCGAAATGGGCCACCGCCCATGACAAGAGGGGCGCCGGTCGCCCGGCGCCCCTCTCCTCAGGTTCGGCAGTCCGCCTTAGTAGCCGCGGTAGCCGTAGCCATTGTCATAGCGATAGCCGTACCGATCGCTGCTGCGGCGGTAGTCGCCGCGGTCGTAGGTCCGGTAACGCGTGTCGCGGTAGTAGGGCCGCGTGTCGCGATAGGCATAGCCGCTGCGATAGCGCCTGCGGTCGTTGCTCTTGTCGGCCGCCACGCCCAGGGCCGCGCCGGCCACCGCGCCGATGGCCACCGCCTCGGTCTTGCCGTTGCCGACCGCCGCGCCGGCGACACCGCCCAGCAGGGCGCCCAGCAGCGCGCTTTCGGTCTTCGACGTACCTGCCGCGGCCTGGCTGGCCGGCAGGGCCACGGCGCCGGCGACGGTCAGGGCCATCGCAGCCTTCATCATCTTGTTGGTCATGGCTCAACTCCTTTGCCTTGCGCCGGGCCCCGGAAGGGACACCGTTGCGATCTTGAGCCTCAACCTAGACCCCGCCGCCTGAACCCATTCAGAGGCGCCCGTTCATTCTCGCGACAGGTTCGGGCCGTGGAACGAAGGGCGCGCAAAGGCCCTCTTGCAGGGCGGTCGGCAAAGCGGCGCCTTATCCGCGGAAACCCCTGAACCCGGAGGCCGGCCCTGTTTGAGTTCTCCAGCTATCACGTGATGCTGGTCGGCTTCGGCGTCGCCATCGTCCTGGCCTACTGGCTCCCCCGTTTCGTCTCCGGGCGCGAGCCCGCCGCCTCGGCCCTGCTCATCGTCCTGGGCTGGGCGCTGTTCGGATGGATGCCCGGCCTCTCCGAGACGATCAGCCCCTTGGGCGCCCCCAAGGCCTGGGAGACGACCAGCGAGCTCTGTCTGATCATGGGCCTCTTCGGCGTCGGCCTGCGGATCGACAGCCTCACCGGCAAGGGACGCTGGGCGCCGACGGTCCGGCTGCTGGCCATCGCCATGCCGCTGACCATCCTTGGCGTGGCGCTCCTGGGCTGGCAGGCCGGCGGCATGACGCTGGTGGGCGCTCTGCTGCTGGGCGCCGTGCTCGCGCCCACCGACCCGGTGCTCGCCGGCGACGTCCAGGTGGGCCGGCCCACCGAGGGGGGCGAGCACCCCGTGCGCTACACGCTCACCACCGAGGCGGGGCTGAACGACGGCCTGGCCTTTCCCTTCGTCCACCTGGCGCTGGCCATCGCCGGCGCCGGCGCCCTCACCCTGGGCCTCGCGGGCGAGTGGCTATGGCGGGACGTCCTGTACCGCATCATCGTCGGCGCTCTCGGGGGCCTCGTGGTCGGCTGGCTGCTGGGCAAGGTGCTGTTCGAGTATCCCCGGAAAAACGCCCTGGCCGAGACCGAGGCCGGCGTCTTTGCGCTAGCCGGTGTCTTCGTCGCCTACGGCGCGACCGAGCTCCTCGAGGGCTACGGCTTCATCGCCGCCTTTGTCGCCGGCCTTCGCCTGCGCCGCAGCGAGTCCGGTCACGCCTTTCACGTCAGGCTCCACGACTTCTCCGAGTCCGTGGAGCACGCCCTCACCTCGATCCTGCTAATCGGCTTCGGCGCGGCCATGCCGGCTCTGCTGGCGGCCCTGGATCTGCAGGGGGCGCTGATCGGCCTGGCGCTGATCTTCGTCCTGCGGCCGCTCGCCGGCTGGGTGTCATTGCACGGGACGGCCCTGCGCGGGCGCGAGCGGTTCGTGGTCGCGGCCTACGGCGTGCGCGGCGTCGGCTCGATCTACTACCTGGCCTATGCGGGCAGCCACTTGGAGCTGACCAACGAGGCTCAGCTCTGGGCCATCATCGCCTTCACCATCCTCGCCTCGACGATGATCCACGGCTTCACCGCCGCCTTCGCCGTCGAGCGCGCCACGGGCGAGAAACAGAGCGACTAGGGCTCCGTCCCGGCGTGCGGCGGTCCGGCTTGACCTGGCCCATCGGCGCCCTAAATCGACAGCGCGAGGCCACGTCCTCCCCCTCTCCGCAGGGCCGAAGTCCGGGACGGCCCGGCGGCAGCACGGAGTCGCGACTTGGCCTGGATATTCCTTCTCATCGCCGGTCTGCTCGAGGTGGTCTGGGCCTATGCCATGAAGCTGTCGGAGGGCTTCACGCGCCCGATCCCCAGCGTGATCACCATCGCGACCATGATCGCGAGCTTCGCGCTCCTGTCCCTGGCGATGCGCGCCCTGCCGCTCGGTACGTCCTACACGATCTGGACCGGGATCGGGGCCGTGGGAGCCTTTCTGGTGGGCGTCGTGGTGCTGGGCGAGCCTATGACGCTCATGCGGGTCGGCGCCGCCGCACTCATCATCGCTGGCCTCGTGCTGATGAAGCTGTCGAGCCCCGGCTGACGGTTCCCGCCGAGGGCAGCGGCCGCGGCGCCCGCCGCGGCCGCCCCCGGAGCCTCAGACCGTCGTCGCGGTGGGACGAACGATGATCTCGTTCACGTCCACGCCGGCCGGCTGCTCGATGGCGAAGCGGACGGCGCGCGCGATGGCTTCGGCCGGGATCGCCTTCTTGCGGTACTCGTCGATGAAGGCGGCGGTCTCCGGGTGGGTGATCGTCTCCGCCAGCTCCGAGGTGGTGACGCCGGGCGAGACCACGGTCACGCGCACCTTGTCGGTCTCCTGGCGCAGGGCTTCCGAGATCACCCGCACCGAGAACTTGGTCGCGCAGTAGACGGCCGCGGTCGGCAGGATCTGGTGCCCGGCGGTCGAGGCGATGTTGATGATCTGCCCCTCGCCCTGCGCCTCCATGATCGGCAGGGCCGCGGCGATCCCGTGCAGCACGCCGCGGATATTGACGTCGATCATCTGGTCCCACTCGTCCACCTTCAGGGCGGCGAGGGGCGAGAGCGGCATCACGCCCGCGTTGTTCACGATCACGTCGACCCGGCCATAGGCGTCCCGCGCCGCCTCGACGAAGGCCTTCACGTCCTCCCGCGAGGTCACGTCCAGGGCCCGGGCCATCGCCCTGCCGCCGGCCGCCTCGATCTCGCGCTTCAGGCCTTCCAGACGCTCCACCCGCCGGGCGCCGATCACCACCACCGCCCCGGCCGCCGCCAGTTCGCGGGCCGTCGCCTCGCCGATGCCGCTGCTCGCGCCGGTCACCAGCACCACCTTGTTCGTCATGTCCGCCATGTCGGCCTCCGTTGTTTGATGACCCAACAGATGCCCTGGCCGGAGGATCGTGCGTTAGAATGGTCCTCCGCGATCCTTGCCCGATCCTCCAGGACAGGCGGCGACGCTTGCGGAGTATCGGGCGGCGTGAGACCACGGCGGCATGGACGATCTCGCTTCATTGGTGATGCGACACATCCCGCAGGACGGCATGTACGACATGCCTGTTCCGGGCCTGGCGCTCATCCGCTACGGCGCACCGACGGACCGCGTGCCCGTGCTCCACCAGCCGGCGCTCTGCATTATCGCACAAGGCGCCAAGGTGGTGACCCTGGCCGAGGAGTCCTATCGCTACGACCCCGCGAGCCACCTGGTGGTGTCCGTCGAACTGCCCCTGACGGGCCAGGTGGTCGAGGCTTCGCCCGAGCGGCCCTACGTCTGCATCCGCATCGACCTCGAGCCGGCCCTCCTGAGCGAGCTGATGCTGGAGCGGCCCTCGCCACCGAAGGGCGAGAGCTTCCGCGGCCTGCACCTCAGCCGCAGCACGCCGGAGCTGCTGGACGCGGCCACCCGGCTCGTCCGCCTGCTGGACCGGCCGCAGGACGCCGCCGCCCTGGCGCCCCTGGTGCGGCGCGAGATCCACTATTGGCTGTTGACGGGCGACCAAGCCGGGATCGTCCGCCAGATCGGCGCCGCCGACAGCCGCCTGGCCCAGGTGAACCGGGCGATAGCCTGGATCCGCGCGAACTTCGACCGGCCGTTCAGCATCGAGGCCCTGGCGCGCGCCGCCGGCATGAGCGCCTCGTCCCTGCACCACCACTTCAAGACCGTCACGGCCATGAGCCCGCTCCAGTACCAGAAGCAGATCCGCCTGCAGGAGGCTCGCCGCCTGATGCTCAGCGAGGCGCGCGACGCCCAGGCCGCGGGGTTCGAGGTGGGCTACGAAAGCCCCTCCCAATTCTCGCGCGAGTACGCCCGCCTGTTTGGCGCCCCGCCCGCCCGGGACGCCGCCCGCCTGCGCGCAAGCGGGCCCTTGCCAGTGGCGGTCTGAGCCGCCACGCCGACGCCCACGAAAAAGGGCCCCGCGAGGGACCCTTCAGACGTCGCGATCTTGCAAGGACGCCGGGCCGCTCAGGCGCCGACGCCCACCACGCCCACGGCCGCGAAGGCGACCACCAGGCTGAACATCGCCGTCGTCAGGACGGCGGGGGCCGCTCTCTGCACGAGGCGCTGGAGGATCGGGAAGGTCATGACACACACACCTTGAGTTCTGGGGGACCCCGTGGGGAGCGGGGCGTCCGTCTGGACAACCTCTTGATAGCAGAGGCGCCCACCCGGACCGATCGGCGAGTTCGCGGAGTCGCTATGCGTTTTTGGTGCAGGCGGGATGGCGTTGAGGGGGCGCGGCACGTCACCCCTTCCGAAATGCGGCCGCGCCGCGCATGATGGGCCCTGGTCCGGCCCGCGCCGGGCGCGTCGCTGCCCGTGGGGGTCCGTCCATGCTGTCCGTCGTCCTGGCCACCGCCATGCTGCACGCCGGCGCCGTGCGGGAGACGACGTCGCCCAAGGGCGTCATGGCCCCGGTGACCAGCATCCCGGGCGAGCCGCCCTACGGCATCGTCGAAGGCCGGTACGTGATCAAGGGCGACCTCGTCTGCTTCCGCGATCCCATCGTCGGCTCCAAGATCCCCACGCGCCGCTGCATGAGCCGCGAGACTTTCGCCCAGCGGCGGCAGGACTCCAAGGATCACCTCGACGCCGTCCAGCGCGACTCCCGGCTCCAGACCGGCTACTGAGCCGACCTGGACCCGCAGGGCGTCAGGCCGCCTGCAGCCGCTGTCCGCCGCCCGTCAGGAAATCCAGCTTGCCCAGCGGCACGCCTTGCTGGCGCAGGAGGGCGTAGGCCATCACCACGTGGAAGTGGAAGTTCGGCAGCGAGAACTGCAGCACGAAGTCCCGCGCCGTGAAGGTGAAGGTCTGGTTCGGGGTCTTCAGCTCGATGATGCGGTTCTCGTCGCCGCCGTCGATCGCCGCCCGGTCCACCGACTGCACGAAGGCAAGGGTCCTGGCCACGCGGTCCTTGACCTCGGCCCAGGTGGTCTCGGTGTCGGGCATGCTGGGCGGGGCGATCCCGGCCAGCCGCGCCGCGCCGCCCTTCGCCGCATCGCTCGCCAGCTGGATCTGGTTGGTGAGGGGATGCATGTCCGGCGCGATCCGGGCCGCGAGGTAGGTCTGCGGGTCGACGCCGCTCGCCTTCGCGTGCGCCTCGGCCTTCTCGAGCAGGGCGGTGAGCGTCTTCAGCATGTTCACATAGCCGGGGATCGAGACGTCGTAGAGCGACAGGGCCATCAGGGACTCCAAAGCGAAGGTTGAAGGCGCTCAGATGGGCGCGCCCCGGCGCCCGGGTAACCCGGCGGCCGGATCGATTTTTTCTAACGCCGGCGCATCGCACGGCCGCGCTGCGTGTTCATGCTCCCATGACCTATGCGAACGCGCTGTTCCGCCTGAACCTGTCGATGATGCAGCTCGGGGCCGAGGCCGCGACCGTGATGACCCTGCGCACCCTGAAGCTGGCCGCCGGCGGCGCCGCCGCCACGGCCGAGGCCGAGCGGATGGTGGCCGAGAAGATGCTCGTCGCCGCCGAGGCCCAGGGCAAGGCCTGGATCGACGTCATGACCGGCGCCTCGCACCTGACGCCCCGCCGCACGGTCGCCCTCTACCGCCGCAAGGTGCGCGCCAACCGCCGCCGCCTGTCGGCCTGATCCCGCCCGACCCGTCCACGACTCCGCGAGGCCGCTTGGCGCCCAAGACCGAAGACCCCGTCGCCCCCTTCTTCGACACGCTCGGCATGGCGCTGTCGGGCGATCCGGTGATGCTGCGCAGCCTGGCGGCGACGCTGGGCGCCTTCTCCATGCGCCTTATCGTGGCCCTGCTGATCCTGGCGGTGACCCTGTGGCTGGCCAAGCGCCTGGGCCGGGTGGCCGAGCGGGCCCTGACCCGCCTGCCGCACCATCACCAGCCCGCCGACGGCACGCTGGCGACCTTCGTCTCCACCCTGGTGAAGTACGTGGTGGTGGCCATCGGCCTTGTGGCCGTGCTGCAGCAGCTGGGCGTCCAGGCCACCTCCGTGCTGGCGGTGCTGGGCGCGGCGTCCCTCGCCATCGGCCTTGCCCTCCAGGGCACGCTGGGCAATGTCGCCGCCGGGGTGATGATCCTCCTCCTGCGCCCCTACCGCGCCGGCGATCGGGTCGAGCTCAACGGCCGCCAGGGCCGGGTCTCGGGGATGGACCTCTTCAACACCAAGATCGTCGACTACGACGGCCTCACCCTCTACATGCCCAACGGCAAGGTGTTCGGCGACATGATCGTCAACATCAGCCAGGCCGGCCGCCGCCGCATCGAGCTCACCTTCGGCGTCGACTACGAGGACGACCTGGACCTGGCGCTCGACACCATGCTGGAGGTCGCCCGCGCCGAGCCGCGGGTGATGAAGACGCCCGAACCCTGGGCCAAGGTCACCGCCTCGGCCGACAGCGCCATGAACGTCACCCTCCGCTGCTGGGCCACCCCGGACGACTGGATGGACACCCGCTTCGACCTCCTGAAGGCGATCAAGGAGGCCTTCGACCGCGTGGGCATCATGATCCCCTACCCGCACCAGGTGGAGCTGTGCCGAGACGACGTGCGCCCGAAGAAACCGCCCGCGCAGCCCCTCGAATCCGACGCCGCTTCCGCCTAGGCTCGCGCCGCCGCTGAAGGAGGTCCGCCCATGCTCTACGCCATCCTGGCCTATCACGAGGAGGGCGTGATCCAGGCCCTGACCGAGGCGGAGGACAACGCCCTGATGGCCGACCTTGGCCAGGTCCGGGACCGCCTCACCGCCGAAGGCCGCCTGGGCCCCTCCGCCCGCCTGGGCGCGACGGAGCTCGCGGCCACCGTCAAGGGGACCGGCCGGGGCTTCGTCACCGATGGCCCGTTCGCCGAGACCAAGGAGCACCTGCTGGGCTTCTACGTGATCCAGGCCGACACCCGTGAGGCGGCCATCGAGGCGGCCCGCGACCTCAAGGCCGCCAACCCCAGCGCCAGCTACGAGATCCGCCCGATCGTGCTCTACCAGCCGAACCTTCCGCTGGCCGCCGCCGACGCGGGCCTGTCCTTGGTCCGGCCCTAGGACCCCGCCTCAGCCCGGGACAGCGCCGCGTTCAGCGCCGCCAGCTCGCCACGGATCCGCTTCACCGCCGAAAGGTCCAGGCCCGAGGCCGCCAGCAGCTCCGCCGGCACGGCGCAGGCCGGCCCCTCGAGCGCCCGGCCCTTGTCGGTCAGCCGCAGCCGCACGACCCGTTCGTCCCGCCCGTCCCGCACCCGGTCGACCAGCCCCATGGCCTGCAGCCGCTTCAGCAGCGGGGTCAGGGTGTTGGATTCCAGCCCCAGCCGCTCGCCCAGCTCGCCCACCGTGCGGTCGTCCGCCTCCCACAGCGCCACCATCGCCAGGTACTGCGGATAGGTCAGGCCCAGCCGGTCCAGCAGCGGCCGGTACAGCCGGTTGAAGGCGTGCCCAGCCGAATAGACGGCGAAGCACAGGAAGTCGTCCAGCTTCAGCGGTGGGTCGGGGGGCGTACGGTCCATGCCCGTCAATATAAATCGCGCACGATCTTATCGCAATGGATTGACAGCCGTCGCCTCTCGCCCATTTATATCGCCCACGATCTAATCGTTCACGCAATCAGCAAGGAGCTCACCGATGTCCACCCCCAGCCCCGTCCAGGTCCTCTACCGCACCGCCGCCCGCGCCACCGGCGGCCGCGACGGCCAGGCCGCCACCCTCGACGGCAGCCTCTCGGTCGCCCTGGCCACCCCGAAGGAGCTCGGCGGCGGCGGCGGTGCGGGGAACAATCCGGAACAGCTCTTCGCGGCCGGCTACGCGGCCTGCTTCATCGGCGCCATGAAGTTCGTGGCGAGCCAAGGCGGCCCCAAGGTCCCGGCCGACGCCACGGTCACCGCCCACGTGGGCATCGGCCCGCGCGCCGCCGGCGGCTTCGGCCTCGACATCGCCCTGGAGGTCGCCCTGCCCGGCCTCGACCGCGCCGCGGCCGAGGACCTGGTCGCCAAGGCCCACCAGGTCTGCCCCTACTCCAACGCCACCCGCGGCAACGTCGACGTGAAGCTCACCGTCGCCTGAGCCGCCCCAGCCCTCCCTTTCGTTCCAGGACGGAAGGGAGGGCCCCGGCCACGCCCCCGGCCGCAGCCGCCCCTTGGAAACCCGCCCGCCGGCCCCCATCTAAGCCTCTGACATTCCACAGCAACCAGGACCGTCCATGGCCACCGGCTGGGCCCACGAGGGCGCCGTTCTCGACCAGATCGAAGACACCATCACCGACGCCGTCAAAGGCGCCCGCGCCCGCCTCCCCACGGGCGA
The DNA here is from genome assembly GCF_001824475.1 of Phenylobacterium sp. RIFCSPHIGHO2_01_FULL_69_31. Classification (GTDB taxonomy): domain Bacteria; phylum Pseudomonadota; class Alphaproteobacteria; order Caulobacterales; family Caulobacteraceae; genus Phenylobacterium. The sequence goes on along the minus strand of NZ_MHXN01000033.1, from coordinate 146,539 downwards.
GGGCTCGGACCACTGCGTCCAGTGCGGCGAAGAGATCCCTCCGGCCCGCCGCCAGGCGCTGCCCGGCGTCCACACCTGCATCGACTGCCAGTCTGACCGCGACCGCCGCGTGGTCCACGCCACGATCAACCGCCGCGGCAGCAAGGACAGCCAGCTCCGTTAGGGCGCCCCGGAACCTCCGCCCGGCCCGAGGGTTCGCCCCTCCATGACCCGCGCCCCCGCCCCTAAAGCCCCCATCGCCGCCGCCCTCGCAGGCCTTGCCCTTACCGCCTGCGCCGCCACGCCCTCCGAGAACAAGGACGTCGTCGCCGTCGTCCAGGACGAGCAGAGCCGCCAAGCCGCCGGCGACGAAGCCCAGGCGGGCAAGCCCGCCGACGCCGCCCTCTCCGAAGCCTCCGAAGCCCGCACCCCCGCCACCGATCCCCCGCACTGAGGCGCCGCCCAGCGCACCGCAGTTCCTCCCCCCCTCTGGGGGAGGGGGACCACGAAGTGGTGGAGGTGGCTTCCGCCCCGCCCCGCCCCCAGCCGGAACGAACCCGCGCGCCGCCCTCTGCCCGCGCCCCTGCGGCTACGCGCCCCCCGCGCTCCGCAATCCAACCCCACCCCAGGTTGCTTGATTCCCGCGCTGATGTTCGCGTTATGTTCTCACCATGCCCGAACGCCGCACCGTCAAGCTCGAACGCCTCCGCATCGACGGCCCCGGCCGCGACCGCTGGTTCCTCCGCCCGGGCAGCCGCCGGGGCAAATGGCTCTGGTTCGACCCCCACCAGGTGCCCTTCGCCGACGCTGACGCGGCCTGGTTCGAGGTCGAGCGCGTCCCCGGCGGCTGGCGCGTCCTGCGGCGGGTGGAGGACCGGCCGTGAGCCGCACCCCCGTCCCTGGCCAGCTCCGCCCCATCCCCGCCGACGGCGCCACGTCCATCGGCGACTTCGCCCGCTATCCCGGCTGCCGCCTGCTGCTGGCCTGCGCCGCCTGCGCCTGGTCGCGCACCTACGATCCTGAGCGGGTCCTGCGCCGCCTGCACGAGCTGAAGTCCGGCGGCCACGCCACCCGCCTCGCCGACGTCGCCCGCCGCGTCCAGTGGAACTGCCCGGCGTGCAGCCGCATGCGCTGGCGCATGCAGTTCGCCTGGCCGCCCACCCTCACCGAGGCCGAAGCCCGCCGCCTCGCCGCCCGCTACCGCAACTGACCCTGGCCCCAGCCCCGCTGGCCGGCCGGGAATCTGGGATGCCCGGAAGACGCGTGAGTGCGTCAGTCGCCCGACCGGCGAAGGGGATCCGCAAGCGGTCACGGACTGCCCTGGAACGACTTGGCTTGCCGGACGCCATCCCGGCCCGCCCCGACCATGCCGGCCGCGTGGAGCTGCGCGAGCTGCGGCGAACCCACCTCGGCGACTGCGCGGGCTACGGCGTCGTTCTGGCATTTGCGGAACACCGCCTTCACCAGGTCTGGCGTGGACCGGTAGAAGGAGTGTTGGCGCGGATCGCCGCCGCAGGCCTTGAACGCAGCGTCGTTAAGGCGGGCCAGCAGGTCGTGGGCGGCGGCCGCGCCGGTTAGCGCGCTGCGCTCATAGCTGACTGCGACCGAGCGGATCCTTTGGCCGGCAACCTTCACCTCTTCGGCCGCGGCAGACGCCGCGAAGCCAGAGGTCGAAACCAGCGCCAGGCAGGCGATCGTGCAAGGGACCATCATGTTACCTCCGAAGCTGTCGGCCCCGAAGACCACGCTCAGGGTTCGCGTTTGTCGGGGCCTGGGTTTTGTCGGAGACTTGGGCATGGGCCCGCGCGGGGCCGGAGTTGATGGTTTTCCGAGGATTTTCCGATGAACGAGCATGCGGCCGTCCGTCCGCCCGCCGAGATCGTCCTCGCCTTCGAGCCTCCATTCCGCGTCTCCGCCACCGAGGTGCGGCCGCCCGACCTGGAGATCGAAGGACCCGACGGCGTACGCACGCTGGAGCCGCGCGTGATGAAGGTGCTGGTCGCCCTGCATCGGGGACTGGGCGCGGCTGTCAGCCGCGAGACGCTCGGCCTCCATTGTTGGGGTGGGCGGATCGTCTCGGAAGACGCGCTGACCCGCTGCATCATGCAGTTGCGCAAGGCGTTGGCCTCCGACCCCGGCGTGGCGCTCGAGACCATCCCCACGGTCGGTTATCGGCTACAGGTCAACGCCGCGCCTTCCGCCGCTGTCGGGTCGCCTGAAGCGGCGTCGAAGCCTCGCCGGGTTTCGTGGATCGCCGCGGCCACGGCTGTCACCGTCGTCACCCTGGGCGCCGCCGCGTGGCTCTGGAGTCAGCGGCCGGCCGGCTGGACGGTGGTAGATTTCCGGCCGCTGACGTCCGAGCGCAGTTTCAAGACCTTCCCGGCGCTGTCGCCGGACGGGCGGCAGGTCGCCTATGCCTTCAGCGAGAGCCCAGCCGGCGAGCGGGATATCCATCTGCGCGCCGTCGCCGGCGGCGAGCCGGCGCCTGTCACCTCTGGTCCGGCGGACGATTTCGCGCCGGCGTGGTCGGCCGATGGGGCTCGGATCGCCTTCCTCCGCTGGACCGCTGATGGAACCTGCACGGTGATGATCGCCGTCGTTCCGCGGGGCGGCGAGCGGCGATTGGCCGACTGCCGCACCAGCCAGTCGCATCCAACCTGGCTCGACGACCGCACGGTGGTGATCGCCGACACGTCGCCCGGCCGCGACCAGGCGCGGCTCTACGCTGTCGACGTGGAGACCGGCGCCGCCCGGGCCCTCACCACGCCGCCCCCGAACGCGCTGGGCGACGCCGAGCCGCAGGTCTCGCCCGACCGGCGTCGCCTGGCGTTCCGGCGAAGCCTTCTGATCGGGGCCGACGAAATCGTCGTCCTCGACCTGCGGTCTGGGCGCGAGCGCTCGATGACCTCCGACGGCTGGAAAGCGGCCGGCTTTGTCTGGGCCGCCGACAGCCGCCAACTGTTCTACGCCTCCAACCGGGGCGGCGCTTTCGGCCTGTGGCGCGTCGACGTCCGCAAGCCCGGGGAGTCGCACCGCGTAAGCCTGGGTCTTGGAGTCACGAGCTTCATGCGCATGTCCGCGGACCCGACCGGCGGCATCGTCGTGGAGCTGTCGCGCCCGCGCAGCGGTCTCGTCGGCCTAAGCCCTTCGGGCGAGGTCCGCTCGCGAGTGGTGACGGAGTCGGCCGACTGGGACACCGTCGAGGGCCCAGACGGCTCCCTGGCGCACGTCTCCGACCGCGGCGGCACAGCCGACATCTGGGTCACCGATCCTCAGGGTCGCGCGACCCGGGTCACCACACGGATCGGCAGCTACACGTTCAACCCGAGCTGGTCTCCTGACGGACAGCGGGTGGTCTTCGTGGCGGTGCAGGGCCGGCGGGCCGACATCTTCTCCGCGCGCCGCGACGGTTCGCAGCTGCAGCAGCTTACCAACGACGGCCACGACAAACGCATGCCGGCGTTCGACGCGTCCGGCGAGCGGGTGCTCTACGTCGAGCGCAGGGGGGAAGATTTCCGACTGATGGCGGTCTCGCCGCAGGGAGCGGCACACCCTGTGCCAGGCGGCGCGGGATGGCGCACGTTGCAGCGGAGCGGCGCGGGCGTCCTCTACGGCCAGCGCCGGGGCGACGACATGGTGGGCGCTCTGGTCGACGGCGCCTGGCGGCCGTTGGGGCCGGTTCGGCCGTCCGAATCCTGGGCGCCCGCGAACGATGGGATCTACATCCTTGACCCGGCCGCGCGCCCGTCGCCGATGCTCTGGTTCCAGCCCTGGGGCGGCCCGCGGAAGCGCCTGCGCGATCCAGGGCCCCTGGCGTACCGTCTGCAAGCCGCGGCTCGGCCGGGCGTGATCCTCAACGAATACCTGACCGACTCCATCGATCTGGGCCATATCCGCCTCGGCCCAGCGCGGGACCAGGGATCCTGAGGTCGTTGCCTCCCCCGCAAGCCTCCGACCGTGCGCGGACCAAGCAGCCCGCGTTACCCTCCAATGCGCCTCTCTCCGGAGCCAGCCGAACCTCCGCTGGCGATGGATCCGGCCACAGCGGTCGGTCCACCGGGGTTCGAAGCGGACCTCCTCAACCTCGCCTCGGAGTCAGAGCGAGCCCCCCTAAACCCCCTCCGTCTTCCGCGCCCTGGCCACCACCTCCGCCAGCAGCTCCGCCCCGCCCAGGCTCCCGGCCGCCGCCGCATCGCCGCCCAGGGCGTACTCCGGCGGCACGGTTTCGGGGCCTTCGCCGGGCGGCAGGGGCGGGGTGTAGTAGCCGAGGGCGTAGTTGCTCATGGCGTAGCCCACCAGGGCGGCGAGCTCGGGCGCCAGGGTCCGCGCTGCGTCCGGCGGGCAGGAGAGGTACATGTTCTCCTCCTGCCGCAGCCACCCCAGCGAATAGGTGATGTTGAGGCCCCAGCGGTCCTCGGCGCTGTCGTTCGCCCCGCCGCCGTGGAAGACGGTGCCCGTATAGACCAGCACCGAGCCCTTCCCCATCTCGGCCCGGGCGATCTCGCCGGGCTCGGCCTTGCGGTCGTCGTCCCAGGCTTGCGAGCCCGGGATCACCTGGGTCGCGCCGTTGGCGGCGGTGAAGTCGGTGAGCGCCCAGATGGTGTTCACCTGCGGCTCGATGCCCGGCATCTGCCGGCCCCAGGCCCAGCGGTCCCGGTGGATCGCCTGGGCGACCTCGCCCGGCATGATCCGGATGAGCTGGGCCAGGTGCAGCTGATACCGGTGGCAGTTGGGCGTCAGCACGGCGTCGCACAGGGCCAGGATGCGCGGGTCCGTCACCAGCGGCCGCGTGCGCGGCGAGCGGGCCACGAGGGCCCCGGTGCGGGTGGTCCGGGCGCCGGTGAAGCTGTCCCGCCCCGGGGCGGTGGCCTCCACCCAGGGCCGCAGTTCGGCGACCAGGGCGTCGATCTCGTCCGCCGGCAGGGCGTCGTCCAGGAGCAGGGCGCCGTCGCGGTCCAGCACGGCCAGGATCTCGGCGGCCGGGGCGTCGGCGGGCAGGTGGGCGAGCGCAGGCATGGGCGGCTCCCTTCAGGCAGCCCCACCCTGCCAGCCTTCCCCGCACGGAAGTCACGCGCCCGAACTTTCGGGTGGAAGATCACCGCCAAGAGCGCCCCGCGCCCCAGCGCCGAACAGGCAAACCGCAGAAAACGCAGACGACGCAGAAAGCCTCGGCTGCCCCTGCTCTTCTGCGCCTTCTGCGTCTTCTGCGGTTCCAACTACAGCGCCTGCGGCGCGCGAGGCCTACGCGTCGTAGTTCAGGATCGGCGCCAGCCACCGTTCGGCCTCGCCCACGCTCCACCCCTTGCGGCGGGCATAGTCCTCGACCTGGTCCTTCTCGATCCGGCCGACGCCGAAGTAGTGGCTTTCGGGGTGGGCGAAATAGAGGCCTGAGACCGCCGCCGGCGGGGTCATGGCGTAGCTCTCGGTCAGCTCCATGCCGGTGGCGGCGGTCGCGTCCAGCAGGCGGAACAGGGTGGCCTTCTCGGTGTGGTCGGGCTGGGCCGGATAGCCGGGCGCCGGGCGGATGCCGCGGTACTGCTCGCCGATCAGGTGGTCGAGGTCGAACGGCTCTTCCGGGGCGTAAGCCCAGAGCTCGGTGCGCACGCGCCGGTGCAGGGCCTCGGCGAAGGCCTCCGCCAGCCGGTCGGCCAGGGCCGTGGCCAGGATCGCCGAATAGTCGTCGCCGGCGTCCTTGAAGCGCCTGGCCAGCTCCAGCTCGCCGTGGCCGGCGGTGACCGCGAAGCCGCCGATGTAGTCGGGCCGCGTCCCCACCGGCGCCACGAAGTCGGCCAGGGCGACGTTGGCCTGGCCTTCGCCGGTCTTCAGCATCTGCTGGCGCAGGGTGTGCAGGCGGGCGAGCTCGGTCGTGCGGGTCTCGTCGGCATAGACCACGATGTCGTCGCCGTCGGAATTGGCGGGCCAGAAGCCGACCACCCCGCGGGCCTCGAGCAGCCCCTCCTGGAGGATGCGGTCCAGCATCGCCTGCGCATCTTTGAACAGGTCGGTGGCGGCCTTGCCGACCACGTCGTCCTCCAGGATCGCCGGATAGCGGCCGATCAGCTCCCAGCTGGCGAAGAACGGCGTCCAGTCGATGTGGCGGCGCAGCTCCGGCAGGTCGTAGGGGGCGAAGGCGCGGGTCCCCAGGAAGGTCGGCTTCGGCGGGTCATAGGCCGTCCAGTCGGGGGTGAAGGCGTTGTCGCGCGCCTCCCCGATCGTGGCGCGGGCCCGGGTCCCCTGGCCGCGGGCGAACTGCTCGCGCACCTTCTGGTAGTCGGCCGCGGTGGCGGCCAGGAACTTGGGCTTCTCGGTGGCCGAGAGCAGGTTCGAGACCACGCCCACGGCGCGGCTGGCGTCCAGCACATAGGTGGTCGAGCCGGCGGGGTACTTGGGCGAGATCTTCACCGCCGTGTGGGTCTTCGACGTGGTGGCGCCGCCGATCAGCAGGGGCATGGTCATGCCGCGCCGCTCCATCTCGGAGGCCACATAGACCATCTCGTCCAGGCTGGGGGTGATCAGGCCGGAGAGGCCGACGATGTCGACCTTATGCTTCTGCGCCTCGTCCAGGATGCGGTCGGCCGGGACCATGACGCCCAGGTCGATGACCTCGTAGTTGTTGCACTGCAGGACGACGCCGACGATGTTCTTGCCGATGTCGTGGACGTCGCCCTTGACGGTGGCCATCAGGATGCGGCCGGCCTGCTCGCGCGGCTTGCCGGCCTTCTCGGCCTCCATGAACGGCATCAGCCAGGCCACGGCCTGCTTCATCACCCGGGCCGACTTGACCACCTGGGGCAGGAACATCTTGCCCGCGCCGAACAGGTCGCCGACCACGTTCATCCCGTCCATCAGCGGGCCTTCGATGACGTGCAGCGGGCGCTCGGCGGCCAGCCGCGCCTCCTCGGTGTCGGCCTCGATGTACTCGGTGATGCCGTGGACCAGGGCGTGGGCCAGGCGGCCGGCCACCGGCTGGTCGCGCCAGGCCAGGTCGGGGCCCTTGGCCTGCGACTTGCCGCCCTTGTACTTGGGGGCCAGCTCGACCAGGCGCTCGGTGTTGGAGATGTTGGTGCGCTGGGGCCGGTTGAGGATCACGTCCTCCACCGCCTCGCGCAGCTCCTCGGGGATGTCGTCGTAGACGGGCAGGTCCCCGGCGTTGACGATGCCCATGTCCATGCCCGCGGCGATGGCGTGGTACAGGAACACCGAGTGGATCGCCCGCCGCACCGGCTCGTTGCCGCGGAAGCTGAAGCTGACGTTGGAGACCCCGCCGGAGATGCGGGCGTAGGGGCAGAGGGCCTTTATCCGCCGGGTCGCCTCGATGAAATCAACGGCATAGTTGTCATGCTCCTCGATCCCCGTGGCGACCGCGAAGATATTGGGATCGAAGATGATGTCCTCGGGCGGGAAACCCACCTTCTCTACCAGCAGGTCGTAGGCCCGCTTGCAGATCTCGACCTTCCGGTCCGCCGTGTCGGCCTGCCCCACCTCGTCGAAGGCCATGACCACGACGGCGGCGCCATAGCGCAGGCACGCCCGGGCCTGCTCCAGGAACTTGGCCTCGCCTTCCTTCATCGAGATCGAATTGACGATCGCCTTGCCCTGGACGCACTTCAGCCCGGCCTCGATCACCTCCCACTTGGAGGAATCGATCATCACCGGCACCCGCGCGATGTCCGGCTCGGCCGCGATCAGATTCAGGAACGTTTTCATGGCGTTCACGGAATCGAGCAGGCCTTCGTCCATATTGACGTCGATGACCTGGGCCCCGGCCTCGACCTGCTGGCGCGCGACCGACAGGGCTTCGGGATAGTTCCCCTCGGCCACCAGCTTCCGGAATTTGGCCGAGCCGGTGACGTTGGTCCGCTCGCCGACATTGATGAAGGTGGGGCGCATCAGCTCACAGACTTGAGGGATCGGATCAGCAGGTAGACCGCGCCGGCGCCGGACGGCGCGCGATAGGCGCCCTCGGCCTCGAGGACGCGGGCCGAGATGGCGGCCAGCATCCAGCCCAGGCCCGGCAGGTCGTCGCTCGTGAGCACGTCCGTCGCCAGCTCCTCGATGCCGTTGTCGAGGCCGAACTGGCGGACCTGGCGCATGGCTTCGGTGCTCTGGGCCGGCCAGTTGCCGTTGGCCCAGCCCCACATCCAGTCCTGGCCGCCGATCGTGCCGACGACCTGGATGTCGGCCACGACCCGGGGGCCGGCCTCGTCCGAGAACGTCAGGGTGCAGGCGGCGGCGTCGTAATCATAGCGGGCCCACGCGGCGAGACGGTGCGTCTCGTCCATGCGCTTCTGCTTGGCGGTGAAGGTCGCGAACGCTTCCTCGCACCACGCGTCGTACCAGTCGGGGGCTTTCATCAGGCGATCTCGAAGGGTTCCAGGCCCGCCAGGCGCATGGCCTTCGGGCGTTCGGGGACCTGCCGCGGCTTCAGCCCCCGCACCGCATCGGCCACGTGGCGGATGTGGTCCGGCGTGGTGCCGCAGCAGCCGCCCAGGATGTTGACCAGGCCATGCTCGGCCCACTCGTGCAGCTCATGGCTGGTCTGGTGCGGCTGCTCGTCGTACTCGCCCATGGCGTTGGGCAGGCCCGCGTTGGGATAGGCCGAGACCAGGGTGTCGGCCACCCGCGCCAGGTCGGCGATGTGCGGCCGCATCAGGTCGGCGCCCAGAGCGCAGTTCAGGCCCACGGCGAACGGCTTGGCGTGGCGCACCGAATTCCAGAACGCCTCCACGGTCTGGCCCGACAGCGTGCGGCCCGACCGGTCGGTGATCGTGCCCGAGATCCAGATCGGCAGTTCCTCGTAGCCCTCGTCCGCCAGGTCCAGGATCGCCTTGATCGCGGCCTTGCAGTTCAGGGTGTCGGTGATGGTCTCCACCAGGAACAGGTCGACCCCGCCCTCGTGCAGCGCCCGCACCTGCTCCACGTAGGCCTCGTAGACCTGGTCGAAGGTCACCTTGCGCGCGCCGGGATCGTTCACGTCCGAGCTCATGGACAGCATCACCGGCAGCGGGCCGATGGAGCCGGCGACAAAGCGCGGCTTGTCCGGCTCCCGGGCGGTCCAGCGGTCGGCGACCTCGCGGGCGATCCGCGCGCCCTCAAGGTTGATGTCGCGCACGGCCGCTTCCATGCCGTACTCCGCCTGGCCGATGGTCGTGGCCGAGAAGGTGTTCGTCTCGGAGATATCGGCGCCGGCGGCGAAATACTGGTCGTGCAGGTCGGAGATGATGTCCGGCCGGGTGATGCAGAGCAGGTCGTTGTTGCCCTTCAGCTGGCCGGGCGCGTCCTTGAACCGGTCGCCGCGGTAGTCCGCTTCGGCCAGTCCGCGCTTCTGGATCATCACCCCCCACGAGCCGTCGAGGATCAGCACCCGTTCCTTGGCCGCGGCCTTGAGCGCCGCGATGCGTTCCTGGCGAGTCATGCCGCAGCTTCCTTCGGTTCGGGTGGGGTCTCGCGCACGCCCAGGATCCGGCAGATGGCGTAGGTCAGGTCCGCGCGGTTGAGCGTGTAGAAATGGAAGTCGCCGAAGCCTTCCTCGGCCAGCCGGGCGCACATCTCGGAGGCCACCGAGGCGGCGATCAGCCGGCGCGTCTCCGGGTCCTTGTCCAGCCCCTCGAACAGGTTGCCGAGCCAGCCAGGCAATTCGATGCCGATCGGGCCCGACATCTTCTTCAGCCCGGCATAGTTGGTCACCGGCATGATGCCCGGCGAGATCGGGATGGCCACGCCCGCCTTCCGCACCCGGTCCATGAACCGCAGGAAGCCGTCCACGTCGAAGAAGAACTGGGTGATCGCCCGCGTGGCGCCCGCGTCGATCTTGGCCTTCAGCACGTCGATGTCGTGGTCGATCCCGCTGCTCTCGGGATGCACGTGCGGATAGAGGCCGACGCTGACCTCGAAGTCGCCGATCGCCTTGATGCCGGCGGTCAGTTCGGTGGCGTTGCGATAGCCGTCGGCCCGCGGCGTATAGACCCCGCCGATCTGGCCGGGCGGGTCGCCGCGCAGGGCCACGATGTGGCGGATGCCCGAGGCCCAGTAGTCCCGGATCACCTCGTCGACCTCGCCGCGGGTCGCCTCCACGCAGGTCAGGTGCGCGGCCGGCTTCAGCGTGGTCTCCTTCAGCATCCGCAGCACCGTCCGGTGCGTCCGGTCCCGGGTGGAGCCGCCGGCGCCGTAGGTCACCGAGACGAAGGTCGGCGCCAGGGGCTCGAGCCTGCGGATGGCCGCCCACAGGTTCTCCTCGGCCTCGGCCGTCTTAGGGGGCGAGAACTCGAACGATACGCCGGGACGCGGCTGGCCGCCCACGCCGGCGCGGGCCACGGGCCCCAAGGCAGTCTGGGCGGGGCTCATGCGGCGCTCCTCAAGACGGTGGGCGCGCGCTGCGCAGCCCAGATCTTCACGGTCAGCCCGTCGGCTCGGGTCGGCGGCAGGGCCCGCAGCCCCACCTGGGGCAGCTCCGCCTCGGCCAGCCAGCGGGCCATCTCGTCATCCGAGAATCCCAGGCGGCGATGCTGGTGCTGCTCGCGCAGGAACTCGTGCTTGTGCGGCGCGAAGTCGACGATGATCAGCCGCCCGTCGGGGGCGACGATGCGCGCCGCTTCCTTCACCGCCGCCGCCGGGTCGCCCAGGTAGTGCAGCACCTGGTGGACGACCACCAGGTCGGCGCTGGCGTCGGGCAGGCGGGTGTCGAAGATGTCCCCGTGGCGCAGCTCCACGTGGGTGAGGCCAGCCTCCGTCACGTTGCGCCGGGCGATGTTCAGCATCTGCTGGGAGAGATCGAGGCCCAGGGCGTGGTCCGCCTGGCCGGCCAGCAGGGTCAGCATCCGGCCGGTGCCGGCGCCCAGGTCGACCATGCGCCGGAAACGCCCCGACCCCGCCGCCCGCAGGATCTCGGCCTCCACGTCCGCATCGGAGACGTACAGCGACCGGATCCGGTCCCAATGGACGGCGTTCTCGGCGAAATAGGCCTGGGCCGCGTCGGCGCGTTCGGCCTGCACGTCGTCCAGCTTGCGCCGGTCGCGGGCCAGCCCCGGGTCGTCGGGATTGATCCGCGCGAGCACCTCGGCGACCACCTCGCACTGCCGGCCCGCGCCGGTCAGGCGGTAGAAGACCCAGGCGCCATCGGGAAACCGCTCCACCAGCCCCGCCTCGGCCAGCAGCTTCAGATGTCTTGAAACGCGCGGCTGACTCTGGTCCAGAACGCGGCACAGCTCGAGCACCGCGAGTTCCTCGCGCTGCAGGAGCGCTAGGATGCGCAGCCGCGTCGGCTCGCCCGCCGCGCGCAGCACATCCACCGCCTGTTTCGCCGAAAGCGTCATTGCACATAAAGATATCTTTATACGTGCTAACGTCAAGTGAATGGCGGCAAGCTTCGTCCGCCACGGGGACCGGGGAGAGCCCATGCGCCGCGTGCTGATCATCGGAAACTCGGGCGCCGGCAAGTCCACCCTGGCGCGGCGGCTGGGCGAGAGGCTCAGCTTGCCGGTGATCCACCTCGACGTCCTGTTCTGGAAGCCTGGCTGGGTCGAGAGCGACGACGATGAGTTCCGAGGCCGCGTGGCCGCCGCCCTGGCGGCGCCCGCCTGGGTCTGCGACGGCAATTTCGGCGGCTCCTGGGATCTGCGGATGCCGCTCGCCGACACCATCGTCTGGGTCGACCAGCCCCGATGGCTATGCCTGTTCCGGGCGATCCGGCGCGTCTTTCAGTACCGGGAGGGCGAACGGCCCGACATGGCCGCCGGCTGCCGCGAGACCATCGATCTCAAGTTCTATCACTTCATCTGGACCTACGACCGACAGGTGCGGCCGAAGCTCGAAGCCGCCCTCGCCCAGCACGGCGGCCACGCCCGCATCGCCCGCCTGCGCAGCGACCGCGAGATCGAGGCCTTCCTCGCGGAGGCTTGATCGCGGGCGGGAGGCTCGCCCTACCGCGTGAACTTGTGGAACTTGATCCGGTGGGGGATCAGGCTGTCGGCGCCCAGGCGGCGCTTTTTGTCCTCTTCGTAGGCTTCGAAGTTCCCCTCGAACCACTCGACGTGGCTGTCGCCTTCGAAGGCGAGGATGTGGGTGGCCAGGCGGTCCAGGAACCAGCGGTCGTGGCTGATGACCACGGCGCAGCCGGCGAATTCCTCCAGCGCCTCTTCCAGGTTCTGCAGCGTCTCGATGTCCAGGTCGTTGGTCGGTTCGTCGAGCAGGATGACGTTGCCGCCCTCGGTCAGCGTCTTGGCCAGGTGGACCCGGTTGCGCTCACCGCCCGAGAGCTGGCCGACCTTCTTCTGCTGGTCGCCGCCGCGGAAGTTGAACGAGCCGACATAGCTGCGGGTGTTGATCTCGCGCTTGCCCACGGCCAGCACGTCCAGGCCCTGGCTGATCTCCTGCCAGACGGTCTTGTTGGGATCCAGCGCGTCGCGGCTCTGGTCCACGTACGACAGCTTCACCGTCTCGCCGACGCGGAAGGTGCCGCCGTCGGGCTGTTCCTGGCCGGTGATGATCTTGAACAGCGTCGACTTGCCGGCGCCGTTCGGGCCGATGACGCCCACGATGCCGTTCGGCGGCAGCTTGAAGGTCAGGTCTTCGAACAGGACCTTGTCGCCATAGGCCTTGGAGAGGCCGTTGGCCTCCAGCACCACATTGCCTAGGCGCGGGCCCGGCGGGATCTGGATGGCGGCGGTGGTCTGGGCCTGGCGGGCGTTCTCCTGCTCGCGGACCATCTCGTCGTAGCGCGCCAGACGCGCCTTCGACTTGGCCTGACGGGCCTTGGCGCCCGACCGCACCCATTCCAGCTCGCGGGTCATGGCGCGCTGGCGGGCCTCGCTCTCGGACTGCTCCTGGACGATGCGCTTGGTCTTCTGCTCCAGCCAGCCGGAGTAGTTGCCCTCGTAGGGGATGCCCTTGCCGCGATCGAGTTCCAGGGTCCACTTGGTCACCTGGTCCAGGAAGTAGCGGTCGTGGGTGACCAGGATCACGCAGCCCGGGAAGGCTTCCAGGTGGTGCTGCAGCCAGGCCACGCTCTCGGCGTCCAGGTGGTTGGTCGGCTCGTCCAGCAGCAGCATGTCGGGCTTGCTGAGCAGCAGGCGGGCGAGCGCGATCCGGCGCTTCTCACCGCCCGAGAGCTTGTCCACCGGCCAGTCGTTGGGCGGGCAGCGCAGGGCGTCCATGGCCATCTCGATCTTGGAATCGATGTCCCAAAGGTCGCCCGCGTCGATCTTCTCCTGGAGGGCGGTCATCTCCTCCATCAGCTCGTCGGTATAGTTCTCGCCCAGCTCGGCCGCGATCTGGTTGTAGCGGTCGAAGATCTTCTTCTCTTCGCACCAGGAGATCACGTTGCCCCAGACGTTGAGCTGCTCGTCGAGCTGGGGCTCCTGCTCCAGGTAGCCCATCTTCACGCCGTCGGCGGCCTTGGCTTCGCCCGAGAATTCCTTGTCGATCCCGGCCATGATCTTCAGCAGGGTCGACTTGCCCGAGCCGTTGACCCCGACCACACCGATCTTGGCGTCGGAGTAGAACGACAGCCAGATGTTCTCGAACACCTTCTTGCCGCCGGGATAGGCCTTGGTCAGGCCCTGCATCTGGAAGATATACTGCTGCGCCATGGGGCGTCCGCACTCGCTCGTTCGAGGTATGGGGAATTCGGGCGAGCAGATAGCGGTGCGGGCGGCCCGGCGCAACGCCGGAACCTCCGGCGGGTTTGCGCGTTCGCCATGCTCGGGGACGGGGAAAGGTGACGGGTGTGCGTCGATGGGGGCGATGAACCGCCTGGCGATCCGCTGGGACGCCTTATGAGCGGACCAATCCAGACGGAACCTGCGCTCCACTACCTCGTGGACGCCGTGTCCGATTATGCCATCTACATGCTGGACCCCGAAGGCTGCGTCGCCAGCTGGAACACCGGCGCGCGGCGGCTGAAGGGCTATGACGCCGCCGAGATCCGCGGACGCTCGTTCTCCGAGTTCTTCACCCCCGAGGACCGCGCCGCCGGCGTGCCGCAAGACATCCTGCAGCGCGCCGCCCGCGACGGGCGGGTCGAGGTGGAGGGGTGGCGCCTGCGCAAGGACGGCAGCCGCTTCTGGGCCCTGGGCACGCTCCACGCGATCCGCGACCCGGACGGAACGCTGGTCGGCTATGCCAAGGTCACCCGCGACATGACCGAGCGGAAGGCGGCGCAGGAGGCCCTGGCGGCCAGCGAGCGCCAGTTCCGCCTGCTGGTGTCCGGGGTGGTCGACTACGCGATCTTCATGCTGGATCCGCACGGCGTCGTGACCAACTGGAACACCGGCGCCCAGAACATCAAGGGCTACGCGGTCGATGAGATCGTCGGACGGCATTTCAGCGTCTTCTATACCGATGAGGAGCGCGCGGCCGGCGCGCCGGACCGGGCGCTGGCCACGGCCGCCGCGCAGGGCCGCTACGAGGCCGAGGGCTGGCGCGTGCGCAAGGACGGCAGCCCCTTCTGGGCCCTGGTGATCATCGACGCGATCAAGGACGAGACCGGCGCCCTCGTCGGGTTCGCCAAGATCACCCGCGACATCACCGAAAAGCGGCAGGCCGAGCTGGAGCTGCAGCGCGCCCACGAGCAGTTGGCCCAGGCCCAGAAGCTTGAGGCGCTGGGCAAGCTGACCGGCGGGGTGGCCCACGACTTCAACAACCTGCTGATGGTGGTCAGCGGCCAGGCCCAGCTGCTGCGGCGCAAGGTCGGCGACGACGCCCGCGCGCTGCGGGCGCTGGACGCCATCGAAACCTCCGCCCGGCGCGGCGAGGACCTGACCCGGGCCCTGTTGTCGTTCTCGCGCCGCCAGCGGCTGGTGCTGTCGCCCACCGCCCTGCCCGAGCGCGCCGACGGCCTGCGCGAGCTCCTGTCCACCAGCCTGCCGCCCGCCGTCCGGCTCGACCTGGACCTGCCCGAGGGCCTCTGGCCGGTGACGGTGGACATCGGCGAGCTCGAGCTGGCGTTGCTGAACCTCGCCGTCAACGCGCGGGACGCCATGCCGGGCGGCGGATCGCTGTCGATCGAAGCCGAGAACGTGACGCTGGACGGCTCCGGCCCCGGCGACCTGACCGGCGACTTCGTGGCGGTCACGCTGCAGGACAGCGGAACGGGGATCGCCCCCGACATCCTTCCCCGCATCTTCGACCCGTTCTTCACGACCAAGGACGTGGACAAGGGCACGGGCCTCGGCCTGTCCCAGGTGTTCGGCTTCGCCCAGCAGTCGGGGGGCCATGTGACGGTCGACAGCGAGCTGGGCCAGGGGACCCGCTTTACCCTCTACCTGCCCCGCGCCGACCGGGCGCCGCGGCCGCTGGCGGACGATGCGCCCCTTCCGCCGGCCTCCAGCGCGCGGATCCTGCTCGTGGAGGACAACCCCGACGTGGCCGACGTGGCGGCGCGGATGCTGGAAGAGCTGGGGCACGAGGTGCGCACCGTCTCCAGCGGCGCGGCGGCGCTCGGCGCGCTGGCCACCGGCGAGACGCCGGACCTGATCTTCAGCGATATCGTGATGGCCGGCGATCCCGACGGCCTGGGGATGGCGCGGCGGGTGCGGGAGGCCTTCCCCCACGTGCCGATCCTGCTGGCGACGGGCTACAGCGAGGCGGCGGCCCGGATCGGCGACGAGTTCCCGATCCTGCGCAAGCCCTACAAGCTGGCCGAGCTGAGCCGGGCCCTGTCCGAGCGGCTGGCGGTGCGCGAGGCGAGCAAGCTCGTGAACCTGGAGGCGGAGCGCCGCGCGCGCGGCGGGGCGGGTGTCTGAGGAAAATGCCGCGGGAAGGGCGCCGATCCGCCTCCGGCTGGGATGACCGGGCCTTGCAGCCCGGCGCCGGACGATGAGCCGCCGTCCCCTCCCGCGAGTTGATCCCTTGGCCGGCCGAACGAACCCAGTGGCCTGCCGAGGGGAGGAGTCGAGGCGGGCTCTAGTTGCGGGCGGCCTGGAGCCGGATCGCCGCCTTGTTGCACGCGCGGATCTGGCCGTCGGACAGTTCGCGGCCGCCGGACTTGTAGCTGGCCACCGGCCCAACTACGGCGACCACCTTCTTGCACTCGCGCACCAGGCCATCGAGGTTGCCCTTGCGCGCGGCGACGCCCTCGCACTGGTCGCCATCGCAGCGCCAGGCGACGCCGGCGATGACCTCTTCCCGGGGGGCGGCCGCGGCCGAGGCGAGGCGCGCCTCGCCGCGATAACCGACGGTCTGGGCGAACGCCGCCCCCGACGCGAACACCGCCACCGCGGCGATCGCGCTCACACACCTGAAGTTTTGCATCTTCGTGTTCCTTTGGGTAGAAAAGAGCACGACCGGTCGCTACAATCTAGAAAGAGCACGATCGGTCACTTTGTCAAGCAGGGAGGCTTGGCTTTTGCGCAAGGGTGAAGCAACGCGTGCCCGCATCGTGGCGGAGGCGGCGCGTCAGGCGGCGTTGCGGGGCCTGACGGGCGTGAGCCTGTCCGACGTGGCCGACGCGGTGGGCATCTCCAAGAGCGGGCTCTTCAAGCATTTCGAGTCCAAGGACGACATGCACCTGGCCGTCGTGGAGTCGGTGATGGAGCGGTTCTCCGACGTGATCTGGAAGCCCGCCGAGGGCCTGCCGCCCGGCCGGGCGCGCCTCGAAGTGGTCTTCGAACGCTGGCTGCACTGGTGCGAGGAGGAGTGGCCGGATAGCGGCTGCCCGGTGACCGCCCTCAGCGTGGAGCTGGACGACCAGCCCGGCCCCTTGCGGGACCTCCTGCACAAGCGCCTGCAGGGCTGGCGCAAGACCATGCTGCGCGAGTTCCGCGCCCTGCGCGAGCCGCCGCTCAGCGAGGCCGAGGCCCAGGCCGCCTATTTCCAGATGAAGAGCTTCATCCTGGGTCACTCGGACTCGCGCCGGATGATGGGCGACGCCGACGCGCATCGCTCGGCGACCGCGGCCTTCGAGGCCCTGCTGGACCGCACCTGCCGCATCGCCGCCTGAGTCCGCGCCGGAACGATAACCGGGCTGCTGCGTAGTCACTGCGACCGGTGAACCTCACCCGTGACACGCGAAGGATGACAGCCATGCACAAGGACGAAGCCAAGGGCGCCGCCAAGGATATCTCGGGCTCGATCAAGGAAGGCGTGGGCAAGGCGACGGGCGATGACCGTCTGGCCGCCGAAGGCGCCGGCGAGCGCATCGAAGGCAAGGTGCAGAAGGGCGTGGGCGCCCTCAAGGACGCCGCCCGCGACGCGCTGAAGAACTAGGCGCAGCCGAGCCACGTTTCGAGGGGCCGCGACGGGAAACCGCCGCGGCCCTCGTCATGTCTGCGCCAGCCTCGCCGCTCTCCTCACCCGTCGGGAGGATGGGGGTCAGGCCTCTGCGTCGATCTCGGCGAAGGTCTTGCCGCGGGTCTCGCGGGCGGCCAGGGCCGCGACGCCGGTGACGAAGGCCGCCGCCGCCACATAGATCGCGATGGGCGTTCCCGATCCCGTCGCCTGCAGCAGGGCCGCGGCGATCAGCGGCGCGAGGGACCCGGCGAAGATCGAGGTCACCTGATAGGCCAGCGAGACTCCGGAGTAGCGCATCCGGGTCGGGAACATCTCCGCCAGGAAGGCGGCCTGGGGTCCGTACATCGCCCCGTGGCACACCAGCGCGCCGACGCAGGCCAGGATGATCAGCTCGGGCCGGCCCGTGTCGAGCAGGGCGAAGAAGGCAAAGGCCCAGGCGACCATTGCGAACGCCCCGGCCGCATAGACCGGCCGCCGGCCGATCCGGTCGGACAGCGCGCCGAACATCGGGATCAGGAACACGTGGCAGGCCGAGGCGATCAGGATCGCCTCCAGCGCCACCTGGCGCGACAGCCCCACCTTCTGGGTCACGTAGGTGATCGAGAAGACGGTGATCACGTAGTAGCTGATGTTCTCGGCGAACTTCAGGCCGGCGCCGATCACCAGCTCCCGCGGCCGGCGGCGGATCGCCTCCAGGGTCGGGGCCTTCTCGATGGCGGCGGCCTCCTTGGCCACCTCGCGGAAGGCGGGGCTCTCCTCCACCGTGTTGCGGATCCACCAGCCGACGCCGATCAGCACGGCCGACAGCAGGAACGGCACGCGCCAGCCCCACGCCAGGAAGTCGGCCTCGCTCTGGAACGCCGCCATGGCCGCCAGCATGCCCGACGCCAGCAGGCTGCCGGCCGCCACCCCGGCCTGCGGGAAGCTGGCCCAGAGGCCCCGGCGGGCGGCGTCGCCGTGCTCGGCCACGATCAGGACCGCCCCGCCCCACTCCCCGCCCACGGCGAAGCCCTGGATCAGGCGCAGCGCGATCAGCATCACCGGCGCCCAGACGCCCACCTGGTCGTGCGTCGGCAGGCAGCCGATCAGGACCGTCGCCGCGCCCATCATCACCAGGCTCAGCATCAGCAGGCGCTTGCGACCGATCCGGTCGCCGAAGTGGCCGAAGACGATGCCGCCCAGCGGCCGCGCGACGAACCCCAGCGCATAGGTGCCGAAGGCCAGCATGGTGCCGACCAGCGGCTCGGAGGCCGGGAAGAACAGCCGGTTGAACACCAGCGCCGCGGCCGTCCCGTAGAGGAAGAAATCGTACCACTCGATGGTGGTGCCGATCATGCTGGCGGCCACCACCTTGCGCAGCGTGGCCGGCGAGGAGACGGCCCCGTCCGGACTGGAGGTCGAACTCATGGACGCTTCCCCTGGGCGGCGCTCTGACGGCGCCTGTTCGGAGGAACCTGCGGGGGGTTCGGCGTCAGCGCAAGGGGCTGCCCAGGGCCTGGGCGTTCGGCGGCGTCTGGTCGCACCGGCGCATCGGTAGTCTTGACGTTAAGGATTGGCCGGCCATGTTGCACGCTTTCCGACGGCCCCGGAGGCTAGATGCCGAACCTCGACCGCCGCAGAGCGCTGCTTACGTTTGGGGCCGCTGCCGGCCTCGCCGCGATCGGAGCCCCCGCCTGGGCGCGGAACCTCGATGTCTGGGAGCCGCGGCGCGCGATCCTCGACAACCTGCATACGGGCGAGAAGTTCAACGAGGTCTATTTCGCCAACGGCAGCTACCTGCCCGACGCCCTGGCCGAGGCCACCCGCGTGATGCGCGACTGGCGGACGGGCGAGACGCGTTTCATCGACCCCGGCCTCTTCGACGCCCTGCACGCCATCGGCGGCAAGCTCGAGACGCGGGCCCCCTTCCAGATCATCTCCGGCTACCGCTCCCCGCGCACCAACGCCATGCTGCATGGCCGGTCCAAGGGCGTGGCCACGAACAGCCAGCACACCGTCGGCAAGGCCATCGACGTGCGGGTGCCGGGCGTGGACCTGCGCAACCTGCGCAACGCCGCCCTCGCGGTCGGCGCCGGCGGGGTCGGCTTCTACCCGACCTCGAACTTCGTCCACGTGGACACGGGCCGCGTCCGCCAGTGGCAGGGCAGCTGAGCCTCCGCGCCTTCTAGGTCGGCGGCGCCTCGGCCGGCGGGTCCGGCTCGATCGTAGTCATGCCGGTGGCGGCCGCATCGTCCTCGATCTGCTGCTCCTCCGGCGTGACCTGGACCGGCGCCGGGGGCGGCGGCGGCGCGACTTCGACCTTCGGCTCGGGCGCCGGCGGCGGAGCTTCCACGGCGGGCGCGGGCTCCTGCGCCGGTTCGACGGGCTTGTCGAAATCCAGGCTCCGGCTCACGGCCAGCGCCACCAGGACCGCCGCGCACGCGGCCGCGATCCACAGAACCTTCTTCAGCATTCAAGGCCCCCTCAGACCTTCGTACCCGAGGCCAGCACGCCCACGCGCTGCAGCAACTCGCGGTCCCAGTTATACGGGTCCGACCGGAAGTGCATCTGCCCGTCCGCGCCGCCGAAAGCCGTCCAGTAAAGGATATAGACCGAGACCTGGGTCGACAGCCGGGCGCGGACCGTCTTGTCCCCCTCCAGCTGCTTGTCGATCGCTTCGGTGGTCCAGGTCGTATCGCCGTTCAGCAGCGCCTCGGCCAGGGCGCGCGGCTTCTCGACCCGCACGCACCCGTGGCTGGCCTGGCGCGCATAGAGGTCGAAGCCGCCCTTGGACGGGGTGTCGTGCAGATAGACCGCGAACGGGTTGTCGAAGTCGAACTTGAACCGGCCCAGGGCGCTCTGGTCCCCCGACGCCTGCTGCAGCCGCGGCTGGCCGCCCTCCACCGGGATGATCCGATAGCCGTTGCGGGCCAGGTAGCCGGGGTTCGCCCGCTCCTTCGGCCACAGCTCGCGCTGGGCGATGCCGGACGGCACGTTCCAAGGCGGGTTGATCACCACGCTGTGGATCGAGGAGACCAGCATCGGGGTCTCGTCGCCCGGCTTGCCCGAGACGGCCTTCATCGACAGCACTGGCTTTTCGTCCCGGAACAGGGTGACGATGGCCGCCCCGGCGTTCACCTGCACCCGCGTGGCCGGCATGGTCGCCGGCATCCAGCGCCACCGCTCCATGTTGGCGATGATCTGCAGGATGCGCTGGCCCACCGGCTGGTTGAGGTAGGCCAGGGTGTTGTTGCCGACGACGCCGTCGGGCTTCAGGCCATAGCGCCGCTGCGCGCGGATCACCGCCTCCTGCAGCGGCTTGTCGAACACCGCGCCGCCCGTGGCCGCCACCTGGGGATCCTCGACCGCCAGCCGCGCGCGCAGGGCCGCGACCCGCGGGTCGCTGGCGCCGAGCTCCATCTTCGGCCCCTCGGCGATGGTGTTCCAGCCTCCCTCGGCCGCGATCTCGCGATAGCGGACCAGGCCGCGCTTCAGCGCCGCATAGCCGGAGTAGCGGGGCGGCAGGCTGTCCAGCCAGGCCTGCAGCCGCCCTTCGGCCAGCGCCTTCGCCAGCTCGGGCCGGGGATCGTAGGCGGCCGGGCGCACCTGCCACAGCGACGGGAACTTGTCCGGCTCCATCCGCCCCACGCGCACGTCGTGGGCATAGCGGATGAGGCCTTCCGTCAGCGCCGCCTGCTGGGCGGTGGTGAGGGCGGCGGCCTCCGCAAGTCCCTCCGGCGCATAGGCCTTCGGTTGCAGGCCATGCAGGTCCGCGTCCCGCAGGGCCTTCAGGGCGACCTGCGCCTGCTCGGGCGTCAGCGCCGGGATCTCGACCGGCGCTGGCGCCGGCGCCGCGGCGGGGGGAATCGCCAGGACCGGCGGCGACTGGGGCTGGGCGAGCGCGAACTCTCCCAAGGCCAGGGGCGCCAGAGAGGCCAAGGCCAGGCAGCGCCCGATGCGTCCGCCCCGCAAGCCATACGCGCCCATGATATCTATCCGGTCCTCTGGTTGTGACGGGGATAGCTACGGCCCCCGTTCGATCTTGGATGAACGCATATCTGGGCCGACCGGTCCCATGTGTCGATGGGGCCACACACTGTGGCCGCGACACTGTCACCGGTGCGCAACAGCCCGCGCGTCAGGCGGGCGGATAGGCGTGGGCCACGCCCTGCGGATCTAGGACAGCTTCGCCCTTCACGTAGCAGGGTCCGACCGGCGCCTTGCCGTGGCCGCCGGGGATGTCCAGCACATAGGTCGGCTGGCACAGGCCCGACACCCGGCCCCGCAGCTCGCGCATCAGCGCCTGGCCTTCGGCGAGGGTCGTGCGGAAATGGCCGGTGCCCGGCGCCAGGTCGGCATGGTGCAGGTAGTACGGCTTGATCCGCAGCTCCACGAACCGCCGCAGCAACCGCTCCAGCGTGGCCGCATCGTCGTTGACGCCCTTCAGCAGCACGGTCTGGCTGACCATGGGAATCCCCGCGTCGAGGATGCGCGCGCAGGCCGCCTCCGCCGCCGGCGTCAGCTCGTCGGGGTGGTTGGCGTGCAGGCCCACCCAGGTGGTCTTGCCCGGCGCCTTCAGCGCGGCGACCAGCTCCGGGGTGATCCGCTCGGGATCCACCGCCGGCACGCGGGTGTGGAAGCGCACGACCTTCACGTGCGGGATCCGGCCCAGGCGCGCCATCAGGTCGGCCAAGCGCCGCGGCGACAGGATCAGCGGGTCGCCCCCGGTAACGATCACCTCCCAGATGGCCGGATCGCCGGCGATGTAGGCCATCGCTGCGTCGAGCTGCGCGGGCGACAGCGGCCGCACGCCCTCGGGGCCCACCATCTCGCGCCGGAAGCAGAAGCGGCAATACACCGCGCAGGCGTGATTGGCCTTGAGCAGCACCCGGTCGCGATACCGGTGGACCACGCCCTCGACCGGGCTGTGGGCGCCATCCCCGATGGGGTCGGCGAGCTCCTCCGGCCGCTGGTCCAGTTCGGCCGGCGTGGGCACGAACTGGCGCGCCAGGGGCGCGTTGTCCGGGATCAGCTCCGCCACGGCCGGCGTGATGGCCACCGCATAGCGCGACGCCACGCCTTCCAGCTCGGCCAGCCGGTGCGGCTCGACCAGGCCGGCGTCGGCGAGGTCGCGGGGCGTGCGGAGCGTGCGGGCGGTCATGGCGGGGCGCATATGGCCCATGCGAGGCCCCGCGGCAAATGCGGCCCGGCGTCCACCCGGCCTCAGGCCGCGCGGCCCTCGTCCAGCGCCTGGCGGACACGATGGGCCAGCTGCGCGATCGTGAACGGCTTGGGCAGCAGCGCCGTCTGCACCGCGTCCGCGCCGCTGACGTCCCGGGCGTAGCCGGTCGTGTAGAGCACCTTCAGCGCCGGCTTGGCGGCACGGGCCCGCTCGGCGAGCTGCACCCCGTTCATCCCCGGCATGACGATGTCGGTGAACAGCAGGTCCGCGGCCGGCGCCTCGGCCAGCCGCTGCAGCGCCTGGTCGGCGTCCGACGCCTCGGTCACGTCATAGCCCAGGTCGCGGAGGCTCTCGACCGACAGCCGTCGGACCTCGGGCTCGTCCTCCACCACCAACACCGCCTCGCCCCGGCGCGCCCGCGGCAGCGGACTGTCGGCCGGCGCGGCGGCCTTCGGCGCCAGCTCGCCGGCCCAGCGGGGCAGGTAGATCGTGACGGTCGCCCCGGCCCCCTCCGCCGAGTGGATGGTGACCGCGCCGCCCGACTGGTTCACGAAGCCGTAGACCTGGCTCAGCCCGAGGCCGCTCCCCTTGCCGACCTCCTTCGTCGTGAAGAAGGGCTCGAAGGCGCGCTCGATCACCTCCGGCGCCATGCCCGCGCCGGTGTCGGCGATCCGAATGGCCACGAACTCGCCGGGCAGCGGCGCCGCGGGGTCGTCGGCGACGGGGTCGTGGACGTTCGCGGTGGAGACCGTCAGGCGTCCGCCGTCCGGCATCGCGTCGCGCGCGTTGACGGCCAGGTTCAAGAGCGCGTTCTCCAGCTCGGCGGCGTCGGCGCGCACCGGCCACAGGTCGTCCGACAGGGTGGTCTCGATCTCCACGCGCTCGCCCAGCGACCGCCGCAGCAGCTCGGTCATGCCGCCGACCAGGTCGTTCACGTCCAGCGGCTCGGGGTTCAGCCGCTGCCGGCGCGCGAAGGCCAGCAGGCGGCCGGTGAGCGTCGCCGCGCGGCTCGCCCCCTCGGCGGCATTGTCCAGATAGCGCGCCACCCGAGGATCTTCCGAACCCGTCAGCCGGCGACGCGCCATGTCCAGGCTGCCGATGACGATGGCCAGCATGTTGTTGAAGTCGTGCGCGATGCCGCCGGTGAGCTGGCCGATGGCCTCCATCTTCTGCATCTGCCGCACCTGGCCCTCGGCGGCCTCGCGCCGGGCCATCTCGTCGCGCAGTTCGGCGACGGCGTTGGCCAGTTCCCCCGTGCGGCGTGCGACGCGGTCCTCGAGGCCGGCGTTCACCTCGCGCAGCTCGACCCGCGCCCGCTCCGCCAGCAGCGCCGCGCGCGCCTGCATCAGCACCGCGAAGGTCAGCGCCAGGGTGATCGCCGCGCCCAGCCCCGCCGTCCAGTAGACCAGCGAGCCGTTGCTGCCGGCGTCGAAGGCGGGCCGGGTCCGGATCGCCAGGGTCCAGGTGCGGCCCGCCACCGGCACCGCCCGCAGGACCTGCGGCCGCGCCGCAGGTTCGGCCGTCTCGAACAGCAGGTTCTCGGGCCGCGCCGGGCCGTCGTAGACCGCCACGTCCACCAGCCGGTCCGGGCGCACCGGGAAGACGGTCCGCAGCAGGTCGCCGCTGCGCAGGGGGCTGTAGACGAAGCCCCGGAGCCGCGGCCCCCGCGCATCGCTCCGCGTGACCGGCAGGAACATCAGCACCCCCGGCTGGCGGTTGCGCCCCGGCTCCTGGACCAGGGTCACCGGCCCCGACATGGCGAGGTCCCCAGTGGCGGCGGCGCGCTGCATCGCCTCGCGCCGGGTCGGCTCGCTGTACATGTCGTACCCGATGGCCGGCGCGTTCCGGGGTTCGGGCGTGAGGTAGAGGATGCTGGTGTAGGCCGCCCGGTCCCCGGCCGGCCAGACCCGGAAGTCCGGCCGCCCGGCTCGGCGCATATCGGCCACCAGCGCGTCCCGCGCGGCGGCGTCGGGCAGCCACGCCGAATAGCCGATGCCCAACACCCCCGGATACCGGGTGTCGAGGCCCAGCCGCTCCACATAGGCCGAGAATTCGGTGGCGGTGACGTCGTCGCTGGCGGCGAACAGGCCGGCCGCGCCGCGCAGCAGGGCGGTGTGCCCGCCCAGCCGCTCCTCCAAGGCCGCAACGGCCTGGTTGGCTTCCAGCCGCAGCCGCGAGGCGTCGCGCGCATGGTTGGCGTCCCGCAGCTGAATCGCGGTCAGCAGCGTGGCGACCGCGCCGACCAGCAGGACCAGGGCGGGGACGATCAGGTGGGGTAACCAGCGATAAAAGCTTAGCTTTGCCACCCCTCCAGGGGTCGGCGCCAGTTCTGCGGTGTCAAGGTTAAAGCCGACACTTCAGGCGACCGGCGTCCACAGCACCTGCTCAATTCGGGTAGCGCCGGTCGCCAGAATGACCAGACGGTCGAAGCCCAGCGCGCCGCCGCTGGCCGGCGGCATCAGCGCCAGGGCGTCCAGGAAGTCATCGTCGATCGGATAGGTCTCGCCGTAGAGGCGCTGCTTCTCCGCCATCTCGATCTCGAAGCGGCGGCGCTGCTCGGCCACGTCGGTCAGCTCGCCGAAACAGTTGGCCAGCTCCACCCCGCACGCATAGAGCTCGAACCGCTCGGCCACCCGAGGGTCCGACGGCTTGGGCCGCGCCAGCGCCGCCTCGGACACCGGATATTCGCACAGGATCGTGGGCCGCCCGTGGCCCAGGTTGGGCTCCACTTTCTCCACGATGACCCGGCTGAAGACGTCGGCCCAGCTGTCGTCCTCGGCCAGCCGGATCCCGCGCGCCCGCGCCTGGGCCGGCAGGTCCCCGAACAGGTCGATCCCGGCGTGGCGCTCGAACGCCTCCGCCACCGTCAGCCGCTCCGGCTCCGCGAAGGGGTTAGCCACGCTGCCCCGCCAGTTGAACGTCGTCGTCCCCGCCGCCTCCGCCGCCCGCCGCATCAGGGCGGCGCAGTCGTCCATCAGCACCTCGTAGGCGGCGCCCGTCCGGTACCACTCCAGCATTGTGAACTCGGGGTGGTGCAGCGGCCCCCGCTCGCGGTTCCGCCACACCTTGCCCAGGGTGAAGATCGCCGGCTCGCCCGAGGCCAGCAGCTTCTTGCACGCAAACTCCGGCGAGGTGTGCAGGTACATGGGCCGCGCCTGGCCGTCCGTCGTGAGCGCCTGAGTGGCGAAGGCGTGCAGGTGCGCCTCGTTGCCGGGCGAGACCTGCAGCCCGGCGGTCTCCACCTCGACCAGCCCCTCGGCCTCCAGCCAGGCGCGGACGGCGCGGGTGATCCGGCCCCGCGCGGCGAGGAACGGCTGGCGGTCCCGGCGCTTGCGCGGGTCCCACCACGGGCTTTCGGAAGATGCGCTCAAGGCCTGCGACCACGCGGGGGGCTGGAGATTTCGGCGCACATCGCTATAGGGGCCACACAAGAATTTCATCAGCGGAATCGCATCAGCGCCTCCGCCGCATCACCGAGGTTTCCCGTGAAAGTCTCCGCCAGCTCGCTGCGCAAGGGCGCCGTCGTCGATCTCGAGGGCAAGCTCTACGTCGTGCTCAGCGCCGAAAACATCCATCCCGGCAAGGGCACGCCGGTGACCCAGCTGAACATGCGCCGCATCTCGGACGGGGTGAAGATCTCGGAGCGCTACCGCACCACCGAGACGGTCGAGCGGGCCATCGTCGATGACCGCGACTACACCTTCCTCTACCAGGACGGCGAAGGCTTCCACTTCATGAACCCCGAGAACTACGACCAGGTCGTGGCCTCGGAGGACATCATCGGCGACGCCGCCCCCTACCTGACCGATGGCTGCACCGTGAAGCTCTCGACCCACGACGGCGTGCCGATCGCCATCGAACTGCCGCGCCTGGCGACCTTCGAGGTCGTCGAGACCGAGCCGTCGGTGAAGGGCCAGACCGCGTCGTCGTCCTACAAGCCGGCGATCCTGTCGAACGGCCTGCGCACCATGATCCCGCCCTACATCGGCCCCGGCACCAAGATCGTCGTGCTGACGGAAGACGGCTCGTACCAGGAACGCGCGAAGGACTGAGATCCCGCACGCCTTCTGGGGTAGGCTTTAGAGGTTCTGGGCTGGCCGCGAGGCCGGCTTGGCCCTAACAGCGCCGCTGGATGGATCCTGATTTCTGGCTCTTCGCCGCCGTCGGCTTCGCGGCGCAACTGGTCGACGGCGCCCTGGGCATGGCCTACGGCGTCATCTCGACCACCGTGCTGCTGAGCTTCGGCGTCAGCCCGGCCAACGCTTCGGCCAGCGTCCACGCGGCCAAGGTGTTCACCGGCGCGGCCTCCGGCGCCTCCCACATCGTCTATCGCAACGTGGACTGGAAGCTGCTCGGGCTGCTGGCGGGCGGCGGCGTGCTGGGCGGCGTCTTCGGCGCCTATGTGCTGACCTCGGTGCCGGGCGAGGCGGTGAAGCCCTACGTGGTCGGCTGGCTCTTCCTGATGGGCCTGGTGATCCTCTACCGCGCCTGGCGCCAGGCGCGGCCCAAGGTGTTCTCCTGGCGATCCCCCTTCCCGCTCGGGCTGGTCGGCGGCTTCTTCGACGCCATCGGCGGCGGCGGCTGGGGGCCGGTGGTGACCAGCTCGCTGATGGGCGCCGGCGCCGATCCGCGCAAGGCCATCGGCACCACCAACACCGCCGAGGTGTTCGTCGCCGCCGCCACCTCCGCCGCCTTCCTGGGCAGCCTCCTCAGCGGCCACTGGGAAACCGAGGGCCTGCGCGACCTGCTGTGGTCCCTGGCCGGCCTGATCGCCGGCGGCGTGGTCGCCGCGCCGGTCGCGGGCTGGATGACCAAGGTCCTGCCCCTGCGCCTGCTCACCTGGATCGTCGGCTTCGTGGTGACAGCCCTGGCCGTCTGGCAGGGGGCGGGGCTGCTGTAGCGCTGACGTCCCGGCGAATTGCGATACACAAGGGAACGCTGAAGCTTCGCGAGTGCGACCATGATCTTCCCTCGCGGCCTGGGCCGCCTGCTGTTCGGCACAGCCGCCGCAGTCGCCCTCGCCGCCCAGGCCCACGGCGCCCCCAGACCCACCCTCGCCGAGCCCTCGCTGTCGCCGGACGGCGCCGAGATCGCCTTCGTCTCGGGCGGCGACATCTGGACCGTCCCGGCCTCCGGTGGCGCGGCGAGCCTCCTGGTCACCGATGCGGCCACCGAGGGGCGGCCGCTCTTCTCGCCCGACGGTCGCGAGCTGGCCTTCACCTCGACCCGGGCCGGGGCCGCCAACGTCTATGTGCTGACCCTGGCCACGGGGAAGGTGCGCCGGCTTACCTTCTCCGACTCGGGCGAGCAGCTCGACGGCTGGTCGCGCGACGGCCGCTGGATCTACCTCTCCGGGGCGGCGAACGACGTCGCGCGGCAGAACGACGTCTATCGGGTCGCGGCGGCCGGGGGCACGCCGCTGGAGGTCAGCCGCGAGCGCTACCTCAACGAATTCAACGCCGCGCCCTCCCCGGATGGGCAGTCCATCGCCCTGATGGCCAAGGGCATCTCGTCCGCCCAGTGGTGGCGCAACGGTCACAGCCACATCGACGAGGCCGAGCTCTGGCTGAAGCCGGTGGCGGCGAACGCCCCCTACCGCCGGCTGCTGGGCGCCACCTCCAAGCGCCTCTGGCCCATGTGGGCCGCCGACGGCCGCAGCCTCTGGTTCATGAGCGACGAGGGCGGGACCGAGAACCTCTGGCGCCTGCCTCTGGATGGCGGCGCCCCCACTCAGGTCACCCGCTTCACCGACGGCCGCGTGCTGTTCCCCACGATCGGCCATGACGGCCGCAGCATCGTCTTCGAGCGCGAGTTCGAGATCTGGCGGCTCGATACGGCCACCGGCGTGGCGGCCAGGGTCCCCATCGCGTTGCGCGGCGCGCCCGCCGCGGCGGGGGAGCGGCGGCTGGTGGAGAGCAGCTTCCGCAACCTCGTGCTCTCGCCGGACGGCAAGAAGCTGGCGGTCATCGCCCACGGAGAGGTCTTCGCCGCCCCCGCCAAGGACGGCGGCCAGGCCCAGCGGATCACCGAGACTTCCGCCGCCGAAAGCGACCTGGCCTGGTCGCCCGACAGCCGGCGCCTCGCCTTTGTGGCCGAGCGCGGCCGCACCAGCCAGGTAATGGAATACGACTTCGCGACCCAGAAGGCGCGCGCCCTCACGGCCCCCAGCGACTTCGACGCGGCCCCGGCCTATTCGCCCGACGGCAAGATGCTGGCCTATGTCCACGGCACGCGGCAGCTGCGGGTGATCTCGCTCGCCGCCGGGGGCCGCGACGCGGTGCTGTTCGAAGGGGCCCTCGACCGAAACGAAGGCTCGAAGATCGCCTGGTCGCCGGACTCCAAGTGGCTGGCCTTCGGGGTCACCGACCGCAAGTCGTTCCGCAACGTCTGGGTCGTCCCGGCCGCCGGCGGCCAGGCCCGCCCGGTCAGCTTCCTGGCCAACGGGAACGCGGCCGACCAGATCGCCTGGTCGCCGGACGGCAAGTACATCGTCTTCGACAGCGGCCAGCGCAGCGAGCCGGCCAGGATGGTCCGCGTGGACCTACTGCCCAACACGCCCAAGTACCGCGAGGACGCCTTCCGCGACCTCTTCAAGGCCACGCCGCCCGGCGTCCCGGCGCCCAAGTCCGACCCCAAGGACAAGACCTCGTCCGCCAAGCCGGCCGCCTCCGAAGGCGAGGCCGAGGCGGAAGGCGACATCCAGGGCGAGGCTCCGTCGCCGAAGGGCAAGGCGCCGGTCGTCCGGATCGTCTTCGAGGGCATCCGCGAGCGGGCGACCTTCATTCCCCTGGCCGGCTCGGCCGAGGAGCCGGTGATCAGCCCCGACGGCAAGACCCTGGTCTACCGCGGCCGGCAGGGGGACCAGCAGAACCTGTTCAGCTACAGCCTCGACGAACTGGCCAAGGAGCCGCCGGCCTCGCAGCAGCTCACCGGCGGCCGGCGCCTCAAGCGCGACTACGCCTTCAGCCCGGATTCGAAGGAGCTCTACTATCTCGACGGGGGCCGGGTCAGCGCGACGCCGGTCGCCAGCCCCAAGCCGCGGTTCGTCGACGTCACCGCCGAACTGGTCGTGCGCTTCGAGGCCGAACGGCAGGTGGTGTTCGACCAGGCCTGGTCCACCCTGAACCGCGCCTTCTACGACGAGAACTACCACGGCAAGGACTGGGTGGCGCTGCGCGCGCGGTTCGAGCCGTTCGCCCAGGGCGCCCAGACCCCCGACGAGCTGCGCCGGGCGATCAACCTGATGATCGGAGAGCTCAACGCCTCGCACTCGGGGATCAACCGCCCGTCGGAGGGCTTCGGCTCGCAGCCCGCCTCGCGGGTCGGCGACCTCGGCCTGCGCTTCGACCGCGAGGCCTACGAGGCCGGTCGCGGCCTCGTCGTGCGCGAGGTGGTCGCCCTGGGGCCCGCCGACATCGAAGGCTCGATCAGGCCGGGGGACGTCCTCATCGCCGTCGAGGGCAAGCCCGCCGGCCAAGGCGCCAACCTGGACAGCCTGCTGCTGGACCGGGCGGGCAAGCGCACCGTGCTGACCGTCTCCACCGGCGGGACGGCGCGCCAGGCGGTGGTGCGGCCCGTGGCGCCGGCCGTCGCGTCGGGCCTTCTCTACCGCCAGTGGGTGAACGACCGCCGCGCCTATGTGGAGAAGGCCAGCGGCGGGCGGTTGGGCTACGTCCACATCCTGGACATGAGCTCGGCGAGCCTGGACCAGCTCCACATCGATCTCGACGCCCAGAACCAGGGCAAGGAGGGCGTCGTCATCGACGTGCGCAACAACAACGGCGGCTTCATCAACGGTTACGTCCTGGACGTCTTCAGCCGCCGCAACTTCCTCACCATGACCCCGCGCGGCCTGTTCGGCGTGCCCCGCCGGCAGAACCTGGGCCAGCGCGCCCTCGGCCTTCCGACGATCCTGGTCACCAACGAGAGCTCGCTCAGCGACGCCGAGGACTTCACCGAGGGCTACCGCTACCTCGGCCTCGGCAAGGTGGTGGGCGTGCCGACGGCGGGCTGGATCATCTATACCGGCGCCCAGGGCCTGATCGACGGCTCGTCCGTCCGCGTCCCCTTCATCCGCATCCAGGGCGCCGACGGAAAGGACATGGAGCTCAATCCCCGCCCGGTGGACATCCATGTCGAGCGGCCGCTGGGCGAGACCCTCGCGGGCCGGGACAGCCAGCTCGACGCCGCCGTGGCCGAGCTGCTCAAGGGCCTCGGACCCGTCCGCCCATGACGATCGCCGACGAGCGGCTCGACCTCGCCTGGCGCGTCGCGCCGGCCACCATCGCCTTCATCCTGCGGCTCGAGGCGGCCAGCCGGAACACCCGGGACATCGTCGACGGCCTGATGTTCGCCGCGATTCAGGCGTCGAACGTGTCGGGCATCAACGCCGACCCCGAGCTCCAGGTCGCCTATGCCACCCTGATGGACGCGCCGCCCGACGAGCTGCGCCGGCCGGTCAGCGTCAGCGCCATCGCCCATTCCCTCCGGATGCCCTTCGAGACGGCCCGCCGGCGGGTCCAGGCGCTGGTCCGGATCGGCGCCCTGACCGTCACGCCCAAGGGCGTCCTGGTCTCGCAGCAGGCGCTAGGCTCGCACCTGTTCCTCGCCAATGTCTTCCTCCGGCACGAGGTGCTCCGCGACTTCTATTTCGAGATGAAGCGCCTGGGCGCGGCGCCGCACGGCGCGCCGGGCGCCGGCCTCGCCTCGCCGGCGCCGCCCGTCCGGCTCACCAATCGGCTGATCTGGGAATACATGCTGCGCGTCGCCGACGCCCTGGGCGTGGCCGTGGGCGACGCCACCAACGGGGTCATCCTCCTGGCGATGATCCACCGGAACACCGAGGGCTTCGGCCCCGCCGAGTTCGCCGCCTGGGCGCAGGATCCGGTCGGACGGGGCCAGCCGGTGCGCAACGGGCCGCTGGCGGCCGCGCTCAACTTCTCCACCGAGACCCTGCGGCGCCACGTCATCGCCCTGGAGGCGAAAGGCTATTGCGTGCGCGGGCCGCGAGGCCTGCTGGCTATCGAGCCGCCCGCCGCCCGGCCCGGCCTCGACCGGATGGTCCTGGACAACCTCGCCAACCTCCAGCGCCTTTTCGCCCGCCTCAACCAGTTCGGCGTCTGCGCCGCCTGGGAGCGGGACGCCACGCCGGCCTCCGCCACCGCCTGACCTATCGGCGACGGGAGAAGGGGGCCGTCCAGTTGTCCGGGTCGATGAAGCGCGAGCCGGCGACGCGCTGTTTCCGCTCCCTCGGGATGCAGAGCATGTTCACGGAGGCCACGCCGCCGAAGATGTCCTCTTGGGCGCCGCGGAAGTTGTCGGCGCTGAACAGGCCCGGCACGTCCCAGTAGGCGTCGTAGTCCATCTCCGACAGCAGGGAGATGACCTCCGCCTGCTGGGCCTCGCGGTCGTTCTCGACGTAGATGACCGGGCGGCAGCGCGCGATGGTCTGCCGGCCCCCGCGCAGAACCTGCGGCTCGAAGCCCTCCACATCGATCTTCAGGAGCCCACAGGTCTCCAGGGCCAGGCTGTCCAGCGTCCGGATGCGGACCTTCACGCCGGGCTGTCCGGGACCCTGGAGCGCGATGCCCCCGAAGTTGCGGGATGCTGCGTAGTCCAGGGCGGGGACCACCGCCTCCCCCTCCGCCTCGCCCAGCGCTTCGGGATAGGCCAGGGCGTTGTCGACGCCGTTCAACGCCAGGTTGGCGCAGAGGATCTGGAAGATGCGGGGCTGCGGCTCGAACGCGTAGAACCGCCCGGGGGCGCAGGCGCGGGCCATGTCCACGCTGTGCGGTCCGATGTTCGACCCCACCTCCACCACGGTCATGCCGGGGCGGATGAGCTGTTTCAGCAGCTTCCACTCGCCGGGACAGTACTCGCCGTACGCCTCCAGCGAACGGGTGATGTAGGTATCGCCCCTCAGCGCCAGCATCTTGCCGGAACGCGTCTCGTAGACCTGGACCGCGGAGTCGCTCATCGGCGGCGTCTTACCAGCGCCCGCCCGAACGTGTCAGCCGCCGCAGCGGCGTCCCCTTTCGATCCGCCTTCCCCATCCGCGGGCCAGTCGGTACACCAGCCGCATGTCGGACCCGGTCCTCAACGAGCTCATACGAATCCGGGCGCAGAGCCAGCGGGCGAACGGTTACCAGGCGCGGCAGGAGATCGAGCGGATCGTCGCCCCGTTGCGCGGCGACCCGCGGCGGCTCGAACCCCACGGCTTCAAGGTTTACAGCCAGAACGACGAGGACGGGATCATCGAGGAGATCTTTCGCCGCCTCGGCGTGAGCCTCGGGACCTTCGTGGAGATCGGCGTCGAGTCCGGCCTCGAATGCAACAGCCTCTACCTGCTGCACCGGGGCTGGCGCGGAACCTGGATCGAGGGGGACCTCGGCCGGCGAACCGCCATCGAGGACAAGTTCGCCCCGATCCTCGGCCGCCGCCTGCAGGTCGGCTTCACCTGGATCACCGCCGAGACGGTCAACAACTGCTTCAAGGGCCTCCGCGTCCCGGACGAGCTGGACTTCCTCTCGATCGATATCGACGGCAACGACATCTACGTGATCGAGGCGCTCGAACTCCGGCCCAAGGTCATCTGCGTCGAATACAACGCGAAGTTCCCGCCCCATCTCTCCAAGCGGCCGGTCTACGATCCGGCGAGAACCTGGTCCGGCGGCGACTATATGGGCTCCAGCCTGCGGGCCCTGGCCGAGGCGGCCGAGGCCAAGGGCTACCAGCTCGTCGCCACGAACATTACCGGGGCCAACGCCTTCTTCGTCCGCCGCGACCTCGCCGGCGACCTCTTCCCGGCCGATCCCTCGCCCGCGAACCTCTACAACCCGCCGCGCTACTGGCTGTGGTCGGACCACTTCCTGCACGTCGGCCATCGGGCCGACTTCGGGCCCTACGTCGACATGCTGGCCGACTAGGCCGCCATGTAGGGGTCCCAGAACCCTTCCGCCGGCTCCACCTGCTCGACCACGTCCACCCACAGGCCCGAGGGGTCGTGGAAGCCGAAGCGGAGCTGGCCGAAGGGCTCGCGCGTCAGCGGATAGGTCACCGGCAGGCCCGCGGCCAGGGCCTCGTCGCAGGCCGCGGCGGCGTCCTCCACCTGCAGCTCCAGGCACATGCCCTTGCCCGAAAACGTCTCGGGCCCCGGGGGCGCCGACGGGTGGTCGGGGTGCATGAAGGCCAGGGTGGCGCTCTCGCCCTCCGCCTGCAGCAGGACGAACCAGCTGGCCTCGAAGACCACCTCGAACTTCAGGCCCAGCCAGAAGTCCCGGCATTCGCCCAGCCGGGGCGTGACGATGATGGGATAGCGGTCCACGAAGCGCATGGCGGGCCTCCTTGTCCTCGATGCCGACGCATAATAATATACAAACTGTCTGTATGTAAACGGATCAGCCGATGCCCAGGACGCGGGGTTCCCACGCCGAGCGCAGCCAGCGCAGCCGCGAGGCGCTCCTCGCCGCCGCCGGGCGGCTCTTCGCCGAGCAGGGCTATGCCGAGACCAGCACCGAGGCGGTGCTGGCGGCGGCCGGGCTCACGCGCGGCGCGCTCTACCACCACTTCCGGGACAAGCGGGACCTGTTCGAGGCGGTCTGCCGCGCCCTGCACGAGGAGGGCGCCGCGGCGATCCGGACGGCGGCCGACGCGACCGCCGATCCGGTGGACGGCCTGATCGCCGGCTGCCTGGCCTTCATCGACCATGTGATCGACCCCCGGGCGCGGCGCATCCTCCTCGTCGAGGCGCCGTCGGTCCTCGGCTGGGAGCGCTGGAACGACCTGGACCGCGCCCACGGCTTCGGGCTCCTCCTGGAAGGCGTCCGCGAGGCGGTGGCCGCCGGCGCCCTGGACGGCGACGCCGAGGTCCTGGCCCTGATGCTGAACGGCGGGCTGAACCAGGCCGTCGTCTGGGCCGGCCAGTCCGGCGATCCCGCGGCCACCGCCCGCGTCAAGGCGCAGACCGCCGCCCTGCTGCAGACCCTGCGCCGAGGCTAGGCTGGCGCAGGTCGGCCATGCCGCTACAACGGGGCGTCGACGTGGGGGAACGCAGCATGATCCGGTCCGCAGCCCTTGGCCTTGCCCTGACCCTGGCCACAGCCGGCGGCGCGGCGGCGCAGCTCAGCCCCTATGCCTCCGCCGGGGAGCAGCAGGCGGCGCTCACCGACGGCCGCGTCACCTCCGAACAGCTGGTCCGGGGCTACCTCGAGCGCATCGAGCGGATCGACAGGGCGGGCCCCAAGCTGAACGCCGTGCTGGCGCTCAACCCCAAGGCCCTGGACGAGGCGCGCCGGCTCGACGCCGAGCGCCGGGCGGGCAAAGTGCGCGGGCCCCTTCACGGCCTGCCGATCCTGCTGAAGGACAACATCGAGACCGCCGACGGCACGCCGACCACCGCCGGCTCCCTGGCCCTCGCCGCCAACGCTGCCGGCCGCGACGCCCCGCTCGTGACCCGCCTGACCGACGCCGGCGCCATCGTGCTCGGCAAGACCAACCTGTCGGAATGGGCCAACTTCCGCGGCAATCGCTCGATCAGCGGCTGGAGCGCCGTGGGCGGACTGGTGCGCAACCCCTATTCCCTCGACCGCACGGCCTGCGGCTCGTCCTCCGGGTCAGGGGCGGCAGTGGCGGCGGGCCTGGCCGCCTTCGCCGTCGGCACCGAGACCGACGGCTCGATCACCTGCCCCGCCGCCATGACCGGCGTCGTGGGCCTGAAGCCGACCGTGGGCCTGGTCTCCCGCACCCACATCGTGCCGATCTCGCCCGAGCAGGACACCGCCGGCCCCATGACCCGCACCGTGGCCGACGCGGCGGCGATGCTGAACGTGATCGCCGGGACCGACCCCACCGACCCGGCCACCCGCGAGGCCGACGCGCGGAAGTCCAACTACCTGGCCGGCCTGAAGCGCGACGCCCTGAAGGGCGCCCGGATCGGCGTCTGGTTCCCCTGGAAGGGCCGCTCGTCCCAGACCGACGCGGTGTTCGAAACCGCGCTGCAGGCCCTGCGCGACCAGGGCGCGGTGCTGGTGGACGTCAAGGCCCCTGACGAGGCGACCCTCGCCCGCATCGGCGAGCTGGAGGGCGACCTGCTGCGCTGGGAGTTCAAGGCCGCGCTGGACGCCTACCTCGCCACGACCCCCGCCGCCGTGAAGAGCCGCACCCTCGCCGACCTGATCGCCTTCAACAGGGCCGAGCCGCGCGAGCTGGCCCTGTTCGGCCAGGAGATCTTCGAGGCCGCCCAGGCCAAGCCCCCGATCACCGACCCCGCCTATCGCGAGAAGCGCACGGTGGCGCGGAAGCTGGCCCGCGACAGCCTCGACAGGATGCTGTCCGAACAGACGCTGGACGCCATCGTCTCGCCCAGCGGCGGCCCGCCCTCGATCGTCGATCCAGTCAACGGCGGC
This sequence comes from Phenylobacterium sp. RIFCSPHIGHO2_01_FULL_69_31, assembly GCF_001824475.1. Lineage (GTDB taxonomy): Bacteria > Pseudomonadota > Alphaproteobacteria > Caulobacterales > Caulobacteraceae > Phenylobacterium. The sequence continues at coordinate 110,770 of NZ_MHXN01000033.1, read as the reverse complement.
CCCTTCTTCGGCTCCCCGTCGCGACTGCCGGCGGTCTCGGGCTATCCGCACCTGACGGTCCCTGCGGGCTACGCCACAGGGCTGCCAGTCGGGCTGTCATTCCTCGGCCCGGAGTGGTCGGAGGCCCGCCTGCTGGCCCTGGGCTACGCCTTCGAGCAGGCCACGCGCGCCCGGCGCGAGCCGGAGTTCCTGCCGGAGGTCGCCGCACGCCCCGACATCGCCCGCGCCTACGACCCACGATAGACCCTGCAACCTCGGCCCTCCCTGAGGGTTATGCGGCCTGCCAGAGGTGAGGGATCCCACGCCATGATTGCGCGCGCTGCATGCAACGGCCTTGAAAGCGCCGCCGTAATCCATGACATCCCGGTGCAAGCCGCTACTGTGGCGCGGCTTCGCAACCGGAAGGGATTGTCCTCTGGCTCCGCTCAGGAAGAGACGACCGGTCCGCCGCGCGACCCTTAAGGCCCTCAAGGCCAAGGTCGTCCGGCCGGAGTCCTCGGCCGATCTGTTCAACGCTGCCGCGAGCAGCATCATCGCTCGGAGATCGGGCCGCGTGTTCGACGCCACCGCCCCCAGATATGCGAACCTGATCCGGCTAGAACCCGAGGTCGCCGCGTCCTTGCCCGAACCGGCGGGCGCGCCGGCCGGCTTCCACCTGATCGACACCACCATGATGTACGCGCCGAAGTCCGGCGGGGTGAAGCGCTACCTCAACGCCAAGCGGGCCTGGCTGTCCCGGCGGCGGCCCGACGTGCGCCACACCCTGGTGGTGCCGGGCGCGCGCACCCGCGCGGAGGGCGATGGCCTGGTGACCGTCTCCGCCACCCGCCTGCCCTTCGGCAACGGCTACCGGATGCCGGCCAGCCTGACCAAGTGGGAGACCGTCCTGCGCCTCCTGGAGCCGGACGTCATCGAGGCCGGCGACGTCTTCGTACCGGGCCATGCGGCGCTCTACGCGGGCGACGCCCTCGGCGTGCCCGTGGTCGGGTTCTGCCACACCGACGCCGCCGCCCTGGCCGCCCTGCACTTCGGCGAGTGGGCGGAGGCGCCCACCTTCAACTTCTGGGCCCAGGCCTACCAGCGGTTCGACCACGTGGTGGCCCCCAGCCGGCACATGGCCGCGCGCCTGGCTGACGCCGGCGTCCACCGCATGTCGATCCAGCAGCTCGGCGTCGACACCGACCTCTTCAATCCCGCCCGCGGCGACCGCGCGCGGCTCTTCCGCAGGCTGGGCCTGCCGCCCGAGACACGCCTGCTGGTCTTCGCCGGCCGCCCGGCGCGGGAGAAGAACATCGAGTCCATGGTGGCCGCGGTGGAGCGGCTGGGCGCCCCCTACCGCCTGCTTCTGGTCGGCGCGGGCAAGGACGTCACCTGGTCGCCCAGCGTGATCAGCCTGGACTTCGAGCGCGACCCCGTGCGCCTCGCGGGCCTGCTCGCCTCATGCGACGCCGCCCTCCACGCCAACGAGAACGAGATCTTCGGCCTCTTCGTGCTGGAGGCCATGGCCGCCGGCCTTCCCGTCGTCGGCTCGCGCCAGGGCGGCGTGGGCGAGCTGATCGACGCCAGCGTCGGCCAGCCGGCCGAGAACGTGGAGCCCTCGGGCCTGGCCGAAGCCATCGAGGCCCTGTTCGCCCGCGACGTGGCCGCCCTGTCGCTGGCCGCCCGCCGCCGCGCCGAGACCCGCCACGGCTGGGACGCCACCTTCGAGGCCCTGACCCGCCTCTACGCCGGCCTCATCGCCCGCCGCGAACCCCTGGCGCTGACGGCCTAGAGGCTGTCAGGAATTTGGGGGCGGCCTCCTGGCTGCTTTCTCCTCACCCATAGGGGGAGGGGGACCATGCGCAGCATGGTGGAGGGGGCTCCGCCACGAGCGCGGCGGATGG
>NZ_MHXN01000033.1:0-108864 GCF_001824475.1 Phenylobacterium sp. RIFCSPHIGHO2_01_FULL_69_31 | reverse complement strand
CCCCTCCCCCTACGGGTGAGGAGAAACCGCCGATCGCCTCAGCCCCCCAACAACCCCTAAGACACCCGCCTCACCGCCCGGTCGGCAGGTCCTTGAACGCCACGTCCTTGTCGACGCGGATGTCGCCCGGCAGGCCCAGGACCCGCTCGGCGATGATGTTCTTCAGGATCTCGTCCGTGCCGCCGGCGATCCGCAGGCCCGGCGCGCTCATCAGCGAGGCGTGGAACGCGCCCTGCAGCGGCGACAGGGCCGGGTCGTTGATGATCCCGTACTGATCCAGCAGCTCCACCGCCGCATTGCCCAGCTCCTGCATCTGCATGGCGCTGACCACCTTGCCGATCGAGCTCTCCGGCCCCGGCGTCTGGCCGCGGCTGAGCGCCGTCATGGTGCGGTTGCGGGTGTGCTCCAGGCCCTTGGTCTGCACGTACCAGTCGGCCAGCTTCTCGCGCACCGCCTGGTCCTTGAGGGCCGGCCGGCCGTCCATCCCGGTGATCCCGCGCGCGGCCTCCAGGAACTGGCTCCAGCCCGCCCCTGATGGCCCCCCCACCGCCAGCCGCTCGTTCATCAGCGTGACGAGGCTGACCTTCCAGCCGTCGTTCACCGCCCCAAGCCGCTGGCTGTCCTTCACCCGGACGTTCGTGAAGAACACTTCGTTGAAGCCCGACCCGCCCGACATCTGGTGGATCGGCCGCACCTCGATCCCCGGATCGCTCATGTCGACCCAGAACATGGTCATGCCCTTGTGCTTGGGCGCCTCGGGGTCGGTCCGGGTGACGACGATGCCGAAGCTCGAGAACTGCGCTCCCGTCGTCCACACCTTCTGGCCGTCGATGATCCAGTCGCCCGAACCGTCCGGCGCCCGCACTGCGCGGGTCCGCGCCGCCGCCACATCCGAACCGCCGGAGGGCTCGGAGAACAGTTGGCACCAGATCTCTTCGCCGCGCAGGGCCGGGCCCACGAACCGCTTCTTGGTCTCCTCGTCCGCGAACGCCATCACGGTCGGCACGCACATGCCAAGGCCGATCTGGAACGGGTTCGGCGGCACGGGATAGCGCGCCTCCTCGGCGTTGAAGATCACCTGCTGGATCGGGGTGCCGCCCGGCCCGCCCCAGGCCTTGGGCCAGGTGATCTGGGCATAGCCGGCGGCCGCCTTCTTGGCCTGCCAGGCCTTGGACGCGGCCATCGACGAGCCGCCGCCCTCCAGGTCGTCGGCCTCGCCCTCGCGGGTCTTCGGCGCGTTGGCTTCGAGCCAGGCGCGGACCTGGGCCCGATAGGCGGCTTCTTCGGGGGAGTCGTTGAAGTCCATTTCCGTATCTCCCTAGGCGGCCATGTTCTTGCGTTCGAGTTGGCTGACCAGCCGCTCCTTCCAGACCCGCGGCGCCCCGGCCACCAGGCCCAGCTGGCGCGAGCGACGGTAGTAGAGGTGGGCGTCCACTTCCCAGGTGAAGCCGATCCCGCCGTGGGTCTGGATGTTCTCCTTGGCCCCGAACCAGAACGCCTCGCTGGCCGCGATCCGCGCCGCGCTGGCCGCCACCGGCAGCTCCGGCGCATTGGTGTTCAGCGCCCAGGCCCCGTAGTAGGCGTTCGAGCGCGCCAGCTCATTCTTCACGTACATGTCGGCCAGCTTGTGCTTGATCGCCTGGTAGCTCGCGATGACCCGCCCGAACGCATAGCGCTCCAGCGCATAGGCCTTGGCCATTTCCAGGCAGCGGTCGGCGCCGCCGCATTGTTCGAACGCCAGCAGCACCGCCGCCCGGTCCGTCACCTGCTCCAGAAGGGAGAACCCTTCGCCCGCGGCGCCCAGCCGCTCGGCCGCGGCGCCGCTGAAAGTCAGCTTCGCCGCATCGCGCGTGGGATCCAGGGTCTGCAGCGGCTCGCGCGTCACGCCTTCCTTGGCCGACAGGTCGACCAGGAACAGGCCCGCCTGGCCGTTCTCCTTGGCCAACACCAGGGCGTGGGTGGCGATGTCGCCGTCAGTCACCGGCAGCTTCACGCCCGAGAGCTTGCCGCCGGACACGGTGGCCTGCAGCCCGGCCGCGGTCAGCACGCCCGGCCCTTCCGAGGTCGCCACGCAGCCGATGACCTCGCCCGCCGCGATCTTCGGCAGCAGCGCCGCCTTCTGCGCCTCGCTGCCCGCCAGCATCACCGCCTCGGCCAGGAAATAGACCGTCGAGGCGAAGGGGATCGGCGCGACCACCCGGCCCAGCTCCTCGGCGATGGCGCAGAGCTCGATGTGCCCCAGGCCCAGCCCGCCGTGTTCCTCCGGGATCGCCGCGCCCAGCCACCCCTGCCCGGCCACCGCCGTCCACAGGCCCTCGTCATAGGCCTTGGCCTCGTCGTCCAGCACCTTGCGCACCCGGCTCGTGGGGCAGTTCGCCTCCAGGAACTTGCGCGCCTCGTTCTTCAGGAACTTCTGGTCGTCGGAAAAATCGAAATTCATGGCCCTGTCCTGCCGGATTCCCGGTCTGGCGTTTCGCTCCGGCCAAGCATTGCGCGCCCTGGCCGGGCAAGAAAAGCGTGACCTCGCGTCAGGCAGGGGGCGGCCCGCGAAGCCCCGCGAGGTGCAGCGATCGTCGACGCGGGCTTTTCGGCCGTCCGGGCCCGGTTGGCTTGTCTAGGGCCGGTGCGCTCCGCCCTGTGGGGTGAGATTTGATTCCTGCTGCGTCCGCATCTGACGCAGCGGCGTGTTTCACTCCCGGCATGGACGCCACGCTGCCCGATATCGACGCCGCGGAAGCCATGCTGGCCAAGCTGGCCGCCATGGACTTCGCGCTCGCGCAGCACCTGCATACCTGCGCCATGAACACCGACGATGCGGCCGAAATGGTCGAGCTCTCGCGGGCCTACCAGCGCATCGCCCGCTCCACCCGCCAGAGCCTGGCGCTGCATGCCCGCATCAAGCGCGACCGCGGGCGTGACGCCCGCGAGAACCCGCCGCCGCCCGCGGCGCCGCCGCCGACGCCGCGCCGCGACCCACACCGCATCGCCGAGCGCCGGGACGCCCTGCGCGCGCCCGTGCAGCGGGTGATCTGGTCCGAGCACGAGCCATTGGACGCGGACGATCCGGACGAAGCCGGCTACTACTTCGACCTGCTGGAAGAGCGGCTGGCGCTCGGCGTCCGCGACAACACCTTCGGCCTCACGGTCGAGGACGGCGCCTGGACCGTCGAGCCCTTCGACGAGCATGTGGTCCGGGTCTGCCGGAGCCTTCGCCTTCCCGAAGTCGCCGCCCGCGCTTGGCGCGACCTGCCCGATCCGCCGCCCGAGGCCCTCCGGCCGGAGGACCCGGACGAGGACGCCGATGACGGCGATCGACCGGCCCGCCTGGATTCCGCCTGACCCGCGGCCAGGCCCGCCCCTCGCGACATCGATAGAGCGACCCGGCCCCCCTTCACCCGGGGTCGAACTGGTGCGCCTTGGAGAAACGGCCGGCCCTTCGGCCGCCTTGCCACAGCTCGGCGGCCTCTCCCGGCGACAGCAGTGGACGGGCCTTGATCACCGCATCGTCGTCCCCGGCGGCGAGGACGGTGTCGCCGACACGCAGCCGTCCGCCGGGCCCGACGTGATAGATCCTGTAACTCTGCAACGCTCCGGCCCCACGCGACACGCAACAACTGTTGCATGGGATAACATGGTTCTCTCCGCCGTCGAGCCCGGGCGCGGCGAAAGTTGCGCGCCGATGCCTTGGCGCCGCCTAAGTGGGACGCCTAGATGAGCGGATGCGCACCGACACGCCCCAGCCCATCCGCCTTTCCGAGTACCGTCCGCCCGCGTTCCTGGTGGACGAGATCCACCTGACCTTCGACCTGGCGCCCAATACCACCCGGGTGAAGGCCAAGCTCTCGGTGCGCCGCAACGGCGACCATACCGATCCGCTGGTGTTCAACGGCGAGCGTCTGAAGCCCCTCTCCGTGGCGATCGACGGCCGCACGCTGACCGCCGCCGAGCACACCATCGACGATGAGTTCCTGACCATCCCCGGCGCGCCGGACGCCTTCACCCTGGAGACCGAGGTCGAGATCGACCCGGAGAACAACAAGGCGCTGGAAGGCCTCTACATGTCCGGGGGCCGCTACTGCACCCAGTGCGAGTCCGAGGGCTTCCGCAAGATCACCTTCTGGCCCGACCGGCCGGACGTGCTGTCCAGGTACACGGTCCGCATCGAGGCCGACAAAAAGGTCCGCCACCTGCTGGCCAACGGCAACCTGATCGACAAGGGCGACCTGCCCGGCGGGCGCCACTTCGCGGTCTGGAACGACCCCTTCCCCAAGCCCAGCTACCTCTTCGCCCTGGTGGGCGGCGAACTGGACGTGCTGGAGGACACCCTCACCACCATGAGCGGGCGTGTCGTCGACCTGCGGATCTACGTCGACCCCGGCATGGCGCCGCGCGCCGCCTACGCCATGGACGCCCTGAAGCGCTCCATGAAGTGGGACGAGGAGGCCTACGGCCGCGAATACGACCTGGACCTCTTCATGATCGTGGCGGTCCGCGACTTCAACTTCGGGGCCATGGAGAACAAGGGGCTGAACGTCTTCAACTCCTCGCTCCTGCTGGCCGACCCGGCCACCGCCACCGACGTGGACTACGAGCGTATCGAGGCCGTGGTCGCCCACGAGTACTTCCACAACTGGACCGGCAACCGCATCACCTGCCGCGACTGGTTCCAGCTCTGCCTGAAGGAGGGCCTGACCGTCTTCCGCGAGCAGGGCTTCTGCGCCGACATGCGCGGCGAGGCCGTGGCCCGCATCAAGGCCGTGAAGGCCCTGCGCATGCGCCAGTTCGCCGAGGACCAGGGCCCCCTCGCCCACCCCGTGCGCCCTTCGGCCTACATGAAGATCGAGAACTTCTACACCGCGACGATCTACGAGAAGGGCTCCGAGGTCATCGGCATGCTGAAGACCCTGATCGGGGCCGAGGCGTTCCGAAAGGGGATGGACCTCTACTTCGACCGCTGGGACGGCCACGCCACCACCGTCGAGGCGTTCATCGAATGCTTCGCCGAGGTCTCGGGCCGCGACCTGTCGGACTTCTTCGCCTGGTACGAACAGGCGGGCACCCCCCGGGTCTCGGTGGCCGGCCGCTACGACGAGGCCGCCCGGTCGCTCGAACTGACCCTAACCCAGGCCAACCCGCCCACCAACGGCCAGCCCGACAAGCGGCCGGTGCCGATCCCGGTGACGGTGGGCCTGTTGGACCACGAAGGCCGCACCCTGGCCTTCGAGCGCGACGGCCAGGCCCTCGACGAGACGGTCATCGTCCTCGACAAGCCGGAGCTCAAGGTCACCCTCACCGGCGTCGACTCAAACCCGGTGGTCTCCGCCCTGCGCGGCTTCTCGGCCCCGGTGGTGCTGACGACCGACGCCGAGCCGAAGGCGCGCTACGTCCAGCTCGCCTCGGACCCCGACCTGTTCAACCGCTGGGAAGCCGGCCAGGATCTGGCCGCGGACTTGATCCTCAGCCGCGCGGCGGGCAAGCCGAACGAGGTGGGCGAGGAACGCTATGCCGAGGCCGTCGGCCGCGCCCTGGTGGACCAGGCGTCCGACCCCGCGTTCAAGGCCCTGCTGCTCGCCCTGCCGTCCGAGAACGACCTGGCGCTGCTGCGCAGCCCGGTGGACCCGGCCGCAATCCACGAGGCCCGGGACGCCCTTCGCCTGCGCCTGGCGCTCCACCTGGACGGCGAGCTGCGCCACATCCACACCGGCCTGCAGGACCTCGGCGAGTTCTCCCCCGACGCCGCCGGCGCCGGACGCCGGGCCCTGCGCAACGCGGCCCTGGAGCTGATGGCCGCCAACCCGCGAAGCGAGGTCGCCGACATCGCCCACGGCCACTACCGCGCCTCGGTGAACATGACCGACATGATCGGCGGCCTGAACGCGCTGATGCTGATCGGCGGGCCGCTGTACGATGAGGCCCTGGCCGACTTCTACAACCGCTGGAAAGCCGAGCCGCTGGTGATCGACAAGTGGTTCGCCGTCCAGGCGCGCGACCCCAGCGAAGAGGCGCTGGGCCGCATCCTCGGCCTGACCGCCCACCCGGCGTTCGACGTGCAGAACCCGAACCGCCTGCGGGCCCTGGTCTCCAGCTTCGCCAACTTCAATCCGGCCCGGTTCCACGACCCCAGCGGCGCCGGCTACCGGTTCCTGGCCGACCAGATCATCGCCGTGGACCGGTTCAACCCGATGACCGCCGCGCGCCTCGTGGACCCCCTCGGCGGCTGGAAGCGGCTCCGCCCGGACCTGGGCAAACTGATGAAGGCCGAGCTTGAACGGATTGTCGCGGTCGAGGGCTTGTCGAAGAACGTTTACGAATTGGCCACCCGCGCACTCGACTGATTGCGACGATTGCCCGCGATGACCGCGGGCGGCGGATCAGCTTAGACTTCCGCGTCGGTTCGGTGCGCCGGACGGCGGGAGACGGAGGGAGCGGCGGCCTTGGCCGGACGCGGGGGGCAGAATCTCGCAGGCGTGACGCCCGAAAGGCGCGGTCGCAGTCGCGTGCCCGGATCGCCCCGCTACTCGCGGCCGGCGATCCTCTCGGTCGTGGTCGCGCTGGGTCTGATGGGCGTCCTGGCGCTGCTGCGGATCTGGCTCTTCGCCCCGGGCCGGCTCGAGCTGGCCATCTGGCTGGTCTCCGCCATCGCCGCCGCCATCACCCTCGGCGTCCTGCTGATCCAGGAGATGCGCCGCGTCGACCGGGTGCAGGCCGCCCGGATCGATTCCGAGCAGCGCTTCCGCATGGCCGTGGAGGCCGCGCGCTGCGGCATCTGGGAATGGGACCTGGCGGCCGACAAGATCTTCATGTCCGAGGTCACCGCCTCGCTGTTCGGCTGGCGCAGCGGCCTGGTCGACGGCCAGCAGGTGCTGGACCGCGTGGCGCCCGGCCACCGCGACGACATGCGCGAGGCGCTGTCGACCGCCGCCATCTACGGCGACTTCGACGTCTCGTTCCGGGTGCCGCCGATCGCCGGCGCCCGTCCGGTCTGGATCGACTTCCGCGGCCGCGGCTTCGGCGACAGCCCCGAGGGCGGCTTCGCCCGGATCATCGGCGTCGCCCTGGACGTCACCGAGGAACGCCTGGCCCAGGCCCGGGCCCAGTCCGCCGAGAGCCGGCTGCGCGACGCCATCGAAAGCACCTCCGAGGCCTTCGTCCTCTGGGATCGCAACGGCCGTCTCGTGATGTGCAACAAGAACTTCCGCAGCTACTTCCAGCTCGACGCCGAGATCCTGAAGGCGGGCGTCGGCCGCGAGCAGGTCGAGCGCGCCGCCCGCCTGGCCATCCGCCAGGAGTATCCGGCGCCGGGCGGCCGCCGCGGCGTGCGCGAGGCCGAGCTGTCGGACGGCCGTTGGGTGCAGATCTCCGAGCGTCCCACCGCCGAGGGCGGCCTGGTCGTCACCGCGGCCGACATCACCGTGCTGAAGACCCAGGAAGAGGCCCGCCGGATCAAGGAGGAGGAGCTCCGCCGCGCGGTCATCAACCTGGAACAGAGCCAGGAACAGCTCTCCGAACTGGCTCGCAAGTACGAGGCCGAGAAGATCCGCGCCGAGGGCGCCAGCCAGGCCAAGAGCGAATTCCTGGCCAACATGAGCCACGAACTGCGCACGCCGCTGAACGCCATCAACGGCTTCTCCGAGATCATGGCCGGCGAGATGTACGGCCCGCTGGGCGACAGCCGCTACCGCGACTACTGCCGCGACATCCTCAGCTCCGGCCAGCACCTGCTGGCCCTGATCAACGACATCCTCGACATGTCCAAGATCGAGGCCGGCAAGCTGACCCTGCGGTTCGAGCCGGTCTGCCTGGAAGAGATCGCCGAGGACGCCCTGCGCCTGGTCCGCAACCGCGCCGAGGCGGCCGGCCTGAACCTCATCCTGGACTTCGTCGACCTGCCCGACGTCGAGGCCGACCACCGGGCCGTGAAGCAGGTGCTGCTGAACCTGCTCTCCAACGCCATCAAGTTCACCCCCCGCGGCGGGCGGGTGACCGTCCGCGGCGAGCGGCGCGACGACCCGCTGGGCGAGCGGGTGCGGATCAGCGTCCAGGACACGGGCATCGGCATCTCGCCCCAGGACCTGGAGCGGCTGGCCCGCCCCTTCGAACAGGTGGAGAGCCAGCACTCCAAGACCACCCAGGGCACCGGCCTCGGCCTGGCGCTCACCAAGTCCCTGGTCGAGATGCACGGCGGCCTGCTGGACCTGAAGAGCGCGCCCGGCCAGGGCACGGTCGCCAGCTTTGCGCTACCGGTCCGGCAGAGCGCCCCGGCGGTCCTGGCCGGCGCCGCCGCGGCCTAGGCGCGGTCGGGCCAGGGCCTGCCCCAGTTGTCTCCGCTCATCCGGCGGAAGGGTGGCGGCGAAATCCACCAGCCGCCGGTCCATGGCCTCCCGCACCTCGTGCTCCAGCCCCCGCGCCCGCGCCAGCCGAGCGACCGCGGCGTCCCTGTCGAAGGGCTCCTCCTCGAACGACCGCATCGCCTCGCGTGCCAGCCGCCGCGCCTCGCGCGCCTTGGGGCCATAGGTGCGGGCATGCTCCGGCCCGCCGTCGCGCCATGCCGCCTGGCGCTCGGGCGGCAGGGTCCTGATGGCCGCTGTGACCGGGTTACGCTGAACGGAGGCCGGCTCCATCGCCGCGGCCGCCGGCGGCGTCCTGGCTTTCTGCAGCTGCGCGCCGACGAAGGCGCCGCCGATGAACACGTTGAGCGCCACGGATGCGAACAGGGCGCCGAGCAGGATCCGACGGTCCATCAAGCGTCCTCGTCCAGATAGAGGCTGAAGTCGTCGTCGCTCACCGCCGTCACCAGAGCGTCCGCATCTGACGCAGCCGGGGTGGATGGTGAGGCATGGAACTGCGCGCCCGCCACAATCCCCGCCGCACAGGCGGCGGCCAGTCCCACGCCCATGCCCGCGGGCAGCAGCCAGTCGGCCCACCGCCGCGGGCGCGGACGTGGCGCGCCGGCAGCGATGCGCGCCGCAAGACCAGCCGAGCCGTGCGGCCGTTCGAACGTGTCCAACAGGGCGTCCAGATCCGCAGCGCGCGCCAGGACATCGCGCGTCCACGCGGGCCGGGACGCCATCACCTCGGATGCGGCCTCGCGCTCGACCTCGGGCCAGCGGGCGACGTCGCCGCCATAGGCCTCCGCAAGGGCCTCGAAACGATCAGGAGTCATCCCGTCCCTCCTTCAGGTCCGCCAGCGCCGCTCGCAAGGCCCGGCGGCCGCGACCCAGCAGGCTTTCCACCGCCTCGACGCTTATCCCCATCACCGCGGCAGTCTCGATGTTGCCGAGCTCTTGGTAGTGGCAGAGCACGACGGCCTCGCGCTGGCGTTCCGGCAAGGCCTGAAGCGCCTGGGCCACGCGGCGGCCTGTGTCCGACGCCTGGAGGCCACGATCCGGGCCTGGGCCCTCGTCCACCCGCTCCGGCGGCTCCGCGAAGGCCATCTCCCGCCGGCGCCGCAGTCGGTCATAGCAGAGATTCAGCGCCACGCGGTGCAGCCAGGTGTCGAAGCGGGCGGCGCCCGGCGTCCACTTCGGCGCGTGCTTCCAGACCCGCAGGAACGTCTCCTGGGCGACATCCTCGGCCTCGCCGCTGTCCCCCAGCATGCGGCCGGTCAAGGACAGCAGGCGCGGCAGCTTGCGCGCGACGAGGGCGCGCACCGCGGCGGGATCGCCCGCCGCGACACGCAACACGAGCTCCTCGTCGGGATCCCGCAAGCCTGACCTCGCCTGGGGCGGCGGCGGTCTTATTGAGCGCCGGGACCGCCACGCCGTTGCCGCATCATGGGCAACTCCTCCTTCGAGAGCCACCCATCCTTGTTGCTGTCCGCCATCTGGAAGCGGCGCTCGGTCATCGCGGTCAGCTCGGCCTCAGTGACAGCGCCGTCCTTGTTGAGGTCCATCCGCGTGACCATGCCGCCCCGTTGACCGCCCTTCCCACCCTTGTGCCCGGCGGTGTGTCCCGGCTTTGGGGCGGCGTCGACCTCGGCCTGGGTGATCTTGCCGTCCTTGTTCGCGTCCATGCGGGCGAACATGCGGGTGTGGCGTTCAGCGCCCGCCGCCTTGAACTCGGCGAGTGTCACCTTGCCGTCGCCGTTGGCGTCGGGGTTCGGCGGCTGGCGTTGGCCCATCGGCTGGGCGTGCACGGCGCTCGCCATCAGGGCGGCGGCGGCGGCGGCGAGAAGGATGCGGTTCATGTGTCCTCGGGAGTTCGACTACTGGGCCCCGAACTGTTCCACGCCGCGCGGCGCTCATTCCGTCGCTCAAGCTTTCACCACCGCCAGGTAGGCGGTCCGCGCCGCTGCCTGCGCCGCCTTCAACCGCGTCTGCAGCGCCTTGAGCGTCTTCGCTTCGCCGGCCCGGGCCAGGAGGGCCTGGAAGGCCTTGGGTTCCTGGCCGGGATCGGGATTGTCGTCGAGGGCCACCTTCAGGAGCTGGGTCAGGTTCTGCTGCAGCCGCCAGGCGCTCTGCAGGGCTTCCAGCGGCTCCGGCGCGGCCAGACCGGCGGCCCCGAGCGCCGCCAGCGCTTCGGCGGTGTTGGGCGACAGGGGCCCGCCGTCCGCGGCGTGGACGAGCTGCAGGAACTGGGCGGCGAACTCGATGTCGACCAGCCCGCCTGGCGAGAGCTTCAGGTCCCAGTCGCCCTTGGGCGGACGCTCCTCTTCCAGCAGCTTGCGCATGTCGCGCACGTCGCGCGCCGTCTTCTTCGGGTCGCGCGGCCGGCGCAGCGCCGCCTCGATGGCCGCCTGCGCGTCGGCGGCGAACGCGGGGGACGTGGCCCACGCGACCCGCGCGCGGGTGAGCGCCAGCAGCTCCCAGGTCTCGGCCTCGCCCTCGTAGTAGTGGTCGAACGCCGCGAAGCTCACCGCCACCGGTCCCTTGGTGCCGGACGGGCGAAGCTGCATATCCACTTCGTAGAGCTGCCCCTCGGCCGTGGGGCTCGACAGGGCTGCGATCAGCCGCTGGGTGAAGCGGCCATAGAACGCCGAGGCGTCCCAGCCCTTCACGGCGGAGGCGGCGGCCGGGTCGGTGGCGCGGTAGAGGGTCATCAGGTCCAGGTCGGACGAGGCGCTCATCTCCCGCGACCCGCACTTGCCCAGGGCGACCACCGCCACCTCGCCCGCAAACTCGCCACCGAGGCGGGTGGTCTCGGCCAGGGCGGCGGGCGCCAGGCTCTCGATGCACAGGTCCGCGAGGTCGGCGAAGGCGCGCCCAGCCGCCTCGGCGGTCGCCGCGCCGCTCATGACCTGGACGCCGACCCGGAAAGCCTGTTCGCGGTGGAGGCGGCGAACCACGTCCATGGCCGCCTCGAAGCCGCCGGCCCGGGCGACGGCACTTTGCATGTCCGCGCGCTCGGCGGCGATCTCGATCTCGCTGAAGAAGTCGGGGTCCACCATGGCGTCGATGGCCGCAGGGCGACGGGCCAGGGTGTTCGCCAGCTTCGGCGCGAAGGCCAGCACCTGGACCACCAGCTCGAACAGCTTCGGCTGGGCCAGGAACAGCGACTGCAGTTGCACCCCGCTGCTAATGCCGCCGAAGAAGTCGCAGAACCGGTTGAAAGCGACGTCCGGCGCGCCGGTGGCGTGCGCGGCCTCCAGCAGGCGCGGCGCCAAACGGGTGAACAGCTCGCGGCCGCGCTCGGTGCGGGTGGCCGCCACGTGGCCATGGTGCCACGCGCGGATGGTCTGCGACACGCGGGCCGGGTTGGAGAAGCCCATGCGGCCGATGGTGGCCAGCGTCTCCGGATCGTCGTCGACGCCGGTGAACACCAGGCTGCCGAAGCGCGACGACAGGGGCTCCTCGTCCGGGAAGAGTTCGGCGTAACGGGCGTTCACCGCCTTCAGGGTGCGGGTGATCTCGGCGTCGAAACTGCGGAGCGGCGCGGGGCCGGACAGCGCGGCCACCCGGCGGCGGTCGACGTCGGACTCGGGCAGCTTGTGGGTTTGCTCGTCTTCCAGCATCTGGATCCGATGCTCGACGGCGCGCAGGCGTCGGTAGGCGTCCGTGAGTTCCGCGGCGGTCGCCCGGGTGACGTGGCCGGCCTGCGCCAGGGCGGCAAGCGCGTCCAAGGTCCGGGAACTGCGCAGCTCCGGGTGGCGGCCGCCCAGGATCAGTTGCTGGGTCTGGACGTAGAACTCGATCTCGCGAATGCCGCCCCGGCCCAGCTTCAGGTCGACGCCCTTGGCCGACACCCGCTCGTCGACCTTGTGGGCGTGGATCTGGCGCTTGATCGAGTGGATGTCGGCGATGGCCGCGAAATCGAGATTCTTGCGCCAGATGTAGGGCGAGAGCTCGGCCAGGAAGCGCTCCGCCGCGGCCATGTCGCCGGCGCAGGCGCGGGCCTTGATGAAGGCGGCGCGCTCCCAGTTCTGGCCGACGGTCTCATAGTATTCGAGCGCGGCGGGCACCGGCACCGCCGGCGGCGTCGAGGACGGGTCGGGACGCAGCCGCAGGTCCATGCGGAAGACGTAGCCGTCGGGCGTCCGCGCCTGCATCAGGTCCGACACCCGCTGGGTCAGCCGCACCGCGAAGGCCTGCAGTTCGACGCCCTCGGCGACCACCTCGGCCAGCGGCTCCGGCTCGAAGAAGACCGAGACGTCGATGTCGCTGGAATAGTTCAGCTCGTAGGCGCCCTGCTTGCCCATGGCGATGCAGAACCAGCCCGGCACGGGCCCGCCGTCGCCCTCGCCGAGGCGGGCCAGGCGGCCGGCCTCCAGCTCGCCGCGCGCGGCCGAGGTCAGCGCCGCCGTCACCGCGGCGTCGGCGAAGCGGGTGAGCGCCGAGGTTACCTGGTCCAGGTCCCAGACCCCGCCCAGGTCGGCGAGGGCGGTCAGCAGGTGAAGCTCCTGCTTGAGCAGCCGCAGCGGAGCCTGGGCCGCTTCGGGCAGCACATCGGCCACGGCCGCGGTGCGGGCCAGGATGTCAGCCAGCCGGGCCTCGGGATCGTCCGCCAGCAGCGCGGCCAGGCGCTCGGGGTCGCGCCGGGCGAGACCCGCGAGATAGGGCGATGCGCCGAACACCGGCGCCAGCGCCGGCCACGCCTGATCCAGCTCTGGCGTCCAGATCCGGTTGGCCACGACGCCGCGCAGCCGTTCGGCAGCCTTGGCGTCGAGCAGGGGGCCGCAGGGCTGTAGGCGGGCGGCCAGGCGTTGCGTTCCGGTTCCGTCGGGACTCATGTCACCCATCATCAGGACGTCGGAGGGCCGCTGCAATGAACCGTCTCATCACGCTTCCCCATCTCGCTGCCGGAACCGACCTCGCCTTCCTGGCCCTGCGCCTCGGCGTGGGCGCGTTCCTAGTCTGGGGCGTCTGGGACAACATCACCAGCGCCGAGCACATGGCGACCTTCGTCAAGTTCCTGGATCAGTTCGGCTTTCCCATGCCCGAGCTGCTCGCCCCCTTCGATGTCTGGCTGCAACTCGGCATCGGCGTGCTGTTCATCCTGGGCCTGGCGACCCGCTGGGCCGGCCTGGCCTGCGCGCTGAACTTCGTCGTCGCCATCGTGATGGTCGATCATCTGCAGGGGTGGCGCGGATCATTCGGCTCGCAATGCCTGGTGCTCATCGGCCTGGTGCTGGCCACCCACGGGCCGGGGCGATTCTCGGTAGATCGCGTGCTGGAGCGCCGTTAGGCGCGGGGCAGGATGAAGGCCACGCGCAGGCCGGGGCCCATCTCGCCAACCTTTCCCGGCCCCTCGGACAGTTCCAGCCGCCCGCCGTGGGCCTCGGCCACGGCCGCCACCAGCGACAGGCCAAGGCCCGCCCCCGGCTCGTTGCGGCTGTTCTCCAGGCGGACGAAGCGCTGGATCACCCGTTCGCGGTCCTCGTCCGGCACGCCCGGTCCGGTATCGGTCACGGAGAACTCCACCTCGCCCGACGACCGACGCCGCACGCGCAGCATGATGGCGCCGCCCGCCGGCGTGTACTTCACGGCGTTGTCGAGGATGTTGGCCAGCGCCTGGGCCAGGAACTCGCGGTTGCCCCGGACGGTCAGGTCCTTGGCGATTTCGGCCGCATACTCGATGTCCTTCTCTTCGCAGAAGGGCTCGTAGAGTTCGCTGATGTCGGCGGCCAGGTCCGCCGGGTCGAAGAGGGTGGGGTTGGGTGCTTGGCCGGCGGCCTGCAGGCGGGCGATCGACAGCACCGCGCCGAAGGTCTTCAGCACCCCGTCCGTGTCCTCCAGCGCCTGGGCCAGGGCCTCCTCGGCGTTGCCCTTGCCCGCCTCCACATCAATGTAAGCGGTCTCAAGCCGCGCGCGCAGGCGGGTCAGCGGAGAGCGCAGGTCGTGGGCGATGGCGTCGCCGGCGTGCTTGTGCCCCTGCATGGAGCGTTCGAGCCGGTCCAGCATCTCGTTGACCCCCTGGGCGAGCTCGTCGAACTCGTCCCGCGCGCCCCGGACCCTGGCGCGCACGCCCTGTTCGCCGTTGCGGACGCGCTCGACGACGCTGATCAGGTCAACCATGGTCCGCGACACGTTGCGACTGACCAGCAAGCCGCCCGCCAGACCCAGCAGGACCACGAGGGCCACCGACGCCCAGAGGGCGCGGACCACCCGGGCCACATAGGCCTCGTCCTCGCCGGCGTCGGCGCCCACGAAAAGGATTTCTCCGCCGCGGAGCTTCTGCTGCAGGCCTCGCGCTGGATGCTTCACCTCCCGGCCCTGGGCGTCGACGTCCGTGACCTGGAAGGTGGCCCAGGCCGGCTCCCCGGCGAAGTCCTCCACCGGGCTCTCCTCGATGGAGCCGGAGATGCGCCGTCCGTCCTTGGTCAGCAGCAGATAGAGAAAGGGCTTCTCGCTGGCGGCGCGCTGAATCAGCGACTGGTTCACCGCATCGATTCCGGCGCGGTCGTAGACGTCGACCAACGAGCGCATCTCGCGCCGGATCTCTTGGTCGGTCCGACGTGTCGCTTCGCCGGCAGTCGCCACATAGATGTAGGCCAGGAAGGCGAACGCGGCGCTGGCGAACAGCAGCACGAACAGCAGCGTCAGCCGGAAGGGCGCCGTCCGGAAGATGCGCGGCATGCGCACGGCCACGCGCCGCGCTCCCTAAGCGTCGAGCCGGTAGCCCGCGCCGCGCACCGTCTGCAGCATCGGCCGGTCGAACCCTTTGTCGATCTTGGACCGCAGCCGGGAGATGTGGACGTCGATGACGTTGGTCTGCGGATCGAAATGGTAGTGCCAGACCTTCTCCAGCAGCATGGTGCGGGTCACCGACTGGCCGGCGTGGCGCATCATGAACTCCAGAAGCTGGAACTCCCGCGGCTGGAGGTCGATCTCCTTGCCGGAGCGGTGAACCGTCCTTGCGATCAGGTCCATCTCCAGCTCGCCCACCTTGAGCAGCGTCTGGACCGAGCCGGTGTCCCGCCGCCGGGCCAGGGCCTCGATGCGGGCGATCAACTCGGGGAAGGCGTAGGGCTTGACCAGGTAGTCGTCGCCGCCGGCCTGCAGGCCGTCCACCCGGTCGCCGACCTCGCCCAGGGCCGACAGGAACAGCACCGGCGTGCGATCGCCCTCGCGGCGCAGCGTGCCGACGAGGGTCAGGCCGTCCATCCTGGGCATCATGCGGTCGACGATCATCACGTCGAACTCGCCGTCCCGGGCGGCGGCGAGGCCCTCCTCGCCGTCCGCCCCGCGAACGCAGTCGTGGCCGGCCTCGGTCAGGCCGCGCGCCATGGCTTCGGCCGCTTCGAGATCGTCCTCGACAATCAGGATCCGCATGTGATTCCCGCCCTATCCGTGGCGGAAACTACCCCGAAACCTTGATCGGCAGGAAGGCGGTGCGGCCATTGCGGTACACGCCGACCAGCACGCTGGAGCGGCCCGCCTTCTTGGCCTCGTCGACGATGGCGGCCAGATCGGTCGGCTGCGCCACCGCCCGGCCGTTGGCCAGGGTGATGACGTCACCGCGGCGCAGGCCCTTCGTGCCCGCGTCGGAGGCCTGGTCGACGTTCTCCACAAGGGCGCCACGCACGGTGGCTGGCAGGTTCAGGCGATTGCGGGCCGTGTCGTCCAGCGGGCCGAGCGACATGCCGAGCACCGGCGCACCGGCGCCAGGCGCGGTCCCGGGGGCGCCCGGGCGGCCACCCGGACCGGTATTGTCATTGGCGGCCAGTTCGCGCTCGGACGGACGTACGCCAGAGCGGACATCCACGTTGCGGCGCTTGCCGTCGCGGATCACGTCCAGCCGCAGGTTCTCGCCGGCGCGCACGCGGGCCACCTGGCGGGTGAGGTCGGACGAGCTCTTCACGGCCACGCCGTTCACCGCCACGACCACATCGCCGATCTGGAGGCCGGCGCGTTGCGAGGGGCCGCCCGGCGAGATGTCGGCGACGATGGCGCCCCGCTGGTTCGCGAGGCCCTGGGCCTCCGCCATCTCGGTGGTGAAGTTCTGGATCGTGGCGCCGATATAGCCGCGCTCGATCTTGCCGCCGCTGATCAGCTGCTTGGTGACCGTCTCGGCCACTTCGGACGGGATGGCAAAGCCGATGCCCACCGAACCGCCGGACGGCGAGAAGATAGCGGTGTTCACGCCGATCACGCGGCCATAGACGTCGAACGTCGGGCCGCCCGAGTTGCCCCGGTTGATGGGCGCGTCGATCTGGATGTAGTCGACGAAGGTCTCGCCGATGTCGCGGCCATAGGCCGAGACGATCCCGGCCGTGGCCGTGCCGCCCAGGCCGAACGGGTTGCCCACAGTGATGACCCAGTCACCCACACGCGGCTTGCCCGCGTTCTCGAAGTTCACGAACGGGAACGGCCCGGCGCGGCCCTTCACCTTGAGCACCGCCAGGTCCGTGGCCTCGTCGCGGCCCACGACCTCGGCGTCGAGCTCGGTCTCGTCCTTCAGGACGACCTTGATGCTCTCGGCGTTCTCGACCACGTGGTTGTTCGTGACGATGTAGCCGTCGGCCGAGATGAAGAAGCCGGAGCCCGACGACTGCTGGGTCGGCAGGCGAGGCTGGCCGCGCTCGGTGCGCCCGCCCTGATCACCATCCTCCTCGTCGTCCTGACCGCCGCCGCGCGGTCCCGGCAGAACGAAGGGCAGGCCGGGAATCTGGCGCAGGGCGCTGGTATCCACCCGGCTGGTCACATTGATCGACACCACCGCAGGCGAGACGCGGTCGAAGATGTCGGCGAAGGACATAGGAGCGCCCGGCGGGGGCGCGAAGATGGGGACCGTCGAGGCCTTGATCAGGCCTCCGTTCGGCAATTGGGCGTGGGCGGAGGGAAGCTGTACGCCCGCCCCCGCAACCGCGGCGGCCATGACGCCGGCGCCGGCGACAGCGCCCAGGAGGTAACCGGTCTTCTTTGAAGTCATAAGCCTTCGTTTCCCTGCGCGACCCATTCGAGAATGCGGATCGCGCCCAAACAACCTAGGTCGGATGCACCGAAGTGCAACGCCCCTCAAGTTACGTTTAGGTCACGCCGAGCTCTCCTGTTCCAAACGCAGCAGAAAAGAAGGGCTCGCCCAAACGTCGGTGCGCGCTTTCGGCGTAGTCGGCCTCCACTCTCGCCTACCGCGCTCATGGCGCGGCTTCGCGTCCATTATTTGGCGGGATCGTGTCGGGGTGTTTCCCGCTCGTCCAGGCGACGCAAGCGTTCTGCTTCCAAGGGCGTGAGTTCTGCGTCCAATGTGCGCTTCCGCAGCCGGACGAACAGAAGCGCGACGCCGGCGGCCACCACCAGGAAGGGCACGCCCCACAGGGCGAGGTTGCCCGCCGAGAAGCGGGGCGTCAGCAGCACGAACTCGCCGTAGCGGTCGGTCAGGAACGCCTTGATCTGAGTCTCGCTCTTGCCCGCCTTGACCTGCTCGCGGACGATCTGCCGCAGGTCGCGGGCCAGCTCGGCCTCGCTGTCGTCAATCGACTCGTTTTGGCAGACCAGGCAGCGCACATCGCGGAAGATCTCGCGCGCCTGGGCTTCCTGCGCCGGGTCGGGCAGCCGTTCGGCCGGATCGGACGCCGCGGCGACGCAGGCCATGCCCGCCAGCGCCGCCAGGATGAGCCGCAGCCTCACGCCGCCCGCGCCTTCCGGCGACCGACGCCGAGGCGCAGGCGCCGGTCCGAGAGCGAGATCAGGCCGCCCACGGCCATGATCGCCGGCCCGAGGAAGATCAGGCTGGCCCAGGGGTTCCAGTACGCGCGGACGAGGTAGGTCCCGCCGTCGCGCCGCTCGCCCAGCACCACGTAGATGTGGCTCATCCCGCGGTAGCAGAGGCCGACCTCGGAGGTGGTCTGCCCGCCAACGGTGTAGAGCCGGCGTTCGGGCGCCGCCTCGCATACCGGCCGGCCGTTCCGGGTGACGGTGATCGCGCCGCGGTCAGCGTCGTAGTTCGGACCGGTCACCGGCCGAACGGCCTCGAGCGTGACGTGGTAGGCCCCGACGTCCAGGCTGCCGCCCACCGGCAAGGCCTCGGCAGCCTCGACCTTCCAGGTGGTCTCGAACACCGCGCCGAGCACGAAGACGCCCAGGCCCAGGTGCGCCAGCGTCATCCCCCAGGCGCCCCGCGGCAATCCGGTGAGTCGCCGCCAGCTCTCGGCCGCGGGCGCCCTGAAGGCCCGGGTGCGTTCCACGATCTCGGCCAGGGCCCCGGCGATCAGCCAGCCGCCCAGCGCCACGCCCAGCACCCCGAACGCCTTCTTGGGGTTGACGACGGCCAGCGCCAGCAGGCCCGTGGCCGCGGCGGCCAGGGCCGCGATCCAGAGCCGTTGGACGACGCCCTTGGCGTCCCCGCGCTTCCAGGCCAGCAGCGGCCCGGCCGGCAGCAGGATCAACAGCGCCGCCATCAGCGGGGTGAAGGTCAGGTTGAAGTAGGGCGGCCCGACCGAGATGGCCTCGCCGCTCATCGCCTCGCGGATCAGGGGATAGAGCGTGCCCAGGAGGACGGTGGCGGTCGCTGCGGCCAGCAGGATGTTGTTGAGCACCAGCGCGCTCTCCCGACTCACCGGGGCGAACATGCCGCCCTGCCCGAGGGTTGGCGCGCGCCAGGCAAAGAGGCTAAAGCCCAGCCCGGCCGTGACCGCCAGGATGATCAGCAGCAGGACGCCCCGGGTCGGGTCGACCGCGAAGGCGTGCACCGACGTCAGGACCCCGGAGCGCACGAGGAAGGCCCCCAGCATCGAGAAGGTGAACGCGGCCAGCGCCAGGAACACGGTCCAGCCCGCGAGCGCGCCCCGCTTCTCAGTGACCACCGCCGAATGCAGCAGGGCCGTGGCGATCAGCCAGGGCATGAAGCTGGCGTTCTCCACCGGGTCCCAGAACCACCAGCCGCCCCAGCCCAGCTCGTAGTAGGCCCAGAAGGCGCCGAGGGTGATGCCGACCGTCAGCATGCTCCACGCCGCCAGCGTCCAGGGACGCACCCAGCGCGACCAGGCCGCGTCGATCCGGCCTTCCACCAGGGCCGCCACTGCGAGCGAGAACACCACCGACATGCCGACATAGCCGGCGTAGAGGAACGGCGGGTGGACCGCGAGCGCCGGGTCCTGCAGCAGCGGATTTAGCGAGCGCCCCTCGGCGGGCGGCGTCAGGAGCCGCGCCAGCGGGTTGGATGCGAAGACCGTATAGGCCAGGAACACGGTCCCCAGCAGTCCCTGGGTCGCAACCGTCATCGCCCGCAGGCCGCGCGGCAGGTCGCGCCCCAGCCCCGCCACCGCGGCGCCGAACCCCGTCAAGGCGAGGCACCACAGCAGCATGGAGCCCTCGTGGCTGCCCCAGGTCCCGGCCACGCGGTACAGCAGCGGCTTGGCGGAATGGGAGTTGGCCGCCACGTTCTCGACCGAGAAGTCCGAGACCACGAAGGCGTGCATCAGGGCCGCGAAGGCTGCGGCAACGGCCAGGAAGGCCGCCAGCGCCGCCCCCTCGCCTGCGCCGGCCAGCGGCGCCGAGCGCCGGACGCGACCGGCCACCGACAGCAGGACCTGGGCGATCGAGAGCGCCAGCGCCAGGATCAGCGCAAAAGCGCCGGCTTCGGCGATCATGTGCCGCTCTGCGCCTTGCCGCCATAGGACGGCGGGGGCGCGCCCTCGCCCCGCCACTCGCCCTGTTCCTTGAGCGCGTCGGCGACTTCCTTGGGCATGTAGGTCTCGTCGTGCTTGGCCAGCACGCGCTTGGCTTCGAAGACGCCGTCGGCGCGATAGGCGCCCTCGGCGACGATCCCCTGCCCCTCGCGGAACAGATCGGGCAGGTCGCCCTGGTAGTGGACGCGATCGGACGAGACGTTGTCCTGGACCGTGAACTCCACCCGCCCGTCCGGATGCTTCACCACCGAGCCCGCGCTCACCAGCCCGCCGAGCTGGATGGCCCGCCCGGGCTCAGGCTTGGCCGCCGCGGCCTGCGAGGGCGTGTAGAACAGCGAGATCGAATCCCGCATCCCCCACAGGGTGAGGCCGACGGCGACGGCCACGACCGGCGCGATCACGGAGAGCAGGAGCAGGCGCGTGCGCGCCTTGCGGGACTTGGGCAGGAAGCTCATGGCATCGGCTCCGCGCGTGCGGCCTCGTCGAGTTGTTGCACCACCCGGCCGCGCCCGGCGTAGCGGGCCCGGGCGTTGGCGTAGGCGGCGTCGCGTTTGGCAGTATCGCCCAGGACGGCATAGGCGCGAACCAGGCGCACCCAGCCCTCAGGATCGTCGGGATTGGCCTCGAGCTTGGAGGCCAGGCTGGCCACCATGCCCTGGATCATGGCGAGCTGCTGCGGGTCGCGGGTCGCCGGGACCGGCTTGCCCGCCAGCTTGGCCAGTTCCGCTTCGACGGCGGCCCGGCGCTCGGGCTCTTCCGGCGGCAGGTCGGCCAGCAGCGCACGCAGGTCGGCGGCCGCCTCGTCGGTGCGCCCGGCGTCGGCTTTGGCGGAGGCAAGGAAGTAGCGCGCCGTGGGGCTCTTGGGGTCCAAGGCCAGCAGGCGGGAGAACGCGGCCTGCGCGTCGGCGTCGACCTTGCCCTGGGCTTCGAACACCTCAGCCTCGCCCAGCATCTGCCAGATGTCCGGCCGCTGCGGCGCCAGCTCGGCGGCCCGGCGCAGGGCGCGCACGGCGGCCACGGGGTTCTGCGAGGCCCCCTCGGCCAGGCCCAGCAGGCGGAAGCCCTCGGCCTCGCGCGGCCGCTCGGCGGTGGCTTGGCGCAAGACCGCGGCGATCTCGGGCGCGGTCAGGGTGGAGAGGTCGGAGCCACGCCATTTCTCCAGGCGGGCGGCGAATGGCTGATCGCCGAACCCGGGCGAGCCCAGCGACAGGTAGAGCCCCAGCGCCAGCGCGGGCGCCGCGGCCACCGCCAGCAGGACGGCGCGGCGGGCGCGGGGATCGGCGTTCCAGGCCTGTTGCGGCGCATCGGCGGCGGCCAGCAGGCGCCGCGCAGCCTCGGCATGAGCCGCCTTGCGCTCGGCCTCGCCCATCAGGCCGCGCTCGGCGAGCTCGTCGATCTCGGAAAGCTGGCGGCGATACAGGCCCGGCGCAGGGTCCGCGGCCTCGGCCTGGGCGGCGGCGCCGGCGGCGCGGAACAGGATCAGGCCCGCCGCAACGGCGGTGAGGACGCCGACCACAGCCCAGAAGACGAACATGGCCGGCGTTTAGCCGAAAGCGCGGCGGCGCGCGAGTGAGACTCTTTGGCCGCGGAGCGGCTAGGACCCGTCCGGATGCAGGGCCGCGTGCGCGCGGCGGCGGATGAGCTCGCCCGCCTTGCCGCCACGGATCAGCTGGTCCAGCAGGGCGGCGTGCTCGAGATAGGCCGAGGCGATGCCGACGTCCTCGACCTCGTCGGTCCGGATCAGGTCCAGCACCTCGTCGACATAGTGGTCGACATACTCGCCCAGGCGCTCGACCATCTTGTTGCGGGCGGAGGAGAAGCCCCCGTAGTTGGCCGTCGACCGCAGCTCGTCCGAGAACGACAGCAGGGTCACGGCGCGGTCCACCAGCCGCCGGTCCGGCGCGACGCCAAGGCGCGGGACCTGCCGGCGGATGCGGGGGTTGCGCGGCGGCTGCACCGGCAGCGCGTCCATGGTCGCCTTTTCGGCCTCGCGAAGACGCCCCTCCACCACGCCGGCCAGGCTCGCGCGCTGCTTGTGGACCCGATGGCCCCAGCCATGTTCGCGCTGCAGGTCGACGCAGGTCTCGATCTCCATGATCTGCTGGACGACGAGTTCGGCCAGTTTGGCGGCCGACCGTCCGGCCTGCGGTCCGGCGTCGGCCTTCAGGCCGGCGATCGTGGCGAGGGCAGCGTCGATGTCGGCGAGCAGCCCCTCGCCGAAGCCGGCCATCTCGGAATCGCCCAGGTACCGCTCGGTGGGCTTGTCCATGACCGCCGAAATCACCCGCAGCACCATCCACGGGTGGGCCATCTGGGCCGACAGCATCTCGAAGAAGCGCGGGCCCGCGTCATCGTCGGCGGTGACGGCGTCGCGGTAGGCCACACGCGCGCCGGCCGCGGTCTCCCCACCGGGGTGCGCCAGCCACTCCGGCAGCTTCTGGGTGGCGCGGCGCACGATCGGCGCGATCTCGAGGCAGGCTGCAAGCTGGTCGGCTCCGCCCGGCCGCGCCTGGTCGCAGATCTCCGCCGCGGCGCGGAAGTCCTTCTGTTCCCGGGCGCGCACGCCCGCGGCGGCCAGGACGGTCAGCCGATCCTCTGCCGCGGTCACCACATGGGCCGGCGTGTCGTGCTCGGCGGCGTCGCGCACCACCGTAATGTCCTCGGCGTCGTCCATGGCGCGCACGCCCCGCCAGACCAGGCCGAGGACCCGCGATGGGAACGTGAGCTTATGGGGATCGTCGCCGGCCCCGACGCACATCGGCGCGATCGGCTGGAGGACGGTGTTGCGGAGGTTCCGCTCGTAGACCTCGACCTCGACGAGCCGCTTGACCCCGCCGAGCGCGCTCTCGTCGCTGGTTTCCGCCAAGGCCTGACGCAGGCTTCCGACGACCTTGTCAGGCGCGGATTCCACCAGGGTGCGGACAATCGCGATCTTGCGCTCGGACAGCGCGGCCATGGACCTCAGGCTCCGGCAGAACGCCGTTAGGCGGAAAAGATGCCTCCGGGCCGGTTAAGGCTTTACGAAGTCAGGGCTTTTTACGCCTCGGCGCGCGGCAGTTCGACCGCGACCAATAGTCCGCCGAGCGGAGAATCGCCGAGCGTGAGCGAGCCGCGGTAGGCGCGCGCCAGCTCGTCGACGATGGAGAGGCCGAGGCCCGAGCCCGGCGCGTTCTCGTCCAGGCGTGCGCCGCGGCGGATCACCTCGTCGCGGCGGTCCGGCGGCAAGCCTGGCCCGTCGTCCTCGACCGTAAGGCGCAGGCGTTCCGGCCCGGCGGCCGCCGCGCGGACCCGGATCTTGCGATCGCCGAATTTGCCGGCGTTCTCCATGGCGTTGCCGGCGATCTCCATGAAGTCCTGCCGCTCGCCCAGGAAGTACAGCTCATCGGGCGCGTCCCAGTCGATCTGGACGCCCTTGGCCCGAAAGATGCGCTCCAGCGTCCGGGCCAGCTCGTCCAGCACCTCGGCGACCGAGGTCCGTTCACCCTGCCCCTGGCTGCGGGCGGCGGCGCGGGCGCGGCGCAGGTGATGGTCGACCTGCTGGCGCATCACGTCGGCCTGGCGGCTGACCACCTCGGCCAGGGGGCCTGGGCGCTGGCTCGCCTCGGTCATCATCACCGAGATCGGCGTCTTCAGAGCGTGCGCCAGGTTGCCGACGTGGGTGCGCTGGCGCTCCACGGTCTCCTGGTTATGGGCGACCAGGGCGTTCAGTTCGTCGGTCAGGGGCTTCAGCTCGGTTGGGTAGTCGGCCTGCAGGCGATCGACCTTGCCCCGCCGCACCTCGGCGACCTCCTGGCGCAGGCGGAACAGCGGCCTCAAGCCCACCTGCACCTGCACCACCACCGCCAGGATCAGCCCCAGCCCCAGCAGGGCGAAGGCGATGGCCGTGGTGGTGAAGAAGTTGCGCACGTCCCGGTCGATGGGGCGGCGGTCCTCGGCGGCGATGAACACCAGCGGCGCATCGCGGCCCGGCAGGCTGGTCCAGCGCGCCACGACCCGCAGCCGCTCGCCCGGCTGCACCCCCGGCGCGTCGAAAGCGATCGGCTTGCGCGGGTTGGCCCGCAGCCGGTCCGGCAGGTCGGCGGGGATCTTGAGCGAGGAGTCCCACAGGGATCGGGAGGGCACCAGGCTGCGCACCCCGCCCCCGGCCACGGGCTCGGCGATGTCCCAATAGCGCCCGGAGTAGGCGCGCAGCGCGCGCTGATCGGTGAGCGCAGGGGCCACCACGTCGCCGTCCTCGATGGTCGAACCCGAGATCAGGTTGTCGATGAGGTCCGAGAGACTGGCGTCGAACCGCCGCAGCGCCGCCTGCTGGAACAGCAGGGCCAGCACGACGGCCGCGATGACCAGGGCCGCGAAGCTCCAGCCGACGGCCAGCAGGGCCAGCCGGCGGGCGAGCGACGGACGGGTCAGGCCCGCCGGCAGCTTCACGAGCCGGCGTTCTCCGCGTCCACCTCGTCGGCGGGACAGATGAGGCGATAGCCGAGGCCGCGCACGGTCTCGATCCGATCCGGTCCGATCTTCTTGCGCACGCGGCCGATGAACACCTCGATGGTGTTGGAATCGCGGTCGAAGTCCTGGTCGTAGAGGTGCTCCACCAGCTCGGTGCGGCTGATCACCCGACCCTGGTGCATGATCATGTAATGCAGCAGGCGGTATTCCAGCGAGGTGAGCCGGAGCGGCTCGCCGTTCACGCTGGCGCGCGCGGCACGCGGATCCAAACGCAGACCGCCGCACGCCAGGTTAGGCGTCGCGTGGCCGGCCGACCGGCGCAGCAGGGCGCGCAGGCGGGCCAGCAGTTCCTCGGTATGGAACGGCTTGGTCAGGTAGTCGTCGGCGCCCGCGTCGAAGCCGGCCACTTTCTCGCTCCAGGCCCCGCGGGCGGTCAGGATCAGCACCGGCGTGGTCATGTTCTCCCGCCGCCAGCGCTCCAGCACCGAGACCCCGTCCACCTTGGGCAGGCCCAGGTCGAGGATGATGGCGTCATAGGGTTCGGTCTCGCCGAGGAACTGGGCCTCCTCGCCGTCGGGGGCGTGATCGACCGCATAGCCGGCGTCGCCGAGCGCCAGCTTCAGCTGCCGCGACAGGTCCGGATCGTCTTCAACAAGCAGGATGCGCACGTCCGCGTCCCTTCCTTCCTGGGAAACTTAAAAGAGCTCAGCCGCCCTGGCGACCGATCACCTGGCCCGACTCGGCGTCCACGACGAAGACCACCACCCGGCCGTTCTCCATCTGCCACTGGACATAGTAGGCGGGCCGGCCGCCGGCATCGCCCATGGTGCTGTTCAGGTGGCGGCCGGGATAGCGGGACGCAAGCATGCTCAGAACGCGCGACAGCGGCACCTGGCGCCGCGCCTGGTCCTGGCCGCCGCCGGTCAGCACCATCATGCCGCGGTCGCGCGCTTCCGCGACGACGGGCGTCGTCACGGTCGCAGCGAGCAGGGCGAGGGCGAAGAGGCGTTTCATGCAACCCGTCCTAGACGCAGGCGACTGAACCCGGCCTGAACGCCGGCATCAGGGTTCCTTAGCTTAAGCGCGGCGCTTCGGCGAATAGGGGCGCTTGGCCTTCTGCTCTTCGGCGAACGCTTCGAGCGCCGGATCGGCGCCTTCGGGCAGGGTGACCACCAGGCGGGCAAACAGGTCGCCGCGCTGGCCGCGCGCATCGGACAGGCCCCGGCCCTTCAGCCGCAGGCGCGTGCCGGTGTTTGCGCCCTTGGGCACCGAGACGTTCACCGGGCCGTCCGGCGTCGGCGCCTCGACCTTTCCGCCCAGCACGGCGTCGTAGAAGGTCACGGGGAGGTCCATGACGAGGGCGTCGTCCTCGCGGCGGTACAGCGGGTGCGGCTTGACGTTGATCTCGATGAACGCGTCGCCCGCGCCGGAGCGGCCTGGCGAGCCCTGGCCTTTCAGGCGCAGGGTCTGGCCCGTCTGGGCGCCCTTGGGGATGGTGACGTCGATCGTGCGGCCATCCGAGAAGGCGATACGCTGCTTGCCCCCGCGGATCGCATCCACGAGGTCGATCTCCAGCTTCGCCCGCACGTCGGCGCCCCGCTGGGAGAAGCCGCCGAAGCCGCCGCCAGCGCCGCCGGCGCGGCCGCCACGTCCACCGCCGCCGAACATCTCACCCAGAATGTCGCCGAGGTCGGCGCCCTCGAAGGTCTCGGTCCGGAAGCCGCCGCCCCGTTGGCCGAAGCCACCCCCCGGTCCGCCGCCCCAGGGGCCGCCGCCCGGGAAGCCCTGGGCCGTCTCGCGGCCATCGGCGTCAATCAGGCCGGCGTCGAACTTCTTGCGCTTCTCGGCGTCACCGACGATGTCGAACGCCGCGCTCACCTTCTTGAAACGTTCCTCGGCCGCCTTGTTGCCGGGGTTGGTGTCGGGGTGGTTTTCCTTCGCGAGCTTGCGAAAGGCCTTGCGGATCTCGTCCGCAGAGGCTGTCCGGGAAACGCCCAGCTCCTGATAGGGGTCGCGCGCCAAGCTCTTCAGAATCCTCGAAAGACCGTGCCTAGGGTGTGACTAGTAGATTGGGCCGGCGGTTCCGTCACGCAAGCCGTCATGTGATAAAATTACAACACCCATCGCCCGACGATTTATGAAGCGGGAGCTAGAGCCCGTCCCGTTCGGCCATCAGGTCCCAGGCCGCGAAGTCGAGCGCGTCCTCGGGATCGGCCAGCGCCGTCTCGTTGATGGTCTGCCCGCGCACCGAAATGCCCGCGCGATGCACGCTTTCCGGGTCGCCAGAGATCAGTGGGTGCCACTCGGCCAGGTCGCGGCCCTCGTGCAGGCGGCGATAGGCGCAGCTCTTGGGCATCCACTCCAGCGCCTCTATGTTGTGCGGGGTCAGCTTGATGCAGTCCGGCACATGCCGGTGGCGGTCAGCGTAGTTCGAGCAACGGCAGGCTGCGGAATCGAACAGCTTGCAGTGGACGCGGGTGGGGATGACCTCCCCCGTCACCTCATCCTCGAAGCGCACCAGACAGCAGAGCCCGCAGCCGTCGCACAGGCTCTCCCACTCGGCGACGGTCATCTGCTCGAGGGTCTTTCGCCGCCAGAAGGGTTCGCCCGTCATCGCGCGGATGTAAGCCCGGCAGGCCGGTGACAGAAGCGCGAACTTGCGTCGCAGCCCGCAACCTCTATGTGGAGCGCCTCCATGAGAGCTCCGATACTGGCCTTGAAGGAGGTCCGTCTGGCCGACGGGCCGGTGATGCTGTTCGACGGCGTAGACCTCGCGCTGGATGCGCGAACGCGCGCCTGCCTGGTCGGGCGCAACGGCGCGGGCAAGTCGACGCTGCTGCGCATCCTGGCCGGCCAGATCGAGGCGGACGCGGGCGAGCGCACCGTCACCCCCGGCACGACCATCGCCTATGTGCCGCAGGAGCCCGAGATCACGGGCGCGACCGTGCTGGACCATGCCACCTCGGGCGGTGCGCCGGCGCACCAGGCCGAGGCGGCGCTGCAGGCCTTCGGCATGGACCCTGCCAAGACGGCCCAGGGCCTTTCGGGCGGCGAGACCCGCCGCGTCGCCCTGGCCAAGGCGTTCGCAGAGGACCCCGACGTCATCCTGCTGGACGAGCCCACAAACCACCTGGACATCCTGGCCATCGAGACCCTGGAGGCCGAGATCGCCGCCAGCCGGGCGGCCGCGCTGATCGTCAGCCACGACCGCGCCTTTCTCGAACGCGTGACCCAGCGGTGCTTCTGGCTGGAGCATCGGCTCGTGCGCCGCCTGGACGCCGGGTTCGCCGGCTTCGAAACCTGGGTCGAGAAGATCGAGGCCCAGCAGGCTGAGGAGGCCCGCCGCCAGGACAAGCTGCTGGAGCGCGAGCAGCACTGGATGGAGCGCGGCGTCACCGCCCGCCGGGCCCGCAACGAAGGCCGCCGCCGTCGCCTGCTGGCCCTGCGCGAAGCCAAGTCCGAGCGCCTGCGCGAGACCCGCGGCAGCCTCAACATCGGCCTCGATTCGTCCGGCGTCTCCGGCAAACGCGTGGTGGAGGCCAAGGGCCTGTCCAAGGCCTTTGGCGACCGCGTGATCCTCAAGGGCTTCTCGACCCGCATCCTGCGCGGCGACCGCGTCGCCATCGTCGGCCCGAACGGCGCGGGCAAGACCACGATGGTCAAGCTGCTGCTGGGCGAACTGGAGCCGGATGAAGGCTCGGTGAAACTCGGGACCAACCTCACGGTCACCTACATCGACCAGGCCCGCGCGGCCCTCTCGCCCGAGATGACGCTGAAGGACGTGCTGACGCCCCTGGGCGGCGACCAAGTCCTGGTGCGCGGCCAGCCGAAGCACGTGAACGCCTACGCCAAGGACTTCCTCTTCAAGGACAGCCAGCTGCGCCAGCCGGTGAAGAGCCTGTCGGGCGGCGAACGCAACCGCCTGCTCCTGGCCCGGGCCCTGGCCAACCCGGCCAACGTCATGGTCCTGGACGAGCCGACCAACGACCTCGACATGGACACCCTCGACCTGCTCGAGGATCTGCTGGCCGACTACGAAGGAACCCTCATCCTCGTCAGCCACGACCGCGACTTCATCGACCGCCTGGCCACCTCGACCATCGGCCTTGACGGAAGCGGCCGCGCTGTGGAGACGCCCGGCGGCTGGCAGGACTTCATGCGGCAGAACCCGGGCTTCTTCGGCGCGGTGGCCAAGATCGAGCCGCCGAAGGCTGCGCCGAAGCCGGCGGCCGCGCCCAAGGCGGCGTCCAAGCTCTCCTACAAGGATCAACGGCGCCTCGCGGAGCTCGAGACCCTGGTCGCCGAGATGCCGGGCAAGATGGCCACGCTGGAGGCCGCCCTGGCCGATCCCAACCTCTATTCCCGCGACCCTGCCGGCTTCGATCGCTACAGCCGCGCGCTGGAGGCGGCTCGCGCTCAGCTGGCCGCCGCCGAGGAGGAGTGGCTCACCCTTGAGGAGCGCCGCGAGGCCCTGGAATCCGGGCGCTGAACGCTTTCCTGTGCACAGCTTTCGATGCCTGATTCTCCAGCGGAATTGCGCACCGCGTTAAGACTTATCAACCATTCCGCCACAGCTTTTTGACAGCCCCGCAGCCCGCGGCGTTGTTGGCCCGCTTGCGTCATAAAAGCTTCAGGCGCACCGTCCTCTTGCCGACAGGAACTGCGGCGCGGGCGGACGGAAAGGCCGGCAACGGCGGACCCGAAAACCAGGCGGGCGGAGTGGCTGGTCCAAGGCGAGAAACCGGGGCGACCCGGGATCGAACCGGACGGTTGGTCATCGGCGGTCGAAGACGAAACGGGGCGACCCGCGACAGAACCGACGGTTGGCCTGGAAGGCGCAGATCCCCCAACGGATCTGTATGAGAGGGCGACGCTCCGGGCGACCGGGACGCCGCCCTCTTGCTATGTGCGGTACGCCTCCGTGCCGCGCGTTGCGCGCCGGGGGAGGATGGCCCTACCTTCGCGGCGCTTCACGTCGAGGGTTTCCATGAAAGCGTTGCGCACCCTGGTCCTGGCGGCCGCCGCCCTGCTGGCCGCCTGTTCGCCGAAAGAGGCCGCCAAGGCTCCCGCCGCGGACGCGCCGGTGACGCTGCGCTTCGCCACCGACTGGCGGGCCCAGGCCGAGCACGGCGGCTTTTACCAGGCGCTGGCGTCCGGCGAGTATGCGAAGCGCGGCCTGAAGGTGGAGATCGTCCAGGGCGGGCCCGGCGTGAACGTCCCGCAGCTCCTGGCCTCGAACGCCGTCGAGCTGGGCATGGGCTCGAACAGCTTCATCGTCATGAACCTGGCCCAGGAGGGCGTGCCGGTGAAGGCCGTCGCCGCCTTCATGCAGAAGGACCCCCAGGTCCTGATTGCCCATCCCGGCACGGGCGTGGACAGGATCGCAGACTTGAAGGGTCGTCCGATCCTGCTGTCCGACGCCTCGGTCACCGCCTTCTGGGTCTGGCTCAAGGCCAAGTACGGCTTCACCGACGACCAGGTGCGCAAGTACACCTTCAACCCGGCGCCCTTCCTGGCCGACAAGCGCGCGGCCCAGCAGGGCTATGTGACCAGCGAGCCCTACGTGATCGAGAAGCAGGCCGGCCTGAAGCCCAAGGTCTTCCTGCTCGCCGACGAAGGCTATCCCGGCTACGCCACCATGGTGCTGGCCACGGACGGCCTGATCGCGAAGAACCCGGCGGCGGTGAAGGCCTTCGTCGAAGCCAGCGCAAAAGGCTGGACCGATTACCTGACCGGCGACCCCTCGGCCGCCGACGCGCTGATCCGGAAGGACAATCCGGAGATGACCCAGGACGTCCTCGACCAGGCGCGCGAGAAGATGAGGAGCTACGGCATCGTCAGCGGCGACCAGGGCGCGCCCGTGGGGGCCATGACCGACGCGCGCTGGAAGGCCTTCTACGACGTCGCCGCCGCCCAGGGTGTCTATCCCAAGACCCTCGATTACCGGCGCGCCTACACCCTGCAGTTCGTCCCCCAGTGAGCATCGTTCAGCTGACGGACGTCGAGGTCGACT
This sequence comes from Phenylobacterium sp. RIFCSPHIGHO2_01_FULL_69_31, assembly GCF_001824475.1. GTDB lineage: Bacteria > Pseudomonadota > Alphaproteobacteria > Caulobacterales > Caulobacteraceae > Phenylobacterium. Next base: position 78,397 of record NZ_MHXN01000033.1, on the reverse strand, counting down.
ACGACCGCGGCCGAGCGCTGGGGCCGCTAACCCTCGGCGTGGCGGCGGGGGAGACGGTGGCGCTGGTGGGACCCTCCGGATGTGGGAAGTCCACGGCGCTGCGCCTGCTCGCCGGGCTGGAGGCGCCGACCCGGGGCGCCATCGCCCGAATGACGGGGCGGGGCGAGACCGCCGTGGTCTTCCAGGCGCCGACCCTGGCGCCATGGCTGTCCGCCCAGGCTAATGTCGCATTGCCGCTGGAGCTGGCCGGCGTGGCGAAGGCCGAGGCGCACGAGCGCGCTGCGGCGGCGCTAGCTCGGGTGGGCCTCAGCGGCGCCGAGGCGAAGCGGCCTGTGCAGCTCTCCGGCGGCATGGCCATGCGCGTGTCGCTTGCGCGCGCCCTGGTCACCGAACCGCGGCTCCTGCTGCTGGACGAGCCGTTCGCGGCGCTGGACGAGATCACCCGCCGCGCCCTCGCCGACGACGTGCTGTCGCTATGGGCGGCCTCGAAGCCGGCCATCGTCTTCGTCACCCACAACGTCGAGGAGGCCGTCTACATGGCCTCGCGCGTCGTGGTTCTGACCCGAGGGCCCGGCCGCATCGCCGCCGACTTCGCGGTGGCGGGCCCCATTCCGCGTCCGCCGCACTTCCGCGCCGAGGCGGACTTCCGCGCCACGTCCGAAGCGGTGTCCGCCGCCCTGGCCGAGGGGATCGCCGCATGAGCCGCCTGGCGCCCGTCGTCCTCGCGGCGCTTCTCCTCGCCGCCTGGGAGATCGCCTGCCGGGCGCTGGACGTGCCCGCCTACTTCCTGCCCGCGCCCTCGGCCGTCGCCGTGGCGCTCTGGCGGCACCTGCCGACGCTGGTCGCGGCGGCGGGGCACACGCTGTCCACCGCGGTCATCGCGCTGGTGATTGCGAGCCTCATCGCCCAGGCGCTGGCGATCCTCACGGCGCTCAGTCCGCTGCTGGACCGCGCCATCCGGCCTCTGGCCTCAGTGGTGCAGGTGACGCCGGTGGTGGCGATCGCGCCGCTGCTGCTGATCTGGGCCGGCCTGGACCATCCGGGGCGCGCCCTGGTCGCCCTGGCGGTGCTGGTGGCGTTCTTCCCGATCTTCTCGGGCGCAACGGCGGGCCTGCGGTCGGCCGACCCGGACCTCGAGCGGCTGTTCACCCTCTATGGCGCGGGTCGCTGGCAGCGGGTGACGCGGCTGCGACTGCCGTCGGCCGTGCCCTTCCTGCTGGAAGGCCACAAGGTGGGCGCAGGGCTGGCCCTGATCGGCGCCGTGGTGGCCGAGTTCGGCGCCGGCTCGGGCAAGGTGCAGGGCCTGGCCTGGCAAATGCTCGACGCCGGCAACAAGCTGCAGACCGCGCGGATGATCGCCGCCCTGGTGGTGCTGGGCGCCATGGGCGTCGCCCTGCACGCGCTGTTGGAGGCCGTGGAGCGGGTCGGCCTCAAATGGTGGCGCGGCCGCTAGCTACTTGGCGGCCTGCTGCACGGGCTTGAGGTCGAAGCGGACCGGCACGCGGACCTTGGCGCCCACCGTGGGCATGCCCTCGGCGCTCATGAGTCCCACCTGGAACTTCGGCGCCAGGGCCAGGACGGCAGGCCCGAAGCCCTGCCCCGCCGGCTCCTCGCGATCGACCGCGCAGCCGCTGAGCGAGCCGCCGGCCTGCACATCGCAAACCAGGGTGACGCGGATGTTGTTCGGGCCACCCTCCTTGTGCGGCACGGCGGCCTGCATGTCAGTGACGCTGGGCAGGGCCGTCCACTGCGGGGTCTTCACCGTCACGACACCGCCCTTGGCCAGGTCGGGGGAGAAGGTCACGGGGATCCGCACCTCGGTGTCCTTCGCCACGCCGCTGGCCTTCAGCGAATGCTGGGCGAGCTTTCGGGCGGCGGAGCCGAAGCCATAGCCGCGGGGCGTCTCGCCGAGGATGTCGCAGGCCATCATCGCTCCGCCGCGGCCGGCGGTGCACATCAGTTCGGCGGCGCCCCCGACCCCGTCGGCCTTGGCCTTGGCGGGATAGACGGCCGCCATCTCGGCGGCGGTCGGGGCGGCGGACCACACCGTCTGGGCGGCGGCAGGCGCGGCGGCCCAGAGGGCGATCAGGCAAACAGCGGGCGCAATCGTGCGGGACATGGCGGCTCCTCCTCCGCGCGAGGATGCGCCGTCAGGACAATCCTGAGAAGGCGTCCCGCGTAACCTTGCGACGAACGGTTACGCCCGCGCTACGGCGCGCCCGCCATGGCCTCTTCGAGATCGAACCTCAGCGGAACCCTCACCGATCCCCCGATTACGGGGAGGCCTTCCGGCGTCCACACGGCAACCCGGAACCGCGGCGCCAGCGCGACCGCCGACGCGCCGTAGCCTAGGCCTGCGGGGTCCTCGGATTGCACCTTGCAGGCTCGGAGCGCGCCCTGCTCAGCGACTTTGCAGAGCATCACGACACGGGCCTTGTAGACCTTCGCGGCGCGGGCCGCGGGCGAGACGACACTCGTGAAGTCGTCCATGTCGGGAAACGCCAGCCAGTCCGTCTTGCCGATCACAGGAGAGGTGGTGTCCAGCGTCTCGGCCGCGAAGCTGACCCGAAGGTGGACGCGGCTGCCCGCAACGCTGGCGCCCTTCCCGTCGTCCGTCGGCGTAGCGAAGAGAGGGCTCAGGGACCGAGCGGCCGGGCCGAAGCCATAGCCCTCGGGGGATTCGTGCAACGGCCGGCAGGCGGATACCCGGCCGTCCTTGTCGACCCGGCAGTCGAGGGTCGCGCTGCCGCTCACCTTCTCCGCCCGCGCTTTGGCTGGGTAGGCCGCAAGGACATCCGCATAGGACGGCGCCTGTCGCCAGGGTAGGTCGGTGAACACCCTCTCGCCCCTGAAGTCGGTGTCGGTCACGGGCCGCAGGCGCGAGCCGGTGGCCTTGTCGGGCGTGGGAAAGGCGATGGGAATGCGCACGGTCGCCTCAATCGGCGCACCGCCCTTGAGCGCCGGCTTCATCATGAACTGCGGCGACAGGGCCAGCGCCGCGCCGCCGAACCCGCCGCCTTTCGGCGTCTCTTCGACAACCTGGCAGGCACGCAGCGCCCCTTGCACCGTAACGGTGCAGGACAACGTGGCCTTGCCGCCGTAGCCCTCCTTGAGGGCGCGGGCAGGCCACACGGACTGCAGGTCCATCAAGGACGGGCGCTTGACCCACTCGGGGCCCCGATCCTGGGCGTCAGCGGCCGACGAGACGAGCATGGCCGCAGCCAAGGCCACCGGTTGTAGTTTGATCATGAGAACACCCCCGCTTGAACCTAAAGCGGTTCGGTACGCGCGGGGAAGCGCCTACCCCTGCGACCGCTCGTGCAGGTCGTGGAGGCGGTCGATGGCTTCGTTGGCGACGACGCTGAGCGAGCGCAGGCCGTGCTCGGCGAAGACGTCGAGGGCCGCGTCCAGGGCCATGAGGGCGGCTGCGCGCTCGCCGCGATCCTTGCCCGTCATGCTCATGCGGGCTTCGTACAGCCGCGCCAGATGCAGTTGGGCCAGGGCCCAGCCGACCGGATCGCGGCGGGGCGAGAGGGCCGCGAGCTCGATCTTCATGGCCGCCTCGGCGGCGTCGAGGACGGCGGCATCGCCGGTGAGTTCGGCGTTACGGGCCAGGCAGACGGCGCGCGCGCCGGCCGCCACGCCGCGCAGCGGCAGGGTCGGGGTCTCCTTCAGCACCAGGCCAGCGCGGTCGTAGCAGGCCACCGCATGCTCGAAGGCCCGGGGGTCGTTCGAGGCCTCGCCCAGCGCCTGCAGCGCCTGGGCCAGGGCCACCTGGGTGCGCGCCCAGTCGAGGGGGCTGTGTTCGCGGGTCAGGCTGTCGAGCGCCAGGGCGAGCGCGCCGGCGCCGGCGGCCAGGGCGTCCACGTCGCCGACCGCCTCGCCGCGCAGCGCCAGGGCCTGGCCGTGGGCGATCTTGGAGCGCGCCCACGTGAGCGGCTCGTAGGCGGCGTCCAGGCGCTCGCCGGCGGCGGCGGCCTCGCGGGCGGCCATATCGAGCAGGTCGCCGTCCTTCAGACGGGCGCCCCAGCCGCAGAGCAGGTCGGCGCGGATCAGGCGGGCCTCGGCGGCCAGGGCCCGGGCGGCGGTGACGCGCTTGGCGATGGCGTCCAGGGCGGCGATCGGCGGGTTGAAGCGGAGGGCGAAGGCGCGCGCCTCGGCGGCGTCCATGTGGTCCAGTTCGCGGCGGCCCTCGATGGCCAGCAGGCCCACATCGGCCAGCGGGGCGGCCAGGCCGCCCTTCACGTAACCGCGGGCCTCGCGGAAGGCGACCTCCGCCGCGGCGTTCAGGCCTGGATCGCCGAAGATCTCGGCGCCCAGCAGGGCGCAGAAGGCCTGCTCGCAGCGGGCGCGGGCCCAGCCGTCGCGGCGGTGAGCGCCTTCGAAGCCGGCGGCGGCGGTCTCGGCGCCAGCGGCGGCCTTGCGCAGGGCCACGGGGTCGCCGGTGCGGCGGGCCACCTCACGCCAGACGATAGCGGCCTCCAGCCGGCGGCGCGGCTTGTCCTTGGCGCTGATCCGGCCGGCGGCGATGTCGGCGGCCTTGGCCTCCTGGGCTAGCAGCGGCGAATCCAGCAGCTCCAGCAGCGACGAGTCGCCACCGGTCAGCCCGTCGTTGGGCGCCTTGCCACGATCATTGGCGAAGAAGCGCTTGAGTTCCCGACCCAACTCGAACATCGGCCCGCTCCGGCCTGTTGCGCGTCCCACGTTGGAACGTCCCTCACAGGCTTTGCTGGAACACAGCAAACCCGGAGCCGCGGGCTTTAACAAGTCATTAACTTGCGATGTATGGTTAACAACGGCGCTTTTTCACACGAGTAAAGCGCTGAAGTTTAACAGATTTGCGCTTTCCGGTTGTTAATCTTCGTTAAGCGAACAGGCTCGCCTGCTCCTCTGACCCCAGGATTCGCCAGTCGCCGGGCGCCAGGTCGGCCGGCAGGTCCAGGCCGCCGATCCGGTCGCGGTGCAGGGCCGTGACGTGGTTGCCGACCGCGGCGAACATGCGGCGGACCTGGTGATATCGCCCCTCGGTGATGGTCAGCCGGGCCCGGTTCGGGCCGGTAGGCTCCAGGATCGCGGGCGCCAGAGGCTCGGTCTCGCCCTCCAGCATCAGGGTCCCGGCGGCGAAGACCTCGGCCTCCCCGCCCTCCAGCGGGCGGTCGAGGGTGGCGACATAGCGCTTGGCCACGTGGCTCTTCGGCGAAATCACCCGGTGCAGGAACGGGCCGTCGTCGGTGATCAGCAGGAGGCCGGAGGTCTCCTTGTCGAGGCGGCCGATGGTGGAGAGCGCCGGCATCCGGGCGCGCCAGCGGGCAGGCAGCAGCTCGTAGACGCTGCGGCCGGCCTCCCGGTGCGAGCACACCACGCCCAGCGGCTTGTGCATGACGAGAGTCAGCGGCGCGGGCGGATCGACGGGCTTGCCGGCGATCGTCATCCGCTGGGGCAGGTCGGCGGCGATCGGCACCTTTGCGCCGGTGTCCTTCAGGACCGCGCCGTCGAGGACGATCTGGCCCTTGGCGACCAGCGCTGCGACTTCGCGGCGCGAGCCGTAGCCTAGGTTGGCCAGCAGGCGGTCGAGCCGGGCCATCGGGACCTTGCCGCTCATCGCCGCGCCTCGAAGATCTTGTAGCCGCCGGCGTCGGCGCGGACCTGGGCGCTCTGGAAGGCGGCGGCCAGCGGCGCCTCGTAAGGCAGGTGCCGGTTCGCCACCAGCCAGCAGACGCCGCCGGGCTTCAGCATGGCGGCGGCGGCGCGGAGGAAGGCGACGCCCAGTTCCCGGTCCTCGGTCCCGCCGTCGTGGAAGGGTGGGTTCATGACCACGAAGTCGAGGGCTGAGAGCCGGTCGCCCAGCGCGCGCACGTCTGCCCAGAGCACCCGCGCGCGGGTGTCGTCCAGATTGTGCTCGGCGCAGGCCGTGGCGCGGCGGTCGATGTCCACGCAGGTCAGGCCGGTCACCGCGGGCGAGGCCAGGATCCGCTGGGCCAGGAGGCCGACGCCGCAGCCGAGGTCGGCCCCCTGCCCGGCCAGCGGCGGCAAGCGCTCGATCAACGCCGCGCTGCCCGCATCGAGACGGTCCCAGCTGAAGACGCCGGGCTGGGTCCAGGCCCCGAGGGATGGCGACACCCGCGGGGCGCCCGCGGCGATGGCCTCGGCGAGACCGGCTGGCGCGGCTGGCCGGGTCACGCGGCAGAAGCGGTGATGGCGCCGGGCGTCCTCGACAACCTTGCCGCCGAAGCCCTCCAGCGCCTTCTTCAGGCGGGAGCCGCCCTTGTCCTTGGGCGCGAAGGCCAGCAGCGGCGCGCCAGGCTTCAGGACCCGCAGGGCGTGGGCCAGCACATAGTCGCGCTCCAGAACCCCGCCGGGCGCGAGGACCACGGCCTCGTCCACGCTGGCGTCGGCCGTGGCCGCGAGGTCCTGCGAGCCGACGATCAGCGGCGAGACCTGGACGGCGCCGGCCGGGACGTCGACGAGGCCGGGGGCGGGAGCGCCGTAGACGATGGCGGTCACGACCTCACCTCCCCTACGCCCGCTCCTTGGAGCGTTCGAAGCGGACCTTGGGATAGCGGTCGGCGGCGTAGCCGACGTCCCAGGAGCTCTTGGCCAGGAACACGGGCTGGTCGTCGATGTCGGTCCCCATGGCCGAGCGGTGCTTGCCGATGAAGTCTTCCAGGTCGGCCTTCTCGCCCAGGATCCAGCGGGCCTCGCCGAAGGGGCTGGGCTCGAAGATCACGTCGAGCTGGTATTCCTCGCGCAGGCGGTCGGCCATGACCTCGAACTGGAGCTGGCCCACCGCGCCCACGATGAAGTCCGCGCCGAGGCTGGGACGGAAGAGCTGGGTGACCCCCTCCTCCGCGAGGCTTTCCAGGGCCCGCTTCAGGTGCTTGGCCTTCAGCGGGTCCTTGACCCGGACGCGCTGCAGGATTTCCGGGGCGAAGTTGGGCAGGCCGGCGAAGCGGATCGTCCCGCTTTCCGACAGACTGTCGCCCACCCGCAGCACGCCGTGGTTCGGGATGCCGATCACGTCGCCCGCGTAGGCGTCCTCGGCCAGCTCCCGGTCGGAGGCGAAGAACATCATCGGGGCGTTCACGGAAAGCTGCTTGCCGGTGTTCTGGACCTTGAGCTTCATGCCGCGGCTGAACCTGCCCGAGCACAGCTTCAGGAAGGCGATCCGGTCGCGGTGGTTCGGGTCCATGTTCGCCTGGACCTTGAAGACGAAGCCGGTGACTTCCCGGTCTCCGGGGGCGACGTGGGTGTCCTCGGCTCCCTTGCGAGCGGCCACCGCCTTGGGTGGCGGCGCGTAGGCGCCGAGGCCTTCCAGCAGCTGGTCCACGCCGAAGTGGCGCAGGGCCGAGCCGAAGAAGACCGGGGTCATGTGCCCTTCAAGGAAGGCCTGCGGGTCGAAGGCCTTGAGGCCGCCCATGGCCAGCTCGGCGTTCTCGCTGAGCTCCTCCTGCTCGTCAGGCTCCAGGTAGCGGACGACGGCATTGCCCTTGAACGGGATGGCGGGCGGGTGGCCATCGTCCTCGTCCGGTCCGCCGCCGCCCTTCTTTTGGAACGGCAGGAAGCGGTCGCGGCGCAGGTCCAGCATGCCCTTGAAGCGGCCCCCCGAACCCGCGGGCCAGTAGAGGGGCGAGGGATCGAGCGCGAGCTTGGAGGACACCTCGTCCAGCAGCTCGAACGGATCCTGCGCCTCGCGGTCCATCTTGTTGATGAAGGTGACGATGGGGATGTCCCGCATCCGGCAGACCTCGAACAGCTTCAGGGTCTGCGGCTCGATGCCCTTGGCGGCGTCCAGCACCATGACCGCGGCGTCGGCGGCGGTGAGGGTCCGGTAGGTGTCTTCCGAGAAGTCCTCGTGGCCCGGGGTGTCCAGCAGGTTGAACATCAGGCCGTCGTGGTCGAACGTCATCACCGAGGCCGAGACGCTGATCCCGCGCTCGCGCTCGATCTTCATCCAGTCGGAGCGGGTGCGGCGGTTCTCGCCGCGGGCGCGCACGGCGCCGGCCGCCCGGATGGCGCCGCCGGCCAGCAGCAGGTTTTCGGTCAGGGTCGTCTTGCCGGCGTCGGGGTGGGAGATGATCGCGAAGGTGCGCCGGCGGGCGGCCTCGGCGGCGGGAGAGGTGCTCATGGCCGGCGCCTATCACGCGGGGGCTCGTGGCGGAAGCGAGCACGATGGCGCGCGGGGCTGGGGGAGGAGAAGCGCAGAAGACGCGGAAGGGCGTCGGAGGCGGCGGCCCGCCCCCGGTGATTCAGCGTCGTCTGCGTGTCCTGGGACGGCGGTCGCGGACCGGCGTTCGGCGTCTGGGATGACGACGGGGAGGCGTGTATTATGCCCCCACATCATCTCGGGGGAGATTCCAAAGATGGCTACGGTCGCCGAGAGCGCGCCACCGATCGGCGGGCGCGACGAGGGCTTCTTTCTGGGCGGCGCCATCGCGATGGCGGTGGTGCTGATCGCAGGCTTTTCGCTGCAGTTGGCGATGGGCCGCTCGAGCTTCGCCGCGCCGCCGCTGGTCCACGCGCACGCCGTGGTGTTCATGGGGTGGATCGGCATCTACGTGCTGCAGAACGCCTTCGTGGCCACGGGGCGGATGGCGCTGCACCGCCGCCTCGGCTGGCTGGCCACCGGCTGGGTCGTGGCGATGCTGGTGCTGGGCTGGCTGGTGACGGTGGCCATGGTCCAGCGCGGGCAGGTCCCGTTCTTCTTCCGGCCGCTGCAGTTCCTGGTCTTCGACCCCATGACCCTGATCACCTTCGCCGGGCTGACGGCGGCGGCGATCCTGCTGCGGCGGCGTACCGACTGGCACCGGCGTCTGCACTTCAGCGCCATGGCGCTGCTGCTGGGGCCGGGTTTCGGCCGGCTGCTGCCTATGCCGCTGCTGATCCCCTGGGCCTGGGAGGCGACCCTGGCCGTGTCGCTGATCTTTCCGCTTGCGGGCATCGTCTGGGACCTGCGGCGCAGCGGCCGGGTCCATCCGGCCTGGGGCTGGGGCCTCGCCGCCATGGCCGGGTGCCTGGTCCTGACCGAGGCCATCACCTACAGCCCGGTCGGCGCGGCGCTCTACGAGGCGGTCACCGCCGGGTCGCCGGGGGCCTCCGTCGCGCCGCTCGATTTTCCGCCGCCACCCGCAGGCCCGCCACCGGCCTAGGCGCTGCGACGCCGCCGCGCGGGAGCCTTGGGCTCGGCGGCCTTCGGCGTCGAGACCTTGGGTGCGGCCGCCAGGGCCTCGTCCGGCATTTCGATGTCGATCTCCAGGGTGGAGACCTGTTCGCCGCGGTCCAGCTTCACCAGCACCCGGTCGCGATCGATGGGGATGTGGCGGGCGATGACCTCCAGGATCTCCTGCTTGAGGACGGCGGCCAGGTCCGCGCCGCCCGTGAGCGCGCGCTCGTGCGCCAGCAGGACCTGGAGCCGCTCCCGGGCCACGGGCGCCGAGGTCCGGTTTCGGGTGAAGAAGTTGAGGATGCTCATCCTACTTCGCTCCTTTCAGGAGCTTCGAAGGACCGATGACGGCGCTCCGAAGCCTTGGCGGAGGAGGGCTCATGCCGCCGCCCTCTTGCCGAACAGGCGGGTCATGAAGCCCTGCTTTTCCGGGCGCGGCGTGCGGACCGGCAGCGTCTCGCCGAGGAGACGGCGGGCGGCTTCGTCGTAGGCTCGCGCGGCGGGCGAGCCGGGGTTGTGCAGGGTGATCGGGCAGCCGAGGTTCGAGGCCGTCAGGACGTCCGGACTTTCCTGAACGATGCCCAGGAGGGGGATCGCCAGGATCTCCAGCACGTCTTCCACCGTCATCATCTCGCCGCGCGCGGCGCGCGCGGCGTCGTAGCGGGTGAGCAAGAGCTGCTTGTCGATGCGGCCGCCGCCCTCGGCCAGGCGGGTCTTGGAATCCAGCATGCCGATGATGCGGTCGGAGTCGCGGACGGACGAGACCTCGGGATTGGTCACCACCACGGCGGTGTCGGCGAACCGCATGGCCAGGGTCGCGCCCTTCTCGATGCCGGCGGGGCTGTCGCAGATGATCCAGTCGAAGCTTTCACGCAGCTCGTCGATGACCCGGCCGACGCCGTCCTCGGTGAGGGCGTCCTTGTCGCGGGTCTGGGAGGCGGGCAGCAGGGAGAGGTTCTCCAGCCGCTTGTCGCGGATCAGCGCCTGGGGAAGCTTGGCGTCGCCCTGGACGACGTTGACCAGGTCGAAGACCACCCGCCGCTCGGCGCCCATCACCAGGTCGAGGTTGCGCAGGCCGACGTCGAAGTCGACGACCACCACCTTGTGCCCGGCCCGCGCCAGGGACGCACCCAGGGAGGCCGACGAGGTGGTCTTGCCCACCCCGCCCTTGCCGGACGTGACGACGACAACCTTGGACATACTACTCACCGTTCCTTCCCCCGCCTTGCGGCGAGACCTTCAATCGAGCGTCGCGAGGCGGAGCGCACCGCGGTCGCAGCGGACCTGGACGGCCCGGCCGTGCAGGTCGGGACCCCAGTTCTCGGCGGTGCGGTAGAGCTGGTCGACGCCCACCAGCTCGGCTTCCAGGCGGCGGCAGAAGATCCGCGCACCGCCGGTCTTCAGTCCGGCGATGGCCCGGCCGCGGAGCGGGCCGTAGACGTGGATCGAGCCGCCCGCGATGACCTCCGCCCCCGAGGCGACGGAGCCCACGACGATAACGTCGCCGTCCTCGAACACGATCGACTGGCCCGAGCGGACCGGCCGCTCGATCAGGAGGGACGCGGCCGGCGGCGGCGCGACGGCGGCGGCAGGGCGTCCAGGGCGTCCGTCGACGCTGACGTCGCGGCCGTGGAGATTGGTGGGCAGGTCGGCCCAGGGCGTGCCGGCGAGCTGGGCGGCGGACGCGCCCTCGACCCCCACGATCCGCATGCCGCGGGCCGCGAGGCCTTCCATGGCCAGCGGCAGGCCATCGGCGCCGAGCACGTCGACCACGCCGGAGAGGTCGACCACCACCGGGCGGTCGGCGAACAGCCCCGGCGCGCCGTTGAGCTGGCGGTCCAGGGCGGCGAACCAGTCGGCGAACGGGGCCTCGGGCGCCAGGACCAGCGCCATGAAGCTGCGGCCCCGAATACGGACCCAGGGAAGCGTGTTCGCCTCGCCGTCCATGGCGCCCTCCGACCAATGGGAACGGGCGCCGCGATCCGCGCCCCCTTGGCCCCGGAGTCGGCGAGTCGTGAGGCAATCTTGCGGCCCGGCACAGCCGCAGAAAAGCCGTCATGAGGCCAAGCTTGAGGCCCCTCAGCGCGGCCGGATCTGCTCCATCGTGCATTGGCCCGGCGCCTTGTCCGGCCGCCAGCGGACGAGGCGCGTGCCGTGCCGGAAGCGGCCGCCGGTGACCTGGTCGTAGCGCACCTCCACCACCAGTTCGGGCGCGAGCGGGACCCATTGGGCCGAGCGTTCCGAGCTCCACCGGCTGGGCCCGCCCGGCGCGTCGCCGGTGAACCCCTGGCCTTTCAGCGCCAGCAGCTTGCGGGTGAGCGCCGGTCGCTCCGCATGCTTGATCGTCGAGGTGAACCCCACGTGGTTCAGCCGGCCGGCCGCGTCGTAGAGCCCGAGCAGGAGGGAGCCGACCTCCTCGGTCCCCTCAGCATAGCGGAAGCCGCCGACCACGCAGTCGGCGGTGCGGATCTTCTTGATCTTCAGCATGGCCCGCTCGCCGGGGACGTAGGGGCCGTCCAGGCGCTTGGCGACCACGCCGTCCAGGGAGGAGCCCGTGTCCTCCAGCCAGGTGCAGGCCTCCTCCCGCTTGGTCGAACCGGGCGAGAGGCGTAGCGCCGGGGCTTTTCCGAGCCGCTTGAACAGCGCCTCCAGCGCCTTCCGCCGGTCGGTGAGCGGCGCCTCCAGCAGGGGAGCGCCGTCGGCATCCATGAGGCAGTCGAACAGCATGAAGGCCGCCGGCTGCTCGGCCGCCAGCTTGCGGACGCGGCTCTCGGCGGGATGCAGGCGCATCTGCAGGGCCTCGAAGGACGGCTCGCCGTCCACGGCGATGGTCAGTTCGCCGTCGAGCACGAAGCGGTCGATTGGCAGGGCCGCGAGCGCGGCCACCATGTCGGGAAAGAAGCGGTTCAACGGCTTGCCCGACTTAGCCTTGAGCAAGACCTCGTCGCCGTCCCGGTAGGCCAGGCAGCGGAAGCCGTCCCACTTGGGCTCGAAGCGCCAGCCGCCGTCGCGCGGGATCTCGTCGACCAGCTTGGCCTCCATCGGGGCGAGGTCGAGCGGGACCGGAAGATCGCGGAGCATGGGGCGTGAAGCCGCCAGCGTCAGCCGCGTTCCACGGGCTCCACCAGGAAGTGGCGGCCCTCGCGGTCCTCGATCTCCACCACCCAGACGTCGGGATCGATGCGGACGGCGCGCTCGATGTAGCGGTCGAGGTCCGGCTCCTCCCGCGAGGCGGCCGGCTCCATCCAGATGCGCTCGCCGTCGCCGCGGGTCGCCTCGGACAGCAGGCGGGCGGTGCCGTCGGTGCGGTTCAGCACCTTGACCAGCACGGCCCCGGCCCGGGGATCGCCCTTGCGCGCCACCACGGCGAAGCCGCCGCCGATCTCGACGCGGCGGATGAGGGCGCCGACCCAGATGTCGGTGGAGAGCAGCATGGCTGGGACATTGCGGGGCGCGCCCGGGTCGTCAACCTTGGTTCAACACTACCGGCGTACAAGCGTCCGCTCAGACGGCCGGAACAAGGCCGCGCCAGATGGTGGACGCATGACGAGCACGCGCAGAAGCGCGAGGCCGGCGTCTCGGTGGATGGGGTTGATGGGGCTGGCGCTCGCCGCCGCGCCCGTTGCTGCGGCCGGGCAGCCGTCGGACCTGTTCTTCGAGCGTACGGTGATGACCGCGGCCGACGGACGCTGTCGCCTGTTCACGCCCGAGGTGTCGGCCGCCCTGGCTGCGGGCGCCGCCCAGGCGCGGGGCGCGGCCCTGCGCGCCGGCGTCGACCAGAAGACCCTGGCCGCCCGCGAGGCCGGCGCCCGCCGCTACGCCGCCCAGCTGAACTGCGCGAGCCCCCAGGTGCTGGCCGAGGCCGCCCGGGTGCAACAGGCGTTCTCCGGCTATTCGCGGGTCACCCGCATGACCTATCCCGGCGACGTGGCCGACTGGCGCGCCGACCGCGGCAGCGGCCGTAACGCCCGCTGGCGGCTGGCCCAGGACGCGGCCTTCGGCGGCCATCGCATGACCTTCGGACTGGCGGGCCGCGAGGGCGCTAACGCCCTGCTGGCCGTGGCCGACTTCACCGACAGCCAGAGCCCCTATGCCGCGCGGCTCGTGCTGCGCGACGCCAGCCGCACCATGGGCCCCTATCTGGACGCCCGGACCAAGAGCGCGCCGCTCAGCCGCAAGCTGCCGCCCCGCGGGGCCACGCGCACCTTCATGGCCGAGGCGCGCAGCGAGGCGGACGAGGGCCTGCTGCCCAAGGGCTCGGACGGGGGCTGGGCGTTCCGCTTCCCCGCCGCCGCGGCCCAAGCCCTGGCCGAGCTGGACCCGCGCGAGGCGATCGCGGTGGAGTTCCTGTTCTCTGGCGAGCGCGTGCGCACGGCCTACGTGGAGGTCGGCGACTTCGCGGCCGGCCGCGCCTTCCTGCAGGTGGCGTCCCGCTAGCCTTTCCGGCGCAGGGGCTCTTCGATCAGGGCCGACAGCACCGGCATGCGGATGGTGACGGTCGTCCCCTCGCCCACCGCGCTCTCCACCGTCATGTCGCCGCCGTGCAGGCGGGCGAAGGCGCGGACCAGGGACAGGCCGAGGCCCGAGCCGGCGGCCCGCTGCTCGGCGTCGCCGGCCTGCTCGTAGGGGCGGCCCAGGCGGTGCAGATCGTCCTGGGCGATGCCGACGCCGGTGTCGGCGACCACCAGCTCCAGCATGTCGCCGGCGCCCTGGACGGTGACGGTCACCGAGCCGCCGCGCGGGGTGAACTTCAGGGCGTTGGAGATCAGGTTGAGGGCGATCTGCTTGACCGCCCGCTTGTCGGCGTCGGCGTAGAGCGGGCCGATGGGCAGGACGCCGCGCAGGTTGACGCCCGAGCGGTCGGCCTGGCCGCGCATCAGCCGCAGGACGGCCGAGACGGCGTCGCGGGCGTCGAAGGTCTCGATGCTGAGCTCGAAGCGCTCGGCCTCGATTTTCGACATGTCGAGCACGTCGTTGATCAGCTCCAGAAGGTGCGTGCCGCTCTCGTGGATCAGTTCGGCGTATTCGGCGTAGCGGTCGCCCAGCGGGCCGAACAGGCGTTGCCGCATGATGTCGGAGAAGCCCATGATGGCGTTCAGCGGCGTGCGCAGCTCGTGGCTCATGTTGGCCAGGAAGCGGGACTTGCCGGCGTTCTGCTGCTCGGCCGTCACGCGTTCGGCCTCCAGGCGCCGTTCGCGCAGGGCCTGGTCGTGGGCGTCGCGGACCGCAGCCACCAGCCGGTCGGGGCCGGCCACGCGCAGGGTGATCTCCAGCGAGCCCTCGCCGTCGTCGGCGGGGATGACGTAGACGCTGGCCTTGCCGTCGCGGGCCGCGGTGTGGAGGGCGGTCGCCAGCAGGGGCAGGTCTTCGTCGGCCACCAGATGGCCGAGGCTGCGGGTGGCGAGATGGTCCGGCGTCTGGCCGGCGATGGCGGCGCCGGCGGCGTGCAGGACGCGGCCACTGCGCTCCACCAGGGCCAGGAGCATCGGCTGGCCGTCCAGCAGGGCCAGGACCTCTTCGGCGCGCTCGCGGCGGCGGACGTCGCGCTGGGCGGCGCCCTGGAAGCCGACGAGGCCGACGGCGAAGCCGAGCGCCACGGTGCCCAGCGACAGGAGGCCGAGCCAGGGCGCCAGGGCCGGGGCGGCGGTGGGAAGGGGCAGGAGAATGGCGTCGAGGGCGGAGACGGCGGCGGCGGCCAGAGAGGCGGCGGCGCCCAGAGCCAAAGTGTCGCGGGTGCGGAAGGCGGTGGCGGCCGCGGCGGGCGCGAGGCACCAAGCGGCGAGCGGACCGGCGGTCCCGCCGGTGAGGTGACAGGCGGCGGCGCCGGCGGCGCCCCAGATCAGCACACTCGCCATCTGGCCCGGCCGCCCCATCAGCGACAGCAGCGCCCCCAGCATGGCGGCGAGGCCGCCCGCGGCGAGGGCCAGAAGCTCGGGGCCGGGCGGAAGCATGCCCTGGATCGCCAGCCCGCCGGTGGTGGCGGCAACGGCGAACGCCCAGGCGGCGTGCCACAGCAGGCCGGGCGCCGCATCGCTGCGGCGGCGCGCTTTCGTCGATGTGGCGCGGGCCCCGACCATGGCTCGTCTATGAACCCCCGTCAGGTTCGGAGGGCGAGCGTACTGGCCCCAGGGGATTCGCGCGAGTGGGCGCGAGCCCTTTGTGTCGGCCGCAAGACTTTCGTAAGCGGCATCGACGACCCTGCAAGCTCCGATCGACCAGGCGTATCGCCGTTACATGCCTCAAGAGGCCACTCCTTCCGCCGCCGCGAAACAGCGCGTCCACGTCCGACACGAGGCGGCCATGGACGAACGGAAACGTTCGTTCCTGCGAATGGTCAGCCACGAACTGCGCACGCCTCTGAACTCCATCCTGGGGTTCTCGGAAATTCTCACTGCGGAACTGTACGGCCCCTTGGGAGCCTCGCAGTACAAGGAATATGCCGCGATCATCCATGGCAGCGGCCAGAAGCTGCTGAAACTTGTGAATCAGGTGCTGGAGATCGCGCGCCTGGAAGGCCGCACCATCGAGTTCGACGCCGACCTCGAGCCGCTGGAGCCGGCCCTGGACGACGCCCTGACCGCGCTGAAGCCCGACCTGGCGGCGCGGCGGGTGAGGGTCGAGGTGGCCGGACGCGGCGGCCTGCCCGCCGTCACCGCCGACGGGCGGGGCCTGCGCTCGGTGCTGACCCACCTGCTGCACAACGCCATCGTCTTCTCGCCCGAGGGCGGCTGCGTGCGCGTGAGCGTGGCGGCCGACGGGACGAACGTGGACATCCAGATCCGCGATGAGGGCGACGGCGTCGATCCTGCAGAGCTGCAGCGCCTGATGGCCCCGTTCGAGCAGGGCGAGAACGCCCTGACCCGCAAGGCCGAAGGCGCGGGTCTGGGCCTGCCCATCGCCGACATGACGTGCGCCGCCATGGGCGGCCGGCTCAGGTTGGCCTCCGCGCCCGGCGAAGGACTCATCGCGCAGGTGCGCCTGCCCGCCGGCTGATGCCGGTTGCCAGGGAGCCCCGCGCTCCCTAAGTCGCGCCCATGGCCATCGACGACGCGCTAGCCGAGCTCAAGGACGAGTTCGAGCTCCTGGGCGACTGGGAAGAGCGCTACCGCTATGTGATCGAGCTGGGGAAGGACCTGGCGCCCCTCTCCGACTCCGAGCGGACCGAGGCGAACAAGGTGCGCGGCTGCGCCAGCCAGGTGTGGCTGGTCACCGAGCCCGGCGCGAACGGGACCCTGGGGTTCCGCGGCGACTCCGACGCCCACATCGTGCGCGGCCTGATCGCCATCGTGCTGCGGCTCTATTCCGGCCAGCCGCCCGCCGACATCCTGGCCTTCGACGCCAAGGCGGCGTTCGAGCAGCTGGGCCTCAGCGGGGCGCTGTCGTCGCAGCGGTCGAACGGCCTAGCCTCGATGGTCGCGCGCATCCGCCGCGACGCGGAGATGTCGCAGGCCGCGTGAGGCCTACTGCCGGGTTAGGGCCCGCTGCAGATCCAGCTCCAGGCGATCGAAGCCCTCGTTCGTGCCGTGGATGCGCTCGTCGCGCTCGTCATGGCCGTCGAGGAAGGCGACCTGTTCGGTGAACACCATCGTCGTGCCGCGCCCGCCGGGGCTGAACTCCACCGTGACCAGGGAGGCCGAGGTGCGCTGCCCGCCCACCCGGTAGTCGTAGGCGTAGATGATGCGCTGGTCCTTGAGGATCTCGATGAACCGGGCCTCGACCAGGAAGACGGCGCCGTCCGGCCCGGTCATGCGGTTGACCTCCAGGCCGCCCGGCCGGAAGTCGAGGTCGTGCTCCCGCGTCATGTCGGGGTGGCAGCCCGTCCAGCGCCGCTTGGCCTCGGGATCGGACCAGGCGCGGAACACCTCGGCCGGCGGCGCGGGCATGTCGCGCGCGATCGTGAAGCTGGTGTGGGCCGCCGAGCGCACGCTCATTCGCCGTCTCCTTTAGCCGAGGTTTCCGCAAGGAACTGCTCCAGGCGGTCGAACTGGGCGTTCAGCGCCGCCTTGCGGTCCGCGGCCCAGTCCTCCACCCGGCTCAGGGCCGCGGGGGCGAGGCGATAGGTGCGCACCCGGCCGGCCTTGTTGGACGTGACCAGCCCGCCCGCCTCCAGCACCGCCAGGTGCTTCACCACCGACGGCAGGGCCATGGGCAGCGGCTGGGCCAACTCGGACGCCGAGGCCGGTCCGCGACTCAACCTGTCGATCATCCCGCGACGGCTGGCGTCGGAGAGGGCGTGGAACAGGCGGTCGAGGCCGGCGTCGTCGAGCATGGCGCGAGCTTAGCCCGTGGACGCCTCGCCCAGGAAGCGCGGCTCCAACCGGTCCCGATACGGATACATGTGGAACCACGGCCGGGCCTCGACCAGGGTGCGCGCCACCGACGGACGGGCGATCAGCCGCTCGAAATAGGCCGCGATCGCGGGGTGATCGTCGGGGAACGGGGCGACGACCCGCGCATAGAAGAGCGCCGGCGCCGCCGCGCAGTCGGCCAGGCTGAACGTGGACCCGGCGGCCCACTCGCGGCCCGCCATGTGGGCCTCGATCTGGCGGTAGGAGGCGAGCAGCGCTTCCGCGTGTTCGGGGATCCGCTCGGGCTCCCCCCTGATGGTCGCCATCACCGCCGCCCCCATGGGGCCCTGGACGTAGAGATCGAACACCCGGTCCCAGAGCCGGGCTTGAAGCCGCGCGTCCTCATCCGCCGGCAGGAGCGGGTGCGGCCCCGGATAGTGGCGGTCGAGGTATTCCACGATGATGGAGGTCTCGAAGACGATCTCCCTGCGCGCCTTATCCTCTAGCGCCGGCATCTTGCCCCAGGGCGAGATGGTCATGAACTTCGCCCGGGCGGCCGGGTCGCCCAGGTCGACATGGCGCGACTCGAAGGGCGTCCCCGCCTCGTAGAGAGCGATCAGCACCTTGTGGCAGTACGAGGACAGCGGGTGGGCATGGAGGATGAGAGTCATGGGGCCGCCAAACAGTTTCCAAAGCGGCGAAGTGTTACGCCAAAGACCCGTCGGCGCAAGATAAACTTTCCGAGTTGGCTAAGTGTAGGCGCGATCAGGCGGCCGGGCGGATGCCGCTCTGCACGGCGCTGAGGCCCACGACGGCGTCGTAACCCAGGATCATGTCGACCTCCGAGCCCTTGGTGGCCAGCGGCAGGCGGATCCAGATCAGCGACAGGTGCGAGGCCCCGCGCCAGGCGAGGTTGTGGACGCCGACGCCCGGCCGGCGGTCGCGGACCACCCGGCCCAATTCGTGGCGCCAGTACTCGGCCGCCGAGCTGTTGTAGATCTCGGAGAAGCGGCGGCCGGTGATCTCGCGGCCGTAGACGTTGTAGAGGCCGGTGCCGGCCAGGCGCACCCGGTAGTCGCCGCACTCGCCCGGCGCCTCGATCAGGCTGACGGTGGGCAAGAGGCGCTTCATGTCGGCCGGGTCGAGCCGCTTGCGCGGCGGCACCGGGGCGTCGGCGCGCAGCGAGCTCCAGTAGGCGAACAGTTCTTCGTGCGCGCGGATCGCCGCAGCCGGGGGTGACATGTGAGCCGCCATCTTCAGTTACTCGAGCAACGGCTTGGATTCATGATGAATCACATATCGCCTGACCCGCGAATCGGCGGCAAGCGGGAAACGCGTTCCGGCCTGTAAAAATGGTTAACGGCACGGCCGAAAGCAGAACGCCCGCCGGAGGTCGGCGGGCGTTCGAACATCGTCGGTCGCTGGAGGCTTAGCGCTTCTTGCGCGGCGCCTGGCGGCCGCCCTGGCCCAGGCCCATCTGCTTGGCCAGATCCGAACGCGCCTTGGCGTAGTTCGGCGCGACCATCGGGTAGTCCTTCGGCAGGCCCCACTTGGCGCGGTATTCTTCGGGGCTCATGTTGTACTTGGTGCGCAGGTGCCGCTTCAGCGACTTGAACTTGCGGCCGTCCTCCAGGCACACGAGGTAGTCCGGCGTGATCGAGCGGCGGATCGGAACCGCCGGCTCCTTCGGCGCGGCTTCGACGGTCTCGGTCCCCGAAGACACCCCCGCCAGCGCACGGTGCACGCTCTGGATCAGCCCGGGAAGGTCCGCCGCTGCGACAGTGTTGTTGCCGACATAGGCGGAAACAATGTCCGCGGTCATCTCAATGACTTCCGACTTCTCGTCCATTTCTCTTGATTCCGAAGGTTGGGCGACAACAGCGCCGTGCAGCGATTCATAAGATCGGTGTGCCGTCATTATCCATATCGTCCGCTGCACACAACAGAGAAATAGAGCAACACCGTCACGCGTATTACGAGAACAGAAGACGAGCGCACCCGAGAACAAGAGCTGTCGCGGCGTTGGAGTTGGGCGGCTCCTCTACCTGCGAAGATGGACCTGCGCCGCCACATGCCTTTCCAGGTCAGAAAACGAAACGGCGCCCACGAGGGGCGCCGCCGTGAAGATTGTCATGTGATCGCCGTTCAGCTGAACGTGGGCGCTGTCCAGTGCGGCCAGATGTCGGGCAGGTCCGCCGAGACCTTGTCCGGGTAGTTCGGGGGGCGCTTCTCGAGGAACGATGTGACCCCTTCCCGGGCGTCGGCGGCCCGACCGCGAGCCTGGATGCCCCGGCTGTCGGCCTTGTGCGCCTCCATCGGGTGGCTGGCCCCCGCCATACGCCAGAGGAGCTGGCGGGTGATGGCTACGGAAACCGGCGCGGTGTTGTCCGCGATCTCGCGGGCGATGGCCCGGGCAGCGGGCAGGAGGTCATCCGGCGCGTGGACCGAGCGGACCAGGCCCCGCTCCGCCGCCTCCTGGGCCGGGAAGATGCGGCCGGTGTAGCACCACTCCAGCGCCGTCTGCATGCCGACGAGACGCGGCAGGAACCAGGACGAGCAGGCCTCGGGATTGATGCCGCGGCGGGCGAAGACGAAGCCGTACCGCGCCGTGTCGGAGGCGAGGCGGATGTCCATGGCGAGTTGCATGGTCACGCCCACCCCGACCGCAGCGCCGTTGCAGGCCGAGATCACCGGCTTGAGACTGTCGAAGATGCGCAGGGTCAGGAGGCCGCCCCCGTCGCGCTGCACGCCGTCGCGGGTGCGGGCGTCGTTGTCCTCGGCGCTGCGCTTGTCGTAGTCGAAGGTGGCGCCGCCCGCGGAGAGGTCGGCCCCGGCGCAGAACGCCCGGCCGGCGCCGGTGATGATCACCGCCCGGACGTTGTCGTCGCCGTCGGTCTCGTCGAAGGCGGCGATCAGGTCCTTCATCATCTGGGTGTTGAAGGCGTTCAGCTTGTCGGGCCGGTTCAGCGTGATCGTCGCGACGCCGTCCTCGACGGCATAGAGCAGGGTCTCGAAGCTGGGCATGGGTCGTCTCTTCCTCATCCTTGTTCGCCGCCAGTTCGGAGCGGTTGACGGATGGGAGGTCAAGAGGCGTTGGGGCGGCGGTCTCTCGCCACCCAGCCCATGAGGCAGGATCTACTTCGGGGCCGCCTCAGCCACCTGCGCGGCGTCGGTCGGGTCGCCCTGGGCGACGTCCTCGACGATCTTCCGCGGACAGATCTTCTTCTTGATGGTGCTGCCGACCACGGTCTCCTTGCGGCAGACCGGCTTGGCGGCCTTGGCGGCCGCCGCGCTGGGCGAAACAGCGGTCGAGGCGGGTGCGGCGCTCTGGAAGAGGGCGGCAAGCAACAGGGCGAGCATGGAACCTCCTGAAGGATCGGTCCGGTAACCCTGATCGGCGAGCGGCGGCGTCGCGAGGACCAAGCCTTGCAAAGTGACGGATGCGTCACACGTGACGCGCGTTCGGGCAGGGGCCGGCCACTTCGCCCGATCGGCGGGCGCCAGAGGTCGCGCGCGCTTGGCCTCGCCCCCGCTTGACGCACCTGACGTCAGGTCTGCAACTCGGGTGCGACAGGGCGGCTCCAGACCGCCCCAGGGAGTGACATCATGCATCCGGCGACCCACGCCAAGACCCATTCCGACCGCGCCGCCTACATCATGGCGGGGTCCGGCGAGACCGTGACCTACAGGCAGTTGGACGAGCGCTCGAACCAGGGGGCGCACCTGTTCCGCTCGCTGGGGCTGAAGCCGGGCGACGTCATCGCGCTCCTGATGGACAACAACCCCCGCTATTTCGAGATCGCCTGGGCGGCGCAGCGGTCTGGGCTCTACTTCACCTGCATCTCGTCCAAGCTGACGGCGGGCGAGGTCGAGTACATCGTCGGCGACTGCGGCGCGAAGGCCCTGATCACCTCGCCGGGCGTGGGCGCCGTGGTGGACGAGCTGCCCGGCGTGCTGAAGGGCGTGAAGCTCTACATGGTGGGCGAGGCGCGGTCGCCGTACGAGAGCTTCGAGGCGGCCCGCGCGGGCTTTCCGACCACGCCGATCGCCGACGAGACCGCCGGCTCGGACATGCTGTATTCCAGCGGCACCACCGGGCGGCCCAAGGGCGTGAAGCCCGCCCTCACCGGCGCGGCCATCGACGAGCCCAACGCCCTCGTGATGATGACCCAAGGCCTGTTCGGCTTCCCCGAGGGCTGCACCTACATCTCGCCGGCGCCGCTCTACCACGCCGCGCCGCTGCGCTGGTGCATGAGCGTCCACAAGCTGGGCGGCACCGTGATCGTGATGGAGAAGTTCGATCCCGAGGCGGCCCTGGCCCTGATCGAGAAGTACAAGGTCAATGTGGGCCAGTTCGTGCCCACCCACTTCGTACGGATGCTGAAGCTGCCGGAGGAGGTGCGGAAGAAGTACGACGTCTCCTCGATGGTCTCGGCGGTGCACGCGGCCGCCCCCTGCCCCGTGCCGGTGAAGGAGCAGATGATCGCCTGGTGGGGCCCGGTGATCTACGAGTACTACGCCGGCACCGAGGGCAACGGGTTCTGCTTCATCAAGTCGGACGAGTGGCTGACCCACAAGGGGTCCGTCGGCCGCGCGGTGCTGGGCGAACTGCGCATCTGCGACGAGGACGGCGAGCCCCTGCCGCCCCGGGCCGAGGGCGTGGTTCACTTCGCCAACGGCCCGCCGCTCAGCTACCACAACGCGCCGGAGAAGATCGCCGAGGGCACAAACAAGCACGGCTGGACCACGCTCGGCGACGTGGGCTGGATGGACGAGGAGGGCTATCTCTACCTCACCGACCGCAAGAGCTTCATGATCATCTCGGGCGGGGTGAACATCTATCCGCAGGAGATCGAGAACCTGCTGATCGGCCACCCCAAGGTCGCCGACGCCGCGGTGGTGGGCGCGCCCGACGAGGAGATGGGCGAGAAGGTGGTGGCGGTGATCCAGCCTATGGACTGGGCCGAGGCCGGCGACGCGCTGCGCAACGAGCTGATGGCCTATGCGCGCCAGAACCTCAGCCACGTGAAGTCGCCACGGATGCTGGACTTCATGCAGGAACTGCCGCGGCACCCGACCGGCAAGCTCTACAAGCGCCTGATCCGCGACGCCTACTGGGGCAAGGAAGGCTCCAAGATCGTCTGACCCCAATTCGAACGCCCCTCACCCCCTCGAGGGGGTGAAGGGATGGGCGGGGCGGGTGGCGCCCTGGTTGCAGCCTCGCATCCCATGGAGAGGGCGCTGTGCGGAAATCGCACAGCGACCAGGGAAGTGGGGACTTGGCGATGACGTTCAGCAAGATGGTGGCGGCCCTGGCGTTCGGCGCGAGCCTGGCGGTCTCGGCGACGGCGGCGCAGGCGGAGACGGTGATCCTGGACGTAGGGTCGATGGATCACGCGCGGACGGTACGGATCGCGGGCCTGGGCAGCGTCTATGCCGCCCCCATGCAGTTCAAGGCGAACTATGGCGGCCAGGCCACCAGCCTGCTGGCCTGGTGCGTGGACGTCTATCACCAGATCACGACGGCCAACTATGCGCCGGACCTGACCTATACCGACACCAATACCCTCAGCACCGATTTCAACGGCAAGCCGCTGGACGAGGGCGACGTGATGAAGATCGGCCTGCTGGCCAACTACGGCCAGTCGCTGTTCGACGAGGCGCCGGTGGCGCCGGCCGCTTTCACCGAGAAGGCCCCTAAGCGCAGCGACTATCCCTGGGGCTCGGCCGGCACGGCCGCCTACAACGCCGCCAAAAGCGGCTACGACGCGCGCAAGGCCGCCTACAACCAGGCCCTGGCCGACTACAACGCCGCCGCCAATGCGCGCTATATGCGCCTGTCCGCCGTGCAGAGCGCCATCTGGCAGGTGTCGTCGAACCGCGACGTGACCTCGACCAACGGCGACAGCGCGTTCGACCAGCTGGTGGACAATCTGTCCGGCTCGCAGCTCACCAACTATTTCGTCGGCGGCAACGGCTCGCTCGACTACGGCATCACCCTGATCACGCCCGTGCAGCAGTACGGCGGCAAGTACGGCACGACGCCGCTGAAGCTGACGCAGTCGTTCGTGTTCGCCACGGGCGCGGTGCCGGAACCCTCGACCTGGGCCCTGCTGATCGGCGGCTTTGGCGCGGTGGGGGCCATGCTGCGCCGCCAGCGCCGGCTGGCCGCGGTCGCCGCCTGACGCGGCGCGGCGGGCGCCCGCTGACGTCGCGGGCGCCTTGCCCTCATCCGAACAGATGTTAGAGGCTCTTGGTCGAACGCAAACGCGAGGGAGCCAAGAGAATGAACCCGGTCGAGATCAAGGACCTGCCCGGACTGGTGGGCCAGGAAGTGGGCGTGTCGGACTGGATCGAGATCACCCAGGAGCGCGTGAACCAGTTCGCCGAGGCCACCGGCGACCACCAGTGGATCCACGTGGACGTCGAGCGCGCCACGCGTGAGATCGGCGGCCCGATCGCCCACGGCTATCTCACTCTGTCGCTGATCCCGTTCCTGGGCCAGGGCATGCTGCCGGTGAAGGGCGTGACCCGCGGCATCAACTACGGCTCGGACAAGGTCCGCTTCATCAACATGGTGCGCGTCGGCAAGCGCGTGCGGATGCGCCAGAAGCTGATCGGCGCCGAGCCCAAGGCCGGCGGCATGCAACTGAAGAACGAGTGCACTATCGAGATCGAGGGCGAGACCAAGCCCGCCTGCATCGCCGAGACGATTTCGGTCCTCTACGGCGCCTGAGCCAGCTTCATCCGGGGCGGCGCCCGCCCCGGACTATGGCGCAAGAAAAAGGCCCCGGCATCGCCGGGGCCTTTACGTTTCGTGGGACGCAGCGGCCGTCAGGCGGCGGCGAGACGGCGACGGCGGATCATGGCGCCGGCGCCGCCGAAGCCCATGATCATCAGGGCCCAGGTGGTCGGCTCGGGGACCGCGGCCGTAGTGACGTAGACCCGGTCGACCAGCACATCGACGGCCGGATAGCCATTGGCCTTGAAGGTGAAGGTGCTGGGCACATTGGCCTGGGCCGGGTTCACGTAGACCTTGGCCGAATAGTGGGTCCAGACCTGGGGCGCGCCGGCTCCCGACTTCAGCAGAACGGGCGTCCAGGTGTAGGTGCCGACCGTGGCCGTGAAGGTGGCGTCGTTCGGGTTGTTGTAGCCGTTCAGCGGGAGGTAGGCGTCGAAGCCGACCTCATACCAGCCGGCGGCGAGCGCGATGGACTGCGAGAGCGTCTCATCCGGCACGTCCGAAGAGAAATAGGCCGCATAGCCGCCGCCGTCCCCGGCAAACGGGCCAGGCGCGTTGTCGGCGGGCACGCCTTCACCGAACGCACCATTCGGATAGCCGCGTCCGACACCATCGGTGGCGATGACGACGGTCGGCGAATAGCCCTGGCCGGCGCCGGTCGAGCTGAGCGTCCAGCCCGAAAGGCCGCTTTCGAAGCTGCCGTTGGTCAGCAGATTGGTGGCCGCATCCGCACTGCCGGCGAACGCCAGGCCCGCCGCGACCGCGGCGACGGCAAGCGTCTTCATGAGAGATCCCCCTAAATTCCCCGAGCGGTCAGGCTCGTCGAGGCCCTACGACATATCGACGTTCGAAAAACGATGATTCTCCCGACGCGGGAGTCGGGCGCCCGGCGATCTCGGAAGAGGCGCCGGGAAGATCAGTTGCGGGCGGCTTCTTCCGCGGAAGCCGTCCGGCCGCCGCTGACGGCGGTCATGCCCTCGGCGACCGTCGCGGGCGCCAGCGGGTTCTGCAGCAGGGCCAGGGTCTCGCGCACGTACTTGGCGTGGGTGACGATGCCGATCTCCAGCCGCTCGCTGTTGAGCTCGACCTGCTGGGTGAGCAGGCCGGCGATGAAGCCGGTGTCGCCGCCCGGCTTGTCGGCCACCTGGGTCATGCCATCGGACTTGGCCGGATGGCTGACGAACACCGGGCCGCCCGAGTTGCCCGGAAACACCGAGAAATCGAGCAGGAAGGTCGGGAAGATCTTGGCCGGGGCCACCGGATAGGAGGCCACCTTGCCCGAGCGCAGGATCGGGAAGCCCGCGGAGTTGGCCGACAGGCCGCGCGGGAAGCCAAGGGCCATCATCTCGTCGCCGGCGCTGACCTCCTCCTTGTCGAAGGTGTCGTCGGCCGCCAGGTAGTTCAGCGGCAGGGCCGCGCGGGCGAACTCCGGCGGCGCCTTGATCGAGATGGCGGCGACGTCGCGGCTCGGGTGATGGGTCCAGAGCTCGCCGCCGTCCTTGTCGCGGATCTTCACCTGCTGGGGCGAGTAGCTCCACGAGCCGTCGGCGTTGGCGATGCGGTAGCCGATACGGGCGGTGGCGCCCGGCATCTTCTGGAGCACGTGGTTGGCGGTCACCAGCACGGTGCGCGGCTGGCCATCCGGGCCGGGCGCGGAAATGAGGAAGCCCGTCCCCACCGTACGCGTCCCGTCGCCGAGCGGTTGCTCAAGCTGAACAGTCGCGTGGATCAGCTCAACAGCAAGATCCATGACCATGATGGTTTCCTAAACTCGATGCGGCACTCGCGTCTTTGATGCGCGATGTGGATGCACAAGTAGTGAATCACGGAAAGCGGTCGGCCAACAAGTCGCCACAATCGCCTGCGGTGGAAGGTCGCGCGCGCTGACGCACAGGCGCCACAGGTCTCGGCGCTTGAGTGCGCCCCGCAGGCGTCGCATCTAGCGGCCATGAGCCTTCCCGAACCGCCCGTCGCCGCCAAGGCGCCCCACCGCATCGAACAGCTGGGCCGCGTCCGCATGGACGACTACGCCTGGATGAAGGACGACAACTGGCAACAGGTGCTTCGCGACCCGAAGGCCCTGCGCGCCGATGTCCGCCAGCATCTCGAAGCGGAGAACGCCTACACGAAGTCGGTCCTGGCCGGGACCGAAGCCCTGCAGGCGACGATGTTCGCCGAGATGAAGGGGCGGATCAAAGAGGACGATAGCTCCGTCCCCACCCCGGACGGGCCCTGGGACTACTACTCCCGCTACGCGATCGGCGCGGAGCATCCGATCCACGCGCGGCGGCCACGGGGCCGCGAGGACGGCGAAGAGACCCTGCTGGACGAAGACGCCCTCTCCAAGGGCAAGGCCTATTTCCACGTGGGCGGCGCGAGCCACAGCCCGGACCACGCGCTTTACGGCTGGGCCGCCGACGAGCAGGGCTCGGAGTACTATCAGATCCGCGTGAAGGACCTCGCCACCGGCCGCGAGGTGGGGCCGCCCATCGAAAGCGCCTACGGCGACTTCTGCTTCTCGCCCGACAGCGCCTGGATCTTCTGGATCTGGCGCGACGAAAACGCCCGGCCCGCCAAGGTCTTCCGCCGCCCGGCCAGGGGCGGCGACGACGTCCTGGTCTATGAGGAAGCGGACGACGGCATGTTCCTGGGCGTCGGGGTGGCGGCCGACGACAGCCACATCCTGATCCACGTGGGCAATCAGGAGACGACCGAGATCTGGCTGATCCCGGCGGCCGATCCGACCGCCGCGCCCGTGGTGGCCGAGCCTCGCCGGGTGGGGGTGAAGTACGGCCTCGACCACTGGACCGACCGCTGGGTGATCCGCACCAACGATGACGGGGCGGTCGACTTCAAGCTCTGCGTCTCCGAGGCCGCGGTTCCGGCCAAGGCCAGCTGGCGCGACTGGATCGCCCACCAGCCGGGCCGCTACATCACCGGCTTCGCAGCCTATGCGGGCCACCTTGTGCGCGCCGAGCGGGTGGACGCGCTGGACCGGCTGGTGGTCACCGCGCGCAACGGGGCCGAGCACGTGGTGGCGTTCGACGAGGAAGCCTATGCGCTGAACCTCGAGGGCGGGTACGAGTACGAGACGACGCTGTCCCGCTTCGTCTACCAGTCGCCGACGACGCCGCGACAGTGGTTCGACTACGACCTCGCCAGCCGCCAGCGCACCCTGCGCAAGACCCAGGAGGTCCCGTCCGGCCACGACCCTTCACGCTATGTGGCGCGGCGCCTCTACGCCCGCGCGGCCGACGGCGCCGAGGTTCCGATCACGTTGCTGATGCTGAAGGACACGCCGCAGGACGGCTCGGCGCCGGTGCTGCTGTACGGCTACGGCAGCTACGGCCACGCCATGGAGCCCAGCTTCTCGATCCGCAACCTGAGCCTGGTGGACCGGGGCTGGATCTGGGCCACGGCGCACATTCGCGGCGGCTCGGACAAGGGCTGGGGCTGGTTCCTGGACGGGCGCAAGGAGAAAAAGCCGAACACGTTCACCGACTTCATCGCCTGCGCCGAGCACCTGGTCGGCGAGGGTTATGCCGCAAAGGGCCGGATCGCGGCCTATGGCGGCTCGGCCGGCGGGATGCTGATGGGGGCGGTGGCCAACCTACGGCCGGACCTGTGGGGCGCGATCATCGCCGCGGTGCCGTTCGTGGACGTGCTGAACACCATGAGCGACACCACCCTGCCCCTCACCCCTCCCGAGTGGCCCGAGTGGGGCAATCCCATCGAGGACGCCGCCGCCTACGACCTGATCGCCAGCTACAGCCCCTACGACCAGGTCGGCGCGAAGGCCTATCCGCCGATCCTCGCCACCGGCGGCCTTTCCGATCCGCGCGTGACCTACTGGGAGCCGGCCAAGTGGGTGGCGAAGCTGCGCGAATCCACGACAGGCGACGCCCCGATCCTGCTCAAGATCAACATGGAGGCCGGGCACGGCGGCGCATCGGGCCGTTTCGACTTCCTGAAGGAGATCGCCCTGGATTACGCGTTCGCGGTCTGGGCGCTGGAGAAGGGGTGGGCCAAGTGATCATCCGGGCGGCGGAGGCGGACGATGCGCAGGCGCTGGCGGCCATCTACGGCCACCACGTGCTGCACGGCTTCGGCACCTTCGAGACGGAGCCGCCGGACGCGGCCTGGATGGACGGGCGACGGCGGGAAATCCAGGGCTACGGCCTGCCCTTCTTCGTGGCCGAGGACGGCGGACGGGTGCTGGGGTACGCCTACGCCGGGCCCTTCCGCCCGCGGCCGGGATACCGCTTCACCGCCGAGGACAGCGTCTATGTGGCGCCGGACGCGGTGGGCCGGGGCGTCGGGCGCGCGGTCCTCTCGCGCGTCATGGAGGCCTGCGAGGCGTTCGGCCTGCGCCAGGTGGTGGCCGTGATCGGCGACAGCGGCAATGCGGCCTCCATTGGACTGCACCGCTCGCTGGGCTTCACCGACGCGGGCGTCGGCCGCAGCTTCGGGTTCAAGCACGGGCGGTGGGTGGACATCGTCTGGATGCAGAAGTCCCTGAACGGCGGAGATGAGACACCGCCAACCGGGCTAGGCGTCAAATTGTCGGGTAGCTGACCAAAGTCGTCGCCCCAACAGTGAAAGGTGTCGCGGGAATTCGCCCGAAACGCGAACTTCCCTGCATGTACCTACCCTTATGTAGTTGTACGTAATTGCTTAGCTCGCAATTTTTCCGCACAACACGTTTGTCGGAACGGGGCCGACACGGAATGTAGAATACATGTTCAGGTTGTGGACGGGAAATCGCACAACCGGGATGGCGCGTTCGAACCCTGGCCTCCTCTTTCTCAGGGGCCAGCTTCTGGCGATAGGCGTTTCGGCGGCCGCGCTGGCGGTCCTCTTCGCCCTGCGCCCGATGTTCAGCCACTCGGTCTATCTGCTCGGCGCGCCGGTCCTGCTGGTCTGCGCCGCGTATGGCGGCGCCTGGCCGTCCCTGACGGCGGCGCTGTTGATGACGGCGGGCGGCGTCTATCTTGAAAGCCAGACCGACCTGACGCTCATGGAGCGCGTGGTCCGGGCCGGCCTGTTCCTAGCCTTGGGCCTTGGGATCGCCGGCTGGGTCCGCTCGCTGATGGCCCAGCGCCTGGCGGCGGCGGAGATCATCGCCGACCAGGCCGAGCGCGAGGAACTGCTCCAGGCCAGCCTCGAGATCGTCGCCGACGCCCTGGTGCTGATCGACGACCGCGGCGTCATCCAGAGCTTCAGCCACCCGGCCGAGCGCCTCTTCGGCTGGAACGACCACGAGGTGATCGGTCAGAATGTCAGCCTGCTGATGCCCCCGGGCGAAGACGGCGCCCTCACCGGCGACGGGACCGCGGGCGACGGCGCGGACGTGAGCGGCAGCTACCGCAAGCTGACCGGCCTCAGGAAAGACGGCGCCACCTTCCCCATGGAGGTCCGGATCGGCGAGGTGACCATCGCCTCGCGCCGCCTGCTGACCATGGTGGTGCGCGACATGACCTCGATCCGGGAGGCCGAGCGCAGGTCCGAGGAACTGCGCGAACAGCTCACCCAGGTGTGGAGTGCGAACTCCATGGGCGAGATGGCCTCGGTGCTCGCCCACGAACTCAACCAGCCGTTGTCGGCCGTGGCCAACTACCTGCGCGCCGCGCGCAACCTGATCGCCCGGATGGAGCTGGAGGACGACGACCTGATCGACGCCGTGGCCCGCGCCGGCGACCAGGCGGTGCGCGCCGGCGAGATCATCCGGACCATGCGCGACCTGGCCAACCGCGGCGGCACGCTGCAGAAGCCTGAGAGCCTCTCGGGGATGATCGGCGAGGTCGACTTCATCATCGCCCTGATGGCGCGCGATGCGAACGTCCGGCTGGTCTACGATCTCTACAAGGGCGACGACACCGTGATCGCCGACCGCATCCAGATCCAGCAACTCGTTGTCAATCTCGCACGCAACGCGATTGAAGCTGTGACCAAGTACCCGAACCGCCAGATCAACATCTCGACCCGGCTGGAACCTGGGGACAAGCTGGTCACCACTGTCGAGGACAGTGGTCCTGGAATTGACGAAAGCGTGATGGACCGACTCTTTCAGCCGTTGGCCAGCACAAAGCCAGAAGGCATGGGGCTAGGCCTCTCCATTTCCAGTGCTATAGTCGAAAATCACAGGGGACGGATCTGGGTGGAACCCAGCCGCCTGGGTGGCGCCGCTTTTAGTTTTGTTCTGGCGCGGGCAGGGGAAGATGGCGAGCGGAGCGGCGGATCGAACGGTGTTCGTCGTCGATGATGACGACGCTGCTCGCGATTCCCTGCTCATGCTGCTGAAGTCGGACGGCCTGCCCGTCCGCGGCTTCGCCTCCGCCCACGAGTTCCTCGCCACCTTCGACCCGGCCGCGCGGGGCTGCATCATCACCGACCTGCGCATGCCCAGCATGGACGGCATCGAGCTGATCCGGGCGCTGAAGGGCGTCGGCTGCATACTACCGGTGATAGTGATAACCGGCCACGCGGACGTCGGCCGCGCCGTGGACGCCATGAAGGCCGGCGCCATCGACTTCATCGAGAAGCCCTACGAGAGCGAGGTCATCCTCAAGGCGGTCCGGCACTGCCTGGAGGAGAACGACGCGGCGGTCGACGCCGGGGCGGCGCGCACGCGCATCCTGCGCCGCCTGGAAAGCCTGACGCCGCGCGAGCGCCAGGTGCTGGATCTCATCGTGGACGGCGCCAGCAACAAGGTGATCGCCGCCACCCTCACCATCAGCCCGCGCACGGTCGAGATCTATCGCGCCAACGTCATGTCGAAGATGCGGGCCGAGAGCCTGTCCGACCTCATCCGCTCGACCATCACCGCCGGGGCGGCGTAGGCCGGCGACCGCGTCTCAGCTGACGATTTCCTCGCGCATGGTCTTGCGCGCGCTCCAGAAGAGGTAGGCGCAGGGCGCGGCGAGGAGCGCGAAGGTCGTCAACGACCACTTGATGGCGTCGGCCTCGGAGTGGCCCTGGGCGGACAGGACGTCCGACAGGATACCGACGAAGAGCGGGCCGAGACCAAGGCCGATGAGGTTGGCCACGAACAGCAGCACCGCGGTGGCGGTCGCCCGCGTCTCGGGCCGCACAAGGCTCTGCACGACGCCGTACGCCGGGCCGAGCCACATCGAGCCGAGCAGGCCGGGCGCGAGCAGGAACGCGAGAGCCAGGATCAGGGAGTCGGAGTTGAGCGCCGCCAGCGAGAACGGCAGGCCGGCGATCGCGCCGACGGCCGGGATCATGGCATAGGCCCGCGCATCCTTGCGGGCGAGGTGGTCCGCGATCCGCCCGCCCAGCAGCGTGCCGATCATCGCCATGACGCCCGAGGTCACCCCCAGCGCGAGCCCCAGGAACCCCGCGCTCTTCAGGCCGAACATCGCAGCGTACTGGGCCAGCTCGGCCGGGAAGTTGCGGAAGAAGAAGGATCCGGTGAAGGCCAGCGCGCCGTACGAGGCGAAGGACTTGATCGTCACCCCGCCCACCACGCGCCAGTATGTCCGCTTCCCGGCAAGCTCCTTGAGCGCCTCGCGGAAGCTGGGCACGCCATCGTCCGCCCGCGCGAGGACGGGCCGGCCACGGCGGGGCTCGCGCAGCGTCAGGGCCGCAAGCCCGGCCAGCAGCAGGCCGGGCAGGCCGACCAGGACGAACGCCATGCGCCAGCCCAAGGCATCCGCGATGAGCCCGCCGAGGGCGAGGCCGAGCAGGCTGCCCACGGGCGCGCCCAGCATATAGACCGAGACGGCGGACGCCCGCTGCTCCCGGGGCACGGTGTCGGCGATCAGCGACAGCGCGGGCGGCGTGCAGCCCGCCTCGCCGACCCCCACGCCGATCCGCGCAAGCACGAGGTGGGTGAACGTCTGCGCCAGGCCCGAAATGGTGGTGAAGCCGCTCCAGACAGCCACCGCCACGGCGATGATCAGCGGCCGGTCCCCACGCTCGGCCAGCCGGGCGATCGGCAAGCCCAGCACCGTGTAGAGCACGGCGAAGGCGAGACCCGTCATCAGACCCAGCTGCCAGTCGGCAAGGTGGAGATCCTGCTTGATCGGCTCGGCCAGGATCGAGACCACCTGGCGATCCACGAAATTGACCACGTAGATCAGCATCAGCAGGCCGAGCGCATAGCTGCGGTACGCGCGGCCGGGTAGCGCAGTGGGGGCGGCGATCGGCTCCTGCGCCGAGACGGTCATGGCCGATCCTCCCGCGTTACGTGAACCGCGGTCGCGCGGCTTGCGATCACGCTATGGGCGGCAGGAGGCGAGTCAATGCCGCCGCCACGTAAGGCAGGACAGGTAAATCCGATCTAGGCCCGCGGCAGATAGATCGTGGCGGTGGTCCCGCGGCCGGGTTGCGAGACCAGGCGCAGAGCGCCACCGGAGCGTCGGGCGAAGTCGCGGACGCCGGCCAGGCCCAGGCCCGTACCCCCGCGGCCCGCGCGGGTGGTGAAATAGGGGTCGGTCGCGCGGGCCAGGACCTCGGGCGACATGCCGACGCCAGGATCGGTGACCGAGAACGTCACATAGCGGCCGGGGTCGAGATCGAGGGTCGCGGCCGCCTCGCCATCGAGGCGCGCGGGCGCCGCGGCGATCTGCACCGCGCCGCCGTCCGGCATCGCGTGGCCGGCGTTGACGCAGAGATTGAGCAGCGCCGATTC
This sequence comes from Phenylobacterium sp. RIFCSPHIGHO2_01_FULL_69_31, assembly GCF_001824475.1. Classification (GTDB taxonomy): domain Bacteria; phylum Pseudomonadota; class Alphaproteobacteria; order Caulobacterales; family Caulobacteraceae; genus Phenylobacterium. Next base: position 45,554 of record NZ_MHXN01000033.1, on the reverse strand, counting down.
CAGGCCTCCGCGGTCGGCGCGGCAGGACAGGGCGTGAGGCTGGGCCATCGCCACCACGGTCACGCCGGGGCGCGTCGAGACCTGGGCCAGGCGCGCGGTCGTCAGGGCGACCTCTGCGGCATCGATCACCACGGGCTCTGCCGCATCGGGACACGAAAGCTCGACCATGCGGGCGAGCAGGTCCGCGCCCTTCTCGGCGGCCTCCTGGCTGATGCGGGCCAGTTCGTAACCGTCCGAGCCCGGCGGCAACTGGGCGGCCAACGCCTCGTTCGCCGCGAGGATGACGCCGAGCAGGTTGTTGAAGTCGTGGGCAAGTACGCCGGCCCGGCGGTGCAGCGCCTCGAGGCGCTGGTCGGCGGCGGCGCTGCGGGCCTCGCTGCGCCTCACCGGGCGCTTGACCTGGCGGCGGGCCGCCAGCGCGCCCTTGCGGTTCGCCTGCCGGGCGCCCTGCCCCTTGGAAGCCTTGAAACCGTCGGTGCTCATGGCGCGCCGCGATCCTGCCTCATCCATGGCCAAAATGTGGCCGAGCGAATCAAAAGCACACAGCCGGGCCGCAGGCATCCCGAGGTCTCTACCTAGGTACTCCTACGTAGCGGCGGCTCGCCGCGGCCGGGTGCGCACGGGGAAACGGCCGGCCCCCGAAGGTCCGGCCGCTCTGTCAGCCTCCGGAGCCCCTGGATCAGGCCGCCAGGGCCTGCGGCTTGGCGTCGGCCTTGGCGTCGCGCAGCATGTAGCCGCCGCCCCAGACGGTCTCGATCTGGCTGTCGCCGCCGGCCGCCGCAGCGATCTTCTTGCGCAGCTTGCAGATAAAGACGTCGATGATCTTGATCTCGGGCTCGCTCATGCCGTTGTAGAGGTGGTTCAGGCACGCCTCCTTGGTGAGGACCGTGTTCTTCCTGAGCGAGAGCAGCTCCAGCATCTTGTATTCGCTGGGCGTCAGGTGGATCGGCTGGCCGGCCACCTCGGCGCTGCGGGTGTTCAGATTCAGCGCGATCACGCCGGTGCGGATGATCGAGTCCGTATGGCCGCGCGAGCGGCGCACCACGGCGTTGATGCGCGCGGTCAGCTCGGACTTGTGGAACGGCTTGGTCATGTAGTCGTCCGCGCCGGCGGCCAGGCTCGCGACCTTGGTTTCCACGTCGACCGTGCCCGACAGGATGATGACGGGCGTGGCGTTCTTCTTCAGCCGCAGCTCACGCAGGGCCTCGATCCCGGTGATGTCCTCCAGGTCGATATCCATGAGGACGGCGTCGTATTCGTAGATCTCGGCCAGCTCGACGGCTTCCTCGCCCGAGGCCGTCATCGAGACGTTGTGGCCCTCGGCGCCCAGGATGAGCTTGACGCTCTTGGCGGTGGCTTCGTTGTCTTCCACGAGAAGGATGTGCATCGGATCTAACCCCTGAGATCTGTCGCGTTGACGGTTTGCTTGGCGATGACGGACTTGGAAATCTTCATGAGCTCGGACATGCGGAAGGGCTTGGCCAGCACCTCGTCCGCGCCCAGGTGGCGGGCCCAGCTCAGGTAGTCCGCGCCCCGCGCCCGACCGGCGCCCGAGATCGCGATCACCTTCGGCGGGCGGGCCCCCTGCTTGATGGCCCGGATGGCGCCGATGCCCTCGATGTCGGGCATGACGATGTCGGTCACCACCAAGTCGGGCCTGTGGGCGCCGGCCATGCGGATGCCGGACCGCCCGTTGTCTGCGGCGACGGTCTGAAACCCCGCCGCCTGAAACGCCATCGACATGAGGCGCAGCAACGCTGCGTCGTCGTCGATGATCAACACCTTGCCACCCATGATCGCCCCTAAAACCCCCTAGGACCGCGTCTCGAAACGGCGCCCCAGCCCCCGGGGTGCGCGCGCTTCTGAGAGGTGTCCTGGGATCATCTGCGGCCCGTCTTCAATCGCTGTTCACTATGGTTAACGACTAAGAACCACAGTGATTCGGGGCCTGGAAATCCGGGGAGAATGCTTAAGTAGAATCCCCGAGTGACGGGGTGTCGCAGCAAGTGGGGGTTGTCTTGCGCGTCAAGCTCTGCCTTGGGCCGGCGGCGCCGGGGCAAGGAGGACGTCCGTGGCTGGGGAACTAGGACTCGAACCTAGAATGACGGTACCAAAAACCGCAGTGTTACCATTACACCATTCCCCAGCAGGAACGGCCACCGAGGCGCTGAGCGCTCGGGAGCGGGGGAAATAGCGCAGCGGACCGGTTGATGCAACGCCCCTCGACAAAGGTCTTTTTCGACCGCTTGCGGGGCCGCCGACCCTCCTCTATAAGCGCGCCTCCAAGTCGGAGTGTGGCTCAGTCTGGTAGAGCACTGCGTTCGGGACGCAGGGGTCGCAGGTTCAAATCCTGCCACTCCGACCATCTTCTCCCGAGTTCCATGGCCCATCGTCGCGGTCCGCCTAGGCGGGCGCGGGATTGTGTGCGAGAGCGCCCCTTGAGAACGCGCGGGCGGCGCACGACCCTATGGTGAGATGAAACAGTTCCTGATCACGGCGGCCGGGGTCTTCGCGGGCCTGGTGATTTTCCTGGTCGGCGTGCCGATCGTGCTGATCGGCATGGCCATGCAGGCCGCCGCGCCGGCGCCGATTCCTGCAAACACGGTGCTGGAGCTGGACCTGCGCGGCCCGCTGACCGACCAGGCGCCGCACAATCCGCTCTGGGGCATCGGGCGCAACTCGACCTCGGTGATGTCGATCATCTCGACCCTTCGCCGCGCCGAGGCGGACGACAAGGTCAAGGGCCTGCTGGTCCGCCTGCCCGAGGGCGGTCTCGAGCCGGGCATGGCCGACGAGATCCGCCTGGCGTTCAATCACTTCCGGGCCGCCGGCAAGCCAGTCTACACGCACAGCCAGGGGCTCTATCCCGCGGGGATGGTGACCACGACCTACATGCTGGGTCGGGCGTCGGACCAGTTCTGGATGCAGCCGGGCGCCTCGCTGCAGGTGACGGGCGTCGCCACCGAAGACCTGTTCCTCAAGCGCTTCTTTGAGAAGTACGGCGTCGTGCCGCAGTACGAGCAGCGCTACGAATACAAGAACGCCGTCAACGGCTACCTCTATTCCGACTACACCCCCGCCCATAAGCAGGCGACGCTGAGCTGGATGGGCTCGGTCTATGCGTCGAACCTGGCCTTCGCCGCCGCCGACCGGAAGGCCGATCCCGCGGCGCTGCGCCGGACGCTGGAGGCCGGCCCGCACCTCGCCGAAGACGCCCTGGCCCTGCGGCTGATCGACCACATCGGCCAGGTGCGCGAGGCCGAACAGGCGCTGCTGGACAAGGCCGGCGACGACGCGCGCACGGTGGACTTCGACGACTATGCCGACAACCGCCCGGCCCGCGAGCGGCGCGGCGGCGGCGACGCCATCGCCGTCATCGAGGCCGAGGGGCCGATCATGACGGGGAAGGACGAGGGCGGGAACCCGTTCACCGGCGGGGCGACCATCTATTCCGACGACCTGGCCGATGCGATCGTCCGCGCGGCCAAGGCCAGCTCGATCAAGGCCATCGTTCTGCGGGTCAATTCGCCCGGCGGGTCCGACACCGCCTCCGAGCAGATCCTGGACGCCATCCGCTTCGCCAAGTCCAAGGGCAAGCCGGTGGTCGTCTCCATGGGGACTTACGCCGCCTCGGGCGGTTACTGGATCAGCTCCGAGGCCTCGGCGATCGTGGCCCAGCCCACCACCCTGACCGGCTCCATCGGCGTGTTCGGCGGCAAGTTCGCCCTTGGACCCGCCCTGGCCAGGTTTGGCGTGGACGTCCGCGAGACGGGCGTCGGCGGCGAGTACGCCGGCGCGTTCGGACTGGGGCAGCCGTTTACGGCCGAGCAGCGTGCGGCGTTCGCCGGCTGGATGGACCGCATCTACGGCAACTTCATCACGCGCGTGGCGACCGGCCGCAAGATGCCGCCCGAGCGGGTGCGGGAGATCGCCAAGGGCCGGGTCTGGACGGGCGCCCAGGCCAAGACCCTGGGCCTGGTGGACGAGGTCGGCGGCTTCTACCAGGCCGTGGACAAGGCCAAGCAGCTGGCGAAGCTGGAGGGCGAGGTGCCGCTGCGGCGGATGACGCCCGCCGACGGCGCCTTCGAAGCGCTGCAGAAGGCGCTGGGCGTGTCGGCGGCCTCGGCGCGGACCCTGGCGGCGGCGGCCTGGGTGTTCGGCGACCCCCGCGCGCAGGCGATCATCGACCAGGCGGCCGAAGCCCGGCTGCGCAGCGGCGGCGGCGGAACCGTCCTGGCGCCGACCCCGATCCGGTAGCCGTCTTCAGACGACCGCCGGTCCGGCGTTGCGGGCCCGCGTGAAGGTGACCTCGCGCCGGCCGAAGTCGAGGGTGACCTCGTCGAAGTGCCGCAGCACGTCCACGCCCACCAGCATGGCGGGCCGGTCGTTCAGCCCCCAGAGGCTGAAGATGTGCAGCGGGGCGAAGGCGGCGCGGATGTTGTTCAGCCCAAGACCGCCCAGCCGCAGCCGCGGCAAGGGGCCGATCTGGGCGGGCGAGGTCTGGCCCGTCGCGCTGATGAGCTGGCTTTCGACCATCCGGGCCGCCAGCTCCGGCCGCTCGCGCAGCAGCACGTCGCGCAGCGCCTCGTTGCCGCAGGTGATCTGGGCGCCGGAGTCCAGGAACGCCCGCACCGGCACGCCCGCCACGTCGGCGTCGAAGATCACCAGCTGGCCGGAACGGTACTGCGCCGGCACGACGATGCCGCGGGAGGGATCGGGGATCCGGGTGCCGCCCCCGCCGCCCAGGGCCTGTACCGACGCGCCCTTGCCCGAGGGGCCGATCTCGAAGGTGTTGCCGCGGAAATTCAGCCGCATCCGGCGGTTCCGCAGGACGTCGATGCCCAGCAGGCCATCGGCGCCGAGGCTGGCCTTGGGCAGGACCGGCAGGCTGAGGTTGGACGACTGGACCATGCCCACGCGAAGCATGGGCACCTTCACCAGCGGCGCCGGCTGGGTTCCTACGATGCCGTGCACCGGCGCCATGCCGTCGCCGACGAGGCTGCAGCGCTGGGCGGTCTCGACGCCGATCACCGTGCGGTTCGCGCCGGTGTCGACCACGAACTGGAACGGCCCGCGCTTGCCAAGCCGGACCGGCACCGTCATCCGCCGCGCCTGGTCGAAGGCGGTTTCCACCCGCGTACCGGTGGCCGGCGCTGGGGGCGGCGCCACGTCGGCCAGGTTGATCGAGACCAGGGGTTCGCGGATGGGCCCCTCGCGGAGCCCCGGCGCGGTGGCGCAGGCGCTGCCCAGTCCGCCCAGCGCGAGCGTCTGCAGCGCGCGCCGGCGGGTCAGGGTCATTCGGCCTCGTACCCGAACGCGGCGACCCAGGGCGCCAGGGTCGGCAGCACCGGGGCGAGCTGGTCGCGGTAGCGACGCCAGGCGCCCACGCCCTCGGCGCTGAGGCCGCGCGAGAGCTGGGCGCCGCTGGGCGTGGCGACCGCCCGGTCGCGGGCCTTGTCCGCGAAGTTTCGCACCTGGTCCGACCAGGGCAGGCCCAGGAACGCGACCACCTCGCCCACCGCCGCGTCGAAGTCGGCCACCAGGGACTCGTGGCGCACGACGAGGGTGCGCGGCGCCATGGGCGCCTCCAGCTTGTCGGCCAGCAGCATCGCCGCGTCGTAGTATCCGGCCGCGCCGGGCAGGGTCAGCATCTGGTAGGCCGAGCCGCTCATGGCGAAGCGGCGGCGATAGCAGCTCAGCACCACGTCGCGCGGATCGCGGCGGGCGAACAGGATCTTGGCGTCCGGGAAAAGCTTCAGGATCAGGGGCAGGCGGAAGGTGTGCAGCGGGTGCTTGTCGACGAACACCTTGCCGGCCACGTCCGCGCCCTCGGCCTTCACGCGGGCCCAGTAGGCGTCGCGCAGGGGCGCCAGTTCGGCCTCGGAGGCGCGAGCCAGGCGGGCCACGTCGGCCGGCTGCATCTGGAAGGCGCGCTGGGCGTCGGCGAGCGTCTCCCGTTCCTCCAGCGCCTCGACATCGGGATGGCTCGCCAGCACCTGTTCCAGAAGGGTGGTGCCCGAGCGGGGGAACCCGAGCAGGAAGACATGCGCCTTCTGCCCGTCGGTGGGCCGGGCGATCGGCTTCGACGTCCAGGCCTCGGGCGGGATCTGGTCCAGCTCGGCGATCATGGCGCGGGCGAAGTCCAGGGCGCTGATCCCCTGCCCGTGGACCGGCGCATAGGCGCGCCAGAGGCCCATGTTGCAGGCGGCATAGGCCTGAAACGCCTCGGCGGTGAGGTTCTGGGCGTCCAGCACGTCACCCAACTGCCCGCGCGCCAGGGCGCGCTGATGTGGCGTCAGACGCTCGTCGCCGGCCAGCAGCTCCAGGCGCTTCTGGGCGCGCTCGCCGTGGCCCTCCGCGGCGTCGGCGGCGGCCAAGACCATCACCGCGTCGGGGAAGTTGGGCTCGGCCTCCAGCACCGCCTCGGCCAGGGGCCGCGCCTCGGCGTGGGCGCCCCGCCGGCTCAGCAGGTTGGCCAGGCCCTGGGTCGCGCCCAGGTTCTCGGGCTCCAGCTCCAGGGCGTGGTTGTAGGCGGCCTCGGCCTCCTTCAGCCGGCCCATGGCCTCCAGCGTCGCGCCGCGGGCGCAGTGGGCGCCGGCGAACCCGGGCTCCAGCGCGATCACGCCTTCGAAGGCAGCGAGCGCGTCGGGGTATCGTTCCAGGCGGGTGAGCACGAGGCCCATGGCGTTGCGGGCGCCAAGGTCCTGGGGCGCGATTTCCACGGCCCGCTGGAGCACCGCCAGCGCATCGTCGAACCGCCCCTCCTGCTCGGCCTTCAGCGCCGCCAGGTTCAGCACCATGGGGTGCTCGATCCCGTCCTTCAGCGCGGCCTCGGCCAGGGTGGCGGCGCGCGGGAAATCGCGGGCCTGGGTGGCGGCGTGGATCGCCTGCAGCCGGGCGCGATCGGCCTCCGGGCTACGCGCGGGCGGCGCGGCGGGAACCGCAGGTCTGGCCGTCGGGGCGGGGGTGTAGCCCGCCTTCACGTTGATCTGTCCGACTTTCCACTGGCTCAAGTCACGCACCTTCGCGGCAAATTCCGGCGCGTAATCTAGCAGCGGCGGCCGCGCAACGCGCGTCTAGATCGCTGGCGGCGCCGGATAGGCGTCCAGCGCCGGCCCGAGGGCGGCCTTCAGCGGGCCCAGCCACGGTTCGAAGTTGCGCCAGTGGTCGGCCGCGTCGGTGAAGATCGGCTGGCGCACCTGCTCGGAGCTGGCGGTCCGCACCGCGCGGTCGTTCTCGTAGAAGCGCAGGCATGAGTCCTCGAACGGCAGGCCGCAGTGGTCCAGCAGGCGCCGGACCTCGGCCTCCGGTTCGGCGACCATCCGCTCGTAGATCACGCGGTGGATACGGCCAGGGAGGTTTGCGTCGAAATGGGCCATCAGCTCGACGTAGTCGGCGTAGTAGCGGCCGATGTCGACGAGGTCGTAGGTGAACGGCTGGCCGACCGCGAAGTGCTGCTTGAAGCCGGACAGGCAGCAGCCCAGGGGATGGCGGCGCGCATCCACGATCTTGGCGTTCGGCAGGATCAGGTGGATCAGCCCCGTGTGGGCGAAGTTGTTCGGCAGCTTGTCGATGAAGAAGGGCCGTCCGGTCTTCCGGTGGGTTCCGGCGCGGGCCAGGTATTCCTCGCCCAGGGCCGCGAATTCCTCGGACGACAGGGCCGCCAACACGTCCGGGTAGGCGCCTTCGCTCTCGCGCCGGGCGCGGCCGGCCAGCCGCGCCGCCAGGGCGGGGATGTAGGGCAGTTCCTGGGTGCCCTCGACCTGGCTGTGGCTAGCCAGGATCTGCTCCACCAGGGTCGAGCCCGAGCGCGGCAGGCCCACGATGAAGATCGGGTCGGGGTGCGGCGCCCCCTGCCCCGCGCGCGCGGCGAAGAAGCCGCGGCCCAGCAGCGCCTTGGTCCGCCGCATCTGGCCCGTGGTCTCGGCGGCGTCGTAGTCCAGCCGCGCACGCTGGATCGCATTGCCCCGCGCATAGTGTTCGAAGGCCTCAGCAAACGCGCCCGCGTCCTCGCGCGCCTTGCCCAGGGCGAAATGGACCTGCAGCCGGTCGGCGTCGGGGAGCTCGGCGGCGAGCGCCTGTTCCATCGCAGCGAGGTCGGCGTCGGCGAAGCGCACGGTCTTGAGGTTGGCCAGGCTCCACCAGGCCTCGCCCTGGCGGGGGTCCAGCGCCAGGCATCGCCGATAGGCCGCCACGGCGTCCGCCTGCCGGCCTAGCGTCTTCAGCACGTGGCCGTAGCTCATCCAGCTCAGCGCCTGGTCGGGGTGCGCTTCCAGGATTGCCGCGTAGGCCTCCGCGGCGGCCGCGTCCTCGCCCAGCCGTGAGAGCGAGGAGGCCCGCAGGTGGCGATAGAGCGCGTTCGCCGGTTCGGCCTGCAGCAGCCGGTCCGCCTGGGCGAGCGCGGCCTCCACCTTGTCGCGCCAGGTCAAGACCATGGCGTAGGCGGAGCGTGCGGCGGTCAGGCCAGGGGCAAGGTCTAGGCAGCGGGCCAGCAAGGTCTCGGCGTCGTGGTTACGCCCCCGCCGGGACGCCACATCGCCGGCCATCCAGAGCGCCAGCGCATCGGCGGGCCGCCGCGCCAGCACGCCGCGCAGCAGGGCGTCGGCCGCGGCGAGATCGCCCGCGATCAGCGTATCGGCCGCACGGACGAGCTCGGGATCGGTGACCGTCGCGCGCATCTGGCGGGCATAGGCGCGGTCGGCGCCGGCCACGTCCCCGGCCAGGCGCAGCCGGTCGCCCTCGGCGCCCCAGCGGGCGGCCTCGGCGGCATCGCCTGGCGCGGCCGGAGGGCGGGACGCTAGGGGGGCGCCGAAGCTGACGCTAAAGCGCCCGGTGTTCCACGTGTTGCTCACCGGCAGAACCTAGCAGCGGCCGCGGCAAAAAGAATGGGGCGGCGGATTGCTCCGCCGCCCCACGCAGTCGTCTGACGTGACGTTCGACTTAGAAGTCGGCGGTCAGGCCGATGAACAGGTACCGGCCGAAGGCGTCGTAGATTTGCGGCCAGGTGTTGCCGTTGCAAGGACCGGTCGGGCAGTTCGACGAACCGTTGAGCGGCGGGTCCTTGTCGAACAGGTTGTTCACGCCCGCCCGGAAGTTGAGGTTGTCGCGCATCGTCCAGGACGCCGTCAGGTCGAAGTAGTCGCGCGAGGCGAGCGTCTTGTCCGTGGCGTACTGCAGGCCCGGGTTGTTGAGCGCCGGGTCGTCCGAATAGGCGTCGAGCGTCACCTTGTTGAAGTGGCGCCATTGCAGCGAGAGCGAGAAGTCCTTGAACCAGTCGCCGTATTCGAACGGCGTGGTCCAGGTCACGCGGGCCTTGTGACGCCATTCGGGGTTCGGCGACGACAGACCGCCCGAGACCGAGCAGATCGTGCCGTAGTAGCCGGCGCAGTTGAAGAAGTCGTCGCCCGGCAGGTTCTGGATCGACAGGTCGTCCAGCCAGGTGCCGACGAAGTTGAAGCTCAGGCCGCCACCGTTGCTGATGCCGAAGTTCTCGAGATCGGTCCGGTAGCTGACGTTGAAGTCGATACCCTTGGTGCGCAGGGCGCCCGTGTTCAGGGTAGTGTCGACGACGTAGCCTTCGTTCGAAAGCCAGATCGAGCCGTCCTGGTCGCGGTTCACGAGGCCGCAGAAGAACGAGTCCAGGGTGTTGACGCAGCGGTTGATGATCGTGTCCGCGCCGATGCCCGAGATGAAGTCCTTCACCTTGATGGAGAACCAGTCGGCCGAGAAGTTGAAGCCCGGCAGGAACGAGGGCTGGTAGACGAAGCCGACGGTCCAGGTGTCGGCGGTTTCCGGATCCAGGTTCGGGTTACCGCCGATCTGGCCGTTGTACTGGTTGGCCGGGTTCGCTTCGATGGCCAGGACCTGGGCGGCCGTCAGGTTGAACGCCTGGGCGCAGCGGGCGACCAGCGGATCGCTGGCGGCCAGGCCGGCGCAGGGATCCTGCGTGCCGTCGAGGACGACGTTCTGCGGGCTGAACAGCTCGAGGACGTGCGGCGCACGGACGGCGCGGTTGTAGCCGCCGCGCAGGCGCAGACCGTCGATCGGTTCCCAGTCACCGGCGATCTTGTAGGTCTCGGTGGTGCCGATCGAGGAGTAGTCCGAGTAACGGAAGGCCAGTTCCAGGGTCAGGGACTTGGCGAAGGCCATGTCCTGGACGATCGGGATCCGGGTTTCGGCGAACAGTTCGTACACGTCGAACGAGCCGTTCACCGGCGGGTTGGCGCCGCCCGAGCCGTTCAGGTCGCCCGAGGACGAGATGAAGTCGGCGGCGAAGTCCAGGGTCTCGCGGCGGTACTCGGCGCCCATCGACACGCCCACGCCGTCGTTGGCCCACGGCGACTTCACGCCGTACTCGGTGAGGTCACCGCCCAGCGAGAAGTTCACGATGCGCTCGAACAGGTTGCCGTTCTGCGTGGAGGGGGTTTCCAGGAAGTCGAGCGCGTCCTGGGTCACGCCGCCGAGCTGGAAGATGTTGTAGGGCACGCAGCCGCCGGCGGGGTTGGCGCAGGCCGGGCCGCTCGGCGTCTGGACGACGTTGAGGGCCTGGTTGATCGCCGAGGTACGGTAGAAGCCGGTCTGGACCTGGTTGAACGACACGCGACCGTACTGCATCGCGAAGTCGTAATTCCAGTTGTCGTTCAGGTCGCCACGGACACCCACCACGTAGCGGTACTGCTGGTGCTGGGTCCGGCCCTGACGGCCGCCGCCTTCGACGTTCCGGCGCGAGATCGTGCCGGTGAAGGTGCCGGCCGGATTGGTGGCGCAGGTGCCGCCGCCCGAGGCCGCCGTGGCGTTCAGCAGGCCGCGCTGCTGGGCCGACAGGAACGGGTTGGCGCAGTTGACCGAGAAGGTGCCGGCGAAGATGCCGCCCGGCGCGATCTGGTAGGTCGACGTGTCGTCCATGAACATCACGTCGGCGTAGGCCGTGGCCCAGTCGTTGATCTCGTAGTTCGCGAACGCGCCCAGCACATAACGGTCGTCGGGGCGTTGGTAGTAGTTCGTCGGACCGAAGTTGTAGACGTCGGTCGCGGCGTTGCGCAGGCGGAACGTGTTGCCCGGGCCGGCCGGGTCGACGACGTAGGCGCCGACACGGGCCGGGAAGGCCGTGCCCGAACCGCCGCAGCCGGCGTCGGCGAAGGTGTCGCCCGAGTTGAACGTGCACGACGAGAAGTCGCGGTTGCCCTGCAGGATCGGCTCGACGTGACGATAGCCGGCATAGGCGGTCACGTTGCCCTTGCCGTCCGGCGAGTTCACGCCGATCACCAGCGTCACTTGCGACATTTCACCGTCGCGGACGTTGTCCTTCGGCAGCTGGAAGAACTGCGGATTGGCCGAGGCGTTTTGGGCCGCCTGCACCACGCCGGCAACGTCGTTGCCGTTGTCGTGCTGATAGATGCCGTACTGGGCGTCGACGCGGACGCCCTCGAAGTTCTTGGCCATGATGAAGTTGACGACGCCGCCGACGGCGTCGGCGCCGTACACGGCCGAGGCGCCGCCCGTCAGGACGTCAACGCGCTCGATCAGGGCCGAGGGGATGAAGTTGATGTCGGCGGCCAGCGAGCCGCCCAGGGTGTTCGGCGTGCCGGGCATCAGGCGGCGGCCGTCGATCAGGACCTGGGTGCGGGTCGCGCCGAGGCCGCGGAGGCTGACGGTGGCCGTGCCGGTCGAGCCGTTGGACAGAGCCGCGCCCTGGGCCGCGAAGGCTTGCGGCAGGCTGTTGATCATGTCCTCGACGCGGGTCACGCCCGTCGCCTTGATTTCAGCCGCGCTCACCGCGGTCACCGGGCTGACGCTCTCCAGGTTCGGCGACGGAATACGCGTGCCGGTGACGACGACTTCGGAGATTTCATCCGAAGCGGTCTGGGCCGCGGCTTGCGACGAAAGGCCCAACAGGGCCGCGCCGCAAATCATAGACGACGCCAAAAGGCGTTCCCGCATGGACTTGAATTTCACGGTCTTGATCCTCCAGCGGTCCTGCCCGGCGGGCGGCCGCTCCCCACAAAAAGAGATCGGTCCCGAAAGCGGGATGCGCCCTCGGTTACGGCGGAGTTACGGGGCTGCGAGAGGACTGGTCAACGCAGATTAGCGTTTGGCAATGTTTCGGACGCCCACCTGTCGCATTCTGGTCACAGATTGCCGCACCGTTCCTGAAAGCGGGCAAGGTTTGGCCTCCGATTGTGACAGAGCGCAGAGGCGCAACCTCCGGACCTCGGCGGAATCGCGGCGTCGTCGTGACCGCTGCGCACGGGCGTTGCGCCGGCCGCCGCGCCCCGCTTAATGGGCTCAGAAGAGTCATTCCTGAGGTCGGCGACATGAAGACGGTGGCGATGTGGGCGGTGGGCGTCGCCGTGGCGGCGAGCCTCGGCGGGTCGGCGTCGCAGGCCCAGCCGAAGGGCGAGTCGCGGTCCGCCATGCTGCAGAAGCTGGTGGACTGCCGGAAGCTGACCGACGAGAGCCAGCGCCTCGCCTGCTACGATCAGGCTACCGTCGCGCTGGACCAGGCCGAGGCCAAGGGCGACATCGTGGTGGTCGACCGCGAACAGGCCCGCAAGGTCCGCCGCCAGGCCTTCGGCTTCTCCATGCCCTCGCTCAGCCTCTTCGAGCGCGGCGAAACTCAGGAGGAGCTGGAGAATGTCACCGGCGTGGTCGCCCTGGCCCGCGTCAACGGCGCCGGCAAATGGGTGATCAAGCTGGAGGACGGCGCGGTCTGGACGCAGGTCGATTCGAAGGAGCTCTTCAAGGAGCCCAAGCCCGGGATGCCTGTGAAGATCCGCCAGGCGTCGCTGGGCAGCTTCCTGATGACGGTGGACACCATGGGCGCCTTCCGCGCCCGCCGCACCGAGTAGTCAGCCGCTGTAGAAGGCGTTCCGCGCGGCCATCATCGCGCCGATGCGCTCCCGCTCGCCCGGCTCCAGGAACGGGTTCCAGATGTCGAAGATCAGGATGACGCGCAGTTCGTCGGCGTCGTTCCAGGCCTCGTGCTCGATGGTGTCGTCGAAGACCCAGGCCTCGCCCATCCGCCACTCGCGCACCTCGTTGCCGACGCGGAAGCGCGCTGGCCCCGGGAGGATCAGCGGCAGGTGGCAGAGCAGCCGGGTGTTCGTCGATCCGGTGTGAGGCGGGATGCGGGTTCGCGCATCCAGCGCCGAGAACATCGCCGTCGGCGCGAAGTCCGCCTGATGGGCCATGGGCAGCCGGTCCAACAGGGCGCTGGTCTGCGGGCAACTCGCGCAGACCTCCGCCTGCCGGTGGCCGTCCTTCCAGAGGAACAGCGAACTCCAGCGGCGGGAGTGGTTGAGCTCCTCCCACTGGTTGACCGGCTTCTCCGGGGAAAAGGCGATGTACGGCGCGAACGCCTCCATCCGACTGGCCATAACGGCCTGGAGTTCCTCGACGATGACCGGCGTCGCGGCTTCGAGCTCGGCCAGCCAGGGGAACAGCTCGCGCGGATAGAAAGGGATCGCCGGCAGCCGCGGATAATGCAGCAGGAGCGGCTCGTGGTTGAACACCTTGCGCCGTCCGGCATAGACCCCGATCGCTTCGTCCAACCGGCTCCGCACCAGCTCTCCGCCCGCCTCGTCGAGGGGGCCGACACTGTCGCGAAGATAAGCTTCCAGCGCCGCGTGGGTCTTCTCGACCACCTCCCGCGCGCGGGCGACCGGCGTCTTCAGCCCGGGTAGAAGGTTCGCTTCGTCGGGGGCGAGCTTGAGGGCGTTCTCGTAGACCTTTGCGGCCAGGCGCTCGCCCGACAGCTTCTCGATCACGGCGCCCTTCGAAAGCAGGGCCAGGAAGTTGTACGGCTCCAAGGCCAACGCCTCGTCCAACGCCGCCAACGCCGCCGGCAGGGCCCCATTGGCCCGGTGGATCATCGCCTTCTGCATCTTCACGTGCGGGTCGAACGGCGCGACGGCCTCCGCCCGGGTGACGCAGTCGAGCGCTGTGGCGCGATCGCCCCGCCGCATCGCCGAAGCGGCGTCGGCCAACAGCTGTTCCGGCGAAATGGCTTGCCCCCCGGCGACCATCAGCCGTTCCCTACGGTCGGTTTACGCCGCCAGATGTCCCGCCGCATTCCGCTCGCAACGTCCCTCTGCCCGCGGCCTTTTCCGGGGCCGCCCGTTGCGAAACTTCCACCCACCCCCGATGATGTCAACGACAGGCCCACCAGCGTTTTGCGAGCACCGATGTCCGACTTCCGACGCGTCACCGACGACTTCACCACTGCCCCGCAAATCAGCATCGCGGACGTCGCCGAGGCGGCGCGGCAAGGCTTCCGGACGGTGATCAACAACCGCCCCGACGACGAGGAGCCGGGCCAGCCCTCGTCGGCCGAGATCGAGGCGGCGGCTGAGGCCGCGGGGCTCGCCTATTTCCACATTCCGGTTCGTGGCGGCCCGACGCCGGAGCAGGTCGAGCAGACCAAGGCGCTGCTGTCGCAGGTCGAAACGCCGATCCTGGCCTTCTGCCGCTCGGGCACACGCTCGATCGTCACCTGGTCGCTGAGCCAGGCCCAGTCGGGCGCCCTGCCCCGCGGTGAGCTTGTCACCCTCGGCCGCAACGCCGGCTACGACCTGTCGGGCGTGCTGGGCGGATGATCCCCTACGTCCGCGAGATCGACATCGAGTACGGCCGCTGCGACCAGGTCTCGCCGCTGATCCGGCGGGTGACGGCCAACAACCCCGGCCCATTCACCTTCCTCGGCACCGGCACCTACATCGTCGGCCGCGGCGAAGTGGCGGTCATCGACCCCGGCCCGGACGATCCGGCGCACCTGGACGCGATCCTGCAGGCGGTGAGCGGCGAGAAGATCACGCACATCCTGATCACCCATCACCACTCCGACCATTCGCCCCTGGCCGGGCCGCTGAAGGCGCGGACGGGCGCGACCATCTACGGCTGCGCCGTGGCCGGTCACGAGGAGGCGGACACCGGCGAGGTCAGGATGGAGGCCGGGCACGACCACGACTTCCGGCCCGACATCAGCCTGTGCGATGGCGGCGTCGTGCTGGGCCGCGGGTGGACGATGGACGCCATCCCCACCCCCGGCCACACCTCCAACCACATCTGCTACGGCCTGCGGGAAGAGAACGCCTGCTTCTCAGGCGATCACATCATGGGCTGGTCCACCACCGTGATCACCCCGCCCGACGGCGACATGACCGCCTATCTGGCGAGCCTGGACGACATCCGGTCTCGCAAGTTCGACGTCCTGTGGCCGACCCATGGCCCGCCGATTCGCGATGTCGACGCCTTCATCGCCGCCTACATCGAGCACCGCCAGGAGCGGGTCGACCAGATCCTGGGGGCGCTGAAGGCCGGGCCGGCGCGCATCAACGAGCTGGTGCCGCGCCTCTACGCCGACGTGGATTCGCGGCTGCATCCGGCCGCGGCGCGCTCGATGCTGGCGGCAATGATCCACCTGGTGCGGCGCGGCCAGCTCAAGACCGACGGTGCGCCGGGGCCCGACAGCACCTACCGCCTCGCAGGCTAGACGACCGCCTTGGGGGCCGGCGCGGCGCTCAGCAGCCGGGCCACGCTTTCCAGCGCCCCGCGCAGCACGCCTTGCGTCCCCGGCCCACCCAGCGAGATTCTGAGACCGTTGGCGTGGTCCGGCCCCGCGGCGAAGGCGTCGGCGGTGACCAGGGCAAGGCCCTTCTCCTGGGCGAGGCGGTGGACCCGGTCCGCCCGCCACTCCGGCGGCAGCTCCAGCCAGACGTGGATCCCCTCGGGCGCGCCCCGCGCCGCAGGCAGGACTTCGGCGGCGATCGCCCGGCGCAGGCGCGCCTCCTTCCGCACGCCGGCCAGCAGGCGCTCGGCGGTCCCCTCGCGAATCCAGGTGGACACCACCGCCGACATGATGGGCGACGGCATCAGGGCCAGGGTGCGCAGCGCCTCGGCGGTACGTTCCGCCAGCGCCTCCGGCGGAACCAGGAAGGCCGTGCGCAGGCCGGGCGACAGGCATTTCGAGAGCGTGGCCAGGTGGAACGTCCGCTCCGGCGCCAGGGTCGCGATGGCCGGCAGGGGCGCGTCGAACAGGCGCGCGTAGGGGTCGTCCTCCACGACCCAGAGACCGGCGGCGCGCGCGACCTTGGCCAGGGCTTGGCGCCGGGCGAGGTCGAGGGTCACAGCGGTCGGGTTGTTGGTCGTCGGCGTCAGGTAGAGGGCCGCCGGGCGCTCGGCCGCACACAGGCGCGCGAGGGCGTCGGGGTCCAGCCCGCCCGCGTCGGATGGGCAGACCCGCACCGCCAACCCGAACTGCCGGGCCGCGGTCAGCACGCCCGGATAGACCAGCGGCTCGGTGACAAGCGCGCCGCCGCCCGCGCCGGCGATCGTCGCCAGGATGGCGGCCAGGCCGGTCTGCGCCCCCGGCGTCACCAGCATCCGCGTGGGCGCCACCTGACCTAGGCTGGGCGCCAGCCACGCCGCGGCCGAGGTCCGCTGGCCGAGGCTGCCGCCGCCGGGGTGGTAGGACATCAGCGTCGCGACATCGGTCCGGTCGACCACCGCCGCCACCGCCTCCTTCAGCAGGACGCCGAGCGACAGGCCCTGGGGCGGCGGCGGCAGGTTCATGCCAAGGTCCACCAAGCCGGCCTCGTCCTCCGCCGCCCGGGCCCGGACGAAGGTGCCCCGCCCCACGGCGCCCTCGATCAGGCCGCGGGCGCGGGCGGCGGCATAGGCCCGGGTCACGGTGGTCAGGTCGACGCCCAGGATCTGGGCCACCGTTCGCTGCGGCGGCAACTGGTCGCCCCCTTGCAGTTCCCCGTCGCGGATCGCCGCCTCCAGGGCCTCGACCACGCGGACGTACATCGGTGGGCCAGCGGCCGGCAGGCGCGCCAGCCAGCGGGCCGAAGGGTGCGTCAGGGAGTCCATTGCGATTCTCGCGTCTGACGCATACATTACACAAGTATTGTATGCGTTCAATATCCGCATTGTATGGAGCTGACGCCATGGACCTCAACGGCTGCGAACCGTCCACCCTCAGCGCAGGCCTGCGCTGCCGCTGCCCACGGTGCGGCGAAGGAAAGCTGTTCTCGGGGTTCCTGACGGTCGCCAAGTCCTGCGACCAGTGCGGGCTGGACTATGGCTTCGCCGATCCGGCGGACGGGCCCGCGTTCTTCGTCATGAGCGGCGTCGGCATCGCCGTGGTCGGCCTCTGGGCCTGGTCGGTGGTCGTGTTCCACCCGCCGCTGTGGCTGCAGTTCGCGACGGTGTTCCCGGCCCTGATCGGCGGCTGCCTGGCGTGCCTGCGTCCGATGAAGGCCTGGCTGGTGGCTGAGCAGTACGTCCACAAGGCCGAGGAGGCCCGCTGGGCCAGCCTGGGCGGCCACGGCGAAGGCGGCTTCGTCTACGACCGCCGCAAGGCCTCCGAACGCTAGAAGTCGCGGCGGCCGAAGCGTGGCACGCCCTGGTTCTCGCCCGGCGGATCCATGACGCTGAGGTCCAGGTCCAAGGGTCCGCCCCCGATCCATTGCGCCAGCGTCGTATGATCGGCGAGGTCGTCGTCGGTCAGGGGATGCACCAGGGCGCGCAAGCCCGACGCTTCGATCAGCGCCAGGATCTGCGGCAGCGCCCGCTGCAGGAAGTGGATCTCGAACTGCGGAAGCGGATGCGGCCCGACGGGACCTTCGCGCAGGTTCCCCACCATCAGCAGGTCACGCGCTTCGCCGCTTTCCATCATCGCGGTCAACCGGGCGTGGAGCGCGTCCGACGCCGGCCGTTGGTGGGCTTCGTGATAGATGTGCGCGTGGAAGGGCGCGGTCCCATCGCTCGTCATGCGACCGCGCTATAGCGCCTTCTCCAGCTCGTCGAAACGGAAGCCCTGGTCGGCCGACCGAAACGCGCGTTGTCCTACACGCTCTCCTTCGCCTTCGCCGACGGTAGGACGTAGTCCTTCATCCGGTCGCGGATCAGCTTCTTGTCGATCTTGCCCGTGGCGCCCAGGGGAATGTCGTCGACGAAGACCACGTCGTCCGGCGTCCACCACTTGGCGATCTTGCCCTCCAGGAAGGCCAGGAACTCGTCCTTGGTGGCCTCGACCCCCTCGCGCAACTTCACCAGCAGGACGGGCCGCTCATCCCACTTCGGGTGAGCCGCTCCGATGACGGCCGCATTGGCCGCCTTCGGATGGCCCATGGCGATGTTCTCGATCTCGATCGAACTGATCCACTCGCCGCCCGACTTGATGACGTCCTTGGCGCGGTCGGTGATCTGCATGAAGCCCTGATCGTCGATGGTCGCCACGTCGCCCGTGTCGAAGAAGCCTTCGGCGTCCAGGATCTCGCCGCCCTCGCCCTTGAAGTACTCGCCGACGACGAAGGGCCCCTTCACCTTGAGCTTGCCGAAGGTGGACCCGTCGTGGGGCAGCCGCTCCTCGGCGTCGTTCACCAGCTTCATCTCGATGCCCAGCGGCGGGCGGCCCTGCTTCAGCTTGAAGGCCAGCTGCGCCTCGGGGTCCATTTCGGCGATGGCGGCGTTCGGCGCGGAGATTGTGCCCAGCGGCGACAGCTCGGTCATGCCCCAGGCGTGCGTCACGTCCACGCCGAACTCGTCGCGGAAGCCGCGCACGATGGCCTCCGGCACGGCGGATCCGCCGATCACCACCCGCTTCAGCGTCGTGAGCTGGGACTTTGTATCGCGCAGGTGGGCCAGCAGCATCTGCCAGACCGTCGGCACCGCGGCCGAGAAGGTCACGCCCTCGCTCTCGATCAGCTCATGGACCGACGCGCCGTCCAGCTTCTGGCCGGGCATCACCAGCTTGGCCCCCGAGGCCGGGCACGACAGCGCCAGGCCCCAGGCGTTGGCGTGGAACATCGGCACCACGGGCAGCACCACTTCGGTGGCGCCCAGGTT
The DNA here is from genome assembly GCF_001824475.1 of Phenylobacterium sp. RIFCSPHIGHO2_01_FULL_69_31. GTDB lineage: Bacteria > Pseudomonadota > Alphaproteobacteria > Caulobacterales > Caulobacteraceae > Phenylobacterium. The sequence continues at coordinate 26,705 of NZ_MHXN01000033.1, read as the reverse complement.
CATGACGTCCCGGGTCATGGTGATGATGGTGTGCAGGAAGTTGGAGCGGTGAGAGTAGAGCACCCCCTTGGGATGGCCCGTGGTGCCCGAGGTGTAGCAGAGGCCGGCGGCGGTGTTCTCGTCGAAGCCGCCCCAGACGCAGTCGGCGGAGTGCTGCTCGATCAGGTCCTCGTAGCAGAGGGCGCCCGGCAGGCTGACGCCCTTCATCCCCTCGCGATCGGTGAGCACGACGACGTGCTTCACGGTCGGCAGCTTGGGCAGGTTCTCGGCCAGCACCGGCACGAAGGTCAGGTCGGTGAAGATGATCCGGTCTTCGGCGTGGTTGATGATGTAGCAGAGCTGCTCGGCGAACAGCCGCGGGTTCAGGGTGTGGCAGACCGCCCCGATCCCCATGATCCCGTACCAGGCCTCAATGTGGCGCGCGGTGTTCCAGGCCAGGGTGGCGACCCGGTCGCCCGGCTGGACGCCCAGCCCCTTCAGCGCGTTGGACAGCCGCTTCGCCCGGGTGTGGACCTCGCCATAGGTCGTGCGCACGATCGGCCCCTCGACCGAGCGGGTCACCACTTCGCGGTCGCCGTGCCAGGCCTTCGCGTGGTCGAGGATCTTGTCGACCGTAAGCGGCCAGTTCTGCATCAGGCCCAGCATCTGCGCGCCTTCTCCCCTAAGTTATCGGCTGTTAGTTATCGATCACGATTAGAGAGACGATGTCGCTTCCGCAACGGGAGCGTCAACTTGTCCTGTCGATCCAGGTCCTTGCCGCCTGCGCCGTCGGAGCCTGGGCGTCGACCGTGGGCCACCCCGGCGGCTCCAATAGCCGGCCGACCTGATCGTGCAGCACCGCCACCGTGGCGTCCGAGGCGTCGCCCGTGCGGTTCGCCACGCGCGCCTCCAGCACCTCGACCGGCGCATCCATCCAGGCGCCGCGGAACGGCACGCCGCATTCGGCCGCCAGCGCCTCCACCCGGGCCCGCAGGCCGCCATCAATGAAGGTCGCGTCCAGCACCACCGCGCGACCGGCTTTCAACAGCGCACGGGCGTTGTCGATCATGGTGTCGTAGGTGCGCACGTAGAACTCGGCCGTATAGGTCGCCGGGTCCATGGTGGTGGTCGGCGGGATGTTCATCAGCCGCTTGCGGATCTCGTCGGTGCGCAGGATCACGGCCCCCGGCGAGGCGCCAAGCGACGGCGCCACGGCGCGCGAGAAGTGCGACTTGCCGGACCCCGACAGGCCGCCCACCGCGGCCAGCACCGGCGGCGGGGGCGACAGGTGGGCGATGGCGGCCTCCACATAGGCCCGCGCCGCGGCCGGGTCCGACGAATGCGCCGACACGTGCGCCCTTACCCCCGCGCGCACCGAGAGCATCAGGGGCAGGCTGGCGAGGCCGTCCCAGATCTCGGGCGGGAACGTCCGGGCCGCCTCGTCCACATAGCCGGACAGGGCCCGCACAGCCGCGTCGCGCCGGCCCCGGAAGTCGAGGTCCATCAGCAGGAAGGCCAGGTCGTATTGCACGTCGAGATCGGACAGCAGGTCGCTGAACTCGATGCAGTCGAACAGGACCGGCCGTCCGTCTTCCAACAGGATATTCCCGAGGTGCAGGTCACCGTGGCAGCGCCGGGAGAAGCCGCTCGCCGACCGGTGCGCCAGCAGCGGCGCCTGCCGTTCCAGCTCGGCTTCGGTCAGGGCGATCATCGTCTCGACCCGGTCCTGGTCCAGGCCCTCGCAGGTCTCGCGAAGGAGCTGGGCGTTGGAGCCGACCGTGAAGCTGAGGGCGGTCAGGCCGCCGGCGGGGCGAAGGGGCGCCTCGGCGTGGAAGCCGGCGATCATCCGGCCCAGGGCTTCGGCCAGGTCGCCGGTGACGGCCTCTGGCCGAGCGGACAGAACACAACGTTCGTCGAACCTGCGCATCTCAAGCACGTGGCCGATGGCCTCGCCGGCGCCTTCGAGGGCCAGCCCGCCGCCGGCCTCGCGGGTGATCGGCCGCACGGCGCGGTAGATGTCGGGCGCGGCCGCCTTGTTGAACTCCAGCTCGCGGTCCAGCGCCCACTTCCGGCGCTCCATCGTCGAGAAGTCCGCGTAGCCCAGATCGGCGTGGCGCTTGAGCTTCCAGGCCGCGTCCTTGCCGAGGAAGACGTGCGCGCACGCCGTCTCGATCGCCTTGTCCGTGCGGGCCGCCAGCCAGGCCATGATCTCGGCCTCGACCGGCGTCGTCCGGGGGCCGCTCAAGGAAACAGCCTGCGCGTCGCCCAGCCGCCCCCGGCGCGTTCGAACACCAGCCGCTCGTGGAGGCGGAACGGGCGATCGCGCCAGAACTCGATCGACTGCGGCGCCACGCGGAAGCCGGACCAGTGCGGCGGCCGCGGCACCTTGCCCAGGCCGAAGCGCAGGCCGACCTCGGCGATCTTCTTCTCCAGGGCCAGGCGGTCCGGCAGGGTGCGCGACTGGGCGCTGGCCCAGGCGCCGAGCTGGGCCGGCCGGGCGCGGGTGGCGAAATAGGCGTCGGCTTCTTCCGGCGTCGTCGGCGTCACCTCGCCGCGCACCCGCACCTGCCGCCGCAGAGACTTCCAGTGGAACAGCAGCGCCGCCTTCGGATTGGCGGCCAGTTCCTGGCCCTTGGCGCTCTCGAGGTTGGTGTAGAAGACGAAACCGCCGGGATCGACGTCCTTGAGCAGCACCATCCGCACGTCGGGCAGGCCGTCGGCGTCCGCCGTGGCGAGGGCCATGGCGTTGGCGTCGTTCGGCTCCTTCTGCAGGGCTTCCTTCAGCCAAGCGTCGAAGAGCGCGAAGGGGTCGGTCTCGCTGAGCAGCGGCGGCGGCTCGGCGCTCGCCACCTGGCGGACGTATTCGTCCTCGGTCGGGGACGCCGGGATGAGGGTCTTTTCGGTCACGCAGGGGATATAGCGCGGCCGTGCGCGACCTTGCGAGCGCTTAACGGTGTGTTGACGGCGTTTACCCTACGGTCCTGGCTCATGAGTCGGACGGCTCCCGACATGACCCTGAAGATGGCGCGCGAGGTGCTGGGCGTGAGCTCCGCCTCGACGCCCGCCGAGGTGCGCAAGGCGTTCCGCGCGGCGGCCAAGCGCGCGCATCCGGACCAGGGCGGCGACGAGGGCGCCTTCCGCCAGGTGATGGACGCCTACCAGCGTCTGCAGGACCCGCTCGGCGACCGCTTCGTGCAAGCGCCGGTCAGGGCGCGGCCGACGCCGGATCCCGACCTGGAGATTTCGCCCAAGCTGGCCCTCGAAGGCGGCGACGTGGACCATCGAATGCCCGATGGCCAGTTCATCCGCATCACCCTGCCGCCCGGCCTGCGTTCGGGGGACAAGGTGCAGGCGGCCGGTCACGAGTTGTCGGTCTACATCCGCGCCCACGACGGCGTGCTGGTGCGCGGCGACGACGTGTGGATGACGGCGAAGGTGGCTCCGGGCCTGCTCAAGAAAGGCGGCCGGATCACGGTAGACACCCCGCTTGGCCGCCGCAGCATCTGGATCGACCGCAAGGCCGCCGAACGTGGTCTGGTCCGCGTGGAAGGCGAAGGCCTGCCGGCCCGCGGCCGCCGGGAGGCCGGGCACCTGTTCGTCCGGCTGGCCGCCAACCCCGGGCTGGCCGACAGCGCCGCCCTGTCCCTGCTCCGCCGCTTCGCCGCCGCCTGGGCCGCCTGACTGGTACAGTTCTTGCTTAACTAGGCCCAACGCAAGGAGGGCCAGATGGCTATGAACGGTATCGGCGCGATGCTTTCCCTCGGACTGCCGACCGCCACGGGCGGGGTGGAGCAGCCCGGCAGGGCGCCGGAGAACCCGGCGGACGCCGCCAAGACCCGCGCCGAGGCCGCCGCCGCCCGCAACAAGGCCACCCTCGACGAGGTGCGTGAGAAGGGGCTTTACGCCTGGGCCAAGGAACAGAAGTTCGAAGCCCTGAAAGCGAAGATCGAGAAAGAGATGAAGGCCGCGAAGGGCATCAGCGACGCCTCGCTGGCCGCCATGACTCCCGAGGAGCGGGCCGCGACCCTGACATCGCTGGAAGCCGAGATTTCCAAGCGCATTCAGGAGGTCATGCAGGACGCCCTGAGCGGCGAGGCCCAGAAGGCCGCCAAGGAAGGCCGCTCCGCCCAACCCATGATCATCGATATCGCGGTCTAGCGCCGCCTAGAGCCGGTGGCGCTGGCGCCACTCGTCGCGGGTCAGCTCCCAGTAGACGGAGCGGCGGGTGGTCCCGTCGGGACGGACCGCCTCGCGCTCCCCCATGCGCCGGAAACCCGCGGCGTCGATGCCCTTCTGCGAGCGGACATTGTCGAGGGCGGCGGTCAGGCACATCAGCCGCACGCCCAGGGTCTCGAAGATCCAGCCGAAGGTGTGCGACATGCCGACGCCGCCCTGGCCCTTTCCCTGCAGGTCGGCACGCATGGCCCCGGCAAGCTCTGCCGACGCATGCTCGGGCCAGACGGTGATCCGCGAATAGCCGGCCACATCGCCATCCTCGTCGAGGGTCACCAGCAGCAGGGCGTCGCCCGCCAACGCCTGGGCCTGGTTCTCGGCCACCCAGCGGGTGACGCTGTCTTCCGTGATCGGCCGCGGCAGATCGTAGATGGGCCCCGACACCCGAATGTCGCTGAGCAGCGCGGTCAGGCCGGGAACGTGCTTCAGCTCGGCCCGGGCGCGGCCCAGACCCAGGGCGGAGACGTCGGCGGTTCGCACGGCCTGGCGGATCGCCTCTGCCTCTTCCGCGGAGGCGTGGATGACGGTTTTCGGCGGCGCGCTCATGACGCTGCGAGGCGCTCGAGCGCCTCGCCATCCAGCCGCCGAACGGTCCACTCGGTCATCGCACCGGCTCCCAGGCTGTCATAGAAGGCGATCGAGGGCGCGTTCCAGTTGAGCACCGCCCATTCCAGCCGCCCCAGCTCGGCGTCGACGCAGCGCTGGGCCAGCTTGCGCAGCAGGGCCTTGCCGGCTCCCACGCCGCGCGCTTCCGGGCGGACGAAGAGGTCCTCAAGATAGATTCCCGCCCGGCCGCGGAACGTCGAGTAGTTGTAGAACCAGAGCGCGAAGCCCACCGGCTGGCCGTTGTGCTCGGCGATCTCGCAGAAGCTGCGCGGGTTCTCTCCGAACAGGTCGCGACGGATGTCGGCCTCGGTCGCCTCCACCTCGTGCAGCAGCCGCTCGTACTCCGCCAGCTCCCGGATGAAGGACAGGATCAGCGGGGCGTCGGCGACGGTCGCCACCCGGATATTCACGCTCATGTCACAAACCTAGGCGCTGACCCAACCCAAGGCCAAGCCTTCTGCCTAGACGCGGGCGCCGGTGGTCTCCTCCGACACCGCCCACAGGCGCTCGGCCGTCTCGGGGTCCAGGGCATGGGGCATGACGCCCTCGAACGGATTGTCCTGCGTCCACGGCAGCGCCTGGGCGCAGTTCTCCAGGTAGAGGCCGCCCACGCCCTCCAACTCGTCGCCCAGCGCGGCCCAGACGCTGGTGGAGGCGCCCTGCTCGGTCGACTTGAAGCGGTCGTTGGTCTTGCCGCTCTCGTCCATCCAGCCGAAGGCGATCATCTCTTCGCGCGGAAGGTGCCGCTGCAGCGGCGTCATGATGCCGCCGGGCATGACGGCGTTGGCGTTGATCCCCAGGTCGGCGAAGCGGGCGTCGAAGCCGACGGCGAACAGGGCGTTGGCGGTCTTGGCCTGGCCGTAGGCCTCCCATTTATCGTAGGGCCGCTGGCGATAGTGGATGTCGTCGAAGTGGATGCCGCTGCGGCGGTGGCCGATGGACGACAGCGAGACCAGCCGGCTCTGGCGCCCCTCCTCGGCCGCGTTCATCAGGCTCCGCGCCAACAGGATCGACAGCAGGAAATGGCCGAAGTGGTTCGTGCCGATCTGCATCTCCAGATCCTGCGCCGTGTAGCTCTGCGGGCAGGCCATGACGCCGGCGTTGTTGATCAGAATGTCGAGCGGCTGATCGCCCCAGGCCGAGGCAAAGGCCGCCACCGAGGCGAGGTCCGAGAGGTCCAGCCGGCCGACCGAGACCTTGCCCGGCGCGGTCCGGCCGATGTCCGCCGCGGTGACTTCACCCGCCGCCAGGTTGCGGACCGCGAGCATCACCTCGGCGCCCGCCTCGGCCAGCGCCCGGGCGGTCTCGACGCCGATGCCCGACGCGCCGCCCGTGACGATGGCCCGGACCCCGTTCAGGTCGTGACCGGCCGCGACCTCGCGCGCGGTGGACTTGGCGCCGAAGGCCGAGGTGATGCGCTCGCTCATGGTCCTCAGGCCACCTTGCTGAAGTCAGGGGCGCGCTTTTCGGCGAAGGCGGTCAGCGCTTCCTTGGTCTCCGGCGAGCGGAGCTGGGCGGCGAAGATCCGGCCTTCCTGCTCCATCTGGGCGGTGATGGCCGCCGGATCGCGCATCAGCGCCTTGGTGGCCTGGACCGCGGTGGGGGCGCGGCTGGCCACGGCCTCGGCGGCCGCACGGGCCTTGGCGCGCAGCTCGGCGGCGGGGACGGCGGCGTTGGCGATGCCCCAGGCGGCGGCGGTCTTGCCGTCCACCGCCTCGTTCAGCACGAACATCGAGAAGGCGCGGGCGTGACCGATCCGCGCGGGCAGCAGCAGCGAGGAGGCCGCCTCGGGCACGAGGGCCAGGTTCACGAACGGGGTGGTCAGCAGGGCGTCCTCGGCCACATAGACGAGGTCGCAGTGCAGCAGCATGGTCACGCCGACCCCCACCGCCCGGCCATGGACGGCCGCGACGATCGGGGTCTTGGCCCGGGCCAGCGCCGCCAGCAGCGGATTGCCGCCCTCGCGCGCCTGATTGGCCTGGGGATCGCCCGAATTGACGGCGGCGAAGTCACCCAGGTCGTTGCCGGCGGTGAAGATGTCGCCGTTGGCCTGGATCAGGACGCAGCGGATGGACGGATCCTCGCTGGCCCGGTCGATCCCGTCGCCCAGGCCCTGGTACATGGCCCGCGTCAGGGCGTTCTTCTTGTCCGGCCGGTTGATGGTCAGGGTCAGGACGCCGCCCGACACTTCGCTCAAAATGTGATCCGTCATTCCGCTTTCGGCCGCAGAGAGCCGTCCTCTGGTTCTTCCCACCCTATTCGTGAAGCTTAGGCCGCCGCCCGGTACCAGTCGACGCCGTTCTCGTCCCGCTCGCGGATCGCCTGCCCGCGCGCCATCAGGCAGTTGAGGTGGGCCAGGCTCTCGCCCGTGGCCAGGCCCAGCAGGTTCTCGTCGATCCGGCGGCGGAACAGGACGTGGAAGACGTCGACCACCCGCTTCGGCTCGACCAGCAGCTCGTGGAGCCGCGTCAGCCCGCGCTCGTGGCCGCCGACCAGATGGTCGATGCGCGCGTGCAGGCCGTGGAAGGGGTCGTTGTGGGCTGGCAGCACCAGCACCTCGTCCGGCACCTTGGTCTTGATCCGCTGCAGCGAGGTGATCCAGTCGGTCAGCGGGTCGCCGTCGGGCTCGGTGGGGAACACCGAGACGTTGGACGAGATCTTGGGCAGCACCTGGTCGCCGGAGATCATCAGCTTCAGGTCCGCGCAATGGAGGCTGGCGTGCTCGGGGCTGTGGCCGGAGCCGACCACCACCGTCCAGACATGGTCGCCGATCTTCACCGCATCGCCGTCGTTGAGGCGATGGAAGCTGTCCGGCAGGGCGTAAAGCCCGCGGCCGAACCCGCCGAACTTGGCGCGGTAGCTTTCGAGGGCGTCCTCGTCCCAGCCGGCGCCCTTGAAGAAGGCCAGGGCGTCGGCCGGCGCCTCGCGCCCGGTGTCGGCGGCCAGCGAGCGGCAGGTGACGAACTCCAGCCGGGTGATCCAGAGCCGCGCGTCGAACTTGCGGGTGAGATACCCCGCCATGCCGATGTGGTCGGGGTGCATGTGGGTCACGAAGACCCGCGTCACCGGCTTGCCTTCCAGCGGGCCTTTCAGCGCCGCGCGCCAGGCGTTGCGGCTCTCCAGTCCGCCGAGGCCGGTGTCGACGATGGCCCAGCCGTCGCGGCCGTCCGCGGTCTTCTCGGCGATGGCCCAGACGTTGATGAAGGCCAGCGCCCCGCCCAGCGGCATCCGCAGCCACTTCACGCCCGGGGCGATGTCGACCGCTTCCTCGCCGACCTTGGGGCCATGCTCGAACGGATAGACCAGCTTCGGCCGGTGGCTTTCCCAGCCGCCCTGTTCGATCCCGTCCCGCAAACGCCCGACTCCTGACAGTTCAGGCGTCCATTATCCGGTGCGGACCTTACGTAGGGCAACGCCTTCGTAAGGTCCGGCCCGTCAGCCGAAGATCCAGTCGCCGGTGAGGCTGGACTGCTGCACGCCGACCAACACCATCTGCGTGCCGCTGCCGAGGTCGATGACCACGTCGGCGCCGGACTGGCTGACCGTGTATCCGCCCAGCACGAACACCCGGTCGCCGTCGGCGCGGCTGAAGTCCAGCACACGGTCCAGGCCGGCGCCGGAAAAGGTGTGGAAGATGTCGCCGCCGGCGCCGCCGCTGAGGGTATCCGCGCCGCGGTCGCCCGAGACGAAGTCGGAACCGGCGCCGCCCGAGATCGAGTCGTCGTCCCGGCCGCCACGCACCACGTCGTTGCCGTCGCCGCCCGACAGGGTGTCGGCGCCCGCGTTGCCGTTCATGATGTCGAGGCCGCCCGCGCCGCTGAGGTTGTCGGCCCCGGAGAAGCCCTCGAGCAGATCGTTCAGGACCCCGCCGTTCAGCACGTCGTTGCCGCCCAGGAAGACCGACAGGTTGCTGAAGTCGGGCGCGCCCTGGCCGTAGGGCAGCGAGAAATCGGTGATCGAGAGCAGGGTCTGGTTGTTGAGATCCACCTTGAGACTGGTGAAGGTCCCGCCGGTCGGGAAACCCGCCAGCAGGGTGAAGTTGCCGCCGTAGACCACGTCCAGCGTCCCGGTGATCGTGCCCGAGATCGTGGCGCGAAGGGCCAGCGTCGTGGCGTTGGCCGTGACGATCTGCGTCGACCCGATCGTCAGCGACGCAATGTCGCCGAACGTGACCGTGCGAAAATCGGAACTGTACGAAAGCACCGCCATGGAACGCCCCCTCCAAGCCACAGATGACTGGCGTCCCTAGTGCCGGGCGGGCGGCGGCGGCTCATCCCCCTTTTGGGGGTGTGACCCGCGGGGGGTCAGGCGCCGGCGGGCGCGAATTGCTGGACCCAGCGGCGGAAAAGGCCGGGGTCGGACAGGCCCGCCTGCTGGGCCGCAACCTTGCCGCCGACGAAGCAGAACAGCGCGGGGATGCCCTGCACCCCGAAGCGCGCGGCCAGGGCGGGGTTTGCGTCCACGTCGATCTTGATGAACCGCGCCCCCGGCTCCAGCTCCGCCGCCGCCCGCTCGAAGATCGGCGCGATGGCCCGGCAGGGTCCGCACCAGCCGGCCCAGAAGTCCACGATCAGGGGCAGGTCGCTCTTGGCGAGATGCCGGTCGAACCGGGCGCCCTCCAGCGGGACCGGCGCGCCGGTGAACAGAAGCCTTTGGCATTTCCCGCATTTTGCGCCATCCCCGAGGCGGGAGGGCGGCAGCCGGTTGACGGCGTCGCAGTGCGGGCAGACCACATGCAGAGCGTCGGCCATGGAACCTCCTCGCCGATGACAACGGCGCAACGCCCATTCGGTTGAATGACGCCGCGTCGGGATGCCTATCTATGGGCGACGATAGCGCGGAGACGTCCATGGGCCAGATCAAAGACCAGCCGGATTCCAGCCTGGCCGCCCGGCTGGACCCCATCGTGGACGCCGCGCTGGCCGAGCAGCGGATCGCGGGCGCCGTGATCCTGGTGGCGCGCGAGGGGCAGCGCACCTACGCCCGCGCCGCCGGCCAGGCGGACGTCGAGGCCGGCCGGCCCATGACCCTGGACACCATCTTCCGGGCCTCGTCGCTGACCAAGCCCATCGTCACGGCCGCGGTGCTGTCGCTGGTCGAGGACGGCGTCATCGGGCTGGACGACCCGGTGACCCGCTACCTGCCCGACTTCCAGCCGAAGTGGCAGGGGCAGGCGCCGACCATCACCCTGCGCCAGCTGCTGACCCATACCGCCGGCCTCTCCTATGGCTTCATGCAGCCGGCGGACGGCCCGTACCTGAAGCTCGGCGTGTCCGACGGCATGGACCAGCCGGGCCTGGGCTTCGCCGAAGAGTTGAAGCGGATCACGGAGGCAGGCCTGTTCTTCCCGCCCGGCGCGGCCTGGCTCTATTCCGTGGGCCTGGATGTCCTGGGCGCGGCGGTGCAGGAGGCGACGGGCCGCACCCTGCCCGAGGTGGTGCGCGAGCGCGTGACCGCCAAGCTCGGGATGGCCGACACCGGCTTTTCCGTCACCGACCGGGCGCGGCTGGCCAGGGCCTATGCCGACGGGCCGCCGCCGGTCGCCATGGGCGCCACGCACACCGTTCCGTTCGCAGAGCTCTCCGGCATCCGCTTCGCCCCCGACCGCATCTTCGACCCGGGTTCCTTCCCCTCGGGCGGCGCGGGCATGGCCTGCACGGCCACCGACTTCCACCTGTTCCTCGAGACGATCCTGCACGGCGGCGCGCCCGTCGTCAGCGCCGAGACGGCGCAGGCGATGTGGACCAACCAGACCGGCGGCCATGCCATCGTGACCAGCGGCCCCGGCTGGGGCTTCGGGTTCGGCGGCGCGGTGATGCTGGACCCGGCCGCCTCCGGCTCTCCGCTGCCGGCCGGCGCCTGGATGTGGGGCGGGGTCTATGGCCACAGCTGGTTCGTCGACCCGGCCGGCAAGACCAGCTTCGTCCTGATGACCAACACCTCCACCGAGGGCATGAGCGGGCGCCTGTCGCAGGACCTGATGGCCGCGGTCGCCGCCGCCTGACGCCCCGCCTTGCCGTGGGGCGCGGCGCGGGGAATAGTCCCGGCCGCTTCTCGGGGAGGGTTTCCATGCTCAGGTTCGCCGCGGTCCTGACCGCCGCCACGCTCGCCGCCGGCTCGGCCGCGGCCCAGGCGCCGCAGCCCGGCGAGGCCGCGTTCCGCGCGCTCTACAAGGAGCTGGTGGAGACCAACACCACCTTCTCGGCCGGAAGCTGTACCCTGGCGGCGGAGCGCATGGCCGCCCGCCTGAAGGCCGCCGGGTTCGCCGACAGCGCCATCACGGTCTTCACCCCGCCGGGCGCGCCGAAGGACGGCGGCCTGGTGGCCGTCTATCCGGGCACGGACCCCAAGGCGAAGGCGATCCTGCTGTTGGCCCACATCGACGTCGTGGAGGCCAAGCGCGAGGACTGGACGCGCGATCCCTTCACCCTCGTGGAGGAGGACGGCTACTTCTACGGGCGGGGCGCCTCGGACGACAAATCCCAGGCGGCCATCTGGACCGATCTGCTGATCCGCCTGAAGCAGGAGGGGTTCAAGCCCCGGCGGGGGATCAAGATCGCCCTTACCTGCGGCGAGGAAGGCGGCGGCCAGGTCAATGGCGCCGCGTGGCTCGCGCAGAACCGCCGCGAGCTGATCGACGCGGCCTTTGCGCTGAACGAGGGCGCCGGCGGGGCGCTGGACAAGGCCGGCGGCAAGCCGGTGGTCCACAACATCCAGGCCGGCGAGAAGACCTCGGTCAGCTTCCGGCTGGAGGCTGTCAATCCCGGCGGGCATTCGTCACGGCCGGTCCCGGACAACGCCATCTATCACCTGGCCAAGGCCATCGACCGTATCGCCGCCTATCAGTTCCCGGTGCAGATGAACGACACCACCCGCGCCTACTTCGGCAAGATGTCGGGTGTTGTGGGCGGGGAGATGGGCGCGGCCATGAGCGCCATCGTCGCCAATCCGAACGACGCGGCCGCCAACGCGGTGCTGAGCCGCGACGCCAACCACAACGCCATCCTGCGCACGACCTGCGTCGCCACCCAGATCTCGGGCGGCCACGCGCAGAACGCCCTGCCCCAGCGGGCCAACGCCACGATCAACTGCCGGATCTTCCCGGGGGAATCCCCCGCCGCCGTTCGCGAGGCCCTGGTGAAGGCCGTGGGCGACGCCACGGTCGAGGTGTCCCAGCCGCCCAAGGGCCGCGGCGACACGCCCGCCCCGCCCCTGACGCGGGAGGTCATGGGCCCGATCGAGAAGGTCTCGGCCCAGATGTGGCCGGGCGTGCCCGTGGTTCCGATCCTCCAGGCCGGCGGCACCGACGCCAAGCCGCTGATCGAGGCCGGGATTCCCACCTATGGCGTCACCGGCATTTTCTACGATCCCGACCTCGGCCGGCTGCACGGCCTGAACGAGCGGATCGCCGTGAAGTCGCTGATGGACGCCCGCGAGTTCAGCTACCGGCTCGTGAAGCTGTACGCCCAGGCCAAGTGAGCGCCATCCGCCTCTGGATCGCCGCCAGCCACGACGCCGCGCACCGCAACGGCGGCTGGACCTATGTACGGGCCGGCGCGGGCGAGCCTGTGGCCTGGGCGGGCGGGGACCGGCGCACCACCCGCGCCCGGATGGCCCTGACCGCGTTCCTGGCTGCGCTCAAGGACCTGCCGCCGGACGCGAGCCTGTCGGTGGTCGCCCCGCGTGCCGACGCCCTGGTGCTGCACACCCTGCTGAAGCCGCCCGCGGACCCACCGGCCGACGACCTGGACCTGCGCGCGGTGCTGCAGGCGGCGCTGGCGGGGAAGACCTGGACCCTGGCCGTGGGCGATCCGGCCGGCCCGACGCCCGCTGCCTTCGCCGCCGCCTGGGCCGACACGGCCAGCGAGAAGGCCAAGATGTCGGGCGCCTTCACCAACGCCATCCCGAAGACCAACCTTGCCCGGGCCAAGGGCCTCTAGGCCAGCCGGCGGAAGCGGAACGCGTACGCGGCCGTCAGCAGGACCAGGAACGGGACGCCGTAGGCCAGCGTGAGGCGGAACGGTTCGGTGAAGGCCGTGGTCGCCAGGATCGCCGCCATCAGCCCGGCGCCCAGCAGGCTGCCATAGGGGTGGCCCCAGACGCGGAAGGCCAGCGTCTGCGCCGCCACACGCCGCCGGAACGCCAGGTGCGTCACAAAGATCATCATCCAGGTGAACATCGCCCCGAACATCGAGATGGCGATCATGCTGGTGAAAGCCTGGTCTGGCAGAAGGGCGTTCATGGCGGCGGCGACCGCCACGCCCAGGCTGGAAAGGCCCAGCGCCGCGACCGGGGCGCCCTGGCGGTTCAGACGGCCGAACACCGCCGGGGCCTGGCCCGCGCGGGACAGGGAGAACATCATCCGGGTCGAGGCGTAGAGCTGGCTGTTCATGGCCGACAGCGCCGCCGTCAGGATCACGAAGTTCATCACGCCCGCCGCCCCGGGCACGCCGGTGGCGGCCATCACCCGCACGAAGGGGCTGCCGCCGGCGCCGGCGGTCGTCCACGGAATGATGGCCAGCATCAGCGCCAGGCTCGCCAGGTAGAACACAACCAGCCGGAACAGCGTCGCCCGGAACGCCCGCGAGACGGCCACCCGCGGCTCCCGCGCCTCGCCCGCCGCCACGGCGATCACCTCGATGCTGAGGTAGCTGAAGATCGCCAGGATGACCGCGACCCACAGGCCCCAGAGGCCGTTGGGCATGAAGCCGCCGTGCGAGACGTAGTTGTGGAAGCCGATGTCCGACCCCGCCGGCGCGCCGAACACCACCACCGCCCCCAGGACGATGAACGCCAGGATCGCTGCCACCTTGATCAGGGAGAACAGGTACTCCAGCGCGCCGAACACCCTGACGCTGGTGGCGTTGATGGCGACCAGGCCGCCGGAGAAGCCGAGCACCCACCACCAGCCCGGCGCGTCGGGCAGCCAGTACTTCATGTAGAGGGCGACGGCGCTGACCTCGGTCCCCACCGCCAGCACCAGGCACGACCAGTAGGCGTAGCGAACCAGGAAGCCGGCCAGGGGGCCCAGGTATTCCTCGGCATAGACGCCAAAGGAGCCGGGCGTCGGCTGGGCGATGGTCATCTCGGCCAGGGCGCCCATGAGCAGCAGCGCGATGACGCCGCCGATCGCATAACTGACCAGCACCGAGGGCCCCGCGAGACCGATGGCGAAGGTGCTGCCGAGGAACAGTCCGGTGCCGACGGCGCCGCCGATGGCGATCATCGAGAGCTGGCCGCTCGTCAGGCTTCGGTGCAGACCCGCCTCGCGCGCGACCGGATCGTTCGGATCATCCATCGCAGCAGACGTGGACCGGCCGGCCCGGCGCGGTCAAGCCACGCTCAGTGCGCCTCGTTCATCCAGACCCTCAGCGCGCGCAGGAAGGGCAGCGCTTCACGGAATTCCTTTTGGGTGAAGCCCTCGCGCAGCTTCTCCACCTTAGGACGGATCGCGGCCATCGCGCGGCCATAGGCCTCGCGGCCCTCCGCGGTCATCCGCACCCGCTTTCGGCGACGGTCGGCCTGGCAGGGATCCACCGAAACCAGGCCCGCCCCCTCCAGACGCTGCAGCGTGTTGGTGATGGCCCCAGGGGTCATCTTCAGGGCTTCGGATATGTGCGCCGGCGTCAGGTCGTCGCCACGCCGGGCGATGAGGTTCAGCACCTCGTACTGGGGATAGCTGAGCCCCACCGGCAGGGCGCGGGAGATCGCGGTCCTCACGCCGTGCTCGATGAGGCTGATCTCGTCGAAGACCTGGACTTCCGGATGTTCCTCGATCACCGCGCCCATGCGGCCTCCTCCTCGCGAATCGTCGGCAGGCGAAGGATGTCGTTCGATCTTGAACGATTTATTTCGAAATTGAAGGAACGCGACCGCACCTGGCACGTCGCCGCGCAGGCGTCGCCTCGCCCCTGGCCGTCCAAGCCGATCGTCCCTGCCACCCAAGCCGTCCTGCGTCCCAGATGACTGGGCAGATGGTGTGGGCCGGCGCAGCTTGCAAGAACAGCGTCCGCCGAACGTGACCCGTTACGCGCCGGTGGCGACAAACGCCACGGCGGCTGCGGCGGCGGCGAGGCCCGTCCCGACGGCGAACAGCCGCCCGAACCGCCGGCCCCCGACCGCGACCGCGATCCCCGCCTTCGATCCGCTGTCGACAAGTGCGGCGAGCAGGGCGGCCTGGGCCGCGACGGCCGGGGCCAGGCCCTCGTTCGTGGTCATCCGCGCCACCGCCAGGGTTACGGCGTCGACGTCCACCAGGCCGGCCAGCGCCGAAAGCGGCAGGAGCCCCTGCGACCCGTAGACCGCCGACAGTGCCCGTGCCGCCGCCATGACCACGCCCAGCACGACGGCCAGCTTGATAACCAGGCTGAACTCGAACGGGCTCTTCATTGGCCAGCCCTCGCCCGACGCCGACGGGCGCGCGCGTCCGATCGCCACCACCCCGACAATCGCGGACACCACGACGAACACGCCCAGCGGCCAGGCCAGCCGCATCAGCAGCGGCGGCGCCATCACGGCGGCGACGACGAGCATCCGTAGCGCCATCACGCCGCCCGCGAACAGGGCGCCGGCGGCGGCGAGGCGCACCTGTCCCGAGTCCTGCCGGGCCACGCGCGCCAGGTTGAGCGTGACCGCCGTCGACGACACCAGCGCGCCGGCCAGGCTGGCGGCGATCAGCCCCCGCGACGGGCCGAACACCTTGACGAGGGCGTAGGCCGCGAACGAGACCCCCGCCAGGACGATGGTCAGCAGCCAGAGCTCATGCGGGTTGACCACCCCGTAGGGGCCGTACGCGCGGTCGGGCAACAGCGGCAGCACCACGAAGCTCATCGCCAGCAGCACCAGGGCGCTGCGCAGCTCGGGCCAGGTCAGCTTGCGAAGCCAGCCGTGCAGCGCGTCCTTGAAGGCCAGCAGGCCGGTAACCACCACCGAGGCGCCCGCCGCCACGCGCCAGTCGCCCACCGTGGCGTAGGCGCCCAGGGCGAAGACCAGCAGGGCCGCCACGATGGCGGTGACGGAATGGTCGTGCTCGTCGGCCTGTTCGCGCTGCTTGAACCAGATGAAGGCGGCGGCGTAGGGCAGGGCCAGCCCTGCGAACACCCACCCGCCCAGCGCCACGCTCAGGAGGCCGGTCAGCCCGCCCAACAGGCCGGTGAGTCCATAGGTGCGGAGCCCAGCGGTCCGGCCGCCCTCGGCCACGTCGCGCTCGCGCCAGCCCCGCTCGATGCCGACCAGCAGGCCGATGGCGAGGGCGAGCGCGAGGCGTTCAGGTTGATCGGCAGGCACGGCGACTCACCTCGGGCTGGGTTCGACCGGGGTGAGAATAGGCCGTATCGCCTGCCGAATTCAGGGGCGGATCAGGCCTTGGCGGGCTTCTTGCGCGCCACGCCGAGCAGGGTGATCAGGGCCGCCGCCGCCGACAATGCCGCCGCCGTCGTGGCGATCGGATGGGCCTTGGCCTCCTGCACCGCCTTCTCGGCGATGTAGCGAGCTTCCGGAGGCGTCTTTTCCGCCAGGGCCTTGGCCGCCTCGCGGAGGGCCTTGGCCGCCTGGGCGACCGCCTTCTCCGCGTCGTCGCTCAGGTCGTCCGCGGCGTTGTGCAGGGCCTTGGCGATGTCCTCGAGGCCGTCCTCGAGCTCATGCTTGACCGTCCGGGTGAGCGACTTCGACATGGTCTTCTCCTGGTCTGGGTTTCGAACCTCAGACTGCGGCCGGCGCAGGCGCGCCGCCTTGACCCACGTCAACAGGCGCACCGGCCGCGACCGAGCGGGCCAGGGCGGCAAGCATCGCTTCCCGCGCGGCGTCGTCGGGCAGGGCGTCCAGCCGCGCGTTCAGGTCCAGCAGCAGGCGGGCGCGGGCATTGTGCCAGTCCGGACGCGCCGCGGCCGCGGGCAGGATGCGCGCCTTGCCCGCGACGGCGGTGGCGCCGGCCTTGGTGAGCCGGAACCGCTCGTCGAGCGCCGGGATCGCCAGCTTGTCGGGCGCGAACCCTGCCTCGGCCAACGCGCCGCGCAGTCCCTCCAGCCCGTCCGGTTCGCCGTGAGCAAGAAACACCATCCCACTGACGGGCTGGCGCGCCTTGGCCCAGGCCACCAGGCCGCCCTGGTCGGCGTGCCCCGAGTAGATGTCGAGCGAGCGGATGCGCGCCCGCACGGAGATGTCCTCGCCCTGGATCCGAACCGAGCTGGCGCCCTCGGCGAGGTAGCGCCCGAGCGTGCCTGAGGCCTGGTAGCCCGGCAGCAGCACCGTGGCGTCGCGCCGCCAGAGCAGGCGCTTGAGGTGCTTGCGCACGCGGCCGGCGTCGCACATGCCGCTGGCCGCCAGGATGATGTGCCAGCCGCGCAGCCGCTCCAGCCGGTCGCTTTCCCAGGGCTCCTTGAGGAACATCAGCCGGCCGCTGTGGCGCAGGTCCTCGAAGGGATTGCGCTCCATCACCGGGCTCCACCCCCGTTCGCGGAAGACCTCGGTCGCCTCGATGGCCAGCGGCGAGTCCAGGAAGATGTCGGCCTCGGGGATCTCGCCGTCGCGGGTCAGGATCTGCAGGTCGGCCAGCAGCTCCTGCGACCGTTCCACGGCGAACGCCGGAATAAGCAGCGGCCCCCCGGCCTTCTGGGCATCACGCAGTTCGTTGGCGAGCAGACGGCGACGCGACGCGGGATCCAGCGTCGGCCGCACCCGCGAGCCGTAGGTCGATTCGATCACGAGGTAGTCGACCCCGGTCGGCCCTTCGGGATCCGGCAGGAAATCGCGCCCTCCCGGGCCCAGGTCCCCGGAGAACAGAAGGGTGACGGGCCCCTCCTCCGTCTCGACCCGCACCTCGATGGAGGCCGAGCCGAGGATATGGCCCGCTTCCCAGAAGGTGGCGGTGATCCCGGGCGCGACGTCGACCTCGCGGCCGAGCTTCACGGTCTTGAACAGCTCGAGGGTCCGCTTGGCGTCGCGCACCGTGTAGATCGGCTCGACCAGGTCGCGCCCACGCTGCTGGTTGCGCCGGTTCAGCTGGCGCACCTCGCTTTCCTGGATGTCCCCCGCGTCCGGCAGCATCACGGCGCAGAGGTCCCGGGTTCCGGCGGTGGCCAGAATCGGCCCCTTGAACCCGGCGCGAAGCAGCTTCGGCAACAGGCCCGAATGGTCGATGTGCGGGTGGGTGAGCAGGACGGCGTCCACCTCTTCGGCGTCGAAGGGGAAGCGCTCGTAGTTCAACGCCTTCAGGGTCTTCGATCCCTGGAACATGCCGCAGTCGATGAGCACATTCGCCCTGTCGGTCGTCAGGCGGGCGCAGAAGCCGGTGACGCAGCCGGCGGCGCCGTGGAAAGTCAGGTCGAACGGCATCGAAGTTTCCATCTACGAAGGTCCACCGGCAGGACTGCGCCCGGCCGTGGCGCGCCCAACGTCAGGGGCTGGGGCTCGCTCGGCCGGGCGGGCGGTGTCGGCGGGCGGCGGCGCCAGCTTCGCCTCCAGGCCAGCGTAGAAGTAGCCGACCTCGACGCCAAGCGCCTGGGCCAGACGGCCGATCATGCCGGCGGACATCTTGTTGGCCGCGGCCTCGTACTTCTGGATCTGCTGGAAACGCACGCCGCAGATGCTGGCAAGCTCGCGTTGAGTGAGACCGAGCAGCCGACGCCGCCGACGCACCCGCAGACTGAGCTGGCGGTCGAACTCGTCCATCAAGCGATCAACTCCCGGCCGGGCCGGGCTCCCAGGTCCGGGCGCGGGCTTCGCGCAGATGACGCCGCAGTTCCTCGACGTCGTCGCGCTTGCGCTCGTGCGGGTCCGTGGCGTCGACCCGGGCGGCGACCGCCGCCGGCAGCGCCTTCTTCAGCGCGCCAAGCGCATGGGGCGGCCCCATCAGGACCAGCCGGTCATAGTCGCCGCGCCCGGCGCTCACCATGAGCTGGGTGGCGACGCGCTTGAGGAAGCGCTTCTCCGCCTCGTGCTGCGGGTCCGCTTCGCCCCCGCCGTGGCGACCCGAACCGCTGCGCTGATGCACCGTGACCGATTGCCCGCGGCCGGCCTCACGCTCGGCGTCCGTGGCGCTCATCCGCAGCTCCGGCAGTTCCTTCAGGGCGCCCGAGCGCACACGCTCGGTGAAAAAGCGCGCTTCGATCGCATCCGCCGTGACGATCCAGGTGACGCCGCCTTGGTCCATGGTGTCCTCCACTCTTCTAGGCCCGAAGGTGCGCCGTTGCGCCGCGGCCGGCCCTGACACAGATCAAAGCCGGGCGCCTCCGTGCTGCTACTTAGGGGACGCTCCCAAATGTCGTGTTCGAGGGGGGAGGCGTAGCTGTTGGGTCATCGACCTAGGAGCCCGCGATGACCCTGGCCTACCCGCTCTCGGACCCCCGCACCGCCCGCCCGGCCTCGGCCCTGACCAACGCTTTCGAGCGTCACGGCGTGCGGATGACGTACGCCAGGAACGAAGAGATCTACGCCCAGGACGATGAGGTCGAGCACCTCTACCGGGTGGTGAAGGGCGTCGTGCGCACGAGCCGCCTGACCGCGGACGGCCGCCGCCAGGTCGGCGACTTCTACTACGTGGGCGATCTCTTCGGCCTCGAGCCGGGCCCCGATCATCGCTTCGCCGCCGAGGCGCTGGACGACTGCGAGATCCTGGTCGTCCGCCGCAGCGCCGTTCGCGCCTTCGCCGGCGACGCCGAACTGGACCGCGCCATCCTCGAAGCCCAGCGGGTCGAGATGGAACGCCTGCAGGAACATGTGGTCATGCTGGGCCGCAAGAGCGCCCGCGAGCGGGTCGCCAGCTTCCTGATGTCGATCGCCCAGCGGCAGTCCGAGGATCATGCGGACCTCGCCATGGGCCGCCAGGACATCGCCGACTACCTCGGCCTGACCATCGAAACCGTCTCGCGCATGCTCACCCAGCTGCAGGGCGAGGCGATCGTGGAGTTCCCCTCGTCGCGCCGCTTCCAGATCCGGAAGTGGACCGCACTTGAGGCGCTCGCCGCGTAGGGCGGGCAGCGCCTGTGCGGCCGCAGGCTTAGCGCCGGCCGCGACCTGCAACGGAGCCATCCCATGACCAAGACAATGGAACGGGTCGCCGCCGACGTGGTCGTCCATCCGGACACCTACAAGACGCTGCTCATTCACGCCGAGCCCGGTCTCGCATCGTCGCATCGGGTCGAAGCCGCCGTGCGCCTCGCCCGCGACCTGGATGCGCGCCTCGTCGGCCTGGGGGCCGAGGCGCTGGAGCCGATGCCGGCGTCGGATCCCTTCTTCGGCTACGGGGCCGGGGAGTGGGTGGCGGTCATGCAGGAGCAGGTCGGCAAAGACCTGGCCGCGGCCGAGGCCGCCTTCCGCCGCGACGCCACGGGCGTGGAGATCGAGTGGCGGGTCGTTCAGGACTATCCCCACCTTGCCCTCACGCGCCTTGCGCGGGCCGCGGACCTCATCGTGGTCGGTCCTCGCAGCCAGGTGAGCAGCACCCGCTCCGCGGACCCGGCCGATGTCGTGATGAGCGCGGGCCGGCCCGTGCTGGTGGTTCCGGAAGGCCGCCATCACCTGCACGCCCAGGCCGTCGTGGTCGCCTGGAAGGACACTCGCGAATGCCGGCGCGCGGTCGCCGACGCCATGCCCTTCCTGCGCCGGGCCGAGGACGTGATCGTGCACACGGTCAGCAAGCCTGAGCATGCCGACCAGGCCGTGTTCGAGATCGACGACGTGGTCGCCAACCTCAAGCGCCACGACGTCGAGGCGCGGTCGCTCGTGACCTCCGTGGCGCCCGAGGGCGTCACCGGCGAGATCGAGCGTGTCGCCCAGCTCAACAACGCCGACCTGATCGTCTGCGGCGCCTACGGCCACAGCCGCGTCCGAGAATGGGCGTTCGGTGGCGTGACCGACGACCTCTTGCACCGCCCCACGTTCTTTGTGCTGATGAGCCACTAGTGCGGCTGGCGCGGAGCCGTGGCGGCTCCGCGCGGATTCCAGGGAAACGACCATGCGCGTGACGCAAGCCCTCATCTGCGCCGCGGCTCTCGCCCTGGCGGCCTGTGCGACGACGCCGCCTCCGGCCGCCTCGGGCGCCGTGCCGCCGCTGCCGCGCCTCGACGCGGCCCAGCAGCGCGGGCACGACTTCGCGGTGCGACGCTGCTCCGGCTGCCATACGGTGGGCCTCGACGACGGCGGCGCCCAGGACGGTCCCGCCTTCTCCAAGCTGGCCCGCCTCTACAACCCGATCTCGCTGGAGCGCAGGTTCGCCGAGGTCTCCGCCCACGGCTTCGACCGGATGCCCGCGGTCCCCTTCACCCGCGCCGAGGCGGAGGACCTGGTGGCCTATTTCGACGCGCTGCACGGCAACTGACGCTGACGGAACTCGACCATGGCTTACGCCGACCTGCTGCTCACCGCGCTGACCTACCCTGACGCGACGCCCGACCGCGCCGTGCGCAGCGGCGTGGCGCTCGCCAAGCGCATCGGCGGCGCCGCCACCTTCCTCGCGGTCCAGGTGGATCTGCCCAAGCTGCACAACCCCCTCGCCAACGCCCTGATCAAGCTCGACAAGCTCAGCGAGCTGGAAGAAGCGCGGAGCCGCGCCACGGCGCAGTTGGAGAGCACCTGCGCCCGCATCGCCGCCGACATCGCCCACGAGTCGCTCCGCACCGAGATCCTGGTGGCCCGGCTTTACGAAGAGGCCGATGCGGTCGCCCGGGCGGCCCGGACGCGCGATCTTACCCTCGTGCCGATCGGCCCCGCCGTGCTGGCCGACCGCGACCTGGCCGAGACCGTCCTGTTCGGCTCCGGACGGCCGGTGATCGTCTATCCCGAGGCGGCGGAGATCGCCCCGGCCGACCGCTTCGACACCATCGCCATCGCCTGGGACGGCGGGGCGGCCGCGGCGCGGGCGGTGTCCGACGCCCTGCCCCTGCTGGCCAAGGCGCGCGAGGTCCGGATCTTCATCGCGCTGGGCGACAAGCCCCAGGCGGTCAAGGGCGCGGGCCACGAACTGGTCCGTCACCTCGCCGCCCACGGCGTGCAGGCCGGCGTCGACGAGCGTCTGGCCCACGACCAGTCGACCGGCCACCGCCTCGCCGACTACGTCGACACCACCCGGCCGGACCTGCTGGTGATGGGCGGCTATGGCCACGCCCGGCTGCGGGAGTTCGTCCTGGGCGGCGCCACCGACGCGATGCTCGAAGCTCCGCCATGTCCCGTACTGATGTCGCACTGAGCCGCCGCCGCATGTCGCCGTCCACGGGCGCGCCGCGCGGCCGCAACCTCCTGAATCCCCTTCGCGCGCCGGCCCAGATCGCCGCCCTGATCGTGCTGGGGATCCTGGCCTGGCGGCTGGCCGACGTCCTGCTCATGGCCTTCGGCTCGATCCTGACCGCGATCCTGCTGCACGCCCTGGCCCAGCCGCTGGTCCGGCGCCTTGGGCTTCCCCGGCCCGTGGCCCTGGCCCTGGCGGTGGCCGGCCTGACCGCCGCCATCGCCGGGACGATCTGGCTGTTCGGCCAGCAGATCGCGCTTCAGCTCGTGACCCTGAGCGAGCTTCTGCCGCGCGCCTGGGCCGCCCTGCAGGCGCCGCTCTCCGCCTCGCCGCTCGGCGCCTACGTGCTCGACGATCTGCAGCGCCTGCGACACGCCGACGGGCTGGTGGTGCAGACGGCCTCGCGCCTCGTGCAGGGGTCCGCCAGCGCGGCCGCCGCGTCGGTGATCGTCCTGTTCGCAGGCCTCTATCTCGCGTTCCACCCCGCGACCTACCTGCGCGGCCTGTTGCATCTCGTCCCGCTGCCCAGCCGCGAGCGGACGGCGGAAGTGCTGGCCGCCTGCGGCGAGGCCCTCAACCGCTGGCTGCTGGGTCAGCTCATGTCGATGCTGCTGGTGGGCTCCACCGTCGGCCTCGGACTCTGGTGGGTGGGGACGCCCTCGCCGCTGGCGCTGGGCATCCTGGCGGGGCTCGCCCAGTTCGTCCCGGTCGTAGGGCCCATGGCCGCCACCATCCCGGGGCTGATCATCGCCGCCAGCGCCGGCCCGCAGACCTTCGCCTGGACGGCCGCGGTCTACCTGGCGGCCTCCCAGTTCGAGGCCAATGTCGTGACCCCCCTGGTGCTGCGCCAGATGGTCGAGCTGCCGATGGCGGTCACGCTCTTCGCCGTCCTGGCCACCGGCGTGCTGCTGGGCCCGCTGGGCGTCCTCTTCGCCACGCCGCTGGCCGTCATCGCCTATGTGGTGATCCGCCTCGTCTACGTGGAAGACCTGCTCGGCGACCGGCTGGGCGCCGCGCCGGCTCCGGGAGCTGCGCCATGAGCACGTCCGACACCGGCGAGTTCCGGGCCCTGGCGCACCTCTCCCAGGACCATCGGCGGACGGCGCTGGCCGTGGGCGTCGGCATGATGGGGCTGGCCGGGGCCGCCGCCGCCTTTCCGGCCGAGACCACGCTCGCCGTCGGCGCGGCGAGCGGCTGGCTGCTCTGGCTGGCCGGCGCCCTGATGCTCGGCGTCTCCCTGGTGCTGTTCAACGGCCGGCTCCGGCTTCTGGGCGTGGCGGCCGCGCTGCCGGCGGTGGCCCTGGGCGTCTACCTGACGCTGAACCCCACCCTCGGCGCCCTGGCCGCGGCGCTGATGCTGGCCGCCGCACTGGCGATGGACGGCGGCTTCCAGCTCGCGGCGGCGCTCCACCTGCGCCCGCTCGCGGCCTGGCGCTGGCTGTTCGCCTCGTCCCTCACCAGCCTCACGGCCGCCGCCCTGCTGGGCGCCGGATGGCCCGAAAGGTCGCCGCACGCCGTCGCCTACCTCCTGGGCCTTGCCTTCCTCACCACGGGCGCGGCGCTGGTGGCGACCAGCCTCGCCCGCCCGGCGCCCGTTCGCTGAGCCGCCGCCGCCCGCGAAGTCGGAAGGTCGCCTTGCCACAACGCAACTTCGGCCCTACCGCTGGGTCCATGCCGCCCGCGCCGGATCCGCAGGTCGGCGAGCCCGGCCGCTTCGGCTGGATCTCGGGCTACGCCATCGCAGCGGCCGTGACGGCCGCTTGCGCGGTGCTGCGCCTGCTCGTCGAACCCTACGTGCACAGCGACGCGGCGCTCCTGCTCTTCGTGCCCGCGCTGCTGGCCAGCGGCGCCATGGGCGGGATCGGACCGACCCTCTTCGCCGGCGGCCTCTCGCTCCTGCTGAGCCTGACCTTCCTCGGGTTCCCCGCCGCGCCGACGCCGTCCTTCCTGGTGCTGGCCGGCGTCTTCGTCGGGCTGACGGTGGCCATCGGCATGGTGGGATCGCGCATGCGCCGGGACTCTTCGGAGATCCGGAACTTCGTCGGCGATCTGCAGGCCCGTGAAGCGCACCTGAAGTCGATCCTCGACACCGTGCCCGACGCCATGATCGTGATCGACGAGCGCGGGGTCATGCAGTCCTTCTCGACCGCGGCGGAGCGGCAGTTCGGCTGGACCTCGGCCGAGGTCGTGGGGAAGAACGTCAGCATGCTGATGCCCGCGCCCTACAAGGCGGCGCACGACGGATACCTGGAGCGCTACCTGGAGACCGGCGAGCGGAGGATCATCGGCATCGGCCGCGTCGTGGTCGGCGAGCGCAAGGACGGCTCGACCTTCCCGATGGAGCTCTCGGTCGGCGAGATGCACTCGGGCAAGCAGCGCTACTTCACCGGGTTCATCCGCGACCTGACCGAGCGCCAGGCGGCCGAGCGCCGGCTGCAGGACCTGCAGGGCGAGCTGGTCCACGTCTCGCGCCTGACCGCCCTGGGCGAGATGGCGTCGGCCCTGGCGCACGAGCTGAACCAGCCGCTCACGGCCGCCAGCAACTTCATGAAGGGCTGCCTCGTCCTGTTGAAACGCAAGCCGATCGACGAGGAGCGGCTCGCCGACATGATCGGCCAGGGCGCGGAGCAGGCCCTGCGGGCCGGGCAGATCATCCGCCGGCTGCGCGGCTTCGTGGCCAAGGGCGAGGCGGACCGGCGCATCGAGAGCCTGCCGCAGGTTCTGGAGGAGGCCGGCGCCCTGGCGATGATCGGCGCCCGCGAGCGCAGCGTCCGCCTGCGCTACGACATCGACCCCCGTGTGAACCTCGTGCTCATCGACAAGGTCCAGGTCCAGCAGGTCGCGCTGAACCTGATCCGCAACGCCGTCGAGGCCATGGAGGACACGCCGAAGAAGGACCTCTTCGTCGGCGCCCGCCCGGTGGCGGACGAGATGGTCGAGGTCTATGTGAGCGACACGGGCCATGGAATCGGCCCGGAGGCGGCGGAACAGCTGTTCCAGCCGTTCATGACCACCAAGGTCCACGGGATGGGCATCGGCCTGTCGATCTCGCGGACCATCATCGAAGCGCATGGCGGTCGGATCTGGGTCGAGCCGAATCCCGGAGGCGGCGCCGTTTTCCGCTTCACCCTGCCCGGCGTGCGGGAGGAGGAACTGACGCAAGATGAGTGAGCCGATCGTCCACCTGATCGACGACGACGAGGCGGTGCGCACCTCCCTCGCCTTCGTCCTGGAGATGAGCGATCTGCCGGCGAAGACCTATCCGTCGGCGATCGAATTCCTCGAGGTCGCCGAGACCCTGACGGGCGGATGCATCGTCACCGACGTGCGGATGCCCGAGATGAGCGGCCTCGACCTGGTCCGCCGCCTCAAGGAGCGCAACATCAAGCTTCCGGTGATCGTGATCACCGGCCACGGGGACGTGCCCCTCGCCGTCGAAGCCATGCGCGCCGGGGTGATCGACTTCATCGAAAAGCCGTTCGACGACGAGGTCCTGCTGCGGTCGATCCGCATGGCGCTCGACACCACCGCCGAGTCCGACGCCCAGGCCCAGGAGCGCCAGCGCTTCGAGGAGATGCTTTCGACGCTTTCGGGCCGCGAGAAGGACGTCCTGCGCGGCGTCATCGCCGGCAAGATGAACAAGGTCATCGCCTTCGAGCTGGGCATCAGCCCGCGCACGGTCGAGGTCTACCGCGCCAACGTGATGAGCAAGACCAACGCCAACGGCCTGTCGGAACTGGTCCGGATAGCATTGCTCGCCGGCTTCTGATCGGCTTGCGCCAGATCAAAGCGGCTGCTGCGGGCGCGCGGCAGGGTGAGTTCCATGGATCAGAGGCTGCCCCCCCACGCCCCCGTCATCTGTGTCGTGGATGACGACGACGCCGTGAGGCGCGCGCTGGAGTTCGCCCTCGATCTGGAAGGATTCGCCGTCGAGACCTACGCGTCCGGCGAGGCGCTGCTGCTGCGGACGCAGACCGACGAGCCGGCGTGCCTGGTGATCGACGAGCGGCTGCCCGGAGTCTCCGGCTTCGACACCCTGCGTCAGCTGCGGGCGCGACATCTGGGCGTGCCGGCGATCCTGATCACCAGCCATCCCAAGCCGGCCATCCGCGCCGCGGCCGCCGCGGCCGGCGTGCCCATCCTGGAAAAGCCGCTGCTGGGCGAGACCCTGGTCTCCGCGATCCGCGAAGCGATCGAGACCCGCCCCCCCAACTGACCCTTCGGCCGGCCGCCGCCTCAGGCGGCGTAGCCGCCGATGCGCTTGACGTTGCAGCGGGCCCAGAGGGCGTCGAGGGCCTCGGTGAGGTCGTCCATCATGCCGTCGGTGTGGCCGGGGCTGGGCGTGAAGCGCAGCCGCTCGGTGCCCCGGGGCACGGTGGGATAGTTGATCGGCTGGACATAGATGCCGTGGTCGTCCAGCAGGATGTCCGAGATCATCTTGCAGTGGACGGGATCGCCCACCAGCACCGGCACGATGTGGCTGACCGACGGCATCACCGGCAGGCCCGCCTTCTTCAACCGCAGCTTCAGCGCCGCCGCCCGCTCCTGGTGGGCCGCCCGCACCTCGGGGTGTTCCTTCAGGTAGCGGATCGAGGCCACCGCCCCGGCCGCCAGGGCCGGCGGCAGCGAGGTGGTGAAGATGAAGCCGTCGGCATAGCTGCGGATC
>NZ_MHXN01000032.1 GCF_001824475.1 Phenylobacterium sp. RIFCSPHIGHO2_01_FULL_69_31 | reverse complement strand
AGCCCCGCGGAAACGCGGGGCTTTTTTGTTGGCCGGCGATCAGACCGATCGACAGCGCCACGCTAGCGGCCCCCGCGGCCCTCAGCGGCGCGGCGACAGGCCGAGCGGCGCGGGGGTTTCGCGCCTTTCGCGACCCCACAGGGGATCGTCTTGTCCGCTGCGGATCGTCGTCTGGACGTCGCCGAAGCCATAGGTCGTCGTATTCCGATAGACGGACGTGGAGCCCGAAAAGCCTGACGGGCCCCCGGCGGCGGGGCGCCCACCGCCGGCCCACCCGTCCTGCAGGCGAGGCGCGGAGCCATCGGCCGGCTTAAGGTGCTGCGCGGCGTCGCGGCTGGGCGGGGCGGAAGAGATCGTCAGCGCCAAGCAAGGCGTGGCGGCCAGCGCGGCGAGACCGGAGACGAGGGCGAACAGCCGCATGTGATGCTCCTTGATGTCGGCGCCGAGCCTGTGGCCGCGAGGCGTGCGCGTCAAGCGCCGCTCAGGTGACCTGGGCGACGCGGAGCGAGTTGGTGCCCCCGGAGCGGCCGAACGGGACGCCGGCGATGACCACGATCTCCTCGCGCCGCTTGGCGAAGCCGCTCTTCAGGGCGAGCGCCGCGGCCTGGGCCACGGTCTCGGTCATGGTGTGCGCCGTCTCGGACGTCAGGGCATGCACGCCCCACACGAGCGCCAGCCGGCGGGCGGTATCTAGACTTGGCGTCAGCCCGAGGATCGGCACGTCGGGACGCTCGCGGGCGATCCGCATCGCCGTGCGGCCCGACAGGGAAAAGGCCGTGACCGCCTTGGCGTCGATCGTCTCGGCGACCTGGCGCGCGGCGGCGCAGATGGCGTCGCCCGCCGACTTTTCCGGCGTCGGGCGCATG
This sequence comes from Phenylobacterium sp. RIFCSPHIGHO2_01_FULL_69_31, assembly GCF_001824475.1. GTDB lineage: Bacteria > Pseudomonadota > Alphaproteobacteria > Caulobacterales > Caulobacteraceae > Phenylobacterium. The sequence continues at coordinate 176,392 of NZ_MHXN01000032.1, read as the reverse complement.
GCGGCCCGGGCGGCCTTCAGGTCATCGTCGTCCTCGGTGCGGGCGATGATGCGATCCATCATCCGGACCGTTTCGACCGGATACTTCCCAGTGGCGCTCTCCGCCGAGAGCATCACCGCGTCGGCCCCGTCGAAGACGGCCGTCGCGACGTCGGACGCCTCCGCCCGGGTGGGCGTCGGGTTCTCGATCATGCTCTCCATCATCTGGGTCGCCACCACCACCGGCCGACCGTAGCGATGGGCGGCGCGGATCAGGCGCTTCTGGATCAGCGGCACGTCCTCGGCCGGCAATTCGACACCCAGGTCGCCGCGGGCCACCATGATGGCGTCCGACAGGCGCAGCACCTCGTCGATCGAGGCCAGCGCCCCCGGTTTTTCGATCTTGGACAGGATGAAGGCGCGGTCGCCGACCAGCTCGCGCGCCTCGGACACGTCTTCGGGACGCTGGACGAACGACAGGCCGATCCAATCGCAGCCATGTTCGAGGGCGAACGCCAGGTCCGAGCGGTCCTTCTTGGTGAGCGCCGGAATGGGCAGGGTCAGCCCCGGCAGATTCACACCCTTGTGGTCCGAGAGCCGGCCCCCGGCGATCACCCGCGTGTCCAGGAACTCCGGCGTCTGGCGCGTCACCTCGAGGCGCACCCGGCCATCGTCCAGCAGCAGCACCGAGCCCGGGCTGGCGGCCGTCATGATTTCCGGGTGCGGCAGTTGCACCCGCTGGCCATCGCCCGGCCGCTCCTGCAGGTCGAGGCGAAGGGTCCGGCCCCATTGCAGAACGACGGCGCCCCCGGCGAAGCGGCCCACGCGCAGCTTGGGCCCCTGCAGGTCGGCCAGGATGCCGATCGGCCGGCCGGTCTTCTTCTCCACCTTGCGGATCCGCTGGATGACCTCGGCGTGGCCCTCCTGGGCGCCATGGCTGAAGTTCAGGCGGAAGACGTCCGCGCCCGCGCGAAACAGCTCCTCGAGCCGCTCGGGACTGGAGGACGCCGGCCCGATCGTGGCCACGATCTTCACCCGCCGGCGCCGTCGGATCGCTTCAGCCACGCGGTTTCCTTTTCTGTCCCCGAATCCAGGTCCGTAACCTTACGTCACGGGCATCTGCCAGCAAGGAACCGCCGGCGAAACATTCTGTTTCGCGATGTCGGACATTCGCCGCGTTCTGCGTCCTAGGATCAAGTCACAACGGATGGAGGATCCCGATGCCCTACGTCGATGGTTTCGTGCTCGCGGTGCCCAAGACCAATATCGAGGCTTACAAGGCCATGGCTCGGACGGCGGGCGACGTGTGGATGGAGCACGGTGCGCTCAGCTACGTCGAGACGATTGGCGACGACGTGCCGTACGGCGAACTGACGTCGTTCCCCCGCGCCGTCCAGGCGAAGGACGACGAGGTGGTCGTGTTCTCGTGGGTCACCTATGCCGACCGCGCGACGCGTGATGCGGTGATGGCCAAGGTCATGGCGGACGAGCGCCTGAAGAGCCCCGACCAGATGCCGTTCGACGGTAAGCGGATGATCTTCGGCGGGTTCCAGAGCTTCATGGAGCTCTGAAGGCCGAGGCCGGCCGTGGAGGCGGCGTGCAGACGGCGTCCGGTTGCCGCGCAGCCGCCTCCATTACCGCGAATTATGTTGGCCCCACCGGCGGGGCGGGACACACAAGAGCCGCAAGGGCGGGCTTGAGGGAGCTTCGCCCTGAGGAGCTGCCTGAGCCTTGCTGTCCCTTCTCGCCGCTTCGTCCCTGCAGTTCGCGCAGGCGCCCGAGTTGCCGCGCATGCCGCCGATCGAGCGGGCGCCGCAGATCACCTACCTCGACCGCAACGGCGGACAGATCGGCGTACGCGGCGGGCGGTATGGGCTGCCCGTGGACGTCGGCAAGCTGCCTGCCCACGTGCCGGCCGCCTTCGTCGCCATCGAGGACCGGCGGTTCTACGAGCACACCGGCTTCGATCCGCGGGGCATAGCGCGGGCCGTGGTGGCGGGGCTGAGCGAGGGGCGGGCGACCCAAGGCGCCTCCACGATCACCCAGCAGCTGGCCCGCAATCTGTTCCTGACCCAGGAGCGGACGCTGGAACGCAAGGCGACAGAGCTGGTGTACGCGGTCGAGCTGGAGCGCACCTACAGCAAGAAGCAGATCCTCGGCCTCTACCTCAGCCGCGTCTATTTCGGCGCCGGGGCCTACGGGTTGGAGGCGGCCGCCCAGCGCTATTTCAACAAACCGGCGGCGAAGCTCTCGATCAAGGAAGCCGCCATGCTGGCCGGCGTCCTGAAGTCGCCGAGCGGCTATAATCCGGTGGACCAGCCCGAGCGATGCCTGGAGCGAGCCAACCTGGTGCTGGCCGCCATGGTCGAGACCGGAGCGATCACGCCCGCGCAGCGTGCCAAGGCCGCGGCCCAGAAGCCGAAAGTCTGGAAGACGCCCCCGGCGGGCCCGTCGCAATACTTCGTGGACTGGGTGGATGGCGAGGTGCGCCGGATGGTCCCGAAGCTGACCCGCGATCTCGTCGTCGAGACGACCCTGGACCAGACCATGGAGCGTGCGGCGGGCGAGGCGGCGCGCAGCGTCACGGCCCGCTACAAGGCGCAGTCGGCCGAGCAGGCGGCGATCGTGGCCATGGACGGCTCGGGCCGGGTGAGGGCGCTGGTCGGCGGCACGGACCACGCGGCCGCGCCGTACAATCGCGCCGTCAGCGCACGGCGGCAGGCGGGGTCGGCCTGGAAGCCGTTCGTCTATCTGACCGCCCTGGAGCAGGGGCGTACGCCCGAGACGCCGGTGATCGACGAACCGGTGACGATCAACGGTTGGACGCCCAGCAACTATGAGGTGGGCAACTATCTGGGCCCGATCACGCTGGAGACTGCGCTGGCCAAGTCGGTCAATACGGTGGCTGCGCGCCTGGCCGACGAGGTGGGTCGCCCGCAGGTGGCGGCGACGGCCCGCCGCATCGGTATCGCCTCGGCCGTGAACACCGATCCCGCCATGTCGCTCGGCACGACGCTGGTCTCCCCGCTGGAGATGACCCAGGCCTATGCGGCGTTCTCGAATGGCGGCGCCCGGGTGCAGGCCTATGGGATCGAGCGCATCCGGCAGGGCGGGACAGTGATCTACCAGAAGCGGCCGCCCGCGCCCGTCCAGGCGGTCGCCAACCCCGCGCTCAGCGACCTGAACCGGATCCTGCGGACGGTGATGGTCTCCGGCACCGGTAGCCGCGCCGTCGTGCCGGGCTACGACCTAGCGGGCAAGACGGGGACGACCTCCGACTACAAGGACGCCTGGTTCTGCGGCTACACGGGCGGGTTCGCAGCCTGCGCCTGGATGGGGCGCGACGACGCCCGCCCCATGGGGCGGATCAGCGGGGCGACCGCGCCGGCCGAGATGTGGCGCAGCTTCATGACCACGGCGCTGAAGCGTGTTCCGGCGCAGGCGATCCCGCCCGGCCCGCCCGCGCCCGTGCCGACCCCACCCGTGGAGGTGGCGACGACGCATGTGGAGGAGGCGCCGCAGCCGGCCCAGGCGGCCCCGCCTACCGAGCCGCCGACGGACTGAGCGGCGACAAAAAAGGCCGGGCGAAGGATCGCCCGGCCTGTTCTGCTTCCAAGAGCCGTTGCGGCTTTCGAGACTACATCCGATAGCGGACGCCGAAGATGATCGTGCGGCCGAAGTGGTTGTTCTCGTACGCGCGGTTGGCCTCCTTATCGACGTAGCGGTCACGGTAGTCGTCGGTCAGGTTGATCCCCTCCAGCGACAGCTCGAGCTGCTCGGTCACGCGATACTTCACCGAGGCGTCGACGTTCACCGACGAGTTGTAGCCCTCGAAGATGTTGCCGGTGCCGCTCGCGTTGTCGACGAAGCCCGAGCGATAGGCGATCGAGGCGCGGGCGCTGAACTTGCCCTCTTCGTAGTAGAGGGTGGCGTTGTAGGCGCGCTTGGCCAGGCCATAGAGCGTTGAGTCGACGTCGGTGCCCGGCAGGGCGCCGCCCGGCGTCGTTGCCGGACCCGAGACGCGATAGGTGACGTTAGAGTCCACGAAAGTGGCGTTCGCGATGCCGCCGAAGTTGGCCCAGAAGCCCGGCAGGAAGCTGAACGGCGCCTGGATGGCCAGTTCGACGCCCTTCAGGCTGCCGCCGCTGCCGTTCTCGATCGAAGAGATCGTCCAGGCTTGTCCCTCAGGGTTCGACGCCGCCGGCGAGCTCGGGTTGATGATCGAGGTCGGGAGGCCGGTGGAGGCGAAGGTGCCGGTCCGCGTGACGCCCAGGGGGAAGGACTGGATATCCTTCTTGAAGAACGCGACGGACGCCAGCGCCTGGGGCGCGAAGTACCATTCCAGGCCCACGTCGTAGGCCTTCGCCCGGAACGGATCCAGGTTCGGGTTGCCGAAATTGACGCGGTAGTTGAAGCCGTCGACGGTGCCGCCCGGCGTCAGGTTACCGAGGTTCGGCCGGGTCATCACCTCGGACGCCGCGGCGCGGATGATGATGTCCTCGGTGGGGAAGATGGCGAGGTTCACGGCCGGAAGCCAGTCGTGATACTTGCGCTTCACCGTAACGGCGACGCCGTTGTTCAGGCCCGTGGAGGACTGGTCTGTCTCCATGTAGCGGAGACCGGCATTGGCCGCGAAGCGCAGGCCGGCGATCTCGCCCTTGAAGTTCCCCTGCACGAACCCGCCGGTGTCTTCCTCGCGCACCGAGCGGATGTTGCCGGCGTCGATGGCGGCGGTGCGGCCATAGAGGCCCGTCAGGTTCGCGGCGGCGTCGATGTCCGGCACGATCCAGGTCGTGGTGGTCCCCGACGGCTGACCGGCGCTGCCCAGGTTCACGGTCCGGCTCAGCGCCGAGGTCGCGCGATAGCCGTAGACCGCGTTGGCGCCGAACACGCTGGAGGGCGTGCAGGTGATGGTTCCGAGCACCACGTCCGGTCCCGCCGTCGTGCGGGTCGGGCAGACGACGGTGTCGCGGGTGTAGGCCTCCAGGTCGAAGTCGAAGCGGCGGTAAACGGCGCCCGCGACGATCTGAATGCCGTCCGTGAGGTCCCACTCGACGTTGCCGGACAGGGTTTTGAACTTGTTGGTGTTGTTCGATGGCCGGTCGCGCAGCTCGGAGAGCTGGAAGTTCGCAGGATCGGTCACGCTGGTGCCGAAGGTGAGGAGCGGGCTGCGGGAGTCCGTATAGTCGTAGCGGTAGCCCGCCGCGTCGCGATCATCGAACACGAAGGTCGTTTCGACGGGGATGTCGGCCGCCGACTTCGAGATACCGGCCAGCAGGGTTCCCCGGAAGTTGTCCGTGAACTCGTGCGTGGCGTTGACGCTGAACTGGTAGAATTCGGTCTCGGACTTGCGCAGGTAGTTCTCGGTCCGCACCCAGGCGTCGTCGAACGTGCCGGCGACGATGTCGTTGGTGGTGGGATCGATGGTCAGATTCCGCGCGTCGATCGAGCGCTCGTTGGAGCGGAACAGGACCTCTGCCCACTGCTCGGTGCGCGTCTCGCGGAACCGCGAGTAGAGGCCGTCCAGCGAGACCTTGGTGCGTTCGGTCGGCGCCCACTGCAGGCTGCCGGTGAGGCCGATCCGCTCACGATCGTGGCCCACCTTGCCATAGCGCGGGATCCGGGGGTGGAACGCCAGGGCGGCGGCGTTGCAGCCGGCGCTCGGCACATAGGTCCCGCCGCTGTTTGGCGTCGTGAAGCAACGGACGCCGTCGACCGAGTCAAACCGCGCCTGCGCCCAGCGGACGGTGTTGTTGCCGAGCTCTAGCGTGTTGTTCTGGGTGTAGGCGGCCGAGAGCGAGGCGCCGAAGACGCCGTCCTCGGAACGCCACGCCACCAGGCCGGCCAGTCGCGGCCCGATGTCGTCACTGAGGTCGTTGTACTGGCCCTGGGCCGAGGCCACGAAGGTCAGGCCGTCCTTGCCGGCGAGGGGGTTGCCCGTGTTGAGGTCGACCACGGCGCCCAGCGAGCCCTCGTCGAGCGAGGCCTCGGCGGTCTTGTGAACGACCAGGGAGTTGAAGAGCTCGGAGGCGAAGACGTTGAAGTCGAACGCCCGCTCACGGTTGGGGCTGGCCCCGTCGGTCGAGGTGGCGATGGCCTCGAGGCCGTTGACGCGGACGCGCGTGAACTGGCCGGAGAGGCCGCGAACCGTGATGGCCCGGCCTTCGCCGCCGTCGCGCTGGATCGAGATGCCGGGAATGCGCTGCAGCGACTCGGCGAGGTTCTGGTCCGGGAACTTGGCGATATCCTCGGCGACGACCACGTCGACGGAGGAGACGGCTTCGCGCTTCACATTGATCGCGGCGTCGAGCGATTGCCGGAAGCCGGTGACGACGATCTCGTCGACCTCAGCCGGCTCGGCTACCGGCGCCGTCTGAGCGGCGGCTTGGCCCGCAACGCTCACGCCCAGGGCCAGAATGGACGCGCCGCAAACCAGCTGGCGCAGGCGGATGTCGCCCGGTCGCATCATAGATACCTCCCCTGCCACGGAAGCTACGCCCCCGGGTGACCGTCCTCGCGGCCTTGTTGTCCTCGGCCGGCGCACGTTGCCATGACACCGGTGTCATATTAGCCTGGAATCATGCGCTCCGATTTGGAACCAATCCAGGCGTGGAGGGAACATGCCTTTGGCTGACACCGGTGTCAACATCATGACGGCGTCACTTGCCCGGACGCCCAGACGCCCGAACCCCGTGTTCTCCGACGAGTACGAGGTCGTGCGCGCCGTACTGATCGGCGCCCGCCGAGAGGCGGGGCTGAGCCAGCGCGCCCTGGCCGCGCGCCTGGGCAAGACGGGGTCGCACGTGGCGATGATCGAGCGGGGCCAGCGCCGTGTCGACCTGCTGGAGTTCTGCCGCATCGCCGACAGTCTGGGAGTTTCGGCCGACGCGCTGGTCTGCCGGATCGCCGAGCGGCTGGGCGCGCTGAAACGCGCCGCCTAGAGCTTGAGCGCGGCTTCCAGGTCGGCGTAGGCGTGGGCCGCGGCGCTGCGGAACGGGTGTTGCCCGACGAGCGCCGGCGGAAAGACGCTCTCCAGCGCCAGGAAGCGGTCCACGTCCGCGTCCGAGCCATCGCAGGATGCAGCGACCGCCGCCAGGGTGTCGGCCAGAGGGTCGACCAGGGCGGCGCCGGCGCGATGCTGGCGGACCACGAAGCGCATCCAGGCGGCGACGCCCACCGCCAAGCGGTCCACCGGACGGCCGGCCGCCAGGGCTTCCGAAGCCGTTTCCAGCAGGCGGAAGCGCAGCTTCTGGGAACCGTCCCAGGCGATCTGGGACAGCCTGTGGACGATGGCGGGGTTGCGGAATCGGGTCAGCACCTCGCCGACATAGGCGGGGACATCGAGTTCCGGAGCGTCGAGGCTGGGCGCCACGTCCTGGCGCATCATCCGTTCGACGAAGCTGGCCAGACGCGGGTCGCCCATGGCGCCGGACACCGTCTCGTGGCCGAGGTCCAGCCCGGCGTAGGCCAGGGTGGAGTGGGCGCCGTTCAGCAGGCGCAGCTTCGCCCGCTCGAAGGGCGCGACGGCGCGGGCGACAGTGACCCCGGCGCGCGCGAACAGGGCAGCGTCGGCGCCCAGGCTGTCTTCCACGACCCATTGGACGAAGCGCTCGCGCTGGACCGGCCAGGCGTCCGTGAGGCCGAGCGCGGCCGCGACCTGCTCGCGCAGGGCGTCGTCGGTCGCCGGGGTGATCGAATCGACCATGCTGCACGGAAAGGCGGCCTTGGCCTCGATCCACGCCGCCAGGTCGACCTCGCCGCGCGCTTCGGCGAAGCGGATCACGCCGCGCCGCAGCTTCAGGCCGTTGTCCGAGAGGTTGTCGCAGCTGATCGTCGTGAACGGCGGCCGGCCGGCGGCTTTGCAGCGACGCAGCGCCTCGGTGATCCAGCCCACGAGACTCACGGGCCGACCGGGCGTTTCGAGGTCGCGGCGGATGTCGGGGTGACCGAGGTCCAACTCGCCGCCGGTCGTCAGGCAGTAGCCCTTCTCGGTCACGGTCGAGGTCACGTAGCGCGCTTGGTCGAGCCGGGCGAACACGGCCTCCGGATCCTCCGGCGCCACCAGCACCTCCGCGATGGAGCCGATGACCTGCACGGCCGGGTCGGCTTCCTTCTCCGCCAGGGCGTAGAGGCCGTTCTGCGGGGCGAGGGCGTCCCGGACATCCGGGCTGCGCAGGGATACGGCGCAGATGGCCAGGTCCGGCTGCCAGGCCAGCATCCGGTCGAAGTACCAGGCCTGGTGCGCGCGGTGGAACGCGCCGGGGCCGAAGTGGACGACGCCAACACGGGTGGCCGTCCGGTCATAGGCGGGGGTCCGGACGGGCGCGCGGACCTGCGCGAGGGTGAGGTTCGAGAGACGCATCTAGAGGGTGACGCCGCGCTTCCAGAGGGCGATCTCGCGCTCCCCGTTCTCTTCGGCGCGCGTCGGTTGCCCGGAGGCCGTGGCCAGGACGAGGTCCATCAGCCGGTCGGCGGCGGCCTCGACGCTCTCGCCGGCGACGATGCGGCCGGCGTCGAAGTCGATCCAGCGCGGCTTGCGCTGGGCCAGGCCCGAATTGGTGGCGATCTTGAGCGTGGGAGCCGGGAAGCCCAGCGGCGTGCCGCGGCCGGTGGTGAACAGGATCACCGTGGCTCCGGCGGCCGTCAGCGCAGTGGATGAAACGGCGTCGTTGCCCGGCGCTTCCAACAGCACGACGCCCCGCGCGTGCGCCTGGCCCCCATAGCGCACGACCTCGGTCACCGGACCACGGCCGCCCTTCTGCACGGCGCCCAGTGACTTCTCCTCGAGGGTGGTGATGCCGCCCTCGATGTTGCCGGGGGAGGGGTTCTCGCTGACCGGTTCGCCATGGCTCAGGAAGTAGCCCTTGAAGTCGTTGACCACGGCGGCGACGTCCTCGAACACCTCGCGGTCGGTGGCGCGGGCCATCAGCAGGCGTTCGGCGCCGAAGATCTCGGGGATCTCGGTGAGGATCGTGGTTCCGCCCGAGCCGCACACCTGGTCGGCGATGCGCCCGACAAGGGGATTGGCGGTCAGTCCGGAGAAGCCGTCGGACCCGCCGCACTTCACCCCGAGGACGAGGTCCGAGACGGGGCAGGGCTCGCGCCGGTCGTGCTCGGCGACCGCCACCAGTTCCCCGACGGCCGCCAGGCCTTCCTCGATCTCGTCGCCGGCCGACTGGGCCGTGAAGGCGCGCAGGCGGGAGCGGTCCAGGTCGGGGGCGGCGTCGAGCAGCGCCTGCAGCTGGTTGCTCTCGCAGCCGAGGCCCAGGATCAGCACGCCGCCGGCGTTGGGATGCCCCGCCAGGGCTGCGATCATCGTGCGGGTGGCGTCGAGGTCGCCGCCGAGCTGGGAGCAGCCGAGCGGGTGGGTGAGGGCGTGCACGCCGTCGACCCTGCCGCGGAACCGGCGGTCGGCGGCCTCCGCGATCTTCTGCGCCGTCCGCGCCACGCAGCCCACCGTGCACAGCACCCAGATCTCGTTGCGGACGCCCACCCGGCCGTCCGCGCGGCGATAGCCCTGAAAGGTGGCGGGCGAGGGGGGCGGCAGCGTCTCGGCGGGGGCCGGCTCGTAGGCATAGGTCTCCACGCCCGCAAGCGCCGTGGCCAGGTTGTGGCTATGGACGTGGGCTCCCGGCGCGATGGCCTGGGTCGCCCGGCCGATGGGCCAGCCGAACTTGCGCACCGGCTCGCCGGCGGCGATCGCCCGCAGCGCCACCTTGTGTCCGGCCGGGATGTCTCGCGCAGCGACGACGCCGTCCGCGACCCGATCCCCAGCCGCGACCGGACGCAGGGCGACCGCCACGTCGTCCCGCGGATCGATCACGAGGGTTGCGGAAAGGTCGCTCATCGCGCGATGGTAACCGGTGTCATCCAAATCTCAAGCTTGGCCGGCTTGCAGTTGCGGCCCGGCGCAGGCCAGGGAATATGGATAGCGCGCTGCGCGTTCGAAGGATCGGTCCGACTGCCCGTGAAGCCTCCTATGAGCAAACCGCGCGCGCCTGAGGACGGGGGCGTGGAGTCGCGCCGCCGGCCGACCATCAACGACATCGCGCGCCTTGCCGGGGTTTCGAAGAAGACGGTCTCGCGGGTCATCAACGCCTCGCCCTTCGTGCGCGCCGACACCCGCGAGCGGATCGAGGCGGTTATCGCGGAGCTGGGCTATGCGCCGGATCCCCAGGCCCGGGGCTTGGCCTATGGCCGCGCCTTCCTGATCGGCCTAGTCTACGACAACCCCAACCCGCAATACGTCGTGAACATGCAGCTCGGCCTGCTCGACGGCATGAAGGGCTCGGGGTTCGAACTGGTGGTCCATCCCTGCGATCGCGCGAGCCCAACGTTTCTGGACGACCTGCGCAGCTTCGTGGAACGGCAGCGGCTGTTCGGCGTGGTGCTGACCCCGTCGGTCTCCGAGGACGAACGGGCCGCGGCCCTGATGGCCGAGATCGGCTGCGCCTATGTCCGCGTGGCCTCGGTCAGCTTGGACCGGCCGGAACACATGATCGAGACCCGCGACCGGCTGGGCGGTCGCGAGGCGGCGGCGCACCTGGCCGAGCTGGGCCATACGCGCATCGCCTTCGTCTCGGGCCCCCCGACCTTCCGCTCGTCGCACGAGCGGCGCTCCGGCTTCGAAGAGGCGCTCGAGGAGCGGGGCCTTCACCTGGCGAAGGCCTACGCGGTGGAGGGCGCCTATACCTACGAGTCCGGGATCGAGCGCGGCCGCGAACTGCTGGCCATGTCGCCCCGCCCGACGGCGATCTTCGCCGGTAACGACGAGATGGCCGCCGGCGTCCTGCAGGCGGCGCGCCAGGCGGGACTGCGGGTGCCGGAGGATGTCTCGGTCATCGGCTTCGACGACTTCCAGATCGCCTCGCGGCTATGGCCGACGCTGACCACTGTCCGCACCCCGACCCGCGAGATCGGCCGTCTGGCCGTGGAGCGGCTGATGGGCCGCGACGACGATGGACGCGATCCCAAGAGCCGCCTGCCGTCCCTGGTTGTGCGGGACTCCACCGGAGCCCCGCCGAACGACTGAGCCGCGCCTCAGAGCTTCACCGGCTCCATCTTGGGCGTCAGCAGGTGCACCACCAGCAGCGCCAGCAGATAGGCCGAGGCGGCCAGGATGAAGATGGGCGTATAGCTGCCGATCTGCTCCAGGACGTAGCCGGCGTACTTCGACATCGCCATGCCGCCGACGGCGCCGACCATGCCGCCGATGCCAATGACCGAACCCACCGCCGAACGGGGGAAGACGTCGCTGGGCAGGGTGTAGAGGTTGGCCGAGAAGCCCTGGTGGGCCGCCGTCGCCACCCCGATGATCAACACCGCGACCCACAGGTTGGAGGCCATGGCGGCGCCTGCGACCGGAACGGCCAGCAGGGCGCAGATTAGCATGGTGGTCTTGCGGGCCCGGTTGATCGACCAGCCCATCTTCATGAACCGCGACGACAGCCAGCCGCCACCCACGCTGCCCACGTCGGACAGCAGGTAGATGGCCACCAGGGGCGGACCGAAGGTCTTCAGGTCCAGACCGTGGCGCTTGCCGAGGAAGTCCGGCAGCCAGAACAGGAACATCCACCAGATCGGGTCGATCAGGAACTTGCCGATCGCGTAGGCCCAGGTCTCGCGGTAGCCGAGCAGGCGGGTCCACTTCACCTTCTCCACCGGATCCGGCGGGTCGCTCTCGATGTGGGCCAGTTCCGCCGCCGAGACCTTCTTGTGCTCACGGGGCCGGCGATAGACCAGGAGCCAGATCGGCAGCCAGATCAGTCCGAGCAGCCCCGTAACGATGAACGTCATCTGCCAGCCGAACGCCAGGGTGAGGCCTGGGATCAGGAGGGGGGTGACGATCGCGCCGATGTTGGTGCCGGCGTTGAAGAGGCCTGTGGCGAAGGCGCGTTCCTTCTTGGGGAACCACTCGGCCACCGCCTTGATCCCGGCCGGGAAGGCGCCGGCCTCGCCGAGGCCCAGGATAACGCGGCTGGCGATGAAGCCGCCGAAGCCGCGGGCGCCGGCCGTGGCCATGTGGCCGATCTGCCAGATGAGGAACGCGATGCCGAAGCCCCACCGGGCCCCGATGCGGTCCATGATCCCGCCCCAGGCGAGGTAGGCCACCGCGTAGGCGGCCTGGAAGTAGAGGACGAGGTCCGCGTAGTCCGTCTCGCTCCAGCCGAACTCGGCGGTCAGGTCGGCCTTCAGGAGGCCGATCGTCTGGCGGTCGACGTAGTTGATGACCATCGCCATGAAGAGCAGGGCGACGACCACCCAGCGGTAGCGGCCCATGGCGGCGGGGGGAGCGTCAGTCCGCGCGGCGGTGGTCATGGGTCTCTCCTCCAGGACCTTCGGTCGGAACGGCGGGAACCGCGAAGCAGCGGATCTCGTTCAGGTCGCCGAAGGTGATGCGGGCCGTTTGTCCGACCTCGATGTCATGAATGCCGCTCGCCGCGCCGGTCGTCACCAGCTGGCCGGCTTTCAGCGGGCGGCCGCGGGCGGCGCAGGCGGCCAGCAGGAAGGCCAGCGAGCCCGGCGGGCCGCCAGGGATGGACTCGGGCGAACCTTCGCCGACGAGCTGCCCTTCGACATAGGCGTGGCAGGGCGGGATCAGGTCGGGGCGCTCGCGCCACCCGGGCACGGCGCGGCCCAGGATCAGGCCGGCGTTGTTGCCGAAATCGGAGGCGACGATCCGAGGCCCCAGGACGTTGATGGTGGCGAGCGGGCTGCCGGCGAATTCCACCCCGACAAGGAGGTCGCCGACGTAGTCCAGCGCCTCCTGCGGCGTCCACTCCAGCTTGTCGGCCGGCGCGTCGCGCCCCATGCGATAGATGTACTCGGCCTCCACCGCCGCGAAGCCGCCCGGGATGACGGGCAGGGGCGTGGGGTTGGCGGCGTCGGCCTGCCAGACGTTGCGCGCGAACACCGGGCCCATGACCCGTTGGGCGTTGAGCTCCGCCTGCAGCTCCAGCGGAATGCGGCCGACCTTCCAGCCTGCGACCTGGTCTGGCCACAGGCCGATAGCCTGTTCCTGGACCTGGTAGCCGGCGTCCATGTCCGTGGGCAGCGGGCCGGGGAAGTCGGGCAGCGCGCGCGCGCCGAGGCGCGCGTCAACGAACTGGCGCGCGACGGCCGGCGGGTCAAACGCGGTCGCGGCCTTCGCCGCCGGAACGGTCACTTGCTTCTTATCCTCCGGCCGGTCCGTCTCGAAGGACTTAGCGGCGCTGTTCTCTTCCTTGGGCCAGGACTCCCTGGCCGGGTCGGCTGCACATTGTGCGAAGAGGTAACCGGTGTCAATTTGGTCCGGAGAAGACAATCGGCACAGGACGCGGTAGTCGGATACGGCGGGCGCAATTGGCTTGCGCGGCAGAATGACACCGGTTACCTACGCGCCAATAGGGAGGAACGGCCGATGACAAGGCCCCTGACGCTGAACCCGGACCGGCTGTTCCCTGCCGAGCCCGCCACCCGGGCCGTGGCGCAGCCCCTCTATGCGCAGGTCAAGGACCTGCCGATCATCAGCCCGCACGGCCATACCGATCCTGAGTGGTTTGCGGGCGATGCGCCGTTCGCCAACGCCACCGAACTGCTGCTGGCGCCCGACCACTACCTCTACCGGATGCTCTATTCGCAGGGCGTCGCGCTCGAGGACCTGGGCGTGCCGTCGCGCAAGGGGCCCAGCGGCGCCGATCCGCGCGCGGCTTGGCGGATCCTGGCGGCCAACATGCACCTGTTCCGCGGCACGCCCTCGTCCATGTGGCTCGACCACGTGTTCGCCGAGGTGTTCGGGTTCGACGTGCGCCTGAGCGCCGAGACCGCCGACCTCTATTTCGACCGCATCGGCGAGGCGCTGGCCACGCCGGCCTTCCGGCCGCGGGGGCTGTTCGAGCGGTTCAACATCGAGCTCCTGGCGACCACCGAGGCGCCGACCGATCCCCTGAAGCACCACAAGGCCATGCGCGCCTCGGGCTGGAAGGGGCGGGTGGTCACCGCCTATCGCCCCGATCCCGTGCTGGACCCCGAGCACGAGGACTTCACCGCAGAGATCCAGCGCTTCGGCGAGATCAGCGGGGAGGATGTGCAGTCCTGGAGGGGCTACCTGGCGGCCCATCGGGTCCGCCGGCAGGCGTTCATGGAGATGGGCGCCACCTCAACCGACCACGGCCATCCCACGGCCCAGACCGCCGACCTCTCGGAAGCCGAGGCCGAGGCCCTGTTCCGCAAGGTCCTCGGCGGGACGTTCACGCCGGCCGAGGCTGAGCTGTTCCGCGCCCAGATGCTGACCGAGATGGCGAAGATGAGCCTGGACGACGGGCTGGTCATGCAGATCCACCCCGGCAGCTTCCGCAACCACAACCGCGGGCTCCACGGCGCCTTCGGCCGCGACAAGGGCGCCGACATCCCGACGCGGACGGACTACGTCCGCGCGCTGAAGCCGCTGCTCGACCGGTTCGGCAACGACCCGCGGCTGTCGATCATCGTCTTCACCCTGGACGAGAGCGTCTATGCGCGAGAGCTGGCCCCGCTGGCCGGCCACTATCCGGTGCTGAAGCTGGGCCCCGCCTGGTGGTTCCACGACAGCCCGGAGGGCATGCGCCGGTTCCGCGAGCAGACCACCGAGACGGCGGGCTTCTACAACACGGTCGGCTTCAACGACGACACCCGGGCGTTCCTGTCGATCCCCGCACGCCACGACGTGGCCCGGCGGGTGGATGCGAGCTTCCTGGCGAAGCTGGTGGCCGAACACCGCCTGGACGAGGACGATGCGGCCGAGACCATCGTCGACCTGGCCTACAACCTGCCCAAGCGGGCTTACAAACTCGACGAGCCGGCGGCGGAACGCACGCCCGAGCTGGTCTGACGGGAGAGCGCAAGTGTTCAAACGCATCTATCACGCCACCCATCCGGACATGATGGAGGGCGTCGACAACGAGACCCTGCGTCAGCGCTACCTGGTCCAGGACCTGTTCGTCGCCGGCGAGGTGGTGCTGAACTATACCCACTACGAGCGCTTCGTGATCGGCGGCGCGGCCCCGGGTGCGGGCGCCCTCAGGCTGCCCGATCAGACCGAGCCTGAGAGCGCCAAGGGCCATCCGTTCCTGGAACGCCGCGAGATGGGCGTGATCAATGTCTCGGACGTGGCCGGCACGGTGACGGTGGACGGGACGGCCTATCCCCTGGCGCCAAAGGACTGCCTGTACGTGACCATGGGCGCCAAGAACGTGACCTTCGAAGGTGAAGGGGCGCGCTTCTACATCGTCTCCACCCCGGCCCACGCGGCGTTCGAGACCAAGAAGCTGGCCCTGGCCGACGCCGTCCCGCTGGAGCGCGGCGCGCTCGAGACCTCGAACGAGCGGACGATCTACCAGCTGGTGGTGCCGCAGACCTGCAAGTCGGCGCAGCTCTTGCTGGGCCTGACGATCCTCAACACCGGCAGCGTGTGGAACACCATGCCGCCGCACCTGCACGACCGCCGTAGCGAGATCTATTTCTACTTTGGCCTCGGCGAGAACGACCGGGTCTTCCATTTCATGGGCGAGCCGGACAATGCGCGCCACATCGTGATGGCCAACGAGGAGGCAGTGATGTCGCCGCCGTGGTCGATCCATATGGGCTCGGGCACCTCGAACTATGCCTTCATCTGGGCCATGGGCGGGGAGAACCTCGACTACACCGACATGAACGTCCTCGACATCTGCCAGCTGAAATGAGCGCGAACCCCTTCGATCTCACGGGGCAGGTGGCGCTGGTCACCGGCGCCAACACGGGCCTCGGCCAGGCGATCGCCGTCGGCATGGCGCAGGCGGGGGCCGACATCGTGGCCGTGGGCCGCAGCGCGCCCGACGAGACGGCCGAACTGGTGGCCCAGGCGGGGCGCAAGCTGCACGCGGTGGGCGCTGACCTGTCCACCACCGAGCCGATCGGCCGGGTCGTGTTCGAGGCCTATGCCGCGGCCGGCCGCCTGGACATCCTGGTCAACAACGCCGGCATCATCCGGCGGGCCGACAGCCTCGACTTTACGGAAGAGGACTGGGATGCGGTGATCGACACCAACCTCAAGACCGTCTTCTTCCTGAGCCAGGCGGTGGCCCGGCGCTGGGTGGCCGACGGCCGCGGCGGCAAGATCATCAATGTCGTCTCGATGCTCAGCTTCCAGGGCGGAATGCGGGTGCCCTCGTACACGGCCGCCAAGAGCGGGCTGGCGGGCGTCACCAAGACCCTCTGCAACGAGTGGGCGGCCAAGGGGATCAACGTCAACGGCCTGGCCCCCGGCTATTTCGCCACCAACAACACCGCGGCCCTGCAGGCCGACGAGACCCGCAACCAGCAGATCCTGGACCGGATTCCGGCCGGGCGCTGGGGGCAACCGGCCGACCTCGCCGGCGCGGCGGTCTTCCTCGCGAGCCGCGCAGCGGATTACATGCACGGCGCCATCGTCCCCGTGGACGGCGGCTGGCTGGCCCGCTGAGCCGGCTCCAAGCGTAGGGAAGGACCGCCCAATGGCCCGCGATCGCCTCGCCGTGCTGAACGCCATGATGGACCAGGGGGTGATCCCGGTCTTCTACCACCCGGACCCCGAGGTCTGCGTGCGGGTGATCCAGGCCTGCGCCAACGGCGGGGCCAAGTGCATCGAGTTCACCAACCGCGGCGATTTCGCCAGCCAGGTCTTCCTCGATGTGACGCGCCACTTCGCCAAGGCCGACCCCAGCGTGATCATGGGCGTGGGCTCGGTGGTGGATGCGCCGACGGCGGGGATCTACATCGCCAATGGCGCGAACTTCGTGGTGGGGCCGCTGCTGAACCCCGACGTGGCCAAGGTCTGCAACCGACGCATGATCCCCTATTCGCCGGGCTGCGGCACGGCCAGCGAGATCGGCCAGGCCCAGGAACTGGGCTGCGAGATCGTGAAGGTCTTCCCCGGCGGCTCGGTGGGCGGGCCGGAGTTCGTGAAGGCGGTGCTGGGCCCCATGCCCTGGACCAAGATCATGCCCACCGGCGGCGTCGACGTGGCTGAGGCCTCGCTGAGGCCCTGGTTCGACGCCGGCATCGTCGCCTGCGGCATGGGCTCGAACCTGATCACCAAGGCGCTGCTGGACGCCGGCGATTATGCGGGCATCGAGGCCCGGGTCCGCGACACGGTGCAACTCATCAAGACGATCCGGGGCAAGTGATGGCGGGCGGGGGGCTGACGATCCGGCCGGCGGCGGACTGCCGCTGGGACTGCGCGGCCCTCGGCGAGGTCATGCTGCGGTTCGACCCGGGCGAGGGGCGCGTGCGCAATGCGCGCAGCTTCCAGGTCTGGGAAGGCGGCGGCGAGTACAACGTGGCCCGCGCCATGCGCAAGGCGTTCGGCCTGCGGGCGACCGTGGTCACCGCCTTTCCGGACAATGACGTCGGGCGCCTGGCCGAGGACTTGATCCTGCAGGGCGGCGTCGACGTCAGCCACGTCATCTGGCGTGCGTACGACGGCGTCGGCCGCAACACCCGGGTCGGGTTCAATTTCACGGAACGCGGCTTTGGCCTGCGCCCGGCGCTAGGCGTCTCGGACCGGGGCTACTCCGCGGCCTCCCAGATCGCGCCGGGCGAGGTGGACTGGGACGGCCTGTTCGGGGCCGAGGGCGTTCGCTGGTTCCACACGGGGGGCATCTTCGCCGCCCTGGCGCCCCAGACGCCGCAGGTCGTGCTTGAGGCGGTCCGGTCCGCCCGCCGTCACGGGACGGTGGTGTCCTACGACCTCAACTATCGCGCCTCGCTTTGGAAGGCGCTGGGCGACCCGGCCGCGGTCCAGGCCCTGAACCGGGAGATCGCCGCCCAGGTGGACGTGATGTTCGGCGACCCGGCCGGCTTCAAGGCCTGCCTCGGCTACGACGCGCCGACCGACTTCCCGGCCTTCGCCGAGGCGGTGGCCGGCGAGTTCGGTTTCAAGGTCGTGGCCAGCACCCGGCGCACCGCCCAGTCGGCCAGCGCCAACGACTGGGGCGCGGTCCTGTGGATGGACGGGACGGTGGTGAGCTCGGAGACGCGCGCGAACCTCGATGTGTTCGACCGGGTGGGCGGCGGCGACGCCTTCGCCTCGGGCGTGGCCTATGCGCTGCTGCAGGGCAAGGGCGCCCAGGCGGCGGTCGACTACGGCGCGGCGCACGGGGCGCTGGCGATGACGACGCCGGGCGACGCCTCGATGGTCGACGTGCGCGAGATCGAGGCGGCGATCGGCGCCACCGGCGCCGCGGTCATCCGCTGAGGCCTCAGGTCCCCGCCTGGACGAACGGGACCTTCTCGAACAGCCGCCGCTCGGCGCCGCGCGGGTCGTCGACCAGCTTCGACGGCGTGTCGAACACCATCGTCTGCCGCCGCTTCAGGTCGTAGCGCGCCCACCGCGGGATGGCCCGGCAGTTGGGATCCCCGCTGCGGGCGAAGGCCAGGAAGGCCTCGCTCATCTGGTCGGCCATCGCCTGCGCCTGTTGGCCCTTGGCCGAGGCGCCGGGCTTGGCGAGGTTGTCGAACACCATCTGGATGTCGCTGGCGTGGGGCGCCCGCAGTCGTTCGCCGGCGGCGGGGAAGTCGAACTGGTAGACGAAGGCGGGCGTGCCGGCCCTGGCGCGCTCCTCCGCCTCGATGATCGCCGCGCGCCAGGATCGGGCGGCGGTGGTGGCGCTGAACAGGACATCGGAGGGGTTGTAGGTCGGGTAGAGCCGCCGATATTCGGCGATCACCGGCTCCGGCAGGATGTCGATCCGCATCGTCTCCTGGGTCAGCCGTCCGGGCAGTTCATCCCAGGTCACCGAGAAGTTCCGCGGATCGCCTCCCAGGAAGGCGCGGGTCTCGTCATGCGTGTTGCCGATGATCATCGGGATCTTCGCCGACTGGGCCGGGGCGTCGGGATAGAACGGGTGGCGCTTCAGGGAGCGCTCGTCCAGCACGGGCCCGAAGTACAGGCCGCCAAAGCCGAGGACGGGATCCTCGGCGGCCAGCGCCTCGACTAGGCGCTCGACGGGCAGGGTTCGCAGGGCGCCGGCCGCCTCGGGCTTCAGCTTCAGCGCGTCCAGATAGGCCAATGTGCGCCGGGTCGCGTTGCCGGGACCCGAGGCGGTGACCTGCTGGCCGCTCATGGTGGCGGCGCGGTGGAAGAGGCCGGCCGCCGTGGGGGTGGCCATCATGGTGGCGATCTTGGCCCCGCCGCCGGATTGGCCGAAGACCATCACCTTGCCCGGGTCGCCGCCGAACTCGGCGATGTTGTCGCGGACCCACCGCAGCGCCAGGATCAGGTCGAGCTGGCCGGCGTTGCCGCTGTCGGCAAGCTCGGGGACCAGGCGGGCGAGATAGGCGTAGCCGAAGGCGTTCAGGCGGTGGTTCACGGTCACCACCACCACGTCGCCGCGCCGGCACAGACGGACCCCGTCGTAGAGCGGCGACGAGCCCGAGCCGCTCGAATAGGCGCCGCCATGCAGATAGACCATCACCGGTCGCCGGCCGCCGTCGCGCAGGGCGGGGGTCCAGACGTTTAGGAACAGGCAGTCTTCGCTGACCGGCTCGCCGACGCGTCCCCGCTGGGGCGAGGCGGGGCCATAGGCGGTAGCGTTCGCGACCTCGGTCCAGGGCGCGGGGGCGACAGGAGGCTGGAAGCGGCGGGGGCCCGTGTCGGCGCCGTAGCGGATGCCGCGAAAGCCGATGACGCCGTCGTCCACATAACCTCTCACGGGGCCATGCCGGGTCGTGGCTACGGGCGAGGGCTGCGCCTGCGCGGCGCGGGGGCTCAGCGCCATCGCCGCCACACCGAGACCGGCCACGACCGCGCCGCGCCGGGTAAGCTCACCAACCATGGAATCCGCCCTGTTTGCGTGTTTTGAGCACTATGACACCGGTAGCAATCCGCGCTACATCCGTTTCAACGAGAGAGGAAACAGGCATGGTTCGGGGCGTATTGGCCGGGCTCGTCGGCGCTTTGGCCTTGGTTCTTTCGGGCGCCGCGTTCGCCCAGTCCCCGACGCCGGCCCCCAGCCGCGATCAGGCGCTGGCCGCCATGAAGACGGCCACCACCTTCATGGTCGAGAAAGTCGCCTACAACGGCGGCTACGTCTGGTCCTACACGCCCGACATGAAGCGCCGGTGGGGCGAGCTGGAGGCCAAGCCCACCATGATCTGGGTGCAGCCGCCCGGGACGGCGACCATGGGCCACCTGTTCCTCGACGCCTATCACGCCACCGGCGACGACTATTACTACCGCGCGGCGGAGAAAGCCGCCGAGGCGCTGATCTGGGGCCAGCACCCCAGCGGCGGCTGGCACTACATGATCGACTTCGGCGGCGAGGCCTCGATGAAGGACTGGTACGCCACCTATGGCCGCAACGCCTGGCGGATGGAGGAATTCCAGCACTACTGGGGCAACGCCACCTTCGACGACGCCGGCACGTCCGAGGCCATGCAGTTCCTGCTGCGGCTGTACGTCGAGAAGCGCGATCCGAAGTGGCGTCCGGCCCTCGAGAAGGCGGTCAACTTCGTGCTGGAGAGCCAGTACCCGATCGGCGGCTGGCCGCAGCGCTATCCGCTAAAGAACGAGTTCAGCCACCACGGAAAGCCGGACTACACCAGCTTCATCACCTTCAACGACGACGTGGCCGGCGAGAACATCAAGTTCCTGGTCATGGTCCACCACGCGCTGGGGGACGCGCGCGCGATGGACGCCGTGACCCGGGCGATGAACAGCTTCATCGTCACCCAGCAGGGTCAGCCCCAGCCGGGCTGGGGCCTGCAGTACACCGTCCCGGACCTCAAGCCCGTGGGCGCGCGCACCTACGAGCCGACGGCGCTGGCCACCCACACCACGGCGAACAACGTCAGCCAGCTGATGAGCTTCTACGAACTGACCGGCGACACCAAGTTCCTGGCCCGCGTGCCCGAGGCTCTGGACTGGCTGGACAAGGTGAAGCTGGCCAAGCCGCGGCCGGACGGCCGGACCCATCCCACCTACATCGAGATCGGCACGGACCGGCCGATCTACGTCCACCGCCGCGGCTCGAACGTCGCCAACGGCGAGTACTACTGGGACTACAGCGATCAGAAGACCCTGGCCCACTACGGCGCCTGGCGGAAGATTGACGTCGCCGGCCTGCGCGCCCGCTACGAGCGCCTGAAGCGGACGCGCCCCGAGGACGTGACCCGGGACTCGCCATTGATGGCCAAGGGCCTCGTGCCCCTGCCCAAGTACTTCGCCACGCGCGATTTGGAGACCTATGACCTGAACGTCCGCGCGCAGGGCGGGACCAAGGCGGTCGGCGGCGAGGCGGCCGGCAAGCTGATCGCCGGGCTGAACGCGGAGGGCTATTGGCCGACGCCCCTGGTCGCCACGAGCAATCCCTACACCGGCGCCGCGCCGCCGGCGAAGGCCGACGGGGACTATTCGACCACCCACGTGGGCGACGCGACCGACACCTCGCCGTACCCGACGGACAAGCCGGTCCTGGGGATCTCCACCGGGACCTACATCCAGAACATGACCACCCTGATCGACTATCTGGACCAGGCGCGCTGACGGCCCGGACTCAGGCCGTCTTGAGCCACCCCCGCCGCGCGGCCCAGGCCAGGAACAGGTCGGGCCAGCCATGGGCGGGCTTGCCACGCGCCAGATAGATCCCGAACCCGTGGCCGCCTTCCTCGAAGATGTGCGCCTCGGCCGGGACCTTGGCCGCGTGCAGGGCCGACAGGTAGTTCAGGCTGTTCTCCACCGGCACCGAAGCGTCGTCCGCCGCATGGATGAGGAAGGTCGGCGGGGTCCCGGCGGTGACCTGGCGGTGAGGCGAGTAGGCCGCCTCCGCCTGTGGCGACGGTGCGGCGCCCAGGAGCGCGGTCCGCGATCCGCCGTGGGCGTGAGGCAGGGACATGTCGATCACGGGATAGAGCAGGGCCGACAGGTCCGGCCGCGCCGACAGGCGGTCGGCTTCGTCGACCAAGGCATAGACCGCGCGGCCGTAGCCCGTGGCCAGGCTGGCCGCCAGATGGCCGCCCGCCGAACAGCCCAGGAAGGCGACGCGGGCCGGGTCGACCCCGTAGCGCGGCGCGGCGGCGCGGACCAGGCGGACGGCGCGCTGGGCGTCCTGGAGCGGGGTGTCGGAGGGGCTGGCCCACCCCTCGGCCGGCAGCCGGTAGCGCAGCACGAAGCTGGTCACCCCAGACTCCGCGAGGCGCCGGGCGATCTCGAACCCCTCCTTGTCGATCACCACCCGGATGTAGCCGCCGCCGGGTGCGATCACGCAGGCCGCGCCGTTGGGCCGGGCCGGCCGGAAGACGGTCAGCAGGGGCTCGCCGATGCCGGTGACGTAGCGGTCCCGGAACCCCGAGGTGGGCGTGCGGTCGGTGATGACCTCGCGGGGCAGGGCGGCCAGCGCGCCGGGCGGTCTACCGGGCCAGAGCTTGAGGGTCTCCGTGGGATCGGCGGCCTGGGCCAGCGCCGGCGTGGCGGCGGCCGTGGAGGCGAGGGCGAGGAGCGTTCGGCGGTCCAAATCCATAATGACACCGGTAGCATTCGTGTTTTCCGGGGGCTAGACACATCCCCATGTGGACTCGCCGATCCCTCTTGGCCTCCGCCGTCGCGCTGAAGTGCAGTCCTGCCGGCGCCGCCGACTATGCGCAGGCCCTGGCGGACGCCTGGGGCGCTCCGGTGGACCCGCGTATGGCTCACAACCACGCCCTCATCGAGATCCGACGGCTGCGGGCGCGGGCGGATCGGCTGCTTCGCGCCCAGGGGCTGGCGGGCGGGAGCGTGGCCGAGCGGATCCGCACACTCTTTGCAGACCAGCGCCATCTCTATGCCGACGGCGACGCGGGCCGCGACCGCGCCGTGGCCGACATGAACGCCCGGCTCGTCGCGCTGCGTCCCCGGCTGGCGCGGGCTTTCGGCGAGCTCGCGATCCCCGCCGCCGAGGTCCGCCGCATGTCGCCCGCCGACGAGGCCCAGGGCCGCGGCGGCTATCGCGAGCCCGCGGCCTACTTCGTCGACCTGAAGGCGATCCGCGAGCGGCCGGCGTGGACCCTGCCCAGCGTCGCCTTCCATGAGACCGTGCCGGGGCACGCGCTGCAGGTCGCGCTTCAGTCGCCGGATCTGGCCCGGCAGCGCTTTCTCAGCGTCTATTCCGAAGCCTGGGCGACCTATGCCGAACAACTCGCCGCCGACCTGGGCGCCTACGCCGGCGATCCCCTGGGCGAGATCGGCTACTTGCACTGGCGGCTGTTCCGGATGGCGCGGATCGTCGCCGACACCGGGCAGGGCGCCTTGGGTTGGAGCGCGGACCGGGCCGTGGAAGCCATGACCGAGTTGCAGGGGCGGTCGATCGCCTTCACCACCATCGAGGCGGACGTGGCGCGGATGCGGCGGCAGCCGGGCGTCTATGCCGCGCAGGGACTGGGCGCCCTGGAGATCGCGCGCCTGCGGCCGAAGCGCATGGCCGCCTGGCCGGCCTTCCACCGGGCGATCCTGGCTGACGGCCCCTATCCCTGCGCTATGCTGCGCGCCGTGGTGCGTTCGAAGGAGCTGGGCCGATGATGGACATGAAGGTCGCCCCGGTCCCGGAAGCCGCCGCCGGCGCGGCGGTTCACTACCTCGAGGACCTGTTCGAGGAGGTCATCCGCTACCTGGACGGCGAGGACGCTGCCGCCCTGGTCAAGCGCGCGCGCGAGGTCGCCCGGCAGGACGATGAGGAGGCGCTGGAGGCGCTGTTCTCGACCCTGCGGCCGGACCAGGCGGTCTATCTGGCCCGCGCCTTCACCTGCGCCTCGCTACTGTCGAACCTGGGCGAGGACGTGGTCGGCCGCCGCCGCTCGGTGGAGGCGGAGATGGAGGCGGGTGAACTGCCTCACACGCTCACCGACGCCGCCCAGCGTCTGGGCCCGAAGGCTGCGGCGCGGATCGTCCCGCGGATGGCCGTGGCGCCGGTGCTCACCGCCCACCCCACGGAAGTCCGCCGCCGGGCGGTGGTGGAACGGGAGGCCGAGATCGCGCGGCTGATGTCCCTGCGCACCCATCACCTTCTGCCGCCTATCGAGAAGCGGCTGCGCGAGGACCTGTTCCGCGAGCTGGCGCTGCTGTGGAAGGCGCGGATGCACCGGCCGGACCGGATCAGCCCGGCGGACGAGATCCGCAATTCCCTGGCCATCGTCCGGCGGTCCATCCTGCCGGCCCTCTCCGAGCTCTATGAGGGCTGGAGCGAGCAGTTCGAGATGGCAACGCCCCTGACCCTCGGATCGTGGCTGGGCGGCGACCGCGATGGCCATCCCGGCGTGACCGGCGAGACCCTGAAGCTCGCAATGCGCTCGCAGGCGCGCCTGATCCTCAACCACTATTCGGACGAGGTACGCCGGCTCTGGTTCGACCTCGCCGTCAGCGTCGACCTGACCCCGGCCAGCGCCGGCGTGCTGGCCCTGGCCGAGGCCTCGCCGCACGCGGGCCGCGACGACGCCCATCGCAAGGACGAGCCCTATCGGCTGGCGCTCCAGGAGGTCTGGGACCGGCTGTCCGCCACCGCCAACCGCCTGGCGGGCGGATCATGGCCGACCACCTCGCCGCACTATGAGGCGTCGGCGGACTTCGTGGCGGACCTGGAGACGATCCGCCAATCCATCCGCACCCACATGGGCGAGCGGGTCGTGGGCGCGCGCCTGCGGACCCTGATCGCGGTGGCGCGGGCCTGTGGCTTCCACCTGCTGTCCATCGACCTGCGCCAGAACGCCGACGTCCACGAGCGGATGATCCACGAGCTGTACGTTCGGGCCGGCGTCAACATCGACTACCTGGGCTCGGACGAGGCCGAGCGGGTGCGCGTGCTGACCAAGGAGCTCAGCCACGACCGTCCGCTGCGCTCGCCGTTCCTGGACTACAGCGACGAGACCATGCGCGAGCTGGGCGTCCTGGACGCCGCCGCCGAGGTGGTCCGCCTCTACGGCGAGAAGGCGCTGGGCGCCTACATCATCTCCAAGACCGCGACGCTCTCCGACGTGCTGGAGCCGCTGGTGCTGCTGAAGCAGGCCGGCCTGGTGCAGGGCGGCGACAAGGGCCGCAGCGCCATCCGGGTCGCCCCCTTGCTGGAGACCATCGGCGACCTGGAGCACGGACCCGTGCTGCTGAAGGAGTGGCTGTCGCTGAGCCTGCCGCCCGAGATGTTCGGCGAGCCGAAGTGGCGCGAGGTGATGCTGGGCTATTCCGACAGCAACAAGGACGGCGGCTACGTCGCCTCGCGCTACAACGTCACCAAGGCCGCGGCCGTGCTGGCGGCCCAGGCGCGGACCCAGGGCGTCGACCTCTGGTACTTCCACGGTCGCGGCGGCTCGGTGGGACGCGGAGGCGGGCCGGCCGCGCAGGCGGTGATGGCCCAGCCGACCGGAACGGTGAAGGGCCGGTTGCGCCTGACCGAGCAGGGCGAGATGATCTCCCGCCGGTTCGGGGACGAGCCCACCGCGCGGCGGAACCTGGACAGCCTGGTCGCCGCCGTCGCCATGGCCAGCGCCCGATCCGCTGACGATGCGGAGGCCGGCTCGGAGCGGCTGGAGGCGCTCAGCCACGCCTCGTTCGAGGCCTATCGCGAGCTGGTCTACGACACGGCCGGCTTCGAGGACTTCTTCTGGGGAGCCACCCCCATCGCCGAGATCGTCGGGCTGAACATCGGCAGCCGGCCCGCCTCGCGCACCGCCAGCCGCCGGATCGAGGACCTGCGGGCAATCCCCTGGGTGTTCTCCTGGTCTCAGGCGCGCTTCATGCTGCCGGCCTGGTACGGCTTCGCCGGCGGGGCGGCCAAGGCGGGCATGTCGGCGGACGACCTCCGCGCGCTGGCCGACGACAACCTCTTCGCCTCGATGATCTCCAACATGGAGGTGGCCCTGGCCCAGTCCGACATGGCGATCGCCGCCAAATACGCCGCCCTGCATCCGGGTGCGGCCGGCAAGGCGATCTTCGAGCGGATCCGGGCCGAGCATGAGGCGGCCTGCGAACTGGTGCTGGCGATCCGCGGCGGGACCCGCCTGCTGGACAACCACCCGCAGATGGCCGAGTCGGTGGCGCTCGCCGCCGAGGTGGTGGATCCGCTGAACCACTTGCAGCTCGAACTGCTTGCGCGCCGCCGCGCCGGGGACGACGACCCGCAGCTGAAGCTGGCGATCCAGCTGACGGTGGCTGGCGTCGCGTCCGGCCTCAGGAACACCGGCTAGTCGCCACACCGGCGCCGCGATGCTAGGCGAACCAGCGCCATGCGAACGCTTGCCCTTGCCCTGATCCTGACGGTCCCCGCTGCCGCGGCCACGGCCGAACCGCTGCAGGAGGCGCGCTCGGCAACGTCGGCCTGCCTTGCCGCGGTGATCGACAATGCGCCGGTGGAGGACATCGACGGCGACGACGTCACCATCCGCCGCGGCAAGGACCCGGTGAGCTGCACCGTGCGGGTGACAGCGGGCGAGCCCGTTCAGATCCAGGATGCGGTGCAGGCGGCCATCAAGCGTCGGCCCGAACTGCTGGTCCCGGCCAAGACGCGCTGGGAGGCCGGCAGCTGGGCGTTCCGCGAGACTTGGTGCAACCTGCCGGGCCGCCGGGCGCTGGCCGTGTTCGTCAGCACCAACAAGCCGGGCCACCAGCCGGTGCTGACCGCCACCGTGTTCGAGACGCCGAAGCGTGACGAGCGCTGCGATCGCGACCTGGGCGTGCAGGCGGTGGCGGTGAACGACCCGCCGCCCGCCGAGGCCGCTCCGCCGCCCACGGCGTCGAACGCGCAGGGCCATGCGACCGCGCCGGTCGAAACGGCCGCCGCGGCGGCTCCGGCCGAGACTGCCAAGCCGAAGAAGAAGCAGAGCTGGCTGCGGAAAATCCCGGGGCTGGCGCGCCCCGAGAACTAGGCGGCGGCCACGGCCTCCACGATCCGGCGCCGTTGCGCCGCGTCAGGAAGCGGTCCGGTCGCGGCGCCCAGGTTGTCCAGCACGTAGCATGGGTTCCGCGTGCCCGGGATGGCGCAGGTCACCGCGGGATTGGCCAGCACGTACTTCAGCAGCACCTGGGCCCAGCTGGTCGCCCCGATCTCGGCGGCCCAGCCCGGCAGCGGCAGCCGGCGCACGCGCCCAAACAGGTCGCCGCCGGCGAAGGGGCGGTTGATCAGCACGGCCAAGCCCCGCTCCGCGGCCAGGGGCAGGATCCGCGCCTCGGACGACCGCTCGGCCACCGAGGCGTTGATCTGGATGAAGTCGAGCTCGTGCCGGCGCATGGCGGCTTCCAGGGCGTCGTAGGCGCTCTCGTCGTAGTGGGTGACGCCCACGTACCGGATCGTCCCGGCCGCCTTGGCCGCGCGCAGGGTCGGCATGTGCACCTCGAGATCGAGCAGGTTGTGCACCTGCATCAGGTCGATGACCGGCGCCCGCAGCTTGTCGTGTGACGCGGCGATCTGGGCCTCACCCGCCGCGCGTCCCCGGGTCCAGACCTTGGTCGCGAGGAACAGATCCGGCCGCAGCCCGCGCTCGGCGGCCAGGGCGCCGATGGCCGCCTCGGCGCGGCCGTACATGGGCGAGGAGTCCACCACCCTGCCGCCGGCGCGGGCGAAGGCGGCCAGCGCCTCGCCGGCCTGGTCCCAGTCAGGGCCGCCGGTCGCCACGTCGAACGCCTGCCAGGTGCCGAGGCCGACGACGGGCAGCGCTTCGCCCGAGGCGGGGACCTTGCGCGTCAGCAGCGGCTTGGTCGGCATCTTCGGCTCCTGCGCCTCGGCGTGTGCGCGACCGCAGCCGGCCACGGCGAGGGCCGCGGCCGAGACGATCTCGCGTCGGTTCCAGCGCATGGGGGCTACCGCCGGACGGCGGCTCCGTTCCAAGATGGCGCAAATCCTGGGGGAAGCGACGATGGGCGACAAGCTGTTCGACACCGATTGGCGGACGATCCGCGTGCAGCGGCGAGAGGCGATGGTCGAGGTGGCCCTGGCGCGGCCCGGGGCCCGTAACGCGCTGAACGGCGAACTGATGGAGGAATTGACCGAGGCGGCGGCGCTGCTGCGGCTGCGCACCGACGTGCGCGCCGTGATCCTGACGGGGGCGGACAGCTATTTCTCGGCCGGGGCTGACCTGTCGGCCAGCCAGGCGCGGACGGCGCTGCCGCTCATCGAGAGCCGCCGCGCCGTCATGGCCGGTCCCGACATGTGCCGGGCCTGGCGCGAGATCGAGGCGGTGACCATCGCAGCCGTCGAGGGCTATTGCATCGGCGGCGGGGCGGCGCTGGCGCTGTCGTGCGACTTCCGGGTGATGGGCGAGGGCGCCTACCTACGCCTGCCGGAGGTTCCGCTGGGCATGAACATGAGCTGGCGCAGCATCCCCGGGATCGTCGCCCTCGTGGGTCCGTCGCGGGCCAAGCAGTTCGTGATGTTCGGTGAGACGGTCGATGCGGCCAGATGCCTGGATTGGGGCTTCGCCGACGAGGCCGTCGCCGCGGGTGAGGCGCTCACGGCCGCCCGCCGGTGGGCCGAAAAGGTCGCGGTCCTGCCGCCGATCCCCGTCCGGATGACCAAGGAGGCGGTGAACGCGGTGGCCGGCGCCACGGCGCAGGCGTCCATCTACATGGACCGCGACCAGTTCCTCCTTGCCACCTCCACCCAGGATTACCGGGAGGGCGTGGCGGCCTTCCGCGAGAAACGGCCGGGCAGGTTCACGGGCGGCTAGACGCCCGGGGCGACGCACCCGAATCTTGGCGCGCCCGTCGTTGGAGTCTGCCGTCCGTGGTTCTTGTCCCCGTTTTCATGGCCGCCGCTGTCGCCGCCACCCCGCCCTCGGCGCCGGACACCTATGCGCCGGGCCGGGCCGCCATCGCGGACCATCACAAGCTGGTGTCCCCCAAGGCGGTGCAGGAGCGCTTCGAGGTCGAGCTGAACGGGACGAAACAGGCGGTCAGCGTCCGCGGCGCCGATCGCGACAACCCCATCCTGCTTTGGGTTCACGGCGGGCCGGCCGCGCCGGAGACGCCCACAGCCTGGATGTGGCAGCGGCCCTGGGAGGACTTCTTCACGGTCGTGCAATGGGACCAGCGGGGGTCGGGGCGGTCGTATCAGCTCAACGATCCGGAGGCCCTTAAACCGACCCTGAAGCCGGAGACCTATGTCGAGGACGCCGTCGCGCTGATCGAGCACCTGAAGGCGCGCTACGGCAAGCGCAAGGTGATCCTGCTGGGCCACAGCTGGGGCTCGGTGGTGGGCCTGAAGGTGGCCGCGCAGCGTCCAGACCTGCTCCATGCCTATGTCGGGATGGGCCAGGTCATCAGCTTCCGGGAGAACGAGCGCGTGGGCTACGCCTGGTCGCTGGAGCAGGCGCGGAAGGACGGCAACGCCGAGGCCGTCCGTGAACTGGAGGCCATCGCGCCCTATCCCGGCGACGGCCCGCTGGACGTGGCGAAGATGACCACCCAGCGGAAGTGGTCGGTCCACTACGGGGGCCTGGCCATGCATCGCAAGGACGCCGACTTCTACTTCCGCGCCCGGCGGCTGTCGCCCGAGTACACGCCGGAAGAGCGGGTCGCGATCGGGGCCGGCAGCGAGCTCACCATCGGGACCATGTTCCCCACGCTGGCGACCACCAGCATGGCGGAGATCGGGCGACTCAACGTCCCCGTCTACATGCTGCTGGGCCGGGGCGACTACACCACGCCCTCGACCATCACCGCGGCGTGGATGAAAGCGCTGAAGGCTCCGCGCAAACAGGTCTTCTGGTTCGAGAACTCGGCGCACCTGCCCATGGTCGAGGAGCCGGGCCTGGTGCTGCGCGCCGTGGTCGCGCACGTCCGGCCCGAGGCGGTGCGTGCGGGCGACGGGCCGAAGCTGGATTGACGCGCGGCCGAGGGCTGGGCCTCAGGCGTTGCGGGCCATCAGGCCTCCGTCGACGGGTATCGTCGTCCCGGTGATGAAGGACGCCGCCGGCAGGCACAGGCTTAGCGTCATATGGGCTACTTCTTCCGGCCGGCCGTAGCGGCGCAGCGCCGTGCGGCGGCGGGCATAGGCCTGCTTGTCCTCTTCGGAAATCGCCTCGGTCATGCCGGTCAGGATCGGGCCGGGGCAGATGCAGTTGACCGTGATCCCTTCCGGCCCGAGCTCCACGGCGAGCGCGCGGGTCAGGCCGGTGACCCCCGCCTTGGCGGCGGCGTACGGGCTGTCGCGGCTGGTGGCGCCCAGGGCCTCGGTGGAGGCGATGTTGACGATGCGGGGGGCGTGCGACTTGCGCAGATGGGGCAGGGCGGCGCGGATCAGCCGCTGCTGCGCGGTCAGCAGGATCGCCAGGGACCGTGTCCAGATCGCGTCGTAGCCCTCGGAATCGATGGGCGAAAACGCGGAGATCCCGGCGTTGTTGACCAGGATGTCCAGGCCGCCGAACCGCTTCGCTACGGCCTCGACGGTCAAGGCGATGGCGGCGGCGTCCGCCACGTCGAGGGTCCAGGCCTCGGCGCTGTAGCCGCGGTGGACCAGGTCGTCAGCGACCTCACGCACGCTCTCGGCGGCGATGTCGGTGCAGGCGACATGCGCGCCCTCCGCGGCGAACACCTCGGCGGTGGCCCGGCCCATGCCCGAGGCCGCGCCGGTGACGAGGACGACGGAGCCCGCGACGGAACGGCTGGTCATAGCGAAAGGCCTCCATCGACGATCAGGGTCTGGCCGACCACGTAGCCGGCCAGCGGCGAGGCCAGCAGCAGGGCGGCGCCGGCCATGTCCTGAGGCGTGCCCATGCGGCCCAGAGGGATCGAGCGCAGGGCCCCTTCGAGCCGCTCGGGGTGTTCGGTGGTCACCTTGGTCAGCTTGGTGTCCACCAAGCCGGGCGCGAGGCCGACGACCCGGATGCCTTCCGGCGCCCACGCCTCGCCGAGGGTCTTGGTCAGGCTGACCGCGCCGGCCTTGGAGGCGGCGTAGGCGGGATTGCCCCGGTTGGAGGTATAGCCGGACACCGAGCTGACGATGATGATCACGCCCTTGCGCGCGGCCAGCGTCGACCGGAACTTCCGCGCGCAGTCCATCAGGCTGTCGAGGTTCACGGCCATCACCCGGTCCCAGCCCGCGGGCTCGAACTCGGCTCTGCGGTACTGGACCGTGCCCTGGCAGAGGACCAGAACGTCCAGGGGCTCGATCGCCGGGGCGGCGGCGATCTCCTCGCGCACGCCGACGTCGACCTTGGCGTAGCCCAGGCCCTCCAGATCGGAGCCTTCGATCCCGTCGTAGTCGGCCGCCGAGGGCCGCGTGCCCCAGACATGCACCTGAGCGCCCCGCTGGCGGAAGCCGTGGGCCACGCCGTTGCCGATGCCGCTGGAGCCGCCCACCACGAGGACGGTCTTGCCGGTGAAGTCGAGGTCCATGCCTTAGCGCCCCTGGAAGACCGGCTGGCGCTTCTCAAGGAAGCTGGCGACGCCTTCCCGGTGGTCTTCGGTCTGCATCAGGAGGCGGATCTTCTCTATGGCCCAGGCCCCGATCTCTCGCGGGTCGCCGTAGGCGAAACGGCTGAGACCTGCCTTAAGGTGACGCACGGCCAGGGGCGGGTTGGCGGCGATCCGGCCGGCCAGGTTGCGGGCGGCGGGCAGCAGCGCCTCATGGGCCGTCACCTGGCTGACCAAGCCGATACGCAAGGCCTCGGCGGCGTCGAACACATCGCCTGTGAACAGCAGCTCGGCGGCCTTGGCCGGGCCGACGACGGCGGGCAGACGGTAGAAGCCGCCTACGTCGCAGACCAGGCCGCGCTTGACGAACAGCTCGCCGAACTTCGCCTTCTCGGACGCGAGGCGGATGTCGGCGAACAGCGCCAGTTCCATGCCCCAGCCGACGGCCGCCCCGTTCACAGCGGCGATCACCGGCTTGTCGCACTCGAGCGCGGCGATGGCCGCTGGCGTGGCCTGATAGGTGACGGGCAGCGAGCGCTTCGACACCGGCTTGGGCCCGGCCATGATCTCGCCGACGTCGTCGCCTGAGCAGAAGGCGGGGTCGGCCCCGGTCACGATCACGCAGCGGACCTCGTCGTCCGCCGCGCTCAGCCGAAACGCCTGCTCAAGCTCGTCATAGGCTTGGTAATTCAGGGCGTTGCGCCGCTCCGGGCGATCCAGCGCGACGGTGGCGACATGGTCATCCAGCGTGCAGCGGACGTGCGCGAAACCGGCGCTCTTCTCGGTCAGCGAGACCATGGGCGCTCCTCCCTTGCCGGCCGACTGTTCGTCCGGGGGAGGGCAAGGTCAACGGTGACGCCCCGTCACCGCCGACCACCACGTCAGGCGAGACCGGCGCCCGCGAGCGCCGCCTGGGCCTCGGCCGGGTCCAGGAAGACTTCCTTGCGCGTGACTTCGCCCGCCGCGTTCACGTCCACGACGTCCACCATCTTCACGCGGGCCTTCTTGTCGGCGGACCCCAGAACCATGGTGTAGTCGAAGACCCAGCGGCCATCGCCAAACAGCGTGCGATGGGCGGGCTCGAACGCCAGGCCAGGATACGTCTCGAACAGACCCTCCACGTGGCGGCGGATGTTCTCGCGGCCAACGACGGCAGGCGAGCCGTCGTGCAGAAGGAATACGGAATCGATCGAGTGCAGGCTGGCGATGCGGGCCGCGTCTCTCGTCTCCCATCCCACGTGGTAGCGGTCGAAAGCTGCTTTCATCGCGGCTTGGGCGGAAGGGACTTGAAGGGTCGCCGTCGACATGGGGGTGCTCCGTCTGGGGAACGCCATGTTGCATACTCGCAGTATGCAAGGCAACTTGCAGACCCGAAGTATGCAACACTAGTTGCTTGCAGCCAGGCCTGCGAGGAGTGACTCGATAGTGCGCCCATAGCGCTCCACGACCGGCTCCGGGTCGGCGGCGCTGCCGCTGGCGAGGGCGGCCTCCATGATCGCGCCCATGATCACGCGGGTCGCCGCCTCAGTCTGCTCGGCGTCTGCAGCCGGCCCCAGCAGGTAGGCGACACCAGCCCTGACGCGCCCGGCGAAGTGCCGGTCGTCGGTCTCGCGCCAGCGCTGCCATCCCATCACCGAGGGGCCATCCGCGAGCAGGAGCCTGCGGATCCGAGGGTCGTTCGCCAGGCGCAGATAGGCCACCGCCCCTGTCGCGATGGATCGCGGCGAGGGTGGTCCCCGCGATCCTGCCGCCAGCTCGTCGAGCCGCGCGGCGATCGTGGCCTGCACCTCGTCGATCAGGTGTTCGAACAGATCCTGCTTGGAGGCGAAGTGGTGGTAGCAGGCGCCCTTCGTCAGGCCGGCCGCCGCCGCGATCATATCGATGCTGACGGCCTCGTAGCCCTGCGTCGCGAACAGCTCGCGCGCGGTGTCGAGGATCCGCCGAATGGTCGCGGCGCTACGGTCTGCCTGTCGAGCCATGCTGAACCATGCATCGGGTCGCCGCCGCGCCGGGTCAAGCTGCGTCTGATCCTGCCGCACGGTCAGCCTTGCCAGCGTCCGACGGCCGGGGAACATGGGTCAAACGATACGGGGAAACGCATGCCGGAATTCCGCACCATCGACACCGGTCGGGCAAAGCTACGCGCCGCCGTCGAAGGAGAGGGGCCGCTGGTCGTCATGGTCCACGGCTTCCCCGAGAGCTGGTATTCCTGGCGTCACCAGATCGGTCCCGTCGCAGCGGCCGGCTACCAGGTAGCCGCGATCGACGTACGCGGCTATGGCGGCTCGGATAAACCCAAGCGCGTTGACGCCTACTCGATGCAGGAGCTCACCGCCGACGTGGCCGGCGTGGTTGAAGCGCTGGCGCCGGGCCAAAAGACGATCCTGATCGGCCACGACTGGGGGGCGCCCATTGTCTGGAACACCGCGCTGACCCGTCCGGACGTGATCTCCGCGGTTGCGGGCCTGTCGGTGCCCTACACGGGCGTGCCGACCCGGCCGTTCACCGAGATTTTCACCGAGCTGTTCACCAGCAAGGGCCACTTCTTCTACCAGGCCTGGTTCCAAGAGGTGGGGCCGCCGGAGGCCGAGGCGGAGGCGGACGTCCGCGACTTCCTGCGCAAGTTCTACTACGGCATCGCGGGCGAGGCGCCCGACGGCTCGTGGCCGCAGAAGAAGCACGGCGCGAGCATGCTGGAGGGCATGACCGACCCCGAAGTGTTCCCGGCCTGGATGAGCGCCGAAGACCTCGATTACTACGTCGGCGAGTTCAAGCGGTCGGGCTTTTTCGGTCCCATCAGCCGCTACCGGAACCACGAGCGCGACTTCGAATGGCTGCAGGCCTTCAAGGATCGCAAGATCGAGCAGCCCAGCCTGCTGATCGGCGGGGATCGTGATCCGGCGTTCAATGGCTTCGGCCGCATCCCCGATCCGTCGGCGCTGATGCGCATGCACGTGACGGACCTGCGGGGCGCCCACGTGCTGCCGGGCGTCGGGCACTGGACCCAGCAGGAGCGGCCCGCCGAGGTCAACGCACTCCTGCTCGACTGGCTGAAAGGGCTCTGAACATGGCCGATCTGGAACTGCGCCAGGAAGGTGAGGTGGTCTGGGCGACCATGAACCGGCCCGACCGCCTGAACGCGCTGAGCCGTAACCTGGTGACCGAGCTGCGCGAGTTCTTCGTCGGCCTCTACTGGCGCCGCGACGTGCGGGTGGTGGTGCTGCAGGGGGCGGGGAACGCTTTCTGCGCCGGCCTCGATCTGAAAGAGCGGGGCGATCCGCAAGGCTCGCGCTCGATCGGCGCCGGCCTGACCCGCCAGCGGGAGATCAGCGAGATCGTCATCGCCATGCGGCGCTGCCCGCAGCCCATCGTGGCCTGCGTGAACGGGGCGGCGGCCGGCGGCGGCTTTGCCCTGGCCCTGGCGTCCGACGTGCGGATCGCGACGCCGAAGACGCGCATGAACGCCGCCTTCATCCGCATCGGGCTGTCCGCCTGCGACATCGGCGTGAGCTACTTCCTGCCGCGAATGGTCGGCTCATCCGTGGCGGCCGAGTACATGCTGACGGGTCGCTTCATCGACGCCGAGCGGGCCTATCAGCTGGGCCTCGTCAGCCGGATCGTCGAACCCGAACAGTTGGAGGCGGAGGCCAGAGGGTTCGTGGACGACATGCTGCACGCCACGCCGCTAGGCCTGCGCCTGACCAAGGAGGCGCTGAACCACGCCATCGACGCCCAGGGGCTGGAGGCGGCCATCGCCATGGAGGACCGCAACCAGATCCTGGCCAGCTCGGACGGCGACTTCCAGGAGGGCGTGCAGGCGTTCCTGGAGAAGCGACGGCCGAACTACGCGCAGCGGGAAAGCTAGGATGATCGAGCTTTGGCATTGTCCGGACGCCCGGTCGTTCCGGCCGCTGTGGGCGCTGGAAGAGCTGGGGCTGCCCTACGAGCTGCACCTGTTGCCGTTCCCGCCACGCGTGCGACAGCCGGAATACCTGGAGGTCAATCCGCTGGGAACCATTCCGGCGATGAAGGACGGCGAGACCTTCATGACCGAGAGCGCGGCGATCGTGCAGTACCTGGTCACCCGCTACGGCCCCAGCGATCTGGCCGTGCCGGCGGACGATCCGGCCTATGGCGCCTGGCTCAACTGGCTGCACTTCGGCGAGGCGACCCTGACCTTTCCGCAGACGCTGGTGCTCCGCTACCGCCAGTTCGAACCGGGCCAGGCCGAGGTGGTCGCCGACGACTATGCGAAGTGGTTCCTGAGCCGCCTCCGGCACGTGGATCGCGCCCTAGAAACGAGCGACTGGCTCTGCGCCGGGCGCTTCACGGCCGCTGATATTTCCGTGGGTTATGCGCTGTTGCTCGCGCATTCGCTGAAGCTGGACGACAGGATCTCGCCCGCGACCAAGGCCTATTGGCAGCGCCTCAAGTCGCGGCCGGCGTTCCTGGCGGCGAAGGCGGCGCAGAAGATGGATCTTTCGGAGGCGCTGTCGTCGTGATCACGCTCTACGACCACCCGTTCTCGCCCTACGCCCAGAAGGTCAAGATCTCACTCCGCGAGAAGGGCTTGGCGTTCGAGGCGCCGACGCCGGGCGGGCTCGGGGCGGGCGGCGCGCAGGGTGCGTTCGTGGAGGCCAGCCCCCGGGCCGAGGTGCCCGCGCTGGTGGACGGCGACGTCCGGATCTTCGATTCAACCATCATCCTGGAGTACCTCGACGACGCGTATCCGGAGCCGGCGATGCGTCCGGCGTCGGCCGCCGAGCGCGCGCGGGTGCGGATGCTGGAAGAGGTGATGGACACTCACTTCGAGGCCATCAACTGGGGGCTCTCCGAGATCCGTTGGTTCCGCCGCGCGGAAGGTGAGGCGGCAGAGGCGCTCATCGCTGCGGCCCGGGCGCAGACGGACGGCTTCTACGCCTGGCTGGAGAAGGAACTCGCCGACCGTGAGTGGTTCAACGGCGAGGCGTTCGGCTGGGGCGATCTGTCGGTGGTTCCCTATCTCAACGGCTCGGTCGGCCACGGCCATCCGCCGCCGGACGGCTCGAAGCTGGCGGCCTGGCTGGCGCGGGCAAATGCCCGGCCGTCGGTGGCGGCCTGCGTCGCCGACATCGCCGCGCTCAACGCGGCCGGCGTCTCCATGACTGACGTGGCCGAGCTGGTGGAGCGGGGGCTCTTCAGGCGCGAGTATCGCGACCATCGCCTGGAATGGATGATCAAGTCAGGCGGCGTGGAGGTGGTGCTGAAGGGACTTGACCGCGGAAACATCCGTTTCGCGCCGCCGTTCGGCTGAAGGCCTCCGACCGCTTGCCAGCGGGCCGGTTTTGCCCGAATGCACGTCCAGTAGCCGGGGGCGTGACAGGTCGATGAACAGGTTCGTTGTTTGGGTGTGCGCGGGCCTCGTGGGCGCGCTGGCGGCTTCGGCCGCGATGGCTGATCCGGTCCGGCAGACCAAGGCCCCGTTCCAGGACGCCTTCCGTCAGCTGGAAGGCGAGGAGTGGCCGACCCCCAACGACTATCGCACCGCGAGCGGCGCGCCCGGCCACCGCTACTGGCAGCAGAAGGTCGACTATCGGATCCAGGCCCGCCTGGACGAGGCGACCAAGACGGTCACCGGCAAGGCGACGATCACCTACAAGAACAATTCGCCGGATCGGCTGACCTATCTGTGGCTGCTGCTGGACCAGAACATCTTCCGGCGGGACAGCATCGCCGAGCGCACGGCGACGGTCGGCTCCGCGGACGAGGTCAGTCTCGCGGCCCTGCGGCGGATCCAGATGTTCAAGGACTGGGAGGGCGGCTTCAAGCTGACCTCGGTGAAGGACGGCAGCGGCCGGACCATCCCCCACAAGGTGGTGGACAGCCTGATGCGGCTGGACCTGGCCCAGCCCCTGGCCTCGGGCGCCTCCACGACCTTCACGATCGAATGGTCCTACCGGATGGTCGAGACCAAGGTGGTGGGCAGCCGCGACGGCTATGAGTGCTTCACCAAGCCGGACGAGGACGGCAACTGCCTGTTCCTGGGC
This sequence comes from Phenylobacterium sp. RIFCSPHIGHO2_01_FULL_69_31, assembly GCF_001824475.1. Lineage (GTDB taxonomy): Bacteria > Pseudomonadota > Alphaproteobacteria > Caulobacterales > Caulobacteraceae > Phenylobacterium. The sequence goes on along the minus strand of NZ_MHXN01000032.1, from coordinate 139,049 downwards.
GCCCAGTGGTTCCCACGACTGGCGCGCTACACCGACTACGAGGGCTGGCATAACAAGGCCTTCTTGGGCGCCGGCGAGTTCACCCTGGAATTCGGCGACTACGAGGTGGCCCTGACGGTGCCGAACGACCACGTGGTGGCGGCCACCGGCGACCTGACCAACCCGGGCGCGGTGCTTACCGCCGCCCAGCGCCAGCGCCTGGAGCAGGCTCGCACCGCGAAGGAGCCGGTCTATATCGTCACCCCGCCCGAGGCGCTGGCCGCCGAAGGCCGCAAGCCCACGGGCGAGAAGACCTGGGTGTTCCAGGCCGACAACGTGCGCGACTTCGCCTGGGCCTCGAGCCGCAAGTTCGTGTGGGACGCCATGGGCGTGCGCCAGGACAGCGCCGAGCGGCCGCTGGTCATGGCCATGAGCTTCTATCCGAAGGAGGCGCGGCCGCTATGGGACGCCTGGTCGACCAAGGCGATCGCGCACACGCTGGACACCTACAACGACTTCGCGTTCCCCTATCCGTACTCAAAGGCCCAGTCGATCAACGGCATCAACGGCGGCATGGAGTACCCGATGATGACCTTCAACGGGCCGCGCCCGACGAAGGACAAGAAGACCGGGGACCTGACCTATACCGAGCGCACCAAGGCCGGGCTGATCGGCGTCATCATCCACGAGATCGGGCACACCTACTTCCCGATGATCGTCAATTCCGACGAGCGCCAGTGGACCTGGATGGACGAGGGCTTGAACACCTTCCTGGAGTTCCAGGCCGAGAAGCGCTGGTCCAAGGACTTCCCGGCCTACGACGGCGAGCCGCGGCACATCGTCGAATACATGGTCAGCCAGAACCAGGTGCCGGTGATGACCCAGTCGGACTCGCTGCTGCAGTTCGGCCCGAACGCCTATTCCAAGCCCGCCACGGCCCTGGTCATCCTGCGCGAGACCGTGCTGGGGCGGGAGCTGTTCGACAAGGCGTTCAAGGATTACGCCACTCGCTGGCGGTTCAAGGGGCCGACGCCCTACGACTTCTTCCGCACCATGGAGGAGAGCAGCGGGGTCGACCTCGACTGGTTCTGGCGCGGCTGGTTCTATTCCACCGACCACGTGGACATCGCCCTGGACGGGGTGACGGCCGGCAAGGTGGAGCCCGCGGACGCCGAGGCCCGCGCCAAGGCGCGGCGCGAGCGGGTCGCCGCCGAGCCGCCCAGCCTGACCGAGAGCCGCAACACCGAGCCCACCTATGCCGAGCGCGACCCGAAGGTCCGCGACTACTACGACACCATCAACCGGAACGACGCGACCGCGGCCCAGCGCAAGAAGGCCAAGGAAGCCGACGAGGACCTGACGCCGCAGGAGCGTGTGGCCCGGAACCAGACCGACACCTTCTACCGCTTCCGCTTCCGCAACGTTGGCGGCCTGGTGATGCCGGTGATCCTGAAGCTGGACTTCACCGACGGCAGCACCGAGACGGTTCGCATCCCGGCCGAGATCTGGCGGCGCAACAGCAAGCAGGTCACCTGGCAGTACGTCACCGCCAAGACCCTGAAGCGCGCGGAGCTGGACCCGCTTTGGGAGACGGCTGATGCGGACCGGGACAACAACCTGTTCGAGGGTTCGGGCGTCGACAAGATCCTGAAGCTGTCGCCGTCCCGCCCGGACGACGAGAACAAGCTGAAGGACAACGAGCTGCGCGTCGCGCCCGACAGCCTGGCGCCGCTGCCCGCGACGAAGCCCAAGACGGCGGACGCACCGAAGTGAGGCGGCTGCTCGCCGTCGGCGTCGCCGCCTTGCTGGCGCTGCCGGGCGCGGCCGCCGCGCACCGGGGCCATGCCTCGCTGAGCGTGGTGGAGATCGACGCCGCCACCGGCGCGGTGACGATCACGCACCGGATGGCCGCGCACGACGTGGAGCCGGCGCTGGCGGTGATCGCGCCCGACGCCCAGCAGAGCCTGGACGACGCCGACGCCCTCAAGGCGCTGGAGGTCTATGCCGGGCGGGTGTTCAGGCTGTGGGACGCCGAGGGCCGGGCCGTCAGGCTCCAGCATCGCCGCACGAACCTGGCCGGCGACAGCGTGGAGCTGGTCTATGCGGCGCAGTTGCCGGCGCCGGTGCAGGCGGTGACGGTGGACTCCGGGCTTCTGGAGGAGGCGCACGCCGACCAGGAGAACCAGGTCAACGTCCGGCGGAGCAAGGTCACCCGAACCGTGCTGTTCCGGGTCGGCGATGCGCCCCAGCAGGTGGTTTTCGAAGGCGGTCGCTGACCGCGGCTGCAAGGCTCCGGTCGCCCGGCAAGGTTTCCCAGGCGGCGCCCAATCGGCGCGTCGTTGACGTGGCGTCCCCGTTGCAGGCGCGCGCCGTTGGCATAGGCTTGGGACAACCAACCATAACCGGGAGGACGGGCATGAGCCCCGCCGACGATCAAGGCGCCGCCGTCGCCGCGCCGCCGCCCTTCAAGCCGTTGCCCCAGAAGGCGCCGGACGTCAGCATCGAGCGATCCGCCGACGGGACCTACTACGTCCGTTCGAACCACCCGCCGGCCGAGGGTCCGCGCTCCATCGCCCACCTGCTGGCTGAACGCGCCGCCGCGCACCCCGACCGCCCCTACATCCTGCAGCGCGCGCCGGGCCATGGGCCCTGGCAGGGCGTGACCTATGGCGAGGCCAAGCGCGCCGCCGACGGCATCGCCCAGTGGCTCCTGGACCAGGGCCTCACGGGCGAGGACAGCGTGATGGTGCTCTCCGCCAATTCGGTGGAACACGCCCTGATGATGCTGGGCTGCTACACCGCCGGTGTCCCGATCGCGCCGATCAGCCCGGCCTATAGCCTCATCTCGAGCGACCACGCCAAACTGAAGCACTGCTTCGCCACGGTGAAGCCCCGGGTGGTGTTCGCCCAGAACAGCGAGATGTTCGCCCGCGCCTTCGAGACGCTGAAGGCGCAGGATCCGACCCTGCGCTTCGTCACCGTCGACGGCGGGGCCGGGACCACGGCGCTGTCCGAGCTGACCGCCACCGCGCCGACGGCGGCGGTCGAAGCCTCTCGCGAGGCGCTGAACCACGCCACCGTGGCCAAGTACCTGTTCACCTCCGGCTCGACCGGCATGCCCAAGGGCGTCCCGCAGACGCATGGCATGTTCGCCGGCGTGATCGCCGGGATGGAGGGGCTACGGGACGAGCCCTCGGACCCCGAGGTGATCCCGCAGGGGCTGGAATGGATGCCCTGGAGCCACATCTCGGCCGGCAACATCAGCTTCAACGGGGCCATGTGGTCCGGCGCGACCCTGCACCTCGACGAGGGCAAGCCGATCCCGGGGATGTTCGAGACCACCATCAAGAACCTCTACGAGATTTCGCCGATGACCTTCGGCTCGGCGCCTGTGGCGTTCGGCATGCTGGTCGAGGCGATGGAGCGCGACCCGGCGCTCCGGAAGAGCTTCTTCAAGAACCTGCGCAGCGCCGGCTATGGCGGAGCGACCCTGTCGACCGACGTCTCCGAGCGGCTGCAGGCCCTGGCGATCGCCGAGACCGGCCACCGCATCCCGCTGACCACCATGTACGGCGCGACCGAGACTCAAGGGATCACGGTGGTCCATTGGATCACCGAGCTGGTCGGGCTGATCGGCCTGCCCCTGCCGGGCATCACGCTGAAGCTTGTGCCGAACGGCTCCAAGCTGGAGGTGCGGGTGAAGGGCCCGACGGTCACCACCGGCTACCACAACGACCCCGAGAAGACGGCCGCGGCCTTCGACGAGGAGGGGTTCTACAAGCTGGGCGACGCCTGCCGGTTCCTGGACCCCGAGCGCCCGGAGCTCGGCCTGGTGTTCGACGGGCGCGTGACCGAGGACTTCAAGCTGGACAGCGGCACCTGGGTGTCGGTCGGCACCCTGCGGCCGGACCTGGTGGCGGCCTGCACGCCTTACGCCTTCGACATGGTCATCGCCGGCCAGGACAAGCCTTTCGCCAGCGCCCTGATCTGGCCGTCCCCGGCGGCCCTGCCGACCCTGGGCGACAACCCCATCGAAAAGCTCAAGGCCGAGCTCAAGGAACGCATCGCAGCGTTCAACGCCACGGCGGGCGGCTCGTCGCGCCGGATCGGCCGCTTCATCGTCATGCTGGAGCCGCCGTCGATCGACGCGGGTGAGATCACGGACAAGGGCTATGTGAACCAGCGGGCCACTCTGGAGCGCCGTCACGCCCTGGTGGAGGCCATATACGCCAACCCGCCAGGCGAGGGGGTCGTGGTCGTCTAGATGACCGCCGAGCTCATCCTCCACCACTACGACACCTCGCCCTTCTCGGAGAAGGTGCGGTTGCTGTTCGGCATCAAGGGCCTGTCCTGGCGCTCGGTGATCCAGCCGGTGATCATGCCGAAGCCCGACCTGATCCCTCTGACCGGCGGCTACCGGCGCATCCCGGTGATGCAGATCGGGGCGGACGTCTACTGCGACACCCAGGTGATCCTGGCCGAGATCGAGCGGCGCCATCCCGAGCCGCGGGTGGTCACCGGGGTCGACTGGGCGGTGAACCTGTGGGCCGACCGCCTTTGGTTCCAGGCCAGCGTGGCTCTGATCTTCGCGGAGATGGGCGAGCGGGTCCCCAAGGAATTCATCGCCGACCGCGAGAAGCTGTCGGGCCGGCCGTTCGACGTGTCCGCCATGAAGGCGGCGGCGCCGTTCATGCGCCAGCAGTGGCGGGCCTATGCGGGCTGGATGGAGGACGGGCTGGCCGACGGGGACTTCCTCGGCGGGGCGAAGCCGTCGCTGGCGGACGTCGCCGCCTGGATGAACGTCTGGTGGCTGGGCGCGGCAGCGCCCGCCGTGGCGGACGAGATGATGGTCGGCCTGCCGCGGACCCAGGCCTGGCGCGACCGACTGGGCGCCATCGGGCACGGGAAGCGCCAGGAGATGGCGCCGTCCGACGCGCTGCAGGCCGCCACGGCGGCGGCCCCGGCGGACGAGGGGGTCTGCGCTGCGAACGATCCCACCGGGCTTCGGAAGGGCGACGCAGTGGTCGTCCAGGCCGACGACTATGGGCGCGACCCCGTCGAGGGCGTACTCGTGAACCTGACCAACGACCGGATCACCCTGGCCCGCGAATGCGGCGAGCTGGACGTGATCCACGTGCATTTCCCGCGCGCGGGCTACGTCCTCGTGAAGCGGTAGGAGGAGCAGACCATGAACGACCGCGTGAAGGTGGAGATCCAGGACGGCGTCGCCGACGTGCGCCTGGTGCGGACCGACAAGATGAACGCCCTCGACAACGCCATGTTCGAGGCCCTGATCCAGACGGGCGAGCAGCTGAAGGGCGAGCAGGGTCTGAGGGCGGTGGTGCTGTCGGGCGAGGGGCGGGCGTTCTGCGCCGGGCTCGACATGGGCAACTTCCAGGCGATGGCCTCGGGCGAGCGCGAAGGGGGCAAGGGCACGGCCGGACCGCTGCTGACCCCGAAGCGCACCCCCGGCGGATCGAACCGCGCGCAACACGCCGTGATGGTCTGGCGCGAGATTCCGGTCCCGGTGATCGCGGCGGTGCACGGTGTGGCGTTCGGCGGCGGCTTCCAGCTCGCCTTGGCGCCCGACATGCGCTTCGTGGCGCACGACACCAAGATGTCGGTGATGGAGATCAAGTGGGGCCTGGTGCCCGACATGGCCGGCATGGTGCTGATGCGCGGCCTGGTGCGCGACGACGTGGCCCGCGACCTGACGTACTCAGGCCGAATCTTTACCGGTGAAGAGGCGCTGGCCATGGGTCTGGCGACGCGGGTGTCCGAGCATCCGCTGGCCGAGGCGTTGGCCTATGCGAAGGACGTCGCAGGCCGCAACCCGCACGCGATCCGGGCGGCCAAGCGGCTCCTGAACTTGGCGGCCCAGGGCGATCAGCACGAGATCCTGCTGGAAGAGAGCCGTGAACAGGCGGCGCTCATCGGCTCGCCCAATCAGGTCGAGGCCGTCATGGCCAACATGCAGAAGCGTGCGCCGAACTTCACCGAAGCCGAGGTCGAGACCCCGGCGCCGGTTCCGTTCGGCGCTCGCTAGGGTCTTAGCGCGAGGCCAGCTCGAGGCCGGCGGCGGCGGCGAGCGCCGGGTCGTTGGCGCGCGTCACGGCGTCGGCCACCGCGTGCTTGAAGCACGAGGCGTACATTTCGCGCGGGAACGAGGCGCCCACGACGGCCTGCTGGCAGACCTTCTTGGCGGCCTTGGCGATGTCGGCGTGCAGTTGCTCGGTGGTCTTGCCGGCGACGGCGACCTTCATCGACTGAGCGCTGGCCGGCGCGGCGACGAGCATGGCGGCCGCGGCGGCGATGGTCAGGGTACGGATCATGATGTTCTTCCGGGACAAGGGTTTGCCAAACCCCTTTCCGGCGTTCCCCTCGATGGGCCGGGAGACTGACGCTCACCGTGTCCACCACCGATGCGCCATGATTCCGCCGCTCCGCGCCCGACGCAAGCGCTAAGTTGCTGCGACGCAGCAACAATGGTGCGATGCAAACAGAACGGCGTTAAGTTACGGGCGCCTGCCCCTCGGACGCCCGTTAATTTGGGCGCCTTTCCACGGCTAAGGTTGCGACGCCCTGTCGCAACTCAGCCACGGCCCACGAACGGCATCTGAGTCGCCATAACGGTCATGAACTGGACGTTGGCCGACAGCGGCAGCCCCGCCATGTAGAGGACCGCGTCGGCGACGGCCTGCACATCCATAGTCGGCTCGACCTTCAGCGAACCGTCCGGCTGGGGGACGCCCTTGGCCATGGCGCGGGTCATGTCGGTGGCGGCGTTGCCGATGTCGATCTGGCCGCAGGCGATGTCGTAGGCGCGCCCGTCCAGCGAGGTCGAGCGGGTCAGACCGGTGATCGCGTGCTTCGTGGCGGTGTAGGCGATCGAGCGCGGGCGGGGCGCGTGCGCCGAGATCGAACCGTTGTTGATGATCCGCCCGCCGCGCGGATCCTGATCCTTCATAAGGCGAAACGCGGCCCGGGTGCAGAGGAAGGCGCCCGTGAGGTTCACGTCCACCACTCGGCGCCAGTGCTCGATGGAATGATCCTCCAGCGGCGTGGGCGGCGCGCCAGTCCCGGCGTTGTTGAACAGCAGATCCAGCCGCCCGAAGCGGGCCTTCGTCGCCTCGAACAATGCGTCGACCGAATCGGGATCGGCCACGTCCGTCGGCTGGACCAACGTGGCTTCCGCCCCGGCAAGATCGGCTGTTTCCTGCAAGACATCGGCGCGTCGACCGGCGAGTGTAACGCTCCATCCGGACCGAACGAGCGCCAAGGAAACTGCCCGCCCGATTCCGCTGCCCGCCCCCGTGACGATGGCGACCTTAGCCATTGCGCTCTCCATCCCGCCTCATTAGCCCTCGCGGCGCCTGCCGCACCAGCCAGACGAGCCAGCATGCCCGATATCCCGCCGCCCCCGGCTCCGGAAGTCGAGATCGTGGTCGTCCATCCGCCCCGGCTCGCGCCGCTGGGCGGGGAAGCCGCGTTCAGCGCCATCCGCATTGCGCCGGAGGCCCTCCGAGGCGAGCCGCGCCTGGACGAGGCGCTGAAGAGCGCTCCGGGCGTCTCGCTGTTCCGCCGCACCGGCTCGGGCGCCGCCAATCCGACGACCCAGGGCCTGTCGCTTCGCGCCATCGCGCCCTCCGGCGCCGGCCGGGCGCTGGTGACCCTCGACGGCGCGCCGCAGAACGATCCGTTCGGCGGCTGGGTGATCTGGAGCGGCCTGCCGTCCGAGGGGATCGAGAGCGCCACCGTCGTGCGGGGGGCGGGGGCCGGCCCTTATGGCGCGGGCGCCCTGACCGGCGTCGTGGCGCTGGAGGAGCGGGCCACGCCTGAAGGCCTGGCAAGTTTCGATGTCTCGGCCGGGGAGCGTGGCAGCTACCGCGCCGCCGTGGTGGCCGGCGCCCCAGGTGTTCTGGTGACGGCGGCGGGCTCCAGGACGGACGGGTACTATGCCGTGCGCGGCGCCCGGCGCGGGGCCGCCGACACGCGCCTCCGCCTCGACGACGCCTCGGTGGCGGTGCGGTTGCAGCGCGAACTCGGGGACGTGCAGGCGGCGGTTCGTCTATCGGCCTTCCAGGTGAACCAGGAGGCGGGCCTGCGCGGCGCGCGATCGAACAGCACAGGGATGTCGGCCGCAGTCACTCTGGCGCAGCCTGCGACCGAGGGCGTCGGCGGCTGGCGGCTGCAAGGCTGGGTGCGCAAGAGCGACCTGGAGAACAGTTCGGTGGCGGTCGCGGCGGGCCGGGTCGCCACGACGCCGGCCAACGACCAGTACAACACCCCCGCCACCGGCTACGGCCTGAACGCCGCCTGGCAGGGTCGGCAGGGGCCGCTCAACTGGGAAGTGGGCGCAGACGTGCGCCTGGCGGACGGGACCGAGCACGAGCGGTTCCGGTTCATGAACGGAGCTTTCACCCGCGAGCGCGAGGCCGGCGGCAAGACCCTGGTGGCCGGCGCCTATGTCGAGGCGGCGCTCGACCAAGGGCCGTGGCTGCTCACCGGCGGCGTGCGGCTGGACCGCTCGCGCGCCTACGACGCCGTCCGCATCGAGCGCGACACGGCCACGGGCGCGGTCACGCTGGACCAGGCCTCGCCGAACCGCTCGGACACGACGCCCACCGGCCGCGTGGGGGTGCGCTATGCGTTCAGCGACGACCTCCACCTGCGAGCCGCGGCCTACGCGGGTTTCCGCGCCCCGACCCTGAACGAGCTGCACCGGCCGTTCCGGGTGGGCAATGACATCACCGAGGCGAACCCGACGCTGAAGCCGGAGACGCTGCAGGGGATCGAGGCGGGCCTTGGCGGGACCGCGGCGTCGGTCCGCTGGTCGGCAGGCGCGTTCTACAACCTGCTCAAGGACCCTATCGCCAACGTGACGATTGGCGCCGGGCCGGGGACCTTCCCGGTGGCCGGCTTCGTGCCCGCCGGCGGAACCCTGCGCCAGCGCCGCAACGCCGGCGAGATCGAGGCCTGGGGGCTGGAAGGCGAGGCGTCGGGCGATATCGGCGCCGCCTTCGGGTGGCGCGCCGCAGCGGCCTATACCGACGCCGAGGTGGATGGCGGAACCGCCACGCCGCAGCTCACGGGGCTCCGCCCGGCCCAGACGCCGAAATGGACGATCACCGGGGGGCTGCGCTTCCAGCCGCTGGAAGCCCTGACGCTGAGCGGCGACGTCCGATACGAGAGCGCCCGGTGGGAAGACGACCTGAACAGCCGTCGGCTCTCCGCCGGGTTGCAGGTCGACGCGCGGGCCGCCTGGCGGATCGCGGAACACGCCGAGGTCTACCTGGCCGCCGAGAACCTGTTCGACGAGACCATCGAGGTGGGCGAGACGGCGGACGGGGTCGAGAGCTATTCCGCGCCCCAGACCCTCCGGATCGGGTTCAGCTACCGGCGCTGACGCGCGCCGGCGGGTGAGATGGATCAAGGCGGGATGGCGGCCCGGCTGCGAAGCTGGTGACCTCTGACGCGGGGATCGCAGCACCATGCGCCGTTCCTTCTATGCCGCGCTGGCCGTGCTGGCGATCGGTGGCGCCGCGATCTTCGCCGCCTTCCGCCACGATCTATCGGCGGCGCAGGATCGGCTCGCGGGGCGCAGCGAGATCATGCCGACCTCGCACGGGCGGCTGGAATACGCGGTGGCGGGGACCGGGCCGGCCGTCCTCGCCATCCACGGTGCGGCCGGCGGCTTCGACCAGGCGCTGGACATGACCGGCGCCCTCACGACGCGGGGCTATCAAGTCATCGCACCCTCTCGGTTCGGCTACCTGCGCTCGGATCTGCCGTCGGCGCTCACGACGGAGATGCAGGCCGACGCCTATGTCGAGCTGTTGGACCGGCTCGGCGTGGAGAAGGCGGCGGTGGTCTCCATCTCCGCTGGCGCCTGGTCGGCGCTGCAGTTCGCCGCGCGCCACCCGGATCGATGCCGGGCGGTCATCCTGCTGGTTCCGGCCGATTTCCTGCCGGAGGGGACCAAGATCCGCGGCGGCCCCTTGGCGGACGCGATGTTCAAGTCGGACTTCGTGGCCTGGGCGCTGCTCAAGGCGACGCCCGTCGCGCCCGGGGCGTTGAGCGAGATGATGCTCGGCACGGACGCCGCCGTCGTGCGGAGCGCATCCGCGCAGGAGCAGGCCCGCGTGCAGCAGGTGCTGGACCACCTGCTGCCGATCCGCGCGCGCAGCGCCGGGATGCGGTTCGACATCGAGACGGCGGCGGGCCGCAGGGCCTATCCCATCGGAGAGGTCGACTGCCCGCTGCTCGCGATCAGCGCAGAGGACGACAGGTTCGGGACCGCCGCCCGGGCCCGCGAGATCGCCCGGCTAGCGCCGGACGGCCGCGCCCTGGTCTTCTCCACCGGCGGCCATGCGCTGGCCGGCCGCTTCGACGAGACCCTGAACGCGATCACGGCCTTCCTGGGCACGACGTCGCCTTAGGCGGGGGTCACTCGCCCTTGGCCGGTGGCGTCGCAGCTCCGACCAGGGCGGCGAGCTCCGGGCGGATGTCGGCCGCGCCCTTCTCGGCGATGTGCTGGGCGATGCGGGCGCCCATGGCGGCCATGGTCTGGCCCGTGAACTCCGCCTTGTTCCCGCCAACCCAGGCGATGGAGGCCTCGCGGTTGTCGTTGAGCTGCTGGAACCGCGGCGCGACATAGCGGGCGAAGAGCTCGTAACTGCGCTTCTTGGCCTCCCAAGGCGCCCAGTTGTGGTCCATCAGCAGGAAGGCGCCGAAGCCGCCGCTCTGGTCGACCAACTGCTGGATGCGGGCGGCCGCATCGTCCGGCGTGCCGATGATGGCCGTGCCGCTCTCGACCAGCGCCTTCACCGGATCGGGGCCCTCGGGGACCACCGGCAGGTTGGCGATCTCGCGGAAGTAGTAGATCCACTTGTCCAGGCCGAACCGGCACTCTTCCATGGCCTGCTCGCGGGTGGGAGCGATGTGCATCGGGCCGACGAGACGCCAGGCCGAACGGTCCATGGTCTTACCGTGGTCGCCGGCCATCTCGGTGGCGATGTGCCAGTTGGAGGCCAGGGCGTTAAAGGCCGCCGTGCCGGTGGCCCCCAACGACAACAGGCCGAGCCCGTGCCGTCCGGCCGCGCGGGCGCCGGTGGGCGAGACCTGGCTGGCCACGGCGATCTCCACCGAGGGCCGGGAGTAGGGCGTCATCTGCAGGCGGGCCTGCCAGAGCTCGAACCAGTCGGACTTGTGGGTGACTTCCTCGCCCCGCAGCAGGCGGACGATCACCTCCAGCGCCTCGTCCATGCGGTCGCGCTGCTTATCCGGCGGAATGCCCATCATGCGGGCGTCCGAGATCAGGGCGCCCGGGCCGACGCCGAACATCATCCGGCCACGGGTCATGTGGTCGAGCTGGTTGATCCGGTCGGCCAGCATCAGCGGATGGTGGTAGGGCAGGGACGAGACGCCCGTGCCCAGCCGGATGTGCTTCGTCCGTTCGGCGGCGAAGGCGATGAAGACCTCGGGGCTCGCGATCAGCTCGTAGCCGGCCGAGTGGTGCTCTCCGAACCAGGCTTCCTCGAAACCCAGGGCGTCCATGTGCTGGACCAGCTCCAGGTCGCGTTCCAGGGCGAGGGTGGGGTTCTCTTCCACCGGGTGGAAGGGCGCGATGAAGGCGCCGAAGCGCAGGCGCGGGGCGAGCATGAGTATCCTCCGACAGCGCGGTTCGCCCGCGCCTTATCGGCGATCACCATAGCCATGGTTGCCGAGGGCGGCGAGACTGCCGCAGCGTCAGCGCGCCGCCTCCAGGAACCGGAGTACCGCGAGCTCGAACGCGCGCTCCTCCTTGCCCGGCTTCAGGTCGAGATTGCCTTCGGCGTACGCGTCCAGGATGGCGGGGTGGATGTAGGCGCTGCGGGCCACCGCCGCGGTGTTCCCGAGGAGGCCGGCCACGGCCTTCACGCAGGTGTTTACGTTGCGTTTGGCCGCCGACAGGTCGGCGCACTCCGGCATGGTGAGGGCGCGGGCCGCCGCGACGGTGCCGGCCCAGGTTCGGAAGTCCTTGGCCGAGAAGTCGTCGCCCAGGGCCTCGCGGATGTATGCGTTGACGTCGGCGCTCTCGACTGCTCGGCGCTGGCCGTCCTCGTCGAGGTATTGGAACAGGCGCTGCCCCGGCAGATCCTGGCAGGCCTTGACGACCCGAGCCAGGCGGCGGTCGTTGAAGCGGGTCTGGTGGACCTTGCCGCTCTTGCCCTTGAACTCGAACACCGCCCCCGTCGTCCTCACCTTGGCGTGGCGATCGCGCAGGGTCGTCAGGCCGAAGCTCTTGTTGGTCTTGGCGTATTCTTCGTTGCCCACCCGGATGAGGGTCATCTCCATGACGCGGATCACGGCGGCGAGCACCTTCTCGCGGGGCAGGCCGCGGCGGGCGAGGTCCTCCTCCACCCGCTTGCGCAGGCGAGGCAGCGCCCGGCCGAAGGCGAGCAGGCGGTCGTACTTGCCTGCGCCGCGCTCGGCCTGCCAGCGGGCGTGATAGCGATACTGCTTGCGTCCCCGCGCGTCGCGACCGGTGGCCTGGATGTGGCCGTTGGCCCGCGGACAGATCCACACGTCCGTCCAGGCCGGCGGGATCGCGAGCGCGCGGATGCGGTCCAGGGTCTTCTCGTCCGAGACCGGCTTGCCGTCCGGGTCGACGTAGTTGAAGCCGTTTGCGCGCGCGGGCTTGCGGCGCAGGCCCGGGTCCTGGTCGGTGACGTAGGTCAGTCCCGCGGGGACCGGCGTTTCGTTCATGTCCTTCGGCATCCCAGCCCTCCACCGGAGCTGCGGCAACGTGGTATGGCCACGCCGGTTCCTCCCTCAACCCCCGGATCGCCTTGAACTATCGCCACGCCTTCCACGCCGGGAACTTCGCCGACCTGGTGAAGCATGCCGGACTGCTGCGCTTCCTGGCGGACCTGACGGTCAAGGGCCCGCCGCTGACCGTGATCGACACCCACGCGGGACGCGGGCTCTACGACCTGGCTGGCGGCGAGGCGAAGAAGTCGGGGGAAGCGGAAGCTGGGGTCGTGCGCCTGATGGACGCGAAGGACGCCCCAGCCGAGTTTGCGCCCCTCATCCAGGCGGTGAGGGGCCTCAACGCCGACGGCGGCGTTCGGCGCTACCCGGGCTCGCCCTGGTTGATCGCGGACGCGCTGCGGCCCGCCGACCGCTACATCGCCTGCGAGCTCCGGGCCGACGAGCACGATGCGCTGCGCGTGGCGCTGCGGGGACGCCAGAACATCCGCACCCTGAACCAGGATGGCTACGCGGCGGCGGTGGCGGAGTGCCCCCGGGCCGGGCGGGTCCTCGTGCTGATCGATCCGCCGTTCGAGAAGCCCGACGACTACCAGCGGATCGTGGAGACCCTGGCTGCGCTGCGGCGGAAAAACGCCGACGCCCAGGCGCTGGTCTGGCTGCCCATCAAGGACCTGGAGACCCTCGACAGCTTCCTCCGCGACCTCGAGGACGAGGTCGACGCCCCGATGGTGGTGGCCGAGACCCGCATGCGGCCGCTCAACGACCCGATGAAGATGAACGGTTGCGCCCTGGTGGTGATGGGCGGCTCCGACCTCACCGCGCCGCTTGCCGCCATCTGCGGCTGGACCGCGCAAGTCTTGGGCGCCGGCGGGAGCGCCCGGGTCTACCGCCTTTCGCCACAATAGTTTCGCAACTGCGAAGCCACGGCAGGTGTTATGTTGCGGCGCACAATTCCGTGCCGCAAGGAACTCTTCCATGGCGTCCTTCGACCTTCCCGAAATCCCGCAACCCCGCGTGAGCCCGGCGCTTCTGGTCGGCGTGGCCTCGCCGCTCTGGAGCTACTTCGGGGCTGCCGCCGCCGGCGGGCTGGCCTATTGGTGGATGACCCAGTGGGCCCGCCCCGTGAACCTCGAAGCGCTGATGGGCGCCGCGAAGGCGCTGCCCACGCCCGAGCCGCTGTTCGAACCCGCCGTCGAGGTCGTCGAGGCGCTGGTCGAAGCGACCGAGCAGGTCCTGGAAGATGCCGGCGACGCGCTGCTTGAGGCCGCGCCCCTGGCCGTCGGCGGCGAAGCCGCGCCGATCAGCCCGCTGATGGAGTCCGCCGCAGCGCCGGCGATCGACCCGGGACCGGAGCTCATCGCCGACCCCGCCCCGTTCGAACCGGCCGCCGAGCCGGTGCTCGAAGCCGCCCCCGAGCCCGTGATCGAGGAGCCGGCTCCCGTCGGCAGCGAGCCCGCCCTCAAGCCTCGGGGCAAGAAGGCGCCTTCCACCGAAGCCTGACGTGGCGCGGCGGCCCGCCGGACGCTAACAACGGCGGGTGGCGAAGCGGGCTTTCGATATTGTGGTGGCGCTGGCCGGGCTGGCCATAGGCTGGCCGGTCCTGCTGGCGCTCGGCCTCGCGGTCCGGATGACCAGCCCCGGCCCGGCCATCCACTGGTCCCGACGCGTTGGCCAGCACAACCGCGAATTCGTCATGCCGAAGTTCCGCTCCATGCGGACCGACACGCCGGACGTCGCCACGCACCTGCTGGAGGACCCGGGCCGTTGGGTCACGCCCCTGGGCCGCTTTCTGCGCAAGTCCAGCCTGGACGAGCTGCCGCAGCTCTGGAGCGTTCTGGTCGGCGACATGAGCCTGGTGGGGCCGAGGCCCGCGCTGTTCAACCAGTACGACCTCATCGAACTGCGCACGCAGTCGGGTGTCGAACGCCTGCGCCCCGGGGTCACCGGCTGGGCGCAGGTGAACGGCCGCGACGAGCTGCCGATTCCGGAAAAGGTGAAGCTGGACCGCGAGTACCTGGAGCGGCAGTCGTTCGGCTTCGACCTGGCGATCATCCTGGCCACCGCGCGGGCCGCGCTGACGGCGCGTGGCGTAAGTCACTAGATTTTCGGCGAAACGGACCGGAGCGCGGCGCGTTGAAGCGCCCGTGAGCCAGCAACCCGTTCCCTCCGCCCCGCCGCGCCGCGGGAGCAAGGCGCGCCCCCAGCCGGGCGCACGCCGACCCCTGCGGGAGCGGCTGTCGCATCCGCGGCTCACGCCCCCGAAGCTAACTCCGCCGACGAAGAAGGCCCTGGGATGGACCGGCGGGATCCTGGCCGTCCTGGCGCTCGCGATCGCCATACTCATCCTCATCTGGGACTGGAACTGGTTCCGTGGGCCGCTGGAGCGCATCGCCTCGGCGCGGATGCACCGCGAGGTGACCATCGCGGGGGACCTGAACGTCAATCTCTGGTCCTGGCGGCCCAGCGCCACGGTCGACGGGATCTCCATCGCCAATCCGGCCTGGGCTGGGCAGGGGAAGATGGGCACCATCGACCGCCTGCGGGTCCGCGTCCGGCTCGTGCCGCTGCTGTGGGGCAAGGCCGACATCCGGGTGCTGGCGGTGGAGCGGCCCAACTTCAGCCTGTTGGCCGACGCGAAGGGCCGCAAGAACTGGGACTTCTCGGACGGCCGGGCGAAGGCGCCTATGAACCTGCCGCCGGTCCAGCGCTTCGTCATCCGGGATGGCCAGCTCAAGTACCTAGACGCCCAGCGTGACATTCGTTTCCAGGGCACGATCAACGCCCGCGAACGGCTGGGCGCCGACAATCGTGGGTTCGAACTGACCGGCCGCGGCACGATCAATGGCGCCCCGTTCCGCGCCGACGTGGTCGGCGGGCCGCTGCTGAATATCGAGCGCGACAAGCCGTATCCTTTCGATGTGGACCTACGGGCGGGTCAGACCTACATCACCGCTCGTGGCGCGGTGCCAAAGCCCTTCGACATGGGCCGCTTCTATATGAACGCCACGGCCCGCGGGCCCGACATGGCCCAGCTCTTCCCGCTGACGGGCGTCGCCCTGCCCAACACTCCGCCGTACAGCCTGCGCGGGCGTCTCTCGCGCGACGGCCTGGTATGGAAGATCGACAACCTGGGCGGCCGGGTGGGTGACAGCGACCTGTCGGGCGACGTCTCGGTCGATACCGGCCGCGAGCGCCCGTTCCTGAAAGCCGACCTCAGCTCCCAAAGCCTGGACTGGGACGACCTGGGCGCGCTCTTCGGCGCGGCGCCGAAGGTGGGGCCTGGCGAAACCATCTCGCCGGAGCAGGCCGCCATCGCGCGCACCATGACCGCGCAGCAGCGGCTGCTGCCGGACGCGCCGCTGGACGTCAGCCGGATCCGGGCCATGGACGCGGATGTGAGCTACCGCGCCGTCTCGATCCGCGACACGCCGGTGAAGCTGAACTCCGGTTCGGTGCGGGTGCGCCTCGAGGGCGGGCTGCTGCGGGCCCAGCCCCTGAAGCTGGATCTGCCACGCGGCCAGGTCAGCGGGCACGTCAACCTCGACGCCCGCAAGGCCACGCCGGTGACCGATCTCGACCTGCGGCTGACGAATTCACGCATCGAGACCCTGATACCGGTCCAGTTCCAGGGTGCGCCGGCTCTGACGGGCTCGCTCGTGGGCCGCGCCAGGCTGACGGGGGAAGGCAACAGCGTTCACAAGGCGTTCGCCAGCGCCGACGGGGAGGTTATGGTCGTGGCGCCGGGCGGGGAGATCCGCAAGGCGTTCGCCGAACTGATGGGCGTCAACGTCGTCAAGGGGCTGGGACTTCTGAACAAGAAGGACACCACGCCGATCCGCTGCGCCGTGGCGCAATTCGAGACCCGCGACGGGGTGATGCGGGCCAACAACATCGTCTTCGACACGGGGCCGGTGCTCGTGACCGGCAAGGGCTCGGTGAACCTTGGCGCGGAGCGGATGGACCTGCGCTTGCGCGGCCAGGATAAGAAGTTCCGCCTGGTCCGTGTGCTGATGCCCGTCACGATCAAGGGACCACTGATGGCGCCCAAGCTTGGCGTCGAGCCTGGGTCGGCCATCGCCCAGGGCGGGGCGGCGGTGACCCTGGGGTCATTGCTGTCGCCTCTGGCCGCGATCCTGCCGTTCATCGACCCGGGCCTGGCGAAGGACGCCAACTGCGCAGCGTTGCTGGGAGAAGCGCAGGCGGACGGCGCGCCGGTCAAGTCCGCGCCGAAGGCGTTGACGGCCAAGCGTTGAGACCCTCAATCTCGACCGCATCAATAGGCCAAAAAGGATGAGCGGCATGGCGTGGGCGATGAGCAAGGGGTGGGCGCTGGCCCTCGCGGTCGGCATCGGCGCGGCGGTGGCGGCCGGCGGGGCCGTGGCCCACGACGACAAGCTGCCGGCCAACGCCAGTCCGGCCACCAAGGCTGCCTACGCCCGGCATGAGAACTTCCGGAAGATGGGTGCGAGCTTCAAGGCCCTGAACGACGAGCTCCGGAAAGGTGCGCCCAACAAGACGGTGGTGGCGACGAACGCCAAGGCGCTGTCCGGCCTGGCCAACCAGCTCCCCACCTGGTTCCCGCGAGGCAGCGGCGTGGAAGCTCGTCCGATGAGCGAGGCCCGGCCCGAGATCTGGCGCGACGCCGCCGGTTTCACCGCAGCGTCCTCCAACCTGCAGACCCAGACCAACAAGCTGAACCAGCTGGCGGCGGCGGGCGACATCGACGGCGTGAAGGCGCAGGTCCGCGCCACGGGCGGCGCCTGCAAGGCCTGCCACGACAAGTACCGCCAAGAGAAGAAGGACTAGCGGTGGCCGAGCCTTCGGGCGGGGTCCGGGCCACGCTGTGGGACGGTCCGGTGCGGATCGTCCACTGGCTGCTGGTCGTGCTGATCGCGTTTTCCTGGTGGGCCTCCGAGGACCACATGAACTGGCATCGGTGGAGCGGCTACGCGATCATCGGGCTCGTGGTGTTCCGCCTCTACTGGGGCGTTGCCGGGGGCGGGGCCGCCAGGTTCTCCAGCTTCGTGAAGGGGCCGAGGGCCGTGGCGGCGTACGCTGCTACGGTGGGACGGCGGGACGTGGCGACGACGCCGGGCCACAATCCGCTCGGCGCGCTCAGCGTCCTGGCTATCCTCGCCGTGCTGCTTGTGCAGGTCGGCACGGGGCTCTTCGCGGTGGACGTCGACGCGTTCGAGGGTGGGCCGCTCTCGGATCGGGTCAGCTTCGATCTCGGCCGGCAGATCGCGGAGTGGCACGAGCTCAGCTTCCGGGCGCTCCAGGCGCTGGTTGTCCTGCACGTCGCCGCGGTGCTGTTCTACTGGATCTGGAAGCGGACGAACCTGATCGGGGCCATGGTCACCGGCAAACGGACGCTCCCCAGCGATCCAGGCCTGACTCGCGCCCCCGCATGGCGACTGGCCGCAGGCGTCGTCCTGGCGACCGCCATCGCCTGGGCGCTTTCGAAGGGCTTTAGGTTCTAGCTTGGGCGGATGGCCGGGCGGGCCCGGCCATCTTCCAGAGATCAGCTGCGGCCAGCGGCGTCGCGCAGGCAGTTGAGCCAGGCGTCCTCGCGCAGCTTCTCGGCTTCACGCAGCTTGGTTTCGGCCTCGCGGACCGCGGCGTCATGCTTGCGCCATTCCAGGACCGCGCCTTCACGCGCCTCGCGGGCCGCTTCCAGCGAGCCGAAGCGGGCCAGGACTGCGCGGGTGGAATAGTTCACCGGCGGCCCCACCGTCTCGCGATCGGGATAGAAGCCGGTGATCGAGTCGGCGGTTTCGCTGTCGATGTGGAACACGTCGGCCCAGCCCGCGTGATGGCGCATCAGGGCCCAGGGTCGTTCGATCCGGTCGCTCACCGATAGTCTCCGTCGAAGGTGTCCGATTCCGCCGGGGCGGTTGTCACATGCCCTTTAGCGCGACCCTTGGTCCCGTCCAACGCCGGGATGAGGTTTTTGGCTTCCCTCGCGCCGCGTCAGCGTGAGAAATCCGGCCCATTGATTTGATCCATTGAGCGTGTGGGCTTCGACTTTGAGCAAGATCACGATCGGCCGCCAATTCTGCGGCCCGCCGAACTCCGGCAATGGCGGCTATGTGTGCGGGGTGCTTTCCAAGGGACTGGACGGTCCGGTGACAGCGGTCCTCCGCGCGCCGATCCCCCTCGACTCCGAATTGAATCTGGAAACGCGGGGCGGCGCCAACGTCCTGCTGGGCGAGGCCGATGCGGTCATCGGCCAAGGGGGGCCGGCGACCCAGGCGCTGCCCGAGCCACCGCCGGCGCCGAGCCTGGAGGCGGCCCGCGCGGCGGCCGAGCGCCATATCGGTCTGACGAACCGCGTGCATCCGATCTGTTTCACCTGCGGCACGGGGCGGGAGGAGGGTGATGGCCTGCGCGTGCTGCCCGGCCAGCTGGAGGGTGCGGAGACCGGCCTCGTGGCCTGCACCTGGACGCCGCATCGCAACTTCGCCGCCGCCGACGGGACCGTGGGAGCAGAGGTGGTCTGGGCCGCGCTCGACTGTCCGGGCTACTTCGCCTGGGTCGAGAGGGAAGGCCGCCACGGGGCCCTCTTGGGCACCATGACCGGCGAGGTGGTCGCGCCCATCAGGGCGGGGGAGGAGTACATCGTCCTCGCCTGGCCGATCCTGAAGGACGGCCGCAAAGAGATCGCCGGCACCGCCTTGTTCGACGCCCAGGGGCGGCTAGTGGCCCGCTCGCACCAGGTGTGGATCGTGCTGGGTCCCCGGCCCGCGACGGCCGCCCCGGCCGCGGAGGCGGCAGGCGCCTGAGCCTTGCGCCGCGCGCCGGGGGGTTCCACAACCGCCCGGCGGGGAGGGCCCACATGAAGGCGGCTTCGGTCTCGGACTATCGCGAGCTGGCGCGGCGCAGGCTGCCGCACATCTTCTTCGAATACATCGACGGCGGCTCCTACGCCGAGGAGACGCTGCGGCGCAACGTGGCCGACCTGGAAGCGATCGCCCTGCGCCAGTTGGTGATGCGCGACACCACCAAGCTCGACATGACGGTCCAGACCCTGGGCCAGACCTTGAAGATGCCCGTGGGGCTGGCGCCGGTCGGCATGGCCGGCATGTACGCCCGGCGCGGCGAGACCCAGGCCGCGCGGGCGGCGGCGGCGGCGGGCGTGCCCTTCTGCCTCTCGACCGTAGGCGTCTGTTCCGTCGAGGAGGTCGCGGCCACCGGCGCGCCGCCCTGGTTCCAGCTCTACATGCTGAAGGACCGCGGCTACATGCGCGAGCTGCTGCAGCGGGCCAAGGCCGTGGGCTCGCCGGTGCTGGTGTTCACGGTGGACCTGCCGACCCCGGGCTCGCGCTATCGGGACATCCGCTCCGGCTTCTCGGGCGCTGGACCCTTGCGAGCGGCGCTGACCCAGGCCTGGGACGGGATCACCCACCCTGGCTGGACCTGGGATGTGTTCGTCCATGGGCGCCCCCATACCCTGGGCTCGGTCCAAGGCGCTGTGACCGAGGGGCGGCGGGTGACGGACTTCCTGGCCTGGATCGCCAAGAACTTCGACCGGTCGGTCACGTGGAAGGACATGGACTGGGTGCGAGAGACTTGGGACGGCCCGATCGTGGTCAAGGGCGTCCTGGATCCCGAGGACGCGCGCGACGCGGTGCGCGCCGGCGCTCAGGGCCTGGTGGTTTCCAACCACGGCGGCCGCCAGCTCGACGGCGTGAAATCCTCGATCTCCGCCCTGCCGCGCATCGCCCAGGCGGTGGGGGGCGACGTGGAGGTCTACATGGACGGCGGCGTCCGCTCCGGCCTGGATGTGCTGAAGGCCCTGGCGCTGGGTGCGAAGGCCTGTTTCGTCGGTCGCCCATGGGCGTGGGCGTTGGGTGCGGGCGGACAGCCGGCGGTCGAGAAGATGCTGGACGTCCTCAGGGCCGAGTTGGCGGTCGCCATGATCCTCACCGGCTGCACCGATGTCCGAAACGCGGGCAGGAGCCTGCTCGACGAGGGGTAGGATCGCGCCTGGCGCGAGCGTTGTTCGCCATCAGGCGAATTCTATTGTGCAGTGCGAAACCCTTTGCCTACCTTGCGAGTTCTGGACCCGCTTGGGTTTCGGAGGACGGGCATGCGTGACGAAAAACTCCTCGCCTATTCCCTCAGCCATGACGCCGATGTCTGGCGCTGGTCCGTATATGACGAGGATGGCGTGACGGTGGCCGACGGGGCGCACGATACGCAGGCGGCCGCGCAGGCCGCCGTCGACAACACCCTCCGGTCGGCCGGCAGCGACTTCCTGACGGCGTGACCGTTGCCCGGACAGGACGGGATCACTAGCCTGACGACATGGTGAGGCTGACGCCGGCGCAGCTGTGGCGTTTCGTGAAGCGTTTCGAGGCGCGCGTCCTGATCGGACTCGTGCTGGCCACAGGCGCGCTCTGGACATTCCTGAATCTCGCCGAGGAGATGTCGGAGGGCGAGATCGATGCCGTCGACCGGCGGCTGATCCTCATGCTGCGCAATCCGGCGGACCCCAGCGACCCCATCGGCTCGCGGAACGTCGAGGAGGCGGTCCGCGACATCACCGCGCTGGGCGGCACCGCGCTGGTGGTGGTGATCACGGTCGTTTCGGTCCTGGCCTTCCTTTTCCATAAGAAGCGCATCCACGCGCTCGTCATGGCGGGCGCGGTGCTGGCGGCCTGGGCGTCGAGCGACCTGAGCAAGATGCTGTATGGACGGCCGCGGCCCGACCTCGTCCCGCATGAGGCCTATGTCTATTCGGCGAGTTTCCCGAGCGGTCACTCGACCATGTCGACGGCCGCCTTCCTGACCCTGGCCATGCTGGTCGCGAGCCTGGAGCCGCGTCGGCGCAGCAAGGCGCTGGCCTATGTGCTGGCCGCGTTGGTGGTCGTGGGCGTCGGCTTCAGCCGGGTCTATCTCGGCGTCCACTGGCCCAGCGACGTGCTGGGCGGCTGGTGCCTGGGCGCGCTCTGGGCCCTGGTCGGCTGGATCGTGCTCCGAGCGCTGCACGCCCCAACGCGGGGCAGCTAACTGGTGAAACCCGCCAAGTCGGGCGTGCGGCCATTCCAGCCTGAAACCTTCTCGAAGGCCGCGCCCATCGCCACCACGGAGGCCTCATCGCGCGGGCGACCCAGGATCTGCATCCCCACCGGCAGGCCGGCGTCGGTCAAACCGCAGGGCACGCTGATGCCCGGCAGGTCCAGGTAGTTGGCCGCCCGCGTGAGGCGGCTGAGCGGCGAGACCGTCTCGTCCACGGCGTCGATAGGCGGCGCCGGGATCGGGCAGGTGGGGCAGGCCAGGGCGTCGTAGCCCGCCAGCCAGGCGTGAAACTCTTGCTGGTCGGCCTCACGGCGCAGATGCGCCTCGGCGAGGCGCTCGTCCGAGATCTCACGGCCGGCTTCGAACCGGCGGACGATCCAGGGATCCATGATCTCGCCGTAGGCCTCGATCCGGTCCTTCCAGATGCGCCAGCCTTCGCCGGCCATCAGCATGCCGTTGGGCGTGAACGAGTGATCCAGGGTCTGTGGCGGGCTGACGATCTCCACGGCAAGGCCGGCGCTGCGCAGGCGGTCGAGCGCGTCCAGATAAAGTCGTCCGATTTCCGGATGGACCTCGCCCAGCGCGTCCAGTGGGATGGCGGCGAGGCGACGTCCGCGGACGTCGGTGCTGAGCGCCGTCTCGGCGTCGAACGGGCCGCGCACGGCCGCCTCCCCGTCGGGGCCGGAGATGACCGCCAAGGCCCTCGCCGCCGTCGCCACGTCGCGCGCCAGCACCCCCACCGTATCGAGGGCCGGGCTGAGCGGATGGACGCCTTTCAGGCTGACCAGCCCGCGCCCGGGCTTCAGGCCCACCACGCCGCAGGTCGCCGCCGGGATGCGCACCGAGCCGCCGGTGTCGCTGCCCAGGGCCGCGTCGCAGAGACCTGCCGCGACCGCCACGGCCGACCCGGACGAGGAGCCGCCGGGCGCGCGATGCACCTCGGAGTCCCAGGGATTCCACGGCGCGCCGACCGCCCGGTTGGTGCCCCAGCCGCCGTAGGCCAGTTCCACCGTATGGGCCTTGCCTACCGCCACATAGCCGGCCTGCAGCAGCCGCTCGACGACCGCGGCGTGGTGCGCCGGGCTGGGATCCAGCGGTACGCGCGCACCCCCGCCGGTGGGCACGTCGGCCACGTCGAACAGGTCCTTTATCGCGATGACAGGGCCGGTGGCTGCATCGCCCGTCAGCGGCGGGTCGAACACCTGCACGAAGGCCTTCAGGCGGCCGTCGTAGCGGCGGATGCGGGCGAGCGCCTCGTCGGGAGTCATGAGTAGGACTATCGCAAGCGCCGTTCCGGCGCGCTAGGAGGGCCGCCATGCCGCAAGCCTCCGCCAATCTCTACGACCTACTGGCCAGCCGCTTCCCCGCTGACCGTTCGAGACCCTGTTTCCTGCTGAGCGACGGTGGGGAGATCAGCTACGGGGCGCTGGAAGCGGGCGCCGCGCAGGTGGCGGGGCGGCTGGTCGCTGAGGGCGTCCAGGCCGGCGACCGCGTGGCGCTGCAGGCCGATAAGAGCGCCGAAGCCATCATGATCTACCTGGGCGTGCTCAAGGCGGGGGCCGTGTTCCTGCCGCTCAACAGCGCCTACACGCCGAGCGAGGTCGACTATTTCCTGCAGGACGCCGAGCCGAAGGTGTTCGTCACCGACCCGCCGGCCTGGATCGCCGAGGCCGCGGCGTTCGCGCCTCTCGAAACGAGCGTGCCCCGCGCCGGCGGTGACCTGGCCTCGCTGATCTACACCTCGGGCACCACGGGGCGCTCCAAGGGGGCGATCCTGAGCCACGGGAACCTGGCGGAGAACGCTCTGGCGCTGCATTCCGCCTGGGGCTTCACCTCCGACGACGTCCTTCTGCACGCCCTGCCGATCTTCCACGTCCACGGGCTGTTCGTGGCGCTGCATTGCGCGCTGCTCAGCGGCTGCCCCATGGTCTGGCTGCCGAAGTTCGCCGATGCGGAGGTGCTGGCCGGTCTCGACCGTGCGACGGTCATGATGGGCGTGCCCACGTTCTACACCCGGCTCCTCACCAACCCCGGCTTCACGCGAGAGAAGGCCGACGGCGTGCGGCTGTTCATTTCGGGCTCTGCGCCCCTTCTGCCCTCGACGTTCGCCGAGTTCGAGGCGCGAATCGGCCAGCGCATCCTGGAGCGCTACGGGATGAGCGAGGCGGTGATCATCACCACCAACCCGCTGCGCGGCGAGCGGATCGCAGGCTCGGTGGGCTATCCGCTGCCCGGCGTCGAGCTTCGCATCGGCGGCGGCGAGGAGACCGGCGTCATCCAGATCCGTGGGCCCAGCGTCTTCTCCGGCTACTGGCGGATGCCGGAGAAGACGGCCGAGGAGTTCACCGCCGACGGCTTCTTCATCACCGGCGACGTGGGCCGCCAGGACCCCGATGGCCGGGTCTGGATCTCGGGCCGCGCCAAGGACCTGATCATCTCGGGCGGCTACAACGTCTATCCCAAGGAAGTGGAACTGGTGCTGGATGAATTGCCCGGCGTCGTCGAGAGCGCCATCATCGGCGTGCCGCACCGGGATTTCGGCGAGGGCGTTGTGGCGGTGGTGATGGGGCAGGGCGACGAGGCGGCGATCATCGCCGAGGCCCGGCGGCAGCTTGCCGCCTACAAGGCGCCCAAGCGGGTGGTGTTCGTGGACGATCTGCCGCGGAACGCCATGGGCAAGGTCCAGAAGAACCTGCTGCGCGAGCGCTACGAACGCCTGTTCGAGGACTGAGAGTTCGGGCAGGTTCCCGGCCGCAACCAAGGGAAGGGAACGGTATGGACCTGCAGCTCAAGGGCAAGAACGTCGTGGTCACCGGCGCGACGCGCGGCATCGGGCGGGCGATCGCCGAGTGCTTCGCCGACGAGGGCGCCAACGTGGCCATCTGCGCCCGCAAGGCCGATCAGGTCGCCGAGACGGTTGGGGCGCTGGAGGCCAAGGGCGTGAAGGCGTTCGGCCAGGTGGTGGACATCGTCGACGGTCCGGCCCTGAAAGCCTTCATCGGCGCGGCCGCCGAGGCGCTGGGCGGGATCGACGTGCTGGTCTCCAACGCCAGCGCCCTGGTCAATGGCAACGGCGAGGACACCTGGAAGGCGATGTTCGACGTCGACATCCTGGGCGCCGTCCGAACCTTCGAGGCGGCTCGTCCGCACCTGGAGAAGGCCGCGGCAGCGACTGGCGACGCCTGCTTCCTGATCACCTCGTCGATCTCGGCGGCCGAGGCCAGCCGGCCTGACGCCTACGGGGCCATGAAGGCGGCGCTCATCCACTTCGCCAAGGGCGTGGCGCGGGAAGAGGCCCCGAAGAAGGTGCGCTGCAACGTGGTCTCGCCGGGCACGGTGTTCTTCGAGGGCGGCGTCTGGGGCCAGGTGAAGGCCGGCATGCCCGACTTCTTCGAACAGATGATCAAGCGCAATCCCACCGGCCGCATGGCGACGCCCGAGGAGATCGCGGCGGCCGCGGTGTTCCTGGCCAGCCCGCGCTCGGCGTTCACCACCGGCATCAACATGGTGGTCGACGGCGCGATCTCGAGCCGCGCGAACTTCTAGGCTCTAGCCGGCCTCGGTGGCCCGGCGCCCGCCGGGCCGCACGTCGCCCTGCTGGACCTGTCGCAGCCGCGCCACATAGATCGGGCCAGCAGCCATCGCCACGCCCAGAACGTCGGCGGTGACCTTGATGGGGGAGATCATCTCGCCCGCCACGCAGGGCGCCAGTTCGGCCAGCAGCACCACCCACGCCGCCACCAGCGGGATGTCGCCGCGACGGATGTAGGGCATCAGCGCGTAAGCGGCGGCCGTGCCGACGTAGAACAGCAGCAACCGCGCCAGAAACGGCTCGGTCAGCGGGCTGAGCGATAGCGCGAGCATGACCGCGCCCATGGCCGCGCCGACCGGCGCGTAGAAGGCGCGGGGGAGGGCTGACGGGGCCGGCAGGGAGAGGGGCCGTTCGAACATCTTGGCCCACAGGGTAAATGACGCCCGTCACCTCACGCTTAATCTTCTTGGTTAGGAGGGTCTGAGCGAGTTCCCGCCATGCGTGTGTCGGCAGCCGTCGCACGTCGAGAGCGGCACTTGCGTCGGCGCGGGCGACGCGCTTTCAGAGTGCCGATGGACAAGCTCTTCTTCGACCTGCGGCCCACGCACAATCCGCATCGCTGGTACCTGCCGGTGGATCCGTCGATCTGCGTGGGGCCGCCGGGCAGCCTGTTCATGTTCGGCGGCGTGGGCATGGCGTCCGCTGTCGCTGCGCTTGAGAGGACCACGGGGCGCCCGCTGATCTGGGCGACGGCGCAGTACCTGGGCTTCGCCCGGCCGGGGAGCGTTGTCGACATCGACGTCTGGACCCCGGTCCAGGGCAAGTACAACACCCAGGCCAACACCAAGGGCCACGTCGACGACAAGGAGATCATCTCGGTGAGCGCCGCCCTCGGCAGCCGTCCGAGCGAGATCTCGGGGCAGTGGTCCGAGGCGCCCGTCGTGCCGCCGCCGGAGGACTGCGAGCCCAGCAACCACTGGCGCGCGGCCACCGAGGGCCTGCACAGCCGCATGGAAGTGCGGATCGCCAAGGGCCGCTCGGGCGTGGACCGGATCGGCAATCCGGAGCCTGACGGGCGGACGCTGCTCTGGGCCCGGCCGCGGGAGGGCTTCGCCATCGACGCCAGCATGCTCGCGGTCATGGCGGACTTCGTGCCCCAGGGCGTGGGCAACGCGCTGGGCAAGAACGCCGGCGGCAACAGTCTCGACAACACCCTGCGGATCCGGCGGATCGTGCCCACGGACTGGGTGCTGTGCGACATCCGGATCAGCGGCGTCTATGGCGGCTTCGGCCACGGCTCGATGCACCTCTATGCCCAGGACGGCGAGCTGATGGCGACGGCCAGCCAGTCGCTCATCGTCCGGGTGCGGGACAGCGCGGAGGACCGCTGACCATGACAAACCTGTAACCCACAGCGCCTGTTACGGCGGGGTATGGAGACGAAAACCGGGTGCGGCCAACGTCCCGCGCCCCAGGGAGCCTCGTCCGCATGATCCTTCGCCCGTTCTGGTTCGCCGCAGCATCGGCCGCCGTCCTCCTGTCCGCCTGCGCCACCACTGCGCCGCCTTCGACCGAGGCGCCGATCACCGCGCCCGCTCCGGCCCCGAAGCCGCAGGCCCAGGTGGGGACCTTCGGCTTCGACGTCGCGGGCATGGACACCTCGGCCGCGGCCGGCGACGATTTTTTCCGTTACGCCGTCGGCAAGTGGGTGGACCGCACCGAGATCCCTGCCGACCGATCCAGCCTGACCAGCTTTGCGATCATCAGCGAGACGGCGGCCACCCGCACGCGAGCGATCATCGAGGAGGCCGCCCGGGCCAATGCGCCCGCGGGGTCGGACGCACGCAAGATCGGCGACTATTTCGCGAGCTTCATGGACGAAGCGCGGATCGAGGCCCTGGGCGCCGCGCCGCTCAAGCCCGAACTGGACGCTATCGCCGCCATCCGCAGCCGCACGGACTTGTCGCGCGCCCTTGGCGCGAGCGTCCGCGCCGACACAGACGCCCTGAACGCGACCAACTTCTACACCGAGCGGCCCTTCGGGGTCTGGATCGCCGAGGACCTGGACGACACCTCGATCTACCGGCCCTACCTCATGCAGGGCGGCCTCGGCATGCCGGACCGTGAGTACTACCTCGCCGATACGCCGCGCTTCGTCGAACTGCGCGGCAAGTACGTGGCCCATATCGCGGCGATGCTGAAACTGGCCGGCTATTCCGACCCAGAGGCGCGGGCGAAGCGGGTGATGGCGCTGGAGACCGCCATCGCCAGGACCCACGTCCCGGTGGACCAGAGCGCCGATGTGGCCAAGTCCAACACGGTCTGGACCCGCGCCGAACTGCCCACGAAGGCGCCGGGGATCGACTGGGATGCCTTCCTGGGCGCCGCGGGCATGGCGGATCAGCCGCGCTTTGGCGCGTGGCAAGCCAGCGCGATCTCCGGCATGGCCAAGCTGGTGGACGGGCAGCCGATCCAGGCCTGGCAGGACTACCTCGCCTTCCACACAGTCGAGCGGGGAGCCCCATACCTCTCCAAGGCCTTCGTGGACGAGCACTTCGCCTTCAATGGCCAAGCCCTCTCGGGCGCGCCGCAGCAGCGGGAGCGGTGGAAGCGCGGCGTGGACTTCACGTCCAACGCCCTGGGTGAGGCCGTCGGCAAGCTCTACGTCGAGCGCCATTTCTCGCCGCAGGCCAAGGCTGAGGCGCAGGAGATGGCCGAGAACGTCCTCAAGGCCTTCGGGCAGCGGATCGACCGCCTGGAGTGGATGACGCCCAAGACCAAGGCGCGCGCCAAGGCCAAGCTGGCGAACTTCCGGGTCTATGTGGGCTATCCCGACCGCTGGCGGGACTATTCCGGCCTGTCGATCGTCCCGGGCGACGCCTACGGCAACTGGAGCCGCGGCGTGCTGTTCGAGTACCGGCGCAACCTGGCCAAGCTGGGCAAGCCGGTGGATCGGACCGAGTGGTTCATGACCCCCCAGACCGTGAACGCGCTGTTCGCGCCCAGCCAGAACTCGATCATCTTCCCGGCCGCGATCCTCGAGCCCACCTTCTTCGACCCCAATGCGGACGCCGCCGTGAACTACGGGGCCATCGGGGGGGTGATGGGCCATGAGGTTAGCCACGGCTTCGACGACACCGGCGCCCTGTTCGACGAGGAGGGCAACCTGAAGAACTGGTGGGAGCCGGAGGACATGGCCCGCTTCAAGGCCGAGGCCCGCAAGCTGGCCGACCAGTACAGCGCTTACGAGCCGCTGCCCGGCGTGCGCATGAACGGCGAGCAGGTGCTGGGCGAGAACATTGCCGACGTGGCGGGCCTCGCAGCGGCTTACGACGCCTATCGGCTCTCGCTGAAGGGCGCCGCGCCGCAGACCATCGACGGGTTCACGGCCGACCAGCGCTTCTTCCTCGGCTGGGCGCAGAATTACCGCTCGAAGTTCCGCGAGCCGACCCTGCGGCGGATGGTGGTCACGGGCGTGCACTCGCCGGGCCCGTGGCGGGCGTTGACGGTGCGCAACCTCGACGCCTGGTACCCGGCGTTCGACGTCAAGCCGGGCCAGAAGCTGTACCTGGCGCCGGACGACCGCGTGAAGGTCTGGTAGCGGCTTGCCGACCATCGTCCGCATCCGCGACGCAGGCGATCCGCGCCTCGAAGTCTATCGCGCCGTCCGCGAGCGAGACCTCGCGGGTCGCGAGGGCCTGTTTGTCGCCGAGGGCCGGGTCGTGCTGGAAAAGGCGGTGGCCGCCATGCCGGAGGCCATCGCCTCCGTCCTGGTGACCGACGCGCGGCTCGAAAGCCTGGCGGAGATCCTCGCGGGGCTGCCCGCCGGCACGCCGGTCTATGCGGCAGGCCAGGGGGCCATGGACGAGGTGGTGGGCTTTCCCATCCACCGCGGCATCCTGGCCGTCGGGCGGCGGCCGGACCGCGACCCGGCCACGCTGCTGGCGGGCATGCCGCCCGAGGCCCTTGTGGTGGGTCTGGTCGGCATCGCGAACCACGACAACATGGGCGGAATTTTTCGCAACGCGGCGGCGTTCGGCGCGGCCGCGGTCCTGCTGGACGACACCTGCTGCGATCCGCTCTACCGCAAGGCGATCCGGGTCAGCGTGGGCGCCGCCCTGACTGTGCCCTTCGCGCGCGCCGGCACGGCGGCCGCCCTGATGGCCGGCCTGGGCCGCGCGGGGTTCGAGACCCTCGCCCTGTCCCCTCGCGGCGCGGTCGAACTGGCCGACTTGCGCCGTCCTCCAAAGGCCGCCGTGCTCTTCGGGGCCGAAGGGCCCGGCCTGCCGGAGGCGGTTCTGGCGGAGGCTCGGGGCGTACGCATTGCGATGGCCGGCGGCTTCGACTCCCTTAACGTCGCAACTACCAGTGGCATCGTGCTGCATCACCTGGCCGCGCAACGGAATAGGCCCGTTTAAAGAGGCGCTTAACGGAAACCATCGATACTCCAGCCGGATCGTCGGAAAGACGGTCGGGGGGAGTGAATGGGCCGCGAGCCGGGGCGAAACGCAGCGACGACACCGATCGATCTGGAGGGGTCCAGGGCGGTGTTCGACCGTGCGACACGGCTCGCGCGGTCGCTGTTCGGCGACGTCGACAGCCAGGTCACCCTGAAGCTCGAGACCGGTTTCTGGCGCAGCCGCAGCCAAGAGACGGTGCCCGACGCGGCGTCGGTCCGCGAGGTGATGCGGCGGGGCGAGGTGGTCTGGTCCGCAGACTGCGCTGCCGACCCGCGGTTCCGGAACGACCCTGCTGTGATCAATCCGCCCCACGTCCGCTTCTACGCCGGGGCGCCGATCCGGCTTGCGGACGGCTCGACGCCGGGCGCGCTTTCGGTGCTGGGCCTGGAGCCGCGTCCCTACGACCCGTCCCTTGCGCGCCGGCTGCAGGACCTCGCGGATTTCGTCGCCGACGAGTGGGCGCGGGTCAGCGCCACCCGCGGGCAGGTTGGCGCAGAGCGAACCATGTCGGCCGTGGTGAAGGCCATGCCCGTGGCGGTGGTTCTCACCGACCGTGATGCCCGGGTGCAGTACGCCAGCCCCGCGTGGATGAAGGCCCGCGGACTCGAGGGCGTCGAGGTGGTGGGCAAGACGCTCTTCGAACTGCGTCCGGACATCTTCGAGCCGTGGCGCGAAGGCATCTTCTTCTGCATGGATGGCAACAACCGCTCGATCGAACGTGTGCCGTTCCCGACGCCCGACGGCGGCCAGGGCTGGGCCAAGGTCGAGCTCGCCCCCTGGGTCGACACCGAGGGGGACGTCGGCGGCCTGATCATCACTTCCTACGACATCACTCACATCGTCGAGGCGCTGGAGCGCACCGAGCGGTCGGAGCAGCGGCTGAAGGTGGCGTTGGAGAGCGCCGAACTGCACGTCTACGAGATGGATTACGTGCGCCGCGAGCTGTTCAAGGCGGGGGCGGAAGACACCTTCTTCGAGGAACCGAAGACCTACCAGGATCTCTTCGACGACATCTTCGCGTCGGTCGATCCCCGCGACAGGGCGTCGGTCGTCGAGGCCTGGGCGCGCCACGAGGCCAAGGGCGCGCCGTATCGGCCCGAGTATCGGGTCGCGCGGTCGGACGGGCGGGAGGTCTGGGTCCAGGGGTCGGCGCGCCTGGTCACCAACTCGGAGGGCAAACCGATCCGGCTGGTCGGCGCCCTGCGCAACATCACCCGCCAGAAGGCCGACGAACTGGCGCTGGTCCGAGCCAAGGAAGAGGCGGAGGCCGCAAACCGCGCCAAGAGCGCCTTCCTGGCCACCATGAGCCACGAGATCCGCACGCCGCTCAACGGGGTGCTGGGCATGGCCCAGGCGATGGCTGCGGACGAGGCGCTCTCCCCCCTTCAGCGCGAGCGGATCGACGTGATCCGCCAGTCCGGCGAGAGCCTCCTGACCATCCTCAACGACGTGCTCGACCTTTCAAAGATCGAGGCTGGCAAGCTCGATCTGGAGAGTGCGCGGTTCGATATCGACGAGGTCGCCAAGAGCGTCCACGCCACCTTCCAGGCCATTGCCGAGACCAAGGGGCTGGACTTCGAATTCTGCGTCGATAAGGCCGCGAAGGGGATCTACGAGGGCGACCAGGTTCGCGTGCGCCAGATCCTCTGGAACCTCGTCTCCAACGCGCTGAAATTCACCGAAAAGGGTGGCGTGAAGGTTCGGATCGGCCGTCGGGACGAGGCCCTGTCTCTGACGGTCTTCGACTCCGGCATCGGGATGACCGCCTTCCAGCTCGCCGGCCTCTTCCGCAAGTTCGCCCAGGCCGACGCGTCCACGACCCGCAAGTACGGCGGCACGGGCCTGGGCCTGGCCATCTGCCGCGAGCTGGCCGAGGCGATGGGGGGCACGGTCAGCGCCACCAGCGCGCCCGGGATGGGCTCGACCTTCACGGCCGTCCTGCCGCTGAAGAAGGTCGCCGGCGCGGCGGCCAAGCCGCGGAAGCCTCCGAAGGCCAGGACCCACCGCGCCGCGCCCGCCGAGGACCGGCCGGTCCGCGTCCTCGCCGCGGAGGACAACACGATGAACCAGTTGGTGCTCAAGACCCTGCTGGCGCAGATCGGGATCGAGCCCGAGATCGTCGCCGACGGCCGGGCCGCCGTGGAGGCCTGGGAGCGGGAAGCGTGGGACGTGATCCTGATGGACGTCCAGATGCCCGTGATGGACGGGCCGACGGCGACCGGGCTGATCCGCGCACGCGAACGGTCGGAAGGCCGCGCCCGCACCCCCATCGTCGCCCTCACGGCCAACGCCATGCCCGACCAGATCGCGGAATACCTGCAGTCTGGAATGGACGCCTTCGTCGCCAAGCCGATCGAAGCCCAGCGACTGTACGAAGCCCTCCAGATCGCCATCGACGGCCGCCGCAACGACGAAACCGCGGCGGCTTGACCCTCAGATCCCCGGATCGAACCCGGCCTCGAGCCAGCCGAAGATTGCTTCGGCTGCCTGTTCGGCGGTGAGTTGGGTGGTGTCGATGCGGATCTCGGCGTTCTCGGGCGCCTCGTAGGGGCTGTCGATGCCGGTGAAGTTCTTGAGCTCGCCCTTGCGGGCCTTGGCGTAGAGCCCTTTCACGTCCCGCTTTTCGGCCTCGGCCAGGGGGGTGTCGACAAAGACCTCGACGAACTCGCCTTCGCCCAGAAGCTCGCGCGCCAGCCGCCGTTCCGCCCGGAAGGGCGATATGAACGAGACCAGTACGATCAGGCCGGCGTCCACCATCAGCTTGGAGACCTCTGCCACGCGGCGGATGTTCTCCACGCGATCCTCGTCGGTGAAGCCGAGGTCGCGGTTAAGGCCATGGCGGACGTTGTCGCCGTCCAGCAGATAGGTGTGGCGACCCTCGGCGGCGAGACGCTTTTCCAGCAGGTTGGCGATGGTCGACTTGCCGGAACCGGAGAGACCGGTGAACCAGACCACGCGCGCCTTCTGCCCCTTGGCCGCCGCGCGCGCGGCCTTGGAGATGTCGGTGGCCTGCCAGTGGATGTTCTGGCTGCGGCGCAGGGCGAAGTGCAGCATGCCGGCGCCCACCGTGCGATTGGACATCCGGTCGATCAGGATGAAGCCGCCCAGATCCTTGTTCTCGGCGTAAGGGTCGAAGGCGATCGGAGCCGAGAGCGAGAGGTTGGCGACGCCGATCTCGTTCAGCTCCAGCCGGGTGGCCGCCAGCTTCTCCAGCGTGTTGACGTTCACCTTGTGCTTGGGCTCGGCGACCTGGGCCGATACCGTCCGCGTCCCCAGCTTCAGCAGGTAGGGTCGCCCCGGCAGCAGAGGCTCGTCGTCGAACCAGACGATGGTCGCCTCGAACTGGTCCGCGACCTCCGGCGGCTGACCGGCGATCGACAGCACATCGCCGCGGCTGATGTCGATCTCGTCGGTGAGCGTAATGGTCACGGACTGGCCGGCGACGGCCTCGGGCAGGTCGCCGCGCAGGGTCACGATACGCTCGACCGTGCTCTCGCGGCCGGAGGGCAGGGCCTTCACCCTGTCGCCCGGCTTGATGACGCCGGAGGCCACCAAGCCCGAGAACCCGCGGAAGTCGAGGTTCGGACGGTTCACCCACTGTACCGGCATCCGGAACGGCTTGGCCTGCAGGTCGTCCTCGATGGGCGCCTCTTCCAGCCACCGCATGAGCGGCGGGCCGGAATACCAGGGCGTCTTGTCCGAGGGCTCGGTGATGTTGTCGCCCTTGAGCGCCGACATCGGGATGGCCGTGAAGGCCTTGATGCCGATCTGGGCGGCGAAGTCGTGGTATTCGGCCAGGATGGAGTCGAACACCTCCTGGCTCCAGCCCACTAGGTCCATCTTGTTGATCGCCAGCACCACGTGCCGGATGCCCAGCAGGCTGACCAGGTAGCTGTGGCGGCGGGTCTGGGTCAGCACGCCCTTGCGCGCGTCGATCAGGATGATGGCCGCGTCCGCCGTCGAGGCGCCGGTGACCATGTTGCGGGTGTACTGCTCGTGGCCGGGGGTGTCGGCGACGATGAACTTGCGCTTGTCGGTGGAGAAGAACCGGTAGGCGACGTCGATGGTGATGCCCTGCTCACGCTCGGCGGCGAGGCCATCGACCAGCAGGGCGAAGTCGATATCGCCGCCCTGGGTGCCCACCCTCTTGGAGTCGGCCTCGAGGGCCGCGAGCTGGTCCTCGAAGATCATCTTGGAGTCGTAGAGCAGCCGGCCGATCAGGGTCGACTTGCCGTCATCCACCGAGCCGCAGGTGAGGAACCGCAGAAGGCTCTTGTGCTCGTGCTGGTGCAGGTAGGCGCCGATATCCTCGGCGATGAGCGCAGACTGGTGGGCCATCAGAAATAGCCCTCCTGCTTCTTCTTCTCCATCGAGGCGGCTTGGTCGTGGTCGATCATGCGACCCTGACGCTCGGACGTCGTCGTGAGCAGCATCTCCTGAATGATCTCGGGCAGGGTGGCCGCCGTGCTCTCGACGGCGCCGGTGAGGGGGTAGCAGCCCAGGGTGCGGAAGCGGACCGACTTCATCATCGGCGCCTCCCCCTCGCGCAGGGGCATCCGCTCGTCGTCCACCATGATCAACGTGCCGTCCCGCTCCACCACCGGCCGTACGTCGGAGAAGTAGAGCGGCACGATCGGGATCTGCTCCAGGTGGATGTACTGCCAGATGTCCAGCTCGGTCCAATTGGAGATCGGGAACACCCGGATGCTCTCCCCAGGGTTTTTGCGGGCGTTGTACATCCGCCAGAGTTCGGGCCGCTGGTTCTTCGGATCCCAGCGGTGCTGGGCCGAGCGGAAGGAGAAGATGCGCTCCTTGGCGCGGCTCTTTTCTTCGTCGCGCCGTGCGCCGCCGAAAGCCGCGTCGAAACCGTACTTGTCCAGCGCCTGCTTCAAGCCCTCCGTCTTCCATACGTCGGTGTGGACGGCGCTGCCGTGCGTGAAGGGGTTGATGTTCTGGGCGACCGCGTCGGGGTTCTTGTGGACCAGCAGCTCGAAGCCGAGCTCCTTGGCCATCCGCTCGCGCATCTCGTACATCGCCCGGAACTTCCAGGTGGTGTCCACGTGCAGGAGCGGGAAGGGCGGCTTCGACGGATAGAAGGCCTTGGCCGCCAGGTGCAGCATCACGGCCGAGTCCTTGCCGATCGAATACAGCATCACGGGCCGCTCGCACTCGGCCACCACCTCACGCATGATGTGGATGCTCTCGGCTTCCAGGCGCTGGAGGTGGGTCAGGGTCTTGGAGGACAAGGCGCCTTCCAGGTTTTCTGAACGGGTGAGGACGCTGGCGTCCATGGGCGGACCTTACATCAAAGCGAATGAAACCCGCGCGCTAAGGCGGGCGGGGCGGCCCCGGTCGTTGAGTTAGCGGCGGGACCGAGACGAGGCAAGGCGAGCGGCCCCCAGGAATTCTTGGGGTGACGACAGCGTAGGTGGACGCTGCAGGCGGCTTGCAGCCCTGAAACGCAATGCCGCTTGGCGGTCGCCACTGGGGCATGCCACAACCTTTTCCATGGAAGCGCGTACCCGTTTTTCGAGCCGGAACGCCGGCCGGGGCGGCCAGGGTTGGGGGCGGTTTTTCAAATGAGCGCAGCGACTTCGACGCCGGCGAAGGCGTCCCCAGGGTACAGCTACTTCGTCGTCTGGTTCCTGGCGATCGTCTACACGCTCAACTTCCTGGACCGGCAGATCGTGTCGATCCTGGGCAAGCAGATCTCCGCCGAACTCAATCTCAGCAAGACGGAATTCGGGCTGCTGGGCGGGACGTCCTTCGCCCTCCTCTACACCACCTGCGGCATCGGTGTGGCCTACCTCGCCGATCGGATGAGCCGCACCTGGATCATCGCGGCGGCCTGCGCGATCTGGAGCCTATTCACCGCGCTCTGCGGCACGGCGCAGAACTTCCTGCAGATCCTCCTCTACCGGATGGGCGTCGGCTTCGGTGAGGCCGGCGGCTCTCCCCCGTCCTACTCGCTGATCTCGGACTATTTCCCGGCGGAGCGGCGCGGGACGGCGCTCGCGATCTATTCGCTGGGCGTGCCGATCGGATCGATGCTGGGGGCCTTCGCAGGCGGAAAGCTGGCGCTCGCCTATGGCTGGCGTACGGCGTTCTTCGTGGTCGGAGCGCCGGGAATCGTTCTGGCCGTCCTGATGCTGCTGCTCGTTCGCGAGCCGAAGCGGGGCGGCCTCGACGTGGTCATGGACGGCGCGGCGGAGCATCCTCCCGCCCCGCCGCTGCTGAGCGCGATCGGCAGCTTCTTCGCCAACCGCACCCTGGTCCTGACGGCTGTGTCCAGCGCCATGTCGGCCTTCGTCGGCTACGCCGGCCTGGTCTGGAACCCGCAGTTCCTCGAAGGCGTGAAGGGCATGTCGGCCGCCGACGTGGCCACATGGTACGCTCTGGCGCTGGGCGCCACCGGCGTGGTGGGCACGGTGGCGTCCGGCTGGCTCGTCGACAGGCTGGGCCACAAGGATCGCCGCTGGTTCGCCTGGGTGCCGGCCATCGCCTTCGCCCTGTCGATCCCGTTCTGGTTCGGCATGCTCTGGGCGCCCACCTGGGAGCTGGCCATGCTGTTCCTGCTGGGGCCGATGCTGATGAACCAGGCCTATCTCGCGCCGGCGCTGACGGTCGCCCAGAACGCGGTGGCCCCGGCGCAGCGCACCATGACCGGCGCCATCCTGCTCTTCGTCCTGAACCTCGTGGGCCTGGGCGTCGGGCCGGTCTACGTGGGCTGGATCGCCGACAAGATGGAACCCGCGCACGGCGACCAGGCCCTCGCCTACGGATACGCCGGCGTCATCCCCTTCGTGGTGCTGACCGTGGTCGCCCACCTGGCCGCCTCGGTGTCCATCGCCCGCGACAAGCGGCTGGCGGCAGCGCTGGGCTAGGCCCGGGGCAATCCCAACTGCGCCAGTTTGGCGGCAATCGGATGCATGATCGCATCGGGCGCGCGGCGGACGAGCTCCGCGAGTTCCGCCTTGTCGAGCTCCCACCAGCGGGAGGCTTCGAGGGCCGCCTGAGTCTCAGGATCGAAGCGATATCGGACGACCTTCGCTGGCATGCCCGCCATGATCGCATAGGCCGGCACGTCCTTCGTCACCACGGCCCCCGCGCCGATGATCGCGCCGCGCCCGATGTGCTTGCAGCCCGGAGTGACGGTGACGTTGTGCGAAAGCCAGACGTCGTCCTCGATGATCAGCCAGGGCGGATCCAGCGGATTCTCGGAGACGACTCCGAGAGCTGGATCATAGAGGTAGGGGTGGGTGGTCAGCGCATCCATTGGATGGTTGGAGTCCAACACTCGGGCCGACCTCGCGAACGAGCAGTAGCGCCCGATGCGCGTGCGCGCGGGAAACCGCCAGCGATCAAAGCAACCATAGGAATAAAGGCCGACCTCGACTCCGAAGCTCTCGGAGAACCACTTCCGCAGTTCGAGATTCTCGTACTCGTTTCGCGTCAGAAGCTTCAACTTGACCTTCTCGAGCGCCGACCTCATCAGACCCATGCGTGTTCCTCAGGTGAGATTGCGATACTGCAGTCAACGCCGTAAGCGACCCGCTAACGCGCATTCATCAAGATCCGGATGTAGTCCAGTCCGCGCCAAATCCGCGCGCGGAACAACATGACGCTCGCCTTCAATCGGTCGCCGGGTTTTGAGAGAGCGGGACTGAGCAGGACTTTGGGCAAGTGCGCCACTGCGGACAACGGCATCGCCAGGGCCAGGATCAGCCACTTAAGGCGCCCTCCGGGTTTGGCTGACGTCAGGCCGAAGGTTTCCTCGTTCAAGCGCCGCCATTTCCGCACGAGCTCCGGCCAAGTGCGGCGTGCCGGATGTCCGACGACCGCGTCGGGGGCGTAGCGGATCCGGTACCCCAGGTCGCGGGCGCGGAGGCACCAGTCGAGGTCTTCGGATACGCCTGTCCGGAATCCGCCGACCGCGTCGAAGACTCTCCGCGGGCACAGGAGATTGGCCGTTACCGTAAAGCGCTTGCGAAGGACGTACATGCGGTTGTCGAAAGCGAACACGCGCTCGAACGCCTCGGCTGCGGTTAGGTCTTCCTCGTCTGCGACCAACACCCGCATGCCGCCGCCGACGAAGTCGGCGTCGTCGAGCGCAGCCAGGCCACGTTCCAGCCATTCTGGCGCGGGCAGGCAGTCTGAATCGGTGAAGGCCAGCACCTCCCCAGTGCAGGCGGCGACGGCGCCATTTCGCGCTGGACCGGCGCCCTTCTCGGTCACGATGACCAGGCGGGCTCGGCCATCGATAACGCGGGCGATCTCCGCTTCACCTTGAGGCGAGTCGTTGTCGGCAACGACGATCTCGTCGGGCGCCACGCTCTGTGACGTCAGCGCGGCCAGACAGGCGTCCAGGCCCGCCGGGTCGTTGTAGTGAGGGACGATGACGCTGACGCTTTGTCGCATGGTGATCGTTCCATAGCCCAATTCGATTGCGGTGAGTTAACCGCGGCGGCGCCGTCCGGCGGCAGCCTCGGCTCCCCTTCGATCTATGTCCGAAAACCGCGAGACATCGGCGGGCCCCGCGCCCATCTTCCGGCCATGGACATGGATTTCGAAGCCTGCCGCCGCGCCTTCGTCACCCGCGACCCGCGGTTCGACGGTCGGATCTTCGGCGCGGTGAAGACGACCGGCATCTACTGCCGGCCGATCTGCCCTGCGCGCACGCCCAAGCCACAGAACATGACCTTCTATCCGACGGCGGCGGCCGCGCAGGAGGCGGGTTACCGTCCCTGCCTGCGCTGCCGGCCGGAGGCGTCCCCGGATCTCGGCGCCTGGCGCGGCACCTCCAACACCGTCTCGCGCGCCCTGGCCCTGATCGAGGGCGGCGCCATGGACACCGGCGACGTGGACGCCCTGGCCGGCCGGCTGGGGGTCGGCGAGCGCCAGTTGCGGCGCCTGTTCCGCCAGCACCTGGGCGCCTCTCCCGTGGCGGTTACGCAGACGCGACGCGTCCTGCTCGCCAAGCAATTGATCCAGGAAACCCGCCTGCCGATGGGCGAGGTGGCGCTGGCGTCGGGCTTCGGCAGCGTGCGCCGGTTCAACGAGACGTTCCAGCAGCTGTTCGGCCGCCCCCCCGGCGAGCTGCGCCGCTCGAAGCAGGCGGAGACCCCCGCGGCCGACGGCATCCTCGTGCGCCTTCCCTACAAGCCGCCCTACGACTGGGACGCGATCATCCGCTTTCTCACCGATCGCGCCATCCCGGGGATCGAGCGGGTGGAGCCCGGGCGCTATGCCCGAACCCTGGCCATCGACGGCGCCTGCGGAGTCGTGATCGTCACGCCCCGCAGCGACGGCGCCTTGCAGGCTGAGGTCCGGTTCCCGAAGCTCAAGTCGCTGCCGGCCGTGATCGCGCGCGTGCGCCGGGTCTTCGACCTGTCGGCCGACCCCACGCTGATCGGCGCTCACCTGAGCCAGGATCCGGCGCTGGCCCCCTTGGTGGCGGCCCGCCCGGGCCTGCGCGCGCCCGGGGCCTGGGACGGGTTCGAACTGGCGGTTCGCGCCATCCTGGGCCAGCAGATCACGGTGAGCGCCGCCCGCGGCCTCGCGGCCAAGCTGGTGGCGGCCTACGGCGAGCCGATCGAGGACCCCGCCGCGGCGGACCTGGGTCTGACCTGCGTCTTTCCGTCGCCGGGGCGGCTCGTCGGCCAGGATATCGCGGCTCTCGGCATGCCGAAGGCCCGCGGCGCGGCGCTGGAGGCCCTGGCCCGGACCGTGGCGGCCGACCCGGCGATCTTCACGCCCCGCGCGGACCTCGAAAGCGCGATCGCCGCGCTTAAGGCTCTGCCCGGCGTCGGCGAATGGACCGCGCAGTACATCGCCCTGCGGGAGCTCCGCGAGCCCGACGCCTTCCCCCAGGCCGACATCGGCCTGATGCGGGCGATGGCCGACGAGGCGGGGCTCCGGCCCACCGCCGACCAGCTCCTCGCCCGCAGCGAGGCCTGGAGGCCGTGGCGGGCCTATGCCGCCCAACACCTGTGGGCCGCAGACCCGGGCCTCGCGGCCGCCAAGGGCGCCGCCTCCAAAAGGACTAAGATCGATGACCGCCAGGCTGCCTGAAACCCTCACCCTCGACCGTATTCCCACCCCCATCGGCACGGCGCTGGTGGTCACCGACGAGGCCGGCGTGCTGCGCGCCTTCAACTGGACGGACTATGAGCCGCAGATGCGGAGCTGGATCGGGCGCCGGTATCCCAAGGCCACATTGGCCGAAGGGCAGGGGCCGCTTCGGCCGAGGTTCGAGGCCTACTTCGCGGGCCGGACGGATGCCGTCGACGGCATCCGGTGGGATGGCGGGGGCACCGACTTCCAGAAGAAGGTCTGGGAGACCCTCTGCACAATCCCGGCAGGGCAGACCTGGAGCTACGCCCAGCTCGCCGAGACGATCGGGCGGCCCACGGCGGTCCGCGCCGTCGGGTTGGCGAACGGCTCCAACCCGGTAGCTCTGGTCGTGCCCTGTCATCGGGTGATCGGGTCAAATGGCTCGCTGACCGGCTACGGCGGCGGCCTTCATCGCAAGCGCTGGCTCTTGCAGCATGAGGGTGTGCTTTCAGTCTAGGAGCTGCCGATCAACTGAATACCGAAGATACGACAACTGGTGAGGCAATGAATATCAATTGCGGTGAACCTTGAGCATGGTTAGCAAATCTATAACCTGTAGATAAGTTAACCAGCCAGATAAACCATTCCGAAATCGCGACGCCGTACCTTCCAGAGTGAATGGTGGGGTACGAGCTGGCGGCGGAGATCGCGCCTCGCACCCATGGGAATACTCTCTGGAGGTGTTAGGTGGTCAGTATCATCGTCAAGGATTCGGCGGGCTTGGTCAGCGCTCTGAAGGCGGCGCAGAGCGGGGATGTCATCCAGTTGGCGCCGGGGACCTACTCGCCGTTTGTTCTGTCAGGCCTGAAATTCGATGCGCCTGTGACGATAACGTCTCTCGATCCCGGCAACCCCGCCAAGCTGACGGGGTTGAATGTCAAAGGCTCCGAAGGGCTCGAATTCAACAGCCTGGAGTTCGTCGTCGGCGGCACGGTGGACAATCCATTCCAGGTCAGCGGCTCGGCCAATATCGGCTTCGACAACTTGAACGTGCATGGCTCGCTCGACGGAAACGCGCAAAATGACGTCGCTGCGTTCCTGATCCGGGACAGCAAGAACGTTGAGGTGACCAATAGTGAATTCCAACAATTACGGCACGGCGTTGCGCATCTTAATACCGACGGACTGAATGTCTCGGATAACTACTTCCATGATATACAAACGGATGGTGTTCGAGGCGGCGGTTCATCGCACGT
Organism: Phenylobacterium sp. RIFCSPHIGHO2_01_FULL_69_31; assembly: GCF_001824475.1. GTDB lineage: Bacteria > Pseudomonadota > Alphaproteobacteria > Caulobacterales > Caulobacteraceae > Phenylobacterium. Next base: position 97,995 of record NZ_MHXN01000032.1, on the reverse strand, counting down.
AGTCGTCAGTGGAAACTACTTTACGAATTTTGATCCGGTGGATGGTGATCATCCTGATGCCATTCAGTTCTGGACTGGAAACACCTCGGCGTCCGCCACTGACATTGCCGTCACTGGAAATGTGATTGTGCGTGGCTCCGGGGCCGCGGTCCAGGGCATCTTTTTCCGCGATCAGGTTGGCAACCTCCCCTACGAGGGTGTCGTTGTGAGTGGCAACCTCGTCGTCGGTGGAATGCCGAACGGCATTGCAGTGAGCGGTGGCAACAACGTCATCGTCGACAACAACGTTGTTGTCGGCCTGCCCGACCAACGATCATGGATCAGCACCGGCGGTGCGAGCAACGTCACCCTCTCGAACAACACGTCGACCTACTACCTCACGGACGGTACCTCCGGTCTTGTGCAGGACAACAATGCGACGATTGCTTCGCCAACGGACGGTGGCCGTGCTGCGCAGGTGGACTGGCTGTCGAGCCATAGCATGGATTTCAGCAGGATTTCCGGCGCAGCGGCCTTTGGAGACGCTGCTACGAGCTCAACGATCCTGAGCGCCAGCAACCTGACCACTTCGGTTCTGGACGCGGCGGCCTTGGATGCCGTGAAGCAGATGGAGTTGGCGCGCCTCCAGTTGGTCAAAATCGCCGGTACAGCGGCGGGGGACCGGCTCGGCGCTGACGGCCTCCACGACATGATCATCGACGGTGGCGCCGGCAACGATGTTCTTACCGGTGGCGGCCTTGGTCACAACACCCTGATCGGCGGAGCGGGAGACGACACCTTCTACGTAGGCTCGGTCTTCGATGTCGCGGTGGAGGCCGCAGGCGGTGGAACCGATCTGGTTGTCGCAAGCATAGACTTCTCGCTTGCTGACAATATCGAGGGCCTTCGTATGACCGGCGGAGCCACGTATGGCGCAGGCAACGAGTTGGATAACCGTATCACGGGTACGAGCGGCGACAACGAGATACGCGGCGCTGGTGGCGCAGATCTGCTACAGGGGATGGACGGGAACGACGGCATCGATGGCGGTGCGGGAAACGACAACCTCAACGGTGGGGCGGGCCAGGATACCCTCCTGGGCGGCGCCGGCGCGGATAAATTGCTAGGCGGAGACGACGCGGACACCCTGGCTGGCGGCTCGGGCATCGATACGTTGGAAGGCGGTACCGGAGCCGACACGATGTCTGGGGGCGCTGACGCGGATCAATTCTTCTTCCGCCAAGGTGATCTGTCGATGAATCCGGATTTCATCGTCGACTTCAACGCAGGGGAGGGGGACAGGATCGCAGTCTCCATGATCGACGCGAACGTCAACCTCGCCAATGACCAGAAGTTCATCTTCATCGGTACGTCGGCCTTCCATAAGGTGGCTGGCGAACTGCGCTACGAGGTAAGCCAAGGGCACGCGACGGTGATGTTCGATACAAACGGAGATGGCGCCGCCGATATGATGCTGCGGGTAGGCGCGACCAGTCTCCAGGGGTCAGACTTCATGCTTTAACGGGCGCTTGGGTCCGCCTGGCAAGATGGCTGGATCCAAGCGTAGTCTTGACACGGACTTTGGCGCTGTGGCGCATCGCTTGATGCCGATCTTGATTTTGGTCGCGACAAGCTGCGCCGCTGCGTTGGGTGTTTCTTCGGCAGCCTTGTCGCTTTTGGCGCATGGCGGCCGCGTATCGACGCGGCTCGACATCCTGACCCATTTCGCGCCGATCTACCTTGCCATGGCGCTGGTCGCCTTGCCGATGTGCTTTGCCGCAACGCGCGAGCTGCGCTTAGGACTTGCCCTTTGCGCCGTTGCCGGCCTTGTGACGAGTGGGGCGCTCCTTTTTCCGGAGTACCTTCGGGAAGGCCGCGCCGGTTCGCCAGCTGAAGGCGGGCAGCGCCTGAAGGTGGTCCAGTTCAATGCTTGGGGCGGCAATGCCGCGCCGGAAGCGGCGGCAGCGTGGATCTTTGCTCAAGATCCAGATGTTGTAGTCCTGCAGGAAGGTGCTGCGGTCGCTGCGGCTTTGTCCGCAATGGGAAAGCTCCATGGGACCTGCGTCGGTTGTCCGGTGACGATCCTGACCCGGGGTAAACCCCTAAGCAGCGCTTCAGGTGTCCCCATTGGCCGCGACTTCAGCTATCTGCTTGCGGTGAACGTGGAAAGCGAGTGGGGCGCCTTCACGGTGGTCGGGGCGCACTGCTTCTGGCCGGTGTTTAGAACGCTGAGCGAGGCGCAAGCTGTCGACCTGCGGAAGCTGGTCGCTCGCTACCCCCGCGAGCGGATGATCATCGCCGGCGACTTCAACTCAACGCCCTGGTCCTTTGCACGCCGCCGCGATGACCGCGACTTCGGACTGATCCGCCGCACGCGTGCGCTGTTCACGTGGCCTGCCGGCAAGATCAGCCACAATCGGTTGCCCGCGCCATTCCCTTATCTTCCCATCGATCACGTCTATGCCGGGCCCGGCTGGGCCACGGTCAGTGTCGAGCGGGGGCCCCGTCTCGGCTCGGATCACTATCCCGTGGTCGTCACCCTGGCGCCTCGGGACGTCGCCGCCAGATGACAAACATTTCACGTTCCGGCCGCTCCCGTTTTCCGCGGACCTGCCGTATAGCAGCGGTAGGCGGAATCGCGGGGGTGGGCCCATGGCGACATTGACGGAAATGGTGGCCGCGGTCGTCGTGCATTCGTCGGCGGCCGCCTTCTCGCATTTCGGTGTGACCATCGACACGCCGAAGGTCGAGGCGCCCCGGCCGGCCGCCTCGGCGGCGGACCAGCGTACGATCGCCCGTTCGCCTCGGCAGGCCCCGCCTGCCGAACGGGTCCTAAAGGCGAACTGCTCCGAGCCGCACGCCCGGACTCCGGTCGTCAGGGCCTGACGTTCCGCGGCGCCGCCGCTCCCGGTCATTTACGGCTTGAGTTGGCCCTGCGCGCCGAAGACACAGCGGCAAAGTAATAGCTGCTCGTGGCGAGTGTATCACGGGGATGATGTGTCTCATCCGCCCCTCTCGCGGTGATCCCACCGCCAGACAATCATTCCCCGGTGCGTCAGCCGCCAAAGTCGTCGAAGTATCCGACCACAACCTAATCCCGCCATTCGGCGAGCAGCTCGCCGTCGGGTGTTTCGAACGCGACCCGATCGAGCGCCACAGCATAGACGCAGACGGGCCGATGTTCGGAGGACTCGCTCCAGCAACGGATGGCGCCGCCCGTGGGGAAGGCGGCCAGTCGGCCCTCCAGCACAAGGCTGTAAGAGGCGGAGAGCGGGAGCGGTTCGTCGTCGGGCACCTTGCGGACGAGTTCGTAGGGGCGCTCGGCGCGCCGTCGCAGCCGCGAGGCGCCCACCTCGGAGATCGTGGCCAGTCCCAGTGTCGGGGGCGAGGGCGGCGTGGGGGTGGCGGAGGCGGGCCGGTCCCGGCGCGGCGGGCAGGTGTCTGTGCGCGTCCAGGGGCGCGGAACCCAGAAGGTCTCGAGCGCCTCGATGGTCTTGGCCTCGGGCGACTGCGTCACCAGCGGGTGGCGGGCAAGGTCGACCGGCCGGGCGACAAGCTTGAGCGTCCGCCGCTCGGCATCCACCTCATAGTGCGCCTGAGCTCTCCCGCTACCGATCTGCGGCCCCTCGCAGCCAAAGGGTATCCGTAGGCTGAAGCGGCGGTCGACGAGCGTGTCCCGACCGCCCGACGGCGCTCCCGGCGAGGCGGCGGCTCTGGCCTCCGCTTCCAGAATGAGATCGGTTCGGCTCAAGGGCGGCGGCGTCGTCTTCACCGGGGGCAGGGCGGTGACGGGGGGCGGCGCGTCGGGCGCCGCGGCGACCGGCGCGGCGGGCGGCTGCCGCGATGGCGCCCACCAGGTCGCCCAAAGGGCCAACCCCGCAACGCCGATGATCGCCAGCAAGGCCAGAAGGCCGAGGCGGCCACGAACACCACGTCTGTTGTCTGCCATGCGCCCATAGTAGCAGACGTATCGAAGGCCGCACGATGGCGGCGCAGTCGAGCCCAGGGTTTCGCCATGACCGCTCTCAAGTCGAAGCTCGCCATCGTGCGATGACGCTCCCCCAGGCCATCTCGCTAGCGGTTCTGCTCCTGGTGGTCGCCGCCCTGATCCAGGGGAAGGTGCGGGCGGACGTGGTCGCCCTGTCCGGCGCGGCGGTGCTGCTGGCCACCGGCACCCTCCGGCCAGCGGAAGTCCAGGGCGCGTTCGCGAGTCCGGCGATCATCGCCCTCGCGTCCCTGTTCGTGATCGCCTACGCGATGGAGATCTCGGGCCTTCTCGACCTGATGATCCGGATGGGCGGCCGTCTCTGCGCGCGGATCGGCGCGGCCGGAATCTGGATCATGATCGTGTTTTGCGGGGCCGCGTCTGCGTTCCTGAACAACACGCCCATCGTGGTGCTTGCCGCGCCGGTCGTGCGCGACGTCTCGCGGTCCATCGGCGCCTCGCCCCGGCGGTTCCTCATGCCGCTGTCGTACGTGACGGTGCTTGGAGGCTGCTGCACCCTCATCGGCACCTCCACCAACCTGCTCGTCAACGACATGGCCCGCAGTGGTGGGCAGCCCGCGTTCGGCCTCTTCGAGATCACCGGGCCGGCTCTGGCCGTGGCTGCAGTGGGCGGCCTCTACCTGCTGCTGTTCGGCGCCCGGCTCATGGGCCAGGACCCCGGCGGCGAGGACGTGACCATGGAGGCGGCCTTGAAGACGAGCGAGGCGCGCCACGCGGACGTCTCCGTTGGCGACCCGCGCCTCTTCGCGGGTCACCGGCCGTTCCAGCCTCGCAAGGCGCTTGCGGCGCTCGCGGTCTTCGTCGGCGTCGTTGCCGTCGCGGCGGCGAACCTCGCCCCCATCGCAGCGGCCGCCTTCACCGGCGCCGTCGTCCTCATCCTCCTCCGGATCATCACCGCCGAAGAGGCCTACAGCGGCATGCGTCCCGAGATCCTGCTGCTGATCGCAGGCATGGTCGTGATCGGCATCGCGCTGGACGTGACCGGGCTTGCGGCGGCCTCCACGGACGCCCTCATCGGCGTTACCCGCGACCTCAGCCCCTTCTGGGCGCTGGTCCTGCTCTATGGCGGGACGCTGTTCCTGACGGAGGCGCTCTCGAACGCGACGGTGGCGGTGCTGATCACCCCGGTCGCGGTGGCCCTGGCGGAGAGCCTCGGCGTCAGCCCGCGGCCCTTCCTGGTGGCCGTGATGATCGCCGCCAGCGCCGCCTTCGCCACCCCGTTCGGCTACCAGACCAACGTCCTGGTCTACGAAATGGGGCGCTACAGCTACATGGATTTCGTCCGCGTCGGCCTGCCGCTCAACCTGATCACCTGGGCCGCCGCCGTCCTGGCCATTCCCGTCTTCTTCCCGTTCTAGCGCTCGGCCGACCGAATCGCGCACCCCTCTGCGCCGAGGCCCGGAGTCGCCGCAAACGCTCTTGCGGCGCCCCGTCGCGCGATCTACGACGGCAAGACGGGAGTTCCATGCTCGCATCCTTGCGCCTCAGGTCCGTGCGGCACGCGCTGGTCATCATGCTGATGATCCTGAGCGGGCTTGTGGTCGTGGAACGCGCGCAGGCGGTGATCAACGGCGTTCAGCACGCCCTGGCCATCGACCATGTTTCTCCCCTGCTGGAGTTGGCCGCGGCTGACCATGATCACGACCATAGTCATGAGCACGGTCAGGCCAGCGCGACCGGCTCCGCGGACGCGGACGATGAAGACCAAGGGCCAGGCCCTCATCACCACCATTCGGAAGGCCCCCAGGTCGCCGCCCTGACTTCGCCGCTCGTCGTCGAGGTTGCCCGGGCGCGCTCCGAAGCCCTCTTCATACCTGCCGATGCGGGCTCGCCGCAGTCCCGGATCTTCGGCCTCGAACGGCCCCCCAAGACTCTCAGCGAACGAGCCTGACTGGCGCGGCGATCAGGCCGCGCGTCTGATTCGCAGCTTCGAGAGAGACCATGCACCTTCGATACCGCGGTCGCGCATCGGCGCGGCCAGGGTTGGCGTTGATCGCCGGCCTGCTTCTCACCGTGACGGGCCCCTCGGCCGCGCTCGCGCAGTCCTCGGCCGTCGCGGCCCCTCCGATCCTCGACCTCGGCGAGGCCCTGGCGCGGGCCAGCGCGGCCGATCCCGCGGCGACGGGCTGGGACGCGCGCCTCGGCGCGGCCCAGGCGAGCGTCCGCCAGGCGGGGGTCAAGCCGAACCCCTCCCTTGGCTTCGAACTGGAGGATCTCGCGGGCAGCGGCACGTACTCCGTGCTGGATCGCACCGAGGCGACGCTGAGCTACCAGCAGACGCTGGAGCGCGGCGGTAAGCGGGAAGCGCGGATCGGGCTCGCCCGCGCCGGCGCCGAGGTGACCCGCCGCCGCCGCGACGTTCGCCGCCTCGACCTCCTGCGCGACGTCCAGGTCGCCTATGCCGAGGCGCTGTCCGCCGAGGCGGATCTGCTGATCGCCGAGGCCCGGCTCGTCGCGGCGCAATCCGCACAGACTGACGTCGACCGGCGTGTGCGCGCCGCCCGCGATCCGCTGTTTGCAGGCTCCCGCGCCGAGGCCGCCACGGCCCAGGCCGAGATCGAGCGCGACCAGGCGCGCGCCGCGGCCCGAAACGCGCGTGACGTCGTCGCGCGGTACTGGGGCGGCGCCGCGGATTTCGCCCTGAACCTCGAGACGTTCTTCGGCGCCGTCCCGCCGTCTGGCGACCGGGCGGTCGCGGTCGCCGACCTTGCGCTGCTGGAGGCCGAGCGCGACGTGGCCACGTCCAATGTGCGGCTAGAGCAGTCCCGCGCGGTGACGGATCCCACGCTCCGGGCCGGCTTCCGGTACTTCGGCGACGGCAACGACGTGGCGCTCGTCGTGGGCGGGACCCTGCCGTTGCGGCTCCACGACAACAACAAGGGCGCGATCGACCGGGCCATCTCAGAACGAAGCGCCGCGGAGGCCGACATCACGGCCGAGCGCGTGCTTCGCGAGCGCGAGATCGCCCGGCTCATGGCGAGGATGGCGGCCTCGGCCACCGAGTCGGAGCGGCTGCGCGCCGAGGTCATTCCGGTCGCTATCCGGGCTGTCGAACAGGTGCGCGACGGCTTCAACCGGGGCGGCTTTCAATACATGAACGTGGCCGATGCCGAGCGTGCGCTGGCCGATGCGCGGGCCCGCCGCGTGGCGGTCCTGCGGCAATTCCATCTGGATCAGGCGGCGCTCGACCGCCTGACCGGGCGCCATGCGGCGCTCGCTTCCTCGAACCTCAATGCGGAGCGTCGCTGATGCGCGCCAACCAAACCCGGCGGCGCGCCCGCCACTCGGCCGTGCTGCTGCTGCTGTCCGTGACCCTCGCGGCTTGCGGCCAGGGGGCGCCCAAAGCCCCCGACGCCGAAGCCCACAAGGCGGCGGCCGCCGAGTACGAGCGGGGCCCGCACCGCGGCCGCCTCCTGCGCGACGGCGACTTCGCCCTGGAGATCACCCTCTACGAGGAGGGGCCGGCCCCGCTGTTCCGGCTCTACGCCTACCGGGACGACAAGCCCATCGATCCCAAGGGCGTGCAGGTGAGCATCGCGCTTACCCGCCTTGGGCCGAAGGTCGACCGCTTCACCTTCGTGCCGGAGGCGGACTATCTGACCAGCCCGGCCATCGTTCATGAGCCGCACTCGTTCGATGTGAGCGTCTCGGCCACCCATGCGGGCAAGGCGCACAAGTGGGCCTATTCCTCCTACGAGGGGCGCGCCACGATCAGCGCCGATGCCGCCCGTGCGGGCGGCGTGACGACCGAGAAGGCGGGTTCGGCCGTCCTCGGCGAGAGCCTGCCGATCAACGGACGTGTGGAGATCACCCCTGAGGGGCAGGCCGACGTCATCGCCCGTTATCCCGGCCGGGTGGTCAGCCTGAACGCCGAGCTCGGTCAGCGCGTGAAACGGGGCCAGGTGCTGGCGCGCGTGGAGTCCAGCGAGAGTCTGCAGACCTATTCGGTGACGGCGCCCATCTCCGGGGTGATCGTGAAGAAGAACGTCACGGCGGGCGGCATCACCGGCAATGAGCCGATCCTGGTGGTCGCCGATCCGAACCGGCTGCATGCGGAGTTCTTCCTCTATCCGCGCGATGCCGAGCGGGTCCGCGTGGGGCAGGCCGTGGACGTGGTGAGCCTGGCCGGCGACCACCGCTACACCGGCCGGATCGAGGCGATCCTGCCCACGGCGGACCTTACCAACCAGACCCTCATAGCCCACGTCGACCTGCCGGGCGCCGGCGAGGCGTGGCGGCCCGGCCTGGGGGTCAAAGGGACAGTCTCCGTGGGCGCCACGGCCGCGCCGCTGGCGGTGCGCACCAAGGCTATCCAACCCTTCCGCGACTTCGAGGTGGTCTACGCCAAGGTCGGGAACACCTACGAGGTGCGGATGCTGGAGATCGGCCGCCGCACCCCCGAGTGGACCGAGGTTCTGGGGGGCCTCGAGCCCGGGACCGAATATGTGGTCGACGGCGCCTTCCTCATCCGCGCGGACATCGAGAAGTCCGGCGCGAGCCACGACCACTAGGAGCGCGCACCATGCTTGAACGCATCATCGCGCTCTCGATCCGCTTCCGGTGGGCCGTGCTCGCGCTCGCGCTGATGTTCGGGGCGGTCGGCGTCTGGAGCTTCCAGCGCCTGCCCATCGACGCCACGCCGGACATCACCAACGTGCAGGTGATGATCAACACCGAGGCTCCCGGCTTCTCGCCGCTGGAGTCGGAGCAGCGCATCACCTTCCCGGTGGAGACCGCCGTCGCCGGTCTGCCGGGCCTGCAGTACACCCGCTCCGTCTCGCGCTACGGCCTCAGCCAGGTCACGGTCGTCTTCGAGGATGGCACGGACATCTACTTCGCCCGCCAGCTCGTCAACGAGCGGCTGCAGGCGGCGCGGAGCCAGTTGCCGGAGGGCCTGACGCCCGAACTCGGGCCGATCGCCACCGGCCTCGGCGAGATCTTCATGTACACGCTCGAGGCCAAGCCGGGCGCGCGAAAGCCCGACGGCACGGCCTATACCCCGGAGGACCTGCGCACCCTGCAGGACTGGGTGATCCGGCCGCAGCTCCGCAACACTCCCGGCGTCACCGAGGTGAACACCATCGGCGGCTTCGAGCGGCAGTACCACGTGACGCCCATCCCCGAGCGGCTGGCTGCCTACGACGTCAGCATGTCGGAGATCGTGGAGGCGCTGGGCCGGAACAACGCCAATGTCGGCGCCGGCTACATCGAGCGGTACGGCGAGCAGTATCTGGTCCGGGTGCAAGGCCAGGCCGGCACGCGCGAGGACCTCGGCGCGATCCTGGTCGCCAACCACAATGGCGTGCCGGTCCGCATCGCCGACGTGGCAGACGTGATCATGGGCGAGGAGCTGCGCACGGGGGCGGCGACCGAGAATGGTCGCGAGGTGGTGCTGGGCACCGTCTTCATGCTGGTCGGCGAGAACAGCCGCACGGTGGCCCAGGCCGCGGCCAAGCGTCTGGAGGAGGCCGCCAAGGCCCTGCCGCCCGGCGTGGTGGCCGAGCCGATCTACGACCGCACCGACCTCGTGGAGCGCGCCATCAGGACGGTGGAGACCAACCTCGTGGAAGGGGCGCTGCTGGTCATCGTGGTGCTGTTCCTGCTGCTCGGGAACATTCGGGCTGCGCTGATCACCGCCGCGGTCATTCCGATCACCATGCTGATGACCATCACCGGCATGGTGCGGGCCGGGGTCTCGGGCAATCTCATGAGCCTGGGGGCGCTGGACTTCGGCCTGATCGTCGATGGGGCGGTGATCATCGTCGAGAACTGTCTGCGCCGCTTCGGCGAGGCGCAGCACAACCTCGGCCGCCTGCTGACCCGCCAGGAGCGGTTCGACCTGGCGGCGTCCGCGTCGGGCGAGGTCATCCGCCCGTCGCTGTTCGGCGTGCTGATCATCACCCTCGTCTATGTGCCGATCTTCGCCCTCACCGGGGTGGAGGGGAAGATGTTCCACCCGATGGCGATCACCGTGGTGATGGCGCTGAGCATTGCCCTTGTCCTGTCGCTCACCTTCGTCCCAGCGGCGGTGGCGCTGTTCGTCACCGGCAAGGTCGCGGAGAAGGACTCCGTCTTCATGCGGGGCGCCCGCCGGCTCTACGAACCTGCACTGGACATGGCGCTGCGCCTCCGCGTGCCTTTCGTGGCCGCCGCGGTCGCGCTGGTCGTGATCTCGGGCCTTGCCGCCAGTCGGATGGGGTCGGAGTTCGTGCCGAGCCTCGACGAGGGCGACATCGCCATGCACGCGCTGCGCATTCCCGGGACCAGCCTGAGCCAGGCCATCCAGATGCAGACCGCGCTGGAGAAGCGCATCGCGCAGTTCCCGGAGGTGGAGCGGGTGGTCGCCAAGATCGGCACCGCCGAAGTCGCCACCGACCCTATGCCGCCGTCGGTCGCCGACACCTTCATCATGCTGAAGGATCGCAAGGACTGGCCGGACCCACGCAAGCCGAGGGCGAAGCTGGTGGAGGAGATGCAGGCCGCCGTCGCCCAGATCCCGGGGAACAACTACGAGTTCACTCAACCGATCCAGATGCGGTTCAACGAGCTCCTGTCGGGCGTGCGGGCGGACGTCGCGGTCAAGGTATTCGGGGACGACCTCGACCAGCTCCTGGCGCTCGGCAATGAGATCAAGGGCGTGGTCGAAGGGGTCGAGGGCGCGGAGGACGTGGGCTTGGAACAGGTCACCGGCCTGCCGGTGCTGCAGATCACGCCGGACCGCGCCGCCCTGGCGCGGCTCGGCATCGCCATGGCCGACGTGCAGGAGGTGGTGCAGACCTCGGTGGGCGGCGTGGTCGCCGGCCAGGTCTTCGAGGGCGACCGCCGCTTCGACGTGGTGGTTCGGCTGCCGGAGGCGGTTCGCGAGAACACCGACGCCATCGGGCGGCTGCAGATCCCGGTCCGGAGCGCCGGCGGACGCTCGTTCGTGCCGCTGGAGGAGGTCGCGACCATCGCGGTGGAGAAGGGGCCGAACCAGATCAGCCGCGAGAACGGCAAGCGCCGGGTGGTGGTCGCCGCCAACGTCCGCGGCCGCGACCTGGGCTCGTTCATCACCGAGGCGCAGGCCAAGGTCGGCGCGGAGGTGGAGGTCCCGGCCGGCTACTGGATCAGCTACGGCGGCACCTTCGAGCAGCTGATCTCGGCCGCCAAGCGGCTGCAGCTGGTGGTGCCGGTGGTGCTGGCGCTGATCTTCGGCCTGCTGTTCGCGCTGTTCCGCTCGGTGAAGGACAGCGCCATCGTCTTCTCCGGCGTGCCCCTGGCGCTGACCGGCGGGATCGCGGCGCTGCTGATGCGCGGCATGCCGCTCTCGATCTCGGCCGCCGTCGGCTTCATCGCGCTTTCGGGCGTGGCGGTTCTGAACGGCGTGGTGCTGGTGAGCTTCATCCGCGGGCTGATCGAAGAGGGCAAGTCGCCGTTGGACGCCGCCAGGGAAGGGGCTCTGACCCGGCTCCGCCCGGTGCTGATGACGGCGCTGGTGGCGAGCCTGGGCTTCGTCCCCATGGCGCTGAACGTGGGCCCTGGGGCCGAGGTCCAGCGGCCGCTGGCGACGGTCGTCATCGGCGGCGTCATCTCGTCCACCCTGCTGACCCTGCTGGTGCTGCCCGCGCTCTACAGTCTCGTGCACGGGCGGGACCGGGCGGGCGACCGGCGGGCGCCAGCGTGGCTCGACCACCTGCCGTTCCGCAACGGCCGCAAGGCAGTGTGATCGCCCGTGGTCGGGTGGCGGTCGGCCGGGCGTCGAAGAGGTCTTCCGGTGGCAGGCGTGCGCTACCCCTGTACGACGCCGGTCAGGTAGAGGCCCACGCCGGCCGCCGCGCAGCCGAGCAGCAGCGGAATCACGCCCACCTTGAAGCGGAAGGCGGCGATGGCCGCGGCGGCGGCCAGCAGCAGGCTGGGCAGGTTCACCGAGGCGGGCACCGGCAGGTCTAGCGACAGCGGGCCGGCCGCCACCTCCCGAACCTCGGCGAAGAGCACGTGCAGCCCGAACCAGATCGCCAGGTTCAGGATCACGCCCACCACTGCCGCCGTGATGGCCGCCAGGGCCGCATTCAGCGCCCGCGCCCCGCGCAGGGCTTCCACGAACGGCGCGCCCAGGAAGATCCAGAGAAAGCAGGGGACGAAGGTCACCCAGGTGGTCAGGACGCCGCCCAGCACGCCGGCCGTCAGAGGGCTCATGCCGCTCGCGCCGCGATAGGCGCCCATGAAGCCCACGAACTGGGTGACGATGATCAGCGGGCCGGGGGTCGTCTCCGCCATGCCGAGACCGTCCAGCATCTCGCCCGGCCTCAGCCAGCCGTAGGTCTGCACGGCCTCCTGGGCGACATAGGCCAGCACAGCGTACGCGCCGCCGAACGTCACCACCGCCATCTTCGAGAAGAAGACCGCGATCTCGGCGAAGACGTCGTCCCAGCCGAGCGCGAAGCCGAGGCCGAGCACGGGAATCGCCCAGAGGAGGGCCAGGACGGCCCCGATCTTCAACGCCCACGCCAGGTCCGGGCGGGCGTGGTCCGGTGTCTCCTCACCCAGGATCGTATCGGCGTCCGCCACCTCGTTCGTCATCTTGGGGCCATGCCCGCCGCCGATGAGGAACGCCTTCACCCCGGCGCGCCCGCCGAAGAAGCCGATTACCCCGGCCGCGAGGATAATGACCGGGAAGGGGAGGTCGAAGGCGTAGATGCCGATGAACGCCGCGGAGGCCAGGCCGATCATGACCGGGTTCTTCAGCGACCGGCCCCCGACCCGGATCACGGCCTGGACCACCACCACCAGCACCGCCGCCTTGAGACCGAAGAAAAGGGCGCTCACCGCACCGACGTCGCCGTACAGCGCGTAGAGGATGCTGAGGCCCATGATGGCGACGAAGCCCGGCAGCACGAACAGCACGCCGGCGATCAGGCCGCCCAGCGTCCGGTTCATCAGCCAGCCGATGTAGATGGCCAGCTGCTGGGCCTCGGGCCCAGGCAGGAGCATGCAGTAGTTCAGCGCGTGCAGGAACCGGCGCTCGCCCAGCCACCGCTTCTCCTCCACGAGGATGCGGTGCATCACCGCGATTTGGCCCGCGGGGCCGCCGAAACTCAGCGCCGCGATGCGGGCCCACGTCCTGGTCGCCTCGGCCAGCGACACCTTGCCGCCCGCGTTCACGAGCAGACCTCTGCGCGACGCAGCTTCGCCGCGATGGCGTCGTCCAAGGTCATCACGATGTCGGCCAGCGCCGCATCAGCGAGCGCAAGCATGGTCGTCCGTCGGCCGAGGTATATGGGGAACAGGCCCATTCGCGTCTCCAAGCGGAGGTGCGCGGTGGTTGGGCCTCAGCCTGACCGGGACACCGCTTCATCCCGGGCTCCTGAAAGCTACGGGGCGGCGGGGGACAATTCAACATCTGACGCGGATCGCCGCCGTGATCGCCTCATCGCGTCGAGGGGGGCGCGACGTTCGACCCTTCGAGCCTGGCGGGCAGCCGCCTGTTGCCTCGCTTCCCGGGCCGCAAAGGCCAGGCGAGGATAGAAGCCCATGGAATGTCGGGAAGAAAATGGTGGATGCGACAGGGATTGAACCTGTGACCCCCTCGGTGTGAACGAGGTGCTCTCCCGCTGAGCTACGCATCCGCCGCAGGAAGGCGGGGGCTATAACCGACCGGCTTGCGCGCCGCAAGCGCCCAACAGCCGCACGCAGGCGTCGGGCAGTTCGTCGAAGCTGTGGATAAGGATGTCCGGGTCGAGGTCGGCCGCCGGGACCTCGGTGTAGCCGAAGCTGACCAGGATCAGGCCGGCCTTGGCCGCGCGGGCGGCACCGGCGTCGGTGAAGGCGTCGCCGACCATGATGGCGCGGGTCATGTCCCCGCCTACGGCGTCGACCGCGGCCTGCAGGTGGCGCGGATCGGGCTTGATCGCGGGGGCGGCGTCGGCCCCGATCACCGCCTCGAAGCGGCTGGCGAGGCCCAGTGTCTCCAGCAGCGCCACCGACAGGTCCGTGCGCTTGTTGGTGCAGACGCACAGCTTGGCGCCTGCGGCCCGCAGCGCGTCGAGGGCGGCCTCGCACCCGGGGAACGGCCGGCTCTCGTCGGCGATGTGGTCCAGGTAGTGGGCGATGAAGCGGTCGAACAAGGGCTGCACGCGGGCGGGGTGCAGATGCTGGCCCGCCGCCTCGAAGCCCCGCTCGATCAGCCACCGGGCGCCGCGGCCGATGAACGGGCGCGCCTCGTCCAGGGGCAGGGCGGGCAGGCCCTCGTCCCCCAGGAGGACGTTCAGCGTGCCGATCAGGTCGGGCGCCGTATCCACCAGGGTGCCGTCGAGGTCGAAGGCGACCACCGCGCCGCGCAGGATGTCAGCCCCCATTGATCACCGCCGTCGCCGCCTCGAGCCCGGCGGCGTAGTCGCTCAGCGCCTCGGCGGTGAGGCCGATGTAGCGGGTCGCGTCCTCGAAGCGCCGCTCCTCGATGGCCTCGCGGATGCCAGGCAGGGTCTTGGCTCCGTAGCCGGTGAAGCGGCCGGGGGCGTAGATCATGTTCTTGTAGTACGGCCGGAACGGTAGGCCCTGCTCCCGCAGCAGCCGCTGTTCCAGCGGCAGGAGCGCGGCGCCCAGCTTCGTCTTCTGCGCAGCGGACAGGCCGGAGCCCTTCGCGGCCAGGGCGCCGTCGAACGTCGCGGCGCTGGCCTTCAGGCGGGCCAGGGCGGCGTCCATCGGCGTGAAATCCAGCGCTGGCGAGGCCGGCAGGGTCGCTGGGTCGCCGCGCGGAATCGTCGGGTCGTCGGCGAGCTTGTAGGCGCCCGAGGCGAGCAGGCGGCTGCGGGCGGCGGCCTGGTCGCGCGTCGTGTCGGCCAGGCGCTTCACCTCGTCGAGGTAGCCCGCGACGGTCCCGGCGAAGTCGCCGTAGCGCTGCACCGTCGTCTCGGCGTCGGCCATCCGCAGCACCATGCGGCCGGCCACCTTGGCCAGGGCGCCGGCATAGGCGTGGCCCGGGTCCACGAACCGGCTGTGGTGCTCGTAGGTGTCGTAGGCCGAGTGGTAGACGCCGCCCGAGTCGCCTTCACCGCCGAAGCCCACGTTCAGCGAGGCGATGCCCAGGTTCTGCAGGAAGGTGGAGTAGTCCGAGCCCGAGCCCAACGGATCCAGGGGCAGGTCCCGGGCGGGATCGGCCGCGATCTTGGCCAGGGCCACGGCCCGCGGAGTGGCGCCGGGCGCCTCGCCCTGGACGGCGAGGCCGGCGCGGGCCCGTTCGCCCACGCTGACGCCGGTCTGCGGGTCCTTCACGTCGGCCGCCACCTGGTTCACGAAGTGCTGCAGCGAGTGGCTGCCGCCCACGTCCAGGAAGCCGCGGCTGTTGCTGTCCGAGTTGATGTAGACGAGCGCCTTCCTCTTCAACTCGGCGGCGTGGGTCTCGGCCCATTCTGTGGATCCCAGCAGCATCGGCTCCTCGGCGTCCCAGCTGGCGTAGACGATGGTCCGTTTCGGCTTCCAGCCGGCCTTTGCCAGGGCGCCCAGCGCCTTGGCCTCGCCCATCATGGCCACGTGGCCCGAAAGCGGGTCGGTGGCGCCGAACACCCAGCCGTCACGGTGGTTGCCTCGGACGATCCATTCGTCCGGCCTTTGGCGGCCCTTGAGGGTGGCGATCACGTTGTAGGCCGGCTTCAGGCTCCAGTCGGAGGCGACCTTCAGCCGGACCTTGGCCGTCTCGCCGCCGCCCACGTGGTAGGTGAGGGGCAGGCCGCCGCGGAAGCTCGGCGGCGCGACCGGCCCGTCCAGCGCCTTCAGCAGCATCTGCGCGTCGCCGTAGGACAGCGGCAGGGTCGGGATCTTCAGGATCGTCTCGGCCTGTTCTCTGGGAACGCGCTTGGCGTCCTTGGTCGAGCCGTAGCCCGGCGTCGTGGGATCGCCCGGAAAAAGGGTCATGTCCGCGACCGAGCCGCGCTGGACGCCGTTGGCCGGCCGCGCCGCGCCCTTGGGATAGACGTCGTCCGCCGAATAGCCGTCGTCGCGCGGGTCGGAATAGATGATTGCGCCGACCGCGCCGTGCTCCTGCGCCAGCTTGGGCTTCAGCCCGCGCCAGCCCTGGCCGTAGCGGGCGATGACGATCTTGCCCTTCACCGAGACGCCGAGCCGCTGCAGCGCCTCGTAGTCGGCCGGCATGCCGTAGTTCACGTAGACCAGCGGGGCAGTGACGTCGCCGTCGCCCTGGAAGGCCACATAGGCCGGGAGCTGGTCCTTGGTGCGGCTCGAGCTCTCGTCCCCAGGGATCGGCGCCTCGGTCAGGGTGGCCTTGAAGGGCGCGCCCGCGCCGGCGGTCAGCTCGAGCAGCACCTCCTTGGGCGTCGGATACAGCACCCAGGCCGTCTCGATCCGGGCGTCCCAGCCCCAAGCCTTGAACTGGGCCAAGGTCATCTCGGCGTTCTTCTTGTTGTGCGCCGAGCCCACGTGGATCGGCTCGGCCGACATGGTCTTGAGCCAGCCGCCCATCTCGGCGTTGTCGATCAGGCCGTCGAACCTGGCCTCCAACGCCGCATCGGCCGATTGCGCCGCGGCCGGGGCGAGCGCGACGAGCGCGGAGGCGGCCAGGAGGGTGGCGAGACGCGGGCCGATTTTCATGGAGACTCCCTGACAGGACGGGGCGGAGGCTAGCCCGCGGTCGCGCGCCGCCACAAGGCTTGCTAAGCGGGGGGGCGAACGAAGACTCGATGACTGCCTTGGGAGCGCCGAATGACCGCCAGAGCCGCCGTGATCATGGCTGCCGGCCACGGCACGCGGATGAAGTCACGGACGCCCAAGGTGCTGCACAAGGTCGGCGGCCGCACCTTGCTGGACCGGATCATCGACACGGTGCAGGCGGCGGGCTGCGAACGCATCCACGTGGTGGTGGGTACGATCCCCCAGGTCCGGGACCTGGTGGTGAAGCGCCTTGGGGAGGCCGCCGTGGTGGTCCAGGACCCGCCAAAGGGCACCGGCCATGCGGTGCTCTGCGCCGAGGCGGCGCTGGCCGATTTCGACGGCGACGTGCTGGTGGTCAACGCCGACCCGCCGCTGCTGCAGGCCCAGGACCTGGAACCGCTCTTCACCCTCCGCCAGAACGGCGCCTCGCTGGCCTTGCTGGCGTTCGAGCCGGTCGACCCGCTGCTCTATGGGCGGGTGATCCGCGGCGCGGACGGCCATGTGATGCGCATCGTCGAGCCCAGCGAGGCCAGCGATTCCGAGAAACAGGTCCGCCTGTGCAACGCCGGCATGTACCTGGCCGGCCGCGACGACCTGTTCCGCTGGCTCTCGCGGCTGACCGACGACAACCCGAAGCGCGAGTATTTCCTGACGGGCATCGTGGCCGAGGCGGTGGGGGAAGAGCGGCTGGTCCGCGCGCACACCGCGCCGGAGACCGCCGTCATGGGCGCCGACACGCCCATGCAGCTCTCGCAGGCCGAGGCCGAGTTCCAGAGGCGGCGGCGCGCGCACTTTCTGGCCGAGGGCGTGGCCATGACCGCGCCGGAGACGGTGTTCTTCGCCTGGGACACGCAGGTCGCGGCAGGCGCCACGATCGAGCCCTATGTGGTCTTCGCGCCGGGCGTGACGGTCGAGACGGCGGCGGTCATCCGCGCCTTCAGCCACCTGGAGGGTTGTGTGGTCCGCGAAGGCGCCCTGATCGGCCCCTACGCCCGCCTGCGGCCGGGCGCCGACATCGGCGAGGACGCCCACATCGGCAACTTCGTCGAGGTCAAGAAGGTGACGGTGGGCAAGGGCGCCAAGGCCAATCATCTCAGCTACCTGGGCGACGGCACGGTGGGCGCGGGCGCGAACATCGGCGCCGGGACGATCTTCTGCAACTACGACGGCTTCTTCAAATACGACACCCACGTAGGCGAAGGCGCGTTCATCGGCTCGAACTCGGCGCTGGTGGCGCCGGTCAGGATCGGGGCGGGCGCCTACACGGGCTCGGGCTCGGTGATCACCGAGGACGTGGAGCCCGACGCCCTGGCCATCGGGCGGGGCAAGCAGGCGCAGAAGGAAGGCTGGGCGGCGAAGTTCCGCAAGAAGATGGCGGAGAAGAAGGCGGCCCGGAAATGAACGACGCCGACGCCCAGAAGCGGGCCGCCGGCGAGGCTGCCGCGGCCCTGGTGGAGAGCGGCATGGTCGTCGGCCTGGGCACCGGCTCGACGGCGGCCTGGTTCGTCCGCGCCCTGGCCGCCCGGGGACTCGACATCGTCGGCGTGCCGACCTCGCAGGCCACCGCGGACCTGGCGGCCAGCCTCGGCGTCCGGCTGGGCGAGCTGGGCGAGACGCGGACCATCGACCTCACCGTGGACGGCGCCGACGAGATCGGCCCCGGCCTGTCGCTGATCAAGGGCGGCGGCGCGGCCCTGCTGCGCGAGAAGCTGGTCTGGGAGGCCTCGAAGTCCTGCGTGGTCATCGCCGACGCGGCCAAGACCGTGAAGACCCTCGGAAAATTCCCGCTTCCGATCGAGGTGGTGGCGTTCGGCCACAAGACGACGGCGCTCAGGATCTGCGACGCCCTCTCGGAATGCGAGATCGGCATCGCGCCGGTGCTTCGCCGAAAGGACGGCGAGCCTGTAAGAACCGACGGCGGAAACCTTATCTATGACGCTCACTGCGGTCGGATCGAGGAACCGGCGGCCCTGGCGGCGGCGCTGAAGAGCGTCACTGGCGTCGTGGACCACGGGCTGTTCCTCGACCTCGCCGATCGCGCACTTGTCGGCACGCCGGACGGCGTCGTCGAGCTGGAACCTTAGGAGCTGCCGGTGGCGGACTACGACTACGATCTTTTCGTCATCGGCGCCGGCTCTGGCGGCGTGCGCGCGGCCCGGGTGGCGGCCATGTCGGGCGCCAAGGTGCTGGTGGCGGAGGAGCACCGCGTGGGCGGCACCTGCGTGATCCGCGGGTGCGTGCCGAAGAAGTTCATGGTCTACGCCTCGGAGTTTTCAAAACAATTCGAGACGGCGCGGGGCTATGGCTGGACCGTCGGCGAGACCAGCTTCGACTGGCCGAAGTTCCTGATGGCCAAGGATGATGAGATCGCCCGCCTGTCGGGCATCTACGTCCGCAACCTGCAGAACGCCGGCGCCGAGCTGGTGCACGGCAAGGCCTGGCTGGTGGACCGTCACACGGTCGAGGTGGAGGGGCGGGGCCGCGTCACCGCGAAGAAGATCCTGATCGCCACCGGTGGCCGCCCGTGGATGCCGCATGACCTGCCGGGGATCGAGCACGCGATCACCTCGAACGAGGCCTTCCACCTCGAAGAGCTGCCGAAGCGGATCGTGATCGTGGGCGGCGGCTACATCGCCGTGGAGTTCGCCGGGATTTTCAACGGCCTGGGTGTCGAAACGACCCTCGTTCATCGGGGCCCCAACCTGCTGCGCGGCTTCGACGACGACGTCCGCGCGTTCGTGGCCAGCCAGATGGAAGAGCGCGGGATCAAGATCCGGCTGGGCGCCCAGATCGCGAAGATCGAGAAGACCGAGGGGGGCCTGATCGGCGCTTGCGTCGACGGCCACAACCTCACGGCCGACGTGATCATGTTCGCCGTGGGACGGGAGCCCTACACCGAGGGGCTGGGCCTGGAGGCCGCGGGCGTCGCACTGGACGACACCGGCGCGGTCAAGGTGGACGACTACTCGAAGACCAACGTGGACAACATCTGGGCAGTGGGCGACGTCACCAATCGGATCAACCTGACCCCGGTGGCGATCCGCGAGGGCCAGGCCTTCGCCCTGACCGAGTTCCACGGTCAACCGACCCGCTTCGACCATGAGATGGTCGCCTCGGCGGTGTTCTCGCAGCCGCCGGTGGGGTCGGTGGGCCTGTCCGAGGCCGACGCCCGCCACCAGTACGGCCCCAAGATCGACATCTACCTGGCCAACCTGCGGCCGATGAAGGAGACCTTCTACGGCGGCCACACCCGCGCACTGCTCAAGCTGGTCGTGGAGCAGGGCAGCGAGAAGATCTTGGGCTGCCACGTGGTGTCCCCCGACGCGCCCGAGATCATCCAGATGGCGGCTGTGGCCCTGAAGATGGGCGTGACCAAGCCTCAGTGGGATTCGACCTGCGCCGTGCATCCAACGCTCGCGGAGGAACTGGTCACCATGCGCGAGAAGCACCTGCCGCCGTCCCTCGGCCAGGTGGCGTGATCCTGCCGCGCGAAGGCCTTGCGGGGCGGCGCCGGTGAGTCTGGCGTCGGACGGCGACCCGCCGCGCGCCGCGTCCTGGAGCGCAGGCGTGTGGTGCGGCTGGGTGCTCGTCGGCGCGGCGGCGCTTACGCCGCTGTTCGCATGGCTGGGACCGCTGGGGTTTGCGCCGCTGCTGGGCCTGGTCGGGCTGTTGTGCCTGGGGCCGTTGCGCATCGGCCCGCGGGAGGCGCCGCTTGCGGTCGTGTTGCTGGCGGGCGTCGCCTGGGCCGCGTTCTCGACGTTCTGGAGTCCGCACCGGCCGTCCGAACTCGAGGACAGCGTCGCCCTCAAGCTTCTGCTGCAATTGCCCCTCTACTGGGCGGCCTGGGTCGCGGCGCGGCGCGCCGATCCGGCCCTGCGCCGGCTGGCGCTGCGCATCTTCGCCTGGGGCCTGGCGGCCTATGGCGCCGTGCTGCTGGTCGAGGCCTTCACCGGCGCGGCGATCTACCGGGGCCTGCGCGAGCTGATCAACGACCCGATCCGGCCGGATCTGGGGCGCAAGAACGTGGCCCAGGGAAGCTTCGTCCTGGCCCTGCTCTGGCCGGTGGCTGCGGTCGGCGGATATAGGGCAGGGGCGCCGGCGTGGCTGGCCGCGCCCATGGCGCTGGGAACCCTGTTGCTGGCGCACAATTTCGGGTCGGATGCGCCGGTGCTGGCGGTCGGCCTTGCCGTGCTCGTCGGGGCCCTGGTCTGGATCTGGCCGCGGAGGGCGCCCAAGGGGCTGGCGCTGGGCGCCGCCGGCCTCGTGATCGCCATGCCGCTCCTGATCCTGGCCATGCTCGTGTTGGGGCTCGGTCGGGGCCTGCCGGAGTCGTGGGAACAGCGGGTCGGATACTGGGGCTACGCTATTGCCCGCATAGCGGACCACCCGTTCCGCGGCTGGGGTCTCGACGCCAGCCGGGCGTTCAGCCCCCACATCCAGCTGCACCCGCACAACGGGCCGCTGCAGGTCTGGCTGGAACTGGGCATGGTCGGCGCCGCGGCCGCGGCCCTGGCCTGGGCCTTCGTCTTCCGCCGTCTCGCCCGGGACGCGCGCAGCTTGACCGCCGCCGCGACGGCGGGCTCAGCCTCGGTCTACCTGCTGTTCGGTGTCGTCAGCTTCGGCGTCTGGCAGGAGTGGTGGCTGGCCCTGGCGGCGCTCACTGCGGTCATCGCCACCCTGGCCGACGCCGAGGAGACTGCGGCAAGCTAGGCATCGACGCCCGGGGCCGTTCCGAGTAAAACGCCCGGCCCGCCGAACAACCGGCGGTTCCTGAGTGAAGACGATGACCGAACACTGGACGCCCGCATCCTGGAGAGGAAAACCCGCCAAGCACATCCCGTCCGATTATCCGGACATGGCCGAGCTTTCGCGTGTTGAGACCACCCTTCGCAAGATGCCGCCGCTGGTGTTTGCAGGCGAGGCCCGCCGGCTGAAGAGCCTCCTGGGCGACGTGGCGGCCGGCAAGGCCTTCCTGCTCCAGGGCGGCGACTGCGCCGAGAGCTTCAAGGAATTCGCCGCCGACAACATCCGCGACACCTTCCGCCTGATCCTGCAGATGGCGGTGGTGCTGACCTTCGCCGGCGGAAAGCCGGTGGTGAAGGTGGGCCGCATGGCTGGCCAGTTCGGCAAGCCGCGCTCCTCTCCGGTGGAGAAGATCGGCGACGTGGAGCTGCCGTCCTACCGCGGCGACAACATCAACGGCATGGAATTCACGCCCGAGGCGCGGATCCCGGATCCGCAGCGGCTGATGCAGGCCTACAGCCAGTCGGCGGCGACGCTGAACCTGCTGCGGGCGTTCGCGGGGGGCGGCTATGCCGACCTCTACAACATCCACCGCTGGACGCTGGGCTTCGTGAACGACAGCCCGCAGGGCGCGCGATACCGCGAGCTCTCCGAGAAGATCAGCGAGTCCCTGACGTTCATGGCCGCCATCGGCGTGACCCCGGAGACGCATCCCGAGATGCACCGGGTGGAGTTCTTCACCAGCCACGAGGGCCTGCTGCTGGGCTTCGAGGAGGCGATGACCCGCGTCGATAGCACCTCGGGCGAATGGTACGACACGTCGGCCCACCTGCTGTGGATCGGCGAGCGCACCCGCCAGCTGGACGGCGCCCACGTGGAGTACTTCCGTGGCATCAAGAACCCGATCGGCGTGAAGGTCGGCCCGACGCTGGAGCCGGACGAACTGCTGCGGCTCATCGACGTGCTGAACCCGAAGGACGAGGCTGGCCGCCTGACGCTCTACGGCCGCTTCGGCTACGACAAGATCGAACAGCGCCTGCCGACCCTGTTGCGGGCGACCCAGGGCCGCAAGGTGGTCTGGGCGATCGACCCGATGCACGGCAATACGCTGACGGCCAACAACGGCTACAAGACCCGGCCGTTCGACCGGATCCTGTCGGAGGTGAAGTCCTTCGTCGACGTCTGCAAGGCCGAGGGGACCCACCCCGGCGGCGTGCACCTGGAGATGACCGGGCAGAACGTCACCGAGTGCCTGGGCGGCGCCCGCGCGCTGGCCGAGGGCGACCTGGCTGACCGCTACCACACCCACTGCGACCCGCGCCTGAACGGCGAGCAGGCCCTGGAACTCGCGTTCCTCGTGGCCGAGCGCCTGAAGGACGACCGCGTGGACCTGTCGCAGCGTGTGGCGGTCAACATCTGACAGTGGCGGGTGCGCCCAACTGGGCGCGCCCGTTGTGCCTTCACGGCCACGGCCAAGCACGGACGGCTGACGACGGCCAAGCTGGGCTTGCCCTGTTTTGGCGCCGGCGCCAGTCTCCGGGCCTCTTTGACAACCGGAACCTCTGCCATGGACCGCTCGGCGGCCCAGGAGCCCTCGCTCGTCCGCGCCGACCTCACCCAGCTCCTGACCCTGTCGGGGCCGGTCGTGCTGTCGCGCCTGGGCATCATGGCGATGGGACTGGTGGACGCGATCGTGGTCGGCAACTACTCGGCCCGGGAACTCGGCTACCACGCCCTGGCCTGGGCGCCGACCAGCGTGATCCTGACCATGGCGGTAGGCCTCATGGCCGGCGTCCAGGTGATGACCGCGCGGCGGATCGGGGAGGGGCGGCGCGACCTCACAGGGGCGGTCCTGCGGCGGGGCCTCGTCTACAGCTTCTGGATCGGCATCGTCTCGACGGCCGCCCTGCTGGCCCTCGGACCCGTCTTCCTGAAGTCCATCGGCCTGGAGCCGGACCTGGCCAATGGCGCGAGCCGGGCGCTGCTGATCTTCGCGCTGTCGCTGCCGGGGTACACGATCAGCGTCGCCGCCAGCTTCTGGCTGGAGGGGCTGTCCCGGCCTGGCCCGGCCGCCTGGGCGATGTGGGCAGCGAACGTCGTCAATCTGGTGCTCAACCTGCTGTTGGTGCCCGGAACCTTCGATCTGCCGGCCCTGGGTGCGGTGGGCGGCGCCTGGGCGACGGCGGGGGCGCGGACTTTCCTGGCGCTGGCCATGCTGACCTACATCGCCCGCATGCCGGAGGCCCGTGCGCTGGGCGTCTTCACTAAGCCCGAGATCGACCGGCCGGGCGCCCTGCAGCAGCGTCGGATCGGCTATGGGGCGGGCATCTCCAACTTCTTCGAGGTGGCGGCCTTTGCCAGCATGAACATCATCGCCGGCTGGATTGGCGGCCTCGCCGTGGCGGCCTGGGCCATCGTGCTGAACGTGGCGGCGATCGTGTTCATGGTGCCGCTGGGCCTTGCCACCGGCGCGGCGGTGCTGGTGGGCAAGGCCTATGGCGCGCGCGACCTCGCCGGCGTCAACCGCGCCGGCGTCATCTGCTTCGTCGTCACCTTGGTGTTCGGTGTCCTGGTGTCGCTGGCGATCTGGCCGACGGCCGAGCTGATCTCGCGCGGCTACACCCGCGATGCGGCGACCATCGCCATGGCCGCACCGGCCCTGATCCTGTCGTGCCTATTCTTCATCCCGGACGCGCTGCAGGTGGTCACGGCCCAGTCGTTGCGCGCGCGGGGTGACGTCTGGCTTCCGACCACCACGCACCTGGCCAGCTACATCGGCGTCATGATGCCCCTGGCCTGGTACCTGGCGATCCCCATGAAAATGGGCCTGATCGGCATCACCTGGGCCGTGGTCGCCGCCAGCTTCCTGGCCTGCGGCTTCCTCCTGACCCGCTTCTGGGTGCTCAGCCGCCGCCCGCTCTAATAGCCGCCCGCGCCCAGGATCCACCCCTCTTCGCGCTCGGCGTCGAGCACGATATCGGCCGCCGTGCCCTTCGGCGGTCCGAACAGGGGGGCCAACTTGTTGGCCTCGTCCAAGCGGGCGAAGTGTTCGGCCGTCGTGCGCACCTGGGTCAGGTCCTTGACCTCGCCCGGGGCGCCCTGCGGTTTCAGCATCGACGGATAGACCTCGGCGACCACGGCTTCGACGCCCGCCAGGTCGGCTTCGGTCAGGGTCTTGAAGCCGGTTTCGAACGGCCAGGCCCGGATGGCCTCCTCGCCGCGGGTGAGCTTCAGCCGGCGCACGAACGGGATGCCCAGGATCGCCTGACCGCCCACCGAGCCGTTGTAGTAGAGCTTCCAGATCGAAGCCGCACCCTTGGCCGCGAGGTCCGCATGGCGGTACTCGGGCAGGTCGCCCGGGCCATGCTCGCGCGTGCGCTTGGGCTGCAGCGTGGTCAGGGCGTCCTTGGGCGGGCAGCCCCAGAAGGGGAACGGGCCGCCGGTCATGCGGCGGTTGATCTCGGAGCCGACGCCGAAGCGGTTGTTGGTGTTGTCGGCCTTGTCCTTGACCATCTTGTTGAGCTGGTCCCAGGTCGCGCGCCAGGGCTGCTCGCCGGGCAGGCTCAGCGCCGCGGCGAAGCCGCGCGGAAAGCCCAGCGGGAAGTCGAAGCCGACCAGCGCCCGCTCGCCGCGCTTCTTCAGGTCGTCGAGGATAGCGTTCAGCCGAGTCTCGGCTTCCGCGCGCGTGGCGGGATTGAAACTCTCGAACGCCATGCGGAAGCGGATGTCGCGCTTCAGCACACCGATCCAGATGGAGTCCGCCCCCGTGGTGGGCTTGGACGCCGCACTCCAGTCGACGATCACATAGGCGCTAAACAGGCGCGGCACGGCCGGGCTCCAGATACTGAAAAAGGGAGGACGAGGGGTTCTACGCCCTCATCCGCGCCGGTCCAACGCCCTAAGCGAGCTTCACCAGCATCTTGCCCAGGTTCTCGCCCGAGAAGAGGCCGATGAAGGCGTCGGGGGCCTTCTCGATCCCCTCGACGACCGTCTCCTTCCAGGTGACCTTGCCGGCCTTCACCCACCCGGACAGATCCTCGACGTACTTCGGCATCATGTCGAAGTGATGGGAGACGATGAAGCCTTCCATGCGGATGTTCTTGCCGATCAGCTGGGCCAGGTTGCGCGGTCCCGGCGGCGGCTCGACGGCGTTGTACATCGAGATCATCCCGCAGATGGCGAAACGGGCGAACAGGCGGGCGGAGTTCAGCGCCGCTTCCAGGTGCTCGCCGCCGACATTGTCGAAATAGACATCGATGCCGTCCGGCGCGGCCGCCGCAAGGGCGGCGCTGAGGTCCTTCTCGGCCTTGTAGTCGATCACGTGGTCGACCCCGATCTCCTTCAGGAAGGCGGCCTTCTGCGCCCCGCCCGCCGAGCCGATGACGGTGTGCCCCTTGGCCTTGGCGATCTGGGCGACCATCGAGCCCACCGCGCCGGCCGCGCCCGACACGAACACCACGTCGCCGTCCTTCAGCGCCGCGATCCGCAGCAGGCCGGCATAGGCGGTGAGGCCCGGCATGCCCGCCGCGCCCAGGAAGGCCTGCGGCGGCAGGCCCCGCGGGTCCAGCTTCTGGACCTTGTCCGCGCCGGTGGTGAAGCCTTCGCGCCAGCCGAACCCGGACTGCACCAGATCGCCGACCTTGAGGGCCGGGCTGTTCGAGGCCACCACCTCGCCAATGGCGCCGCCGTCCATGACCTTGCCGAGGGCGAAGGGCGGCGCATAGCTCTTCACGTCGTTCATGCGCCCGCGCATGTAGGGATCGACCGTCATCCAGAGGTTCTTGACCTGGACCTCGCCCTCGCCCGGGGGCGGCAGATCCACGCTCGCGAGCTCGAAGTTGTCGGCGGTGGGCACGCCCCGCGGGCGGCTCTTCAGGCGGATCTCGCGGACGGTGGTCATCGGCTTCCTCTCGAGTCTCTGGTTTCAAACAGCTGTACGACTCCGGTCGGGTGGCGTCGAGGCCGCGGCGCGTGCTAACGGCCGCCCCATGAGCGAGACCTTGCGCGGCGGCGTGATCGGGGCGGGCGTTTTCGGCGGCTACCATGCGCGGCAGTACGCCCGACTGGAGGGCGTAACCCTCGTCGGGGTCTACGACACACACCCCGACAGGGCGGCCAAGGTCGCCATGCCGCTCGGCGCACGGGCCTATGCCGATCTCGACGCCTTCCTGGCCGAGGTGGACGTGGTGACCATCGCCTCGCCCGCCACCCACCACGCCGACCAGGCGCTGGCCGCCATCGCGGCGGGCAGGGCCGTCTATGTGGAGAAGCCGATCGGCGTGAGCGTCGCCGAGGCCGACAAGGTGAGGGCGGCCGCCGCGGCCAAGGGCGTCGTCGTCGCCTGCGGCCATCAGGAGCGGGTCGTCTTCCGCGCCATGGGCCTGCTGGACGCGCCCGAGCAGCCGCTCAGGCTGGAGGCGCTGCGGCACGGTCCGCCATCGGACCGCAGCCGCGACGTCTCGGCGGTGCTGGACCTTATGATCCACGACATCGACCTCTGTCTCGCAATCGCGGCGGCGGAGCCCGTCACCGCCGAGGCCGAAGGCGCGCGGGGCCCCGACGGCGTCTGGGATGCGGTCCGCGCCGAAGTCAGTTTCGACAGCGGATTTGCGGCGATCCTGGACGTCTCCCGCCTGGCCGAGGCCCGCCGGCGGACGATGCGCATCGTCTACCCATCGGGCGAGGTCGAGATCGACTTCATGGCGCGGACCTTCCGCAACACCACGCCCTTCGCGCTCAACCCGGACTTCGCCGAAACCCCCGCCGCCAAGGATCCGCTGGGCGCCAGTGTCGAAGGGTTCCTGCAGGCCGTCCGCGGCGAGGCTCCGCGGCCGATCGTGACCGTGGACGAGGCCATCGCCGCTCTGGATCTGGCGATCGCGGTGGAACAGGCGTTGGAGGACGCCGCGTAACGGCGATAGGGTCCCGTCCAAACGACCCGGGAGGCCTTCTTGCCCAGCGCGCACGACTTCACCTTCGACAAGATCTCCGGCGGCGAGCTTCCGCTTAGCACGTTCAAGGACAAGGCCGTCCTGGTCGTGAACACCGCCTCAAAGTGCGGGCTCACCCCCCAGTACGACGGCCTTGAGAAGCTGTACTCGGACTACAAGGACAAGGGCCTCGTGGTCCTGGGCGTGCCCTGCAACCAGTTCATGGGCCAGGAGCCGGGCACGGAGGCCGAGATCGAGACGTTCTGCAGCACGACCTTCGGCATCGACTTCCCGATGACCGGCAAGGTGGACGTGAAGGGCGACGACGCCCACCCCTTCTACAAATGGGCCGAACAGCAACTGGGTGAGCCGGCCGTGCCGGTGTGGAACTTCCACAAGATCCTGATCGGCAAGAACGGCGAGGCAATCCGCGCCTTCGGTCCGCGCACCGAGCCGCTGGACGGTGAGGTCACCCGCGCCATCGAGGCGGCGCTCTGAGCGTGGATCCGATAACCGCGTCGCTGGAACTGGTCGGCGACCCGTCCGATGCCATCTACGCGCGCCTGTTCGAGCGGTTTCCGGAGACCAAGGAGCGCTTCGATCGCGATGTCAGCGGCTCGATCCGGGCCGAGATGCTGACCATGGTCTTCGACTGCCTGATGAACCCGGCCGGGCCGTATCAGACGGGCCTGGTCCGGACGGAGCGCGTGAACCATGACGGCTTCGGGACGCCGGCCAAGGTGTTCGACAGCCTGTTCTGGATCGTCCGCGACGTCTGCCGCGAACGCGCGGGCGCGGCGTGGACGCCGGAGACCGAGGCGGCGTGGACGAGCCAGATCGAGCGGCTGCTGGCCGCCTCGAAGTGATGGGAGCGCCCCGCCGGCCGGCGGGGCGCTCCCGGTTTCAGCCTTAGAAGCGGTACTGCAGTTCGACGCCGTAGATGCGCGGCGGTGTCAGCTCGAACACCTGCGCCCCGTTCGGGAAGCGGTCGGACGCCACGGTGGCGCTGTTGTTGCGCTGTGAGGCGGCCACGGCGGCGGCATAGCCGTCGTCGTTGAAGACGTTCTTCACGTAGGCGATCACGGTGTACTTGCCGTCGGTGGGGGTCCAGATGGCCCGCAGGTCGACCTGGTCCCACGATGGCGCGGAGTTGTACTCCCGCTCGAAGACGTTGGCGTACGACTTCGACCGGTAGAGATAGGTGGCGCCGAGGGTCAGGTCGCCCGGCTCCATGTCGATCGTGTAGGTCCCGTTAAGCGCCAGCTTGTGCTTCGGCGCCTGGGGTAGGGCGTTGCCGACGACGCTGACGGCGCCGGTGTTGATATTGTCGTTCACGTCGACGAGGAGGGCGCTCTTCTTGATCTTCGTCGGGTTGTAGCCGTAGTCCAGCGTCAGCCGCAGCGGTTCTGTCGGCCGCCAGATCACGCTGAGCTCGCCGCCCTTCGAGACCGACTTCGCGACGTTCACGAACTGGGTGACGTTGGTGGCGCCCACCCGCACGGCCACCGGAGCCTGCAGGTTCTTGTAATCCAGATAGAAGACGGCCAGGTTGACCTGCAGGTTGGCGCCGAAGTTCTTCTTCAGGCCCGCCTCGTAGGCGTTCACCGTCTCCTCGTCCGCCTTGGGGTCGGCCAGGAAGCCGCCGGCCGAGAAGCCGAAGGCCTTGTAGCCGCGGCTGTAGCGGACATAGGCGAGAGTGTCGGGATCCGGCTCCCACTGAACGCCGGCCGTGCCGGTCACGGCGTCGGAGGTATCGGAGAGGCCGCGGCTCGCTACGCCGTTGGGGCCGATGACGTACTGGCGGCAGACCTGCGCCGCCCCCGTGCCCGTGCAGACCGACGGCGTGGAGACGCCCTCAATGGGGCCCGCCGTGCTCTTCGGCGCCAGGGCGTCCGTCAGGTCCATGGCCCCGTTGCCGAGACCACCCAGAGGGGCCAGGGCGTTGCCGAGGCCAAGCGCCTGACCCACGGCGGGAAGGGCGGTGAGGTTGCCGAGCAGGCTACCCCAATTGGCTGCGGTGCCGGGCCCGAAGGCGCCGAGGCCCAGGGCCGGATAGAGGCTGGGATAGCAGGCGTCGGAGTTGCAGACGATCCGCCGGAACTCCGTCCCGAACTTCTTGTCCTTGGTGTAGCGCAGGCCGCCGGTGAACTTGACCGTCTCGGTGGCCTGCCAGTCGATCTGGCCGAATACCGCCTTGCTGCGGGTCGTGAGGCTGTAGTTGCCGGTGGACCAGATGTTGTCGGGGTTGGGCGCGGCGCCCAGGATCGGCGTCTGCAGGGAAGACGGCCCGACAAGGAAGAAGTCCGCCGTGCTGCCGGTCCCGCTGTATTTCTCGTTGTAGTAGAAGGCGCCCACGATCCACTGCACGGGCCCGTCGTGCGTGGATGAGAAGTTGATCTCGTGACTGTACCACTTGGGGTACTCGAAATAGTGGTAGCCGTTGTTCGCGTTCACCGTCAGCGGCGAACAGTTGACGCTTGAGGCGCCCGCCGCGAACAGCGCGCCGACCGTGCCGCAGATCGAGCCCGGCGCCAGCGGGATCTGGAACGACTGCACGCTGGTGGCGTCGGTGTCGCCGTACAGATCGTATTTGTATTCCTGGAAGCCGCCCACGTATTTCACGTCGATCGACGGCAGGTGGTAGACGAAGTTGGTCGTCAGCGAATTCACGTCGCGCAGCCGCACGCGCTGCGGGATGTTCGAGTTGAACAGGTGGTTGTCGACCAGCGCCGGGTTCGAGGTGGTGGTCGAGCCGTTGAACTGGCGCAGGCTCCCCGGAACGATCCCGTTGACGCCGGTCTCGGGCGTGTAGCCGTGCGCCGAGTTGTAGACGATCGAGAAGTTCGGATCGGTCCGCCCGGTCTCGTAGGGGCCATTGAGATAGCCCGCCCGGGCGCCGGGGCCGCCGCGATTGTGCCAGACCAGCGTCTTGTAGGAGACCCAGATGTCGGCGTTCTCGCCGAGGTCGGCTTCGAGCTGCGCCTGGACCTGGTATTCGTCGCGCTTGCTGCCCTCCGAGGGCTGGCCGGCGTTGACGTTCTTGAAGTAGCCCTTCCGCTGGTCGAGCTTGTAGCCTGAGACGCGGAACCGCAGGTTGTCCGCGATGGGGCCGGACACCGCCATCTGCAGGTTGGTGAAGTCGTAGTTCTCGGCGATCGCTCGGACCTCGGCGTAGAAGTCCTCGGTGGGCCGCACGGAGATCACGTTGACCGTGCCGCCGATGGCGTTGCGGCCGTACAGGGTGCCCTGCGGGCCGCGCAGGATCTCCACCCGCTCGACGTCCAGGGGCGGACCGCCCGCCAGGACGGTCGAGGTGGTGAACAGGCCGTCGATGTAGATCGACACCGCGCCGTCCACAGCGTGGACGTTCGTCAGGCGGCCGATGCCCCGCATGCTCGATCGGTCGTTGGACGACTGGTAGACGAAGCCGGGCGTGAAGTTGGTCAGGTCCTGGACGGTGCTGATCCCGACCAGGTCGCGCTGTCGACTGGTGAAGGCCGATATGGCCACCGGCACGTCCTGCAGGCTCTGCTCGCGCTTCTCGGCGGTAACGACCAGCTCCTCGATGACGTTGGCGCCCTGGGCGTAGGCCGGTGCGCCTATGGCGGCGGCCAGCAGGGCGCTGGACGCCAACAGTGTGGGTCTGAATTTCATGAACTGCCTCCCCGCAGCTTGATGAGCGCTATTGACTGCGCTTCAAGCTGAGGCTGAAGCAGCGGGGGAGGAGCGTCAACGCAAATGACGTGCGATAACTGAATAACAATCAGGTTCGAGAGTCGGGTGATAGTTGGAATGCGATGAGGACTTGTAAGTGGATGGGGGATGCGCAATCATTGACGTACTTCTGACTTTGTTCATCCCAATAACAACCTGAAGGCGCGCCGTTTGCGCGCCTTCTTTGCTTTTAAGTGGCGTAAATTCGCCTTGGACCAGCTTGAATTTCGCAGTCGCGAAATTGCTTTGAAACCTTAGGAAGTAAGGGTTCGGGCCGTTTGGCGTGCAGCGCGTTACCCGCGATGCAACATCGTTACGTCGCGTCGCGGGCCACACACGCAGAAGTGGAGTTTGGCGCCCGCGGTCCTTCGGGCCTTCCGTCATGCCGCCGCGGACCTTAGAGAGGGCGCGCTCGCCAAGTCGGAGGCCCGTGATGCATCGCAAGCCGGACGGATCCTGGGATAAGTCCAGGTTGCCCAGCCGCCACACCACCGAGGGGCCGTCGCGCGCGCCCCACCGGTCCTACTACTACGCCATGGGGCTCGGCAGCCGCGAGATCGCCCAGCCCTTCGTGGGCGTGGCCTCCTGCTGGAATGAAGCGGCCCCCTGCAACACCGCTCTGATGCGCCAGGCGCACGCGGCGGCGGAGGGCGTGAAGCGGGCCGGCGGGACGCCGCGCGAGTTCTGCACCATCACCGTGACCGACGGCATCGCCATGGGCCACGAGGGCATGCGCAGTTCGCTGGTCAGCCGTGAGGTCATCGCCGACTCGGTCGAGCTGACGATGCGGGGCCACGCCTACGACGCCCTCATCGGCGTCGCTGGCTGCGACAAGAGCCTGCCGGGCATGATGATGGCCATGCTGCGCCTGAACGTGCCCAGCGCCTTCATCTACGGCGGCTCGATCCTGCCGGGCAGCTGGCACGGCCGCGACGTGACCGTGCAGGACGTCTTCGAGGGCGTCGGCAAGCACTCGGCGGGCCAGATGAGTCTGGAAGATCTCTGCGACCTGGAGCAGCACGCCTGCCCGGGCGACGGCGCCTGTGGCGGCCAGTACACGGCCAACACCATGGCCTGCGTCTCCGAGGCCATCGGCCTGGCCCTGCCGCTGTCGTCCGCGCTGCCCGCGGCCTACCTGCATCGCGACCAGTACGCCGAGGCCACCGGCGAGGCGGTCATGGCGCTGCTGGAGCGTAACCTGCGCCCGCGCGACATCTGCACCCGCGAAGCGTTCGAGAACGCCGCCGTCGTGGTGGCGGCCACCGGCGGCTCCACCAACGGCGGTCTGCACCTGCCGGCCATGGCGCACGAGGCGGGGATCCGCTTCACCCTGCGCGACGTGGCCGAGATCATGAAGAAGACGCCGTACCTGGCCGACCTGATGCCCGGGGGCCGCTATCCGGCCAAGAAGATGGGCGAGGCGGGCGGCGTGCCGATGCTGCTGCGCACCCTGCTGGACGCAGGCCTGATCCACGGCGACTGCATGACCGTGACCGGCAAGACCATCCGCGAGAACCTGGAAGGCGTGGTCTTCGACGAGACGCAGGACGTCATCCGCCCGGTCTCGAACCCGCTGTCGCCCACCGGCGGCGTGGTGGGCCTGTGGGGCTCGCTGGCGCCCGACGGGGCCATCGTGAAGGTGGCCGGCCTGAAGCACACCAAGCACCGCGGCCCAGCCCGGGTCTTCGACGGCGAGGAGGCCTGCTTCGCCGCGGTCGAGTCTCGCCAGTACAATGAAGGCGATGTCCTGGTGATCCGCTACGAAGGACCCAAGGGCGGCCCCGGCATGCGCGAGATGCTGTCCACCACCGCGGCGATCTACGGCCAGGGCGTGGAGAATATCGCCCTGATCACCGACGGCCGTTTCTCGGGCGCGACGCGCGGGCTTTGCATCGGCCATGTGGGCCCGGAGGCGGCCGCCGGCGGGCCCATCGGCCTGGTCAAGGACGGCGACATCATCGCCATCGACGCCGACGCCGGCACGATCGAGCTGGAGGTCAGCCCTGCCGAGCTCGAGCATCGCCGCCGCGAATGGACGCCGCGCCGGACCAACTACCAGTCGGGCGCCCTCTGGAAGTTCGCCCAGGGCGTCGGCCCGGCCCACCTCGGCGCGGTCACCCATCCGGGCGCCGAGGCCGAGACCCACGTCTACGCGGACCTCTGAGGTGAAGACCATCGGCGTGATCGGCGGGATGAGCGCCGAGAGCACCGCGATCTACTATCGCGAACTTAACCGCCTGGTGCGCGAGCGGCTGGGCGGTCTGCACTCGGCCGAGCTGCTGATCCGCTCGGTCGATTTCGCGCCCATCGCCGAGCTGCAGGCCGCGGACCGCTGGGACGAGACGGGCGCGATCCTTGCGGATGCGGCGCGGAAGCTGGAGGCGGCGGGCGCGGACGTGATCCTGCTCGCCACCAACACCATGCACCTGAACGCCGAGGCGATCCGAGGGGCAATCGGCGTGCCGTTCCTGCACATCGGCGACGCGACGGCCGCGGCGCTCAAGGCGTGGGGCGTGCGGCGGCCTCTGCTGCTGGCCACGCGCTTCACCATGGAAAAGGCGTTCTATAAGGATCGGCTGGCCGCCGCCGGGCTCGATCCGCTGGTCCCGGACCAGGCCGATCGCGACCGACTGCAGGCGATCATCTACGACGAGCTATGCCAGGGCGTGGTGCGCCCGCAGTCCACCGCCGCCGGCCTGGAGATGGTCGCCCGCGGACGGTCCGCCGGCGTCGACGGCGTCATCTTCGGCTGCACCGAGGTAGGCCTGCTGCTCTCGCCCGACCAGATCGACGTGCCGGTCGTCGACACGACTCTGGTCCACTGTGAGGCCGCGGTGAACTTCGCCTTGGCTTAGGGCAGGGCGCTTACCCCGAAGAGCAGCGGGTGGGTCCAGGTCAGGACCGCCCAGATCACCACCGCCAGGGCGAGGCGCCACAGGCCGATCTCGGTGACCCGCAGGGTCTGTCGACCGCTCAGGATCGCGGCGAACGGAACGTTGGATGTCTGGGTGGCGAAGGCGTCCCAGGTGGGCCCCAGGGTCCGCTTGCGCTTGGCGTCGATGCTGGCCGTTCCGAACAGCGCCAGCAGGAACATCGCGCCGAACAGGACGAGCGAGGCCCGGTCGCCATTCACCAGCAGATGGCCCAGCGCCCAGATCGCGACGCCCCACAGGAACGGGTGGCGCGTGATCCGCAACATGCCTTTCACCGCGTCGGGCCGGGCCAGCACGCCCTCCTGCCGCACGCTGGTGGGATTGGGGGTGGTCAGGCCCGGTACGATCAGCAGCATGGCCACGAGCTGCAGGCCGAGCTGGATGTGTCGTGTGGCTGGCGTAAGGCTCCAATAGGCGGCGTTCCACGCCTCGCCCCGGGCGTCGCCGAAGGCCATGCCCAGCCAGACCAGGCCGGCCAACGAGGCGGCGGAGAACAGGCCCATGTACAGGTTCTGCCCCAGGCGGCCGGTCAGAGCGTCGCGCATCCGGGTGCCGGACACCAGCAGGTGAAGCAGGACGAAGAAGGCGGCGGCGGCGAGCAGGTTCGTCATGGCGCATCCTCGCGCTTATGAATTTACACCGTCAACGAATAACATCCTCGGCATCGTCTTCATAGGAGTCGTCGCCGAACAGCGGGCCCACGGGCTCGCGGCGAGCCGTCGGGGCGGGCGGCGGAGCCGGGGGCGCGGCGGCGCTCGGGACGGGTGGCGCGGGCTTGGCGACGGGACGGCGCAGGATGGACTCCATCCGCGCCATCCAGCGGTTGGCTTCCTGCAACGCCTCGTCGGCCTGGAGCCGGCCGCGGCGACCTTCATCCTCGACGAGCCAGAGGTCGATCTCGAAGTCGGGATGGCCGGGGTCGTCGAAGACGAACCTTAGCCGGACGCGCTCTTGCGGGTCGGACAGCTGGTCCAGCGCACGGCGCGGCTCGCCCCGGAACGCGCGAGCGGCCACCTGCCGGTCCACGATCAGCTCGGCGCCGACCAGTTCGTCCAGGCGGTAGGTGAGCTGCCAGCCGCCACGATCCCAGGTGACCACGACCAAGTTGCGCGTCAGGTCGAAGCCGATGCCGACGCCGCGGCCCCGCGCCACCAGCATCGGCTGGGGCACGGCGCCCAGCGCCTGGGTCAAGGTGCGGCGGATCCGGCGGGCCTCGTCGAGGAACCAGACGCAGGCGCCGCCCAGGAGCGTCATCGCGCCGCCCAGGAGCGCGAGCAGCGTCAGGAGCCGCGCGACCTCGTCCATCTAACGAGGCTACGCCGTTTCACTGAGTCGGCTAAGGCCGGGGTTAGCCGTCCAGCTCCACCACGAGCGGCACGTGGTCCGACGGTTTTTCCCAGGCGCGCACGTCGCGGTGGATAGAGACGCCCACCAGCCGGTCGGCGGCTTGGGGCGAGAGCAGGGCATGGTCGATGCGGATGCCGTTGTTCCGCTGCCAGGCGCCGGCCTGATAGTCCCAGAAGGTGTAGGCTCCGGGCGCCCCGTCGGCCTGCAGATAGGCCTCTGTCAGGCCCAGGCTCTTCAGCGCCCGGAACGCCGCGCGGCTCTCGGGCTGGAACAGGGCGTCGCCCGTCCAGTTGGCGGGAAACTCGGCGTCGCGCGGCTCGGGGATCACGTTGTAGTCGCCGGCCAGGACGAACGGCTCCTCCAGGGCCAGCAGATCGCGGGCGTGCGCGTTCAGCCGCGACATCCAGCCCATCTTGTAGGCAAACTTCTCGGTGGCGATGGGATTGCCGTTGGGCAGGTAGATCGACGCCACGCGCACCGGCTCCGGTCCGGAGACCAGCGCCTCGATGTAGCGGGCCTGCTCGTCGGTCTCATCGCCCGGCAGGCCGCGCCGGACGTCCTCCAGAGGCGTCTTCGAAAGGAGGGCCACGCCATTGTAGGTCTTCTGGCCGTGGACGGCGACGTTATAGCCAAGTCGTTCAAAGGCTTCCGACGGGAACTTTTCGTCGACGCACTTGATCTCCTGCAGGCAGACGACGTCCGGCTTGGCCTCCTCGAACCACCGGACCACCGTCTCCAGCCGGGCGTTGACCGAGTTCACGTTCCAGGTGGCGATGCGCATCGAGGGCTCCGGCGAAGTCGGTGGCGAACCTAGGGGCGCGTGGCGCGTCGCTCAACGGCTTTGGTGGGCCGCTTGGCGACGCCGGCTTGACCGTCGAGGCCGGGCGTGGCCCCTGGTGCGCCCATGGCGTCGTCAAAGCCCCTCGCGATCCTCATCGCCCTCGTCGCCAGCGCGGCCCAGGCCCAGGACGTCCCGCCGATCATCCCGCCGCCAAAGCCCGAGGTCGCCGCCGCGGTGCCGCCCTGCCAGCCGCAGTCGCTGGTCAGCATGACGGTGCGCAACATCACCCCCGGGCTGCAGGCGGCGGACCACCGGGCGCAACCCCGGCGGATCTGGCGCAAGGGCGGGCGCCATCTACGCACCGTGGAGCAGCCGGTGGTGGCCGCCAGCGTACAGGATCCGAAGGAGCCCATGGCCCGCCAGGCGTTGTTCCTGGTCTCCGAACCAGACGTGTGGATGATCGACCTGGCCAGCCGCACGGGCGGGCACACGCTGGACAAGGGGCCGGTGTACGAGGTCCGCGCGCCGATCCTGCCAGCGGGTTCGCCGCCGCAGTTCATGGCGCTGGAGTACGGGTGCGAGGCCGAGTTCGTCGCCGTCCGCGCGCCGGTGGCGCAGAGGACGATCCGATGGGGCGCGGTGGCGGCCGGCATCCATACCTACACCCTCGGGACGCACAGCCTGGCGATCCTGATGGACGACCGCTCGGGCGAGCCGTTCATGATCACCTATGTGCGCGACGGCCGGCCCGCCTACATCATCCGCTATGATGAGTACCGGCGCGGCCTGCCCGACGATCCCGAGCTGTTCCGCCCGCCCGCGGACGTGAAGATCACCGAGACCGAGGCCCTGCCGCCCGGTTCGCGGCCGCTAGATTGAGAAGCTGACGCCGCAGCCGCAGCTGGACTTGGCGTTCGGGTTGCGCACGCGGAATTCGGCCCCGGCCAGCTCGTCGACGAAATCGATCTCCGAGCCCTTCAGCAGCGCCAGGGACACCACGTCCACCAGGGCCGCGGCGCCGTCGCGTTCGATCCTGAGATCGTCGTCCTCCGCAGTGTCGACGAGGTCGAACTGGTACTGGAAGCCCGAACAGCCGCCGCCCTCGACGGCGACGCGCAGCATCACGTCGCGGCCTTCCGCGGCGCCGATGGCGCGGATGCGTTCCGCCGCGGCGGAGGAGAGGGTGAGGTCGGTCGTGGTCATGCTCTGTTAGACGAATGTCTGCCGTGGACTATATGAGGGCCTGCGCGGCCCCGACCAAGGGGCCCTGAATAGAATGGTTTGATGGCGTCACCTATCCCTGCTCGCGCTCCGTTCGCGGAGAACCCGGCCGCCTCGCGCGGCCGCAAGGTTCCCGAGGCGGCGAGCCGCACCCGCACCGACTTCGCCCGCGACCGCGACCGGATCATCCATTCGACGGCGTTCCGCCGGCTGAAGGAGAAGACGCAGGTGTTCGTGGCGCACGAGGGCGACCACTTCCGCACGCGGCTGACCCACAGCCTGGAGGTGGCCCAGATCGCCCGCTCCCTGGCGACGGCGATGGGCCTGGACCCGGACCTGGCGGAGACCATCGCCCTTGCCCACGACCTGGGGCATCCGCCCTTCGGCCACGCCGGCGAAGACGAGCTTCAGGTCCAGATGCAGGGCTACGGCGGCTTCGACCACAACGTCCAGACGTTCCGGGTGGTGACGAAGCTGGAGCGCCGCTACCCACGCTTCGACGGCCTGAACCTGACGTGGGAGACGCTGGAAGGGGTCATCAAGCACAACGGCCCCGTGGTCGACCAGCTGGCCAAGCCGTCCTGGAGCGCGATCTCCGAGTTCGACGCCCAGTATGGTCTGCGCCTGGACACCTGGGCCTCGGCCGAGGCCCAGGTCGCGGCCCTGGCCGACGACATCGCCTACAACAACCACGACGTCGACGACGGCGTCCTCGCCGGCCTGTTCAATCTGGACGAACTGGCCGAGGTGCCCCTGATCGGGCCGCATGTCGTCAGCGCGCGGGCCGACTATCCCGATTGCGAGCCGGGCATCCTACGGCTCGAAGCCGTGCGCCGGATGATCGGCGCCATGGCCGACGACGTCATCGCCGAGACCGGCCGTCGGGCCGCCGCCGGCAAGGTCGGCTCGCCCGAGGACGTGCGGATGCTGGGCCATGCCCTCGTGTCGTTCTCCCGCGACATGGTGGAGGACCTCGGCGCCCTGCGGGCGTTCCTGATGGAGCGGATGTACCGGCACTGGAAGGTGAACCGCACCCGCAGCCAGGCACGCCGGATGCTGGCCGAGATGTTCCAGCTGTTCATGGCCGAGCCCGACGTCCTGCCGGCCGAATGGTTCGCCCGCGCACAAGGCCGCGACGAAGCGGGGCGGGCGAGGGTGGTCTGCGACTATATCGGCGGCATGACCGATCGTTTCGCCATCGAGGAGCACCGGAAGCTGTTCCATCTCGACGTCTGGGGCTGAAGCGTGACGGTGCTGTCCGTCCGCGGGCCGATCTTTCACTCGCCGGGCGACGAGGGCGCCTTCTACTGGTGGCTGAAGAAGATCTCGGCCGTCCAGCGCGCCGCGAACCGGGGACGCAACGTCGAGATCCAGCTTCGGCCCGGCAAGGCTTCGGGCGACGAGGTGCGGGAGCTGCGGGCGCTGTTCCATCGCTATGGCATGGACACCACCGATCTCGAGGGCCTGTAGTCTCACCCACAGAAATCGGCGGCCCGCCACACTCCGGTCCTTGCGACCTCCGATAGACTGTCTCCGAACGCGCGCGATTCGCGCTGTTTGAGCCTCTCGGAGCCCTCGCGATGTCCGACCACGAGCGCGGCGCCTATACGCCGCCCACCGCCGACGCCCCGCTGAGCTTCGACCCGCGCGAGCCTGTGCGCGGCGCCCGGCCGATCCCGTTCACCCTGATCCTCAGCGTGCTGGTCTTGGCGGCGCTGGTGGCGGCCATCTTCGTCTTCTACCAGTCGGGCGTGCGCCAGGCGGGCCAGGCGCCGCAGACGGTGGGCGAGCCGGTCGCCGGCATCAAGTCCGCTGCGCCGCCGGAGGCGCAGCCGCAGGATCCCGCCGCCGGGCTGCAGATCTACCGCTCTGACGAGAGCGCCCCGATGGAGACGGTGGCGCCCACGTTCACGCCGCCGCCGGAGGAGCCCGCGCCGCGGCCCATGCCCACGCCCAAGGTCGTGGTGACCCAGGCGCCGCCCGTCCAGGCCGCCCCGCCGCCCGCCACCTCCCAGGCGCTGAAGCCGGCCATACCGCCGGCGCCTGTTCAGAAGGCCGCGCCGGCTCCGGCCCAGAAGGTCGCCGCCGCGCCGCCCGCGCCGAAACCCGCGCCGCCAGCCGTCCAGAAGACCGAGCCGGCGCCGGCCGCCAAGCCCGCCGCCGGCGGGGCCGTGGTGCAGATCGGCGCCGTCTCGTCCACCGCCCTGGCGGACAAGGCCTGGAAGGACGCCGTCTCGGCCGTCCCGGGCCTCGGCGCCGGCAAGGGCAAGAGCGTCGAGAAGATCGAGAAGAACGGCGGCACGCTCTATCGCACGGCGGTCACCGGCTTCGCCTCGCGGGCCGACGCCCAGGCCTTCTGCGCCAAGCTCCAGGCCGCCGGGAAGAGCTGCTTCGTCCGGTGACGATCGGGGCCTGCATCCTGGGCTGTTCGGGCCCGATGCTGACGCCGGCCGAAAAGGCGTTCTTCGCCGATGCACGTCCCTGGGGGTTCATCCTCTTCGCCCGCAATGTCGAAACGCCGGCGCAGGTGAGGGCGCTGACGACCGCCCTCCGCGAGGCGGTCGGCCGTGACGAGGCGCCGATCCTGGTCGACCAGGAGGGCGGGCGGGTGCAACGCCTGCGTCCCCCCCACTGGCCGGCTTACCCCTCGGCGCGGGCCTATGCCGCGCTGGGACGTCCCGAGATCGCCCGCCTCGGCGCGCGACTAATGGCCCACGACCTGGCCGCCGTTGGCGTCGACGCCGACTGCCTCCCGGTCCTGGATGTTCCGGCGCCGGACGGGCACGAGGTCATCGGCGATCGCGCCTATGCCGAGACGCCGGATGAGGTGGCCGTTCTCGGCCGCGCCGCGGCCGAGGGCCTCATCGCCGGCGGGGTTCTGCCGATGCTCAAGCACATTCCTGGCCACGGCCGGGCCCGCGCCGACAGCCATCAGGCGCTGCCGGTGGTCGAGGCCCCGTGGGATGAGCTCGACGGCTGGGACTTCGCGCCATTCCGCGCGCTTTCGGACATGCCGATGGCGATGACCGCGCACGTGGTCTACGCCGCGATCGATCCGCGCCGGCCGGCGACCCTGTCCTCCACGGTGATCCGCCGCGCCGTGCGCAAGGCGATCGGTTTCGACGGGCTCCTGATGAGCGACGACATCTCGATGGGCGCGCTCTCCGGCGGATTCCGCGAGCGCGCCGAGACTGCGCGCGCCGCGGGCTGCGATGTGGTGCTCCACTGCAACGGCGACATGGGCGAGATGCAGGCCGTTGCCGCAGGAGCCGGTGTTCTGAGCGGGCAGGCCCAGCGCCGCGCGGGGGCCGCGCTGGCGCGCCGGCCCCGGACGCCCGAACCGTTTGATGTGGCCGAGGGCCGCGCTCGCTTCGCTGCGGCGTTCGGCGGTAGGCTGGCGGCATGAGCGGCGGCTTCCAACCTTCTCTCGACTTCGCCGCGGCCAGCCACGCGGCCGAGGACGGCGAGGCGCTGATCGTCGATCTCGAGGGGTACGAGGGGCCGCTGCACGTCCTGCTGGCGCTGGCCCGCACCCAGAAGGTCGACCTGCTGCAGCTTTCGATCCTGAAGCTGGCCGAGCAGTACCTCGCCTTCGTGCAGGAGGCGCGCCGCCGCCGCTTCAGCCTCGCCGCCGACTACCTCGTGATGGCGGCCTGGCTCGCCTACCTGAAGTCGCGCCTGCTGCTGCCCAAGCCCGAGCAGCCGAAGGCCGAGGAGCCGCCCGCCGAGGAGATGGCCCAGCGCCTGGCCTTCCGCCTGGCCAAGCTCGAAGCGATGCGGAACGCCGCCGAAAAGCTGATGACCGGACCGCAACTGGGCCGGGATGTCTTCGGCCGCGGCGACCCCGAGGCCATCCGCATCGTTCCGTCAGGGCGACTCGAAGGCGACCTCTACGGCCTGATGAGCGCCTATATCGCCCAACGCCAGAAGGAGGCGCAGCGGAGCTACAAGCCCCAGGTTCCGACTGCCTATCCCCTGGAGGACGCCCGCGACCGCCTGCGCCGCCTGCTGCCCGACCTCGACCGCTGGACGCCCTTGACCGGGGTCGCGCCGATGGGAACCCCGACCGCCGGGCCCAGCCGCGCCTCCTATGTGGCCTCGACCCTCTCGGCCAGCCTGGAGCTGGTGAAGGAGGGGGCGCTCGAAGCCCGCCAGTTGGAGGCATTCGCCGACATCTATCTGCGGGCCCGCAAGGGTGGGGTGGCGGCATGAGCGAGACCGCGCGCGAGATCGAGGCCCTGCTGTTCGCCGCCTCCGGGCCGCTGACGGTCGAGGACCTGGCCAAACGACTTCTGGAGGGCGCCGACGTCGAGGGC
Organism: Phenylobacterium sp. RIFCSPHIGHO2_01_FULL_69_31; assembly: GCF_001824475.1. Classification (GTDB taxonomy): domain Bacteria; phylum Pseudomonadota; class Alphaproteobacteria; order Caulobacterales; family Caulobacteraceae; genus Phenylobacterium. The sequence continues at coordinate 56,383 of NZ_MHXN01000032.1, read as the reverse complement.
GGCCTCGCCGAGCTTTCCGATCTCTACGCAGGCCGCGGCGTGGTGTTGGCCAACGTCGCGGGGGGATGGCGCTTCCAGACCGCCGAGGACCTCGCCTGGCTGATGACCGAGGAGCGCGACGAGCCGCGGCGCCTCTCGAAGGCCGCGCAGGAGACGCTGGCCATCATCGCCTACCACCAGCCCGTCACCCGCGCGGAGATCGAGGCCGTGCGCGGCGTGCAGGCCAGCCGGGGCACCCTGGACGTCCTGCTGGAGCTGGGCCTCGTTAAGATGCGCGGCCGCCGGCGCACCCCGGGCCGCCCGGTCACCTTCGGCACCACCGACGCCTTCCTGGAACACTATGGCCTGGCCAGCCTCGCCGACCTGCCGGGCATGGCGGAGATGAAGGCCGCGGGCCTGCTGTCGCTGGACCTGCCGCCCGATTTCGCCATGCCCGATCCCAACGCGCTGGGCGCCGACGAGGACCCGCTGGAGGCCGACGCGCCCGAATTCCATGTCGATTTCCTGGGCGAGGACGAGCCCGCGCACTGAAGCACGCACGCCGCGTTGGCTTGGCGGCGGCGGACGGACTATATAACCCCCGAGACAACGGGCGCGCGGCATCGGGGCCGCCGCCCAAGGAGAGTTTGGCGCATGGGCGCACTCAGCATCTGGCACATCCTTCTGATCGTCGTCGTGGCGGCGCTGCTGTTCGGCGGCCGCGGCAAGATCTCGGGCCTCATGGGCGACACCGCCAAGGGCATCCGCGCCTTCCGCGACGGCCTGAAGGGCGACGACACCTCCGAGGAGGCGGCTAAGCCGCTTCCGAAGGACGACAAGGACAGCGCGCGGGGCTGATCGCCCGCCGCTCCACGGCAATTTCGCGCCGGCCGCCCTGATCGTGGCCGGCGCTTCTGTTTAGGCCACCGCCATGCTTCCCGAAGTCGGCGCGTCCGAGCTCATCGTCATCGCCATCGTGGCGCTGATCGTCGTGGGCCCCAAGGACCTGCCCATCCTGCTCCGGCGTTTCGGTCAGTTCATGGCCAAGCTGCGCGGCATGGCGAACGAATTCCGCGCCAGCTTCGACGAGATGGCCCGCCAGTCCGAGCTCGACGACCTGCGCAAGGAGGTCGAGGCCATGCGCCGCGGCCAGTTCGGCGACCTGACCGACCATAACCAGGAGATGCGCTCCACGATCGGCGAGATCGAGCAGAGCATGTCCGACGTGGGCGTCCAGCTGCATCCGCCCATGAGCTATCAGTACGACACGACCGAGGCGCCGCCTCCGCCGCTGGAGATTTCCGAGGCCTCTGCGCCGGAGACGAAAAAGCCTGCGACAAGGAAGAAGGCCGCCGCCAAGCCGGCCCGCAAGGCGCCGGTCAAGGCCAAGGCCAAGGCGGAGGTCGAGATCGTCCAGGCGCCCAAGCGCAAGCGCGCCAGCAAGATCGTCGAGGGCGGCGCGTGAGCTACGACGCCGACGAAGCCGAAATCGAGGCCTCCCGGGCCCCGCTGCTGGACCACCTGGTCGAGCTCCGCCAGCGGCTGATCATCTGCGTAGTGGCGATCGTCGTGGGCTTCGCCGTCTGCTTCGCCTTTTCGGAGCAGATCTATCGCTTCCTGCTCCACCCCTTCGCCATGGCCGCGGCCATGTATGCGGAGTCCCGGCAGGGGCACTCGGCCGGACCGTTCGATCTCCTGTTCGTCCTGCTGGGGATGAAGGACGCGCCGACCGCCACCGGCGACCTTCGGCTGATGTTCACGGCGCCGCTGGAGTTCTTCTTCACCAAGCTGAAGCTGGCGGGCTTCGGCGCCGTGGTGCTGACGTTCCCGGTGCTGGCCTGGCAGGTCTACGCCTTCGTGGCGCCGGGCCTCTACAAGCGCGAGCGATACGCCTTCCTGCCCTTCCTGATCGCGGCCCCGATCCTGTTCCTGATGGGCGCGGCGCTGGTCTATTTCCTGATCCTGCCGTTCGTCCTGTGGTTCTCGCTGAGCCAGCAGATCATGGGCGCGGGCATTGCGGTCGAGCTGCTGCCCAAGGTGTCCGACTACCTCACCCTGGTGACGACCCTGCTGCTGGCCTTCGGCCTCTGCTTCCAGCTTCCCGTGGTGCTCACCCTGCTGGGCCTGGCCGGGATCGTGAACTCGGCCATGTTGTGGAAGGGCTGGCGCTACGCCGTCTTCGCCGTCGTCGTGGTGGCCGCGATCGTGACCCCGCCGGACCCGATCAGCCAGCTCATGCTCGCGACGCCGATCATCCTTTTGTACTTCGTCTCCATCGGCTGCGTGAAGCTCATCGAACTGCGCCGGAAGAAGGAAGACGCCTCGGCCGGGACCGACATCGTCGCCACGTGAGCGGGCTAAGGGTTGGCGCGCCTCCCGACGCGCTCTAGAGAAACCGCTTCCCTCATCCCCCAGCGGCGCCCATGCACGACATCCGAGCCATTCGCGAAACCCCCGAGCTTTACGAGAAAGCCTGGGCGGCGAAGGGCCTGTCCGGGAAGGTGGCCGAGATCCTCGACCTGGACGCCCGGCTCCGCGCCGCCCAGACGGCCGGCCAGGCGGCGCAGGCCGAGCGAAACGAGGCCTCCAAGAAGATCGGCCAGGCCAAGGCCCAGAAGAACGAAGCCGAGGCACAGGCGCTGATGGCCCGCGTCGAGGCCCTGAAAGCTGGCCAGGCCCAGCACGCCGAGGCCGAGCGGGAGGCGGGCGAGGCGCTGAAGGACATCCTGGCCTCGCTGCCCAATATCCCGGCGCCCGATGTGCCGGTCGGGGCGGACGAGCACGACAACGTGGAGGTCCGCCGCTGGGGCGAGCCGTTCGCCATCGCCAACCCCAAGGACCACGTCGACCTCGGCGAGGGGCTGGGCCTCCTGGACTTCGAAGCCGCCGTCCGTATGTCGGGCGCCCGGTTCACGGTTCTGAAGGGCCAGCTCGCCCGCCTGGAGCGGGCCATCGGCCAGTTCATGCTGGACCTACAGACGCAGGAGCACGGCTACCTGGAGGTCGCCCCACCGCTGCTGGTGAACGACGCGGCCGCCTATGGCACCGACAAGCTGCCGAAGTTCGCCGACGACCTGTTCCAGACCACCGACGGCCGCTGGCTCATCCCGACGGCCGAAGTGCCGCTCACCAGCCTGGTGATGGACCAGATCGTGGCGGAGGAGGAGCTGCCGCTGCGCTTCACCGCCCTGACCCCCTGCTTCCGGTCGGAGGCCGGCGCCTCGGGGCGCGACACCCGCGGGATGATCCGCCAGCACCAGTTCAACAAGGTCGAGCTGGTTTCGATCGTGGCCCCGGAAAAGTCCGACGAGGAGCATGAGCGGATGGTCGGCTGCGCCGAGGCGGTGCTGAAGCGGCTCGAGCTTCCTTTCCGCACCATGCTGCTGTGCACGGGCGACATGGGCTTCGGCGCGCGCAAGACCTACGACCTGGAGGTCTGGCTGCCCAGCCAGGGCAAGTACCGCGAGATCAGCTCCTGCTCGAACTGCGGCGACTTCCAGGCCCGGCGCATGGACGCCCGCGCCAAGAAGGCCGGCGAGAAGGGGACGCGGTTCGTCCATACGCTGAACGGCTCCGGCCTCGCCGTGGGCCGGACGCTGGTGGCGGTCATGGAGAACTACCAGGACGAGGGCGGCCGGATCGCCATTCCGCAGGCGTTGCACCCCTACCTGCCGGGTCTCACCCACATCGGGGGCCAGGCTTGAGGATCCTCATCACCAACGACGATGGCATCCATGCGGACGGCCTGGAGGCGCTGGAGCGGATCGCGGCCCGGCTGTCGGACGATGTCTGGGTTGTAGCGCCTGAGTACGAGCAGTCGGGCGCCAGCCGGGCGCTGACCCTGGCCGATCCGATCCGCGTGCGGCAGCTGTCCGAGCGCCGCTTCGCCACCACGGGCACGCCCACCGACTGCGTCATGCTGGGGATCAACGACCTGGTCCCCGGCGGCCGGCCGGACCTGGTGCTGTCGGGCGTGAATCGCGGCGCGAACCTCGCCGAGGATGTCACCATGTCGGGCACCGTGGCCGGCGCCATCGAGGGCATGGCCCTGGGCGTGCCCTCCATCGCGCTCTCCCAGATGGGCTTCTACGAGCCGGGCCAGAGCTTCGAGGCGGCCGAGACCTTCGGGCCCGGGATCATCAAGCGCCTCGTCGAGCTGGGCTGGCCGAACGACGTGGTCCTCAACATCAACTTCCCGAACGGCGCGGTCGAGAACATCAAGGAGGTCGAGGTCACGCGCCAGGGCTTCCGCGACTTCCAGGTGCGCCACGCCGAGAAGCGGCTCGATCTGCGCGGACGCGACTACTATTGGGTGGGCTTCCGCCAGGAGCGCTCCAGTCCGCCGGAGGGCACCGACCTGAGGGCGCTTTACGATGGCAAGATCTCGGTGACCCCGCTGCACATCGACCTGACCCATACCGCCACTGTCCACGAACTGAAGGGGCAGCTGGGCGGCGTGCCGCCGAAGGCTTGACCATGGCCGAGCGGGATGACGACGACACGCCCGAAACCCGCATGGCGCGCCTGCTGCTGGCCCTGCGCTCGCAGGGCGTGACAGACGCCAAGGTGCTGTCCGCCATCGAGACCACGCCACGGCCCCTCTTCACGCAGGAGCTGTTCAAGGAGCGGGCGTTCGAGGATTCGGCCCTGCCGATCGCCTGCGGCCAGACCATCAGCCAGCCGTTCATCGTGGGGCTGATGACCCAGGCGCTGAAGGTGGATCGGCGTGACCGGGTGCTCGAGATCGGCACCGGCAGCGGCTATCAGACCACCATCCTCTCGAAGCTGGCCCGGCTGGTTTACACCGTCGAGCGCTATCGCACCCTGATGCGGGAGGCCGAGGCCCGGTTCAAGGAACTGGGCCTGACGAACATCATCACCCGGTTCGGAGACGGTGGGGAAGGTTGGCCCGAGCAGGCGCCTTTTGACCGCATTATGGTCACAGCCGCGGCGCCGGGAGAGCCCAAGGCTCTGCTTTCGCAACTGAAACCGACCGGCATCCTCGTGGCGCCGATCGGCAAGGGGCCGGTCCAGGTCCTGCGTCGGTACACCGGCGACGGGCATGGGGGCTTCCAGGTCGAGGACCTGATCGACGTCCGCTTCGTCCCGCTGCTGGAAGGCGTGGCGAAGGAACTCTGACCTTTTCGTGTTGCGAGGCTTTTGCGGGTTGGCGGGGGCGCCGGCTCGTCGCCATCATCCCACCTCACGCCCCGAATGATTCTTATTCGAGCTACCCCGGAGCGGCGATGACGCATCTCATCCAACGAACGGCCCTGATCCTGCTCGCGGGAACGGCGCTCACCGCCTGCGGTACGCCGCGCTACGCCGTGAACGCGCCCGTGATCCAGGTTCCGCCGCCGGCTGTCCCGGTCGCCGCGCCGCCGCAGCAACTGGCCGCGGCGGAGGATGCGCCGGCCGACGTCGCCCGTCCGACGCCCAAGGTGGAATCCCGCGAGCTCGCGCCATTGCCCTCGGCCCCCCGGCCGGCGCTGGCCCAGGCGTCGCCCGAACCGCCGGTCCTGGCCCTCGCACCGCCGGCCGAGGATGCGGCGGCCCGCGTCCGCGGGTCCGCGCCCGCCACGTACAAGGTCAAATCCGGCGACACGCTCGCCGAGATCGCCGACCGCCTCGGCACGACCATCGCGGACCTGGCCGAGGCGAACGGCCTGAAGAAGCCCTACCGCCTGCAGCCCGGCCAGGTGCTCAAGAATCCGAAGGCCCCGAAGGCGAGCGCCGCGAGCAGTTCCAGGTCCAGCGGCTCCGGCGGGGCGACCTACACCGTCCGCTCGGGCGACACCCTGTTCGGCATCGCCCAGCGCAACGGCACAACCGTCCAGGCTCTGCGCGAGGCCAACGGCCTGGGCGCCAGCTCCTCGATCATGCCCGGCCGGAAGCTGAAGCTGCCCGGCGGCGAGGCCGAGGCGGCCGGCGACGACCCTGCGCCCGCGGAGCGGCCCGAACCGCGCACCCGCCGCCCGCAGGCCGAGGCGCCGCCGGCCGAGGTGGTTGAGCTGGAAGGCCGCACGATCACCAATCGCGAGGTCACCGGCCGGGTGGTCGAGATCTCGATCCCCGGCAAGTCCTACAAGGTCAAATCGGGCGACAACCTGGAACGGATCGCCGGCCGCCTGGACAGCGACGTCGCCGAGCTCGCCAAGATCAACAAGCTGAAGAAGCCCTACCGGATTCAGCCCGGGCAGACGATCCGCGGCCCGGGCAGCACCGCCAAGGCCTATGTCGTCGGCCGTGGCGACACCCTGTCCGAGATCGCGCGCCGCTTCAGCGTCACCGAGGCCGAGCTGCGCAGCGCCAACGGCCTGCGCCGGGGCGCCAGCGTCGCGCCGGGCCGCCGGCTGCGCCTGCCCGCGGGCTATCGCGACCGGGGGCCGCTGACGACCACGACCCGCGTCCCGGATCGCGTGGCGCCGACGCCTGCGCCGCCGCCGCCCGAGCCGACGCCCGCCCTGCCGTCCAGCCCGCGGCCCTATGAGGGTACGGCGCGGCCGCCGTCGTCGTTCGATACGCCGCCCCCGGTCGGCCAGACCTTGCCGCCGCCCCGCTCGGCGCCCCGTCCCCCGACCGTGGTCATGCCTGGCCAGCCTCAGCCTTATCGCCCGCCGCCCGGCGGCGTGCCGGGCGCGCCGGTCGCCAGCCCGCCGGTGTCCGACGCTCAGATCAGCCAGATGGGCCGCGGCCTGTTCGCCTGGCCGCTGCAGGGGCAGGTCCTGTCCGGCTTCGGCGGTCGTGGCGGCGGCGTGCGCAACGACGGCCTGAACATCCGGGCCAGCACCGGCGACCCGGTCCGCGCGGCCGCGGCCGGCGACGTGGTCTATGCGGGCGACCAGGTCCCGGGCTTCGGCAACCTGGTGCTGATCAAGCACGCCGACGGCTGGGTGACCGCCTATGGCCACCTCAGCCGCGTCGAGGTGCGGATGCAGCAGAAGGTTGAGCAGGGGCAGCAGATCGGCCTGGCGGGCTCGTCCGGCGGCGTCTCGGAGCCGCAGCTGCACTTCGAGATCCGCTACGCGCCGACCCCGCAGGAGCGGGCGCGCCCCGTCGACCCGACGCTGGTCCTGCCGCCGCGCTGACCCGCGCTCAGAGTGGGAGCGGCTTGCCCAGCTCGCCGGCCAGGTCGCGGATGAACTGCCACGCGACCCGGCCGGAGCGCGAGCCGCGCAGCTGCGCCCACTGCAGGGCGCGGCGCTCAAGGTCGGGGACCGTCAGGCCGAACCGCCGGGCGTAGGCGGTCACGGCGCTCAGGTAGGTCGGCTGGTCCATCGGCGGGAAGCCCACCCACAGGCCGAAACGGTCGGAGACGCTGACCTCCTCCTCGGCGTCCTCGGCCGCCGAAACCAGGCCGCGGTCTTCCTGGTGGCCGCGCGGCATCAGGTGGCGGCGGTTGGACGTAGCCACGAACAGAACATTGCCCGGCGGCCCAGACACGCCGCCCTCCAGCGCCGACTTCAGCGCCTTGGCCGCCGCGGCGCCTTCCTCGAACGAAAGGTCGTCGCACAGGACCACGAAGCGCTCGGGCCGCGTCCGCAAGGCGTCGAAGAGCGCGGGCAGGGCGGTGACCTCGTCGCGATCCACCTCCACCAGCTTCAGGGCGGCGTTCTCGGCCGCGACCGCCATGAACGCAGCCTTGGCCAGCGAGCTCTTGCCCGTGCCCCGAACGCCCCACAGCAGGGCATGGTTGTAGGGCAGGCCGGCGGCGAAGCGCTCCAGGTTCTCCAGGAACCGGGTCTTCTGCCGGTCGACGCCCACCAGGCTGTCCAGCGCCAGCGGATAGTCGGGGGCCGGATGAAAGGCGCCGGTCTGCGGATCGTGCCGGAAGAGCCGCGCCCCCCCGAATCCGGCCGTGCCCACGGCCGGCGGCGCCAGGCGCTCCAGGGCCTCGGCGATACGGGTAAGCAGCGGCGTCAGGTCCCGATCCATGAGGAGCAGGCCATACACGTAGGCGTTCCATTGCAAAAGCAGGCCCGTCCGCATAGCTTCCGCCGACTTTGGCGGGCCCCCATATGGGAGGGCGCTCGCCTGCGCATTTTTCGGAGAGGCTATGTTCGCCACCCCTGCCTACGCCCAAGCCGCCGGCGGCGCCGCTGGAGGCGGCCCTGAAGCGATGCTGCTGCAGTTCCTGCCGCTCATCGCCCTGGTCGTGCTGTTCTATTTCCTGATGATCCGGCCGCAGCAGCGGCGGATGAAGCAGCATCAGGCCATGCTCGGCGCCCTGAAGCGTGGCGATACGGTGGTGCTGTCCTCGGGCATGATCGGCAAGATCGTGCGCGTCGAAGACAAGGAAGTCGGCGTCGAGATCGCCACCGGCGTCACCGTGAAGGTGGTCAAGGGCATGATCTCCGACGTCCGGGCCCGCGGCGAGCCTGCGCCGGCCAACGACTCCAAGGCCTAAGAAAGTAGACGCCTTCCGATGCTGACCCTTTCGCGCTGGAAGGTCCTGCTGGTCGTCCTGTCCGTGGTGCTCGGGGCGCTCTTCGCGTTGCCCAACGCGCTGCCCCAGGATGTCCGGGACGGACTGCCGGCCTTCATGCCGAAGAAGACCCTCAACCTCGGGCTCGACCTGCAGGGCGGGTCGTACCTGTTGCTCGAAGTCGACACGAACGCGCTGCGTTCCGAACGCCTCACCAACATGCTCGAGGATGTCCGGACCCAGCTTCGCGAGGAGCAGATCCAGTTCACCAACCTTGCGGTGGTGAACGGCGCCGTGATGGTCCGGATCACGGACGCCGCACAGGTCGGCGCGGCGACCAAATTGCTGCGTGAGAACATCGGCACGGTGCTGCAGGGCGTCGTTGGTGGCCGCGACGTTCGCGTCTCGACCGAGGCGGACCAGCGGCTGCGGTTGGAGTTCGTACCGGAGGCCTTCGAAGCCGAGGCCGTGCGCGCGGTCGAACAGTCCCAGGAGATCATCCGCCGCCGGATCGACGAACTGGGCACGCGCGAGCCCAGCATCACGCGCCAGGGCACGAACCGCATCGTCGTGGCTGCTCCGGGCGAAAGCGATCCGGAGAAGCTGAAGGCGATCCTGGGCCAGACGGCCAAGCTGACCTTCCAGATGGTCGACGAGACCGCGGACATCGTCCAGGCCCAGCAGGGCCGGGTGCCGCCCGGAACCGTCCTGCTGCCCGGCGACGACATCCAGCCGGCTTACGTGGTCAAGCGCCGCGCCCTGGTGACCGGTGAGATGCTGACCGACGCCCAGGCGGGCTTCGATCCGCAGACCGGGCGACCGGTGGTCAACTTCCGCTTCAACGGCCAGGGCGCCCGGCGTTTTGCCGACGCCACGTCCCAGAACGTGGGCAAGCGATTCGCCATCGTCCTCGACGACAAGGTGATCTCCGCACCCAACATCAACGAGCCGATCACGGGTGGATCCGGCCAGATCAGCGGCAACTTCACCGCCGAGAGCGCCAACAACCTCGCGATCCTGCTTCGCGCGGGCGCACTGCCCACGCGGCTCAATGTCGAGGAGCAGCGCACCGTGGGCGCCGAGCTCGGCGCCGACGCCATCGAGGCCGGCAAGATCTCCACCATTGTCGGCTTCGTTGCGATCCTGGCGTTCATGCTGCTGGCCTACGGCTTCCTGTTCGGCGGGATTTCGGTGGTGGCCCTGCTGGTGAACGGCCTGCTGATCATCGCCGCCATGAGCGTGACCCAGGCCACCCTCACCCTGCCGGGCATCGCGGGTCTGATCCTGACCCTGGCCGTGGCCGTCGACGCGAACGTGCTGATCTACGAACGCATGCGCGACGAGGTCCGGGCCGGCCGCAACGTGGTGACCGCCATGGACGCCGGCTTCTCGCGAGCCATGAGCACCATCATCGACGCCAACCTGACGACCCTCCTGGCGGCCCTTATGATGTTCCAGTTCGGGGCCGGTCCGGTGAAGGGCTTCGCCTGGACCCTTTCGATCGGCGTGATCACCTCGGTGTTCTCCGCCGTCCTCATAACCCAGGTGCTTCTGGCCTGGTGGTTCCGCGCCACCCGACCGAAGACCCTGCCGATCGCTTAAGGGAGGCCCGCGCCATGTGGCCCCTGATCAAGATACTTCCCGTGAAGACGAACTTCGAGTTCGTCCGGTTCGCGCGCCTGGCCGCCGTGATCTCCATCATCGCCGTGATCGCCTCACTGGCGAAGGCGATGATCCCGCTCGAGCCGCCCTGCGGCGGCCTGAACTGCGGCATCGACTTCAAGGGCGGGACGATCCTGGAACTCACGACGGGCGCAAAACCCGTCGACCTCCCGGTGGCCCGCGCGACGCTCGAGCGGATGGATCTGGGCGATGTCCAGGTGCAGACCTTCGGCGCGCCCAATGAAGCCGTGGTTCGCTTCCAGACCCCTGACAACGCCAGCCCGGCCCAGACGGTGGACCGGGTCAAAGCGGCGCTCACCACCGCGCTGGGGGAAGTCACCTTCAAGCGAACGGACGTGGTGGGTCCCAAGGTCTCTGGAGAGCTGTTCCAGAGCGGCCTGCTGGCCCTCTTGCTCTCGATCGGCCTGATGCTGGTCTACATCTGGTTCCGCTTCGAGCTGCAGTTCGGGATCGGGGCCGTGGTCGCCCTGTTCCACGACGTGTTCCTGACGTTCGGCGTGCTGGCCTTCGGCGGGCTCGAGTTCAGCCTCACGACCGTCGCGGCGATCCTGACCGTCATCGGCTACTCCATGAACGACACCGTCGTGGTGTTCGACCGCCTTCGCGAGAACCTGCGCAAGTACAAGCGCATGCCGCTTCGCGAGGTGATCGACCTCTCCATCAACGAGACGCTGTCGCGGACGGTGATCACCGGCTTGACCGCGCTGCTCGCGCTGGGCGGCCTGGCGATCTTCGGCGGTCCGACGTTGTTCGGCATGTCGATCGTCCTGATGTTCGGTATCGTCATCGGCACCTACTCGTCGATCTACGTGGCGGCGCCCGTGATCCTCCTGTGGGGCGTGCGTCGCGACGACGAGCCGGCCGAGGCGCTGAAGCCCGCTGTGCCGCGCCCCTGAGGCCGGCCGTGGCGCGCAACGCCCCCAGCATCGACGCCTATGGCGACGGCGGCTTCCGCCTCGCCGGCGAGCGGCACGACGGCTCGGTCCTGATCCTGTCGGATGAGGCGCGGAGCTGGGGCGTGGCGAGCCTGGATCAACTGTCGCTTGAGGCGCTGCGGCCGGTGCTGGACGCTGGCGCCGCGGAGGTGGAGTTCGTCCTCCTCGGCGTCGGCGCGCGAAACGCCATGCCGCCGCGCGAGATTCGCGAGGGCTTGCGGGCGGCCGGCATCGGCCTGGAGTTCATGGACACGCCGGCGGCGGCGAAACTCTACAATTTGCTGACGGCCGAAGGACGCCGCGTGGCGGCCGCCCTGATCGCCGTCTGACCTCGGCGGTCCCCCTCGCTTCCAGCCTGAAACGAAACGCCCTATAGGTGCGGCAGGGCAGGGACTTAAGAGGGTTAGTTACATGGCCGGACTACTCGCCAATTTCCGAAATACCATCATCGTCAGCACGATCCTGGCGTTGATCCTGGTCGGCGCCTACGCCGCCGGGCCGCAAGGGACGGGGCCCGCCTTCTGGCAGGGCGTGTTCCGCTGGCTGCATGTGTTCTTCGGCATCCTCTGGATCGGGCTGCTGTACTATTTCAACTTCGTCCAGATCCGGAAAATGCCCGACATCCCGGCCGAGCTGAAGCCGGCGGTCTCCAAGTACATCGCCCCCGAGGCGCTGTTCTGGTTCCGCTGGGCCGCGGTGGCCACCGTCGTGATGGGCCTCGCCATCGCCGGCGTGCGCGGCTACTCGGCCGAAACCCTCTCGCTGGGCCTCGCCGGCGGCTACGACCCGACGCTCGACCGGCAGTACACGCTGCTGGGCCTGGGCATGTGGCTGGGCATCATCATGATGCTGAACGTTTGGGGCATCATCTGGCCGAACCAGAAGCGCGCGCTGGGCATCGTGGAAGCCGACGCCGACACCAAGGCCAAGGCCGCACGGATGGCCATGCTGGGCTCGCGCACGAACCTGCTGCTCTCGATCCCGATGCTGGCCTCGATGACCATGTCGCAGACCGTCTTCGGCTAGACTGCGAGCAAGCTTTCGAGAAGGCCCGCCCTCGCGGCGGGCCTTTTTCGTTGTGAGAGCCATGAGCGACGATCTCGACGACCTGATCCGCCGGGTAGACCCCGACCGCTGGCTCTCCAGCCGGTTCGTGGCCGCTGCTCCCCTGCGCGCCGACGTCCTCGCCATCTACGCCTACGACCACGAGCTGGCGCGGGCCCCCAGGGTGGCCTCCAACCCGATCCTGGGCGAGATCCGCCTGACCTGGTGGCGCGAGATGCTGGACGAGGTCTACGAGGGCCGGCCGGTGCGGCATCACCCGACCGCCCAGGCGCTGGCCGCGGCCATCGCCCGCCGCCATCTGCCCCGCGAGCCGCTGGAGGCGATGATCGACGCGCGCTACCGCGAACTGGACGCCACGCCAATGGAGCCGAAGGAAGCGTTGGCCTGGGCGCGAGACACCGGCGGGCGGGCGGCGGAACTCGCCGCGATGATCCTGGCGCCGGGCGAGGATTCTGGACCCGCGCGAGCCGGCGGTGCGGCATGGGCCCTGGCGCGCCGGGCCGCCGAGGCGCCGGCTTTGGCTGCAATCTCCCGAAAGACGATGGAGGGCGCCCGCAAGGCCGTCCGTGCGCTCGCGGCGCCGGCGTTCCCGGCCGTGGCCCACGCGGCGCTGGCGGGACGCCGCCGCGCTCCGTTGTCCGACCGGCTGCGGGTGGTCTTCGCGGTGGCCCGCGGACGGATCTGACGCCTATTCGGCGGCTTCCAGCGCCGGGGCCCCCTCGACCCAGGCCTTGAGGTCGGCCAGCGCGCGCTCGCCCATCGCCCGCTTCTTCAGCCGGGTCTTCTCCTTGGCTCCCAGCCGGCGGCCCTCGGCGTCGCGCTTCGGGGCTTCCATCGGCGGGAGCAGGCCGTAGTTGATGTTCATCGGCTGGAAGCTGCCCTTGCCGCTTTCCAGGTGGCCTCCGGTGATATGGCCGACCAGCCCGCCCAGCGCCGTGGTGGCGGGCGGCGCCTCGATCGGCCGCCCTAGGCGCTCGGCGGCGGCGAAACGGCCCGCCAGCAGTCCGACCGCCGCGCTTTCCACATAGCCCTCCACGCCCGTCACCTGGCCCGCGAACCGCAGGCGCGGCTGGGCCTTCAGGCGCAGGTTCCGATCCAGCAGGCGCGGCGAGTTGATGAAGGTGTTGCGGTGCAGGCCGCCCAGCCGCGCGAACACGGCCTTCTCCAGACCCGGGATCATCCGGAAGATCTCGGTCTGCGCGCCATGCTTCAGCTTGGTCTGGAAGCCGACCATGTTCCAAAGCGTCCCGAGCGCGTTGTCCTGGCGCAGTTGCACCACCGCATACGCCTTTTCCTCCGGCTTGTGGGCGTTGGTCAGACCCACCGGCTTCATCGGACCGTGGCGCAGCGTTTCGCGGCCGCGCTCGGCCATCACCTCGATGGGCAGGCAGCCGTCGAAATAGGGGACGTGCTCCCAGTCCTTGAATTCTGACTTGGGGCCGGCCAGCAGGGCGTCGATGAACGCCTCGTACTGGTCCTTGTCCATCGGGCAGTTGATGTAGGCCGCCGCATCGCCCCCGGGTCCTTCCTTGTCGTAGCGCGACTGGCGCCACGCCACGCCCATGTCGATGGACTCGAAGTTCACGATCGGCGCGATGGCGTCGAAGAACGACAGCTGGCCTTCGCCCGTCAGGTCCAGGATCGCCTGGGACAGGGCGGGCGAGGTGAGGGGCCCCGTGGCCAGGATCACGCTGTCCCACTCCGCGGGCGGCAGGCCGGCGACCTCCTCCCGGGCGATGGTCACCAGCGGATGGGCCTCCAGGCGCGCCGTAACGGCCTCGGAGAAGCCCTCGCGGTCTACGGCCAGGGCGCCGCCGGCCGGCACCTGGTGCGCAGCGCCGGCGCTCATGATGATCGAGCCCAGCGCCCGCATCTCGGCGTGGAGCAGGCCAACGGCATTGCCGGTCCAGTCGTCGGCGCGGAAGGAGTTGGAGCACACCAGTTCGGCCAGCTTGTCGGTCTGGTGCGCATCGGTGCCGCGCACGGGGCGCATCTCGTGCAGCACCACGGGCACACCCGCCTGCGCGATCTGCCAGGCGGCCTCCGAGCCGGCCAGGCCGCCGCCGACGACGTGGATTGGGGTCATTGTCATGCGTGGCGTACTAGCAACGAACGGCAAGGATCGCGAGCGGGGCCTTGCACGCTTAACAGACCCGACGGCAAGGTTCGGCCGAAAGGCGCCCGCCGAGTCGGGCGCGGGCCAGACAGGACGAATGACCAGGTTTTCTCCCAGCGACGCGGCCATGGAAGGCTTCCGCCTGACCAAGGAACACCCGGGCGTGATGCTCGCGTGGAGCGCGGTCTATTTCGGCGGCATCCTGCTGATCGCCATGGTCATGATGGCCACCCTGGGCCCCCAGTTCATTACCCTGGCGCGCAAGGGCCAGCTCAGCTCGAACGACCTGGAGGAGGTGGCGAACCTCCTGGCCGCGTCCTGGCCGGCGTTCCTGTTGGTCTTGCTGATGACGGCGCTCCTGATGTCGATCATCGCCGCGGGTGTGATGCGCCTGGTCCTGCGGCCTCAGGAGCATGGGTTCGCCCACCTGAAGGTCGGCCGCACCGAACTGAAGCTGACGGCCGCCAACCTGATCTGCATCGGCCTCTATGCCCTGTCCGTGGTGGTGGGCCTGGTGTTCACCGCCGGCGCGTCGCAGTTCGGCTCGGTGGGCGCGGTGCTGGCGGTCGCGCTGGTGCTGGTGTTCGGGATCTGGATCGGCGTGCGGCTCTCGCTGCTGCTGCCCACCGTGTTCGAGACCGGCCGCGTTTCGCTGAAGCTGGCCTGGGCGCGGACCAAGGGCCACTTCTGGCCGCTGTTCGGCATGATCGTGCTGGCGGTGATCTTCTACGTGATCGTCTGGATCCTCTTCAGCATCATCAGCTTCGCCGTGGTTGAGCTGTCGGGCGGCGAGTCGGCGATGCAGGACATCGGCCGCCTGACACCGCTCACGGCCATCGCCGCCATGATCACCCTGGTGATGCAGCTGCTGCTGCAGGTGCTGCAGATCGTGATGATCTACGCCCCGTTCGCGGTGGCCTACCGCGAGCTGGTGCTGGAAGACACCCCGCCCGCGGAAGACTTCGCCTGAGCTAGGCCCCGGCGCTGGGACGGGTGCTCACGCGCGCATGCCAGGCCTTCAGGTTCGAGAATTCATCCTCGAGCGGCAGCCCGATCCAGGTGGCGAAGTCCACCGTGGACAACAGGCAGATGTCGGCCATGGAGTAGGTGTCGCCGGCCACGAAGGCCTTGCCCCCCAGTTCCCGGTCCAGCCACTTCTGAGCGCCTTTGTAGGTCTCGGCGTTGGACTCGCCGAAGTCCTTGTACTGGGTCAGCAGCGCCGCCGTGAACTTGTGGGCGTGGCGCCAGTAGTTGCCGACCGGGCTCATCACCGTGAACTCGATCCGGCGGATCCACATGTCGATCAGCGCCTGCTCCACCGGCGTGGTCCCGAACAGCGGCGGCTCGGGGTTGGTCGCCTCGAAGTAGCGGCAGATCGAGACGGTCTCGGAGATGCAGGTCCCGTCGTCCAGCTCCAGCGTCGGGATCTGGCCCATGGAATTCTTCGCCCGGAACTCGGGGCTCTTGTGCTCCCGCTTCATCAGGCTGACCGGCGTCTCGGGCAGCTCGATCCCCTTCTCGGCCAGGAAGATGCGCACGCGCCGCGGATTCGGCGCCGGCATCGGCGCGCCATAGAGGATCATCTGCTTGTTCCACCCTGATGTTGTTGGCGGCTAGGCTATTTCGAACAACTGTTCGCGCCTAGTGCCCAAGGAGTAACCCATGCCCAGTCGCCGCGATTTCCTGCTTGGAGCCAGTGCGGCGGCGGTAGGCGCGGAGCGAGCGCTCGCGGCCCACGGCGATGCGGCTCTCGTGGCGCTGCTCTCGCGCCACATGGACGAGTATCTGGCGTTGGCGCCGGAGGCGGCGGCATCGCTTCTCACCGATTCCCGCGCGAAGGCCGCTCGCGGGCGGCTGAACGACCGCTCGCCGGCCGGGAAGGCGGCCGAGGTCGCCGCCGCCCGCCGCTGGAGGGCCGAATTGAAGCGCATCGACCGGGGCGCCCTGAGCCCGGCCCGGCAGGTGGATCACGATTGCGCCGCCTTCGCTTACGAGATGCTGGATGAGGTAGGCGCCCGCTACGGCTTCCAGGACCACGCCCTGCGGCCCGGGCCCTACCTCGTGAACCAGATGGCCGGCGCCTACTACTGGCAGCCTCAGGACTTCGCGCGGGAACCCATCGCGACCCGCGAGGACGCCGACCTCTACCTGTCGCGCCTCGCCGATTTCGCCCGGGTCCTGGATGGCGAAAGCGAAGGCATCCGGAAGGACGCGGCCGCAGGTGTCACGCCGCCGGACTTCATCATCGACAGGACCGTGGCCCAGCTTGTGGACCTGCGCTCGACCGCCTCGGCCGCGTTGACCGACGGCCCGACCGCGCGGGCCGCCAAGGCGGGCGTCTCCGGTGTCGACGTGGCGGCGCGGGAGATTCTCGATGGGCGCGTGATGCCGGCGCTGAACCGTCAGATCGCCGCCCTGCGCGCGCACCGCGCCACGGCCTCTTCGGAGGCGGGGGTATGGCGGCTGCCGGATGGCGCGGCCTGGTACGCGCTGGCGCTGCGCTCCAACACCACCGTCGCGACGCCGCCGGAGGAGATGCACCGACTGGGTCTCGCGACCTTCGAGGCGTTGCGCGGGCAGCTCGACGGCATGTTGCGGGCCCAGGGGTTTGCCACGGGCACGGTCGCCGAACGGATCAAGGCGCTGGACCACGATCCACGGCAGCTCAAGCCGAACACCGACGCGGGTCGCGCGGAGATCCTCCAGTTCTCGCGGGACCATCTGGCGCGGCTCCACGATCTGCTGCCGCGCGGCTTCCGAACGCTGCCGGACCGCGACATCACCGTAGAGCGCATCCCTATGGCGATCGAAGCGGGGGCGCCGGGCGCCTACTATGAAGGCCCGCCCGCCGACGGCTCGCGGCCTGGCGTCATCTCGATCAACCTCAAGACCACCGAGGAATGGCCCACCTGGCGGCTCAAGACCCTGATCCATCACGAGGGCGACCCCGGCCACCATCTCCAGAACGGCGTCTTCGTCCGCGCCGCCGGGCCGGGCATGCCCCTCAACAAGCGCTTCGCCCAGTTCTCGGCCTATGTGGAGGGCTGGGCCCTCTACGCCGAGCAGGTCGCCGTGGAGATCGGGGCTTATGACGCCGATCCCTTCGGCCATATCGGGGCGGTCCAGTCGGCGCTGTTTCGGGCCGCGCGGATCGTCGTGGACACCGGGATCCACCACAAGCGCTGGTCCCGCGCCGAGGCGACCCGCTGGATGGTCGAGAACGCCGGCGAGCAGCCCGCCTCCGCCCAGCGCGAGATCGACCGCTACTGCGTCTATCCTGGCCAGGCCTGCGCTTTCATGGTCGGGCGTCTGGAGCTGATGCGCACCCGAGAGACGGCCCGCCGCCGCCTGGGCCCCGCCTTCGATGTCCGCGATTGGCACGAGGCGGTGCTTCGTGCCGGCCCGATGCCCATGGAGGTTCTGGCGCGGGCGATGGGGTGAACATCGCCCTGCGCGTCACGGTGTAGGCGTCTAGGCCCTGACTAGTCGCTTCTTCCGCTCGCCCTTGCGCTGGCGGTGGCGTTCCAGGAGTTCGCCGAGGTAGCGGCCGGTCCAGCTGCGGGGCTCGGCCGAGACCTGTTCGGGGGTGCCCTGGGCGACGATCTCGCCGCCGCCGTCGCCGCCCTCGGGCCCGAAGTCGACCAGCCAGTCGGCCGTCTTCACGACGTCGAGGTTGTGCTCGATGACCACCACGGTGTTGCCCTGGTCGGCCAGCTCGTGCAGCACCTCGAGCAGCTTCTTCACGTCCTCGAAGTGCAGGCCGGTGGTTGGCTCGTCCAGGATGTAGAGCGTCTTGCCCGTGGCCCGGCGTGACAGCTCCTTCGAGAGCTTCACCCGCTGGGCCTCGCCGCCGGACAGGGTCGTCGCCTGCTGGCCTACCTTCACATAGCCAAGGCCGACGCGCTTCAACGTCTCCATCTTGTCCCGGATCGGCGGCACCGCCTTGAAGAACTCGGCCGCCTCCTCGACGGTCATGTCCAGGGTGTCGGCGATGCTCTTGCCCTTGAACAGGATCTCCAGCGTCTCGCGGTTGTAGCGGCGGCCGTGGCAGACGTCGCAGGTCACATAGACGTCCGGCAGGAAGTGCATCTCGATCTTGATCAGGCCGTCGCCTTGGCAAGCCTCGCAGCGGCCGCCCTTGACGTTGAAGCTGAAGCGGCCCGGCCCATAGCCGCGCGCCTTGGCCTCCGGCAGGCCGGCGAACCAGTCCCGGATCGGCTGGAACGCGCCGGTGTAGGTGGCCGGGTTCGACCGCGGCGTGCGGCCGATGGGCGACTGGTCGATGTCGATGACCTTGTCGAAGTTCTCCAGCCCCTCGATCCGCTCATGGGGAGCGGGCGCGTCCGAGGCGTTGTGCAGTCGCCGCGCCGCAGCCTTGTAGAGCGTCTCGATGGTGAAGGTCGACTTGCCCCCGCCACTGACGCCCGTGATGCAGGTGAACGTGCCCACCGGGATTTCGGCGGTCACGTTCTTCAGGTTGTTGCCGGTGGCGCCGACGACGCGGATCACCTTCTTCTTCGAGATCGGCCGGCGGTCGTCGGGCACGGCGATCTCGCGCGTCCCGACCAGGTACTGGCCGGTGATGCTGTTCGGGTTGGCCATGATGTCGGCCGGCTTGCCCTCGGCGATGATCTCGCCGCCGTGGACGCCCGCGGCGGGCCCCATATCGATCACATGGTCGGCGGTGAGGATCGCCTCCTCGTCGTGCTCCACCACCAGCACCGAGTTGCCGAGGTCGCGCAGGCCCTTGAGCGAGGTCAGTAGCCGGGTGTTGTCGCGCTGGTGCAGGCCGATGCTGGGCTCGTCCAGGACGTAGAGCACGCCGGTCAGACCCGAGCCGATCTGGCTGGCGAGGCGAATGCGCTGGCTCTCGCCGCCCGACAGGGTGCCGGACGAGCGGGACATGTTCAGGTAGTCGAGGCCCACGTTGACCAGGAACCGCAGGCGGTCGTTGATCTCCTTCAGGATCCGCCGGGCGATCTCCATCTGCTTGTCGGTGAGTTGCCCATCCAGGCTCTCGAACCATTCCTGCGCGTGGCGGATCGACAGGCGGGAGACTTCGCCGATGTGCTGGCCGGCGATCTTCACGGCCAGGGCCTCGGGCTTCAGGCGATAGCCCTCACAGGCCAGGCACGGCGTCTCGGACTGGTAGCGGCCCAGCTCCTCGCGCACCCAGGCGCTGTCGGTTTCGCGCCAGCGGCGCTCCAGGTTCGGCAGCACGCCTTCGAAGGTCTTGTTGACCTCGTACTTGCGGGCGTTGTCGTCATAGACGAAGCGGATCTTCTCGGCGCCGGAGCCGTAGAGGACCACGTTCTTCGCCGGCTCGGGCAGCTTCCACCACGGCTCGTCCATGGAGAAGCCGTAGTGGCGCGAGAGCGCCTGCAGGGTCTGGGTGTAGAGCGGCGAGGGCCCCTTGGCCCAGGGCGAGATGGCGCCCTTGTGCAGGCTCTTGTCTTTGTCCGGCACCACCATGTCGGCGTCGAAGGCCAGCTTCGCGCCCAGGCCGTCGCACACCGGGCAGGCGCCGTACGGATTGTTGAACGAGAAGAGCCGTGGCTCGACCTCGCTGATCGTGAATCCGGAAACCGGGCAGGCGAACTTCTCGGAGAACAGCAGCCGCTTCGGCTCGTTCTCGGTCGGGTCCTTGTCGGCCCGTTCGGCCACGGCGATGCCGTCGGCCAGCTTCAGCGCGGTCTCCAGGCTGTCGGCGTAGCGGGCGTCCTGGCCGGGCTTGGTGACGATCCGGTCCACGACGATGTCGATGTCGTGCTTGAACTTCTTGTCGAGGGCGGGAGCGTCCTCGATCAGCATCAGCTCGCCGTTGACCTTCACCCGCTGGAAGCCGGCCTTCTGCCACTCGGCGAACTCCTTGCGGTATTCGCCCTTGCGGCCGCGCACCACCGGGGCCAGCAGGTTGAGACGCGTGCCGTCGGGCAGTGCGTTCAGCTTGTCGACCATCATCGAGATGGTCTGGCTTTCGATCGGCAGGCCGGTGGCGGGCGAATAGGGCACGCCCACCCGCGCCCACAGCAGGCGCATGTAGTCGTGGATCTCGGTCACCGTGCCCACGGTGGAGCGAGGATTGCGGCTGGTGGTCTTCTGTTCGATCGAGATGGCCGGCGACAGGCCCTCGATCAGGTCCACGTCCGGCTTGCTCATCAGCTCCAGGAACTGGCGCGCATAGGCCGACAGGCTCTCGACGTAGCGGCGCTGGCCTTCGGCATAGATCGTATCGAAGGCGAGCGAGCTTTTCCCCGAGCCGGAAAGGCCGGTGATCACCACCAGTTCGCCGCGCGGGATATCGACGCTGACGTCCTTGAGGTTGTGCTCGCGCGCACCGCGCACGCGGATGAGATTGTGCTGGTCGGCCATACTGTCCCGGAAACACGGAGAGCCCGCGGAAGGGTCCTTCCGCGAGGCCGCCTAATGTAGGTGACGGAACTCAGGGATAACATGGGAACGGACGGGGAACAAAGGGCCTGCGTCATCCCGCGCAGCGTGGCTGCTGACAGGACGGTGTCAGCAGGGCGAGGACGCCTCAGGCTGGAGCCTTCAGCGGGTGCGGCGCAGTTCCAGGATGTCGAGCTTGGATTCGTAGGCGGGCCACGGGAAGGCGATCCGCCAGCGATCCTCGCCGATCCGGCGCACCTCGCCGATCAGGTCGCGATCCGGATCGGCGCCATAGCGGGGCGTTCGGACCTCGTCGCCGAGCGACAGCACGCCCACGAAACGCGCCTTTCGCCGGCCGTCGGGGCATATCAGCCCGCTCTGCCGCTGGGAGCCGGTGGTCTTGCGCAGGATCAGGTCGCCGCCAGGCGTCAGCGTCACCTGACATCTGAACCAGCCATAGGCGATGTACGGCAGCATGCCTTCGCTGCCCGCGCCCAGCTTGATGGTGCGGCACTGGTACCGGCCCGGCGTCGGTTGCGGCCGGTTCAGGTTCACCCTCGGATCGGCGATCGGACCCAGGCGGCGCAGCTCTTCGGCCGCGCCACCCTTGATCGCGTCGTCGCGGGCCCCCTTCCACGCCATATCGAGCCGGGAAAGCCGTTCTTCGTCGTCGCGCGTGGGCACGCAGGTCATCTCCTGCGCCGCGGCCGAGGTCGCGAGCGCGCAGAGGGCGGGGACCAGAAAACGGATCATGGGCGAAGCGCGGCCGCGCAGGCGGTCAGAACCTGCGCTTGAACGCTAGCTTCGTGGGTCCGACGCGGAAACCCTCGTCGTCGGTCCAAGCATCCTTTGCCTGCACGTCGACCTCGGGGGCATCGGCCGGATCGATGGTGGCGTTCAGCTTCAGCGGCTTGCGCGCCGCTCGTGACACGACGAACGGGGTCGACCGCAACGAGGTCGCTTCACGATCCAGGTTGAGCGCCGGAACGCGCGGCTGGCTGCGCATCTGAGGGGCGGAGGCCACCACCGTGGCGGGCCAGGCCTGGGCGAGGGCGGAGGCCGGGGTGGCGGCGACTGCGGCGACGACCATCAGCAGCGTCAGCGGGCGGTCCAATTCATGTGCTCCAGCGTGTAACCGCCCGGCAGAACCCTCTCAGATCACTTTGGTTTCAGCTTGTTACGATCACCTAAACGTCAGGCCCGGTCGATGCGCGCGGCATAGCAGCCGGCGCCCGCGTAGTGGGCGTGCAGGTAAGCTGCCTTAGGGTCGGCCAGCAGGCGCGGCGCCGCCACCGCCAGTTCGGCCGTAGGCACGAGGTCGGCGTCGACCATCATGCCCGCCGCGTCGAACGCCCGAAGCGAGAGGAACTTGCGGGCGCGAAACGCCGCGGGGATCTCGCCCGGCGCAAACGTGGTGTCCGTGGCAGCCTCGCGCACGAAGATCGCGTGGCGCGAGCGGAAGGGCGTGTCGGCGGGCTGGTGTTCGTAGTTGAGCAGCAGGACGCTCTCGCCGATCTCGGCGTCGACCAGCGTCACGCGACAGGGCGCTCCGGGTCCCTCGACGGTCTGCCGAAGGATCCCACGCTGCGCCAGTTCGGCGCTCGAGAGCGCGAAGAGCGGCTGGAATTGCGCGACGGGCAGGGCGCTGACGACGAACGAGATCTCTAGGGGTCTCCTTGTTCGCCTGGAACATCGGACCGCCGCCCACTTGGGCCAATGTGGCGACGCCAACACATGTCCGAAAGCCGCTAGCGAGAAGGCGTCAGGCGGCGTCGTGGAAGATGACGCCCAGCGTGTGGCGCCGGCCGGCTCGCAGGCGGCTCACCCCGTGCCGCAGGTTCACGCGATAGACGCCGCGGGCGCCGGCGACGGGCCGGTGGTGCACCGGAAAGACCACGGCGTCGCCTTGGCGCAGGGGCACGACCTCGACGCGCGACTGCATCCGCGGCCGCTGTTCGGTCAGGGCGAACTCGCCGCCCTCGAAATCCCGGCCCGGCTCGGACAGCAGTACCGCCGCCTGCAGCGGGAAGACGTGCTCGCCGTAGAGGTCTTGGTGCAGGCAGTTGTAGTCGCCCGGACCGTAGCGGAGGAGGAGCGGGGTGGGCCGCAGCTGTCCTGCGGCATGGCAGCGCGCGAGGTAGTCGTCATGGGTGGCCGGATACCGCGCCCGCTCGCCCAGGGCGGCGTTCCACCGGTTGGCGATCTGCGCCAGCGGCGGGTAGAGGCGGGCCCGGAGCTCGGCCACGTGCTCAGGCAGGGGATAGGCGAAGTATCGGTATTCCCCCTTGCCGAATCCGTGCCGGGCCATGGTCACGGTGGACCGGAAGCCGTCGCCCTCGTACCGGGCGGCCATCGCGTCGCACTCGGCGGGGGTCAGCAGGCCGGGCAGCAGGGCGCAGCCGTGGGCGTTGAGATCCCGTTCCGCCGCGCTCCAGTCGATGTCGTCGATCCTCATGCGCGGGACATGGCCGCCCCTCCGCCCGGCGCCAACCCGCGGATCGGATGGGAGGTCCGGATTGCGCCATCGACAAGGCCCGCCTAAATAACGCGCTCCGCCAAGAAGGAGCAGGCCGATGCGGCTGACGCTGGACAACCCGACCGCCCGTTGTGTCCACGCCGCCGAGATCGCCCATGTCTTCGCCCTTCGTCACTCTGGACGCCCTCAGCGGCGCCACGCCTGACGGCCGTCCGCTTTTCGACAACTTGACCCTCGCCTTCGGGGCCGAACGCACCGGCCTCGTGGGCCGCAACGGCGTGGGCAAGTCGACCCTGCTGCGGATCATGCTGGGCGAGCTTGCGCCTTCAGCAGGGGCCGTGGCCGTGCGTGGCCGGATCGGCCTGCTGCGGCAGGCCCTGGAGCCGCCGCCGGGGGCCAGCGTCGGCGACCTGATGGGCGTGAGCGAGGGCTTGGCCCGCCTCCGCCGCATCGAAGCCGGGCAGGGGAGCGAGGACGACCTCGCCGACGCCGACTGGACGCTGGAGGCCCGCCTGGACACGGCCCTGGCCGAGGTGCGTCTGGACGGCCTGGACCTTGACCGGCCTGCGGCCTCGCTGAGCGGCGGCCAGGTGACCCGGGCCATGCTCGCCGGCCTCATTGCCGCCGAGCCGGACCTGCTGATCCTGGACGAGCCGACCAATAATCTCGATGCCGAAGCCCGCACCCTCGTCGCGGAGGTCCTGGGCCGCTGGCGGGGCGGGGCGATCGTGGTCAGCCACGATCGGGCTCTGCTGCGCCGGATGGACCGGATCGTCGAACTCACGACCCTGGGCGCGCACGTTTACGGCGGCGGCTATGACCTCTATGCCGCGCGCAAGGCCGAGGCGGAGGCCGCCGCTGCCCGGGACCTCGCCGACGCCCAGAAGGCGGCCGCCCGCGTGGCGCGGGAGGTGCAACTCACGGCGGAGCGAAAGCAGCGCAAGGACTCGGTTGGCAAGCGGGCCCGGGCCAAGGGGGATGCGCCCAAGATCCTCCTCGACGCCCGGCAGCAGCGCGCCGAGGCCAGCGGCGCCCGCGAGCGCCACGTGGCCGATCGCCTGAAGTCCGAAGCCGCCGAGGCGCGTGCCGCCGCGGACGCCAGGGTGGAACGGGTCCGCAGGCTCGCCTTCGAGCTCCCGCCCTCGGGCCTCGCCTCGGGCAAGACGGTCCTGGCCCTGGACGGCGTCGGGTTCGGCTATCCGGGGCGCCCACCTTTGCTGACGGACCGGTCGTTGCGGATCGTCGGTCCCGAACGCGTGGCGGTCTCAGGCTCCAACGGGTCGGGTAAGACCACGCTGATCCGGCTCGCGGCGGGCGAGCTGGAGCCCACGGCCGGGACGATCGTCCGCGGCGTCGAGGCGGCGTTCCTCGACCAGCAAGCCGCGCTCCTCGGCGACGCCGCCAGCCTGGTCGCCGCCTTCCGAAGGCTGAACCCGGCGTCCAGCGACAATGCCGCCCGCGCCGCGCTGGCCCGGTTCCTGTTCCGCAACACCGCCGCCGACAAGCCGGTGGCGTCTTTGAGCGGCGGCGAGCGCCTGCGGGCCGCGCTGGCCTGCGTGTTGCTGGGCGATCGGCCGCCCCAGCTCCTGATCCTGGACGAGCCCACTAACCACCTGGACCTGGACTCTATCGGCGCCGTCGAAGCCGCGCTTGCCAGCTACGACGGCGCCTTGCTGCTGGTCAGCCACGACCGCGATTTTCTCGCGGCCGTGGGGGTGCAGCGGGAGATCGAGCTGGGCTAGCCGATCCCCTCGCTGAGCACGACAATCGCGTCCGAGCCCGCGATGCGGTCTTCGGCGATCTTCCGGTACTCGGGCGAGGCTGCCCAGGTGCGGGCCGCGCTGGCGTCGTCGAACGCCAGGACGACCAGCTTGCGGCCGTCCCAGTCGCCTTCCATGACCTCGGGCTGCTCGTTCGAGACCAGCAGCCGCCCGCCGTACTGCCTGAGCACCGGCATGAACCCTGCGGAGTAGCGGCCGTAGGCTTCGCGGTCATGGATGGCCACACGGGCCACGACAAAGGCCGTCATGCCGCCACCTGCTTCCGCACCACGCGGAACACGGCGTTGGCCCTGGCGCAGGGCTGGCCGTCGGCGGTCACGAACGCCTGGGTGAAGCACAGCGTGCGCCCCGGGTTCACGAACACCGTATCGAACTCCAGCCACTGGCCCACGAGCGCCGAGCCCAGGAAGTCGACGGTGAGGTTCACCGTCACCAGGCTGGCCAGGTCCCCCAGCCTGCGCACGCACGAGAGCCCCATCGCCGCATCGGAGATCGACGAGATGAGGCCCCCGTGGACGAAGCCGCGGCTGTTGCAATGGTCGTCGCGCACCCGCAGGGCCAGGACCACGGTGTCGCCCGAGTAGCGCCGCCAGATCGGCTCCCACGGACGGGTGGCGGGCGCGCTGCGGTCATGCCGTTCGAAGCCGGCCGGGATGTTGAGCGGGGCCTCCATCACGCGGCCGCCAGTCGAGCCAGGCTCTCGAGCGTGCCCTGGCAGGCCCGCGCGGCCTCGGCGCCCTTGAGCCGGAAGTGGTCGTGGAAGAAGGCGTTGTGGACCTCGGTCTCCTGGTAGTGGTGCGGCGTCAGCACCACCGAAAACACCGGCGTCTCGGTGTCGAGCTGCACGCGCATCAGCGCCTGGACCACGGTGGTGGCCACGAAGTCGTGCCGATAGATGCCGCCGTCCACCACGAACGCCGCGCCGACGATAGCGGCGTAGCGGCCGGTGCGGGCCAGCGTCTGGGCGTGCAGCGGGATCTCGAACGCCCCGGGCGTCTCGAAGCGCTCGACCGTCTCGGGCGGGAAGCCCAGGCGTTCGAACTCCTCGACGAAGCCGGTGTAGGCCTGGCGCACGATGTCCGCGTGCCAGAGCGCGTGGACGAAGGCGATGCGGCCGGCGCGGAAGGCGCCGTTGGCGGTGGGAAACTCCAGCGTGGGCTTGGAGGCAGCTTGGGTCATGGTCTTCTCCCTGACCGGGTTCAAAGGACCACGACTCAGGGGGCAGGCCGCGCACGCGGAGGCGGAGTCCGCCCCTCGCGACACGACCGTTCTCATAACCGGACTATGACCGTCGGCCCCGGGATCGCACCGGGTCTGCTCGTCCCTTCCGGCCGAAGCCGGAAAGCGCCCGCGGGCTCGTCCCCCGAAGGGGCATTACCGCCGGTGGGGAGTTTCACCCCGCCCTGAGAACGTAGACCGCCGGCACATCCGACGGCCCGACCAGCATAGGCGCCTTCCGCCGCGCGAAACAAGTGTTTGAAATGAACTGCGGGGCTTGCCGCGACCCGAGCGCATCCACAGCTAAGCCTCAGTCTGGAGGAGGCTTCCCATGTTCGACCATCTGTCCCTCGGCGTGCGCGATCTCGCGGCCGCGCGCGCGTTCTACGACGCCTTCTTCGCGCCGCTGGGCGCCGCGGTCGCGTCCGCCAGCGCCAAGGAACTGGCGTATGGCCCGGGCGGGCAGGCGGGTCTGTTCTATCTCTATCCGGTGAGCGGCGAGCAGGTGGCGGGCCTTGGCGCCCACCTGGCGTTCACCGCCGACAGCCGCGTGGCGGTCGACGAAGCCTATCGCCAGGCCATCGCGCATGGCGCGACGGCGATCCGCGCCGCCGGCCCGCATCCCGACATTGCACCCGGCTACTACGGCTGCGTGATCCTGGATCCAGACGGCAACAAGCTGGAGATCGTCGCCGGCGCCATGCACTGACCGATCAGGCGGCGACCGGCTGGCGCCCCAGGACGTCGTCGCGGACCGACTCGGCGATGGCGGCGACTTCGGCGATCTCGGCCGCCCCGACGCCAAGCTCGCGCAGGGTGGCGGCGAGGTTTTCGACCACGGCGTCGAAGTGGCCGTCGTTCAGCCCGCGGGTCACCAGGCTTGCGTGGCCGCGGCGCATGTCCTCGCCCGTGTAGGTGTTGGGCCCGCCGAACGCCATGACCAGGAAGGCGCGCTGCTTCCCGATCTGCTTCTGCATGTCCACGCCATCGAAGAAGTGCGCGATGCGGTCGTCCGCCAGCACCTTGCCGTAGAAGATGTCGACAGCGGCCTTCACGGCGGCGGTTCCGCCGATGCGTTCATAGAGCGTGGTCATAGGTCCCCTGGAGAAGTGGTATCTAAGATGCCATTTTTAGAAGTGGCGCCCGATATACCGCTTTCGGCGTGGTCGCAAGACCGAACCATGCTTGAGTGTTCTCCATGCGTCTCAGCCTGCACACCGACTACGCCCTGAGGTCGCTGATCTATCTCGCGAGCATGCGGGAGGAGGCGACCACGGCGGCGGCCATCGCGGCATCGTACCGGATCTCGAAGAACCACCTGGTGAAGGTGATCCAGCGCCTGCGCGACCTGGGCTACGTGGACACGGCGCGTGGGCGGGGCGGCGGTGTCCGGCTGGCGCGGGACCCGGCCCAGATCCGCCTGGGTGAGGTGGTTCGCCGCACGGAGGACCTCGACGAGATGGTCGAGTGCTTCAACCCCGAGACCAACACCTGTCCGATCTCGCAGGCGTGCCTGTTGCCCCGGCGCCTGAATGAGGCGCTACAGGCCTATCTGGCGGTGCTGGACCGCTACACGGTGGCGGACGTCTCGACGAACCGCGTTCAGCTGGCCGCCGTCCTGGGCCACTAGGCCCGCTTGTTGAGCGTGATCGCGGTGGCCGACGCGCCGCCCGCCTGGACCCCGCCGGCGCCGTAGACGCTGGCCTGGCTGCGCTGGCTGGCGACCTCCTCGGCGATGCACCTGACCAGCCCCTCGGTGACCGTGCGCGCCGCCTCGATGGCGCGGCCCTGGCGCGCCAGCACGGCGTCGAAGGCCTCGGTCGCGCGGATGAGGCGCGTGCGGGCCTCCAGCGGCGCGGCGTCGACCAGGCGGCGGTCCGCGCGGACGCGGGTGCTCTCGTGCCGGTAGAGGTTGGCGAGACGCGAGGTCTCTTCCAGCAGCGCGGCGGCGTCCTGCGGCCGGCGCTGTTCGAACGCCAGGGCCTGCTGGGCGATCAGCTCCGTCAGGCGCTCGGTCAGGATGATGAGCTGGTCGACGCGGTCGGCGGCGTCGGTGGCGGCGATGGCCATTACTGGAGCCCCTGCAACTTCAGGATTTCACGCTGGACGGTGTCGGCCAGGCCGATGCCGCCGGACTTGGCGACCTGCTTGCCCATGGCCTCGGTCATCATCGAGCGGAACATCTCTTCGCCCGCGCCGCCGCCGAAGGGGCCGTCCGTCTCCAGGCCCTGGAACATGTGCTGGAACATGGTCGACAGGAACTGGGCCTCGAACTTCTGGCCGGCGTCCCGCGCCTTCGACTTGGCGAGGTCGGCGGTCGTGGCCTGGACGGTCGGCGTCAGCAGGTTGGGAGAGATCGTCGGCGGCGAGATCGGACCGGCCATTACATCACCTCGATTTCGGCCTGCAGCGCGCCCGCAGCCTTGATGGTCTGCAGGATGGAGATCATGTCGCGCGGCGTGACGCCCAGGGCGTTCAAGCCCGCCACCAGGTTGGCCAGCGAGGCGCCGGACCGCACCGTCAGGAATTGCCTGCCGGTCTCTTCCGACACGCTGATGTCCGACTGCGGCACCACCGTCGTCTCGCCGCCCCGGGAAAAGGCCCCCGGCTGGCTGACCGCCGGCTGTTCGCGCACCGTGATGGTCAGGTTGCCCTGCTGGATCGCCACCGTGGAAACCCGCACGGCGTCGCCCATGACGATCACCCCGGCGACCTCGTCGATCACCACCTTGGCGCCGTTGTCGGGCTCGACGGTCAGGTTCTCCACCTGGGCCATGAAGCTCACCATGTCCTGGCCCGCCGGCGGGCGGATCGAGACGATGGTCGGGTTCTCGGCCACCGCCGAACCCGCATAGGCGACGTTGATCACGTCGGCGATGCGCCGGGCGGTGGTGAAGTCGGGGTTGCGGAGCGTCATCCGCATCTGGCCCATGTTGGCCAGCCGGAAGCCGATCTCCCGCTCGACGCTGGCGCCACCGGCGATGCGGCCGGCGGTGGGAACGCCCTTGAGCACCGTCGAGCCCGAGGCGCCGCCCGCGCTGACCGAGCCGGTCTGCACCGTACCCTGCGCGACGGCATAGGCCTGGCCGTCGGCGCCCATCAGGGGCGTGACCAGCAGCGTGCCGCCGAGCAGGCTCTTGGCGTCGCCCAGGGCCGAGACCGAGGCGTCGATCTGCGCGCCCGGCGCGGCGAACGGCGGCAGCTTGGCGGTGACCATCACCGCGGCCACGTTCTTGGTGTTCAGGTTGGCGTCCCGGACGTTGACGCCCAGGCGCTCCAGCATCGCCTCGAGGCTCTGCTTGGTGAAGGGCGCGTTGCGCAGCGCATCGCCCGTCCCGTTCAGCCCGACGACGATGCCATAGCCGACGAGCTGGTTCTCGCGTACGCCTTCGAACTCGACGATGTCCTTGATCCGGGACTTGGCGAGCGCCGGCTGGGCCGCGAAGGCCGCCGCGGCGAGGACGATGACGGAGAGGAGTCGGACCGGACGCATGTCGACCTTCGGGCGCAAATGTTCGCGAACCCCAACGCCAGAACCGTGCCAACCGGAAAACGCAATGAAAACAGCACGGCGCGCGGCGGGTGGGCAGTTTCGACTAGGCAGAAAGCGCCTCCCGTTAACCATGCTTCAAGCTTGCGCGCCGATGGTGCCCACTGAGAGTAGAGGACTGGCGTCCATCCCATGAAAGTCACCGGAACAGGCGGTCTGTCGCAGGCGTCGGGCGCCAAGCCTGCCGCGCGGGCAGGCGGCGGCGCGGGCTTCCAGTTGTCGGGCGTCGCGACGCCCGCGGCGCCGACCCAGGTCTCCGGCGCGTCCGGGGTCTCCAGCGTCATGGGCGTGGAGGCGCTCCTGGCCCTGCAGGACGTGGAATCCCCGACCGAGCGCAAGCGACGCTCCGTCCGCCGCGCCGGCCGTCTCCTTGATCAACTTGACGGCATCAAGGTGGCGCTTCTGGGCGGCGAGCTGTCCCAGAGCCAGCTCGACAGCCTGGCCCGGGCCGTCCGCGAGCAGCGCTCAGCGACCGAGGACCCGCAACTGGAAGCGGTTCTGGACGAGATCGAGACGCGTGCGGCGGTAGAGCTGGCGAAGCTGGAGGCGGCACGTGGCGGTGGATAAGAGTCCACGGCGCTTCGGCGACGTTGAAACCATCGGTCGTTTTGCTATACAGCCGGCGCGTGTCTCAGGGGTACCAGGGGGCGTGAGGTTTTCATGAAAACAGCCACGGTTTTGGCTGAGAGTCCTGACTACCGTCCTTCCGAGGACGAGGAGTTCATGAACGAGCGTCAGCTTGAGTATTTCAAGCAGAAGCTTCTGGCGTGGAAAGAAGACATCCTCCGCGAATCTCGCGAGACGCTGTCCCATCTCCAAAAGGAAACTGAGAATCACCCGGACCTTGCGGACCGGGCGTCCTCCGAGACCGATCGCGCTCTTGAGCTTCGTACGCGGGACCGTCAGCGTAAGCTCATCTCCAAGATCGACGAGGCCCTGCGCCGGATCGAGGACAACTCGTACGGCTATTGCGAAGAGACCGGAGAGCCCATCGGGCTGGCCCGCCTCGACGCGCGGCCGATCGCGACGCTGAGCCTCGAGGCCCAGGAGCGGCACGAGCGCCGCGAACGCGTCCACCGCGACGACTGATCGCCGGCTGACGCGGCGCCGTAGCCGGTCGCCGGATTGACGGCGGCGCAGCGCATCCGTGGCGATCCAGCGGCCACCGGCCGCAGATCCATGCGTTATGCCCCCGCGAGCCGGCGGGAGACGCGCGATGGTGAAGGTTCTGGGCATTGACCATCTGGCCATCCGGGTGAGCGATTTCGCCGCCTCGAAGGCCTTCTACGAAAAGCTGTTCGCCTTCCTTGAGTTCGAGGTGCTCGACGCGTTCGAGGACTCCATGGGCTGGACCAACGGGTCGACCCGTTTCTGGATCGGCCAGGCGGAGGAGGGGCGTCGTCACCGCCACCGCACCGGCGACGTGGGCTTTCACCACTATGCGTTCGCGTTGCAGAGCCGCGCCGAAGTCGACGAGCTTGAGGCGTTCGTGAAGAGCCTGGGCGCCACCATCGTCGACCCGGCGGGCGAGTACTACGAGGACTACTACGCCGTCTTTTTCCTCGACCCTGACGGGCTGAAGCTGGAGGGGATGAAGTACGGGGAGCGGACCGCCCACGCCAAATCCGGCGGTTGAGGTTTTGCTCAGACCTTCGATCCTATATATGCTCAAAGTGAGCATTAGTCCGGACGGGAGCTGTCGGTGACGCAGGCGTTCCACTCGATCCACGCGCACGGCTTCGTCCGGGCCGCCGTGTGCACGCCCGCGGTGCTGCCGGGAGATCCCGGCTTCAACGCGGCCGAGACCCTGCGCATGGCGCGCCAGGGCGACGTCGAGAGCTGCGACCTGATGCTGTTCCCGGAACTGGGGCTGTCGGCCTACGCGATCGACGACCTGTTCCTGCAGGACGCGCTCCTGAAGCGGGTGGAGGCGGAAATTGCCGCGCTGTGCGATGCGAGCAAGACGCTGAAGCCGGTCTTGATCGTCGGCGCCCCGGTGGTGGCGAACGGCCGGCTCTACAACTGCGCCGTCGCCATCTCTCGCGGCCGTATCCTTGGCGTGACGCCGAAAAGTTTCCTCCCCAACTACCGGGAATATTACGAGAAACGCTGGTTCGCGCCCGGCGCGGGCGTCACCGGGCTCGAGATCCGCCTGGCCGGCCAGAACGTCCCCTTCGGCACGGATCTGATCTTCGAAGCCGAGGACCTGGCGGACTTCGTCTTCCACCTGGAGATCTGCGAGGACTTCTGGGCGCCCCAGCCCCCCTCGACCGCGGGGGCAATGGCGGGCGCCCTGATCCTCTGCAACCTGTCGGCGTCGAACATCGTGGTGGGCAAGGCCGACGATCGCGAGATCCTCTGCGCCAGCCAGTCCATGCGCTGCCAGGCCGCCTATCTCTATTCGGCCGCAGGGCCGGGCGAGAGCACCACCGATCTCGCCTGGGATGGTCAGGCCTCGATCCATGAACTGGGCCGCCGGCTGGCCCAGACCGACCGCTTCCCGGCCGCCTCGCAGATGGCCGTGGCCGACATCGATGTGGAGCGGCTGCGGCTGGAGCGGATGCGCACGCCGACCTTCAACGATGGCGCGGTCGCCGCCGGCCATCCCGAGACCCGCTTCCGTCGCATCCGGTTTGCCCACCAGCCGCACTTCGGCGACGTGGGCCTGATCCGGCCGCTGGACCGCTTCCCGTTCGTTCCGGACGATCCCGCGCGGCTGGACAAAGACTGCTACGAGGCCTTCAACATCCAGGTCCAGGGCCTGGCCAAGCGCATCCAGGCCACCAAGTCTAAGCACATCGTCATCGGCGTCTCGGGCGGCCTCGATTCCACCCATGCCCTGATCGTCGCGGCCAAGGCCTTCGACGCGGTCGGACTGCCGCGTGAGAACATCCTGGGCTTCACCCTGCCGGGCTTCGCCACCAGCGAGGGGACCAAGTCGAACGCCTGGGCGCTGATGAAGGGGCTGGGCGTCACCGGCGAGGAGATCGACATCCGGCCGACAGCCCGGCTGATGCTGGAGGAGATGGGCCATCCCTTTGCGAACGGGGAACCGGTCTACGACATCACCTTCGAGAACGTGCAGGCGGGGCTGCGCACCGACTACCTCTTCCGCCTGGCCAATCAGCGGAACGGCTTCGTCCTGGGCACCGGCGACCTGTCGGAACTGGCCCTTGGCTGGTGCACCTACGGCGTTGGCGACCAGATGAGCCACTACAACGTCAACGGTTCGCTCGCGAAGACCCTGATCCAGCACATGATCCGCTGGGTCGTGAAGACGAAGCAGTTTGACGAGGGCCCGTCGGCGACGCTGCTGTCGATCCTGGGCACCGAGATCTCGCCCGAGTTGGTGCCTGCCGACGCGAGCGGCGCGATCCAGAGCACCCAGGCCAAGGTCGGCCCCTACGAACTCCAGGACTTCAACCTGTTCTACATCACCCGCTTCGGGCTGCGGCCGTCCAAGGTGGCCTTCCTGGCCTGGCACGCCTGGCGCGACGTGGCGCGGGGCGACTGGCCGGAAAACTTCCCGACGGAGGCGCGCAACGCCTACGATCTGGCGACCATCAAGCGGTGGCTCGGGGTGTTCCTGTTCCGCTTCTTCGAGATCAGCCAGTTCAAGCGCTCGGCCATGCCCAACGGGCCGAAGGTGATCTCGGGCGGGGCCCTCTCGCCCCGCGGCGACTGGCGCGCCCCCAGCGACGGCAATGCCCGCGTCTGGCTGGACGAGCTGGACGCCAACGTTCCGTAGACCTGGGGATCAGCGCGCGGCCGGCTGGCAGGCGGTCGTCGAGCGCGCGGTCCTGCGCCCGCCCCACCTGCGCGCCAGCCAGCGGTACAGCGGAACCACGCCGTCGACCCAGTAGCCGAATGGAACGTCCTTATGGATGCGGTGCAGTTCTTCCATGACCGGTTCCCTTCCAGGGCTTGTCTCTGAAGGGGAACATGATCGTGAGTGGGCTTCTGTTCAAAGCGGTTCTCCTGCTGTATCCATAAGTCAGCCTTATGTCAGATCCGCTCGCCACCCTGCCGCTCAGCGCGATCCGCGTGTTCGAAGCCGCCGCCCGGCTGGGCAGTTTCACGCGCGCCGCGGAGGAGCTGGGCATGACCCAGGCGGCCGTCAGCTGGCAGGTGAAGGCGCTGGAGAAGCGGCTGGATCAGGCCCTGTTCCGCCGCCTGCCGCGCGAGGTGGCCCTCACGCCGGCGGGCGAGCGCCTGGCCCGCGGCGCCACCGAGGCCATGGGCGCCCTGCGCAGCGCCGTCGGCGACATCACCGAGAGTGGCGCGGGCGTGCTCTCGATCACGGTCCTGCACACCTTTGCCACCCAGTGGCTCGCGCCGCGGCTGGGCGCCTTCCAGGTGGCGCATCCGGAAATTGCCGTGCGTCTGGACTCCTCGCAGCGGCTGGTCGACCTGATGCGGGAGACGTTCGACGTCGGCATCCGCGGCGGCCGGGACGGGCAGTGGCCGGGTCTGGAGTCGGTGTTCCTGTTTCCCTCGGCCCAGACCGTCCTGGCCACGCCCCAGGCCATGGCCGCCCTGGGCCCAAATCCCCGGCCCGAGGACCTGCTGCAGATCGAGTGTGTCGGCTCGGCGGCGGAGTGGGGCGCGTGGTACGCGAACGCCGGCGTGGCGCGCGGGGCGCCGGAGCCCGGGGGCGGGCCGCGGATCACGGCGGACACCCAGGTCCTGGAAATCGCGACGGCGATGGCGAACGGCTCGGTGGCGATCGGTTCGCCCGTCATGTTCGGCGCCGACATCGCCGCCGGCCGGCTGGTGCAGCCCTTCGAGATCTATATCGGCGATGTGGGCGGCTACTGGCTGGCCTACCCGCAGGATCGTCGGCGCGCGCGCAAGATCGCAGCGTTGCGGGCCTGGCTCCTCGACCAGGTGCGCGCCGATCCCGCGGCCCAGCGCCAGCTGGCGCGCCGGGCCGCGGGCGCCGCAGCCTAGAAGCGGTAGCTCGCCGTCACGCGGTAGCTGTCGAACTTGAACTTGTCCGACGTGCGCAGGAAGTCGGTGCCGGCCGTGTTGGTCAGCAGGAACGGGTTGGTGGCCGCCGTCGTGCCGGTGTTGCCCGCACGGACCACATAGTCGTCGTCCTTGAGGCTGGTGCGCAGCCATTCCAGGCCCACTGTGACGTTCGGCGTGAGCTTGCGCTCGTAGCCCAGGCCGATCTGGTAGCCGTTCGCATCGCCACCGCCCGAGCGGGTGAAGCTGTTGACCCCGTTGGTCGTGTTGAAGCTGTGCTTCAGGTTGCCCCGGGCGTAGCCGCCGGTGGCGTAGAGAAGGCTGTCGCCCATGGCATAGCCGCCCCGGGCGCGCACGGCCCACAGGTCGTTGAGCTTGCGGTTGAAGGCATAGCCCGCCGGCGTCGTCGAGAACGCGGTCACCGCGTCGTTCAGCTGGACCTGGGTGTATTCCACCAGGCCCCCGACCACGAACGCGCCCATCTGATAGTCGTAGCCCAGGCGGGCGCTGAGCTCGACGTCCGTGTCGTCGTCCTTGCGGCAGCCGCCGGCCGCGGCGTTCGTGCTGTACGAGCCGCCGCAGAAGCCGGGCGAGAAGGCGTTTGCGCCGGCCGCGGTGCTGACCGTGTCGCCGTAGCGGCCGTCAAGGTTGGTGTCGAAGCCGATCGTCTCGCCACCGCTTTCCTTGCGATCGGCAAGGCCGGCCGACACGCCGACATAGACGCCGGTCCAGGAGGCGTCCTGCGCCTGGGCGGCGCCGGCGAGCAGGGTGAGGGAGGCAGCGGCGAGAAGCAGGTTGCGCATAGGGAGGGTCATCCGTTTCTTGGTTCTGGACGGCCCGTGGCGCGTCCGACCCTTGCCCTACGCGCGGCGGCGGGCGTCGGATGCGTCAGGCTGACGCATCCCTCCGGTCGTGTGACTTTCGTCCCACAGTTGTGAATTCAGCCCCGGCGGCCGACCGCAGCTTCGGACGGATAGGGCTCGCGGCCCTGGCCCAGCAGGGCGGGGACCACCTCGTCGACGGTCTCCACCGAAACCCAGGCGGCCATGAACTCGGGCGGGGTCAGCTTCTCGTCGACGGTGTGCTGGAACAGCTTGAACAGCGGCTCCCAGAAGCCGCGCGGGTTGTAGAACACCACCGGCTTGGCATGCAGGTCCAGGCGGCGCCATGAGAGCAGCTCGACCACCTCCTCAAGCGTGCCGATGCCCCCCGGCAGGATGACGAAGCTGTCGGACCGCTGGAACATGAGCATTTTCCGCTCATGCATGTTGTCGACGATGATGTGCTCGACCATCTCGAGCGCGCGTTCCTTGCCCACCAGGAAGGTGGGGATGATCCCCAGCACGTCGCCGCCGGCATGGTGCGCGCCCCGCGCCACGGCGCCCATGAGGCCCACGCCACCGCCGCCGTAGACCAGCCTTATGCCCGCATCGGCCAGCGACTTGCCCAGAGCTCCGGCCGCATTGAGGAATTCCGGGTCCGCCTCGTCGGAGGAGCCACAGAAGACACAGGCT
This sequence comes from Phenylobacterium sp. RIFCSPHIGHO2_01_FULL_69_31, assembly GCF_001824475.1. Taxonomy (GTDB): domain Bacteria; phylum Pseudomonadota; class Alphaproteobacteria; order Caulobacterales; family Caulobacteraceae; genus Phenylobacterium. The sequence goes on along the minus strand of NZ_MHXN01000032.1, from coordinate 20,283 downwards.
GATTCCAGGCGTTGGCTCCGACGCCGCATACGCAGTACTCCAGGGAAATCTCATGGGGCCGCTTGCCGACACGGCGCGCAAGCCCAATTAGCTAGGTTCAGGGTTAAGGAGTTTCGGACACGTCGTGAAGAGGGGCTCGCGTTACATCCTTGCGTGTCCTGTGGACATGCCGACCGCCGGGACCTGAGCTTTGGTCCACGCCCACATGGCCCATTCCCGGTTCAGCGGACCGGGCGCCGTCGAGCCGGAAAAGGCGCGCTTCGACTTCTGGAAGTCCATGGCCGACCTGGCCGCGCTGGTCATGCGCTCCGGCGCGCCCCAGCTGCGCCTGCGGATCGCCGCGGCCCTCGTGCTGGTCTTCGTCGGCAAGCTGTGCGGCGTCCTGGCGCCCGTCATGCTGGGCGACGCCATCAACACCCTGACGCCAGCCCAGCAGGGTGGGGTGGTGCTGGGCGCCAGCTTCATCGGGTTGGCCATCGCGTTTGCGGCCCTGCGGCTGGTGGCGGCCTGCGCGCCCTTCGCCCGCGACGCCGTCTTCACCCGGGTCTCCCAGTCCACCATGGCCCGCGCCGCGGTGGAGAGCTTCGGCCACGCGCTCTCGCTGTCGCTGGACTTCCACCAGACCAAGCAGAGCGGGACGCTGTCGCGCATCATCGACCGCGGCGCGCGGTCCACCGACTTCCTGATCCGCAGCCTGATCTTCAGCCTCGGGCCGACGTTCGTCGAGCTGATCCTGGCCATCGCGGTGATGGTGGTCCGGCTCGACTGGCGGTTCGCGATCACCGCCTTCGCCACCCTGGTCTTCTATGCTGTGGTGACGTTCAAGATCACCGACTGGCGCCTATCGCATAGGCGCGACCTCAACGAGGCCGAGAACCGCGCCGCGGGCCTCTCGGCCGACGCCCTGATCAACTACGAGACCCTGAAGGCCTTCGGCGCCGAGACGCGGCTGGTCGACAGCTACGGCCAGGCCATGAGCCGCTATGTCGACGCCAGTTCCAAGGCCAACGGTTCGCTGAACCTGCTCAACGCGGCCCAGTCCCTGATCCTGAACGTGGGTCTGGCGGCGATGACGGTGATGGCCGGCTACGAGGTCACCGGCGGCCGTCTCCAGGTCGGCGACATCACCATGGCGATCCTCCTCCTGTCGGGCCTCTACGCGCCCCTGGGGATGCTGGGCTTCCAGTACCGCGAGATCCGCCAGGGCCTGATCGACATGGAGCAGATGGTCGACCTGCAGCAGATCCGGCCCGACATCGTCGACGCCGAGGCCGCGCGGCCTCTGCCGCCGGCCAGCGGGCAGGGGGCGGCCATCGCCTTCGAGGACGTCAGTTTCCGGCACGACGCCCGCTCGTCGGGCCTGCTGGGCGTAAGCTTCGTCGCCCAGCCCGGCCAGACCGTCGCCCTGGTCGGCCCCTCAGGCGCCGGCAAGACCACCGCGGTCCGGCTGGCGATGCGGCTGCTCGACCCTCAGGAAGGCCGCGTCACCATCGACGGCGTCGACATGCGCGAGGTGCGCCAGGCCGAGCTGCGCCGCGCCGTGGCGCTGGTGCCGCAGGACGTGGCCCTGTTCAACGACACCCTTTTCGCCAACATCGCCTTCGCCCGGCCCGACGCCAGCGCCGAGGACGTGCGGGCCGCCGCCGACGCCGCGGAGCTGGGCCCCTTCATCGACGGCCTGCCGAACGGCATGCAGACGCGGGTGGGCGAGCGGGGCCTGAAGCTGTCGGGCGGCGAGCGCCAGCGCGTCGGCATCGCCCGGGCCCTGCTGGCCAATCCGCGGCTGCTGATCCTGGACGAGGCGACCAGCGCCCTGGACGGTCCCACCGAGGCCGCGATCCAGGAGACCCTGCGCAAGGTGAAGGCGGGGCGCACCACCCTGGTGATCGCCCATCGCCTCTCGACCATCGTCGACGCCGACCAGATCGTGGTCCTGCGCCGCGGCCGGATCGTCGAGCGGGGAACCCACGCCGAGCTCCTCGCCAACCAGGGAGAGTATGCGGCCCTCTGGCGACGCCAGACGCGAGAGGCCTAGCCGGGCCGGGGCGCGTGCAGCGGCGGCAGCTCGCCGCGGCTGACCGCCAGGCCCAGGGCCAGGCTGTGGCCGATCATCCGGGACTTCTCGATGAACAGCTCGGCCGCCTCCGGCGGGCACACCTCGCGCGCGGTGCGGGCGAAGAGGTCCAGCCACAGGGCGAAATGCTCGTTCCTGATATCGGGGCGGCGCGCGTGGGCCGCCATGGGCGAGCCCTTGAACCGACCGGTCATCAGCAGCACCGACGACCAGAAGTCGCACAGCTTGGCCAGGTGCTCGTCCCAGTCGTCGATGGCGGCGTTGAAGATCGGGCCCAGAACGGGGTCGAGGCGCACCCGCCCGTAGAACGTGTGCACCTGCGCCTTGATCAGGTCCTCGTCGATCCCGGCGGCGACGCCGGGACCGATGCGGAGCTTGCCGTCCATCAGGCGGCCTCGCGCCAGTGGGGCTCGAGCTGCTGGTGCGGCCAGGCGGCGGGGATGATCACCGGCTCGCTGATGCCCGCCAGCTCGTTGGCGAAGCTGTGGTTCACGTCGCGGTGGTGGGCCTCGTCCGCCCGCACCACCTCGACCACGTCACGCAGGGTGGCGTCCTCGGGCAGGCCCCAGTACTGCTTGGCGATGGCCGGCGCGGCGACGTTGGCCGAGCGGCCCTCGTCGATCTCGGCGAGGTAGTGGGTGTAGCTGATCACCGCCTCTTCCTCGAAGTAGCCGACCACCCGGTGCGCCGTCTTCGGCGAAATCAGGTAGAGGCCGAAGAAGAACAGGTAGAACACCCACTGGGCGGCCACGACCACGAAGCGCTCGAACGCCGTCGGCTTGGCGACCTCGATGAAGGTCATCAGGTGCATGCGCTCGTTCTCGGCCTCGTCCATCAGCGTCTTGATCCAGCCGCGGTCGCTCTCCATCCGGCGCAGGCACTTCAGGTGGTTGAGCGTCGCGCCGACCATGCCCGGCACCGCCGCGACGGTCTCCAGCACCACGGCCCGGTGGCCATAGCGCTTGGCGAAGAAGGTGTCGGCGCAGAACCGCAGCGCCTTGACGAAGCCGAACGCGATCCGGTCGGAGGCGCCCTTCGGCCGATGGGTGACGGTGAGGTCCACGATCGGGGCAGGCATCGGAAATCCCTTGAAAACGTCGCGGCCGGGGGAGGCGACCGCTCTTGGGATTGAGATAGCCAACCGCGTGGTTCGCAACCATTCGGGACCGTCCCCTACGTGTCGCTACGGAGACTTGGCCGTACGGTCTAGGCCAGGACCTTGCCCATCCGCACCAGCGGCACCGGAGCGCCGCCGCGGGCGTCCTCGATGGTTTCGATGTCCTCGTAGCCGCACTGGCTGTAGAGGGCCCGGCCCGACAGCGTTGCCATCAGCTCCACGCGCCTGAACCCCTCGGCGCGGGCCGCCGCCTCGCAGAGGTCGAGGATCAGTCGGCCGACGCCCCGGCGGGCGAAGGCGGGGTGGGTGTACATGGCCCGCACGCGCGCCGCCTCGGTCGCGGGATCCAGGAGGGCGGCGTCGCGGCCGGGCGTGTGGTCGCCGCCATAGAGGGTGGCCCGCCGGCTCCAGCCGCCGCAGCCGGCGATGCGCCCATCCGCCTCGACCACGAAATAGGTGCCGTCCAGCAGGAGCTGGCGGTCCAGCCCCATGATCATGCGGCTGGATTCGATCTGGGCCGGCTCCAGGAACCCGCGCTGCAACTCGGCGATGGCGGCATCCATCACCTCGGCCAGCGCCTCGGCGTCCGCAGGTCCGGCGATGCGGTGCGTCAGTCCTGCGGCCACGGCTTACTCGGCGGCGCGGGGCACGTCGTCGTTGCCGACACGCGGCTGCTCGGCCCGAGGGCGCGGCGCGGGCTTGCCGAACACCCGCTCGCGCATCCAGCCGAACCGGCGCGAATAGACCTTCGGCGCAGCCAGCATCACCGGGGTCAACACCAGCGTCAGCAGGGTGGCGAAGGACAGGCCCCACACCACCGCGGCCGAGAGCTGGACCCACCATTCCGAGCCTGGCGCCTTGTACTCGATGTGCCCGGTGTGGAAGTTCGGGTGCACCTGGAACATCAGCGGCAGCAGGCCCACCACCGTCACCAGGGTTGTCAGCAGCACCGGCCGGAACCGCTGGGCTGCCGCGCGGATCGCCGCCTCGTCCGCCATGTAGCCCGCGTGGCGCAGGTGATAGAATGTATCCACCAGCACGATGTTGTGGCCGACGACCACCCCGAACAGGGCCACGACGCCGGTCCCCATCATGATCACCGACACATAGTCGAAGGTGTGGGCCAGGTTCACCTGAACGCCCAGCAAGACCCCGACTGTCGACAGGATCACCGCCGATAGCGTCACCAGCACCCCGTAGAAGCTGTTGAACTGCCAGAGCAGGATCACGAACATCATGAACAGCGAGGCGGCCATGGCGACCATGAAGAACTGAGCCGCCTCGGCGCCTTCCTCGTCGGCCCCGACGAACTTCCAGGTGACCGCCGGATCGATCGGCGCCTTCTCGAGCCAGGGCTTGAGCTGGGCGATCTTCTGGTTGGCCGCCACGCCGTCGATGGCGTTGGCCTGGACGATGACGATCCGCTGGCCGTCGCGCCGCATGATCTGGGTGACCTGCTGCGCCGGCACCCGCTTGATGAAATAGCCGGCGGGCACCGGGCCGGTGGGCGTGGTGATCTTGAGCTGCTCCAGGGCCGCCACGTTCCGCGCGCTGGGCGGGAAGCGGACGCGGATGTCCAGCTCGTCCTCGGCGTCGTCCGGACGATAGCGGCCCATCAGCACGCCGCCGGTCAGGAACTGGATGGTCTGGCCCACCGACAGGACGTCGACGCCGTATCGGCCGGCGGCCTCGCGGTCGACCGCCAGGTTCCACTCGATGCCGGGCGAGGTGCGGTTGTCCTCCAGCTCGATGAGCTGCGGATCCTCGGCCAGCTTGGCCTTCACCATGTCGGCGGCGCGGTTCAGGGCGGTGGGGTCGTGGCTCTGCAACTGGACCTGGATGTCCTTGCCGACCGGCGGGCCGTTCTGGGGCCCTCGCACCTCGATCTGCAACCCGGGAATGTCCTTCACCCGGTCGCGGACCGCGTTCTCGATGTCCTTGCCGCGCAGGCCGAGGGCCAGCCGGTCCTCGTAGTCGAGGAAGTCCACGCGCACCCGGCCGATGGTGTCGTTAGGCGAGGAGTTCGGCCCGCCGCTGGTCGAGAAGCCGCCGGAGCGGACGTAGAACGACTCCACGCCCTTGATCCCGATCAACCGGTTCTCGGCCTGGCGCACCAGGGCGTCCTGGGCCTCGGGCGAGAGGTTGCCGCGGGCCTTCACGAAGACCTGGGTGAACTCCGGATCGTCCTCGAAGAAGAACTCCGTCCGGTGCGGCGTCTTGGCGTACCAGAACCCGATGGCGACCACGACTAGGAGGGCGGCCAGCAGCGAGCGGCTGGGGTGGGCGGCGAGGGTGGTGAGCGTCCGGGCGTACCAGCCCATGAAGCCCTTCATCTCGCGCGGATCGCCATGCTCGGACTTCACGATCTCGGCCAGGTGTTCCTCGTCGATCGCCGCCTTGCGGGCGAAGATCGAGCCCAGCGCCGGCGTGAAGATCAGCGCCACGAAGATCGAGGCCCCCAGGACGAAGAACAGGGTCAGCGGCAGGAAGCTCATGAACTTCCCGGCGATCGAGTTCCAGAACATGAAGGGCACGAAGGCGCACAGCGTCGTGAGGGTGCCGTTGGCGACCGGCCAGAACATCCGCTTGCCGGCCGCGGCGAAGGCCTCCTCCTTGGGCAGGCCCTCGGCCATGCGCCGGTCGGCGTACTCCACAACCACGATGCCGCCGTCCACCAGGATGCCCACGGCCAGCACCATGCCGAACATGACCATCATGTTCAGCGTTACGCCCATGCCGTTGATCATCAGGAAGGCCAGCAGGAAGCAGATCGGGATCGAGACGCCGACCATCAGGCCCTGCCGGATCCCCAGGCTGGCCACGATGATCATCATGACCAGCAGGCTGGCCATCATCAGCCCGCTTTCCAGCACCACCAGGGTCCGGCCGATGAACTCGCTCTCGTCGTAGATGTAGTCGAGCTGGACCGTGGCCGGCCACCGCTTGGCCTCGGCCTCGGTGACCTTCTTCACCGTCTCCACGGTGTCGAGGATGTTGGCCCCGCCCCGCTTGGAGACTTCAAGGATGAAGGCGGGCTGGCCGTTGAACCGGCTGATCGAGCTGGCTTCCTTGAAGGTGCGCCGCACCTCGCCGATGTCGCCCACGGTCACCAGGCGGTCGCCGTTCTTCTTGATCGGCAGGGTCAGGATGTCCTGCGGATCCTCGACCACGCCGGGCACCTTCACCGCGAACTGGCCGCTGCCCGAGCGCAGGCTGCCGGCCGGCACCAGCTGGTTGTTACGCCCGATCACCTGGGCCAGCTCGCCCGTGGTGACGTTGTAGGCCTCCATCCGCAGCGGATCGATCTCGACCTCAAGCACCTCCTCGCGGCCGCCGCTCATGAAGACCTCGAGCACCCCCTCGGTCGCCTCCAGGCGCTCCTTCAGGCTGCGGGCCACCCGGTGCAGTTCGCGCTCGGGCGCCGCGCCCGAGATCACGATGCCGATGATCGGCTCGCCCGAGAAGTTGGCCTCCTGGATGATCGGTTCTTCGGCGTCGGGTGGGAACTTGCCGCGCGCCAGGTCGACCTTGGCGCGGACGTCCTCCAGCGCCTTGTCCTTGTCGAAGTCGGCCTCGAACTCCAGGGTCACGACCGCCATAGACTGGCGGGCGACCCCGTTCATCGACTTGATGCCCTGGATCGTCTGCAGCTCCAGCTCGATCGGCTTGACCAGCAGGCGCTCGGCGTCCTCGGGCGAGACGCCGGGGTAGGGGACCACCACCGAGATGTAGGGCAGGTCGATGTCGGGTTCGGACTCCCGCGGCATCGACAGATAGGCGAACAGGCCGAACAGGGCGGCGATCAGCGTCACCCCCAGCACGACCTTGCGCCGCTTGATGGCTCCGTCGATCAGCGGACCGATCATCAGCTTTCCCCTTGGCCGGCCGAGGTCCTAGCGGACCTGGGCGACCCGAACCTTCTGGCCATCCGCCACGAACGACTGGCCGACGGTGATGACATTGACCGAGCCCTTCAGCCCGCTGATCCACATGCCGTCCGGCGTCTCGTCCAGGACGGTGACGGGGGAGAAGGCCACGCGGCCGTCGGCCAGGACATAGCGCACCCCCTGGCGGCCCGCCGCATCCAGCACCAGGGCGGATACGGGCACCAAGTGAGCTGCGCCGGCGCCGGCGGCGATTCGCAGGTCGGCCGACAGGCCCGAACGGACCGCGTTGCCGGGGTTCGGGACGATCACTTCCAGGTGGTAGGTGCGCGTCTGCGGGTCGGCGTCGCGGGCCACGTAGCGGACGCGGCCGTTCAGCGTCGTGCCGTCCACCAGCCGCGCGCGGGCGGGCGCGCCGGCCCGCAGGCGGGCGGCCTCCGTCTCCGGCGCATCGCCCACGATCAGCAGCGGGTTGAGCTCGATCATCGTCCCGCAGGCCTGGCCGGGCGCGAGGTAGGTCCCGATCTCGGCGTCCCGCTTGTCGAACACGCCGGAGAAGGGCGCGCGGATGTCCACCTGGCGCAGGGCGATCTCGGCGGCGCGGACCTGGGCCATGGCGGCGTCCAGGTTGGCCTGGGCCTCCAGCACCTGGGTCTCGGAGCGGTAGCCCTTGGCCGCCAGCTCGGCGGCGGCCTTGCGCTGCAGCTGGCGCGACTTCAGCGCCGCGCGCGCCTGGTCCAGGCTGGCCTGGCGGGCGTCGACGGACAGGCGGCACAGCACCTGGCCCTGCTTCACGAACCCGCCTTCGGCGGCCGGCGTGGCGGCGACGACGCCGGCGGTCTCGGAACGGACGACGACGCTGCGGGCCGCTTCCGTGCGGCCGCGCATCACCACCTCGAGCTCGCGAACCGTCTCGGGTGTCAGTTTGGCCTGTACGCTGGGCATAGCGTTGGCCGCCGGGGCCTTGGCCTCGGCCTTCTCCGCCCCGCCGCCGAACAGCGAGCGCACGACGAAGAAGAGCACCACCACGGCCACCAGGACCATGATGAAGACATACTGTGGCTTCAAACGCATAAAGCTGTATCCCCGATCTCAGCTGCGTGCGCGGTACGCCCAGTCACACACGATCGCCGACTTTGCGCGGCCTGCCGTGCTTGTGATGCCGCCGTTATGTCAGCGCAAATGAAATTGCGGTCACGAACGATGGCGGGTGTAATCTGACGCAGCGAGCCGAGATTGCAATTGACCTGACAGTCGCGCTTAGCGCGAGTCCATTCATAAGATTTTACAACGTACGACGAAGCGGCGCCAGTAGCCGCCCGAACTGAGGACGAATCGACGGTGAAATACCTGCACACCATGGTCCGCGTGACCGATCTCGACGCTTCGCTGGACTTCTACTGTGACAAGCTCGGGCTTAAGGAAGTCTCCCGCGTGGAGAACGAGGCTGGGCGCTTCACCCTGGTCTTCCTGTGCGCCCCCGGCGACGAGGCGGCGGCCCGCGAAAGCAAGGCCCCGACGGTTGAACTCACCTACAACTGGGATCCGGAGGCCTACCAGGGCGGCCGCAACTTCGGGCACCTGGCCTATGCCGTCGACGACATCTACGCCGCCTGCCAGCGCCTGAAGGACGGCGGGGTGGTGATCAACCGGCCGCCGCGCGACGGGCGCATGGCCTTCATCCGCTCGCCGGACAACATCTCGATCGAGCTGCTCCAGACCGGGGCCGCGCTGCCGCCGGCCGAGCCCTGGGCCTCGATGCCGAACGTGGGCGCCTGGTAGCTACCCCAGCCACCGCGCCAGGTTCGTGAAGTAGCGCAGGGTCTCGGGCAAGGCGCTGGGATCGCGAATCATGCCGTCGCCCGGCGCCTCGTCCACGAAGCTGGGGCAGCCGTCGCGCGGGTCCAGGTTGTAGTCGCAGTAGTGGTGGAAGGTGCTCTGCGCCAGCGCCCGGCCGCCGTCGGGACCCGCCTCGAACGCCACGGCGATGTTGAATGGGCGGCGAGTGGCCCGGCTCAGGCCCCGCGCCACGACCCGGGCCGAGAGATCGTCGGTCGGCGCGCCGACCGCGCCCTCGTGCGGATGGGCGGGCAGGTGGCGAACGCCGTCGAACAGCGGATGGGCCGGCGCCAAGACCTCGACATCCTGGAAATCGCCGTTCGCGCCGGAGTGGTAGTTCGGCCAGTCGATGTTGGTGGTGTAGGGATCGTCGCGGCAGTTGCGGCTGTCGTCGGGGTCGGGGTTCTTCGAGTGGAAGTAGTGGGCCTTGCCCACCCCGCCCAGGGTGCAGACCGAGACGCCCAGGTCCATGTGATCACGCGTCACCATCAGCCCGCGGCCCGCCTTCCGGAACCTGCCGATCGCGGCGCATTCCTCGGCGTTCAGGCCGTCCCCTTCGTCCACGGCGAACAGCCACAGCTGGCTGAAGTCCGAGCGGTCCAGCCCGCCCAGGACCGGATCGGTCTGTCCGGGCGGCGCGGCCCGGTCCCGAGCCACGACCTCGGTGTCCGGCAGGCTCGCCAGGTGCTCGCGCAGGCGTGAGAACCGGCCGATATGCCAGTTGTCCGGCTGCGTCTCGATGGTGGTCTGCAGGAGGATGCGGATGGCCATGGCGGTAGGCTAGCACCGCCGCCGCCGACCGTCAGGGCTGGAGGCGCTCCTGGTCCGTCCAGATGCGCCAGCGCCAATAGGCGAGGCCGCCGATGACCACGACCGCGGCAACCGCGGCGGCGATCGGGGCGGCGTGGGCGAACATCCCGTGCAGCAGCGCCATCACCGCTGGCCCGAACGCATAGCCCAGGGCCACGAACACGCCGGCCCACAGCCCGGCGGCGATGGCGTTCAGGATCGCGAACTTGCGCGTCGATACGCTCGACACCCCGACCGCCAGCGGCCCCGCGGCGCGCAGGCCATAGATGAAGCGGAAACTGAGGATGAAGCCGGTCGGATAGCGCTCGATCAGCACCAGGGCCTTGTCGAACGCGGGCTTGGCCGCCGCCCGCTTGACCCATCGTGTGTGCCGGAAGCTGCGGCCCAGCACGAATAGCAGATAGTCCACGATCCCGGAGCCCAGCGCCGCGGCCAGCACCACCACGGCCGGCGACAGGATCTCCTGGCGCGCCATCACGCCGCCGGCGATCACGGCCGTCTGTCCCTCCACCGCGGCGCCCAGGGCGATGGCGAACGGGCCCAGGGCGGCCAGGTGTTGCGCAAGATCGGTCATGCCGCCGGGGGGAAAGGGGTGGACGCGTCGGATATGGGAACGCGCCAAAGCGCTGCCAGATGCGGCGAGGCGACGCGCCAGGATATCTTCGCGATGTCCGGAAGGCTTCGAAGTGGCTCCCCGAGCAGGACTCGAACCTGCGACAAGTCGGTTAACAGCCGACTGCTCTACCAGCTGAGCTATCGGGGATCACGTCGAGAGGGCGGGCGTATACTGCGACCCGATGGGTTGCGCAAGCCGCCAGACGGCTTGTCACAGCGCCGCAATCCTCCCCCGCCTCGGCGACCGCTACTCGCGCGAAAAAAAGAGCCCGGCGCGGACGCCGGGCTGAAATCAGTTTCGGTGATGGTGGGGTGTCTTCAAAGAAGACGACGTCAAACTCTGCCGCTGTGGTTAAGGGCGAGTTAACCGCCGCCGGCCGCTGGAACCTTCCCTTAAGCCCAAGGCCAAGCTTGCTCGCCCCACGGCCAAGCGTTGGATTGTCGCGCGGGGCTGGACGAACGCGGCGGATCGGTCGATCACCTGACTTAAGTCTTTGAGAAGAGGGGCGGATGCGCATCCATTTCACCGGCATCGCGGGCGCGGGCATGGCCGCGGCGGCGCTGATGATGCGCGAGGCGGGGCATTCGATCACGGGATCGGACGAGGACGTCTTCCCGCCGATGTCGACCTACGTCGAGGGCCTGGGCTTCCCGGTGACGTGGCGATTCGATTCGGCGAATCTGTCCGAGGGGCTCGACCTGCTGGTCCTGGGCGCCAGCGCCAAGCTGGGCGGCGAATCGAACGTCGAGGTGCAGGAGGCGCGCCGGCGCGGCGTGCGCGTCACGACCTTCCCCGAACTGGTGGGCGAGGCGACGGCCCTGCGCCGCAACACCGTGGTCGCCGGCTCCTTCGGCAAGTCCACCTGCACGGCGCTCCTGGCCCATGTCCTGCGCGAGAGCGGCGTCGACGCCGGCTGGATGGTCGGCGCCATCTCGCCCTCGCTCCCCGACACCGGCCATTGGGGCGCGGCGCCCGAGGTGATCCTGGAGGGGGACGAGTACATCGTCGGCCCGACCGACCGGCGCTCCAAGTTCGTGCTCTACCACCCCCGCGACGTCCTCCTGACCTCGCTGATCCACGACCACGTGAACGTCTTCCCGACCTTCGACGACTACGTGAAGCCGTTCGTGGAACTGCTGCGCCTGCTGCCGGGCGAGGGGCTGCTGGTCGCCCGCGAGCACCCGGCCATCCGCGCCATCGCCGGCGAGGCGGCCGCCCGCATCGTCTGGTACGACACCGTTCCCTGCGACGGCTGGTATCCAGAGGCCGTGACCTTCGGCGAGACCTCGTCCTTCGACCTTGTCGGACCCGGCGGCCGGCGCGTGAAGCTGACCACGACCCTGCTGGGCGAGCACAATGTCGAGAACATCGTCGGCGTGGGCGCCTATCTGCTGGAGCGCGGCCTGGTGAGCGAGGCGCAGCTCGCCCGCGCCGTCGCCAGCTTCAAGGGGATCCGCCGCCGCTTGGACCGCCTGACCCGGCGTTCGGCCGTGCCGGTCATCGAGGGCTTCGGCTCGTCGTACGAAAAGGCCCGCTCGGCCATCGAGGCCATGCTGCTGCACTACCCGCACCGGCCGCTGACCGTGGTGTTCGAGCCGCACACCTTCTCCTGGCGCAACCGCGAGGCGCTGCCCTGGTACGACACGGTGTTCGAGGGCGTGGCCCGGGCGCTGATCGCGCCGCCCCCGCACCACGGCGAGGCCAGCCACAGCCAGTCCAGCTTCGCGGAGATCCTGGCCCGGGTCGCCGCCGCCGGCGTGCCCGTGGAGGGCGTCGAGACGGCCGAGGCCGCCATCGCCGCGCTGGACCGCCTGTCGGGCGACGAGGTCGTGCTGCTGCTGTCCTCGGGCCCGCTCCTGGGCCTGGCCGACCGCCTGCCGGCCGTGTTCGACGAGCGCTACGGCGCCCAGGAAGCCGCCGCCTAGGGCTCCGGCCTCAGGGCGTAGATGTGCGCCTGGACGCGATAGGTTCCCAGGTCCACGTCCACCGGGACCCGCTCGTATTCCTCGCCCTCGAAGGCGTCCAGCCGGTCCCAGTGGTCGGGCAGGTCCTCGGAGGTGAAGAGCTGCACCATCACCTCCGGGCCCATGGGGTCGGGGCGAAGGCCCGGATAGCCCGCCGCCGCGCCCCACCCGGAGTCCACCAGCCAGCCGCGCACGACGCCCGGCTGCCAGCCGCCGCCCAGGCCCGCGAGCTGGTGGTGGTTCGCCTGGCCGGGCGCCAGCGACCCGTAGACCGCCAGGCGGTGGTCCCGGTTCACCTCAGCGCGACGCGTTGTGGTGCGCGGGGACCGGCTGGACGTACTCTCCGCCCTGGGCCGCCTCCTGGTCGTTGAACAGCCGGCGCTTGGGCCCGAGATAGCCGAACAAATAGGCGGCCACCTTGCGCATCTGGATCTCCTCCGAGCCCTCGGTGATCCGGTAGCGGCGGTGGTGGCGATAGATGTGCTCGAAGGGCTTGTGCCGCGAATAGCCCATGCCGCCGTGGATCTGCATCGCCCGGTCCGCCGCCTCGCAGACCAGGCGGTTGCCCCAGTAGTTGCACATGGAGACCTTGTCCGAGATCGTCCGCTCGATCTCCTTGTGGTCCATGCGGTCCATTTCCCAGGCGGTCTTGCGGATCAGCAGCCGCAGCATCTCGCACTGGGTCTGCAGCTCCACCAGCGGCCACTGGATCGCCTGGTTCTCGGCCAGCGCCTTGCCGAAGGGCTTGCGGGTCCGGGCGTATTTCACGCTCTCGTCGATGCAGTACTGCGCCGCCCCCAGGCTGGAGGCCGCCTGCCGGATCCGGTTCTGGTGCACGAAGCTCTGGCCCAGCCCCAGGCCCCGGTCGATCTGCCCCCAGTAGCTGTCCTCGGGCACCCAGACGTTGGTGAAGCTGACCCGCGGGTGGTCCGTGGGCATGTTGAAGGTCCACATGTACTCCTCGACCTTCACCCCGGGGGTGTCGGCGGGCACGATGAAGCAGGTGATGCCTGTGGCATCTCCATCTTTTCCGGACGTTCTGGCGAAGACCATCACGTGGGTGGCCACGTGCATGCCCGTGGTCCACATCTTTTCGCCGTCGATCCGCCAGCCCGGCTTGCCGTCGCGGTCCTCGCGCACGGCCCGGGTCTCCATGAAGGTGGCGTCCGAGCCGTGGTTGGGCTCGGTCAGGCCAAAGCCCGTGCGCATGCCGCCGTTCAAGAGCTTGTCGGCGTCGCGCTCGTACTGGGCGTTGGTGGCGAACTCCTTGAACATCAGGATGAAGGGGTTGTTGCCGACGATCGAGTGCTCGGTCTGCAGGTCGTTGAAGAGGCCCAGCCCCTTGGCCGCCAGGTGCTCGCGGATCACCGCCATGGCCAGCTGGCTGCCGCCCTTGCCGCCCATCTCCGGCGGCCAGGCATAGCGCAGGTGCCCCGCCTCGTCGGCCAGCTTGCGGGCCTTGGCCAGCAGCTCCTCCCACTCCTTGCGCGGCAGGCCCTGGTTGTCCCAGTCGGTCCGGGCGTGCTCGCGCCGGTGGTCGAAGAACCGCTCGTTGTCGTCCTGGGCCTGCAGCGGCGCGATGACCTCCTCGATGAAGCGGTCCAGCTCCGCCAGATAGTCCACGAGGTCCTGGGGCAGGTCGAAGTTCATGGCCGTTTTCTCCCAACGCGTTCTTGGGCGGGATTGACGTCGGGAGAGCCGTTTACAAGCCGTCCGATCGCCCGCCAGATCATGGCGCAGGATTAGACCAAGGTTCCGTCAGGTCATGGAATTGGATGTTCGCGCAGCGCTTGAAAAGCTCGCCCGAAGACTGGGCGGGGAGGGTGCGAAACTGACCGAGGCCGGCCGGCTTTCCGGCGGCGCCAGCATGGAAACCTGGGCCTTCGCCTTCGAGGCGCCGGGCGGGGCCGAGCGGCTGATCCTGCGCCGCCGTAGCGCCCCGTTCGACGAGGAGACCGCCCGCTCGGTCAGCCTCGCCACCGAGGCCAAGCTGATCCAGGCCACCGGCGCCAACGGCGCCCGCGTGCCCCAGGTGCGCCATGTCTGCGACGAGGCCGACGGCCTGGGCGAGGCCTATGTCATGGTCCGCGTCGACGGCGAGACCCTGGGCAAGAAGATCGTCTCCGATCCGCGCTTCGACGCCGTCCGCCCGGGTCTCGCGCGCCAGTGCGGCGAGTCCCTGGTGGCCATCCACCGCACGCCGCCGCCCCCCGGCCTGAACCTCAAGGCCGTGGACGGGACCGCCGAGCTCGACCGCTACGAGGAGGTCTATCGCGCCACCCGGGCCGAGCGGCCGATCCTGGAGCTGGCGTTCCAGTACCTGCGCAAGCACGTGCCCGCGCCGGTGGAGCCGGTGCTGCTGCACGGCGACTTCCGCAACGGGAACATCATGTTCGACCCCCAGGCCGGGGTTGCGGCCATCCTCGACTGGGAGTTGGCCCACATCGGCGACCCGGCCGAGGACATGGGCTGGATCTGCACCAACTCCTGGCGCTTCGGCCGGCCGGACCGGCCCGTGGGCGGCTTCGGCGAGTACGAGGACCTCCTGGCCGGCTACGCCTCGGCCGGCGGGCGGCGCATCGAGCTCTCCCGCGTGCGGTTCTGGCAGATGCTGGGCTCCCTGCGCTGGGGCGTCATGTGCCTGACCATGTATCTGAGCTGGCGCGACGGCATCACCAAGTCGGTCGAACGGCCCATGATCGGCCGGCGCGTGTCCGAGACCGAGGCCGACCTGGTCGTCTTGCTGGAGGAAGGCCTGTGATCACCCACCCGCGCACCGACGAACTCGCCGAGTCCGTCCGCCTCTGGATCGACGAGATCCGCCCCACGCTCGACCCCCGCAACGCCTTCCTGGCCCGGGTCGCCGCCAACGCCATGGCCACCATCGCCCGCGAACTTATGCAAGGCCCCGCCGCCGAGGCCTCCGCCGTCGCCGGCATGGCGGCCGTCCTGGGCCACGACGGAACCTTCGCCGAACTGAACAGCGAGCTCTGCGCCCGCATCCGCGCGGGCGAGCTCACCGTCGAAACCCCCGGCCTGCTCACCGCCCTGGCCGCCATCGCCCGCAACCAGATCGCCATCGACCAGCCCAGCTACAAACCCGAAGGCACGCCCGCGGCCTAGGCGCCGACGATACTGAGGCTTCCCGGCGCGTACGGAGAGGGCAAGCCGAAACGAGCTTGCCAAGGTCGGCTCAACCTTCACTGTTCATCAACGGTGAGTGAAGTGGGGCGCGCGTGAGAGGTGTTGCTGCGACGATGTCCGTGGCCGTTGCCTGCTGGGCAGCGCAAGCGCGAGCGGCGGACGAATTCGTTTATGTCGTCAATGGCGCCGGCGCGCCATTGCAGGTGGTGGTTGATGGCCAGGCCTTTCCCCCGATGGATCACCTGATGGCTGTGAACGTGCGGGCAGCGCCGGGCCGACACATCATTGCCGCGGGTGAGCCCAAGCCGATCGTTCAGGGCCAGATCCAGTCGGTGGGGACGTCCATCTCCCCGGACCTACGGGCGGATGCAGGTATCGTCGATCAGCAGAAGCGCACGTTCTGGTGCTTCATTGTCGGCAAGCAGGCCGACGGCGCCCTCCGGATAATCTCGCCGAGCCAGCCCACGTGCGCGGAGCTTGTCCGCAGAGGTGTCGGCGATCGGCAACTGAAGTAGACGCGTCGGGCGCGGCTAGGAGGTCACCTCCAGGCCGAACGCCTCGCAGATGCGCGCTGCGTTTTCGGCCGGGCTCGCGTGCGTCGTGTCGAGCGTCAGGTCGTAGTCGACACCGTTGTGAACGCGCCCGTACTGCCAGCGCGAAAGTCCCAATTCCCGATCCCCGCGCCGTCGCTCGCGCGCCTCCAGCACGTCCAGCGGCGCGAAGAGGCCCACGAACCGCAGGTCGTGCCGGGCAAGAAGCGCGCGATACTCCAGATGCTCGTCGCCCAGCATCACCTCGTCGACGATCAGGTCGTTGCCCTGATCGGCCAGCGCGGCCACGGCATGGCGCATGCCGGCCAGCGCCCGCTCCAGGACCGGCCCCGTCCGGATCTCGACCGAGGGGCCGCCGTCCGCCTCGCCCGTCTCGAAAACCAGACCGTCCGCGTGACCCACCAGCTTCATCGGCATCATCTGGATGAACGCGTCCATCGCGACGTGAAGAAGCGGCCGGGCGGCGATCGCCTGGAGCGCCCGCGCGGTTGAGCTCTTGCCGACGCTCCCGACGCCATTCAGGACGATCACGCAACTCCGCCCCACGACTTCTGCCCTCCGTCTATCGAATTGCACACGGCAACGGCCGCTGGATCAACCGGCGGGCGTACGCCGACCACGGGTGGAACCCCGAACCTGCTAGCCATCTCGAAAGCGACATAGCGTGAATGTCCGCATCCTGGCCAAATGCCAACGGCAGCAACCGACCCATCTCGGCCATTCTGTATGTCTGCTCTCCATGAGCGCCACAGCGTCCCGATCAATAGATTTCAGGACCACCTAATGCCCCCAGACGGATCGATCCAGGCAGCGGTCCTACCCCCCTTCGAGGATTGGGCAGAAGGCTTTCAAATCCTCGTGGCGCACGGCGCGATTGCAGCCCGACCTGGCCGGATAGACACCTTGGAAGAGGCAATCGAAGCCTTTGATGGCCGAGTGCTTACGGTGCATGGCTTCGACAACGGCGTCGCCCATGTTCTGGGGTCTGCCGTCATGGTCGGCGAAGGCATCGCTATCGGCGCGTCACACGTTTTTCAAGAATATGCCCAACGGTTCCGTCCAGCGATGTTGACGGAGCGATGCTATCTTGCAGGGTTCAGGAAGGGCCAATTGCAGCTTTGGAAAGTTCAACAAGTCTTGGCTGAATCATCGACAGACGTTGCGATCTTGACACTCGCGCTCTGCGGCACCCAGACGTCTCCGATCCATGTCCACACTTGCGACATCTCGATGCGGTTCCCGTCCCTAGGCGACGGACTCTTGGTCGTTGGATATTCCGCCGACAACGAGGGTGCCTTCTTGCCGGCAGGCGACAACGTCATCACGATCCACGGGACGATGAGATCGTCAGCCGGTCAGGTTACGGCGATTTATCCCGAAGGTCGCGATCGGTTGCTTCTGCCATTTCCGTGCTTTGAGTTTGTCGCGGATGTCCGGGGCGGTATGAGCGGTGGCCCGGTCTTTAATGATAGGGGGCGCCTTGTGGGCGTCGTTTCCACGTCCTTGCTGGACGAGCAGGGCAACGACCATCGATGTTGGGCAGCGTCCTTGGCTCCCATCATGGCAGATACGTTTCAGCCCAGATGGCCTCATTGGCTATTTCCTGAGCCCATTCGAGTCATCGATCAGGCAAGAGTTCATGATCGTGATCGGTTCTCCATCGACCACGTCGGCAATTGGCATCTCAAATTGGATTGACCGGAGGCGACCGGCAGCGAAGTTCTGTTGACGCTGTAACGTCCGCTTTCCACCCACATCGGCGCTTCGCGATATCCGCTCTCTGGCCCGAAGCGGATCGCCCGTCTGAATGACCGCCCGGCGCGATGAGGAGACATCGGGACCAGCGCGAGAAGCAGACATTGCGCTTCCGATCCCTGAGGCGTCCGTTCCGAGCCACAGCGGAGGTTGGGAGAGCTTAGCTCCTGAAGGAGGGGCCCCCTCCTTCAACTCCTGGCCAACGCGCTGGCCGCCTTGCCGTCATACCGGCCGCCGAAGCTCGTCTTCAGGTGGGCCATGATGCTCCCGACGTTGGCGTCGGGGTTCTTGGCCCGGAAATCGTTGATGGCCTCGCGCAGTTCCGCGTCCGTCATCTGCTTCGGGCTATACGAGGACAGGATCGCCAGTTCGGTTTCAGCCGCCTTGGTGCGCGCGTCGACTTTCGACGCATCGCCACCGGCGTCCACCAGGCGCGCGCGCTCGCTGCCAAGGTTCTCCAGCGTCAGTTTCGTGTTCTTCAGGAACTTCGCGACGGTTGCGGCGACCTTTTCGTCCGTGACGTCCGTTATGCCGCGCTTGAACTCCTCGGTCGTGATCTGCGTCGCTTCGCCGATCAGCGTGGTGAGCAGGTCAGCCTTCAGACGGTCGTTCGACTTGCGGGCCGAGAGTTGGTCAGCCTTGAGCTGGTCGAGCAAAGCCATGTCGCCGTCCTTTCAATTCACGCTATTCGGTCGCTGTGGTGGGCGAAGGGGGCGCCGTTCGAGCCTCGTCAACCGGCCATCCACGGAGCACAATAAGCCATGGCGACCGACCGCAAGACAGTGGACTACATCGTCGATCAGATGTCGAAGGCAGGGGCCGTTTCCGCCAGGCCGATGTTCGGGGAGTACGGTGTCTACTGTGACGGCAAGATGGTCGCGATCATCGGCGACGGGCAGCTCTTCATCAAACCGACCCCGTCCGGTCGCGTCTTGGCCGCGGACGCCGAAGAGGTCCCACCCTACCCCGGCGCCAAGCCCCACCTGCTGATCGATGCGGAACGCTGGGAGGGTCAGGACTGGCTCAGTGATCTCGTGCGCGCGACGGCGGCCGAACTACCCACCCCTAAGCCAAAGCCGGCCAAGGCGCCCAAGAAGACCAGCTAGCCACCGCCAGACAACAAGGTCTCTTCGGCGCCACTAGCGGTCCTTCGCTTCCGGCCAGCAACCGGACATTCGCGGGCTAGGTCGCGAGAGTCTTTTTTCGGCGCGACGCTATGGAC
The DNA here is from genome assembly GCF_001824475.1 of Phenylobacterium sp. RIFCSPHIGHO2_01_FULL_69_31. GTDB lineage: Bacteria > Pseudomonadota > Alphaproteobacteria > Caulobacterales > Caulobacteraceae > Phenylobacterium. The sequence goes on along the minus strand of NZ_MHXN01000032.1, from coordinate 1,307 downwards.
CGGGTTCGACCCTTAGCGGACCTTCAACCTCGCAGCGCGTAGTGTCGGATATGCGCGCATTCGTTGCTCCGATATCGATCTTCGCCGCTCTGTCAGCGACACCCGCGTCTGCTTGCTTGGAGATTGTGACGCCTCGGGCAGAGGCGCGAGCTTTCAATCAAGCCGACGTCGTGGTCAGGGTGCGGGCCTTGACCGAGGACTATTTGGCCGTCCCCAACACACCGTCCTTGAGGGTTGGCGTCGCCACCGGCCAAGTCATTGAGGTGCTGAAAGGCCGCGCAGAAAACGGCAACGTCATCACCTACCGCGTGGTCGACGGTGAAGGCCACGGGCCGACGTGTCCCGCCCGGCGGTTCACTCGCCCGGGCGGCAGCTATAAACTTTACCTAAAGCAGGCGGCCGACTGGGGTCCCCCGACCATTCTCCTTCCGACCGATTGAGGCATCGAGAGCCCAATTGGCCGCATCCCCCCTCTCATGCGACCGCTGGGTCTGCTTACTGGCAGGCGCGCAACGGTATCTCTCCGGCAGAGGCGCGGGCAGATCGCGACCATATGCGACGTTCGCAGGATCTGCTTGGCGGACCATCGCGATAACCGGCGCGCCACGCGCGCCATCAGTCGTCAGTGGATACGCAGCCACCGCCGCCATGTTCTGTACGCAGCGACCCAAGTTTGGCGATGCTTGTCCGCGCTTCGGTGAGAAGCCGAAGCCTATTGCTGTCCGACGTCTGGCGATCGCCTCATCGAGCGCCGCTGTCATGCTGGCTCGCTCGGCAGGTGCGATTTCGAAAGGACATGCGTTGCCACCGCCGCGCCGCGGCTCGGACGGGTGAAATGGAAACCTCAAGCGCCCATCGCCATGCCAAGACATCACTCGACCGGCTCCGCCGCGAGCGTTGTGGCAAGCGCGATCCGGAACGAGCCAGAGGCTCAAGCCTAGTTCTCGGTCGGCGCGCCAGTTGATCGCCCCAGACTGAGTGCCTTCGCACCAATTCCAGGTAAGCCCTTCAAGGGGAGTGATGCCTGCCCAGACAGTCGCCGGCACTCCATCTGGCCTCGGCCAGAGATAGAGCGATCCTGCGGAAGCGAGGCCGATGCAAAGGCCCAAAGCCATCGTGATCGCGACAGGTCGCGAAGTCCCGATAGGCCGCAGGGAAACTGGGCCACAGAGGCCTCGGAACAGTACAGCTTGAGTGTGAACGTCCGCTTTCCACCCTGTGTGGACGGCTCTCCGTCGGCAAGGGTGTTCTTGAGCTGTTGCAGAGCTGGTCGGTGCGGCCATGTGTTCGGCCTGTCGATGCGGCGC
>NZ_MHXN01000031.1:165381-231855 GCF_001824475.1 Phenylobacterium sp. RIFCSPHIGHO2_01_FULL_69_31 | reverse complement strand
ACCGACGGCATGATGGACGACCTCACCGAGGCCCTCGACGCCCTCTGGGCCCGCTGCAACGTCAAGCGCATCGGCGGCTACGCCGCCTGAGGCGGCTCAGGTCGGCGGGCGCGGTGCGACAAACCGCGCTGCGGCGCCTTGGCACAACGCCAGCGTGCGCAAATCAGCGCCTACTCGCGATCAGGGCCGGTCGTTCAACAGCCCGACATCTGGACCGGTCCCGAGCGCCCTTGCCCTGCAGGGGCGCTCTCAGGCCGGCCTACTTCCGCCGCCGCACGCCGCGGCCCAGGCCGATCTGCTTGGCGAAGTCCGAGCGCCGGGCGGCGTAAGCCGGCGCCACCATCGGGTAATCGGGCGCCAGGCCCCACCGACGGCGATAGTCGTCCGGGCTCATGTTGTAGCGCGACCGCAGGTAGCGCTTCAGCATCTTCAGCCGCTTCCCGTCCTCGAGGCAGACGATGTAGTCGTGCTGCACCGAGCGGCCGATCGACACGGCCGGCTTGGGACGCTCCTCCGGCTGCGCCGGCGGCGCGGCGCCGGTGAGCTGGGTCAAGGCTTGGTGGACCGTGCGGATGATGTCCGGCACGGCGTCGGCGGTGACGGCGTTGCGGCTGACGTAGGCCGAGACGATCCCTGCGCCCAGGCGCATCAGTTCTTCGCCCGAGGGTCCCTCGGAATCGGGTCCTACGCTCATGACCACCTCTTCTCGACACGCTGGAACGGCCGTGGACGCGGCGTGACGCGTTCCGGCCTTTGCCGGTGAACGCGTGGGAATTGCGAACGGTTCCCAGAATTACTGGATAGCGGCCCGGTTGGAGGGGCGTGCGTTCGGGAGTAAAGGAGGCGCCTTCGCCGCCGCCAGACTCGCGCGCCCTCGGGATCAGCGCGTGCCCACGAAAGGTCTTGCCCTTGAACCTGCATGTGCAAACCCAGCTCTCCAAAGACGACTTCTTTCAGGCCGGCGTCGCCAAGGCCGATCCGGCGATCGCCGCGATCCTGGACGGGGAGCTGAAGCGCCAGCAGGAACAGATCGAGTTGATCGCCTCCGAAAACATCGTCTCGAAGGCGGTGCTGGAGGCCCAGGGCTCGGTCCTGACCAACAAGTACGCCGAGGGCTACCCCGGCAAGCGCTACTACGGCGGCTGCGAGGTGGTGGACGAGGCCGAGACCCTGGCCATCGAGCGGGCCAAGGAGCTCTTCGGCTGCGATTACGCCAACGTGCAGCCGCACTCGGGCAGCCAGGCGAACCAGGCTGTGTTCATGGTCACCATGAAGCCGGGCGACACCTTCATGGGCATGAACCTGGACCACGGCGGCCACCTGACGCACGGCAAGAGCGTCAACCAGTCGGGCAAGTGGTTCAGCCCCGTGGCCTATGGGGTGCGCGCCCAGGACCACCTGATCGACTACGACGAGGCGGCCGAGGTGGCGCGCGCCAACCAGCCCAAGGTGATCATCGCCGGCGGCTCGGCCTATTCGCGACACATCGACTTCGCGAAGTTCCGTGAGATCGCCGACGAGGTGGGCGCGGTGCTCATGTGCGACGTGGCCCACTACGCCGGCCTGATCGTGGCAGGCGAGTATCCGAATCCGTTCCCGCATGCCCACATCGTGACGACCACCACGCACAAGACCCTGCGCGGCCCGCGCGGCGGCCTGATCCTGACCAACGACAAGAAGCTGGCCGGCAAGATCAACAGCGCGGTGTTCCCGGGCCTCCAGGGCGGCCCGCTGATGCACGTGATCGCGGCCAAGGCCGTAGCGTTCGGCGAGGCCCTCCGGCCCGAGTTCAAGACCTATGCCAAGCAGGTGATCGAGAACGCCCGGGCGTTGGCCGACAGCCTGCAGAGCGTGGGCTTCAAGATCGTGTCGAACGGCACCGACAGCCACCTGATGCTTGTGGACCTGACGCCCAAGAACGTCTCGGGAGCGCAGGCCGAGATCGCCCTGGAGCGCGCCGGCATCACCACCAACAAGAACTCCATCCCCGGCGACCCGCTGCCGCCGATGCAGACCTCCGGCCTGCGCGTCGGCACGCCGGCCGGCACGACCCGGGGCTTCGGCCCCGCCGAGTTCCGTCAGGTGGGCACGTGGATCGGCGAAGTCCTGGACGCCGTGTCAACGGGCGAGGACTCCACCGCCGTGGAACAGAAGGTGCGCGGCGAGGTGGTAGCCCTGACCAAACGCTTCCCCATATACGCCTAATAGCGTTAAGTGGCCGGGAAGGGGGCTAGATATGCGCTGCCCGTTCTGCGGCCACGACGAAACCCAGGTAAAGGACAGCCGACCGTCGGAAGACGGTGCGGCCATCCGTCGTCGCCGGTTGTGCCCGGCGTGCGAGGGCCGCTTCACGACCTTCGAGCGGGTTCAGCTGCGTGAGCTGACCATCCTCAAGCGATCGGGCCGGCGCGCGCCGTTCGATCGCGACAAGCTGGCCCGGTCGCTCTCGGTGGCCCTGCGCAAGCGTCCCGTGGAGCCCGAGCGGGTCGAGCGGATGATCTCCACCATCACCCGCCAGCTCGAGAGCATGGGCGAGACCGAACTGCCGTCCTCCACGATCGGCGAGCTGATCATGAAGCACCTGAAGCAGCTCGATGACGTGGCCTACGTCCGCTACGCCTCGGTCTACCGCGACTTCAAGGAAACCGACGACTTCGCCCGCTTCCTCGGCGAGGAAGGCCTGAGCGAAGCCGCCGCCGACGAGCGCTAACGGGCGACCTCGGTCACCCGAAGAGCTCGAGCAGCTTCCGCGCCGCCACAGCCGCGCCGTCCGTCCGAACCTCCCGCGCAACAGCCGTGGCGCGGCGACGCACGTCATCGCCGAGGGCTATGCCCAGCGCCGCCATGAATGACTCGGCCGTGGGGGCGGGCCCATCGTGGGCGGCGCCGACGCCGAGGGCGGCGACCCGCCCGGCCCAGTAGGGCTGATCTCCGATCTGCGGCACGATCACCTGCGGTGCGCCGGCCCGAGCGGCCGTGGTTGTGGTCCCGGCGCCGCCGTGATGGACGACAGCGGCCACGCGGGGAAACAGCGCCTGCTGGTTGACCTCCCCAACCGCGAAGCAATCGCCACCCTGGTCTTCGAGCGCGAGGCCGGCCCAGCCATGCGAGAGCAACACGCGCCGCCCCTGTGCGCGGGCGGCCCGGATAGCGATGCGGCTGGCTTCCTTGAGCGCCTCCAGCGGAATGCTTCCGAAGCCCACATAGACGGGCGGGGCGCCGGCCGTCAGGAACGTTTCCAGGTCCGCCGGCAGCGGCCGATCATCCGGCAGGATCCACGCGCCCGTCTGCAAGACGTCGCGGAGTTGCGTCGAACGCCAGGGGCTCAGCGCCGGGTCGGACGCGAGCCAAGGACTGGCGGTGAAGACCTCGTCGCGCACATTCTGCGCCGCGGGCAGGCCGATGGAGGCGCGAAGCTCGTTCCAGGCCTCGCCGAACACGGCCGCCATGGTCTCCACGTCACGGTCCCACAGGACGCGGTTGTCGGTCTCCTCTGCGGGGACCGGATGTCCCGGATAGGCGGAGGGCCGATGGTGCTCGGACGGCAGGTAGATCGGGCAATAGGTTGCGTAGACGTAAGGGAGGCCCCGCGCCTCCGCGACGCACCTCGCGGCCGCCGTCGAGGGGAAAAGCCCTGCGGCGAGGACCGCATCGCACCCCTCCGCCGCGGCTGAGATGGCCTCGTGCTGCGCCTTCAGCACCAGGGCGGCGCGTTCGGGCAGGGTCATGGGCGGGCGATTGGTCAACGCGTCCGCCACGAACTGCCGAACTGGGGTGTAGGCCGGCGCGAGGGTTCCACCGGCCCGGGAGACCAGCTCTGCGAACTCGGGATCCGGCGGGGCGCAGACGATCGGCTCGGCGCCCATCGCCCGAAGCTGAGCTGCGAGGGCGGCCATAGGCTCGACATCCCCCCGCGATCCAAAGGTAGACAGCAGCACCCGCATTCCATCCCTCCGCGAACATTGAGGGCGTCACAACCTGCGCATAAAAGCCCGTCTGCCAATTCTTGAACGAAACTGTTTCGTCCCCAGATGTGACTCAGCCGGGGCGAGGTCTGCTGGAGCCGTGGCCCAATCTTGGCGTCTCGACTGAGTGGACGCGAGGCCTCCCCGGCCCGTAAGAACCGCCGATGAGCGTCACCCTCAAGCTCGCCACGTCCCTGGACGGTCGCATCGCTACGGCGGCCGGCGAGAGCCGCTGGATCACCGGTGCGCAGAGCCGCGAGCAGGTGCATCGCCTGCGGGCGGCGCATGACGCCGTGCTGGTCGGCATCGAGACCGCCCTGGCCGACGATCCCGAACTCACCGTCCGTCTCCCAGGCTACAACGGCCGACAGCCCGCGCGCGTGGTGCTGGACAGCCGCCAGCGGCTGACGCCCGACTGCAAGCTGGTGAGGACCGCGCGCGATGTGCCGACCTACGTTATCGCCACCGAAGATCCGAACCCGGCGCTCCTGGCCGCCGGGGTGAAGGTCCTGACCGTGCGCGCCGTGGGGGAAGACCGGCCCGAGCTCAAGACCGTGGTTCAGGCCCTAGCCGCCGAGGGATTGTCCGACCTCTTCGTCGAGGGCGGCGGCCAGGTGGCGGGCAGTTTCCTGCGCTGCGGTCTGGTTGACACCATCGAGTGGTTCCGCGCCCCCATCCTCATCGGTGGCGAGGGGCGGCCCGCCGTCGGCGCCCTGGCGGTTGCGGCACTGGCCGAGGCGCCCCATTTCCGGCGCGTGGAGGTGACCGCCCTGGGCGACGACCTCTGGGAACGCTACGCGAGGGGCTGAATGTTCACCGGCATCGTCACCGACGTGGGGCGCGTACGCGCCGTCCGCGACACCAACCGCGACCGCCGGTTCGAGATCGAGACGCGGTTCGACCTCTCGACCGTCGATATCGGCGCCTCCATCAGCCACGCCGGCTGCTGCCTGACCGTGGTGGAGAAGGGCGAGGGCTGGTTCGCGGTGGAGGTCTCGGGCGAGACCCTGTCGTTGACGACCCTGTCGGACTGGCAGGAGGGCCGCCCCGTCAACCTGGAGCGCGCCGCCCGCGTCGGCGACGAGCTGGGCGGCCATATCGTCTCGGGCCACGTGGACGGCGTCGGCGAGGTGGTCTCCATCGAGAGCGACGGCGGCTCGCACCGGGTCAAGGTCCGCGTCCCAAGGCCGCTGCACCGCTACATCGCGCCGAAGGGGTCGATCACCGTCGAGGGGGTGTCCCTGACCGTCAACGAGGTGGAGGACGACGTCTTCGGCGTGAACCTGATCCCTCACACCTGGGAGGTCACGACCCTGGGGACCCTGCAGGTCGGCAGCCGCGTCAACCTGGAGATCGACATGCTGGCGCGGTATCTCGCCCGCTGGCGCGAAACGGCCTAAAGGCTTCCGCTCAAGACCCCGAAGGACCATCCATGAGCGACGAGCCGATCCGCATCCTCATTGTCGAGGCGCGCTTTTACGACGGCCTGGCCGACGCCCTGCTGGAGGGCGCGACCCAGGCGCTGAGCGCCTATGGGGCGGAATACGACATCGTGACGGTGCCCGGCGCGCTGGAGATCCCCGGCGCCATCGCCTTTGCCGAGGAGGGCGGCCACCGCCCCGCCGGCAAGCGCTACGACGGCTATGTGGCCCTCGGCTGCGTGATCCGGGGCGAGACCTACCACTTCGAGATCGTCTCGAACGAGAGCGCCCGCGGGATCATGGACCTGACGGTGAGCAAGAAGCTCTGCATCGGCAACGGCGTGCTGACCACCGAGGATGACGAGCAGGCGTGGGCGCGGGCGCGGGTCAGCGAGGGCGACAAGGGGGGCGGCGCGGCCCGCGCGGCCCTGACCATGATCGAGCTGAAGCACCAACTGTCGGGCGCCAATCGATGAGCGCCCATGCGTCCCGCTCGGTCGCGCGGCTCGCTGCCGTCCAGGCCCTCTATCAGATGGAGGTCTCCTCCATCGGCGTCGAGAGCGTGATCCGGGAGTTCACCGACCACCGCTTCGACCGCGCTCTGGAAGGCGTCGAGGGGGAGGGCGACACCCTGGCCTCGCCCGACGAGGCGTTCTTCGCCGAACTGGTGCGCGGCGTCGTGGCCGAGCAGAAGCGGGTGGACGCCGCGATCGCCAAGCGTCTGGCAGAAAACTGGCGGCTGGAGCGTCTGGACGCCACCGTCCGGGCCATCCTACGCGCTGGTACGTACGAACTCGCCAACCGGCCGGACGTGCCCACCGAGGTCGCCATCGACGAGTATGTCGAGGTGGCCAAGAGCTTCTTCGAGGGCACCGAGCCCGGGTTCGTGAACGGCGCCCTGGACGGCGTGGCGCGGGATGTCCGGGCCGGCGCCTGAGACCCCACCCAAGGGGCTGGACGAGTTCGGCGAGATCGACCGGCTCTTCCGGCCGCTGACCCGCGGCGCGCCGGGGGCGTTCGAACTTCGTGACGATGCGGCGGTCATTCCCCAGCGGCCCGGCTTCGACCTGGTGGTGACCAAGGACGCCATCGTCGAGGGCGTGCATTTCCCGGAGGGCGAGGCGCCGGAGCTGGTGGCGCGGAAGCTGGTGCGGGTAAACGTGTCGGACCTCGCGGCCAAGGCAGCCGAGCCCTTTGCCGCCTTCCTCGCCGTGGCCTGGCCGCAGGGCTTCGCCGGCCGCGACCGCGAACTGTTCGCCATGGGCCTGGCCGCAGACCTGGAGGCGTTCGGCATCGATCTGCTGGGCGGCGACACCGTGAGCACCTCGGGCCCGTTCACCTGCACCTTGACCGCCATGGGCTGGGTCCCGGCGGGGCGGATGGTCCGCCGGGCCGGCGCACGGCCGGGCGACAAGCTGCTGGTCAGCGGCACGATCGGCGATGCGACCCTGGGCCTGGCCGCGGTGAAAGGGCAGATCGAGGATGCCGACGGCCGCCTGGCCTACCGCTACCGGATGCCGGAGCCGCGGGTAGACCTGCGCGAGACGCTTCGCCGGCACGCCACGGCGGCGGCCGACGTCTCGGACGGCTTGGTGGCCGACGCCCGCCACATCGCCGAGGCCAGCGGTGTGGGCCTGCTGATCGACCTGGATCGCCTCCCGCTGTCCGGCGCGGCGGCGACCTGGCTCGAGCGGCAGGCCGACGTGGGCGCCAGCCTCCTGCGGCTGGGAACCGGCGGCGACGACTACGAGGTGGTCTGCACCATGGCCTCGGGCGTGCGGAAACCCCCCGGCTTCACCGTGATCGGCGAGGTGCGCGAAGGTGAGGGCGTGGAGGTCCGGGCCGCGGGCCGCGTCGTCGATCCCGGCGCCGGCGGCTGGCGGCACGGCTGATCCGCGCTAGGCTCGCCGAAACGGGAGGGACCGATGCGAAGGCCGAACATCATCGTCATCCTGGCCGACGACCTCGGCTACGGCGATATCGGTTGCGACGGCGGCAAGCATATTCGGACGCCGCATCTCGACCGCATGGCGACCGAGGGCGTCCGCTTCACCGACTTCTATGCTTCGGCGAACGTTTGCACCCCGTCGCGCGCCGGCCTGCTGACCGGCCGCTATGCCATTCGATCCGGTCTCGCCCACGAGGTCATCCAACCGGCGGACACGACTGGCTTGCCGCTCTCGGAAGTCACGATCCCGCAAGCGCTCAAGCCCGACTACGCGACTGCGCTGATCGGCAAGTGGCACCTGGGCCATGTCGCCCCGCACTGGCCGCCAACCAGCTATGGCTTCGATGTCTTCCAAGGCCTGCCGTACAGCCACGACATGCGGCCGCTATCGCTCTACGAGGCGCAGGGCGACCATGTGGAGCGAGACGAGGGCAAGGTCGAGTTCGCGAAGCTGACGGAAGGGTTCTTTGCGCGGACACTGGCCTTCGCCGAAGCCAATCGCGACCGCCCCTTCTTCGTCATGCTGGCGCTGACGGCGCCTCACATCCCCCTGGTTCCCAACCCGGACGATACGACCGGCTCGCCTGCCGGCGCCTATGGCGAGGTGGTCGAAGAGATCGACGTCAACGTCGGCCGGCTAATTGAGCGGCTGAAGGCCCTGGGGCTCGATGAGGACACGCTGGTGGTCTTCACCTCGGACAATGGGCCCTGGTTCGAGGGCTCCTCGGGGCCGTTCCGTGACCGCAAAGGGGGTTCGGCATGGGACGGTGGCTTCCGTGTGCCTTTCATCGCGCGTCAGCCGGGCCGCATTCCGGCCGGACTCGTAGCCACCGGCCTGTCGTCGAACCTGGACCTGCTCCCGACCATCCTCAGCTGGACCGGAGCGCCGCAGCTCCACGTCGAGCTGGACGGGAAGGACATCTCCGAGATGCTCATGACGGGCAGGGGCTCGCCTCACGACGAGATTCTGCTGTTCGACAACACGCATGTCGCCGCCGTCCGCACCGCGCGCTGGAAGCTAGTGGCCCGGTCGTACTATCGCACCTACGACATTCCCCTCGATCGGCTCCCGCTCCTGTTCGACATGGTTGCCGACCCTGGCGAGAACTACAGCGTCGCCAGCCTTCACCGAGACGCGCTGGCTGACCTGCGCGGACGGCTGGATCGGGCTCGGGCCAAGTTCGACCCCATTGGCGCGCGATTCCCACCCCACGTGGCGCCTGCCAGCGCTGCGGATCACCCCGACTAGACGAAGTCGAACCGCACCTGCGAACGGCCGAAGTCCAGCGCGACCTGGTCGAACTGGGCCAGGAGGTCCATGCCGATGACCAGCGCGGGGCTGTCCTTCAGGCCCCAGATGTCGAAGACGTGCATGTCGGCATAGGTCACCGGCACGTTGCCGAGGTGCAGGCCGCCGAGCCGCAGGAACGGCAGGAACACCGCCTCGCCCTCGAAACTCTCGCCCGCGAGGGATTCCATGCGGACCATCCTGAGCGGCTCGGGCGGCCCGCGCCGGGCCTCCTGGGCGCGAACCAGGTCGCGGAGCTTGCGGTTGCACAGTGTGCCCTGGGCGCCGGAGTCGATGATGGCGCTGATCCGCTTCCCGCTGAGGTCGGCGTCCACGATGGTGAGCTGGCCGTGGCGCCGGCGCGCCGGCACGATCACCACGCGCCCCGGCTCGCCCTGGTCCTGCTGCGAGCGTGTGATCTCCATCCGGCTGTTCTTGAAGTCCAGGGTCAGTCTTTGGCCTTTCAGCCAGTCGACCCCCAGGATGCCGTCGACATCCGATCCCTTGATGGGCAGGGCGGGCGCCCGGACCCTGCGGCGGTCACGGGGGCCGACCCGCAGGCGGTCGAGGGTTACGATCGGCCGATGACGGACACCCACCACCGTGTGCACCCGCGCAGTCTCCGCCGACTTCAGGTCCAGCCGTTCCATCAGGCTGTGCGAGACGCAACTGACGTTGGCGCCGGTGTCGAGCAGGAAGTTGAACGGGCCCTGGTCGTTGATGAGCACCGGGGCGAGCATGTGCTCGTAGCGGCCCTTGGTGGTGTCGAGCGCGGTGGGCGGATGGTCCTCGTCGGGCAGCTCGATCTGGGGCGGGGCGGCGTTGTCCTGCGCCAGGGCTCGCGCCGCGGGCAGGGCCGTGCCGCCGGCGGCCAGCAGGCCGAGGGCGGCGTGGCGACGGGTCGGAGACATGCTCCGTAGTCCTCCCTATGTCATTGCTGTGAAGCTATCACCGTTCTGCGACCGCCGCCACGCAACGTCCGGTGATCGCTGCGTCTCTCAACCTTGCGGCAAGGGGTTGAGGACATCCTGGCCCCATGATTCGCCGCGCCCTCATCGCCGTAGCCATCGGCCTGGCCGCCACGACGGCCCAGGCCGCGGAGCCCAAGAAGGAGGGCAAGGGCGACGTTGGCCAGTACGTCGACCTGCAGCCGGTGGCGCTGCCGATCGTGAACAAGGGCCTCTTGGTCAACTATGTCTTCGTCTACGTGCGCATCAACCTGACGGGCGGCGCCAACGCGGCGCGGTTGCGGGAGAAGGAGCCATTCTTCCGGGACGCTCTGGTCCGCGCCGGGCATCGCACGCCCTTCACCAACCCCGCCGACCTTTCGCAGGTGGACACGCCCCGCCTGACAGCGGCGCTGGCCCGCGAGGCTGCGGCGATCGCCGGGCCCGGCCAGATCCGCTCCGTGGTCGTCACCTCCCAGGCGCCGCGGCGGCGCATCGGCCAGCTGCGCGGCTGATCCATCCTGCCTCTGCGTGAGCCGTCCCGGCGTCGCCGGTTGCACCGCCGTTAAAAACCTGAGTACGCTCCCCGGTCTTTCCACGGGCGCATCCACGCGCCTCTGGGAAACCACTTGGGGAAACGCGTCGGGGGATGGGAGCCAACCGGACGCACGCCCGTAAGAGGCGGCCGCCGGTCACCCCCGCGATCAAATCGCAAAGGGGCTATCGACTATGAGTTCCGTTCTACTGTTGGTGATCGGCGCAGGAGCGCTGGCGGTGCTTTACGGCGTCGTCCAGACCCTTTCGCTCCTGAAGGCCTCGCCGGGCAACGCCCGGATGCAGGAGATCGCCGCCGCCATCCAGGAAGGCGCGCAGGCGTATCTGAACAAGCAGTACACCGCGATCGGCATCGTCGGCGTGGTGATCCTGATACTCGTGGGCGTGCTGATCGGCCCCAAGGCGGCCATCGGCTTCGCCATCGGCGCCATCCTCTCCGGCCTCGCGGGCTTCGCCGGCATGCTGATCTCGGTCCGCGCGAACGTGCGCACCGCCCAAGCTGCGTCCGAGAGCCTGGCCAAGGGCCTCTCGCTGGCCTTCCGCTCGGGCGCCATCACCGGCATGCTGGTGGCGGGCTTCGCCCTCATCGGGGTCGCCGGCTACTACTACGTCCTGACGGGCCCCATGGCGCTCGAGAACACCAGCCGCGAGGTGGTGGACAGCCTGGTGGCGCTCGGCTTCGGCGCCTCGCTGATCTCGATCTTCGCCCGTCTGGGCGGCGGCATCTTCACCAAGGGCGCTGACGTCGGCGGCGACATGGTCGGCAAGGTCGAGGCCGGCATCCCCGAGGACGACCCGCGCAACGCCGCCACCATCGCCGACAACGTGGGCGACAACGTCGGCGACTGCGCCGGCATGGCGGCTGACCTGTTCGAGACCTATGCGGTGACCACGGTCGCCACCATGGTCCTGGCGGCGATCTTCTTCCGCGGCCTGCCGGAAGTGTCCAACATGATGCTGCTCCCGCTGGCCATCTGCGGCGTCTGCATCGTCACCTCGATCATCGGCACCTTCGCCGTGCGTCTGGGCAAGTCCCAGAACATCATGGGCGCGCTCTATCAGGGCCTGATCGTCACCGGCATCCTGTCGGTGGGCGCACTCTGGTGGGTGATCAACAGCCTCGTCACCACCACCGTGACGGTGGGCGACACGACCTTCGGCGCCAATGAACTCTTCTACTGCGGCATCGCCGGCTTGGTGGTGACCGCCCTGATCGTCGTGATCACCGAGTACTACACCGGGACGGGCTTCCGGCCGGTGAAGTCGGTGGCCAAGGCTTCGGTGTCGGGCCACGGCACCAACGTGATCCAGGGCCTCGCCATGAGCCTGGAGTCCACCGCTGCGCCCGCGATCGTGATCATCGCCGGCATCATCGTCACCTATAACCTGGCGGGGCTATTCGGCATCGCCATCGCCACCACCTCGATGCTGTCGCTTGCCGGCTTCATCGTGGCCCTCGACGCCTTCGGCCCGGTCACGGACAACGCCGGCGGCATCGCGGAGATGGCCGGCCTGCCGCCGGAGGTCCGCGTGACCACCGATGCGCTGGACGCGGTGGGCAACACCACCAAGGCGGTCACCAAGGGCTACGCCATTGGATCGGCCGGCCTGGGCGCCCTGGTGCTCTTCGCCGCCTATACCGAGGACCTGAAGTACTTCGCGGCCAATGCGGAACCCGGGTCCTACTTCGAAGGGCTGGGCGCGGTCGCCTTCGACCTCTCCAACCCGTACGTCGTCGTCGGCCTGCTGTTCGGCGGGCTGCTGCCCTTCCTGTTCGGCGGCATGTCGATGACGGCCGTCGGCCGGGCCGCTGAGTCCGTCGTCGAAGAGGTCCGTCGCCAGTTCCGGGAGAACCCCGGGATCATGACCGGCGAGGTCAAGCCGGAGTACGGCCGGGCCGTCGGCATCCTGACGTCCGCGGCCATCAAGGAGATGATCGTCCCGTCGCTGCTGCCGGTCGTCTCGCCGATCGTGCTGTTCTTCGTGATCACCTCGATCGCCGGCAAGGTGAACGGCTTCGCGTCCCTGGGCGCGATGCTGATGGGCGTCATCGTCACCGGCCTGTTCGTCGCCATCTCGATGACCTCGGGCGGCGGCGCATGGGACAATGCCAAGAAGCTGATCGAGGAGGGTCACTACGGCGGTAAGGGGTCGGAGGCTCACAAGGCCGCCGTCACCGGCGACACCGTCGGCGATCCCTACAAGGACACGGCGGGCCCCGCCGTGAACCCGATGATCAAGATCACCAACATCGTGGCGCTGCTGCTGCTGGCGATCCTGGCTCATGGGGTGGTCGGCTAACAGCCACGCACCTGAGACTTCAGCGAGGCCCCGGAGAGTGATCTCCGGGGCCTTTGTGTTTTCGCACCTGGGGATGCGCCGCAGCTGCCCGCTTGACGATGAGAACAAAAGAGGAATAAGAACGAATACGGAACGCGCCACAGGTTCTCCACAGGCGCTCAACAAGAGGATTGGCGAAGATGGTTCGTCTGGCCCGGGAATCGCTGGCGTTTGCGTCGGTGGCGAGTTTTGTCTGGATGGTCTGCTCGGTGGCCGGCCTGATGGGCTGATCGCCATGCGAATGGGGGAGATGGCGCAGGTGCAGGGCGGTAGTGAAGGCTTCGTCCACCTGAGGGTCCGCTCCGCCTATTCGCTGCTGGAAGGAGCCATCAAGGCCGACAAGATCGGCGCCTTGGCCAAGGCGGACCACATGCCCGCCGTCGCGATCGCGGACCGGGCCAACCTGTTCGGCGCCCTCGAGTTCTCCGTCGTCACAAAGGGCGAGGGCGTGCAGCCGATCATCGGTTGCGCCTTGCCGGTGAGCGGGATCGGCGAGGCCCTGCCGGAACGGTGGGCCAAGACGCCCACCATCATGCTGCTGGCCCAGAGCGAGCAGGGCTACCTCAACCTCTGCGACCTCTCCTCGTTCGCCTACCTGGACATTGAGGCCAGCGAGGAGCCGCATGTGCCCTGGGAGAAGGTCTGCCAGTTCTCGGACGGGCTGATCCTGCTCTCCGGGGGCCCGGACGGGCCGGTGGACCATCTGTTCGCGGCCGGAAAGGTCAAGGAGGGCCGCGCGGCCCTGGCGGAGATGAAGCGGGCCTTCGGCGACCGCTTCTATGTCGAGCTGCAGCGGCACGGCGCGGCCGCCGAAGCTGCGGCCGAGGGCGAACTGGTGGCGTTCGCCTATGACGAGGACGTGCCGCTGGTCGCCACCAACGACGTCTATTTCAAGAACGCCAAGGCCTATGCCGCGCACGACGTGCTGCTCTGCATCGCCGACGGCAGCTTCGTGGGCCAGGACGAGCGGCGCCGGGTGACCCCCGAGCACGGCTTCAAGTCGGCCGCCGAGATGCGGGCGCTGTTCGCCGACCTGCCGGAGGCCTGCGACAACACCCTCGATATCGCCCGGCGCTGCGCCTTCATGGTCAGCAAGCGCGATCCGTTGCTCCCGCGGTTCACCGAGGGCGAGCGGTCCGAGGCGGACGAACTAGCGCAGCAGGCGCGCGAGGGGTTGAAGGCGCGGATGGCCAAGGGCCAGGCCAACGTCTTCCCCGTGGAGGACTATGAGGCCCGCCTGGAGCGCGAGATCCAGGTGATCACCCAGATGGGGTTCCCCGGCTACTTTCTGATCGTGTCGGACTTCATCAAGTGGGCCAAGGCGCGGGGGATCCCCGTGGGGCCCGGACGGGGTTCGGGCGCCGGCTCCCTGGTGGCCTATTCGCTGACCATCACCGACCTCGATCCGCTGCGCTATGGCCTGCTGTTCGAGCGCTTCCTGAACCCCGAGCGGGTCTCGATGCCCGACTTCGACATCGACTTCTGCCAGGAGCGGCGGGAGGAGGTGATCTCCTACGTCCAGCAGCGCTACGGCCGGGACAAGGTGGCGCAGATCATCACCTTCGGCACCCTGCAGGCGCGCGCCGTGCTGCGGGACGTCGGGCGGGTGCTGCAACTGCCGCTCGGACACGTGGACCGGCTGGCCAAGATGGTGCCGGCGAACCCGGCGAACCCGGTGACCCTGGCCCAGGCCATCGAGATGGAGCCGCGGCTGCAGGAGGAGCGCCGGCGGGACGAGGCCGTGGCGCGGCTGCTGGACATCGCGCTTGAGCTGGAGGGGCTCTACCGCAACGCCTCGACCCACGCCGCGGGGGTGGTGATCGGCGACCGGCCCCTAACCCGGCTGACGCCGCTCTACCGAGATCCGCGTTCCGAGCTGCCGGCCACCCAGTTCAACATGAAGTGGGTCGAGAGCGCGGGGCTGGTGAAGTTCGACTTCCTGGGCCTGAAGACGCTGACCGTGATCGATCGGGCGGTGAAGTATCTCGAAAAGCGCGGGGCGGCGGTCGACATGGCCGCGCTGCCGCTGGATGACGAGAAGACCTACGAGCTGATGAGCAACGCGCTCACCATCGGGGTCTTCCAGCTGGAAGGGCAGGGGATGCGCGATACCCTGCGCCAGCTTCGCCCGGGTTCGATCGAGGACGTGACCGCCGTGGGCGCGCTGTACCGTCCCGGCCCGATGGACAACATCCCGGCGTTCATCGACTGCAAGTTCGGCCGCAAGCCCATCGACTTCCTGCACCCGACACTGGAGGGCGTGCTGCGGGAGACCTACGGCATCATCGTCTACCAGGAGCAGGTGATGCAGATCGCCCAGATCCTGGCGGGCTACAGCCTGGGCGAAGCCGACCTCCTGCGCCGCGCCATGGGCAAGAAGAAGAAGGAGGAGATGGACCTCCAGCGCGCGCGGTTCATCTCAGGCGCGGAGGCCAAGGGCGTGCCCGCCGCCCAGTCGGGAGCGATCTTCGACCTCGTCGACAAGTTCGCGGGCTACGGCTTCAACAAGAGCCACGCGGCCGCCTACGCCGTGGTGAGCTACCAGACCGCCTGGCTGAAGGCGAATGCGCCGGTCGAGTTCTTCGCCGCCTCCATGAGCCTCGATATCGCCAACACCGACAAGCTGTCGGTATTCTACCAGGACGCCAAGCGCTTCGGGGTGAAGATCCGCCCGCCGTGCGTGAACCGCTCCTCGGCGGACTTTGAGGTCGAGGCGGGTGAGGTGCTCTACGCCCTGGGGGCCATCCGCAACGTCGGGATGCAGGCCATGGAGCACGTGGTGCAGGTGCGGCGCGAAGGCGGGCCGTTCACCGATATCTTCGACTTCGTGGAGCGGGTCGATCCCCGGCAGGTCAACAAGCGGACGTTCGAGACCCTGGCGCGCGCCGGCGCCTTCGACGCGATCCACGAGAACCGGGCCCAACTGGTCGAGGCGGCCGACCATCTGATCGCCCACGGCCAGGGAGTGAATGCACGCGAGACGTCCGAGCAGGCCGACTTCTTCGCCTCCGACAAGAACGACGCGCGTCATGCGGTCGAGCGCAAGATGCCCCGGCGCGATCCGTGGACACCGACCGAGCGCCTCGACGAGGAGTTGTCGGCGGTGGGCTTCTACCTGTCGGGCCATCCGCTGGACGACTTGGTCGAGGCGTTGCGGCGCAAGCGCACCGACCTGCTGACCGACGCCATCGCCAAGGCCGTGGCCGGGGCCGAGGCGCTGCGCATGGCGGGCGTGATCCGCCGCAAGCAGGAGCGGCCGTCCCGCTCGGGCGAGAAGTTCGCCTTCGTCACCTTCTCCGACCCCACGGGCGAGTACGAAGTGCTGTTCCCACCGGAGTCGCTGAAGAAGTGCCGCGACCAGTTGGAGCCCGGCAAGGCCGTCTCGATCCGCGTGCGCTGCAAGGCCAGCGAGGGCGAGGTGCGGTTCTTCGGCGAGAGCGTGGAGCCGGTCGAGAAGGCGGTTGAGAACGTGGTGGCCGGGCTGCGCGTGCACGTGGCCCCCCGGAGCGCCGAGATCGAAGCGCTCAAGCGGCGGCTAGAGGGCGTGACCAACGCGCGCGGCGGCGAGATCGTGCTGGTGGCCGGGCTGGACGGCGGCCGCGAGGTGGAGCTGAAGCTTCCGGGCCGCTTCACCCTGGATGGGGCCGTACGCGGCGCCATCAAGACAGCGCCCGGCGTGGTCTTCGTCGAGGACCTGTGAGGACGGCGGCGCTGGCGCTGGCCGGAGCGTGCGCGGCGGCCTCCGGCGCGTGGGCGGCCCGGCCTGCCACCGTGCCGGAACTGGTGGCCTGGGCCCAGGCGCATCTGACGGGGGTGGAGGACTGGCCTCTGCTGGGGTTCGACGCGACGGGCATGATCCTCGCCAGCCCGGAAGGGGCGGCCCTGCGGCCGGACGGAGTGGTCGAAGGCGATCTGCGACAGGAGTTCTTCGAGCCCGTCGAGCTGGACGGCCGGGTCATGCGCTCGGCCGTGGCGCGATGGGCGGTCGACTGTCCCGGCCAGCGATACGCCATCCTGTCCATGACCCTCTACGCTCGCAACAACCTGACCGACCAGATCGGAGAGCGCACGGCCGACAGGCCGGACTGGCGCCCTCGCGACGCCATGTCGGGCGATGCCATCGACGCCATGTGCGAGGCGGTGCGCAACGGCATTCGGCTGGATGCGCCGCAGCCTTGACGCGAATTCTTAAGGGTTGTGCGTCGTAGAATTGCGCTTGGAACGTGAGAGGGCGCCATGAAGCTGAAGATCGCAGTGTTCGCAGCCGTGGCGCTGGCCGCGGGACCGGCCGCGGCGGAGTTCGGATCCGCTCAGCCGAAGAAGCCCTGGGGCCAACGTGGACCTACCGTGACCACCCCCACGCCCCGACCATCGCCGGGCTACGGCGTCCCGGCCGCACCTTCTGCCCCCGCCTACACCGGGCCGACGACGGCCAGGACCTATGGCCCACCCGCGACGCCCAAGGCAGAGCCCTTCAAGCCGTATCAGCCCTACAAGCCGAGCAGCGTGTTCGGTCCCGACGGGAAGAAGAAGCGCGAGTAGCCCTTCGGCCGCGATGGCCTAGCGGCGGTCGCCCGGGCGGTTGCCGGGGACGCCCTCGTCGTCTTGCGGGAGCATGCTGCCGCGACCGACGCTGCCGAGCAGCTGTTCGAGCACGGTCATCTCGCGACCGCGGGTCGGCGTCTCGCGGTTGTTGTAGGCGATCACCTTGCCGTCTTTCAGGGTGTAGACGTTGACCGTCTCCACCATCTCGCTGTCCTTGTTGAACTGGATAGCGGTGACGTTGCGGGCGGTGACCCGCGGCCTGCGGAAGGCGACGCGCTCCTTGACCTGGTTCACATAGAACCAGACGTTCGGATCGAAGGTGGACTGCACCGAGGGCGAGCCCAGCTTTGCGCGGACGGTGGACTTGGTGTCCGTGCCGACCTTGACGTCCTTTGGGTCGCTGTCGATGGCCTGGAAACCGGAGTAGCTGGTGATCGGCGAGCAGGCCGAAAGCCCGGCGCCGGCCAGGGTGGCGACGGCGAGAGCGGCGAGGACGGCTTTGCGGGACATCAGGACTCGTTTCTGGACGCCAATCGGGCGAGAGCCTTTGACCTATCGCCGGCCGCCCCTTAGTTCAATGCCGCCTTTAGCCACGCCTTCGGGCGAAATCGAGGCCATTCCATGCTGAAGCGCCTGTTCAAGCCGAGGCCGACGCAAGTCGCGGGGCAGGAACTGTATGCGCGCGTCGTGGCCCAGTCGCGGACGCCAGCCCTCTACGCCGACCTCGGCGCACCCGACACGCCTGAGGGCCGGTTCGAGGTCTACAGCCTCCACACCTACCTGCTGCTCGAGCGGCTGAAGGGGCAAGGCGCGCAGGCGGCCGACACGGCCCAGGTGCTGTTCGACACCTATCTGAGCGGCCTGGACCATGGGCTGCGCGAGCTGGGGGTCGGCGATCTGTCGGTGGGCAAGCGGATGCGCAAGCTGGGCGAGGCCTTCTATGGGCGCGTCCATTCCTTCGAGGCGGCGCTGGCGGCCCTGCCGGATCGGGCGGCGCTGGAGGACGTGCTGGCGCGCACCGTCTACGCCAAGGCCGACGCGGCGAGCGCCCCCCGGCTGGCGGACTATGTGATCGCCCAGCGCGAGGCCCTGGCCGCCCAGGAACTGGACCGGCTGAACGCCGGCGAGGTGACGTGGAGGCCCCTGTGAGCTGGGACAAGCCGGTGAAGCTGCACGAGCTCGGCCGCGGGCCGGTGCGCCTGACCCTGGAGCCGGACGCCGCCGAACGCGCCGCGGTTGCCAAGCGGCTTGGGCTCAAGAGCCTGCCGTCGCTCTCCGCGCGAGTGATCGTGAAGCCGTGGCTGGACGGGGCGGAGATCACCGGCCGGTTCCATGCCGTCGTCGAACAGGTGTGCGGGGTGACGCTGGACCCGTTCGAACAGTCGCTGGAGGGCGAGATCGAGGTCCGCGTCGTGTCGGCGGGCAGCCCGCACGCGGCGTCCTCCGACGGCGGCGAGCTGGAGCTGGACCCTGACGCGCCGGACGCCCCCGACGTGCTGGAGACCGACGCCGTGGATGTGGCTGGCTATGTGGTCGAGCATCTGGCGCTGGAGCTGGACCCGTTCCCGCGCAAGCCAGGGGCGACGTTCGACTACCAGCCGCCGGAGGAGGAGACCTCGCCCTTCGCCGCGCTGAAGAAGCTCACCGAACCAAAGCCCTAGTTTCCAGTCCGCAATCCGCGGGAGTAAGGTCGCGCGCCGAATCCCGTTCGTGGCCGTCGCCGGCCGGCGTATGGAACGGTTCGGCGTAAGAACGGGATACTCTGCATCACCGCGATCGGCATTCCCGGTCGCCAGGGGACGAAAGCACTCAATTTGACCCAATCCCTGGTGATTTCCGTCGACGCCATGGGCGGCGATAACGGGCCGACCGTGGTCGTTCCGGCCTGCGCGGCCGCGCTCCAGGACGTGCCGCCGCACGCCCGTCTGCTGATCCACGGCGACGAGACGGCGATTCGCGCCGAGATGGCCCGCTGCAAGCTTTCCGAAGCGCGGCTGGAGGTGCGGCACGCCGAGCGGGTGATCGCCATGGACGAGAAACCCGCCCAGGCCCTGCGGCGGGGAAAGGGCACCTCGATGTGGGCCGCCGTGGAGGCGATCCGCGAGGGGCAGGCGGCTGTGGCGGTCTCGGCCGGCAACACCGGCGCCCTGATGGCGATCTCGAAGCTGATCCTTCGGATGAGCGCCGACCTGGACCGCCCGGCCCTGACCGCCAGCATCCCGCACGCCCGAGGCGTGACCACCTTCCTCGACGTCGGCGCGAACGTCGACTGCGACGCCGAGCGGCTGGTGGAGTTCGCCATCATGGGTGAGGCCTATCACCGCGCGGCTCACGGCGTGGCGCGGCCGACCGTCGGTCTGCTGAACGTAGGCTCGGAGGAGATGAAGGGCCACGAGGAGGTCCGCGAGGCCCACCGGATTCTGCGCGAAGGCAAGATCGACCTGGACTACCGCGGCTTCGTGGAGGGCGACGACATCACCCACGGGGCGGTGGACGTGGTGGTGACCGACGGCTTCACCGGCAACGTCGCTCTGAAGGCGATGGAGGGCGCGGCGCGGTTCATGTCCGACGAACTGCGGCTGGCGCTGAGCTCCGGCGTGATGAGCAAGCTGGGCTATCTGCTTGCGCGGCCCGCGCTGCGCCGTTTCCGCGACAAGATGAGCCCGCCGCCGGCCGCGCCGCTGCTGGGCCTGAACGGCCTGGTGCTGAAGTGCCACGGGGGCGCCGACGCCCGCGACTTCGCCAAGGCGATCCGCGCGGCGGCCGATGTGGCGCAAAGCGGGTTTGCCTCGGAGATCGAACGGAATATGAGGCGGCTTCCCGCCGCCCTCGCGCCGGCGAACCCCGCACCTGCGGACGGAGCCGCCTGAATTGTCAAAAGTCCTGCGTTCCGTAGTCACCGGCGTCGGCGGCTATCTCCCAGACCGGATCGTCACCAACGACGAGCTCGCCAAGATCGTCGACACCTCGGACGAGTGGATCCGCGAGCGGACCGGCATCCGCCAGCGCCGGCAGGCGGCCGACGACCAGCCGGTCTCGGACCTCGCGGTCGCCGCGGCCCGCCGGGCGCTGGAGGCCGCGGGCCGCACGCCCGACGACGTGGACCTGATCATCGTCGCCACCACCACCCCGGACCTCACCTTCCCCGCCGTCGCCACCATCGTGCAGCGCAAGCTGGGCTGCCCCATCGGCATCGCCTTCGACGTGCAGGCGGTGTGCTCGGGCTTCGTCTACGCCCTGTCGACGGCCGACGGCTTCGTGGCGCGCAACCGGTCGAAATGCGCCCTGGTGATCGGCGCAGAGACCATGACGCGGTTGATGGACTGGACCGACCGCGGCACCTGCGTGCTGTTCGGCGATGGAGCCGGGGCGGTCGTGCTGGAGCCGGGCGAGGGTGAGGGGACCACCGCCGACCGCGGGCTGCTGGGGTTCGCGCTGCGGGCGGACGGGACCAAGCAGGAACTGCTATATGTGGACGGCGGCGTCTCGACGAACCGCCAGACCGGCTATCTGCGCATGCAGGGCAACCAGGTGTTCCGCCACGCGGTCGTGAACATCTCCGAGGCCGTCCGCGCGGCGGCGGAGGATGCCGGGATCGAGGTCTCCAGCGTCGATTGGTTCATTCCCCACCAGGCTAACCAGCGGATCCTCGAAGGCGTCGCCAAGCGGCTGGGGATCGACGAGAGCAAGGTGATTTCGACAGTGGCCGAACACGCCAACACCTCGGCGGCCTCGATTCCCCTTGCGCTGGACCAGGGCGTGAAGGACGGTCGCATCAAGCCCGGCCAATTGCTGCTGCTGGAGGCGATGGGCGGCGGACTGACCTGGGGCGCCTGCGTGCTGCGCCTTTGACGGGCGGTTAGGCTTAAGCTGTAAAGCGTGACTTGAAGTCTTTGTGCCAATGGGACAATCAAGACTCATGAACGACATGTCGGTGGGGACCAGGGCCATCATGAAGGGCGCGACGGTGACGCGGGCAGACCTGTGCGAGTCGGTGCACGAGCAGGTGGGCCTCACCCGTCAGGATTGCTCCGAACTGGTTGAGCGCGTCCTCGAACTGATGTGCCAGGCGCTGGAGCGCGGCGAGCAGGTGAAGCTTTCCGGGTTCGGCGTGTTCCAGGTCCGGGCCAAGCGCGCCCGGATGGGCCGCAACCCCAAGACCGGGGAACCGGCCGCGATCGACCCGCGCCGGGTCATCGGCTTCCGTGCGTCGCAGGTGATGAAGGCGCGCGTCGACCGAGCCCTCTCGCGGTGACGGCCGCGTAGGCCCATGGCCAAGGGGCCCGAAGCGTTCCGCACCATCTCCGAAGCGGCGGATGAGCTTCACGTGCCCCAGCACGTCCTGCGGTTCTGGGAGACCAAGTTCACCTTCATCAAGCCGATGAAGCGGGCCGGCGGGCGCAGGTTCTACCGCCCCGCGGACATCGCCGTGCTGCGCGGCGTCCGCCACCTGCTGCACGACCAGGGTTACACCATCAAAGGCGTCCAGAAGCTCCACCGCGAGCACGGGCTGAAGCACCTCGTGGCGGCGGGGGAGGGCGTGCCGCCGCCCGCGCCGGCTTCGGTGGAGAAGGCTGCGCCGGCGATGCCGAAGCCCGCCGCGGTTCCCGCAAAGCCGGCCGGCGACACCTCGGCCCTGCTGGCCGCGCTTCGCGACCTCGAAACCGCCAAGGCCCGGCTGGACGGACTGCTCAAGGAATAGTGGGGAAATCTCGCCGCCGGCCGCTGGTCGGAGCGACAGGATTTGAACCTGCGACCCCTTGACCCCCAGTCAAGTGCGCTACCAAGCTGCGCCACGCTCCGAAGGGCCAGGCGGCGAGGCGCGTCTTCTAGCGGATAGATGGATCAGGGCAAGGCCGAAGTTCAGGCTCGGGGGCCGGGCTCGCGGTTCATCCACCGGATCAGCGGGAACAGGGGCACGCCCCAGGCGGTGCCGGCGACGCCGTAGTAGAGCAACTGGATCGCCCAGTGGTCGGGGACGTAGTCGCCGAGGGTGGCGACCACGGCGACATAGACGCCGCAGAACGCCAGGATGCCGATGAGGCCGATGAACTTGCGCAGGCGCGGGGACATGTCGCCTCATAGAGCGCTGGAGGCCCGGGCGAAAGCCGGGTAGAGAGCCCGTCAAAGTTCGGCCTAGAAGCTGCGCCACCGCCCGTTGATGACTTCGTTCCTGCGTTCCGACCGTTCGAGACCGGTGGCCATCTGGCTGCTGGTGGTGGCCGCGTTCGTGCTCGGCATGGTGATCGTGGGCGGCGCGACGCGCCTGACCGACTCGGGGCTGTCGATCACCCAGTGGAAGCCGGTGACCGGCGCCATTCCGCCGTTGAGCGACGCCGACTGGCAGCGCGAGTTCGGCCTCTACAAGCAGATCCCCCAGTACAGCCAGCTGAACGCCGGGATGAGCCTGTCGGACTTCAAGACCATCTATTGGTGGGAGTGGTCGCACCGGCTGCTGGGCCGGGTGCTGGGCCTCGTCTTCTTCGTGCCGTTCGTCTGGTTCGCGATCCGGCGCGAGCTGCCGCGGCGGCTGTTCCTGCGCCTGGCGGGGATCTTCGTCCTGGGCGGGCTGCAGGGCGCGGTGGGCTGGTGGATGGTGTCCAGCGGCCTGGCCGAGCGGGTTTCGGTGGCGCCGGAGCGGCTCATGGTTCACCTGGGCCTGGCGTTCGCCCTGCTGGGCCTCCTCCTGTGGACGGCCCTGGACGCCTGGGCCGGCGCGGCGCGGCAGACCTTGCCCAGCCCCTGGGGACGGCGGGCCTCGTGGCTGATCGGCCTGATCTATCTGCAGATCCTGCTGGGGGCGCTGGTGGCGGGGAACGACGCGGGTCTCGTCTACAACGACTGGCCGCTGATGAACGGCGCGCTGGTCCCGGACGACTATGTGGGCGAGGGGCTCTGGGCCACGCTGGCGCACAGCCAGGGGGCGGTCCAGCTGCATCACCGCCTGGTCGGCTATCTGCTGACCCTGGTCGCGGTGGCCATCGGGCTGGCGGCGTGGCGGTCGAACTATCTGGTGCGCGAGGCCAAGCTGCTGGCCGTGGCGACGGCCGGCGCGGTCGTGCTGCAGGCGCTCCTGGGGATCGCGACCCTGATGATGCGCGCGCCCCTCGGGATGAGCATCGTCCACCAGCTGGCCGCGGCCGTAGTGTTGTGCCTGGCGGTGGCGTTCGGATGGCGTGTGCGGCGAGTCTGAGGCGCAAAAATTCGCGGTATCATTTTACCGCATATGTTAACGTATTGTAGTTGTTGCGCTTTTACAGATGTGCGCGACGATCGCGCGGTTGACTTTCGACGCCTGCCCCGGCATATGCCGCGCCTCACGTCGGGGACGCCTCCAGCGCACCCGCTAAGTCTATTGGATCGTCCCTCATGCTGAAGAGCACCACGGCTTCGCTGAAGCCCGCCGAGGTCGAGAAGAAGTGGATCGTGATCGACGCCCAGGACGCCGTGGTCGGCCGCCTGGCTTCGTTCATCGCCATGCGTCTTCGCGGCAAGCATCGCGCTGATTACACCCCGCACGTCGACTGCGGCGACTTCGTCGTCGTCGTGAACGCCCACAAGGTGAAGTTCACGGGCAAGAAGGCCACTGACGAGGTCTACTACTGGCACACCGGCCACCCGGGCGGCGTGAAGCAGCGCACCCCGGCCCAGATCCTCGCGGGCAAGTATCCCGAGCGCGTCCTGGAAAAGGCCGTCGAGCGCATGCTGCCCAAGGAAAGCCCGCTGGCCCGCAAGCAGATGACGCACCTGCGCATCTACAACAGCGCCGAGCACCCGCACGCCGCTCAGAACCCCGAGACCATCGCGTTCGCCGACCTGAACGCCAAGAACGTGCGGAGCGCGTAATGAGCGAAGCCACCACGCAGGAAGCCACTGGCTTCGACGCCCTGAAGGGCATGGGCACCCAGGCGGAAGAGACCATCGTCCGCGAGCCCAAGATCGACAGCCAGGGCCGCGCCTACGCCACCGGCAAGCGCAAGAACGCCGTGGCCCGCGTCTGGATCAAGCCGGGCAGCGGCAAGATCACCATCAACGGCCGCGACCAGGAGATCTACTTCGCGCGCCCTGTGCTGCGGATGATGATCGCCCAGCCCATGCAGCTGACCGATCGCGCCGGCCAGTTCGACGTCATCTGCACCGTGGAAGGCTCGGGCCTTTCGGGTCAGGCCGGCGCCGTTCGCCACGCCATCTCCAAGGCCCTGACCTACTACGAGCCCGGCCTGCGCGCCGTGCTGAAGCCGCACGGCCTGCTGACCCGCGACCCCCGCGTCGTGGAGCGGAAGAAGTACGGCAAGGCCAAGGCCCGACGCAGCTTCCAGTTCTCGAAGCGCTAATCCGCGCAGCGATTACTCGCGTTTACGGATCAGGGCGCTTCGGGAGACCGAAGCGCCCTTTTTCTTTGCCCAACGTCCGGACGGAAGCGGCCATGACCCACACCATCTTCATCGACGGCGAAGCCGGCACCACCGGCCTGCAGATCCGAGAGCGGCTGGCCCAGCGCCCGGACCTGGAGGTGCTGTCGATCGACCCCGCCCGGCGCAAGGACGCCGACGCGCGCGCCGAACTGCTGAACGCGGCGGACGCCGTGGTGCTGTGCCTGCCCGACGACGCCTCGCGCGAGGCCGTGGGCATGATCACATCCAACCGGGTGAAGGTGGTGGACGCCTCGACGGCGTTCCGGACGGCGCCGGGCTGGACCTATGGCTTCGCCGAGATGTCGGCGACGCAGCGGGACGACATCCGCAAGGCCACCCGGGTGTCGAACCCCGGCTGCTACCCCACGGGCTTCATCAGCCTCGTGCGGCCGCTGGTGGCCGCGGGCCTGATCCCAGCGGACTTCCCGCTGACCGTGAATGCCGTGTCGGGCTACTCCGGCGGCGGCAAGGGGCTCATCGGCGAGTTCGAGGACCAGGCCCCGGCGGCGGGGACTAACGACGCCTTCCGCGCCTATGGCTTCAGCCTGGCGCACAAGCACCTGCCCGAGATGCAGATCCACACGGGCCTCGCCCATCCGCCGGTGTTCGCCCCCGCGGTGGGGCGTTACGCCCAGGGGATGTTCGTGGAGGTGCCGCTGCAGCTCTGGGCGCTGCCCGGCAAGCCATCGCCCGCGGACCTGCACGTCGCGCTGGCGGCGGCCTATGCGGGCGAGACGTTCGTCGAGGTCGCGGGCGGCGCGGAATGCGCCGAACTGCAGAAGGCGCGGGCCGGGGCGGGCGGATATGTCCAGGCTCTGGATCCGGAAGCGCTGAA
Source organism: Phenylobacterium sp. RIFCSPHIGHO2_01_FULL_69_31 (assembly GCF_001824475.1). Classification (GTDB taxonomy): domain Bacteria; phylum Pseudomonadota; class Alphaproteobacteria; order Caulobacterales; family Caulobacteraceae; genus Phenylobacterium. The sequence goes on along the minus strand of NZ_MHXN01000031.1, from coordinate 206,596 downwards.
CGGGACCAACCGTATGCGCCTCTTCGTGTTTGGCAGCGCCAATGGCGGGCAGGCGCGGCTGGTGGCCCTGCTGGACAATCTGGGCAAGGGGGCGTCGGGTGCGGCGGTGCAGAACCTGAACCTGATGCTGGGGCTGCCGGAAGGCGCCGGGCTGTAGCGCGGGGGCCCGCGCGGCGTGTAACCTTTCGGACGCGCCGCACGTACATAGGAGCATGAGCACCATGTCCCTCGACCGGCGGGGTTTCCTCGCCGCCGCCTCCGCCCTGGCCATCGCCGTTCCGACGTCGTCCCTCGCGGCCGCCCGCGACGCCTACGCCAACTCGCCCTATCGCAAGATCACTGACGCCGAGTGGCGCAAGCGGTTGCCTGCGGCCAGCTATCGGATCCTGCGCCACGAGGACACCGAGCGGCCGGGATCCAGCCCCCTGCTCAAGGAGAAGCGCAAGGGCACGTTCGCCTGCCTGGGGTGCGGCCTGCCGCTATTCAGCTCGACCACGAAGTACGAGAGCGGCACCGGCTGGCCCAGCTTCTACCGGGCCCTGCCGGGGGCCCTGGCGACGAAGACAGACCACAAGATCGGCGTGCCGCGGACCGAGTACCACTGCGCCCAATGCCTGGGCCATCAGGGCCACGTGTTCGATGACGGACCGCGTCCAACCGGCCTGCGCTACTGCAACAACGGCTTTGCGCTGAAGTTCGTGCCCGCCTGAAAAAGCCGGCCCGGGACGGCGCAAGGTCCCGGGCCGGTCAGTTGCAGCCTAGAGCTTGTCGCTCTTCGGGCTGGGAGCCTGGGGTGGCGAGGGCGGCGACGGCGTACGGGCGGCTTCGCCCTGACGCACCTTGCCCGCGCCGCTGATGTCGGTCTCGAGGCTGCGGGGGTTAGTGAGCAGCCGCACGTCGCCCGCGCCGGAGATGTCGAGCCTGGCCCATTCGGTCGGGGCGATGGTCGCCTCGGCCGCGCCGGAGATGTCCACGTCCGCGCCTCGGGTCTTGAGGGCGCCAAGGTCGACATCGCCCTTGCCGGAGATGTCGAGCTCCAGGTCCTCGACCTCACCGGAGGCGGTCACCTTGGCCATGCCGGCCACGTCGAGGCGCAAGGTCTTCTGCCGGTAGCCTTCGATGGCCAGGGCGTTGTAGCCGGCGACATCGAAGCGATTGATGGCAGGCGCGCGGACCACGATGCTCAGCTTCGGACGCCAGTGGCCGCCGCCGCGTCCGTAGCGGATGCTGTCGCCGCGCACGACCACGCGGTCCACCGCCCGCTGCGGCCCCGTGACGGTCACCGTGCCCGGGCCGTCGGCCTGGACATAGCGGACGTCGGCGGCGAGACCGAGGTCCAGGCTGTCGCCGCCGGTCCAGGCGAGGGTGCGGGTGGCCTGCGGGCCGGCGTCCGGACCCCAGTCGCCGGGTCCACCGTCGTCGGAGTCCCAGCGCCCGTGGGTATGATTGTCCCGCTCGCCCCAGCCGCCCGAGAACATGTGCCAGCCGCCGCGGGTCACGGCTTCCGGACCACCGATGGCGATCGCAGCCGAGAGCGTTCCTACCGAGAGCACGAAGCCGGCGGCGGCGATCATGAAGAGTACGCGGATCATGTCTTCGCTCCTCAGGCTTGCGGTTCGAGGGCCGGCTTGAGCAGCCGGTAGTGGAGGCGGCCGTACCAGACGAGGGCGTTCATCAGGCCGATCGAGACGATGGTCAGCAGGGCCCCGCCCGAGGCGGATCCGGCCATGATGCCGATGCCGGCCAGGATCGCCGTGATCGGGCCGCCGGGCGGGTCGGTGAACGGGCCCGCGGCGAAGACGACGGCGCCCGCGAAGAAGCAGACGATGACCGCGACGGCCAGGCCGACGATGGCGCCAGCCACGCCCATCAGGATCGGCAGCAGGACAAGGATGTCGATGGCGCCCAGGCCCAGCACCGCAAACACTGCGGCCGCGGCCGACGAGGGGCTACGCTCCTCGCGCCAGCGGTTGAGGCTGCTCTCGGCGCGGATCTCGCGGGCCAGGCGATCGGGGTCCCCCAGCGCCGCGGCGACCTCGGCTTCGGTGCGGCCTGCGGCCTCGCCGTCGGCGAAGTGCGCCTCGTAGTCGGCGACGATATCGGTCACGGTTTGCGGGGGCAGGCCGCGAAGCCCCTCCCGCAGCCGGGCCATAAAAGCCTGGCGAGTCATTGCGCCCCTCCGAGGATGGTGTCGACCGCGCCGGAAAACGACTTCCAGGCTGCGGCTTGCGAGTTGAAGCTCTTCTTTCCGGCCTCGCTCAGCCGGTAGTACTTGCGCGGCGGACCGGCGGAGCTCTCGACCAGATAGGTCTCGACCAGGCCGTCGGACTGCAGCCGGCGCATCAGCGGATAGATCGTGCCTTCGCCCATGCCGATGGCGTCGGCGAGCCGGCTCGCGATCTCATAGGCGTAGCTGTCGTGCCGGTGGAGGAGGGCCAGAACACAGAGTTCGAGCGCCCCCTTCTTCAGCTGGATCTCAATGGCTTCGGGCACGTGATCGCCCCTCCTTGCTGAGCCATTGAGTACCGCCAGGTACTGTGCGGTGCAAGGTAGCTTGCATTAAACCTTAGTAACCCGGCGAGCGGCGTTACGGATGATGAAAGAGACTTAACTCGGCCGGCAGCCTTGACCGTGGCAACGAGCCGCTCCCCAACCGGAGTGTCCGATGTTCCGCAACCTGTTGTTCGCCGCCCTGATCGCCGCCGCGCCCGCATGCGCACTTGCGGGGGACCTGACCCCCAAGGCGGCCTCGGAGGTCGTGGACCAGCTGGTTGCGCACATGGATGGCTACATGGACCCGAAGGTGGCCGCCGAGGTCCAGGCCAGCCTGAAGGCGCACAAGGCCGAGTACGTGAAACTCGACACCCGCGCCGCATTTGCGGAGGCGGTCAGTCGCGACCTCTACGCCGTCTCGCGGGACCGTCACCTGAAGGTGTCGCTGGAGACCAACGACGCCAGCCGCGGGGCGCGGCTCAGCGATGAAGAGCAGGCGCTGGTCGATCGGCGCCTCGCCTACGGCCTGATGTCGGTGCGGCGGCTGCCGGGCAACATCGGGCTGCTCAAGACCAGCTATTTCGAGCAGGGCGAGGCGGGCGGCCGGCTGTCGAACACGATGATGGAGCTGCTCAAGGACACCGACGCCCTGATCATCGACCTGCGCGCCAACCGCGGGGGCGGCGGCGCCAGCGACGAGGCGCTGCTGGGCCACCTCTCCAGGACGCCGATCCCGATGGCGAAGATCTTCTGGCGGACGGCGTCGGGTGGGACCGACGTGATGCAGCGCCGGGCGGCGACCCCGACGGACGGCCCGCTCTATCCCGACAAGCCGGTCTTCGTCCTGACCTCTTCCCGAACCGCGTCGGCCGCGGAGGCCTTCGCCTACGATCTGCAGGCGGCGAAGCGGGCGCTGCTGGTGGGCGAGACGACGTCGGGGGCGGCCAACCCCTCGAACCGGCCGTTCCGGCTGGACTACGGCTTCCGCGTCTTCATCCCGACCGGCAAGGTGGTCCACCCGACCACCGGGGGAAACTGGGAAGGCGTCGGCGTGAAGCCAGACGTGGAGGTTCCCGTCGATCAGGCTCTGACCGAAGCCTACGCGCGCGCCCTGGCGGTCGCCAAGCCGATGGTCTCCACGCCGAAATCCGAGGCCGAGCGCGCGGCGGCGATCGCCGACCCGAAAGCGACGCTGCTGGCCGACCAGGCGCTCTAGCTTTTCACCTTCACATAGTCGCCCGGCGCGTCGCCCAACGGCTTCAGCGGACCCTTGGCCGGGTCGCGGGCCGGGACCTTTCCGCCGGACCTCGCCGACAGCCAGGCCAGCCAGTTCGGCCACCACGAGCCCGGGGCCTCGACGGCGCCCGCCTGCCATTCCTCGAGGGTGGCGGGCAGCTTGTCGTTGGTCCAGTGCTGGTACTTGTTGGCGGCGGGCGCATTGATCACGCCGGCGATGTGGCCCGAACCGGCCATAGTGAAGGTGGTTGGGCCGCCGAACAGCCGCGCGCCCTTGTAGACCGAGCGCGCCGGCGCGATGTGGTCTTCCTTGGACGACTGGACGTAAACGGGGACCTTCACCTTGCCGAGGTCGATCTGGACCCCGTCCAGGGTGAGCTCGCCCTTGGCCATGGCGTTGTCGCCGTAGAAGCGGCGCAGGTAGAAGGTGTGCAGTGTCTTGGGCATCCGCGTCTGGTCGGAGTTCCAGAACAGCAGGTCGAAAGGCTTGGGCTCCTTGCCCAGGAGATAGTTGTTCACGAAGAACGACCAGATCAGGTCGTTGCCGCGCAGGGCGTTGAACGTGTCGGCCATGGTCTGGCCCGAGAGGACGCCGCCCCCTTCGTCCATCTTGGCCTCGAGGTCCTTCAGCCAGTCCTCGTTCGTGAACAGGAGGAGGTCGCCGGCCTCGGAGAAGTCCTGCTGCGCGGCGAAGAAGGTGGCCGAGCCGATGGAGGTGTCGCCCTTGGCGGCCATGTGGCCCAGCGTGGCGGACAGAAGCGTGCCGCCGATGCAGTAGCCCACGGTGTTCACGTGGTCGACGCCCGCCTGCTTTCGGGCCGCGGCGACGCCCTCGTAGATCCCCTGGCGCATGTAGTCTTCGAAGGTCTTGGTCGCGAGCGCCGCGTCGGGGTTCACCCACGAGGCCACGAAGACGGTGATCCCCTGGGCGGCTAGCCAGCGGATCATCGAGTTCTCGGGGCGCAGGTCCAGGATGTAGAACTTGTTGATCCAGGGCGGGAAGATCACCAGCGGGATCTCGAACACCTCTTCGGTCGCGGGCGAGAACTGCAGCAGCTCGATGATCTCGTTGCGGAAGATCACCTTGCCGGGCGCCGTGGCGACATTCTCGCCGATCTTGAACATGTCGTAGTCGGTCTGGGCGATGGAGAGCTGTCCGCCGCCCCGCTGCAGGTCGGCCTGGAAGTTCTCCATGCCCTTGACCAGGCTGGCGCCGCCGGTGGCCATGACCTCCTTCAGCGCCGTCGGGTTGGAGGCGAGGAAGTTCGACGGCGAGAAGGCGTCGGTCAGCATCTTCATGAAGAACTCGACCCGCCGCTTCTCCAGCGGATCGACGCCGTCCACGTCGGCCACAAGGCCGTTCAGGAAGTTGGCGGTGAGCAGGTAGGACTGCTTGATGACGTCGAAGACCGGATTGTCCGACCAGTCAGGGTCGGCGAATCGCTTGTCGCCCTTGGCCGGCGCGACGACCGGGTCGGGCGCCTCGCCGCCGGCCCGGCGGGCGGTCGATTGCCACAGGTCGAGATAGCGGGAGAAGAGGTCGGCCTGGGCCCGCATCATCCGGTCCGGCTGGGCCGCCAGCCGGCTCATGACCTGGGTGAGGGCAGGGGCCACATGGAAGGGATCGGGCGAAAGGGCGGCCGGTCGGTCGGCTTGGCGCAGGGCCATCTCGGCGATCGCGCCCTGGGCGGTGATCGCGGCGCGGGCCAGGTTCATCGACAGCTGCTCGACGTGCGCGCGCTGCTCGGCGGTGAACGCCGCCGGATCGAAGCTGGGCAGACCCAGTTGCGGCGGGGGCTGCGAGGGCGGGTGCTGCGGCGCGGGCTCGGGCTTGAAGGTCTTGCCTTCGGCCACGGGCGCCTTGGCGGCCTTCTTGCCGCCCTTCTTGGAGCCGGCCTTCTTCGGCCCCTTGGCCGGGGTCGAGGTCTGCTCGCTCATCCTGTCGTTCTCCCGAATGGCGCGATCTGAAGTCGCGCTCTTCCGCCGGTCGCAATCATCGCATAAGACCTTGGCGCAAATGAACGCGTCGCGCCCGTTTTTTCCGAAGAAGCCCTGGGCTGGCACAGCGCTCGCCGTCGTGGCGGGTTCCCTGCTGCTGGGCGGCTGCGTCGGCAATCCGTTCAAGGACGCCAAGGTGGATCCGGCCTCGCCCGTGGCCGCCGACGTCACCCGACTGACCCGCCAGCCCGGCAAGTTCCCGACGTTTGCCTCGATTCCCAAGGCGCCCACCGACATTCGCCCGCTGGCCCAGTACGGCCGTGACGCCTATGCCGTGCTGGCCGAAGGCGAGGCCCTGACCCAGGCGACCGCGCCGGGCACCTGGACGCTGCAAGGCACCGACGCCTTCGCCGAGAAGGCCCGCCGCGACGCAGGGCCGCAGATCGAACCCCCGAAGCCCGGCGACGCCGAGGCTTTCGCACGGGAATTGCGCGAACGAGCTACCCCGCCTCCGCGGCGCTGAGCCCCGATGGGGCTTTTGGGGCCGCGAGAGGCATAAAAATCCCCCAAGCCGGCTTGGCGGACTCCCGCCCTGAGTCTATCGAAGCCTGACGTCAGCTCGCAGATCGGCCGCATGGGCGAACCGCGGCGAGAGAGCTCTACCTATGACACCCGAATTCCACCGCATCCGCCGCCTCCCGCCTTACGTCTTCGAGGAGGTGAACCGCATCAAGGCCCGCCTCCGTGGCCAGGGTACGGACATCATCGACTTCGGCATGGGCAATCCCGACATGCCGACCCCCAAGCACATCGTCGAGAAGCTGATCGAGACCGCCCGGGACCCGAAGGCCGGCCGGTATTCCGCCTCAAAAGGCATCTCGGGCCTGCGCAAGGCCATGGCCGGCTACTATGCGCGCCGCTTCGGCGTGAAGCTTGATCCGGACCGCGAAGTGATCTCGACCCTGGGCTCCAAGGAAGGGTTCGCCAACCTGGCGCAGGCCCTGACTGCGCCCGGCGATGTGATCATCTGCCCGAACCCCGCCTATCCGATCCACGCCTACGGCTTCATCATGGCGGGCGGCGTGATCCGCCACGTGCCGGCCGGCAGCCCGGAGGAATACCTCTCGGGGATCAGCCGCGCCGTGAAGCACTCGGCGCCGCCGCCCAGCGTGCTGATCGTCAGCTATCCGTCGAACCCGACCGCCCAGTGGGTGGACCTCGACTTCTACAAGGAGGTCGTGGCCCTGGCGCGCAAGCACGACCTGCTGGTGCTGTCCGACATCGCCTATTCCGAGATCTATTTCGACGACAACCCGCCGCCGTCGCTGCTGCAGGTGGAGGGCGCCAAGGACATCGCCGTCGAGGTCAATTCGCTCAGCAAGACCTTCGCCATGGCCGGCTGGCGGGTCGGCATGGTGGTCGGCAACGAACGGATGTGCGCGGCTTTGGCCCGGGTGAAGTCCTATCTGGACTACGGTGCCTATACACCGATCCAGGTGGCCGCTGCGGCGGCGCTGAACGGGCCCACCGACTGCATCGACGAGATCCGGGCGATCTACAAGGGCCGCCGCGACACCCTGGTGTCATCGATGAAGCGGGCCGGGTGGGACATCCCCGCGCCGCCGGCCTCGATGTTCGCCTGGGCCAAGCTGCCACCGCAGTACGAGGAAGCCGGATCGATGCTGTTCTCCAAGCTGCTGATCGAGGAGGCCGGCGTCGCCGTGGCGCCCGGCATCGCGTTCGGTGAATATGGCGAAGGCTATGTCCGCATCGGCCTGGTGGAGAACGAGCACCGCATCCGCCAAGCGGCGCGCAGCGTGAAGAAGTTCCTGGCCAACTCCGAGGAGATCCTGGGGCGCGCCCACAACGCCCTGGCCGCACAGTGACCGACATGGGAAGCGATCGAAAGACCTGGCGCATCGGCGTCGCGGGCCTCGGCACGGTCGGTGCGGGCCTGCTGACCTTCCTCTCCGAGCATCCGGATTTCGCACCGGCGGGCGGCCGGGCGGTCGTCACCGGCGTGTCGGCGCGGTCACGCTCGCGGCCCCGGCCGTTCGACATCTCGAACCTGCCCTGGTTCGACGATCCGGTGGCGTTGGCGAACTCGCCGGACGTGGACCTCTTCGTCGAGCTGATCGGCGGCTCCGACGGTCCGGCCAAGGCGGCGGTCGAGGCGGCGCTCTCCGCAGGCAAGCCGGTCGTGACGGCCAACAAGGCCCTGATCGCCGAGCACGGCGCCGAACTGGCCGCCCTGGCCGAGGCCAAGGGCGCGCCGCTGCTGTTCGAGGCCGCCGTCATGGGAGGGGTCCCGGCCGTGAAGATCGTGCGCGAGGCCCTGGTTGGCGACGAGATCCGCTCGGTGGCCGGCATCCTCAACGGCACCTGCAACTACATCCTCACCGAGATGGAGGCGACAGGCCGTTCGTTCGCCGAGGTGCTCGCCGAGGCCCAGCGGTTGGGTTACGCCGAGGCCGATCCCACCATGGACGTCGGCGGCTTCGACGCGGCGCACAAGATTTCGATCCTCGCGGCGCTGGCCTTCGGCTGCGCGCCGAACTTCGCCGCGGCCGAGATCGAGGGCATCGAGCAGGTCGACCTGCTGGACATCCGCATGGCGAAAGACCTGGGCTATCGCATCAAGCTGGTGGCCTCGGCCGAGCGTTCGGCCGACGGCGTGCTGGTGCGGGTGCATCCCTCCCTGGCGCCGCTCAACCACCCGCTGGCCCAGGCGGGCGGGGCGCTGAACGCGCTCTTCATCGAGGGCGCGCGGACGGGGCGGATCTTCGTCCAGGGCCCGGGGGCCGGGGCAGGGCCGACGGCCGCAGCCGTGGCCGCCGACATCGCGGATGTGATGACCGGTGCGGTCCGGCCCGTCTTCCAGGCGCCGGCCAGTTCGCTGAAGCCGTTCGATCCGATCGACCCGTCGCGGATGACGGGACGCGCCTATCTCCGCTTCCTGGTGAAGGACGAGCCGGGTGTGATCGCGGCGGTCTCCGAGACGCTCGCCGAGGCCGGCGTGTCCATCGAGAGCTTCCTGCAGAAGCCGACGGAAGGCGCCGAGGGCGTGCCGATCGTCCTGACGACCCACGCCGTGGCGGAATCTGTCCTGACGGCGGCAGTCGAGCGGATTGCGGGTCTGCCCGCGGTGTTGGATCGTCCTCATCTGTTGCGGATCGCCCGCATCTAGGGTCAAACGCGCCTCCGATAGAGATGCGCACGCTGGGGTTGGAAACGAGATGAGTTCTGAAGTTCTGGATCGCGGACTGGTGCTGGACGCGGTCCGGGTGACCGAGATCGCCGCCATCGCCGCCTGGAAGCTCGTGGGTCGCGGCGACGAAAAGGCCGCCGACCAAGCCGCCGTGGACGCCATGCGCACCGCGCTGAACGACCTCGACATCGATGGCGAGATCGTCATCGGCGAGGGCGAGCGCGATGAGGCGCCGATGCTCTACATCGGGGAGAAGGTGGGCAAGGGCAAAGGCGCCAAGATCGACATCGCCCTCGATCCGCTGGAAGGGACGACCCTGACGGCCAAGGCGATGGCCAACGCCTGCGCGGTGATGGCCTGGGCGCCCAAGGGCACCATGCTGAACGCCCCCGACACCTACATGGACAAGATCGCCTGCGGTCCCGGCTATCCGGCCGGGGTCATCGACCTGGACAAGAGCCCGGCCGACAACATCAAGGCGCTCGCCAAGGCCAAGGGTGTCGATCCCAGCGATATCACGGTCTGCATCCTGGACCGTCCGCGCCATGCCGACATCATCGCCTCGGCCCGTTCCGTCGGCGCGCGCGTGCACCTGATCACCGACGGCGACGTGGCCGGCGTGATCAACACGACCGACCCCGAGACCGGGATCGACCTCTATGTCGGCTCCGGCGGGGCGCCGGAGGGCGTGCTGGCCTGCGCGGCGCTGAAGTGCGTGGGCGGGCAGTTCCAGGGACGGCTGGTATTCCGCAACGCCGACGAGCGGGCGCGCGCCGCCCGGGTCGGGATCACCGACCTCGACAAGAAGTACGACCTGCACGAGATGGTCCGCGCCGACGCGATCTTCGCCGCCACGGGCGTCACCAAGGGCGCGCTGCTGGACGGCGTCACCTACTCGGGCGGCTTCGTGCATACCCACACCCTGGTCATGAACTCGGCCACCCGGACCGTGCGCGACGTGCGGATGAAGCGGCCCGTCTAGGTCAATCCGGTCAAGGTTCGCGTGCCGCCGTCCGGAGACCTCCGGGCGGCGTTCCGCGTCAATGCGACCGGATCTGTCGCACAGGGCGCGTAGGGCGATAGGTCCTAGCGACTCGTAGGCCGCCGGCCGATAGTGCCGCGCAAGGCTAAGGAGCGGACAGGCGGATGGCGGACGGGAGCGCGCATGTGGGGTTCCTGGGCGTCACGCGCTCGCTGAGCGGGCGGCTGTGGCGCCAGCGAGCCGCCGAGGCGGATGTCGTTCGCCGCCACCAGCTGGACCATGGCTTGTCCGAGCCGCTGGCCCGGGCCCTGGCCTCGCGCGGTGTGACCGTCGAGGCCTGCGCCGACTTCCTGAACCCGACGCTGAAGGCGCTGTTCCCCGACCCCTCATCGTTCGCAGACATGGACAGGGCCGCGGAGATCCTGGTGGACGCGCTGGAGGCGCGCCGTCGGATCGTGGTGTTCGCCGACTATGACGTCGACGGAGCCTCCTCGGCCTCGCTGATCGTGCGCTGGTTCCGGGCGATGGGCCTGGAGCTGTCGATCTATGTCCCCGACCGGATCAACGAGGGCTATGGCCCATCGCCCGCCGCCTTCCGCCGCCTGAAGGCCGAGGGCGCGGAGCTGGTCGTCACCGTGGACTGCGGCGCGGCGGCGCACGACGCCCTGGCGTGTGCGGTGGAGATCGACCTCCCGGTCGTGGTGGTGGACCACCACCTGATGCGGCGGGGCGAGATTCCGGCGGTGGCGGCTCTAGTGAACCCGAACCGGCCGGATTGTGGTTCGGGGCAGGGGCATTTGGCCGCGGCGGGGGTGAGCTTCGTGCTGCTTGCGGCGCTGTCTCGCGAGGCGCGCAAGCGAGGCCTCTGCGCGGGTGCGGGTCCCGATCTGAAGACCTGGCTGGACCTCGCCGCGATGGGCGCCGTCTGCGACGTGACCCAGCTCACCGGCTTCAACCGCGCCCTGGTCGCCCAGGGTCTGAAGGTCATGTCGGCCTGGGGCAACCCGGGACTGAAGGCCCTGATGGAGGTCGCCAAGTCCCAGGGGCCGGCGTCCGTATTCCACGTCGGCTTCCTGCTGGGGCCGCGGATCAACGCCGGCGGGCGCATCGGCCGCGCCGATCTCGGCGCGCGGCTGCTGTCCACCGACGATCCGGCGGAGGCGCAGGCCCTGGCTGCGGAGCTGGACGCGCTCAACGCCTCACGCAAACAGGTGGAGGCCGAGGTCCAGGAGGCGGCGATCCGCCACATCGAGCGTGAAAGCAACCAGGCCGACGCGCCCTGCCTGATCGTCGCCGACGACGGCTGGCATCCCGGGGTGATCGGCATCGTCGCCGGGCGGCTGCGCGAGCGTTACCGCAAGCCGGTGGTCGTCATCGGGATCGACCGGGCCGCCGACGTGGGCAAGGGGTCCGGCCGGTCGCAGCCGGGCGTCAACCTGGGGCGGGCGGTCCAGGCCGCCTACGAGGAAGGGCTGCTGCTGGCCGGCGGCGGCCATGCCATGGCGGCCGGCCTGTCGGTGCGGCCCGACACGATCCCCGAACTCCGAGCCTTTCTCTGCGAGCGGATGGCGGTCGAGGCCGAGATCGCCGCGGCCGCGGACGGGCTGGAAATCGACGCCCTGGTGACGACTCGGGGCGCCGACCGAAGCCTCTGGAGCGACTTCCAGCGGCTGGCGCCGTTCGGGCCGGGCAATCCCGAACCAACCTTCGCTGCGGCGGACGTGCGAATCGAACGGCCCATGGCCCTGCGCGGCGGACACGTGCGCTGCACCCTGGCCGACGGAAGCGGGGGCCGACTCAAGGCCGTCGCCTGGCGGGTCGAGGACACCGAGGCGGGCCGTCGCCTCCTGCAGGAAGGTGGCTCGGTCCATGTGGCCGGCCGTCTGAAACCCGACGACTGGCAGGGGCGCGAAGGGGTGGAACTCGAGATCGAGGACGTCGCCGACCCCCGCCGAACATAAGTCCGTTTCGGCCGCTTGCGCCCCAAAAAGAAGGCCGCTATAGAGCCGCCTCTCGCGCACGCGGTCCCTTCGTCTATCGGTTAGGACGCCAGGTTTTCAACCTGGAGAGAGGGGTTCGACTCCCCTAGGGACTGCCACGCGATTTCCCCACATCAGGTGCTCGACCTCGCGCGGCGCAGGATTCGCCGAACGCGAATCACCATTGACGTCCCATATGTTACAAGAACAGTGTTATAGTCGGCTCCGACCCAATTGTCGGGAGGGTAGCGGGCCGAGGGGCGAATGGCTGGTTACGAATTCGAGCAAGTGGATGCGCCGCCGCCGGTGCGGATTTGCGGGCGCGTGAAGTGGTTCGACGTGGGCAAGGGCTACGGCTTCATTGTCCCCGACGATCCAAGTCTCACCGACCTCAAGGATGTGCTGCTCCATGTCACGAGCCTCAGGACCTCAGGCCGTGAAAGCTGCCTCGAAGGCTCGCTGATCACCTGCGATGTCGTCCGCCGACCCAAGGGCTGGCAGGTCGCCGAGGTCGTGCTGGTTGACGAAAGCTCCGCCACGCCGGCTCCGCCACGTCCCGACGCGATGCGCAGCCGCCCCGAGGGTCTGAGCCGTCCGCCGCGCCGACCTGTCCAGGCCACCGGCCCGCTGGAAGAGGCCAAGGTGAAGTGGTTCAACCGCGCCAAGGGCTACGGCTTCGTGGTGCGCGACAACCAGCCGGGCGACATCTTCGTCCACATCGAGACGCTTCGGCGGTCGGGCATGGAGGATCTCCAGCCGGGCGAGAGCGTCATGGTCAGGTTCGCCGAGGGCCCTAAGGGACTTGTCGTGGCCGAGATCGAAGCGTCTAACCTCTCGTAAGAGAGACGACACGCTTCGGAGCTGCCTTCGTGTTGCATGAGTTGATCGGCCGGCGGCTGGGCGTCGCCCTGGCCTTGGCGCTGTGCGCCGCGCCGGCCTTGGCGCAGATTCCGCGTCAGGACCCAAAGGCCTGCAAGGGCCAGCCCGAGATCAAGCCACTGGAGGCGCTCCAGGTCCGAACCGACAAGGGCCTGCACGCCTTTATGGTCGAGGTGGCCGACAGCGATCGGGAGCGCGAGTACGGCCTGATGTGCCGCCGGAGCCTCGCGGCCGACCGCGGCATGCTGTTCCTGTTCGCCAAGGCCGGGCCGCAGATGTTCTGGATGCGGAACACGCTCATCCCGCTGGACATCATCTACATCGGCGAGAACGGCCGGGTCGTCTCGATCAGCCGCAATGTCCAACCGCTGGACGAGCGCGGCGCGCCGTCGGCGGGGCCGGCGAAGTTCGTGCTGGAGCTCGCGGCGGGCCGCGCGGCGCAGATCGGCCTCCTGCCCGGCGACCGGGTGCTGCATCGGGCGCTGCCGCGTGGCTGACGAGATCCCCGAGCCGCCGGCCGGCTTTGTCCTGACCAAGGGCCGCGGCCCGTTCTCGACCCACAATGGCCCCTACTACCACCGGCTCGGCGCCGGCGACCTGGTCGAGCAGGCGTTCTACGCCCTGCCGCGCCATACCAACGGCATCGGCATCGTACACGGCGGGATGCTGTCCGCCTTTACCGACGGGCTGCTGGCGGCGGCGGTGGGACGGGGCACGCAGAAGGTGGGCGTGACGATCCACCTCTCCATCGACTTCCTGCACATGGCCCGCGAAGGCGACTGGATCGTCGGCGAGGCGCGGATGAGCCGGGCCAGCCGGGACGTGGCCTTTGCCGACGGCCGCCTGCACGCCCGCGGGGTGGACATCGTCCGCGCGTCAGGCGTCTTCAAGCTGATGGGCCGGCCGGGCTAACAGCTCTTGTCGGCGAACAGGCCCTTCAGATGGGCCAGGCGCTGGGCGCGGGGGTTGACGGGCGCGGGCTCGGCCTGCGGCGCCTCGGACGTCGCCGCCATGCCCGGCATGGCGCCGTAGGCCTGGGCCAACTGCTGCTGCATCTGGACCTGCATCTGCTGCTGTTGCTGCTGCATGGCCTGCTGCTGGATGGCGCCCAGGGCCTGCTGCGCCGCATAGCCGCCCTGACCCCCGCCCAGCTTGCCGCTGCTCAGCAAGGGAGCCGCCGCCTGGAGGGCCGCGCCCGCGAAGCCCAGGAACTTGCGGCCCGACTCCGCGCGCCGGGCGGCCTTGGCTTCGCTGGCGGACAGGGCGTTGATCTCCTCGGTCAGGGCCGCGCAGGTCTTCTGGCTGTCCCCGGTCTCCACGACTGGCGGCTCGGCGGCGTGCGCAGCGGACGTCACAGCGACCAGACAGGCGCCGAGAACCGCACTGCGGCTGGGCAGGAAAGCCTTCATCATCGTCTCCGTGTATGGAGCGAATGTCTTGAGCCCCGCTGGCCGGGCCGTCGCGCCCGGCTCGACGAACAGCATGGCTTGCACGTTGAAGGCCGGGCCGCCGCGGCGCATCAGCCCCTTTACCGGACCGGGTAAACCCTTGTAGGGCAGGCGTTCCGGCGCCCTCGGGGCGTAGCGCAGCCTGGTAGCGCATCTGCTTTGGGAGCAGAGGGTCGGGAGTTCGAATCTCTCCGCCCCGACCACGCCGGCGGAATTTGAGGTCTGAAGAACAGCATGCTCGCGCGCATCTACCGTCCGTCCAAGACCGCCATGCAGTCGGGCCGCGCCAAGGCGGCGGCGTGGGTTCTGGAGTTCGAGCCCAAGGCCGCGCGCCGGCCCGACCCGCTGATGGGCTGGACGGTGACGACCGACACCGAGTCGAGCCAGGTGCGCCTGACCTTCGACACCAAGGAAGAGGCCGTGCGCTACGCCGAGACGCACGGGATCGCCTTCCAACTCATCGACCCGGCGCCGGCCAAGCGCATCATCAAGGCCTATGCCGACAACTTCGCCTTCGGCAGACGGATCCCCTGGACCCACTGAGGTCTCGCCTGAGCGCCCGTAGCTCAACCGGATAGAGCATCCGCCTTCTAAGCGGACGGTTGCAGGTTCGAGTCCTGCCGGGCGCGCCATCCGCAAAGTGTGGCAGCGTCAGCCCAGACGCTCGATCGCCGCGTCGTGGAATGTCACGTAGATGGCCGTATCCCCGCTGGCCAAGCCACAATAGGCCCCGGACGCTTGCGCAAGGTGGCAGGCGAGGGCCGTGAACTGCCAGGCTTCGTCTCTCGTGCAGCGAATACTGCGCGTCACGTACCGGTAGAGGCCGTATTTTCGGCCGAACGCTTCCACGAGGAGGGCGTCGCGGAAGAGCGGCTCCTCCACAGAGGGATGGTCCCAGGCCCACAGCCACGACGCGTCGCTCGCATGGTGCGTGCCGATAACCTGCACCTTAGCCGTGACGCGCACTTCGGGCTGTGTGAACCAGATCAGGCCCTGATCCATGTCGATATCCCACCGTTCGGCGGAGCCGAGGCCCCAGGCCTCCGCATGGGATTGCATCTTGAGCTGGAGATATTCGAGGCTGCGCTTGAGGGTCGCCTCCGGCTCCCTGGCTTCGGACACGCCGGGCTCCTCCATCTCGCGAACTGACGCACCGCAACTTTAGCTATTGCGATCGCGCCGCCAAGCGGGACACGCCACATCTCTCCGCCATGTTCGCCGCCGCCGCGGCCGTGTAAGCAGCCCTTCATGGCCTGGACAAAGACCTACGACGAAGCCGAGCCGCAGCGCGTGAACAAGTGGCTGGCGCAGAGCGGCGTGTGTTCGCGGCGCGAGGCCGAGGCGCTGATCGGCGAGGGGCTGGTCTATATCGACGGGGAGCGGGTGGAGGACGCGGGCCGCAAGATCCAGCCCGGCCAGACCCTGACGCTTACGGACAAGGCCGAGGGACGGCTGGAAGGCTTCACCGCCGTCCTGAACAAGCCGACCGGCTACGTCTCGGGCCAGCCGGAGCCGGGCTATACGCCGGCGGTGCGCCTGCTGACGCGGCAGGCGTTGGTGGGCGAGAGCGCCACGATACCCGACGCGAAGATGAGCCTGCCGCCTTTAGGTCGGCTGGACCTGGACAGCCACGGCCTGCTGATCCTGTCCAACGACGGCGTGCTGGCCAAGGCCGTGATCGGGCCGCAGTCGGAGCTGGACAAGGAATACGTCGTCCGCGTCGCCGGGCGCATCGACGAGCTGACGCTGGACCGCCTGCGCCACGGCCTGGAGCTGGACGGCCGCAAGCTGCGCCCGGCCAAGGTGAGCGTGATCCAGGGTCAGGTCCTGCGCTTCGTGCTCACCGAGGGCCGCAATCGCCAGATCCGACGCATGTGCGAGCTGGTCGGCCTGCGGGTGATGGACCTGAAGCGCATCCGGATCGGGCCGCTTCAGCTGGGCGATCTGCCGGAGGGTCGGTGGCGGGTCATGACGGCCGCCGAGCGCGAGGCGATGATCAGGTCGTCAAAGGGACCGGCGTCCGGTCGGGATTGAGCGGCACCACCCAGTCGGCCCGCTCCGGCATCTCGGCCAGGATCCAGCGCGTGAGCCGCTCGTAGTACTGCACGAACCGGCCCACCTCGCCGTCGGACATGCCGCCCCCGGTGCGGGCGCGCAGCTTCGCCTCCTGCTCCACGCGCCAGCCGCGGACCACGTGGAAGCTGGGCGCCTGGAGGAGGACCAGCCGGTCCAGCCGGCCAAAGAGCGCCTGATAGTGCTCAGCGAGCTGGCGGTTCACATAGCCTCGCCAGGCGCGGGTGGGATCGTCGCGCCGCTCCAGGCCGTTGGCGGGCTGCGTCAGCCGTTCCGCGGGCTCCGGTCGGGCGCCGACGCACCAGCCCTCTAGGATCACCACGTCGGCCGGCCCCTCGATCGTGCGCCAGCGGCTCTTGGGCTGGCGTTCGTCCGTGGCCTTGTCGAAGGCGGGCAGGGGCGTCGTCCCCTGGCCGCGGAGGTGATCGACCACAGCACAGGCCAGGGCCACGTCGTGGGTGCCGGGCGGCCCGCGGACCTGGAGCAGGCGGTGGACTTTGGCGGCGAGCCAAGCGCGGGCTTCGCGGCCGAGGTAGAAGTCGTCCAGGGAGATCGCGACCGTCTTCAGACCGTTGCGGTTGAGATAGCGCTCCGTCGCCGCCGCCACGGTCGACTTGCCCGAACCCTGCGCGCCGCAGAGACCGACGACCGCCGTGCGCCCGAAGTCGGCGCGCCAGTCGACGCAGCGGTCGGCGAGTGGGCGGCAGACCTCGTCGAACGTCGACTGGAAGGTTTCCGGCAGGCGCTCTTCGGCGATGAATTCCGCCAACCAGTCGTCCAAGCGTTCCCCAGCGCGCCCTAGTACCCGCCGACGATCGGCAGGATCTCGCCGGTGATGTAGCTGGAGGTCTGCGGCGACGCCAGGAACACGAAGGCCGGCGCGATCTCCTCCGGCTGGGCCGGGCGGCCCATGGGCGTCTTGGCGCCGAACTGCTGAAGCTCATCCCCCGACTTGTCGGCGGGGTTCAGCGGCGTCCAGACGGGGCCGGGCGCCACGGCGTTGACGCGAACCCCCTTCTTGATCAGCGACCCCGCAAGCGACCGTGTGAAGGCGTGGATCCCGCCCTTGGTCATCGAATAGTCCAGGAGTTCCTTCGAGCCCTCCAGCCCGGTGACCGACCCGGTGTTGATGATCGCCGAGCCCGGCTTCAGGTGGGGCGCGGCGGCCTTGGCCATGTTGAAATAGCCGTAGAGGTTCGTCTTCAGAGTGCGGTCGAAGTGCTCGTAGGTCAGGTCTTCGATGGACTTTGCGTGTTCCTGGAAGGCCGCGTTGTTCACCAGGATGTCCAGACCGCCGAGAGCCTCGATGGTCTTTGCCACCGCGGCCTCGGCATATTCGGGATCGGCCACATCCCCGGGGATGAGTATCGCCTTGCGCCCTTCCTTCTCCACGGCGGCCTTCGTGGCCTCGGCGTCCTCCTCCTCCTCGAGATAGGCGATCGCGACGTCGCAGCCTTCGCGCGCGAACAGCACGGCCACCGCCCGGCCGATGCCGGAGTCGCCGCCGGTGATCAGGGCGACCTTGCCCTTGAGCTTCTCGGAGCCCTTGTAGAACGGGGCGTCCCACATCGGCTTCAGGGTGAGGTCGGCCTCGACCCCCGGCTTTTCCAGGTGCTTCCCCGGCAGCGGCGGCACGGGGTAGGCGCGGGCGCCGGTCTGGGGCGGCGCATCGTCGTCAGCCTTGAAGGACCGCTTCTCCTTCGCCTCGATCTCCTTCTGGATCTTCCGCTCGTCGTCGGCCACGCGCTCGGCGCGGTCCTCGAAGCCTTGCTGCGCGCCAGTCATCACGCTCTCCTTGCTGCTCGGCCAGCAAGCGCGGGAGGGACCCAGGGGTTCCGCTCAGTCGGCGAGTTTGGCGTAGGCGTCCAGGCCGCGGCGTAGATCGGCGATCAGGTCTTCAGGGTCCTCGAGGCCCACGTGCAGGCGCATCAGCGGACCGCCGTAGTCGGTTGCGAACCGCCGGACGTGGAGCTGCGGATCGCAGGAGATGGCCAGGCTCTCGAATCCGCCCCAGGAGAAGCCCAGACCGAACAGCTTGAGGGCGTCGAGGAAGGCGTTGACCGCCGCCTCGGGCGCAGGCCGCAGGACGAAGCCGAACAGCCCGCAGGCGCCCGTGAAGTCGCGCGCCCACAGCGCGTGGTCGGAAAAGCTCGGCAGGCCCGGGTGCAGGACTTGGCGGACTTCCGGCTGGTCGCCCAACCAGCGGGCGACGGTCAGGCCGCTGTCGGCGTGGCGGGCCATGCGTGTGGGCAGGGTGCGAAGGCCGCGGAGGATCGCGTACGCCTCCTCGCCGGAGACGGCCCAGCCCATGTGATGGACGCCGTCGACCAGCTTGCGCACCAGGGCGGGGTCGCGGGCGGCCACGGACCCCATGAACACGTCCGAGTGACCGCCCACATACTTGGTCAGCGCCTGGATGGACAGGTCGACGCCGTGGGCGAGCGGCTTGAACAGGAGCCCCGCCGCCCAGGTGTTGTCGATGGCGGTCAGGATGCCCCGCTCGCGCGCCAGTTCGGCGATGCGGGGCACGTCCTGCATCTCGAAGGACAGCGAGCCGGGGCTTTCCAGAAGGATCAGGCGCACGGCGTCGGAGGCTGTGGTGACCAGGGTCTCGGGCGGGGTGTGCGGATCGAAATAGATCACCGTCACGCCGAACCGCTTGAGCACCTGGTCGCAGAACCGGCGGACGGGCTTGTAGACGTTGTCGACGACCAGGATCTCGTCGCCCGCCTTCAGCAGGGCCATGAGCGCGCCCGAGATCGCCGCGATGCCCGACGGATAAAGCGACACGCCCACCGCGCCTTCCAGGACGGCCAGGGCTTCCTGCAGGCACGCCTGGGCCGCCAGGCCGCCGCGGCCATAAGTCACGTGGTTGGCGTCGTCGTAGAGCGCCTCCGCATTGGGCAGCAGCACGGTCGAACCCTTCTGGATCGGCGGCCCGACGGTCTTGGCGAGCGCGCCGCCGGTCTTGCCGGCGTGGATCAGGCGAGTCTCATCCGACATGCGGGGTTGCGGGTCCGGGCGACGCTGGCGAAAGTGCCAAGGCACTTAGAGCCCCAAGCCCTTCAGCGTTTCAAGGGAGCAGCGATGATCCGGCGCCTCACGGCGATCGCGGCGGCGATAGCGTTCCTAAGCGCATGCAGCCGGCCGCCCGCGCCAGAGACCAAGGCTCCGGAGGCCGCGCCGGCCGTCAAGGCCCGATCGGCACAGGCCGGATACGAGCCGGCCGAGAGTCCGACGCTGAAGGCTGTGAAGGCGCGCGGCTACGTCGCCTGCGGCGTCCATGAGGGCCTGCCGGGCTTTGCCTTGCGGGACGCGCGCGGAGCGTGGCGCGGCTTCGACGTGGATGTCTGCCGCGCCGTGGCGGCCGCGACGTTGGGCGACGCCACCAAGGTGCGGTTCACCGTCATCGGCGCGCAGGACCGCTTCGGCGCCCTGCAGAAGGGCCAATTGGACCTGCTGTCGCGCAACACCTCCCAGACTTTCGCGCGCGAGGTCGGCCTGGGCGTGACCTTCCCGGTCGTCACCTACTACGACGGCCAGGGGTTCCTGGCGCCGCGGTCGATGGGCCTGGCCAGCGCCGAGGAGCTGAACGGCGCGCGCGTCTGCGTGCAGGAGGGCACCGCCAGCGCGGGCAACGTCGAGGACTACTTCCGCGTCCGCGGCCTAAAGTACCGCGCCGTAGTGGCTGCCACGGAGGAGAAGGCCCGCCAGTTGTACGAGGCCGAAAGCTGCGACGTCTTCACCGCCGACATCTCGGCGCTGGCCGCATCGCGCTCGCTGCTGAGCAACCCCAATGGGCATGTGATCCTGCCCGATGTGATCTCGAAGGAGCCGCTCGGGCCCGTGGTGCGCCAGGACGATCCCGTGTGGGCCGATATCGTGCGCTGGACGGTCTATGCAACGCTGCTGGGCGAGGAACTGGGGTTGAGCGCGCGCACGGTGGAGCAGGCTCGCGAGACGGCCACAGACCCGGAGACGCGCCGGCTGCTGGGTGTGGAGGGCGACCTCGGCGCCCTGCTGGGCCTGAAGGCCGACTGGGCGTTCCAGGTGATCCGGCAGGTCGGCGCCTATCACGAGATCTTCCGCCGCGACCTGGGCCAGGACTCGGCCCTGCGACTGGACCGCGGCCTCAACGCCCTGTGGAACGCGCCGGCGCCCGGGCTGATGTATGCGCCACCCATGCGGTGACCGCGCCGCTACAGCTCCATGATCATGGCGCAGCGGTCGGCCAGCCCCTTGGCGGCCTCGTAGGCGAGGGCCTGACGGATGCTGGCGGGCGCGTCCTCCGGGTCCCATTCGCGGAAGCCGAACGAGGCGTAGAAGGGGGCGTTCCACGGCACGTTGCGGAAGGTCGTCAGGCTGAGGGCGGCAAGCCCCTGCGCTTGGGCGTAGGCGCGAGCGGTGTCCAGCAGCCCTCGGCCGATGCCCTTGCCCTGATGCGTGCGCAGGACATCCACCTCGTCGATGTGCAGGCGTTGATCATCGATGCGGCCGGCCAGGTAGCCGACGGGCGCATCCTCGATCTCGGCGACCCAGAGCGTGCCGGCCGCCAGGTGGGGTCGCCAGGCGTCGGTCGGCGAGGCGTCGGTGAGCAGCCAGGCAGGGACGTCGCGGCCCTCGAACGCCGAGGCGGCCGAGCGTTCGATCTCAGGCAGGTGCGGAAGGTCGCTCTCTCGGGCCAGGCGGATCTGTATGGGTCAGGCTCCCGCGACCACGGCGGTGTCGGAACGGCCTCCCCACTCGGTCCACGAGCCGTCGTACACGGCCACGTCGAACCGCCCTAGGCGCGCCAGGGCCAGGGCCAGCACCGAGGCGGTCACCCCGGAGCCACAGGTGGTGACGATGGGGCGGGCCAGATCGACGTGCGCGAAGACCGGGCGGAGATCCGCGGCGGACTTGAGCGTCCCGTCCGGGTTAACGACCTGGTCGAACGGCAAGTTCAGCGCGCCGGGCATGTGGCCGGAGCGAAGGCTGGCGCGGGGCTCGGGCGCCTCGCCGCGGAAACGGCCGGCGGACCGGGCGTCGACCACCTGGGCCGAGCTGTCAGCAAGGATGCCCGCGACGGCGTTCAGGTCCCTGACGAGACTCGCGTTGGAGTCGGGGGTGACCGAAACCGGCGAGGGGCTGGGAACGTCGGTTTCGACCGGACGACCCTCGGCGCGCCATTTCCTGAGCCCGCCGTCGAGGACGAAGACGTCCGCAAAGCCCATGGCGCGTAGGGTCCACCACACGCGCGGGGCCGAATAGATGCCGTGGGCGTCGTACACGACGATGGTGGAGTCTCGCGCCAGCCCCAGTGCGCCGGCGGCCTCGGCGAACGCCTCCGGCGTCGGCAGCATGTGGGGCAGGTCCGTGCCGAGGTCGGCGATGGCGTTGATGTCGAAGAACACTGCGCCGGGGATATGGCCCGCCAGATAGGTGTCGCGTCCGTGCCCCGGCTGGCCAACGAGGGGCAGGGTGGCGTCGACCACCCGCAGGCCGGGATCGCCCAGCCGCCCGGCGAGCCAATCGGTGGAGACGAGGGGGTCTATTCCAGCCATGAGGGAACCGGCAGGCCCTTCTCCCGCAGGAAAGGCGGGTTGTAGATCTTGGATTGATACCGCTGGCCGTGGTCGCAAAGTACGGTGACGATGGTGTGGCCGGGACCCAGATCCTGGGCCATTCGGATGGCGCCGGCGACGTTGACCCCCGTCGAGCCGCCCATCACCAGGCCCTCGAATTCCATCAGATCGAAGATGGCCAGCAGCATCTCCTCGTCCGAGATGCGGTAGGCGTGGTCGACCTTGAGGTCCGTGAGGTTGGCGGTGATCCGGCCCTGGCCGATACCCTCGCTGATCGAACTGCCCTCGGCCTTCAGCTCGCCGTCGGTGTAATATTTGTAGAGGGCGGCGCCGTGGGGATCGGCCAGACCGATCTTCACCTTGGGATTCCGCTCGCGCAGGGCCTGCGCCACGCCGGCCAGCGTGCCGCCCGAGCCGACGGCGCTGATGAAGGCGTCGACCTTGCCCTCGGTCTGCGCCCAGATCTCGGGACCGGTCCCCCGGACGTGAGCCTCGCGGTTCGCGACATTGTCGAACTGGTTGGCCCAGACCGCGCCGCTCGGCTCCTTCGCGTCAAGTTCCGCCGCCAGGCGCCCGGAATACTTCACGTAGTTCATCTCGTTGGAGTAGGGGACGGCGTCCACCTCAACGAGTTCGGCGCCGTAGAGCCGGATGGCGTCCTTCTTCTCCTGGCTCTGGGTCCGGGGGATCACGATGGTGCACTTGTAGCCGAGCGCCTTGCCGACCATGGCCAGGCCGATGCCCGTATTGCCGGCCGTGCCCTCGACGATGCGGCCGCCCGGACGCAGCAGGCCCTTCCGTTCGGCGTCGCGGACGATGTAGAGCGCGGCCCGGTCCTTGACCGACTGGCCGGGGTTCATGAACTCGGCCTTGGCGAGGATCTCGCACCCGGTCATCTCGCTGGCGCGGCGCAGCCGCAGGAGCGGCGTGTTGCCGATGAGGTCGAGGACGGAGGGCGCGACGGTCATGGCCGCCTACTTAAGGAAGCGCGGCGGCCCAGAACAGGGGGCCGCTCAAGCTTTGATGAGACTGAGTTGCACCACGTCGGTGCGCTCGGTCCGGAACCCTGCCTCGCAATAGCTCAGGTAGAAGCGCCAGAGCTTGCGGAAACGCTCGTCAAAGCCCAGGCGGGTGATCTCGTCCCAGGCGGCCTCGAAACGCCGGCCCCACTCGGCCAGGGTGTCGGCGTAGCAGACCCCGAAACGGGAGATCGGGCCCCAGGCGAGGCCAGCCCGGTCGGTCGCCGCCCTCAGCCGCTCCTCGGAGGGCAGCATGCCGCCGGGGAAGATGTACTTCTGGATGAAGTCGGGCGTGCGTCTGTAGTGCTCGAAATACTCGTCGCGGATGGTGATGATCTGCAGGCCGGCCTGGCCGCCGGGCTTCAGGCTGTCGCGCACCTTGTCGAAATAGGTGGGCCAGTACCGCTCGCCGACCGCCTCGAACATCTCGATGGAGGCCACCCGGTCGAACCGACCCGCCACATCGCGGTAGTCGACCAACTGGATTTCGGCCTTCTCGTTCAGCCCCTGGCGGAACATCCGCTCCTTGGCGAACTTGAACTGCTCCTCGGAGATCGTGATGGCGGTCACCTTGGCGCCCACGTCCTTGGCGGCGAACTCGGCGAAGCCGCCCCAGCCGCAGCCGATCTCGAGGACGTGGTGCTCGGGGGCCAGGCCCATGCTCTCGCAGAGGGTCCGGTACTTGCGCTTCTGGGCGTCGGACAAGGCCTCGCCGGGCCGTTCGAACCGCGCCGCGGAATAGGTCATCGTCGTGTCGAGCCAGCGCGAGTAGAACGCGTTGCCCAGGTCGTAGTGGGCCTGGATGTTCTTCTTCGAACCCGATCGGCTGTTGTTGCGGCCCAGGGCGTGCTCGATGACGTTGAGCGCAGCCATGAAGCGCGAGCCGAACGACACCTTTTCGAAGCGTGCGTAGTTCTGTGCGAGCACCTCCAGGAGCACCGACAGGTCGGGGGTGTCCCACTCGCCGGCCATATAGCCTTCGCCGAAGCCGATGGTGCCGTTCGAGATGGTGCGCTTGATGAAGTCGTAGTCGCGGACGACCAGCCGCGCCTCAAGACCGGGCTCGCGACCCTCCAAGCGGATCTCGCGGCCATCCGGCAACACGAAGGTCATCACCCCCGTGTTCCAATTCCGGATGATCGTCCGCGCCGCCGCCCTGAACACCAGCGGTGTTCCCGACAGGTCCGTCACAGGCAACCTCCGAGCATTTCACGTCCCTTGAGCCACGCCGACGATAGCACCGACGTCATTGCGGGCTATCGGGCGTGGGAGAGGTACGGTCAAGACACGGATCGGGAGGCGCCGGATTGGGCTTGAGATGGGCGGCGGGTCGGGCGACTAGAGGCGCGAACGCCCCAAAGGAGCCCCATGGCCACGCTGACGCTCAATCGCTGGAACTTCTCGATCGGCGATAGCCAGCCGCTGGTGGTGATCGCAGGCCTGAACGTATTCGAGGACCTGGACATGGCCCTGGACGTCGGCCGCCGGCTGAAGGCGACCTGCGCCGAACTGGGCCTGCCCTATGTGTTCAAGGCCAGCTTCGACAAGGCCAACCGCTCGTCGATCCGCAGCTACCGTGGCCCGGGCCTTGCCGAGGGGCTGAGGATGCTGGCCGCCGTGAAGGCTGAACTGGACGTGCCGATCTGCACCGACCTGCACGAGGTCGAACAGGCCGAGCCGGTGGCGGCGGTGGCCGACCTGGTCCAAATCCCGGCCTTCCTGTGCCGCCAGACCGACCTGGTGGTGGCGACGGCCCGGGCGACGGCCGCGGCGGGCGGGCTGCTGCATGTGAAGAAGGGCCAGTTCCTGGCGCCCTGGGATGCGCGCGCCATCGTCGACAAGATCCGCGAGGCGACGCCGGGCCAGGAGCTGACCATCCTGTGCGAGCGCGGGGTCTCCTTCGGCTACAACAACCTGGTGGTGGACATGCTGGGCCTGGAGCGGATGAAGGAGCTGGGTGTGCCGGTGACCATCGACGCCACCCACGCCGTCCAGCTCCCGGGCGCGGACCCGCGGAGCAATAGCGTGGCCACGGGCGGCCGGCGCGAGGGGGTGCCGGTCATCGCTCGCGCCGCGGTGGCCGCGGGGGCGGACGGGGTGTTCCTGGAGTTCCATCCGGATCCCGATCGAGCGCTGTGCGATGGCCCGAGCGCCCTGCCGCTCAACGCCGCCGAAGGGCTCCTGAAGCAGCTCAAGGCGATCCACGCCGCCGTGCGCGCGGCTTGACCGGCCCGCCAACGCGCCGCACACGCTAGCGCCATGGATCTGGCCGCCCTGCAGCACCTGCTCGGAGAGCTTCCCGGCAAGCGCGTCGCCTGCGTGGGCGACCTGATGGTGGACCGCTTCGTCTACGGCGGGGTCAGCCGGGTGTCGCCCGAGGCGCCCATTCCGGTCCTGGCGCGATCGCACGAGCTGAAGATGCTGGGCGGGGCCGGCAATGTGGCGCGCAACATCGCCGCCCTGGGCGGCTCGGTCGCCCTGGTCGGCCTGGTCGGCGGCGACGCCGAGGGGCACGACGCCTCCCGCCTGGTCGGCGAAGAGGAGCCGGCGATCGAGGGCTACCTGGTCACCGACGCCGACCGCCCGACGACCCTGAAGACCCGTTTCATCTCGGGCGGCCAGCAGCTGCTCCGCGTCGACCTCGAAGAGAGCCGGCCGGTGACCGGCGAGGTCGAACAGCGCCTGATCCGCACGATCCGCGACGCAGCGCGCGGCGCGGGCGTTGTGCTGATCTCGGACTACGGCAAGGGCGTGGTCACCGACGCGGTGATCGCCGCGGCGCACGAGGTGGCCGCCGAGACGGGGGCCAAGGTCATCGTGGATTCCAAGGCCCGTTCGTTCGCCCGCTACGGCGACATCGACCTGGTGAAGCCGAACGCCTCGGAACTGGCCTACGCCACCGACATGCCGACGGAGACCGACGCCGAGCTGGAGGCGGCCATCGCGCGGGCGCTGGAGCTGTGGTCGACCAAGGGCGTGCTGGTCACCCGGGCGGCCAAGGGCGTGTCGCTGGGGCTGCGTGGTCAGCCGGTGCGCCACTTCCGGACCGTGGCGCGCGAGGTGTTCGACGCCTCCGGCGCCGGCGACACCGCCCTGGCGGCCCTGGGCCTGGCCATCGCCGCGGGCGCGGATCTGGACACCGCGATCGGTTTCGCTCAGCTCGCCTCCGGCGTGGCCGTGGGCAAGGCCGGCACGGCCACCGTCAGCCCGGACGAGCTGGTCGAGGCGGTGCTGTCGGCCCACACCGCCGTGGTCGAGGGGAAGGTCGCGACCATCCAGCGCCTTGGCGAGGAGGTTGCGCGCTGGCGGGCCCAGGGGCTGAAGGTGGGCTTCACCAACGGCTGCTTCGACATCCTGCACAAGGGCCACGTGGCCTATCTGGCCCAGGCCCGCACCTGGTGCGACCGCCTGATCGTGGGCGTGAACTCCGACGCCTCGGTCCGGGAGCTGAAGGGGGAGGGGCGCCCGGTCAACGATCTGGAGAGCCGCGCCCTGGTGCTGGCGAGCCTGCGCAGCGTCGACCTCGTGGCGCCCTTCGAGGAGCCGACCCCGCTGCGCCTGATCGAGGCCGCCCGGCCCGACGTCCTGATCAAGGGCGCGGACTATACCGAGGACGAGGTGGTGGGCGGCGACCTGGTGAAGTCCTGGGGCGGGGAGGTGAAGCTGGCCGAGATCGTCGACGGCTATTCCACCTCGGCCGCCATTGCCCGCATCGCGAGGAAGGAAGCCAACGGATGACCCGACGCATCGTCTTCGTCACCGGCGGGGCCGGATTCATCGGCTCGAACATCGCGGCAAAGCTGGCCGAGGACCGCAGTCTGGACGTGGTCGTCTGCGACCGCCTGCACGAGGCCGAACTGGGCAAATGGCGCAATATCGCCAAGACCCCCATCGGCGACTTCGTGGCGCCGGAGCAGATGTTCGACTGGCTGGAGAAGCGCTGGCGCGACGTCGAACTGGTGGTCCACATGGCGGCGGTGTCGTCGACGACGGAGCCCGACGCCGACAAGATCATCCATTCGAACTTCACCCTCAGCCGGGACCTGTTCCGCTGGTGCGCGGACCGGCAGCGGCGGCTGATCTACGCCTCGTCGGCGGCCACCTATGGCGCGGGCGAGGCCGGCTTCGTCGACGACAACGCCTACGAGGCCCTGGCGGCCCTGCGGCCGCTCAATACCTACGGCTGGTCCAAGGCGCTGTTCGACCTGTTCGCCGTGCGCCAGGCGGACCGCGACTACGCGCCGCCGCAGTGGGTGGGGCTGAAGTTCTTCAACGTCTACGGGCCGAACGAAGAACATAAGCACTCGATGAAGTCGGTCGCCTCGCAGATCTGGCCCAAGGTCCGCGAGGGTCATGCGGTGCAGCTGTTCAAGAGCTACCGCCAGGACGTTCCGGACGGCGGCCAGAAGCGGGACTTCGTCTATGTGCGCGACGCCGCCGACGTGACCCGCTGGCTGCTCGACAATCCGCAGGTGAACGGGATCTACAACCTCGGCTCCGGCCAGGCGCGGACGTTCGAGGACATGGCGCGCCAGGTCTTCGCCGCCGCGGGCAAGAACGCCCAGATCGAATACACGCCGATGCCGCCGGCGATCCGGGACAAGTACCAGTACTTTACCGAAGCGAAGATGGAGCGCCTGGCCGAGGCCGGGTACGTCCAGCCGCTGACAACGCTGGAGGAGGGGATCGGCGAGTACGTCGGCCGCTACCTCAGCCAGCCGGACCCCTACCGCTAGCATGTCGGAACCGCCGGTCCGGAAGCGCACGCGCTGGTGGCTGGCGACCCTGCTGGCCGCGGCCCTCGTGCTGTCCATCGGCATGCTGGCGTTCTGGGGCGACCTGGTCTCCACGGCGCTGGACCCGAAGGTGCCGTTCCAGACCTATCGGCCGCCGCCGGGGCCGGACTATTCGACATCGGAGTCCTGGTACCTGCGGCCCAAGGCCGGCAACGACCTGGAGGCGGACGTCTTCTTCGTGGCGCCGACCACCTATGACGGCGGCCGCAACTGGAACGCCCGGCTGAACGCGCGCAAGGCCAACCGCCAGTTCGAGACCGTGATGGCGCCGAACTACGTTGGTCCGTTCGTCAGCGTCGGCCGCGTCTTCGCCCCGCGCTACCGCCAGGCCAGCCTCTACAGCCTCACCACCCTGCGCGAGGACGCCCGGGAGGCCCGCCAGTTCGCCTATGGCGACGTCCGCGACGCCTTCCGCTGGTACATCGACCAGGACAATGGGGGGCGCCCCTTCATCATCGTCGGGGTGGAGCAGGGCGGCACTCTGGCGAGCCGCCTGCTGCGTGACGAGGTGGCGCGCGATCCGGTGCTGCAGAGCCGGCTGGTGGCGGCCTATCTGATCGACACCGTCGTCCCGGCCGACGCCCCGCCCATCGCGCCCTGTGTGCAGAAGGGGCAGGCCGGCTGCGTGGCCGCCTGGGCGCGGGTCTACGAGGGCGATTTCGACGCCGCCCAGCGGCTGCTGGACCGCGCCTTGGTCTGGAACGCGCAGGGGGAGCTCGAAAACCTGACGCCCCGCCCGGCGCTCTGCTTCAACCCCCTCCTGGGCGCAGTCGCGGACCAGCCAGCGCCGGCCCGGCTGCACCTGGGGGCGGCGAACGCGACGGGCCTCGAATGGGGCGCGAGGCCGGCCTTCATGGCCCGGCAGGTGTCGGCCCGATGCGAGCGGGGCGTCCTGGTGGTGAGCCACCCGAAATCCTCGTCGCTGAAGCAGCGCGGCGACTGGGCGGACCGGCGCAAGGCCCCCGGCTTCAACCTCTTCTACGCCGACCTGGAGGCCGACGCGAAACAGCGGCTGGCGGGGTGGCTCGCGCGGTGACTAAGGTCTCCCCAACGAACAGGGAGGACGCCATGACCAATCGCCAGATCGTGCTGGACCGGCTGCCGCAGAGTGACAGGCTGGCGCCCGAGCACTTCGCCTTAAGCGCCGGCGAGCGGCCAACGGCGGGCGAGGGCGAGGTGCTGCTGAAGACCCGCTACATCTCGCTGGACGCCGCCAACCGGGCCTGGATGCAGGGCGCCACCTATCGCGCCGCCCTGGCGCCCGGACAGGTGATGGCCGGCGGCGGGCTGGCCGAGGTGGTGGAAAGCCGCGTCCCGCACCTCAAGCCCGGCGACCTGGTCTTCGCCGATACGGGCTGGCAGGAATATGCGGCGCTGCCGGGGACGCACCTCAAGGCTCTGCCAGACCTGAAGCCGGAGACTCACCTGTTGAGCGTCTATGGCGTCGCGGGCCTGACCGCCTACTTCGGCCTGCTGGAATGCGGACAGCCAAAGGCCGGCGAGACCGTCGTCGTCTCGGCCGCCGCGGGGTCCGTGGGCTCGATCGTGGGGCAGATCGCCCGGATCAAGGGTTGCCGGGTGGTGGGCGTCGCCGGCGGGGCCGAGAAGGGCCAATGGCTGGTGGACGAGCTGGGGTTCGATGCCGCGGTCGATTACAAGTCGCCGGAGTTCAAGCGCCAGCTCCGGGCCGCGGTCCCTGACGGCATCGACGTCTATTTCGACAACACCGGCGGCGACATCTTCGAGGCCTGCCTGTTCGCCATGCGCAACCACGGCCGTATCGCCTGCTGCGGGGCGGTGTCGCAGTACGACGGCGCGGCCCCGCCGCACGGGCCGCGCGGGGTGCCGGGCCTGATCGTCACCAAGCGCCTGACCCTGCGGGGGTTCGTGGTCATGGATTTCGCCGACCAGAACGACCGGGCCCTGGCCGACCTCCAGTCCTGGGTCGCGTCCGGCCAGCTTAAGGTGCAGGAGGACGTGATCGACGGGCTGGAGAACCTGCCCAAGGCCCTGATCGGCCTGCTGGCCGGCGAGAACCGCGGCAAGCGGATGGTGCGGGTCTAGCCGATGTCCAGTTCCGGCCGCACCTCGATGGTCCCATAGCGGGCCATCGGGATCCCTTCGGCGATCCGCAGGGCTTCGTCGGCGTCGCCGGCCTCGATGAAGATGAAGCCGCAGAGAACTTCCTTCGTTTCGGCGAACGGGCCGTCGGTGACCAGGCGCTTGCCGCGCCGCACCCGCACGGTCCGGGCTGTCTTGACGCTCTGCAGCGCGGAGGCGGCCAGGAAGTGGCCGTCCCGGGTCAGCTTTTCGTCGTAGGCGAGGGAGTCGCGGTCGAGGGCCGTCTTCTCCTCGGGGCTCAGGCCCGAGAGCGCGTCGGGCTCGGCGTAGACCAGGCAGATGTACTTCATGGCGGGTTCCTTTCGGCAGCTTCCGCCCAAGGTCGAACGGCGCGGGCCGGATCCGACATTTTCGTCAGCCGGCGTCGCGGAGGGCGAGACCCGCCTTCCAGTCGAACAGTTCGGACAGCACCTGCAGCGCCTTGCCGCGCTCGGACGTGAGGTCGGGATCGCGGTTCACGATCAGCCGCGCATCGTCCCCCGCCACGGCGATGAGGTCCCGGTGCGCGAAGGGGTCGGCAAAGACGTAGTCAGGCAGTCCCGACTGGCGCAGGCCCAGCGCGTCGCCGCCGCCACGCAGCTCCAGGTCCTTCTCGGCGATCACGAAGCCGTCGTCGGTGCGCCGCAGGATGTCGAGCCGCTGCTGGGCCGTTTCGCTGAGGGGCGGATCGTACAGGAGAACGCAGGCGCTCTCCCGGGCTCCGCGACCGACCCGCCCACGAAGCTGGTGCAACTGGGCCAGGCCGAAGCGCTCGGCCTGCTCGATGACCATGATGGTGGCGTTGGGCACGTTGACGCCGACCTCCACGACCGTCGTCGCGACCAGGACGGAGAGGCGGTTGTCCGCGAAGTCCGCCATGACGGCGTCCTTCTCCGCGCCAGAGAGCTTGCCGTGGACCAGGCCCACGCCCGGGCCGATGGCGTTGCGCAGGGCGATGGCGCGCATCTCGGCGGCGGCCAGGTCGCTGACCTCGGATTCCGAGACCAGGGGGCAGATCCAAAACGCCTGCGCCCCGCCGGCCACCGCCTCCTTCAGTCGGCCGACGATCTCGTCCAGGCGCGGCATCGGCACGGCGCGCGTGGCGACGGGCGTGCGGCCCGGCGGTTTCTCGTCGATGCGGCTGACGTCGAGGTCGCCGTACATCGTCAGCTCAAGCGTCCGCGGGATGGGCGTGGCTGACATGGCGATCAGGTGGACGGCCTGGCCCTTTGCCTGCAGCCGTTGGCGTTCGGCGACGCCGAAGCGATGCTGTTCGTCGATGACCACTAGTTGGAGCCGGTGGAACGCAACCTCGTCCTGGAAGAGGGCGTGGGTGCCCACCGCGACCTGGGCGGCGCCGGAGGTGATGGCCCGCAGCTTTTCGGCCCGCGGGGCGCCCTTGTCGCGCCCGGTCAGCAGGACAACGCCGACGCCATGGGCAGCGAGGGGGCCCGAGATGGTCTCGTAATGCTGGCGGGCCAGGATCTCGGTCGGCGCCATCAGGGCCGACTGGCCGCAGGCGTCGGCGACGTCGGCCATGGCGCACATCGCGACCACAGTCTTGCCCGAGCCCACGTCGCCCTGGACCAGCCGGCTCATCCGCTCCCCCGCCTGGAAGTCGCCGCGGATGTCGGCCAGGGCGCGCTCCTGGGCGCCGGTGAAGGCGAAGGGCAGGTCGGCCCTCAGCCGGTCCGACAGCGGCCCCGCAGGGATCTTCGCAGCGGGTTCGCGCCGGCGGGCGGCCTTCCGCTGGGCCATGGCGAGCTGGTGGGCCAGGAGCTCGTCATAGGCCAGCCGGCGGCGGTGGCGGTTGAGGGGGGAGAGGTCGGCTTCGCCCGTGGGTCCGTGCAGCCGGACCAGGGCCTCGCGCCAGGCCGGCAGCTTCTCGCGCGCCAGCCAGGCGGGATCCTGCCACTCCGGCAGCTCGGGCGCCTTCTCCAGGGCGTCCAGCACGAACTGCCGCACGCGGCGCGGCGGCAGGCCGTCGGTCGCGGGATAGACGGGTTCGATCTCGGGGATATCGACCGGCCGCTCGGGGTCGGCCATGTAGTCCGGATGGACCATTTGGCGGCCGTACTGCGTCTCCTCGACCTTTCCCGAGACGATGCGGCGCGCGCCGACAGGGTGGCGCTTTTCCAGGTCGTCGCCGAACCGGCCGAAGAACACGAGGGTCAGCATTCCCGTGGCGTCCGCAACCCGCACCCGCCAAGGGTGGGTCTTCACCCGCGGGCGCTGGTAGTCGTTGATCACCACGTCGAAGGTCATGACCTGGCCGTCGACGGCGTCCGCGACGGCTGCCGGCGTGCGACGGATGATGGAATGCGGCTGCAGCCACAGCACGTCGCGCACGAGCGGACCCGCCACGCGCTCCAGCAGGGGAGCCACGCGGGGGCCGACGCCTTTCAGCGACGTGATCGATGCAAAGAGCGGGAACAGAATCTCCGGCCGCATGCTTGCAGCATACCCGACTGGCGCGCAGGGCCGCGCCGCTCTATATCCGGCCCCTCTCGATGAACACGGATGATGCACGTCTCAAGAAACTGAAGCTGCGCGCCTGGCGGCGGGGCTTCAAGGAAGCGGACCTCATCCTGGGGCCGTTCGCGGACCAGCACGTCTCGACGTTCGACGAAGCCGAGCTCGACTGGTTCGAGGCCCTGCTCGAGGCGCCGGACCAGGATCTCTATGGCTGGATCCTGGAGCGCGAACCGACGCCGGCCGAATTCGACGGCCCGTTGATGAACAAGCTCAAAGCCTTCCGCGACGAAGCTCACAAGGCGATCGGCAATGGCTGACGACGCCCGCCCCATCGGTCCGGCCCAGCTGCGCCGGGTGGCCGACGATCCCGGGCGCCTCGACCTCGTCGGCGCGCCCGAGGGCTTCGACGCCCTGGTCATGGCCGACATGGCCAAGGCGCGGAAGAGCCTGTCGGTCTTCGTGGCCCGTGACGCCGCGCGCCTTTCGGCCTTCGTGGACGCCTTCGCCTTCTTCGCGCAGGGCGTCGAGGTGCTCACCTTCCCCGCCTGGGACTGCCTGCCCTACGACCGGGTCGGCCCGTCGGCCGGGGTGGCGGCCCAGCGGATGGCGACGCTGTCGCGCCTGGCCGAGGGGCTGGACGCCAAGCCCCGCCTGCTGGTGACCACCGTGCCGGCGCTGCTGCAGCGCGTGCCTCCCATCTCCTCGGTGAAGCGCGCCAGCTATTCCGCCCGGGTCGGCAATGTGGTCGAGATCGCGGACCTGGAGGCCTACTTCGCGGTCAACGGCTACAGCCGCGCATCGACGGTCTCGGAGAAGGGCGAGTTCGCCATCCGCGGCGGGGTGATCGACGTCTATCCGTCCAGCGCCGAGGAGCCGGTGCGCCTGGACCTGTTCGGCGACACCCTGGAGAGCATCCGGGCCTTCGACCCCGAGACCCAGCGGTCCACCAAGCAGCTGAAGGACGTCTCGCTCCTGCCGGTTAGCGAGGCCCTGCTCGACAAGGACGCGGTCAGCCGTTTCCGCACGGGCTATCTGGAGACCTTCGGCGCGCCGGGCGACGACCCGCTGTACGCCACGATCTCGGAAGGTGGTCGGCGCGCGGGGATGGAGCACTATCTGCCGCTGTTCTATCCGACCCTGGCGACCCTGTTCGACTACCTGCCCGCTGACACGGCGGTGGCCCTGGACCACCTGGCGAAGGACAGCCGGGACCAGCGGCTGGCCATGGTGCGCGACGCCTACGACGCGCGCACGTCCACCGAGCGCAAGAGCCACTACCATCCGCTGGAGCCCACCCGTCTCTACCTGGACGAGGCCGAGTGGGACGAGCAGCTCAAGGTGCGGCCGAACCGCCGCTTTTCGGCCTTCAACGAGGCCGAGGGCGAGGCGGTCATCGACATGGGCGCGCGGGCCGGGCGCAACTTCTCGGCCGAGCGCAAGCTGGACAGCGTCAACCTCTTCGAGGCGACGGTCGACCATGCCAACAAGCTGAGCGCCGGCGGCAAGCGGGTGTTGTTCGCGTCCTGGTCGGACGGCTCATCCGACCGGCTGATGCACATGCTGGCCGACCACGGCCTGAAGAGCCTGCCGCTCGCGCCCTATTGGGACGCGGCGAAGGCCGCCGATCCGAAGAGGCCGCAGCGGGTGGTGCTGCCCCTGGATGCGGGCTTCGAGACCGACAGCCTGGCGGTCATCTCCGAGACAGACATCCTGGGCGACCGGCTGGCCCGGCCCCGCAAGCGCCGCCGCGCCGCGAACTTCCTCGCCGAGGCTTCAGCGCTGACGCCCGGCGACCTCGTCGTCCACATCGACCACGGTATCGCCCGCTACGAGGGCCTGAAGACCCTCGACGTCCAGGGCGCGCCGCACGACACGCTCGAGCTGCAGTACGGCGGCGAGGCCAAGCTGTACCTGCCGGTCGAGAACATCGACCTGCTCACCCGCTACGGCGCCGACAGCGAGGGCGTGCAACTCGACCGTCTGGGCGGGGCGGCGTGGCAGGCGCGCAAGGCCAAGGCCAAGGAACGCCTGCGAGAGATGGCCGACGGCCTGATCCGCATCGCCGCCGAGCGGGCCACCAAACAGACCGACGCCATGGAGCCGCCGCAGGGCCTGTTTGACGAGTTCTGCGCCCGGTTTCCCTACGAGGAGACCGACGACCAGCTGGGCGCCATCGGCGACGTGCTGGAAGACCTGGGCGCCGGCCGGCCGATGGACAGGCTCATCTGCGGCGACGTGGGCTTCGGCAAGACCGAAGTGGCCCTGCGCGCCGCCTTCGTGGCGGCCATGAGCGGCCAACAGGTGGCGGTCGTTGCGCCCACGACGCTCCTGGCCCGCCAGCACTTCAAGACTTTCTCCGAGCGCTTCGAGGGCTGGCCGGTGCGGGTGCGGCGCCTCTCGCGCCTGGTCCCGGCCAAGGAAGCGTCTGAGACGCGCGACGGCCTGGGCAGCGGCGAGATCGAGATCGTGGTGGGCACCCACGCCGTGTTGTCCAAGCAGGTCAGCTTCAAGAACCTGGGTCTGGTGGTCGTCGACGAGGAGCAGCACTTCGGGGTGAAGCACAAGGAGAAGCTCAAGGAGCTTCGCGCCGACGTGCATATGCTGACCCTGACCGCCACGCCGATTCCGCGGACCCTGCAGATGTCGCTGAGCGGCATACGGGAAATGTCGATCATCGCGACGCCGCCGGTCGACCGCCTGGCCGTGCGCACCTACATCACGCCATGGGACCCGGTGGTCATCCGCGAAAGCCTGCTGCGCGAGAAGTACCGCGGCGGCCAGGCCTATTTCGTCGCCCCGCGCATCTCGGACCTGCCGCAGCTGGAGCGGTTCCTGCGCGAGCAGGTGCCGGAGATCAAGTTCGTGGTGGGCCACGGCCAGATGGCGCCGACCCAGCTCGAGGAGGTGATGACCGCCTTCTACGACGGCCAGTACGACGTGCTGCTGTCGACCACCATCGTGGAGAGCGGCCTGGATATCCCGACCGCCAACACCATGATCATCCACCGCGCCGACATGTTCGGCTTGGCCCAGATGTACCAGCTGCGGGGCCGGGTGGGGCGGTCCAAGGCCCGGGCCTACGCCTATCTGACCACGCCGGCCGAGAAGCAGATCACCCTGTCGGCGGAGAAGCGGCTGAAGGTGCTGCAGTCCCTGGACAGCCTGGGCGCCGGCTTCCAGCTCGCCAGCCACGACCTGGACATCCGCGGCGGCGGCAACCTGCTGGGCGACGAGCAGTCCGGCCACATCAAGGAAATCGGGGTCGAGCTCTACCAGCAGATGCTGGAGGATGCGGTGGCCGAGCTCCGCGCCCGCGCGGGCGCGGAGGAAGTGGCCGACCGGGGCTGGTCGCCGCAGATCAACACGGGCGCCGCCGTCCTGATCCCCGACGAATACGTGCCCGACCTGAACGTCCGGCTGGCGCTGTACCGCCGGATCTCGGACGCGGAGAAGGCGCAGGACCGCGAAGCCCTGGCGGCCGAGCTGATCGACCGATTCGGCCCACTGCCGCCCGAGGCCGACCAGCTTCTGAAGGTGGTCGCGATCAAGGGCCTGTGCCGCGAGGCCAACGTCGCCAAGATCGACGTAGGGCCGAAGGGCGCCGTGGTCACCTTCCGCAACGACGATTTCAGGAACCCGATGGGCCTGATCCAGTTCGTGGCGAAGAACGCCATCGCGTGGAAGGTTCGACCGGACAACAAGGTCGTCGTGAAGGGCGAGTGGGAGACGCCGAAGCAGCGTCTCGACGCCGCCGAGAAGGTTCTGGCCGAACTGGCGAAGCTCGCCCGCGAGGCTTAGCGAATTTGGAACGGCTCGGGCGCGGGGTGCGGCCGATCCGAGGAGACATGCCGATGCGCCCCTTTGCACTCGCTCTCGCCGCTGGCGCCATGCTGGCGGGCCTCGCGCCTACGGCGTTCGCGCAGGCCCCGGCCTCCGACGCAGCCGATGTGCGCTGCCTGATGGTGCTGCAGGCGGTGGGCAACGACCCGAAACAGCGGGACGCCGCGGCGCGGGGTGTCTACTACTACCTCGGCCGGCTCTCGGCCCGTGGGCCCGTGGCGCGCCTTGAGGCTTCCATGCTGGCCGAGGGGCGGAAGATGAACGCCCCGGCCGCCGTGCAGGCCGAGCTCTCCCGCTGCGGCGCCGAGTTGAACCAGCGGACAGGCGAACTGCAGGCCATCAACCAGCGCCTGCAAAAGCAGTTCGCGCCCCCCGCGAAGGGCGCGCCGCCGGCCAAGAAGTAGGGCTCAGCCGGCCTTGAGGCTCTGGGCCATGGCGGCGGCCTGCTCGAGGGCGTAGCCGACGCTGTCCGGCGAGGCGACCTCGGCCACGCCAAGATCGAACTCGACGACAAAGGGCGTGGCGCCTTGGCCGGCCTCGAACGCCGTGCAGCCAATCACCGCTGCGATCCGCTCGCCGGCCGCGCGGGCGGCGTGCAGTCCGGTGGCGGGCAGGGCAAGGGCGAACACCTCGGGCGCGAGACGCGCGGCGGTGTCTTCCACACGGACCAGGCGGCCGATCATCGAGCCGATCTGGGGGACCGCCCGGGCGACCCAGCCGCCGGTGCGGGGCGCCTTCAGATCGGGCTTCTCGGCCACCTTCAGCATGCAGATGCTCAAGGGGCGGTTCCGTTCGCGGGCGCTGCGGGCCAGACGCATCAGATGGCCGGCGAACAGGTCGCGGGTGAAGAGGCCGGTGGCGGCGTCCATCAGGCCCGAGCCCCGGGCCCTTTCCAGCGCTGCTCGCACCGACTTCTGCCGTCGGAAGGCCCGGGCGAGCTCGACGACCCGAAGGGCGGTTTCAGTCTCGGGCGTCTCGGGCGAGGCGACGTCGGAAATGCCGCGATGATAGGCCTCCGCCGCGGTGATCGGCGATTCGGCGCGCATGTAGAGCAAGGCAGGCGTGTGATAGAGGCGCGTGTTCCGCCGCAGTCCGGCCGCGATCGACAGCGCCTCGTGCGGGTTGTCCCCGGCCCACAGGACGACCGCATCGAACGGCCGCTCGTGCAGATAGTCGAAGGCGGTGAAGGCCGTGAAAGCGCCGACGACCTCAGCGCCGTTTCGCTGCAGGGCGTTGGAGAGCGCCAGGAACTGCGGCGCGGGCTCGCCGATGGCCAGGACGCGGAAGGGGGTTGGGTCCACCTCGGGGGCGTCCAGCACGTGACCGCGCTCAGAAAAGGTCTCGACCCGGACCTCGAACTCTTCCTCCGCCACGGCCGTCCGCACCAGGCTTTCCAGGCGCATGGCGGCCTGGGCGGGGTGCAGAGGCGCGGCCAGGGTCAGGTCGTAGCCATGATCCTTCTGGAACGGGTCCGGCGCGCCCATGGCCATGATCGGCAAGCGACGCGGCGCACAGGCGGCCCGGAGGCGGTCCGCCAGGCCCTCGGCCGCGGCGTGGTCCATTTCCGCAAGATCGATGATCGCGGCCTGGATCTGGAGGTCGGAGAGCGCGGCGGCCGCGCCAGCCTCGCTGCGGGCGGTGACCGTGCGCCAGCCGAGCTTGTCCAGCCCCTCGGCCAGCGGGCCGGCCGTGGAATCGTCGCGAGCGACGATCAACACTCGCGCCTGAACCGCTGCGGCCATATCCCCATCCAATCGCGCCCTGATCTGTCCTAAGCACGGAATCGCGCAGGGCCGGAAGAGTTGTCCCATACCCGCCCGCGGGTTGCAGAAGAGTTTCATTGTCGCAGGAGGCTAAGTCGTGGGGGTCGAACTGACGGGGAAGGTGGCCGTGGTCACCGGCGCGAGCGGGGGCTTGGGCGCCCATT
Organism: Phenylobacterium sp. RIFCSPHIGHO2_01_FULL_69_31; assembly: GCF_001824475.1. Taxonomy (GTDB): domain Bacteria; phylum Pseudomonadota; class Alphaproteobacteria; order Caulobacterales; family Caulobacteraceae; genus Phenylobacterium. Next base: position 168,639 of record NZ_MHXN01000031.1, on the reverse strand, counting down.
TCGCGAGGCTGCTGGCGGCGAACGGCGCGGCCGTGGCGGTGACGGCGCGGCGCGTGGACAAGATCCAGGCCATCGCCGACGAGATCAACGCGGGCGGCGGCAAGGCCCTGGCGCTTTCCCTGGACGTGGGTGACGCCGAGGCCATCGGCCCGGCGTTGGATCGCGTTCAAGCCGAATTGGGCGGCCTCGACATCCTGGTCAACAACGCCGGCATCGGGGGAGAGGGGCTGGCGCTCGACATCTCGGTCGAGGACTTCGACCAGACCTTCGCCGTGAACGTCCGCGGGACGTTCTTCGCGGCCCGCGAGGCGGCCCGGCGCATGATCGCCGCCAAGGTCGAGGGGCGAATCGTCAACATCGCCTCGATCGCCAGCCACACCGTCCTGCCGGGTCTCTCCGCCTACTGCGGCTCCAAGGCCGCCGTCGCCATGCTGACCAAGAGCCTGGCCCGGGAATGGGCCCGCCGAGGGATCGCCGTGAACGCCCTGGCGCCTGGCTATATCGAGACTGCCATCAACGACGCCTGGTGGCCCACCGAAGGCGGGCAGAAGCAGCTGAAGGGCTTCCCGCGCCGCCGGCTGATGGACGCAAGCGACCTGGACGAGGCGTTCCTGCTGCTGGCCGGCCCCGCGGCCAGCGCCATCACCGGCACGCTCATCACCGTGGACGACGGACAGTCGCTGCCCGGCGGCGGCTAGGCTTGGCTGACCGAAGGGCAAGAGGGTTAGATCGCACGAAAACTGGGAGGACAGCATGCGTCAGGGTCCGCTTACCGGCCTGAAGATCGTCGAATTCGCAGGGATCGGCCCGGGCCCGTTCTGCGGCATGCTGTTGTCCGATCTGGGCGCCGACGTCGTGCGGATCGACCGCAAGGGGCAGGGCCGGGGCGCTCCGTCCGACATCACCTCGCGCGGCCGCCGCTCCGTGGCGCTGGACTTGAAGAAGCCGGAGGCGGTCGAAGCCTGCCTGAAGCTGATGGACGCCGCCGATGCGATCATCGAAGGCTTCCGGCCGGGCGTGATGGAGCGTCTGGGCCTGGGTCCCGAGGTGGCGCTGAAGCGCAACCCGAAGCTGGTGTTCGGGCGGATGACGGGATGGGGCCAGACCGGCCCCTATGCCCAGGCCGCCGGCCACGACATGAACTACATCGCCATCACCGGCGCCCTGCACGCCATCGGCACCGACGACAAGCCCGTGCCGCCGCTCAACCTGGTCGGCGATTTCGGGGGCGGGGCGCTCTATCTGGCCTTCGGCCTGCTGGCCGGCGTGATCCAGGCGCGGGAAACCGGCAATGGGCAGGTGATCGACTGCGCCATGAGTGACGGCGCGGCCTCGCTGATGGCCATGTTCTACGGCTTCAAGGCCGCCGGCATGTGGAAGGAGCAGCGCCGCTCCAACATGCTGGATGGTGGGGCCCACTTCTACGACACCTACCAGTGCCGGGACGGCAAATGGGTGTCGATCGGCTCCATCGAGCCCCAGTTCTACGCCCTGCTGCTGGAGAAGACCGGGATCGACGACCCGGAGTTCCAGAAGCAGCACGATCGCAGCGCGTGGCCCGGCCTGCGCGAGAAGCTGGCCGATGTGATCGCTCAGAAGACCCGGGACGAGTGGACCGAAATCATGGGCGGTACGGACGTCTGCTTCGCCCCGGTGCTCGACCTGGACGAGGCGCCGAAGCACCCTCACAACGCCGCGCGCGAAACCTTCGTGAACCTGGATGGTGTCGTCCAGCCGGCGCCCGCGCCCCGGTTCTCGGCGACGCCCGGCAAGATCCAGGGCCCGCCGCCGGCCATCGGCGCCCACGACCGCGAAGCACTGTCCGACTGGGGCTTCTCGGACGGCGAGATCAGTGCGCTGCAGAGCGCAGGGGCGCTCGCCTAAGGGCCGGTCCAGCAACACGTTATCTGAAAGCGCCGTTCAGCCGCGGTTCAGCCGGCGAGGACCAGATTGGTCACCGGATCGGACGTCGCGCTCTCCCGTCCCTCGAAGCGGCGGCCGGCCCGGATGGAAAGACACGCCCATCGGCGGCGCGCCACCTACTAACCCGGGTGGCGCGCCGTTATCATTTGGGCCAAGGCTTACCGGACCTTGAGTCGAGCCTTCACCGCCGCATGACCTTCTTCGAGCTGATCCGCCGCGTTCGCCAGCGGGACTGGGATCCCGTCCATGGCCTGCGGCTGGGGCTCACGGTGCTGGGGAAAGCGCTGACCCGGCTCTGGGGCCGGGACGTCATGCTTTACAATGGCGGGGTCTCGTTCTTCGTCATGCTGGCCATCTTCCCGGCGCTGGCCATCGTCATGGGGCTCTACAGCCTGCTCTCGGACCCGACCCAGGTGGCCGCGCAGGGCGAGGCCATGGCGAAGGTGATGCCCGACGCAGCCCGGCTGATTTTCCAGAGCGAGCTCGTCCGCCTGTCCCGCGCGCCGCCAGAGACGGTCTCGGTCCAGAGCATGGTGGCGCTGCTGATCGGCGGCTACGCCTCGCACCGCGGCTTCAAGGCCCTGCTGGCCGGGCTTTCCTTCATTCACGACGAAGACCGGCCCCGCGGCTTCGTGGGCTTCAACCTGCTGGCGCTGGCGGTGCTGATGGCGGCGCTGGGCGCATTGGGCATCCTGTCGACCGTGTTCTTCGCCTTCCGCATCGTGGGCGAGACCTTCGGTCTGCGGCCGCTGCGCGGCGCGCTCTGGCTCTACAGCGAGTGGACCTGGGCGAGCGTCGGCATGACGCTGGGCATGGCGCTGATCTACCGCTGGGCCATGTCCCGCGATCCGGTGGACTGGCGGGCCTCGCTGCTGGGCGGGGCGGCGGCGGCGGCGCTGTGCATCTTCGCATCGTGGGCGCTGGGCTTCTACGTCGAGGACATCGCGGCCCTAGGCGTGACCTATGGCTCGGTCGCCACCGTCGTCATCTTCCTGATCTGGCTTTCGTGGAACGTGAACGCGGTCTTCTTCGGCGGCGCCCTGGCGACCGAGGTGGAGCTTGCGCTGCATCGGCGGCGCGTGCCCCTGGCGTCCGAGATGGGCGATCTGCGGGGCTAGGCCCGCACGACCAGGAAGCTCAACGTTCCGTCGGCCTCGGTCTGTTCCAGCACCTGGGCCCCGATCTGGGCCGCGAAGTGGGGCACGTCGATGCGGGCCAGGGGATCGTCGGCCAGCAGCCTGACCCGCGCACCCGCCGGCGCCGCCTCCAGCGCGCGCCGCAGCCGCAGCGTCGGCACCGGGCAGCGGTGCCCGCGCGCGTCCACGAGGATGTCGT
>NZ_MHXN01000031.1:75226-165371 GCF_001824475.1 Phenylobacterium sp. RIFCSPHIGHO2_01_FULL_69_31 | reverse complement strand
CGACTTGGCCGGCGGACGCTGACGCCCGCCGGCCAAGCCACTTCGTCCTTCAGTCCTACTTCGAGAGACGCAGGGCCGAGATCTGGCCCGCGATGCTCTGGAACACCGAGGTTAGGGTCGTCGAGTCCTCGACGTTGTAGTAGTGGTCGCGGCTGCTGGCGCAGGCCTCGAGCAGGCTGCTGGAGCCCTCCACGACCCGGATCGTGTAGATCTCGATATCCTTCTTCTTCATGTTCTCGCACAGCAGCTTCAGGCGATAGTCGAGCGCCGCCGTCCGGGTGGAGTCGGACGAGCCGATCCCCAGCGGCAGGCCGTTCGACTTGATGACCCGGCCTTGCCAAATGTAGCCCGCGCCCGAGTAGGTGCCGTCGTTCGGCGTATCGCGCTGGGCGATGGTGTTCTCGCCGTCCGTCATCAGGATCACGATCTTGCGGTACTTCGGCGTGCCGTAGGCGACGCCGTCGGCGAATGGGCCCCAGGGCGAGACCATGTTCCAGCCCCACGACATGCCGATGGGGATGTTGGTGTTGCCGTCGGCGTTCAGCGCGTCGATATCGTCCCGCAGGCCTTCGAAGTCGGTGGTCAGCCGCCGCATCCGAGCCAGGCCGCAGCCACGGTTGGGGCCGAACGAGGTGGTCAGCGACGCCTTCTTCTTGCCGGCGTACTTGTTGATCATGCCCTGACGGACGCGCCAGTCGTTGCTGTTCGTATTATCGGGCACATAGTCGTTCTGATAGTCGCGGGCATAGCCGCTGGTCTGCACGTCCGGCTCATCCACCGCGAAGTACGGCGTGTAGAGGGTCTCCGGCGTGCCCACGGCGGGCGGGGTGTCCTGGACGTCATGCGGCGCCTTGCGCATTTCCAGGCAGCCGCGCCAGGTCGTGTTCAAGTTGGAGAAGAGCGTGAAGCGGTTGGCCTGCTGGGTGCCGGACGAGGTCGTGAAGATCTCGTTGTTGATCGGCGACACGCCATTCTGGTCGACCCAGGTCGCGTTGCGATAGGCCGTCTCGTCCACCCGCACGGTGTTGGAGAACGGCACGAGGGCGATCTTCACCGCATCGGGCTCGACGCTCTTCTTCGCCGCGTCTTCCATCTTGGTGATGAACTGCGCGGCGGCTTCCTTCATGTCCTCGAGCTTGGTGCCCTCGTTCATGGAGCCGGTCGTATCCAGGACCAGGGCGATCTCGACCTTGACGCTGGTGCGCACGACCTCGGTGCTGGCGTCGATGGACATAATCCCATCGCTGAGCAGCCCGGCGATGAAGGGCCGCACGTTCAGCGTCGCGCTGGCGACCACGGTGCCGCCTTCGCCGGCGGCGAACGAGCTCGACACCAGGTCGAGGCCTTCGTCCAGCTGCAGGTTCTGGGACAGGATGCGATCGCCTGCCGCCTTCAGCTCTGAGTCCGTCTGCGCCGTGGAGCGCGCCGCGCCCAAGGCGGCGGCGTCCAGCGCATCCTGCAACTGTGACTTCGCGCTCGTGGCCCGAGCGAGATCGGCGGCGCCGAGGCCGGCGACCGTCAGAGGCGCGATCGCCAGAGCGACCACAATCGCGACGTTGCCGCGGTCGTCGAGGCGGGGGACCAGCCGCCCCATGCCGGCGAAACGTGACCTGCGCATGTTCTATCCTGCGATCGATTTCTATTGGTCTTGCTGGATATCGCAGGACGGCTAATCGCTCCTTAGGCAGGACCGTTAAGTTCCGTTCACCGTCATTCGCAACCGGATGTTGGTGCAACCCGGTCAGGCTGCCGGCATGTTCAAGATCAAGGCGCATGCGGCCCGCAGAAGGGTCTTTCGCCGCGACGAGAGCGGCGCGGCAGCGATGGAGTTCGCGCTCGTCGCACCCCTGCTGTTCTTCACGCTCCTGTCGCTGGTCGAGCTGGGCGTGCTCGGCATGATGACGGTCGGTCTCGACAACTCGATCATCGAGGCCTCGCGGCTCATCCGGACCGGGCAGCCGACGGCGGCCACCTCGGCGGCCACCTTCGAGGATCAGGTCTGCGCGAATGTCGCCTCGGTGATGGGCAACTGCCAGGAGCGCCTGGTGGTGAGCGTCGAGGCGTTCTCGGCCTTCTCCAACGCAGGCGCGGCCACTGCGCCGCCGGCTGGCCAGTTCAACAAGGGCGGGCCGAACAGCATCATCCTGGTCAAGGCCGATTACCGGTGGCCGCTGATGAGCCCCTTCGTCGCCACGGCCTTCAGCCGCAGCGGCCCCCTGGAGGTGACCATCAGCGCCCGGACGGCGTTCAAGAACGAGCCCTTCGAATGACGATCAAGCTCCTGCGCCGCCTGGCGGCGGACCGGTCGGGCGCCTCGGCCATCGAGTTCGCCCTCCTGTTCCCGATTCTGTTCGTGCTGCACATCGGCGCCGCCGAGGCCCTGCAGGCCTATATCGCGCAGCGGAACGTGGCCCATATCGCCTCGGCCATCGCGGACGTCACGGCGCGCAGCCGCTCGGTCAGCGACGCGGAACTGAACGACATCCTGCTGGCCAGCACCTCGATGATGCATCCGTTCCCGAACGTGCGCCTGCAGCGGCGCGTGTCGAGCATGAGCGCTGACGATAGCGGAACGGTGGGACGTGACTGGACCTCCAGCAAGGACTTCACCGATTCCAGCTCGCCGAGCGTCCCATCCGGCTTTCTGCAGCCCAACGAGAGCGTCATCGTCACCGACGTGATCTACGACTACCAGCCGGCCTTCGGCCTGTTCCTGCCGGACACGATCCGCTTCACGCGCCATGCCTATGTGCGCCCGCGCCTGTCGAGCAAGGTCGAGAAGGCCAGCTGACCGTCGAGAGCCGGTAGAGCCCGCGCCGATCCCCTGCTAGAAGCCGCGTCCCGGACAGGTGGCCGAGTGGTTTAAGGCAGCGGTCTTGAAAACCGCCGTAGGTGAGAGCCTACCGTGGGTTCGAATCCCACCCTGTCCGCCATGTGGCGTTGAAATATCAGGTAAATTCGGACCTTTGCCATCGCCACCCCTCAAAGAGCCCACCTAACGGGTTGCGGCTAGGATCGGGGCTCGGATTGGCGGTCTGCCGAGAAGAGGGCTGGGCGAGGGGGCTGATGAATGAGCGCTGATACGTCGCCGGGAATCGTCGATCGGGTGCCCCTCCACCTCTACAAGTACAAGTCCTTTGCCGGCGAAGCGCGCGAGCATACTCGCGACCTGATCGTCAACCAGCGGCTCTGGTTTCCGGCCCCGCGCGATCTCAACGACCCGTTCGAGTGCAGGCCGCACCACGTCACCACGGCGACGCCGAGGGAGCGGCGGCGCTACATCGTCGGGCTTGTGAAGCGGGTTCATCCGACCATGCCGCGGCACGAGCGAAAACGCAGGGTCCGTCTGCTGGACGCTGACAACCCGCTCTTCCACCAGAGCATGCTTAGCGCCACGGAAATCACCCTTCAGGCCGCCGGGATCTTCTCACTGTCCGCCCGGCCGCTAGACCTTCTGATGTGGCCCCACTACGCGGACAACCACCGCGGCGTGTGCGTCCGGTTCGACCTCCCTGCGCTTGTGGAGAGCGACCATATTCCGTTCCGCGTGACCTACGCGGACGAGCGCCCCAGCTGCGACACGATCCTTGAGCCGACGGTCGACTGGCTGCACAAGGCGGTCCTCACAAAGGGCGCGGCCTGGAGATATGAGCAGGAGTGGCGCCTCGTTCGGAATCGGGGCGCACGCCAGGCCGTGCAGCTCTCAAAGCCGGTGATCAGCGGCGTTCTGCTGGGAGCCAATGTCTCGCCGGGCGACCGAGAGGCTGTGCTGCAGTGGGCGGCAGAATCCGGCCGGCCGGTGGGCGTTGGCCAAGTGAAGTTCCACCCCTCGCGATATGAGCTCGTTATCGAGGAGTTGGAGCCTAGGTGAACAAGCTTAGGCCGTAGGACTTTATGAAATCGGCGCATTTGTCAGCGGACACCACTACGTGACCGCCGGCCGTCGTGCCAGTAGGTGAGCATGCAATTTGCTTGATGCGAGCAGCAAATACCTCGCGATCAGTTCCCGATGTACCGAATGCGGTAGCATAGCTTGGCGGCCAAGGCCCGTCGCGCCTTAGCTCCTCGGAAAGCAACTCCACGTTCTGCTTATGAAAGCCGAACCCCAGGTAGATAATCTGGCCCGCGGTCCGGAGGTGGCGCCTCCATAGATCCACCTCGTCCATATCGTGCGCCTGTTCGGTGAAGGTCTTGATAGTCTCCCCGAGCCCCGCCAAAGCGTCGTCGAATGAATTGGCGCCGAATGGCACTTGCGGGCCGGATTTCGACTGCCAGGGCAGGGTTCCGACTTGGCCGTACGGATGCAGGATCTCCAGCCGCGAGACTGCTTTCGCTGCTTCCGCCTCTGATAAGCCGTAGGCCGCCTGTACCGCTAATAGGAAGAAGGCTTCGACGCAGCGATCGTAGTTGAAATTGATGATGACCAGGTCGGAAAATAGGGCATCGACTGCGTCTAGGCGCACGCCAGTATGAAGAAAGCTAAACAGCCGGTAGGCCCAGGTTTCGGCAAGAAGACCGTGGATTCCCGTAGAGCCACCCTCTAGCACGCGGGCAAGAGGTGAGCCGCGTTCGGCTTCGAGTATCTTTGCTACAATGGCGGCCTTCCCCAACTGAACCACGATGCGGTCGTGGCCGTGATTGAAGAGAAAGTCATCAATCGACCTTGCCAGAGGAAGACCGTCCGAAATCAACCTCCCGGCCCGCAGGTATTCTCCTCGATTGCCTGGTCCGGTGCGCGCGAGCGCCTCGAAAAGCCGCCCATCTCCGCGCGCCAGGGTACCAGCCTCAAAGTGGAAGTTGACGCCATGCGCGATGCGCCTCGCTAGCTCCTCGCCAGCTGGCAAGCCAAATTCGACGCTTGATCCAGCTCCCAGGACAAGAACGGTCTTCATACACTGGACTTCCGCAACCGCACCCCCGGGCCTTGCCCGTTCTCGTCGATGAGGATGACCCCGGCGGCTTCAAAGGCGGCGCGCAGGGCGGCCTCTGTGGAGGTGTTGGCGGATATGGGGCCGACCTGACCCTCCAGGCGCTTGACGGTGGGGAGCGAGAGCCCCGAGTTAGTCGCCAGAGTCGCTTGGTCCATTCTGGCCAAGGCTCGCGCAGCTCGTATTTGCTCACCGGTCAACATGATACCTCAGGGTGCTTTTTTTCACCCCTGGGTATTGTTAACCCTGAGGGAGCGTGTATGATACCTGAAGTATCACACAAAGCCCCCGAGGTTGCAAATGGCTCTCCGCGCTTATGAACCCATCTCCCCCCAGACCCAGGCCCTCCTCGCCCCCTTCTTCCCCCGCTGGAAGGGGGATGCCTCCGAGCCGGTGCTGTCCCCGCCGCCGGTGCGCCCGCGGCCCGTCACGACCGCTCAGCGCCAGCTGGTGGAGGCGTAGATGGCCGACGGCTTCGATTTCACTCAGCTGCCTACCGAGCCGCGCGCTCGGCTGGCGGCGGCCCTGGCACACCTTGAGGCTCTCCGCGACGACATGATCGCCGAACTGGACCGGCTGGAGGGGGATCCGGATCTGGAAGACGACGAGCGCGAGGACGTCTGCGAGGACGAAGGCGGCGCCTGCGAGGACGAGGGCCACGACAGCGACCGGGAGGCCGACTATGCCGACCACGGATAGCGCAGACCGCCAGTGGCGCGACCTTGAAGAGGCGTTCGCATGGTTCAACCCGGCGGTGGCCTCAGCCTTCCGCCATGCGCGCGCGGCCGGCATGGATCCTGACGGCCTCAGCTCTGTGAACTACCCGAACCGCGCAACGGCTTACGTGGCCTTCTCCTCGCAGGGGTCGGTGCGGCTTCGCCTGTTCAATGCGGCTGGCGAAGAGACTTAGGCCCCGCCTGCCATTTCCCAACATGACGCGCTGACGGCCGCGGTTAATCCGCGGCCGCTTTGCGTTCACCCAACGCTCGCAGAGCCGTGCTCCGGGGTGTCGCCGCCTGGTCCATGAGCAGAACCTCTGCGGACGGTTGAAGGCGCTCGATCTAAGTCGCGGCGGGCTCGATACGATTGCGTCGCGCTACAGCGCCTACCGCGCCGAACCCTAGCAGCATAAGCGCCCATGTCGTCGGCTCAGGGGCAGCAATCGGCTTGCTGCCCATGACCTCCATGCGGACGATGTCGTAGGGCACGCTGTCTAGGTGATTGAGGCCGACTTTGAACCCCACCCGTACGCGCCCTGCGTATTGCCGATCGTAGCTATCCGTCAGGGGGAAGATGGGGGCGCTTAGTGAAAAGGTCCCGTCGTCGCCGACAAACCCAGCGAGTTGCCCCCACCAGTCCACGCGCGCGCCCGGAGCCGCGTTCGCCAGATCGAAAGTGACGATGCGAGCGTCATGAAGGTTGCTGCGGTAGAACAAGTCAGTGACACCGACGAAGGGGCCGGTCGACCACGCGAGGGGCGCATCCGGCGTGCCATAGACAGCTTCGCTGTACTTGGGCGGATAGATCTCTACGACCGCCGCCGCGGCTGGACCGGCGATCACCGCGCATGCGACCGCAAGTCCCAAGTTCCTGTGCATCCCGCTCATATCCCAGCCCCTGATATCGCCTCGGACGTCCAATAGCGCCCAGCTTCAATCTCCGGCTGCGATCCTGCTGGGTCAACCCTTCCGCGCGCGGTGGCGCGGATGGTCGCCTACTCCCCCATCACCTCGACCAGAAACGCGGCGCTGCCGTTGCCGGTCGCCAAGCCCGCCCACGTGACGGAGGCGCCATCGACGTATCCGCCGTTGTTGTCCGCAGCCACGATGCGCGTGGCACCTTGGAGCTGGTCGTATCGGGCGGCAAACCCCGACGGCAGTACTGCCGTCGGGGAGCCCTGAGCACGAAGAAATGAGAGCGTGCCGTAGGTACGAACGTCCTTGCCAAAGCCGCTGAGGGTTAGGGATGACGAAGTGTTGGCGTCGCTCGACCGCACCGCCGCAGATAGCGCCCCATAGCCGTGGTATCGGAACGCAACGGCGAGGGCTCCGAGGTGGCTCAGCACCCACGCGTTGCTTACGTCGGTGGCGGTCAAAACCTTCCAGCACAGGACCGCGCCGTCTCTGTTCCCGCTGGCGGCCTGATAGCTACGGGACCAGGTGGCGCCGCCAGTCGTGGATATGCTGGCCGTCGCCAAGGTGTCCGGCACGAGTACGGCCACGAAGTCGCCGACCTCAACGCCTGTCGGCTTGGACAGGGTGACGTCGGTCGCAGCGCCTGCGCCCGTTGTTGCGGCGGCACTCGCGAACTCTACCGGGCCTGATTGGCCCATCATGCCGAGCAATACGGCGCGGAGCGCTGGGGACATTTCGGGCCTCTCGAATGGAAGAAGGGAGCCCGCCGCGCCCGGAGATCGACGTTGGGCGCGGCGGGCATGCAGCCGGCGGAGCAGGAAGACGGAACCCGCCGGCTGAACATCAGAGCTCCGGGAGCGGCGGAGGCTGGACACCCAGCTCGCGGGCGGCGGCGGTGACGGCCGAGTAGCCGAACGTGAAGTTCCGCTTGATCTCGGCGCGACGGTGGAAGGCCTTCTCATCGTCCAGGCGCTGCTGGTGGCGGGCCGCCGCCTCGGCAAGGCTGGCGTATTCGTCCAGCAGGGACTGGTTCGGGTAGGCATCCAGCGTCTGCTGGAGGCCCCGGCGCTTGTGGTCCTCGGCGACCACCTTGTGGCGCTCCGCCATGGCGTCCAGCTTCCGCAGGTAGCCGCGGACGTGGAGCGCCTCGACGATCATGCGCGCCGTGCTTTCAGTGGTGTGATCGCGCCAGCTGACGCCCCGGAGGCCAAGGGAGATCGACCAGGGGCCGACGTTGCGCCCCTGACCGTTGTTCTCGTCGGCGCTGTACTCGACGAAGTAGCGGCGCCGCAGCGCTTCGCGCTCCTCATCCGTGGGCGGCGCCAGCGGGGCGCTGCGGCCGAGGACGTGCTGCAGATGCTCCAGGCGCTCCCCCGCAGCCTTCAGACCCACGAAGCCCAGCCCTTGGGCGTTCTGCTGTGGGGTCAGGGGCCAGTCGGGGCAAGCATCAGGATCCGGCCACACCTCGGCCGGATCGAAGATCAGGGTGAGGTCAGCAACCGCCTGCGCAGCCTCGCCGAAGGCCAAGGGTCAGCCCTCCGCCTTGGGCAGCTTGAAGGCGGCAAGGCCCTTCGGTTGCTGCTGCTGACGGCCCCCGAACATCGGGTTCACGTTGTTGGCCTGCTCCTGGCGGCCGTCGTCCTCGCCGTCGTCGAAGGCGGCCTCGATGCCGGCCTTCACCGCTTCCTTCACGGCGTTGGTGAGGTTGGCGAGCATCTCCTTCACCTTCGGGTCTTCCTCGGGCTTCACGTTGGTGATCATCGTCTTCATGGGTCTTCCTTCCGGGGTTAGGCGGCTCTTCGCCGATGAAGCCCTGCGCGGACGGCAGAGCTGAGAAGCATTCCGACAGAGGGGGCTTGGCGCTCGGCCACGAGGTCCAAGGCGCCGGCGACGGCGTTGGCGATGTCGTCGTGGCCGCTCGGCGGGTGGTCGATGTTCTCGCGGCCCCCGCGCGCCACGCGGCGCTCCAGGGCACAGAGCTGCGTGACGATGGGCTCAAGGTCGAGGAGGTCGACCTTGCCGCTGTTCAGGGCCGGCAGGAGGTCCTTGTAGAGGTCGCTCCGCGGCTTATCGGCCACGTTGTAGGTGATCCCGTGCTTGCGGAACTGCTCCCGCGGGTACTCGCCCGCGTAGCGGTCCCCGGTCACTTCGGTAATGCCGTAGGCCTTCAGGAGGGCGCAGAAGTCCGCGGTCGTCGCCTCAGGGCTGAATGGCGGCTTGCGCTCCCGCACCGCATCCAGCACCGCCCCGTCGCCCTCCCGGTGGGCAATGGCGAGGGTCATGGAATCGTTCAGGCCGCCCGACGGGTCGACGAAGGCGAAGTAGCTGTGGGCGGAGATGAACCCGCGCTCTCGCACACCCGCCGAGATGCAAGCTTCGACGATCTCGCGCGTCACGAACGCCGCAATGTCGTCGCGGAACTCCCCGCCGTACTCCGCCGCCGCCACCTGGGCGTCGCGAGCATAGGCCCGGTCGACCGTCTTCTGAGGAAGCAGCGGGTTGAACGTGCGCGACGGACCCTTGGCCACGAGGATCGCCGGGTCGCCAGTCGGGCCGTAGTCGCGGCGGTGCGTCTTGTAGACCTCGCCACGCTTGGCGTGGGGGCTGGAGATGACCATCAGCGGCCCGCCAGTGGTCGCCAGAGCCGGGCGGAGCGCGTTCAGGATCTCGGCGTCGGGGTTGACCGTGCCCTCGATCATCCAGAACGCCACCTCGTCGCAGATGGCGGCAACGGCCGTGATCGATCGGATGGTGCGGAAGTTGGCCGGGCGGACCACGACGTCCACGCCGCTAGTCAGCCGGATGGTGTCCTGTGTCGGCTCGCCGTCCAGCATCTCGGAGAGGTCCGGCGAGCCCTCCAGCACGCCCTTCACGTGCATGAAGGCGCGGCCCGCCTGATCGCCTGTCGCGGCCAGGATGGGGATCACGCCCCGCTCTCCCGTCGCCAGGTACTCCGTGTGGTCGCAGAGCGTGCCCACGTAGGCCCCGAGCGTGCCCGCGGCGCGGGTCTTGCCGCCCCGACGGCCCACGATAGCCCACAGTTCCTCGACAAGGCTCAGCGGCTCGCGCTCGCGCCCCGTGAGGGTCGTGAACAGCACCCGCTCATCATCCGTCAGCGCCTCGCCCATGGAGGCGATCAGCAGCGTGCGCCACGCCAGCCACGAATCGCCGGGGATCGCACCCCCGAGGAGGCGCCGGTCAGCCAAGGCCTCACGCATGCTGATCAGCGGCTTCATTCGGCGGCCACCCGCGAGGCGAGGACGTCATGGGCGGTGCGGCGCTCCCGCTTGCCCTTGGCCGGGCGCAGCCGCCGCAGGGCCGCCAGGGCTCGCACGGCCCCGTTCGCAGCCCTCGCCAGCGCGTCGGGGTCTACAGGCTCTCCGCGGGCCTGTGCTGCGGCCAAGTCCTCGGCTGCGATCTGAAGCGTTGCGGCGTTCCTGACCATCAGGCTTTCCATCGCCGACAGGGCTCCGCCGACCTCCGCCGTCAGGTCCGCCACGATGTCGTGGAAGCGGCGCGCACCAGGCGAGCGGCCATCCACGCCGGGGAGCGTCCCCGTTCCGTTGGAGACGGCGCTGCGGTTGGTGATCGAGCGGCGGGCGGTGGCGGTGCGGGTCATCGGCGAGCCGGTTCCGTGTGTTGATGGGTGGGAAGGTGGGTGAGTTCGCCTAGGTTGTCAAAACCTATGCGGTTTCAAGGGGAGGGGGCGGACGGACGCTCCGCCATACACTCAACCCTGCGGCGACCGCCGCGCGCCTTTGGTGTGGCCGTCGCGCCGCCACGGGAAAACTGCGCAGACGCGTTGCGTCTTTTGCGGCTCCTCGAAGGGAGGAGATGCAGAGTCTGCGCCTCCTTCATTCGCCGGGTCACAGTGAGCCAGGTTCGCACCTCTGCCGGCCCTGTCTGGTGGGCGCGGCCCCGCCCAAAGGGGGCGCGTGGCCCACAGGGGGTATGGGGGTTAGTCTGAACCGAGGGTCTGAATGGGTCTGACGTAGGGTCTGGCGGGTCTGACAGGGGTCTGAAAATCAGGTCTGACGGGGGGTCTGAAGGGGTCTGACGCATCTCAGGCCCCCGTCCGAACGATGTGTCTGGAGCCTTTGTTGGTGAGCTCCACGCGGATGATGCCGGCGGCGAAGAGCCGGCCCATGGCGGCTTTCAGGGCGGCTTTGCGGACCCCCCGGGCGCGCGGGTCGGCGGCGAAGCACTTGGGCGCGTAGATGATCGAGTTCGTATCCCCGACGGCGCGGCCTTCTGCCGTGAAGGCGTCGAGGAGCCGCAGGAAGGTGTCGTCGATGGCGGCCTCTTGGTCTTCATGGCTTCCCTGCGGCACGTCGTCTTCAGCCACGTAGCAGCCGGCGGACCAGCGCAGGCTGATCGTGGTGCCCGTGGCCGAATAGTTGGCCTTTTTCAGCTCCAGGATCTTTCGATCCGGGGGCGCGTCCTCGTCATCCGGTCGGCGCAGGTAGAGGCCCGCGCGGACGGCGTTGCGCCAATGGGTGCTCCCGCTTGATCCGGAGCCCGAGGACATGCCCGATAGGCTGGGGTGCCCAAGGATCACGATGGCGACGCCGCGGGCGATGGCCACCTTGCGCAGCATGCCGACGAAGGCGCGGGCCTGGCCGCGGTCGATCTCATTGCCCCCGAAGACGTCAGCCTTGCTGTCCAACACGAGGACCACGGGCCGGATGCGATCGATCGCGGCAAGGAGCTGGGACCAACGCGCGGTCGGAACGAGGGCGCCACCCGTCGCCGGAAGCACGAGAGCCGGGTCCTCAGTCGCGAGAGGCCAGACGTGCAAATCGGCTAAGTCGTCGAGGCCCACACCGAGGTTCACGCAGATCGCGTCCAGCCGGCGATGCAGCTCGTCAGAGTCGTCCTCGCTGGCCAGGAAGATGGCGGGGCCGCGCTGCACCCGTCGGCCAAACCAGTTTCGACCCGTGACGGCCGAGGCGGTCATCTGCAGGGCGCAGGTGGTTTTCCCGGCTCCGCCGTCACCGTCGAAGGTGCTGACCTGTGCACCTGGGAGCAGCCCCTCCACGAACATCGGCCGGGGCTTCAACTCGCGGCCGGCGTATTCCGCCGCCGAGAACATCCGGGGGGCGTCCGCCAGCGTCTCGATATCGGGCGCCAGGGTCATGCGGCCTCCCGACGCTCAAGGGCGCGCTGCAGCTGCCGGACTTCGAGATCCGCGGCCATCAAGGTCGCGTCACGGTCGAGGCAGGCGATGGCGACGCCGAGAAACACCTCCTCGCGCCTGATCTCGGGGAACTGCTCCAGCAGCATGCCGAACATCTCGCCGCCGCCGCGGGCGTTGATGACGGCGTTGGCGAAAGCCATGGCGGAGGCGCTCATGCTGCCGGCTCCAGCAGCACGAGGACGCCGCCCGGCTTCTGCGGAGGCATGCCGGACCAGCGCAGGCGGATATCCTCCGCCAAGTGGTCGTCGACGATGACGCCCGACTTGCCCAGCAGGTCCAGGATGGCCTTGGCCAGGCCGTCGAGGTCGCGCCGGCGCCGGTCAGGGCGGTCGAACACGAAGTCGACCTTGAACCCACCCGTGATGGCCGTCGGCCGCTGGCGCCGCAGGGCGAGGCTCGCCTCTGCGATCCAGGCGTCATAGCGAGCCGTGCGGGCGCGTCCCCTGGCCACGTTCTTGAACAGGTTGTTCAGGCCGGGCGGGAACGGCAGGCGCAGGGCGATCAGGCTAGGGGTGATGTCCTCAGACACGCGCCACCTCCAGGCCCTGCCACCGGCCCGCCTCGTCATGGATCGAGCGCAGGCACAGCCGAGATTGCCGGATCGATCCCGACGCCCTATCTTGCCCGCTGTTGGTTGAGGCTTGAACTTTGAGGGCTCGCACCTGTCGGGGTGCGGGCTCTCTGCCGTTTAGGGACGGCGTTCCCCCTGTGACCGGCATCTAATCACGCGGCGACCTGATCGAGCGTGGCGCGGAGATCGCCGACGCGCCAGGCGGTGGAGCGCGGCCCCAGCTTGACCGGGGCAGGGATCGCGCCGGCCTTCACGCGGCGGCGCACCGTCTCGTCGCTGCATGCGAACAGCGCCATGACCACGGGGAGACGGACGAACGCCGCATCCGGAAGGCGGTCGAAATCTGCAAGTGCAGCAGAGGTTTGTTGGCCGTACCTCATGTGGGCTCCTGTGTGTTTTGATGGCCACAGGAGGCCTCGGGATACGGGGGCATTCAGCCGGAAACGGCCGAAAACGGCCGGAAACTAGGTTTCCGGCTTCAGAGCTTCCTGGAACCGGCGCACGCGGACTTTGAGCTCGCTCACCGTAGGCGCATCGCCGTGGCCAGAGTTCTTGACGAACCAGTCCGCGAGGTGAGCGACCAGAGCCGCTTGGGTCTTGTTCGCGGTCCCGTCCGTGGCGTCGAGGCGTGCGAGCTCGACCATGGCGCCTTCCCAATCCCACTTCACGGGCCGCCCTCCCGAGTTCACTCGTTTGAGCGGAGCAGGCGGCAGCGTCACGCCCGGTCGGGGGCGGGCGTCCATCTTCATGGCAAACGCCTTCGGGTTGCTCGAAGTCACCAGAATCGGGAGCAGCTGCCCGTCGCCCAGATCGAGCGCGCCAGCGTCGACGATCTTGTCAGACCCTTCTTGCCCCCAGCCCTCCGCGGCCATCTGCTTGAACTCCCCGTCCACCTGCACAAAGCCAAGGAGATCGCCCGAGGCGAGGTAGGAGCCCAGTTTCGCCGCGCCGATGGCTGCGCGAACTTCGGAGAGCGGATAATACCCGCGGGGTAGGAAGCCGGTCATGCCCGCCCCCGAAGAGGGGTGACGTTGGCGGCTTGCGCGACCGGCTGTGCACAGAACTTCGCCCAATCGGCCATCATCCGGGTGCGCTTCGCGAAGAGGTCGCCGCGCCTGTAGGCCGCCTCGACCTTGCTGCCGATCGTGTGCGCGAGGGCCATCTCAGCCACGTCGCGCGGATAGTTCGTCCTCTCGGCCGCCCAATCCCGGAACGTCGACCGGAAGCCGTGCGCGGTGGCTGGGACCTTCATCCGGCGGAGTACGGCGGTTAGGGTCATGTCAGACAGCTCGCCGCCGCGCTGAGCGGTGAACACCAGATCATTGCCCGCGATCCGAGGAAGCTTCTCGAGGAGGGCGACGGCCGCCGGTGAAAGAGGAACGCGATGTTCCCGCCCGCCCTTCATCCGTGCGGCGGGTATCGTCCAGACCTTCTCTGCAAGGTCGATCTCAGACCAGCGCGCCCCGCGGACCTCGCCGCTACGGCACGCCGTCAGGATAGCGAACTCCAGCGCCCGGGCGCCCATGCCCTCAGCCGACCGCAGGCGGGGCATGAACTCGGCCACCTCGGAGACCGGGAGCGCCGCGTGGTGCTCAGGCTTCGCGATCTTCGTCTTGGCGGCCAGCACCTTGTCGAGGTGGCCACGCCAGCGGGCGGGGTTCTCCCAAACGCCCTTGATCGCACCGGTGGCCCTGGCGGCGTCCAGCACCTGTTCGATGCGGCCTCGGAGCCTGGAGGCGGTTTCCGTCTTCTCAGCCCAGATCGGCCGCAGGACGGTCAGGAGGTGGGACGTTTCGATGTCCTGAACCGAGAGCTTACCCAGCGTCGGGAAAGCGAACTCCTCCAGGGTGCTCCGCCACTGTTGGCGATGCTTCGGGTTCTTCCAGCTGGCCTCGTGCGCGGCGATGTAGTCGAGGGCGGCTTGGCGGAAGGTGAGAACAGAACCGGCCTTCGCCAACAGCGCGGCCTTGGCGGCGCGGCGCGCGGCAATCGGATCCTCACCGGCGTCTATGGCCTCTCGCGCCTCGCGAGCCTTCCGCCGCGCATCGGCCAGGGGAACGTCGGGAAAGCCGCCCAGGCCCATGTCGCGACGCTTGCCGGCGACGGACGCCCGCAGCACCCACGAGCGGCCCCCGCTCGGGAGAATCTGAAGGTAGAGACCCGAGACGCCGCCGACGGCGTGCATGCCCGGCGCCGCCAGGCGGGAGACGGCGAGAGGGCCAAGTTCTGCAGCTTTGCGCGGCATCGTCCGTCGAACTCCGTCAACCCATCGTTTCACCCATCAATAAACATGTGGCGTGGTGTGGCGTCAAGTGGCGACGTGTGGCAACCAAACGGGAACGCACAGAGAGGCGTTAGGCCGTTGCGTGGCCTCATGTGGTCGCCTGGAGTTCTACGGAGGCGGACACCCTGTCCGCCAGCCCCTGCGGCAATCTCCGGTTAACCCTGTTGCAAGCTTCCGCGCCGACGATTCCGGTGAGTCGGAGGCGGACATGACGAAATCCACGAACTGCGGACGGTCGATCCGGATCGCGCTGATCCTGCTGGCCGGCGCCTCGGTGACCGCCTGCGTCGCGCCGCGCTATCCGAGCCGCGCCGATGGCGTGGGCAAGGCGCCGCCGACGGGGCAGGGCGAATACAAGGTGGGCAAGCCCTACCAAGTGAACGGCGTCTGGTACGTGCCGCGGGAACAGCCGAACTACGACCAGCGGGGCGTCGCCTCCTGGTACGGCGACCAGTTCCACATGAAGGCCACCGCCAATGGCGAGACCTTCGACATGAACAATGTCTCGGCGGCCCACACGACCCTGCCGCTGCCGTCGATGGTGGAGGTCACCAACCTCGACAACGGCCGCAAGCTGGTGGTGCGGGTCAACGACCGGGGTCCCTTCGCGAACAACCGGATCATCGACCTGTCCCGCGAGGCGGCGCGCCAGCTGGGCTATGATCGGGCTGGCCTCGCCAATGTGCGCGTCCGCTACCTTGGCCCCGCGCCCCTGCTGGGCCCCGGCGCGGGCCGGCGCTACGCCGACGCCACGCCGCTGCCGACGCGGACCGCGACCGCCGCGGCGCCGATGGCGGTCGCGGCGACCTCGAACGAGGTGATGCAGACAGCGCCCGGATCTTCGTCGCCGCGCGCCATGTCCGCGGTGTCGCGCCCGGCCGACCACATCGACGTCTCCTCCCTGCCGCCGGTCACCGGCTCGGCCATTTCCGATGCGCCGATCGCGGGGCCGACTCTCATGGCCTCGGCGCCTTCGCCCTCTACCGGCCTGCGGATCCAGGCGGGCGCATTCTCCAGCCAGGCGAACGCCCAGCGCGCAGTGGCTCAGCTCTCGGTGGCCGGGACCGCCTCGATCGAGCCTCTCCAGCGCGAGGGCACGACGCTGTATCGGGTGGTGCTGCCCGCGCCTGCCGACGAGGCCGAGGCCTATGCGCTGCGCGACCGGGTGGCGGAGATCGGCTTCAGCGACGCCCGCGTGGTCAGCGCCTTCTAGACAAAGCGCTCGAACGCGCCAATTTGGCCGCGTGACACGCGGTCGGTTCATCAGTTTCGAGGGCGGCGAGGGCGCCGGGAAATCCACCCAGGTGCAGCGCCTCGCCGCGCGGCTGAAGGGCGGCGGCCGGGAGGTCGTGACCACCCGCGAACCCGGCGGCTCGCCCGGCGCCGAGAGTATCCGCGACATCGTGCTGCGCGGCGAGGCCGACCGCTGGAGTCCGACGACCGAGACGCTCCTGATGTACGCCGCCCGCCGGGACCATATCGAGCGGGTCATCCGGCCCGCCCTGACCCGAGGCGCCTGGGTGATCTGCGACCGCTTCGCTGATTCCACGCGCGCCTACCAGGGCGCCGCCGGGGGCGTGGACCCGCGTTTTATCACGGCGCTGGAAACCTTCATCCTGGAGGACACGCGCCCCGACCTGACGCTGGTGTTCGACCTGCCCGCCGAGGTGGGGCTGGAGCGCGCCCATGCCCGCGCCGGGGCCGAGATGCGGTTCGAGTCGAAAGGCATCACGTTTCACGAGCGGTTGCGCGAGGGCTTCCGCGCCATCGCCGCGTCCGAGCCCGAGCGGTGCGCCCTGATTGACGCCACGGGCTCGATCGCGGAGGTCGAGGCCGCGGTCTGGGCCGCGGTCGAAGCCAGGCTGGCGGTCCATGGCTGACCTTGAGGTCCCGCACCCGCGCGACGTTCACCAGCTGCAGGGCCAGGAGGCCGCCGAAGCCGTGTTCGAGGCCGCCCGCGCCCGTGGGCGTCTCCATCACGCCTGGCTGCTGACCGGACCCGAGGGCGTGGGGAAGGCGACCTTCGCGTACCGCGCGGCCCGCCGCCTGCTGGGCGCGCCGGCCTATCCCGCCAACGGCCTGCTGGGCGCGGACCCCGAGCATCCCGTAGCCCGCCAGGTGAGCGCGCGCAGCCACCCCGACCTGCTCGTGCTGGAGCGCGAAGGACCCGACGGCAAGGCGCGTAAGGTGATCCCGGTCGACGACGCCCGGCGGCTGGCCGAATTCTTCTCGAAGTCTCCCGCCAGCGCCCCGCATCGCGTGGCCATCGTGGACGCGGCCGACGACCTGAACGTCAACGCCGCCAACGCCATCCTGAAGACCCTGGAGGAGCCGCCGCCCAGGGGCGTGCTCCTGATGGTCTCGCATTCGCCGGGGCGCCTCCTGCCGACGATCCGTTCGCGCTGCCGCCGGCTGGCGTTCCATCCCCTGGGGATTGAGGCGACGGCCGACTTCGTGAGCGCGCGCGCCGACGTGAATCCCGAGGAGGCGCTGCGGCTGGCGCACATGGCCGATGGCGCGCCGGGCCATGCGCTGTCCCTGGCCGCCGCCGGCGCCCTGGCCATGGACGATGCGGCCCGCGAGTTGCTCGCGGAGCTGCCGCGTATCGACGAGACGCGCGCGCTGTCCCTCTCGGAGAAGTTCCGCGGCGGGGAGGGCCAGGCCCAGTTCGCCCTGTTGTTCGAACGCCTGGCCGACCGCGTCCACAAGCTGACGACCGACAGGGCCGGGCAGGGGATCGGGCGCCTTGATCGCTGGGCCGAGGCGTGGGAGACGCTCCAGCGCCTGCCGCGCGAGGTCGAGGCCCTGAACCTCGACCGCGCCGACGCCCTGTTCACCGCGCTGACGGAGCTCCGCCAGGCCGCCCAGGCCTGAAGCCGCCCATGCTGATCGACAGCCACGTCAACCTGCACGCCCCGCAATTCGACGAGGATCGGGACGCCGTCATTGAGCGCGCCCGCGCCGCGGGGGTGCAGCTGATGGTCAATATCTGCGACCGCGTGTCGAATTTCCCCGCCGTCCGCGCCCTGGCCGACCAGCCGGACATCTGGTGCACGGTCGGCACCCACCCGCATGAGGCCAAGGAAAACCCCGATCTTTCGGCGGGCCGCCTAGTCGAGCTCGCCGCCGACCCGCGAGTGGTCGGGATCGGCGAGTGCGGGCTCGACTTCCACTACGACCTCAGCCCCCGCGACATCCAGGGGAAGGTGTTCCGGACGCATGTGGCGGCGGCGCGCCAGACGGGACTTCCGCTGGTCGTGCACACCCGGGAAGCCGACGACGTGATGGGGGCGATCCTGGAGGAGGAATACGCCGCCGGCCCGTTCCGCCTCCTCATGCACTGCTACACCTCCGGCGCGGAGTTGGCGCGCCGCGCCGCGGCCCTGGGCGCCTGGTTCTCGGTCTCGGGCATCGCGACCTTCAAGGCCGCGGAGGATGTCCGCGAGGTGATCCGGGACATGCCGGCCGAGCGCATCATCGTCGAGACGGACTGCCCCTACCTGGCGCCCGTCCCGCACCGGGGTCGTCGGAACGAGCCGGCCTACATCCCGCACGTCCTGGCCAAGCTGGCCGAGGTGCGCGGCTGGACGCTGGACGAGGCCGAGCAGCGGACCACCGACGCGTTCTTCGACCTGTTTGACCGGATTCCGCGGCCATGAGCCCGACGCTTGAGGTCACGATCCTGGGCTGTGGCTCGTCCGGTGGCGTGCCTCGGGCCGATGGCGACTGGGGGATCTGCGATCCGGCGGAGCCGAAGAACTTCCGCACGCGGTGCTCAATGCTCGTCCGGCGACGGGGTGAGGGCGAGCAGACCACCATCGTCGTGGACACTTCCCCGGAGTTCCGGATCCAGAGCGCCCGCGCCGGCGTGAAGCGCTGCGACGCGGTGCTGCTGACCCACGATCACGCCGACCAGGTGCACGGCCTGGACGACGTCCGCGCCTTCTACCTGCGCCAGCAGGCGCGGATCCCCTGCTGGATGGATGAAGCTACCGACGCCACCATGATGCGGCGGTTCGGCTACATCTTCGAGGGTGAGGGCGGCTATCCCGCGATCTGCGACCGTCGCCTGATCCCGGCCCACGGCGTGAACTGGGAGGTCGATGGACCGTCGGGCGCCATCCCGGTCGTGACTTTCGACCAGGATCATGGCGGTGTGAGGTCTGTCGGCTATCGCTTTGGTGATATTGCCTATTCGAGCGATGTGGTCGGTCTGGACGAAGCGGCGTTCGAGGCCCTGGCCGGCCTGGATGTCTGGATCGTTGACGCCCTTCGCCGCCGGCCCCACCCCACCCACGCGCACCTGGACCTAGCGCTGGAGTGGATCGCACGCGTCAAGCCACGGCGGGCGATCCTCACCAACATGCACATCGACATGGATTTCCAGCGGCTCTGCGCGGAGCTGCCCGATGGCGTCGAGCCGGCCTACGACGGCATGGTCTTCGAACATGAATTGAAGGCGATATAGATTTGGATTCGCCGCTGAAACTGGGATTTCTGGCGTCGGGAAACGGATCCAGCGCCGAAGCGGTCGTCAACGCCATCGCCGCCGGCGAGTTGGCCGCCGAGCCGCGCCTGCTGGTCAGTAACAAGAAGGGCGCGCCGGCTTTCGCGTGGGCGCAGGCGCGCGGTGTGCCGGTGCTGGCGATCCCGACCCTGACCGATCCAGACGCGGCCGACGCCGCCCTGGCCGAGGCCATGGCCATCCACGGCGTCGAGCTCATCGTGATGTCGGGATACCTGCGCCGCCTCGGTCCAAGGACGCTGGCGCGGTACGCAGGGCGCATCCTCAACATCCACCCTGGACCTCTGCCCCGCTTCGGCGGGGAAGGCATGTACGGCGCGCGGGTCCACGCCGCGGTGATCGCGGCGGGCGTGCCCGAGAGCGCCATTGTGATCCACGCGGTGGACGCGGAGTATGACCATGGGCCGGAGCTGGCGCGCCGGCCCGTACCCATCGTGACCGGCGACACGCCGGACAGCCTGGAGGCGCGCGTGAAGGCGCTGGAACCCCAGTTCTTCGTGGAGACGCTGCAGGAGATCGCCGCGGGGCGGCTGGAGCTTCCCCGTGCCGGTTGAACGCCGCGCCGTTCTTGCGGGCGCCGCCGCTCTGGCGGCCACGGGCTCTGGCGCCAACGCCGGAGGAGGCGAGATGTACGGTCTGATCGGCAAGATGCTGGCCCAGCCGGGGCGGCGGGACGAACTCGTCCGGCACATGGTGGGGGGCGTGGACGCCATGCCAGGTTGCCTCAGCTACGTGGTGGCGCTGGACCCGACGAACCCCGACGCCATCTGGATCACCGAGGTGTGGGACAGCCAGGCCAGTCACCAGGCGTCGCTGAAGCTTCCGGCGGTCCAGGCCATGATCGCCCTGGCGCGCCCGCTGATCGCCGGCTTCGGCGAGCGCTTCGAGACCCAGCCGGTCGGCGGCTTCGGACTGCCCAAGCCCTAGTTACTTGCAATACGATACTCACTATGCAAGCTCTGGCCCGTCGAGAGACAGGAGGTGAGCCTTGCGTCCCAGTCCGCCGGAGCGGGTTTCCGAGTACCGCCGCAAGGGCTGGTGGCGTGGCCAGACCGTCGAAGATCTCTTCCGCCGCGCGGTCGCCGCGCGACCACATGACGAGGCCCTGGCCGATGCCCCCAACCGCGAGGCCCTTGTCGGCACAGCGCCGCAGCGGCTGACCTGGACCCAGGCCAACGCACGCATCGACGCCCTGGCCCATGCCTTCGCCGGTCTCGGCGTCGGCCGCGGCGACGTGGTGGCGATGCAACTTCCGAACCTGGTGGAAGGCGTCCTGGCGTTCCTGGCCTGCGCGCGCATGGGGGCGATCCTGAGCCCCGTGGCGGTGGCCTACCGCGCCCACGAGCTGCGCCAGATCCTGCCGGTCGTGCGGCCGCGCCTGTACCTGACCCTCGGCGCGTTCCACGGTTGCGACCACGCCGCCATGCTGGTCGAGCTGAAGCGGGACGGGGTGACGGACGCCGAGGTGGTGAGCCTGGGCGCCGCAGCGCCGGAAGGCGCGCATGTGCTGGCCGAGCGCCTGGCGGCCGCGCCGCCGACGCCATCCCCGGTTCCCGCCGATCTCGATGCGGCAGAGGCCCTGACCATCTGCTGGACCTCGGGCACCGAGGCCATGCCCAAGGGCGTGCCGCGCCACCACGATCACTGGGTGGTCAACGGCGAGGCGCTGGTGGAAGCGGCGGGCCTGCATCCGGGCGACACGGTGCTGAACCCGTTCCCGTTGATCAACATCGCCGCGATCGGCGGCATGGTGATGACCTGGCTCGTCTGCCAGGGCCGTCTCGTCCAACACCATCCCTTCGACCTGGCCGTCTTCCTGCGCCAGATGCAGGCGGAGAAGGTGGCCTACACGGTCGCGCCGCCCGCGGTGCTCAACATGCTGCTGCAGAACGAGGCGCTGCTGGCCGAAGCGGATCTCTCGAACCTGCGCTGCCTGGGATCGGGCTCGGCCCCGCTTGCGCCGTGGATGGTGAAGGGGTGGCAGGAGCGCCACGGCGTAACCGTGATGAACGTGTTCGGCTCCAATGAGGGGGCCTCGCTGTTCTCAACCGGCGAAGCGATCCCCGACCCCGAGCAGCGGGCGCGTTTCTTCCCGCGCTTCGGAGCCGATGGCGTCGATTGGCCGGCCGCGTTCCCGGCCAAGATCCGAACCCGGCTGGTCGACCTCGCGACGGGCGCGGACATCACCGAACCGGGCCAGGAAGGGGAGCTGCGGATCGCCGGCGCCATGACCTTCGATGGCTATTTCCAGGCGCCGGACCTGACCCGCTCGGCGTTCGACGACCAGGGCTTCTTCCGGACCGGCGACCTGTTCGAGATCGCGCCGGAGGCGGGCGGCCGCTACTACCGCTTCGTCGGCCGCTGCAAGGAGATCATCATCCGGGGCGGCCAGAACATTTCGCCCGCCGAGCTGGACGTCCTGATCGAGAGCCACCCCAAGGTGCGGGAAGGCGCCTGCGCGGCCTATCCGGACGAACGGCTGGGCGAGCGCGTCTGCGCCGTTGTGGCGGTGAGGCCGGGCGAGAGCCTGACCCTGGACGAACTCAACGACCATCTTCGGGCCCACGAGATCGCGACCTACAAGTTGCCGGAGAAGCTGCGGATCGTCGAAGCCCTGCCGCGCAATCCGCTGAACAAGGTGCTGCGTCGGGAGCTGGCGCCCGTCGCGGCCGTGTGACCCGACAGGAGCATTGAGCCGGATCAAGGAGTTGCCGGCCGAAAGCGACTTGCATAGTCGCACCCGTTCCGCGACGTTTGTGAACGACGGTTATGAAAGCGCGCACCGGAACGATGGCCTCGCCCAAATTCATCCGCACCTGCTCGATCTGGCGGGCGCTCGAAGTCGTGGGCGACACCTCGATCCTGCTGATCCTGGAGGCGAGCTGGATCGGCGCCCGCCGTTTCGACGAGTTCCGCACGCGCACCGGCCTGCTCCAGACGCTGCTCAGCGATCGCCTGAAGCGGCTGGTGGCCGCGAACGTCCTGGAGAAGGTGCTCTATAGCGAGGCGCCGCCGCGCTACGAGTACCGGATGACCGAGAAGGGCCGCGATCTCTACTGGCCCGCCCTCATGATGCTGCGCTGGGAGCGGCGCTGGACCCCGACGGCGGGGCGGCTGCAGCTACGGCTGCGCCACAAGACCTGCGGCCATGTGTTCGAGCCGACGCCCACCTGCCTGAAGTGCGGCGACGAGATCAGCGCCCGAGATGTGGACTGGGCCGAGGGTCCCGGCGTCGGCTGGATGGCTGCCCGCTACAGCCGCCGCCGGCAGCAGCGGCACGCGGCGACAGGGGCGCAGGGCCTGATGGTGGACGTGGCCCAGATCACCGGCGACCGCTGGGCCAGCTTGGTTCTGCGCTCGATCTTCACCGGTCTCCGGCGCTTCGATGAGATCCACCGCGATACGGCCATGGCCACCAACATCCTGTCCGAGCGCCTCTCGTGGCTGACGGCGCAGGGCGTGATCCGCACCCACGACCTGGGCGGGCGGCGCTTCGAGTACCGGCTGACCGAGAAGGGCGTAGACTACTATCCCGTCTTGCTGATGCTGCTGCGCTGGGGCGACAAGTACTACGTCTCGCCCGAGGGGCCGCCGCTGCTGCTGCGCCACAAGTCGGACGGCCACGATCTGGAGCCGGCCGTGACCTGTTCGTGCTGCGGCCAGCCGGTGGAGCCGCATGCCGTGGCCTACGAGGTGATCGAGGCGGAAAACCCCCGGGCGCTGGAACCGGCGTAGGCTCCGACCGTCACTTTCATAACGATACTGTATGCGCTAAGCCTGCCCGCAAGGGAGGCCGTCGCATGAGCTATCGCGTGATCCAGTGGGCCACGGGCGCCATGGGCAAGTCGTGCCTGCGAGCGGTGATCGACCATCCGGCGATGGAGTTGGTGGGTCTCTATGTGTACGGCGAGGGCAAGGCGGGCCGGGACGCGGGTGAGATCGCCCGCCGCGATCCGACGGGCGTGATCGCCACGCGCGACATCGACGAGATCCTGGCCCTGGACGCGGACGTCGTGATCCACTGCGCGCGGCTGGCGCCGCCCTACGGCTCGCACGACGCGGAGATCCTGCGGCTGCTGGCGTCGGGCAAGAACGTCATAAGTATCAATGGCTACAGCCGGCCATCTCACTGGACCGGCGAGCGGCGGGACGCGCTGGACGCCGCCTGCCGGGCGGGCAGGACCAGCCTGATGGCCGCGGGCCTCAATCCCGGCTTTGCGGGGGAGCAACTCGCGGTCGTCGCCACAGGCGTCTGCCAGGCGCTGGACCATGTGGAGGTGGTCGAGAGCGTCGACTGTCGCGCGGTGCGCAATCCCGACTACGTCTTCCGCATCCTGGGCTTCGGCTCGGACCCGGCCGCCGTCGACGCCAAAGACCCGGCGTGGGGCCCGGCCAGCTCGTTGAACGGCATGTACGAGGAGGTGCTGGCCGCCATGGCCGAGCACCTTGGCATGCCCCTGCACGCCGTGCGGACGGACCATCGCGTCTATCCGGCGACGGAGGACCTGGGCGTCGCCGCCGGAACGATCCCTGAGGGCCGGATCGGACACGTGAACTGGCGCTGGAACGGGATTGTGGACGGCCAGACGAAGCTGACGATGTCGATCCATTGGTGGATGGAAGCGACCCATCTGGACGAACCCGACCCACCGCTATGGCGCATCCGGATCAAGGGCCATCCGGGCGTGCGGCTGAGCCTCGATTTGGAGAAGCGGGACGGGGACACGACCGCCACCTCGGCCGAGCAGGTCGCCGTCGCCGGCGCGGTAATCAACGCCATTCCCCGCGTCGTGGCCGCCGCGCCGGGTCTGGTCACTCGGCCCCTGGCCACGCCCTTTCAGGCCGACCTCGCGCACGCTTGATCGGACGTCGCGGCTCAAGTTACTTGCATAACGATACGGGGTGTGGATGATCCACCCCAGGAGGAGCGCGATGACCGCAGGAGAGACCGACCTGACCGGCCGCGTCGTCATCGTGACCGGGGCCGGAAAGGGCCTGGGCCGCGCTTATGCCCTCGATCTCGCCGCCCGTGGCGCCTCCGTGGTGGTCAACAACCGCTGGAGCGATCGCACCCAGCCGCCCAGCGCGGAGACGGTCGTCGCCGAGATCGTAGCGCGTGGCGGCCGCGCCGTGGCCAACCTCGATCCCGCGGAGGACCCGGCCACCGGACGACGCCTGGTCGAACAGGCCCTGGAGACGTTCGGCCGCCTGGACGGCGTGGTGTCCAACGCCGGCGTCCCCGAGACCCAGCGGCTGCATCGGCAGACGCCGGAAGGCTTCCGCCGGATCTTCGATATCAACTTCTTCGGCGCCTTCGACCTGGTCCACGCGGCCTGGCCCGAGCTGTCGCGGAACGGCGGCCGGATCGTAGTCAGCGCCTCATCGGCCGGCCTGCACGGCGGCGACGGCATGGCGGCCTATGCCTCCTCCAAGGCGGCCCTGATCGGCCTGGTCCGGGGCCTCGCCACCGAGGGGCGGCCCCGGAACGTCCTCATCAACGCCATCGCACCCTACGCCGTCACCGCCATGACCGAGCAGCACCTGGCGCCGGGCCTGGCCGAACGCATGGATCCGGCGGACGTGGCGCCCCTGGTCTCCTGGCTGGTGAGCGAGGCCTGCGACGTCACCGGCCAGACCCTGGTCTCGGGCGGCGGCCGCCTGCGCATCGCCACGGCGGTCGAGGGCGCGCCGGTCCGGCTCGACGGCCCCATCGGCGCGGCCGTGCACGCCGCGATCCGGGCCGAGCCCCGCGAAGCCTACTCCGACTCCCACACGGCCTTCGCGGCCTTCATGGACGGTCGCCCGGCGCTGGCCGCCACCCCCGCATAATCGGACGAGGACATCATGGTCTATATTCTTGGCGGCTGGCAGTCTGACTTCTCCCAGAACTGGGCCCGGCGGCAGATGGACTTCGCCGACGCCTTCGCCGAGGTGGTGGGCGAGGGCCTGGCCGCCGTTGACCTCGAGCCCAAGGACATCGACACCGGCCACGTGGGCAACTTCGTGGGCGAGCTGTTCGCCGGGCAGGGCCTGCTGGGCGGCTTCTTCGGCCTGGTGCATCCGGACTTCGACGGCATGCCGACCGCCCGGCACGAGGCGGCCTGCGCCTCCGGCAGCGTGGCGATCCTCGCCGCCACCGCAGAGATCGAGGCCGGCCGCTACGACACCGCCTGCGTCGTGGGCCTGGAGATGATGCGCAACGTCTCGGGCCAGCAGGCGGCGCAGAACCTGGGCGCGGCGGCCTGGACCGGCCATGAGCTGCAGGACGCCACCTACCTGTGGCCGCGCGCCTTCTCGGACCTCGGTGAAGAGTACGACCGCCGCTGGGGCCTGAAGTACGAACACCTGATGCGCATCGCCGAGATCAACTTCGCCAACGCCAAGAAAAACCCCAACGCCCAGACGCGGCAGTGGGCGTTCAACGACAAGAGCTTCACCGCGGACGACGAGGCCAATCCGGTCATCGAGGGCATGATCCGCAAGAACGACTGCGGCCAGGTCACCGATGGCGCGGCGGTCGTGTTCCTGGCCTCGGAGAAGGCCGCCCGGGAATATGCCGACAAGCGCGGCGTGCCGCTGGAAAGCCTGCCGCGGATCAAGGGTTGGGGGCACACTTCGGCCCCGATCAGCTACGACCGCAAGGTGCGCGCCAGCGAGGGCCAGCCCTATGTCTTCCCACGGGTGAAGCAGGCCATCGACGCCGCGCGCAGCCGCGCTGGCGTGACGGACATCTCCGAACTGGACGCAGTCGAAACCCACGACTGCTTCACCACCACGGAATACATGGCCATCGAGCATCTGGGCCTGACGGCGCCGGGCGAAGCCTGGAAGGCGGTGGAGGACGGCTCCATCGAGATCGGCGGCCGCCTGCCGATCAATCCGTCCGGCGGCCTGATCGGCCTGGGCCACCCAGTGGGCGCCACCGGCGTCCGGATGACCCTGGACGCTTTCAAGCAGGTGACCGGCAAGGCGGGCGACTACCAGGTCGAGGGCGCCAAGACCGTCCAGACCCTCAACATCGGCGGCTCGACCACCACGACGGTCAGCCTCGTGGTGGGCGTCTGACCGTGGCCGACAGCGCCGTGGCGGCGGCCAGACCGGCTCCCTTCCGCGAAGCCCACCTGATGCCGGTGGACCTGGAGGTCGAGCGCCGGCCCGACGGCACGGTCCTGATCGCCTCCCGCATCCCGCTGCGGCCGTACGAGGCGAACATCCCCGCCGCCTTCGCCCGCCGGGCCGAGCTATCCGCCGAGAAGCCGGCGCTGGCCCAGAGGGGCGCGGACGGCGAGTGGGCGTTCCTGACCTTCGGCCAACTCAAGCGGGACATGGACGCCGCCACCCAGTGGCTGCTGAGCGAAGCCCCGCCCGGACCGGTCCTCATCCTGGCCGGCAATACGCCCGCCTTCGCGGTGATGAGCTTCGCCGCCCAGGCGGCCGGCCGCGCGGCGTGCCCGGTCAGCGTCACCTATGCCGCCCTCGGCGGGGACTACGGCCGGCTGGCGCACGTGATCGATAAGGTGAAGCCGGGCGTGGTGTTCGCCGAGGACACGCGGATGGCCAAGGGCGCGCTGGAGGCGCTGAACCTGCACGGCGCCCGCATCGTGACGGCCGATCCGACCGGGCTGTCCAAGCCCGCCACGGCCTATGCGGATATCCTGGCGACCCCGGTCACGGAGGCAGTCGCCGCTTCGATCGCCGGATTGAAGCCGCAGGCCCGCGCCGCCCTCATGCTGACGTCGGGATCCACAGGCCTGCCGAAGGTCGTGCCGATCACCTTCGACAACCTGATGGCCAATTCCACCCAGTGCCAGCAGACCATCGGTGAGGCGGCCGGCTGGCATGACGTGATGCTGGACTGGCTGCCCTGGCATCATGCGGCCGGAGCCTTCGTCCTGCGGACCACGCTGCTGGAGGGCGGCACGCTCTACATCGACGACGGCAAGCCGGCGCCCGGCCTATTCGAGACTTCGATTCGGAACCTGCGCGAGATCCCCGTCAGCTATTTCAACAATGTGCCGCTGGGCTACGCCATGCTGGTGGACGCCCTGGAGCAGGATGCGGTCCTGCGGGCGACCTTCTTCCGGAAGATGCGCCTGATGCTCTACGGCGGCGCGGGTCTGCCGCAGACCGTCATGGATCGCCTGCAGGCCGCCGCCGTCGCCGAGACCGGCCATCGGATCATGATGACCAGCGGCTATGGCATGACCGAGACCGTTTCGGCCTTCATGGTCATCCACTTCGAGACCGACCGGGTGGGCATCGGCCTGCCGGCCCCCGGCACGACCATCAAGCTCTCACCCAGTGGCGACCGCTACGAGTTGCGGGCCCGGGGCCCGAACGTCACCGCGGGCTATCTGGACGAGCCGGAGAAGACCGCGGCGGCCTTCGACGAGGAGGGCTTCTACCGCACCGGGGATCTCGTGGTGTTCCACGATCCGGAAGACCCGACCAAGGGCCTGGCGTTCTCGGGCCGGGCCGCCGAGGAGTTCAAACTCTCCAGCGGCGCCTGGGTCTATGGCGGCGCCGTTCGCGATGGGCTGATCAAGGCGCTGTCGCCGCTGGTGACGGACCTGGTGCTCTGCGACGACGGACGGCCCTGGCTGGGTGTGATGCTTTGGCCGAAGCCTGACGCCGATCCGGTGGAGATCGCCCGGCGTCTGGCCGCGTTCAACGCCGGACAGCATGGCAGCGCCGGGCGGGTGAAGCGGGCGCTGCTGCTTACCGAGCCGCCCAGCGCCAACGCCCACGAGATTTCGGACAAGGGCACGATCAACCGCCGCGCCGTCATCGACCGTCGGGCAGGGGAGGTGGAACGCCTCTACGCCGACACGCCGGACGAGGGCGTGATCGCTCTCGGCTGATGACTAGCGCGGGGTGTGCGGCGTCCACTCCGCCCCGACCTCAGCATAGTCGGCGCTGAACCAGCGAGGATAGCCGTGCAGGGTCTGCCCGCCGTCGGCCAGCACCTCGGCGCCGGTGACATAGCCCGCCTCGTCGCTGCACAGGAACACCGCCAGGCGGGCGATGTCCTCGGGTCGGCCCAACCGGCCGACGGGGGTGTTAGAAATGGCGTCGGCCCGCACCGCCGGATCGTCGATCAGCGACTTGGTCATGGCGGTCTCGATGATACCCGGGAGGACCAGGTTCACACGGATCCGCCAGACCCCCAGCTCGGACGCCAGCGACTTGGCCAGCATCCGCACGCCGGCCTTGGAGGCGGCATAGGCGCCCAGCAGGTCGCAGATGTGGGTGGCGGCCGTCGAAGCGGTGAACAGGATCGCCCCGCCGCGGCCCCCGTCGCGCATTAGCCGCGCCGCCCCCTGGGCCATCAGGAAGCCGCCGTTGAGATTGACCTCCACGTGCTTGCGCCACTGGTCGAACGGCGTGTCGATCAGTGCGCCGTAGCGGCCGTAGCCTGCGTTCAGGAAGGCGGCGTCCAGGCGACCGAAACGATCCTGGATGGCCGAGAAGAGCCCCGCGACGGCGTCCGGATCGGACTGGTCGCAGGCGTGGCCCAGCACCTCGCGCCCCGTTTCCCGCAAGGCGGCCGCGACCTGTTCCAGGGCGTCCGCACGCCGGTCGGTGACCACCACGTCAGCCCCGCGCGCGGCGAAGGCGGCGGCCGCGGCAGCGCCGATATCGCCCGCCGCGCCGGTGACCAGGACTGTGCGTCCGCTGTAGTCGCCCATCGTTCCGCCCTGATTTCCGCTTGCCGCGCCTTGTCGGCGGACCTTAACTTGCATAGAAAGACTGTCAAACCGCCCCGTTGATCGAGGGTGGAAGCAGGGGGCGTAGCATGCCGGAATTCGTGATCGTCCTGGCGGTGAACGCCGTCGTGATCCTGGGGCTGTTCGTCCTGGCCTGGGCGATCTGCGTGGCCCAACGGGATGTGACGCCGGTGGACAGCCTCTGGGGCCTGGGCATGGGCGTGGTGGCGATCTCCACCTTCCTGCAGACTGGCGGCGGCACGTCGCGGCGCATGATCCTCACCGGTCTTTGCGTCGCCTGGGCGGTCCGCCTCGGCGGCTACATGCTGTGGCGCTGGCGCGACCACGGGCCGGACGGCCGCTACGTGCGCATGCTGGACAAGGCCAAGGCCGAGCGGGGCTGGGGCTATGGCTACGCGGCCTTCCGGCTGGTCTTCATGCTGCAGATGCCGCTGCTGTGGCTGGTCTGCCTGCCGGTGCAGCTGGGGCAGATCCCCGACCAGCCTGCCCAACTCGGCGCGCTCGGCATCGCGGGCGTGGTGCTGGCGGTGTTCGGCCTGATCTTTGAGAGCCTCGCCGACTGGCAGCTCGTGCGTTTCAAGAAGGATCCCGCCAACGCCGGCCAGGTGATGGACCGGGGCCTGTGGCGCTACACGCGCCATCCCAACTATTTCGGCGACGCCTGCGTCTGGTGGGGCCTGTGGCTGGTGGCGGCGGAGACGACCTTGGGCCTCTTCGCCGTGATCGGGCCCCTCTACCTCGTCTACACCCTGACCCGTTGGAGCGGCATGCCCACAGTCGAGGGGCGCATGCGCCGCCGCAAGCCGGCCTATGAGGACTACATCCGGCGCACCTCGCCCTTCTTCCCCTGGCCGCCGAAGCCGCCCGAAGCCGCCTGATCCGAGGTCACGCCCTTGTCACTGCCTGCCCACATCGCTGAGCGCCTACGCCTGCCGGCCATCGCCGCCCCGATGTTCCTGGTCTCCGGGGTCGACATGGTCCTGGCCGCCTGCAAGGCCGGGATCATCGGCTCGTTCCCGGCCAACAACGCCCGCTCGCTGGACGAACTGGACGCCTGGATGGCGACCATCGCTTCCACTCTGCCGGCCGATGCCCCGCCCTGGGCCATGAACATCATGGTCCACCGCTCCTACGCGCGGTGGGAGGAGGAGTTGGAGCTGGTGCTGAAGCACCGGCCCCCGATCGTGATCACCGCCCTCGGCAGCCCGTCGGCGGTCGTCGACGCGATCCAAGGCTACGGCGGGCTCGTCTATGCCGACGTGAACTCGCTGACCTTCGCCCACAAGGCCGCCGCGACCGGGGTCGACGGCCTGATCCTGGTGGCGGCCGGCGCGGGCGGTCACACCGGTCCGATTTCGGGCTTCGCCTTCGCGCCGGCGGTGCGCGAATGGTTCGAGGGTACGATCGCGCTGGGCGGCGGCATCGGCTCCGGCCAGGCCGTGCGCGCGGCGCAGATGCTGGGCGCCGACCTCGCCTACCTTGGAACGCGCCTCATCGCCTGCGAGGAGAGCCTGGCCGTCCCGGGCTACAAGCAGATGCTGGTGGAGGCCTCGGCTGAGGACATCGTCACCTCCGCCGCCCTGACCGGAATGCCGGCCAACTGGCTGAAGGCCAGCCTGCTGGCCGCCGGCTACGATGCCGAGGGCCTGAAGGCCAAGGCCGAGATCAACCTTGGACGTCCCGAGGACGCGGCCAAGCGCTGGCGCGACGTCTGGTCTGCCGGCCACGGGGCCGGGCAGGTGAAGGCCGTCGAGCCGCTGGCCGCGATCATCGACAAGCTGGCGGCGGAGTACGCGCAGGCCGCCGGCTGAGCCGCGCCTTGACAAGGGGGCGGCCATTTTCGAAGGGTCGGCAGGCGCAGCCCGAGGCGATATGGCCGATCCCCAACCGAACGACGTCCCGCCGGCTCCGACCCAGCTCGTCCAGGCCAACTCCGCGACTCGGGCCCTGAACATTCTCGGCGACCGCTGGACGCTGATGATCCTCTACCTGGCCTTCCAGCGCGTGCGGCGGTTCGACGAATTCCAGGGGCGCATCGGCCTGGCCCGCAGCCTGCTGATCGACCGCCTGCGCCGGCTGCAGAAAGCCGGGCTACTGGAGAAGGTGCGCTACCAGGAGCGGCCGGTGCGCGAGGAGTACCACCTCTCGCCCATGGGTCTCGACCTCTACAGCCTGGCCCTGATGATCATCCGCTGGGAGAAGCGCTGGTTCTACGATCCGGCGAACCCGGCCCATCGGCTGGTCCACAGCTGCGGCCACGAGTTCACCCCGGAGTTCCGCTGTCGTTGCTGCGGCGAGCTGGTGACGCCTCGCGAGGTCTATGTGGAGGAGGGGCCGGGCGTGGGGTTCGAACCCTCGCCGCCGCCCCGGGTCCAGCGCCGGTCCATCGTGCCGGCCGACAGCCTGAACCAGGGCAACCCCATGCTGGACCGCGCCTTCCAGGTGCTGGGCGACCGCTGGACGAGCCACGTGATCGCCTCGGCCTTCCTCGGGCGGCGGCGGTTCAACGATTTCCAGCAGGCGTTGGGCGTGGCGCCGAATATCCTGGCGGACAGGCTTTCCCGGCTGGTGGATCTGGGGGTGCTGCGCAAGGAGCTCTATCAACAGCGGCCCGACCGCTGGGAATATCGCCTGACCGACGAGGGCCGCGACCTCTATCCGCTGATCGCCGAGCTCAATCGCTGGGGAGACCGCTGGCTGGACGGGGGCAAAGGGCCACCGCTCATTACCCATCACCGTCCCTGCGGCCGCGTCCTGGAGGGCAAGGTCACCTGCGACCACTGCCACGCCGAGGTTGCGGCGCAGGACGTGACGCCCCCGGGCGCCTGACCGCTACTTCGCCACCGGCCGCGAGATCATCTCCCGGACCTCTGGCGTCATCGGCTTGCCGGCCTTCATGTCCGCGCTGATCCGGCCGTCGAAGTACTCGCGCCACTCGCTGACCAGCAGCCCGCGGAACTCCAGGCTGCCGGCGTAGGGGATGGCGACGTGCTGCCCCGTGGTCAGCGTGAACTCGTCGACGCCCTCCATGAACAGCCGGTCGTCGGACTCGGCATAGTCGAAGATCCGCCAGGTGTTGCTGCCCGGTGCGATCGCCACCTTCATGTTGTGCAGCGCGGTGCGCATGGCCGCCTTGCCCCGGATCGCCGGCGCATAGCCGGACGAGTTGCGCCAGACGATGTCGTCGGTGACGCAGGCCAGGACGCCCTCCACGTCCTGCCGCTTCCAGGCGGCGATGATCGCCTCCAGCACGGGATAGAGGCGCGGCATGGCGGCGGTCTCCTTGGCGAGGGCGGGGGCGGCGATCAGGGCGCCGGCGGCGGCGACCACGGAGCGTCGGGGCAGCGATGTGGGCCCGCTCATGGCGCCACCTCGCGGTCCAGCAGCTCCAGCACCTGTCGGGTCAAAGGCTCGCCCGCCTTCTGCTGGGTCATCACGCTGAGATCGACGTAGTCGCGCCAGCCCGCGATCAGGTCGCCACGGAAGTCCAGGACCCCGGCATAGGGCGTGGCGACCCGGCGGCCCTCGGCCGTGCGATAGTCGTCGACACCCTCGACGAACAGGCGATCGCCCGCCTCCGCATGGGCGAAGATGCGCCATTCGATCCGGTGCATGTCGGCCTGGAAGCGCTCCAAAAGCTTGCGCGCCGCCGCCTTGCCGCGCACCGGCGGCATGACGGCCACGGCGTAGTGCCAGACGATGTCGTCGGCCATGAAGCCCAGGACCCGGTCGATGTCCTTGGCCTGCCAGGCGTGGATGACCTGCTGGAGGATGGCGTAGAGGCGGCTCATCCGGACTCCGGGCTTGGCAGAGGAGACGCCGAGCGGGGAGACCGCCCGGCGCCGGGATCTAGAACGCGGCGGACAGCTCGATGCCGTAGGTCCGGGGCGCGCCAAACGAGGACATCTCCTCCTGGAAGAAGGGGATGATGTTGGTCCGATAGACCGTATCGCCCAGGTTCTTGCCGTAGACCGAGACGCTCCAGGGCTTGTCCGGCAGGGTCAGGGTCACCCGGCCGTCCAGCGTGCCGTAACCGTCTTCCCAGGTGGTGTTCTCGGGCGCCCAGGGCATGCGGCCCTGGTAGCGATAGCTCAGGCGGGCGGACAGGGCGTCCTCCCAGGAGCCGACGCTGGTGGTGACCTCGGCCCCGATCGCGCCCTGCCAGCGCGGCGTGCGCTGCATCCGGTTCCCCGAGTTGTTCACCCCGGCGAAGATGAAGGTGTCGTACTCGGCGTGCACATAGCTGCCGCTCGCCCAGGCGCGCAGCCACCGCGTCGGGGCCAACTGCACGTCGGTCTCGACGCCCTTGATGGTGGCGCCCGGCGCGTTGCTGATCACGTTGCAGAGGCAGGAGGCCAGGGTCTGCTGAACCTGCAGGTCCTTGTACTTCATGTAGAAGACCGCGGTGTTCCAGCGCAGCCGGCGGTCGAACATCTCGGTCTTGTAGCCGGCCTCGTAGTTGGTGACCGTCTCCGGATCGTAGGGCGTCGCGGCGGCGAAGGCGTTCGAGGCGCTGTTCTGGAAGCCGCCGCCCTTGAAGCCCTTCGACACGGTCACATAGGCCATGTTCCGCTCGTCGGGCGTCCAGCGCAGGGTCGCCTGCGGCGTCAGCTCCTTCCAGGAGTCGCCGTAGGGCGTGGCGAAGTTGGTGGTCAGCGGCGTCAGCGGCGCGGCGTCGTTCGGGTTCAGCCGGTCCCCGGTGGCGACGATGATGCCGCGCTGGAAGCCGTACTTCTTGTCCTTGGTGTAGCGGGCGCCGACGTCCAGCTTCAGGGTCTCGGTGATCTTGAAGCCGATCTGGGCGAAGACCGCCATGTCGCGG
Source organism: Phenylobacterium sp. RIFCSPHIGHO2_01_FULL_69_31 (assembly GCF_001824475.1). GTDB lineage: Bacteria > Pseudomonadota > Alphaproteobacteria > Caulobacterales > Caulobacteraceae > Phenylobacterium. The sequence continues at coordinate 131,682 of NZ_MHXN01000031.1, read as the reverse complement.
TTGTGGCCGTGATCGTCCCAGTGGCTCTCGCCCGAGAGGGTCGGCAGCACCGTCGATTCACCCCAGTAGCGGTTGTACTGGTGGACGTTAGTCTTCTGGTAGTAGGCGCCGACGATCCAGTCGAAGCGGCTCTCGGTGTTGGTCGAGGCCAGCCGCAGCTCCTGCGAGACCTGGTTCATCCCCTCGATGAAGTTCACCGGTTCGGCGAAGAGCAGGGGGGCGGCCACGTTGAAGCCGTTGGCCGGGCCGAGGCCCGTCTGGTCGTACAGCGTGAACGAGTGGTTGTGCCGGTAGCCGCTGATGCTGGACAGCCGGACGTTCTCGGCCACGTCCTTCTCGACCTTGATGATGATGTCGTAGGTCTCGTGCCGCGCGCCCTGCGGCGTCGGCGCCGTGTCGCCCTTGAACAGCGGCCAGATCGGCAGGCTTTCCTTGCGGCTGAGGCCGCCCGGGCGGAGCGCGGCGATCAGGGCGCGGGTGCCGGACCACGGCGTGAAGCTGGCCGGCAGGGTCTTGCTCTTCAGGCCTACGCGGTGGACGCCGTCGTTGCTGTCCTTGGCGTAATCGACGTTGATGCTGGCGCGCAGGTCGGAACCCTCCGGCGCATAGGCCAGCTGGATGCGCGCCTGCGTCGAATCCAGGTTCTCCAGCTCGACGTTGTGCAGGATGTCCTTGTAGTAGCCGCCGCGGTTGATGGTCTGGAACGAGACGCGGCCCGCCAAGCTCTCCGTGATCGGGCCGGTGATGTAGCCGTTGGTCTGCTTCAGGTCGTAGTTGCCGAGCGTGACGGTCATCCGTCCCGAGGCCTCGAAGCTGGGCGCGTTCGAGATGATGTTGACCGCGCCGCCGGCGACGTTCTTGCCCAGCAGCACGCCCTGGGGCCCGCGCACCACCTCGACCCGGGCCACATCGTAGAAGGCCGAGTTCAGGTTGCCCGAACGGCTGACGTAGACGTCGTCCACGAAGGTCGCCACCGACTGGTCGGCGGTGGGCGAGCTCAGGCGCGTGTTCACGACGCCGCGGATGTTGATCTCGTTCGACTGCGGCGAGTTCGCGGTGAACGAAATGCCGGTCATGTTGTGCGCCAGATCCTCGAGCGTCAGGACGCGGTCCTTGGCGAGGTTGGCGCCCGTAATGGCCGTGATCGCCAGCGGCGCGGTCTGGACGTTCTCCTCACGCTTCTGGGCGGTGACAATCAGCTCTTCGAGCTGGTTGCCCGGCTCCGCGGCCATAACGGGGGCGGCGAGCCCCAGGCCCGTCAGAAGGGCGATCACGGATGTGGTGTGCTGCAGCTTCATGGCATTTCTCCCCCGGGCCGCGGCGTTCGAGCGCCGAGATCCCCCGTTGTGTTGTCCGCGCGAGGCGGAGGACGTCCGTTTGGAAGGGTGGGGCGAGGCGGGCAGAGCGTCTGGCCACGGCGCCGAGGCTGCGGCCGGCTTGCATAACGTCATCTAGGCGGCCGCCCGGAGGCGGGTCGCCGACGTCAGCGCGCCTGGATCTCCCCGATCAAGCCCTCCCGACTTCTCTTATTCCTATCTGGGCAAGCGCTCCGGGAAGCGCTTACATCTCGTCAAGCAAGTCACCCCCTCGCCTGGGCCGGTGGCGACTCTCGAAAAAGAGCTTGCCAATAGTCCGTACCGTTATGCAAGTTGATTTTCGGAACCACCCCGAGGGAGAGCGGAGAGATGGCCACAGCGCTGACGGACGAGCAGAAGATCGCGGTCGGGCGCGAGATGGCCGAGGCGTGGCGCGCGCTCGACTGGCGCAAGGTCGCCGACATGTTCACGCCCGACGGCATCCTGCATTCGATGATGGTCGAGCCGATCGTGGGGCGTGAAGCGATCTACAAGCGCGCGTCGGGTCTGGGCGACGGGCTGGAGCAGATCACCCTCAACATCCACCACATGGGCGTCATCGACGGGGTGCTCTACATGGAGCGCACGGACGAGTTCGTGATCCGCGGCAAGGCCGGCTCGGCGCCGGTGGTGGGCGTGCTGGAGTTCGACGGTCCACAGATCCGGATCTGGCGCGAATACTACGACCGCGCCCACCTCCTGAAGGCGATGGGGCTGGTCGAGGATTTCGACCAGAAGACGCGCTGACCGGGACCTAGCGCCCGTAAGGCCGCAGCTCGGCCGAGCGGGCGGAGTCCAGATATTCGTCGAGCCGTGTGATCACCCCGTCCTTCATCTTGACCACCACACAGGCGTCCATCGCCCATTTCTTCCCGTCGGGCAGGGTGGCCTCCAGCACGTGCTGCTGCAGGAAGCCGTCGGGCAGCGGCTCCCGCCGGATGACGCGGTAGTTGCGGTCGGGGAGGGTGCGGATGAACCAGTCCAGCACCTTCATGTTCTGGTCGACCGTCTGCTCGATCCCGTCGCTGTTGTGCCAGAGCTTGGCGTCCGGCGCGTAGCAGGCGCGCACGGCGGCCGTGTCGCCGGCCTGGATGGCGCCCACGAAGCGCTCGGCGAAGTCGAGGTAGTCCTGGGGGGTCATGTCGCGCGCTCCCTCAGCGGCCGGTCGTCACGCGCTCGCCCGACAGCGAGCGGCGCATCTGCAGTTCGAAGCCCTTGGGATCGCGCGCCAGGTTGGCGCGCACGTCCACGGCCATGAAGTCGGTATCCACCTCGTCGGCGCCCTTGCGGATCGCCTTCAGGCCCGCCTCGGCGATCGTCGCCGGCGTCTCCTTGAAGCCCTCGACGTGGCTGGCCATGCGGGTGTCGACGGAGCCGACGATCAGGGCGGTCACCGAGGTGTTCTGCGGCGCAAGTTCCGCCCGCAGGCAGGTGGACATGGCCCGGCCGGCGAACTTGGAGGGGCTGTAGCCGCCCATCCCGGGCACGGCCACGATCCCGCCAGCCGACAGGACGTTAGCGATGGCGCTCTCCTTGTGCCTGGCCAGGATCGGCGCGAACGCCCGGCACATGGCCAGGGGGCCGAAGTAGTTGGTCTCCATCTCCGCCCGCGCGGCGGACAGGTCCGGCGCCTTCAGAAGCGTCTGCATGGAGAACTGGCCGGCGTTGTTCACCAGGATGCTGACGTCCTGGCATTGCGCCGCGGCGGCCTCGATCTGGTGGGGCTTGCTGACGTCGAGCGGGATCGCCACCACCCGAGCCGGATCCTCGTCCACGAGATGCCGTGCGTTGGCCGGATCGCGGGCGCCGACATAGACCTTCCGTGCGCCGGCGGCGAGAAAGGCGCGTACGAACGCCTCGCCGATCCCGCGATTGCCGCCCGTGACCAGGGCGACGCTGTCCTTGATTTCCATCCCTCGAGCCTTTTGGTCTTAAGCCGCCACGAACCCGTCGCGAATGAACGTCCGGTCCGCCCAGACGCTGTGCGTGCCGCTGCAGATCTTGTGGGGCAGGGCGATGCGGACGACCGGACCCTCGTCGAAGCGCTTGCAGTCGATCAGCACGCACTCAGACGTGCCGCTGGTCTCGTCGATGATGAAGCTGACCAGATAACCGTCGTCCTCGTCCTTGGCGTCGATGCGCGGCACGAAGGGCGCCTCGCTGGCGTAACGGCTGTCGGGCAGCGTGACCTCCCACGACTGGCCGGTCTCCAGGTCGTGCTTCACGAACCCGGTGAACAGGAACCAGCCGGGCTTCGACGTGGTCGAATAGGCGTAGCGGTAAGGCTTGCCGGCATAGCGCTGGTTGAACATGCCGAACTCGAGGATCCGGTCGTCCAAGTGGCGCTCGTGGGTCTCGCCGGTCTTCAGGTTGAACCGCCAGCGATGCAGCTTGGGTTTAAAGCTGTGCTCGTCCAGGAAGGACATCATGTGCCCATAGCCATCGGGCGCGTCGGGCAGCGGCCGCGGGGTCGGGTTCTCCTGGAAGTAGCCGTCCATGACCACCTCATCGCCGTCCTCGTAGGCGTTGAGGAAGTGCAGGATGTAGGTGGGCTCGGCCTCGAACCAGCGGACCTCCGACGGCTGGCCATATCGCGGGATGATGGCGAAGCGAGACGGGATGCCCGGGTGCATCCGCACGGCGTGGATGTCGCGCTTCAGAAGCTCTTCATCCCAGAACACCGGCAGGTCGTTGAGGATCGAGTAGTTGGCCGTGAACGTCATGTCGTGCGGCAGGCGCGGGCCGGGCAGGGGGACCGGCACGTAGTGCGCCAGCTTCCCGTGCCGGTCGACCACGCCATAGTGCATGTAGGGCGCGTGCTTGGAGTAGTTGAAGAACAAGAGCTCGCCCGTGGCCTCGTCGACCTTGGTGTGGGCCGAAACGCCGTCCAGCGGCCCCCAGCTGGCCACGCCGCCCTGCTCCAGGGTCTCCGGATCCAGCCAGTAGGCCTCGCCACACTGGTAGAAGGTCGAGACGATCCGGCCGCCGTGGACAACCACGTCCGTGGACGATGAGTCCTTCAGCCCGCCATGCGCGCCGAAGCCCGGCCGCAGCGAGACGCCCGGGCCGTCCATCAGCCCGCCCCACAGGGCCTGGCCGGCTTCCTGTTCGGCCTGGAAGCCGCGCGTGCGGACGAAGCGGTTGCGATAGTCGGCGCGGCCGTCCTTGAAGCTGATCATGTGCACCATGCCGTCGCCGTCGAACGGATGATGGCGGCCCAGCGGCTGCTGCACGGGATTCTCGGTGTTGCGGACATAGACACCGTCGATGTCGCGCGGGATGGCGCCCTCGATCACGTCCAGGTCCGTGGCGTCCACCTCCTCATGCAGCGGCGTCCACGCGCCGTTGAGGTACGGATGGTTGCTGGGCCGCAGCGAGACCTGCACCGGCGGCAGTCGCTCCATCTTCATAACGGCTCTCCGAGCGTGTCGGCGCGCCCGTCGCGGCGCGCTCTTGAACCAAGTCTAGCAACATGGTCTTGTTGTGCAAGTGACATGGGCGCGCGGGACCAATCGCGTCGGCAGCCCGGAACGAGGGACGGAAACACGCATGAAGATCCTGCTCAGCCTGGCCGCGCTCGCCTTCGCCGTGACGGCGCCTCTGCCGGCATTGGCCGCGGATACCGACGCCAGCCGCATCGCCGTCGCCCGGGAGATGATCGCCGCGTGGAAGGCCGCCGACTGGCGCAAGGTGGGCGATCTGTTCGCCGAGAAAGGCGTCCTGCGCTCGATGATGATCGAGCCCGTGGTGGGACGCGAGGCGATCTACCAGCGCATCGCGGCCCTCGGCAAAGGCGCGCCGGGCGGCGTGGTCCTCGACGTTTCGCACATGGGCGTCATCGACGGTCTGGTGTTCATGGAGCGGGTCGACCGCTTCGTCTACAACGGCAAGCCCGGTGAGGTGCCGGTCGTCGGCGTGCTCGATATCCGCGACGGCAAGGTCCAGGAGTGGCGCGAGTACTACGACCGCGCGGAGTTGCTGAAGGCGCTGGGCGAGAAGTAGCGCTTCAGCCCATCCGCTCCAGGACCATGGCGGCGCCGACCCCGACGCCGCCGGTCGCCACCACCAGGCCGGTCTCCGCATCGAGCTGGACCATGTCGTCGAGCAGGGTGGTGGTGAGGATCGCGCCGGTCGCGCCCATGGGGTGGCCCATGGCCAGGTGTCCGCCGTTGGGATTGACCCGGTCCATATCGGGCTCGAACCGGCGCTCGAACAGCACCGGGACGGCGGCGAAGGCCTCCATGAACTCGACGGCGCCCACGTCGCTCAGCCGGAGCCCGGCGCGGTCCAGCGCACGCTGCATGGCGCTGAAACCCGCGGTGAGCTGAAGCACCCGATCGCCTGCGGTTTCCCCGACCGCGCGGATCCGGGCGAGGGGGCTAAGACCCAGGGCCTGCCCCGCCTCCAGCGTTCCCAGCAGCAGCAGGGCGGCGCCGTCGGCGATCGGCGGGCAGTGGGCGACGGTGTGCAGATGCTCCAGGCGCGTCAGGCCCGGACGATGGGACAGCAGGATCTCGTCGTAGCCCTGGGCGCCCGCGGCGGCGAAAACCGAGCCCAGGCGCGCCAGGCTGGCGCCGTCGCCGAAGTCCCGGATGTTCTCGTCACGGTCCAGCGCCACCGCGCCTTCGGCACCGGTGACCGGAATCACGCGGCCCGCGTAGCGGCCCTCCGCCCAGGCCGCCGCGGCCCGCCGGTGCGAACGCAGGACGGCGGCGTCCAACTCCTGGCTCGAAATCTCCTCCACGGTCGCCAGCAGATCCGCGGCAAGACCCACGGGCGCCCAACCCATCGCCGCGGCCAGATCCTTGTCCGTGTAGAAGTCGGCGCCGTCGGCCAGGAAGGGGGCCTGCGACATGCTCTCCACGCCGCCCGCCAGCGCCAGGTCCGCTTGGCCCGACGCGACCCGGCGGGCGGCGTCCGCAATTGCGCTCAACCCCGAAACGCAGAAATTATTGATTGTTAGCGCCGCGACTTCATCCGGAAGGCCGGCCTGGATGCGGGCCGAGAGCGCCACATGCCCGCCCTGAGCGCCCACCTGCGTGACGCATCCGAGCGTCAGGTGGGCCGCGGACGCGACGGATTCACGGCCGTTGCGTTCGGCCAAGGCCTGGACCAGTTGACCGACCAGTCGGGCCGGTGTGACACCCGCCAAGGATCCGTCAGGCCGACCCTTGCCACGCGGCGTGCGCACGGCGTCGAAGATGTAGACAGACATGGAACCGCTCCAGCCGCGCCCGAGTCCGTCTTGTAAACGAAGTCATATGAGCGGCAAGCCAGACCGGGGCCTCCGCGCGCACGATCAGCTATAGTGAAGCCGTTCCGCCGGACGGAGAGAGGACGGCCATGTCGATCGAGTTCTGGTGTCTGTACGCGGCGATGGGCCTCGCGTTGGTCCACCTGACCGCAGGCTCGTTCAGCTTCAAGGCGCAGGTGGGCAACGCCTATACGGTTGGGGCGCGGGACGAGGACCTGAGACCCAAGGGCGTAGCGGCGCGCCTCGACCGCGCGCAGCGCAATTTCCTCGAAACCTTCGCCGTCTTCGCCGCCGCCGTCCTGATGCTGGACGCGCTCGGCCGGAGCGGCGGTTGGCTGAGTGTGTCGGGGGCGGTCGTTTATGTCCTGGGCAGATCACTTTTCCTGCCGCTTTACGCCATGGGCGTCCCGTGGCTCCGCACGCTGAGCTGGAACTTCGCGACGGCGGGGCTGGCGATGGTGATGACGGCGATCGTCTGGGCGCCATAGCAGCCCATCTCCTAATTGCGCATAATCTTCCTTAGGCGCAATATTCCTACCTGACGTCGCCGACTCCTGTCGTTGACTCAATATCGCGAGACTCCCGCCGATTTTCCGGAAGCCCTCTCGTTCGCCGATCAGGCCCGACACTGACTCCAAACCTCGCGACTCAATCCGCCGGCTCAACGCTAAGAAACGTAGCCGCCGATCGCAGCCGCTGCGGCGGCATAGGTCCAGCGTCGGCGCAGATGGCTTCGGCCTCGGCCACATCATCGGCCGCGTCGTCGAAAATGAGTGGCTCGGGCTTCATCGTGGCTTCGGCATCTACGCCAGCTCAAAGGTCCGCAACGAGGCCGCTTTAGGTCTTCGACTTCGGCCCCGAGTGCGCGTCTCGGCTCGGTCTCCCATGGGCGGAGGCGTGGAGCGTTGGCACTGGGTGGTCTCAATTGCGACAAGGCCCCTCCCCTGGTCGCTCGAGCGCAAGGGGGCCGAAATTCTGTCGTGCAATCAAACGCGGGAGTCTGGCTGACCGGCTGAATAGAAAGCGCGTCTCAGCCTAGCTGTCTCCGTCTACGCGCCCTACAGGCCCGAACTTGCCCGCAGCGCGCGGTAGAGCGTCGAGTGAGCAACGTTGAGCGAGCGGGCCACCATGGTGGGGCTTTCCCCGCCTTCGACCAGGAGTTTGGCGTGGGCGACCTGTGCGGGGCTGAGGCGGGGAAGTCGTCCAAGGTGGACCAAGTCCATGTGGCCCGAGCTATCCGGCTCTCTTTTGATCTCTCAGCCAGCGCTGCACGCACCTGCCTTCGGCGACCAACGTGGGATTGGCAGTCTTGGGCACGGGCGCCTCGAAGAGGGCCAGGGCTTCATCGATCGCGGCAAGCCTATAGAGCGTGACCGCCAAAGCCGTTAGATTCGGCTTTCTCCAGGGCTGCGCGGTGGCGCTCCGAAAATACCAATGCGAGGCTTGGTCCTCGAGCGACTGGATCCTATCGAACCACGGAATTCCGTAGACCCGAACCGCGTCCGCGACCTCGGCAGGGCCGTTCGGATCATTCTTCCACCACCGATCGCGTCCGTCGATCAACTCGCCGATGCGCGGGCCGAACAAGCGGATCCCAAGCACGGCGTCGCATGCGATCGACTTTAGGATCCTCTCGGTTTCCAAGTCCTTCGCATACAGGTTGACCGTCACACCGCCGTCTACCCGGCTCTTCTGGAGACTGACACAGTCCCAAGTATCTCCGCGGACGCGGGTCCAGTCCTTCCCGGCGCGCGCAAATCCGAAGGACTGGAGCTCGCGATCCAACGCCTTGGTATAGGACTGGCCGGTCATATGAATGGCTTCGGATCGTAGAAGATCGGCCGGGTCTTCACGCCCGTGCCCTCATATTTCTTCACCGCCTTCTCTGCGGCTCGCCGACCCGAAGGTGTGTTCGGCTTGAGTTCCATCTGGAACGGTTGTGGCTCTCTTCCCGCGGCTCGCACCCGAGGCGGGGTTTGAACGTCAGGTCTCACAACCCTGCCATCTCTCATGGGCGCCTCTGGCTCGGACCTCCACCCCGGCTTCTGTGCGACCTGTTCTTTCAAGGCAGCATGTGCCCGGCGTCCGGCGCGCGTCGCCCAGTTGTCCCCCACGCGCAGGTAGGGCTCGCGCCGAACCAACTGCAGCGGCGCTCGCTGGATCGCGGCTGGAGCCAGGCGCGCGGCGATCATGCCCGCCGCTCCCAACCCGAGAACGGCCGCGGCTGGCGCCAACGCCGGGATGGCCATCCACGCGTTATCGCGACTGATCGCACGCTCGGTCTTCTTGAACTCAACCTGTTGACGCCGAAGCTCGGCGACATCGTCCGCTGGCGGACGATACATTCTGTCCGCCAGCGGAGCCGCCGCCGCTCGCGCACCCGTGAGCTCTGAGACGGCCCCGGCCTTGGCGCCCCTTCGTTGTGCCAGCTCCGTTTCTTGCCGAGCATTGTAAGCGTTCTGCTGCGCGGCCATCTTCGCATACGGACCCGCAAGCGGGTCAGGCACGCTGCGCGACTGCTCGCCACGAGCGTACGAACCAGTTCCAGCCAAAGTGCTCTCCCGGTCGGCGCTATGAGTGAGACGTGGACGCTGGCCACTCGGGCCGCACCTCCGCCATCCGTAAGGTCTCATAGTCACGCTTGGATGGCAAGAACAAAGAAGGAACATTTGAGTCGGCGACCGAGCGGCGCGGGCGTTTGCGTCACGAGCGGGCGCTTGAAACGGCCTGGAGCCCGCGACCGGACAAGCCCTCAAACTTCCAGTCGCGAGATTTGCGAACAGCGACGTCTGGCTTGGAGTCTGCCGCCTCCTTTTGGAGTCAGACTGACCGCGACGTGGATCGCGGCATTTGGAGTCAGCGACAGCCGACTCAGTACCTCGCGACTCCCGCCGATTTTCCGCAGGTTCGCCCTTCCCGCAGTGACCGCTAGACGATCCGGGCTTCCCGGCTGGCCGTTGGGCGGGCCGCGTCGCGCACGAGGTCCTCCACGTCGGCGATGTAGGCCTCGGAATTCTGTCGCGCGGCGTCTGCGCCCCACACCCCGTGGCGCTCAAGGCTGTCGAACCCGCCGCCGATGTGGAACAGGGCGCGAAACGCCTCCTTCTCGAGGAGCGGCGTGGGCAGGATCTGAACCCCGGCTTCGTGGAGCTGCGCCACGACGCTCTTCAGCATTCGCGGGCGGATTGCCGCGGGCACGCGGGTCAGCAGGGCGCGATGCGCGATCGGGCGACCGCCGCGGCGTCCGAAGGCCCCGACGATCTCGGCGGCCTTGATGGCCTCGCGCAGGTCGAGCTGCGACCCGGCCAGGGGCGTCAGCGCGATGTCGAAGCGCAAGGCCGCGAGCACGGCCGTTCCGCGCTCGGTGCCTTCGGTGTCCAGGATCACCCAGTCAGGGTTTCGCCGAGACGCCTCCCGGGCCGCATCGCGAATATCAGAGACCGTCGGCGCCGGATGAATGCTGATGGTCGAGACGCGGCCCGGCAGGGCGCCCCAGTTGACCAGCGGCTTGTTTGGATCGGAGTCGATCAGGGCCACGCGCCGGCCTCGCGCCGCCAGGCCGAGCGCCAGGACGACCGCCGCAGTGGTCTTTCCCGCGCCACCCTTGGGACTGATGAAGACGACGTTTGGCATCCGGGCTCCTCGGCGCACCAGTCGGCCGCGAGTCGGGCGCTTTCGTGTCCCGGCTGAGCCATGGCCCTGGGGTGGACGCTCGACCGCCCTTCCCTGTTGAACTCCGGGCTGCGCAGCTTGAACATACGCCCTCACCCCGCCATTGATACCGGTGTCAATCAAGCTGGGAGGTGCTGGCATGCAGGTTCGTGCGGCGATGATCGCGATGCTCGCGGGGCTCTCCGCGGCGACGGCTGGCTCGGCGCAGCCCTTGGCGCCAGGCGCCGTTCCTGCGGACGTGACGGCTCAGGTCAAGGCGGCGGCGCCCGCCCTGACCATCAAGGCGGCGCAGCTGAAGGTCCGCGACGGCCGGCGCTATTACGACGTCGAGGGCGTGCTCCCCGACGGCCAGGAGATGGAGCTGGATCTGCTGGAGACGCCGAACGGCTGGACTGTCGTCGAGGTCCAGCGGGACATCGCGTGGGCCGCCGCCCCGGCCGCCGCACGCACCGCTGCGGAAACGGCCTGGAAGGGCCCGCCGCCGGTGCGCGTCATCGAAAGCCGCCAGACGGACGGCGCGGTGATCTACGAGCTGTTCGCGCCCGGGCGACCGGCGACACCCGCGCTCGAGGTGATGGTCAGGAACGGCGACGCCAAGGTCCTGAGCGAGACCTGGCCCCACTGAGGGCTACGGCCAGAGGCCCATGAGGGCGATGGCCAGGCCTGCCCAGAGCCCCACGGAAACCGCCGCCCCCAGAAGCAGGCCGTATCCGCGGGCGATCGGTCGGTTGCGATGGGCGCGCGCCGGAGCCGCGACGAAAACGCCGGAGCGTGGGGAGATCGTCTCGCTCATGCGGACCTCCTGGAGCGGCCGCTCGGGGACGTGGCCGACCTCCAAGGTGAAGCTATGCAGATTCGCCTGATAGGCGAATTCTGACGATGACGTGCATCGGCTTGTGTGCCCCTGCCCGAGCTCCTACCTTCATCCAGTAAATACTGGAGCCTGCCATGCGCCTCCTTTCCATCACCGCCGCCCTCTTGCTGGCCAGTGCGACCACAGCGGCCGCCGCGCCCGCTTCGGTGACCGTCGCCGTGGCGCCCGAGCTGCAGAAGAAGTTCGACAAGACCTATGGACAGCGCGAGGCCGCGTTCCTGACCGCGGACCTGCGTGAAGCCGTCGAAGAGGCGCTCGCCAAGGCGGCGGCCTATGACGGCGCGCGCATCGAGCTGACGCTCGTTGATGTGAAGCCCAATCGCCCCACCTTCAAACAGCTCAGCGATACGCCCGGCCTATCCTTCGAGAGCTTCGGCGTCGGCGGCGCGGCGATCGAGGGCCGGGTGATCGGCGCGGACGGCGCCGAGACCCGGGTCGATTACAAGTGGTTCGAGACCGACATTCGCCAGAGCCGGGCCAACTGGATCTGGAGCGACGCCGAATGGACCTTCGACCGCTATGCGCGGAAGCTGGCGCGCGGCAAGGCGTTGGCTCGCCGCTGACCGCGCTCGCCGACGAGGTTGCGTCACAAGACGGCGCGCGGTCTGATCGCCGCGCGCCTTTCCTTTTCCGAGTCCCCCATGACCCGCCCTGCCCCGCCCGCCGACCTGGCGCCGATCGACCGGCTGCTGGCGATCATGGCCCGTCTGCGCGATCCGGAGGACGGTTGCCCCTGGGACCTGGAGCAGACCTTCGCCACCATCGCGCCCTACACGGTGGAGGAGGCCTATGAAGTCGCCGACGCCATCGAGCGGAACGACCTCGGCGACCTGAAGGACGAGCTGGGCGACCTCCTGCTGCAGGTCGTATTCCATTCGCGCATGGCCGAGGAACAGGGCGACTTCGCCTTTGATGACGTGGCCCGCGCGATCAACGACAAGATGATCCGCCGCCATCCCCATGTGTTCGGCGACGAGACCTACGCATCCCTCGCCCACCAGAAGCAGGGCTGGGAGCAGCTCAAGGCCGCCGAGCGCGAGGGAAAGGCCGACGGTCAGCCCGCCGGGCTACTGACCGACGTGCCGGTCGGCCTGCCGGGACTGACCCGGGCCGTGAAGCTTTCCAAACGCGCCGCTACGGTGGGGTTCGTGTGGCCGACCGTGCAGGACGTGGTCCACAAGCTGCACGAGGAGGTGGGCGAGATGCTCGCCGAGGTCGAGGCCGGCGATCTCGACAAGGTGCGCGAGGAACTCGGCGACGTCCTCTTCGTGGTGGCCAATCTCGCCCGCACCCTCGACATCGATCCCGAGGACGCCATCCGCTACACCAACGCCAAGTTCGTGCGGCGCTTCCAGTACGTCGAGGCGCGACTGGCCGAGCGAGGCAAGACGCCCGACCAGTCCGACCTCGCCGAGATGGACAGCCTCTGGGACGAGGCCAAGGCCGCGGAGCGCGGCTAGAAGGCCAGCCCGGGGTTGCGGCCACGCCGCACGGCTTAGCGTCGGAGGCGAGTCACTCGTCCTCCAGCTCCACGTTGGGCAGTCCGAGCGCGGCGGCGACCTTGCGCGTGTAGCTCGCCCCCACGTCGACGACCGCGCCGTCCTCGGTGTGGAGCCGCATCATGCTGCGCCGGCCACGCTCCACGCGCGCGACGGCCGAGAGCCGTACGAAGGCGCTGCGATGGACGCGGACGATCTCCCGCGGGTCCAGCTTGGCCTCCAGCTCCCGCATGGTCGTGCGCAAGATGTGCGTGCGCAGATGGGTGTGGATGAGGGCGTAGTCCTTGTCTGCTTCGATCCGGCGGATGTCGGCCGTCTGCACGCGGACCAGCCCCTCGCGTTGGCGGATCCAGAACCCCGATTCGAAACTGGCGGCGGGCGCCGCGCAGTTGGACGGGCCCGAAAGACGCCGCCTGGCCCGGCTCATGGCCTCTTCGAGTCGGTCGGGGCGGACCGGCTTTAGCAGGTAGTCGGCGGCGTCCAGCTCGAAGGCCTCCGCGGCCCAGTGCGAAAAGGCCGTGACGAACACGACCTCGGGCCGCGCGCTGCCCGCGAGCACGCGCGCCACCTCGACGCCGGACCGCCCGGGCATCTGGATATCCAGGAGCACGACGTCGGGCGCCGCCGCCGCGATGGCCGCCAGCGCCGCATCGCCGTCGGCCGCCTCCCCGACCACCTCGACCCCGGTCAGCCGGGCCAGGCAGGATCGCAGCCAGTCGAGGGCCAGGGGTTCGTCGTCGACGATGAAGACCCGCATCAGCGCCCCTCCGAGACGAACGCCAGCGGCAAGTCCAGCTCGACCCGAAAGCCGCGCGGCAGGCGCTCGGCGCGCACGGCGGCGCCCGCGCCGTAGTGCGCCTTCAGCCGCCCGGCGACGTTGCGCAGGCCGACACCCTCACCCGCAGTTCCGGGCGCGCCGCCGGCGCCGTCATCCGCCACCACCAGCCGCAGACGGCCGTTCGGCGCCGCCGCGCAAACCGTCAGGGTGACGGGGCGCTTGCTCGGCGCGACGCCGTGCTTGATCGCGTTCTCGACCAGGGGCTGGAGCAGGAAGTGCGGCACGCTCGCCCCGGCCAGGCCATCGGGCAGCTCGATGTCGACCCGCAGCCGCTCGCCGAACCGCGCCGCCTCGATCTCGAGGTAGGCGCCCACGACGTCCAACTCATCCTCCAGGCTGGCCATGGCGTTGGGTTCGCTGGCCAGGGTCGCCCGGAAGAACTCGGCCAGACGGGAGACCACGACCTCGGCGTCCCGATTCCGCCCCGACCCCACCAGCGACATCACCGCGTTGAGGCTGTTGAACAGGAAGTGCGGATTGATCTGCAGCCGCAGCGCCGCCAGCTGGGCCGTCTGGGCCTCGGCCAGGGCCGCGGCCAGGCGGCGCTCCCGCTCGTGCACGGCGCGCATCGACAGCCCGAACCCCAGCCCCACCGCGTACATCAGATAGACCGGGGACAGCATGAGCAGGTTGTTCAGGAACAGCAGCCCCTGCCCGCTGACCCGCGCCCCGTCCGGCAGCACCACCTTCGCCTTCAGATACTGCTCGATCATCATCAGGTCGATCGTGGCGTGGACGAGGATCAGGGCCACCAGCAGGGCGGCGGCCAGCCCCATCCGCCAGCGCTCGGAAACGCGCCGAAGCAGGCCCGTCACCACGCCGCAGAAGCCGCAGGACAGCGCAAATCCCACCGCCACCGTCGTGAGCAGATAGGCCGTGTCCTGCGCGCGCTGCTGTCCGGTCGCCACCCCCGGCGCGATGTAGCAGGCGAAGGCCAGCGACCACAGCAGGAGCGCGAACACGACCGCCAGCGCGGCGAAGCTCCACCTGGAATTCGAAGTCACCACGCCTCCCCTGGGCCGCAGCGCTCCCTCATCGCCCGCCCGGCGCGTGTGGCCATTCCGGTGCGACGAACGGGCGGAAAAGTGCGACGAGGCCGCCGTCAGGCCCCGCGGATCTCGGCCTGGGGGTACAGCTGTTCGAACTGACCCATGGCCTGGGGCGTGAGGCTGACGGAGAGGCGCACCGAGCCGTCCTTGCCCTCGTTCCGCTCGATGACCCGGCCATGGCGATAGAGCCAGGCGATGGCGGCGCCGTCCCCGGCCGGCATGTAGACGTCCACCGGCGGCGCCTCGTCGACCAGGCCGGCCACCGCGGCGAGAAGCGCCTCGCAGCCGTCGCCCGTCACGGCGGACACCAGCACGGCGGGCGGGCTGGCGCGCCGGGCGTCACTGACCGCCTCGTCCCGCTCGTCGGCCGGCAGGAGGTCGGCCTTGTTCCAGACCTCCAGGATGCGCCGTTCGTCCATGTCGACGCCCAGGCGGCTCAAGACCGCACGCACATCCGCGGCCTGGGCCTTGGTCTCTTCGCTGGCGATGTCGCGGACGTGCAGCACCACGTCGGCCTCGCGCACCTCCTCCAGCGTGGCGCGGAAGGCCTCCACCAGCTCGTGCGGCAGGTCCGAGATGAACCCCACGGTGTCGCTCAGGATCGCGGGCCGCCCATCCGGCAGCTTCAGCGAACGCAGGGTCGGGTCCAGGGTGGCGAACAGCATGTCCTGCGCCACCACCTCGGCGTTGGTCAGCCGGTTGAACAGCGTCGACTTCCCGGCGTTGGTGTAGCCCACCAGGGCCACGGTCGGGAACGGCACGCGCCGGCGCGCCGAACGCTGCAGGGTACGGGTTCGGCGCACCTCCTCCAGCTCGCGCTTGAGCTTGCCGATCTTCTCGGCGATCAGCCGCCGGTCGGTCTCGATCTGGGTTTCGCCCGGGCCGCCCATCACGCCGAAGCCGCCGCGCTGGCGTTCCAGGTGGGTCCAGGTGCGGACCAGGCGCGAACGCTCGTAGGTCAATCGCGCCAGCTCGACCTGCAAGCGGCCTTCCCGCGTGCGGGCGCGGCGGGCGAAGATTTCCAGGATCAGTCCCGTGCGGTCGATGACCTTGGCGCCCCAGGCCTTCTCCAGGTTCCGCTGCTGGACGGGCGTCAGCGCGTCGTCGATGACCACGACGTCCAGTTCCTCGACCTCCACCAGGACCCGGATCTCCTCCACCTTGCCCTTGCCGAACAGGGTGGCGGGCGTGAGCTTGCGAAGGCCCACGATCATGGTCTCGCGGACCTCGAGGTCGAGGGCGAGGGCGAGGCCGGCGGCCTCCTCCAGCCGCGCCTGCGGATGGCGCGCGCCGTCGCGGCCCTCCCGGTCGGGATGGATCACCAAGGCGCCCTGGACGGGCGCCTCACGGTCTACGGATGTGGTGGAGCTCAATCGCCCTCGTCGTCAGCCGGTTCATAGAGCTGAACGGGCTGAGCCGGCATGATGGTGGAGATGGCGTGCTTGTAGACCAGCTGGGACTGGCCGTCCCGGCGCAGCAGGACGCAGAAGTTGTCGAACCAGCTGACCACGCCCTGCAGCTTGACGCCGTTCACCAGGAAGATGGTGAGCGGGGTCTTCGACTTCCGCACGCTGTTGAGGAAGGTGTCCTGCAGGTTCTGTTTCTTGTCGCTCACGGCTTTCCGCCTTTTCGTTTTGATCGGGCGGAAGCTCCGCCCACACACAAGGTCACGCTAAGCCGCAAAACGCGGCTGTTGCAATCGCAGGCTGACGTCAGATCGCCGAAGCCTTCGCGCGCTCGATATAGAGGCGTCGGAGCTTCAACGCCACAGGTCCCGGCGCGCCGTCGCCCACAGGCTTGCCGTCCACCGCCACCACGGGCAGCACCAGGCTGCCGGCGCCGGTGATGAACGCCTCCTTCGCGGCCCGCGCCTCGTCAGGCGTGAAGGGCCGCTCCTCGACCTTCAGCCCCGCCTCGCGCGCCACGTCGATGAGCGAAAGGCGGGTCACGCCGCGCAGGATGTTGGCGTTGGTGTCGCGGGTGCGCAGGATCCCATCGCCGTCGACGATCCAGGCATTGGACGAGGCCCCTTCGGTGACCAGCCCCAGGTCGTCCACGAACCAGGCCTCAACGGCGCCGACCTCGCGGGCCTTCTGCTTGGCCAGGGCGTTCGGCAAGAGGCCCACCGTCTTGATGTCGCAACGCCCCCAGCGGTTCTCGGGCGTGGTGACCACGGACACGCCCTTGGCCGCGCGCGCCTCGGTGGCGTCCCGGTCCACCCGGCTCACCGTCACCACCACGGCCGGGGCCACGTGCGCCGCCGGAAAGGCATGGTCGCGCGGCGCGACGCCCCGGCTGACCTGGAGATAGACCAGGCCCTCGCGGACGCGATTGCGCCGCACCGTCTCCCGCAGCACGGTCGTCAGGGCCGCGCGGCTCATCGGCATGGGGATGCGCAGCTCCGACAGACTGCGCTCCAGCCGCGCGAAATGCCCCTCGGGATCGGCCAGCTTGCCGCCGAACAGGGCCCAGACCTCATAGACCGCGTCGGCGAACTGATAGCCTCGGTCCTCGATATGGACGACGGCCTCCGCCTGATGGACGTAGCGTCCGTTCACATAGGCAATGCGCCCCAACTCTAGGCCTCCTCGGCTTCCAGCGACCGGGCGCCCGACAGGCCCAGGGACTTCAGCTTACGGTGCAGCGCCGAACGCTCCATGCCGATGAAGGCCGCAGTACGTGAAATATTGCCCGAGAACCGAAGCATCTGGGCGTTCAGATACTCGCGCTCGAACACCTCGCGGGCCTCGCGCAACGGCAGGGCGATGATCCGCTCGGCGCCCAGCGAGGTCGTCTGGTCGTTCACCGAGGCCTCGGCCGGCAGCATGTCGGCGGTGATCGGGTCGGCGGGCGACCCCGAGGCCAGGATCAGCATCCGCTCCACATTGTTGCGCAGCTGGCGCAGGTTGCCCGGCCAGGCCCGAACCTGGAGCATGGCCAGCGCGTCGTCCGATAGCTTGCGGCGGGCCAGGCCGGAGGCTTCGCAGATCCGGTTGATGAAGTCTTCCACGAGGTCGGGGATGTCTTCGCGACGTTCGCTGAGGCCCGGGACGTTCACCGGGACCACGTTGAGCCGGTGGAACAGATCCTCGCGGAAGCGCCCGGCCGCGATCTCCTCGCGCAGGTCCTTGGAGGTCGAGGAGATCACGCGCACGTCCACCTGCACGTCGGCGTCGCCGCCCACCCGCCGGAACCGCTGCTCGACCAGCACGCGCAGGATCCGGCCCTGGGTCTCCCGCGGCATGTCGGCCGCCTCGTCCAGATAGAGCGTGCCGCCGTGGGCCCGCTCGAAGACGCCGATCTTGGCGGTGCGTCCGTTCGCCCCCTCTTCGCCGAACAGCTCCACGTCCATGCGTTCCGGCGTCATCCCGGCGGCGCTGATCGGCACGAACTCGTTGCGCGAGCGGTGGCTGGCGTCGTGGATCAGCCGCGCCACGGTCTCCTTGCCGGAGCCGGGCGGGCCCGAGATCAGCACGCGGCTGTTGGCGCCGGCCAGCTTGGCGATCATCTGACGCAGCTGCTGGGCGGCCATCGACTTGCCCAGCAGTCCCTCGGGCTGGATCGTCTGGGCCCGCAGCCGGCGGTTCTCCCGCCGCAGGTTGGTGGTCTCCAAGGCGCGCTCGACCACCAGCAGCAACCGGTCCGACTTGAACGGCTTCTCCAGGAACTCGTAGGCGCCGCGCTTGATCGAACTGACCGCGGTCTCGATGTTCCCGTGGCCCGAGATCATGATCACCGGCAGGTCGGGGTCCAGCGCCTTGACCATGTCGAGCAACTCCAGGCCGTCCATGCCGCCGCCCTGCATCCAGATATCCAGGATCAGCAGCGCCGGCTTGCGCGCCCGCACCTCGGCGAGCGCGCTCTCGGAGTCGGTCGCCGTGCGAACGTCATAGCCTTCGTCGGTCAGGATTCCCGCGACCAGCTCGCGGATATCCGCCTCGTCGTCGACCACCAGAACGTCAGCCGCCATCAGTCCATCCTCATTTGGCCGTAACGGCCGCGGTGGGTTTCGCAGCGCGCGGCGCCGGGGCGGCCGGCAGGCGAAGAATCGCCAAGGCCCCCTGCCCGCTCCGCGCGTCGGCCAGCTCCAGCTCGCCGCTGTGGTCTTCCAGGATCCGCTTCACGATCGCGAGCCCGAGGCCCGTGCCCTTTTCGCGGGTGGTCACATAGGGTTCGGTCAGCCGGTCGCGATCCTTGGCGGGCAGTCCGACGCCATTGTCCTCGACCTCGATGGCCACCGAGGCGTCCTCGACGACCAGCCGGGCGGTGATCCGCCCTTTGAGGCGCGGCGATTTCGCGCGGCGAGCCTCGACGGCCTCGGCCGCGTTCTTCAGGACATTGGTGAGCGCCTGGCCGATCATCCGGCCATCCGCATAGAGGATGGCGTCGGCCTTGGGCTCTTCGAGCTCCACCACGAAGTCCGGGCTGGCGACCCGCTGGGCGAACACGGCGGCGCGCAGCAGCTCGCCGGCCTCCAGCTTGTCGAACTTCGGCGCCGGCATCCGGGCGAAGGCCGAGAACTCGTCCACCATGCGGCCGATGTCGCCGACCTGGCGCACGATGGTGTCGGTGCAGCGGTCGAAGATCTCGAGTTCGGACGGGGCGATGTCCTTGCGATACTTGCGGCGCAGGCGCTCGGCCGAGAGCTGGATCGGTGTCAGCGGGTTCTTGATCTCGTGGGCGATGCGGCGGGCGACGTCGCGCCAGGCGGCGTTCCGCTGCGCCGCCACCAGCCGCGTGACGTCGTCGAAGGTCAGCACCAGGCCGCCTTCACTCTGGCTGGCGCGGACCCGCAGGCGGCGATTGTCGCGCCCGCGGGCGACGTCGATCTCCTCCTCGGCCTCGCCGCTCCGTCCGGCGGCGGCCAGCTCGGCGAACTCCGGAACGACCTCGGACAGCTTGCGGCCGCGCCCCTGCCCGCCCGGAAGCGCCAGCAGCACTTCGGCCTGGCGGTTGGCCACGGATATCCGGCCCTCCGAATCCAGGCCGATCACGCCCGCGCTCACCTCGGCGAGCACCGTTTCGATGAACTGCCGCCGCTCCTCGGCCTCTTCGCCGGCCCGGCGCAGGGCTTCCTGCTGCGCCTGAAGATCGTGCGTCATGCTGTTGAACGCGCGGGACAACACCGCGATCTCATCGGGATCGCCGTCGGCGTCGACACGCGCGCTGAGGTCGCCGCCGGCCACGCGCCCAGCCGCCTGCACCAGCCGCGCGACCGGCGCCGAGATGGCGTTGGCCGCGGTCAGCCCCAGCCACACCGCGCCCACCAGCACCAGCAGCGCCGTCTCGACGTAGCTCAGCGCGAAGATGGTCTGCACCCGCGCCCGGCTCTCCCCGATCTCCCGGTACGAGACCAGCGCGCTCTCCGCGTCGCGCAGGTTCGCCACCACGCCCTGTTCGAGCGGGCGGACGGCGTAGAGGTAGACATCGCCATAGTCCGGCAGGCGATAGAGCGCCCGGATCACATTGTCGGCGCGGACGAAGATCTCGCCCCGGTCCGCGGCGGCGAACGCGGAGGCCGGGAGGCCTTCGAAGGTCGGCGCGGCTGTCGCCTCCGCCCGCGCCATGACCTGCCCCTCGCGCGTCACCAGGTAGAGCGCCGGAAAGCCGTGGTAGGAGGCCAAGGCCGAAAGGGCCCGATCGAAGGCCCCGGCCTGGCCCTGCAGTCCCGCCGCTTCTCGGTTGAGGTCCTGGGCCATGGACGTAACGCGATCGGCCGTGTCGCGGGTCTGCTCCTCGATGTACGAGCGGAACACGGTGGCCGAGTTCTCGACGACGGTCTGGACCCGCTCGCTGAACCACTTGTCGACGCCCTGGCTAACCAGGACTCCGGAGAAGACGAAGACCACCAGGGCCGGCACCAGGGCGGCCAGCGCGAAGAGGCGCACGAAACGCACGTGGAGCCGCGCGCCGGCGTCGTGCGACCGCGCCCTCAGAAGTTCCAGGATGCGCAGCGAAACCGCCGCGATCAGGCCCAGGATCAGAACCAGGTTGAAGCCCAGGACCGTCAGGATCAGCTGGCTGGCCGGGCCAAGCGGCCCTTTGGCTGGCGGCGAGGCGGCGAGCAGGATCGCCAGGCCCGTCAGGCCCGCCGCGACGCTGTAGCCGACACCGAGCACGACGCGGGACTGAAGGGCGGCTCGGATCCGGCCCAGAGCCGGATGACGAAACGCCGGATGCGTGAGCAACGCCATTGCGCCCGGAGCCTAGGGAGCTGTGCTCCAAAATCAACAGCTATGTTGCCGCGTTGCACGGCAGCGGTTGTGGCCGAGGACCGGCCGTCGCGTATTAAGTGTCCTGGGCGCCGCCGGGCGCCGCGAGCTACCGCCGTCCGCGCGCCATTTCCACGCCGAGATCGTGAATCTTCTTCCGCAGCGTGTTGCGGTTGAGGCCCAGGATCTCGGCGGCCCGGACCTGATTCCCGCGAGTCGCGGCGAGCGTCAGCTGGATCAGCGGACGCTCCACCTCCTCCAGGACCCGGTCGTAGAGTCCCGCGGGCGGGATCCCATCCGGCTGGTCGGCGAAGTAGCCAGCAAGCTTCTGCTCCACGAGCTGGGACAGCGTCGCCGGGCCTTCCTGCCCCTGCACCGTCGGCTGTTGGTCGGCCAGCTCCTTCTCGATGATCCGGGCGGTGATCAGGTCTTCGCCGTAGAGCGCGCAGACCCGGCGGACCAGGTTCTCGAGCTCCCGCACGTTGCCGGGCCAGGCGTGCCGCTTCAGCCGTTCCAGGGCGTTGGCGTCGATGGTCTTGGCGGGCAGGCCCTCGCGATTGGCCCGCAGCAGGAAGGCCCGCGCGAGATCCGGAATGTCCTCGGCGCGATCGCGCAGCGGCGGGATGCGCAGCGGCGCGACGTTGAGGCGGAAGAACAGGTCCTCGCGGAACAGCCCCTGCTGGATCAGCGCCCGCAGGTCGCGGTTGGTGGCGGCGATGATCCGCACGTTCGGACGCCGGCCCGTCTTGGGATTGAGCGCCGGCTCGGAGCCGTCGATCACCCGCAGCAGGCGCGTCTGGGCGTCCAGCGGCATGTCGCCGATCTCGTCCAGGAACAGGGTGCCGCCGTCGGCGTCGATCAGCTTGCCGGCGTCGCCCTCCTCCTTGCCGAAGAGCTCGCTCTCGACGCGTTCGCGCGGCGTTGCGGCGAGGTTGATGACCACGAACTTGCCGTCGCGGCGGCGGCCCATGTCGTGCAGCGCCCGGGCGACCAGCTCCTTGCCGGTGCCGCTCTCGCCGGTGATCAGCACCGTCAGGTCCGCGCCCACCAGCCGGGCGATGGTGCGGTAGACTTCCTGCATCGGCGCGGAGCGGCCGATCAGGGGCAGGCGGTCGTCGCGCACCGCTCGCGCCTGCGCCTTCGACGCCTCCGCATCGGCCGGCCGCGACAGGGCCCGGCGCGCGGCCGAGGTCATGTCGTCCAGGTCGAAGGGCTTGGGCACATATTCGAACGCCCCCACCTCGGCGGCATTGACCGCCGTGATCAGGTTGTTCTGGGCGCTCATCACGATGACCGGCAGCTTGGGCCGCTGCTTCTTGATGCGCGGGAGGACGTCGAAGACGTTCTCGTCGGGCATGACCACGTCGGTGACCACGAGGTCGCCCTCGCCGTCCGTCACCCACTTGAGCAGGGTCGTGGCGTTGCCGGTGGCCCGGACCTGGTAGCCCAGGCGGGTGAAAGCCTGGGACAGGACCAGCCGGATCGAGCTGTCGTCGTCGGCGATCAGGATCTTCTTGGATGCGGCGTTCATCTAGATGGCGTCCTCATGCGCCGCGATCGGCAGCAACACGCGGAAGACGGTGCGGCCGGGCTCGGACTCGAAATCGATCAGGCCGCCGTGACCGGCGACCAGCTTGGCGACCAGCGCCAGGCCGAGGCCCGCGCCGTTGTTCTTCGAGGTGACGAAGGGCTGGAAGAGGCTCTCGCGGATGTGCTCGGGCACGCCGGGGCCGTTGTCGACGACGCGGACCTCCAGCGGCGCGCCACGCAGCGCCTGCCCCTTGGCCGACCGCACCCGGACCCCGTGGCGATAGGCGGTGTGGATCGACACTTCGCCGCGGCCGTCGCCGCGCGCATGGGCGGCCTCGGCGGCGTTCTTCACCAGGTTCAGGAAGATCTGGATCAGTTGGTCCTCGTCGCCCGGCACCGGCGGCAGCGACGGGTCGTAACTCTCCTTCAGGCCCAGGCCCTCGGCGAAGCCGTTCGTGGCCAGCGCCCGCACGCGGTCGAGGATCTGGTGGATGTTGATCGGCGTCAGGGTGGGTAGGGCGTCGTCGGAGAAGGCCTCCATCCGGTCCACCAGCCGCCGCACCCGGTCGGTCTCGTCGACGATGAGCTGGGCCAGCGGGGCGTCCTCGGCCTTGGCGCCCGACTTCAGCAACTGTGCGGCGCCGCGGATGCCGGCGAGCGGGTTCTTGATCTCGTGCGCCAGCATGCGGCCCAGGCCGACCAGGGAGCGCAGGCCCGCGGCCTCGTGGGCGCTGCGCTCGTTGCCCAGGCCGTTCTTCACCGTGAGCGTCAGCAGGACCGAGCCGTCGCCCAGTGGCGCGGCCGCGCCGTCGGCCTCGAACGGCGGCAGGCCGAACAGGCTGATGTGGACGCCCCGCTCGCGGACCCGGGCGTCCTCCTCGATGGCCCGGTTCAGCAGCGAGACCAGGGCGGAGCCGGGCGGCAGGGCGGCGCGGAACCGGCCTCGGGCCAGCAGGCCCAGCCCCTGCCCGAACAGCGACTCTGCGGCCTCATTCACGGCCACAAGGGCGCCGTCGGCGTCGACCACCAGCGACGGATCCGGACTGAGCTCGAAGGCCGCGGCCTTCAAGGCGTCCATGCCCACGCTCTTGTCCTGGAACTTCGTCTTCCCACTCATGCGGCGAGCCTGTGATCTGGAGGTCCCCAGAGGGCTTGCAGCCCCCTCTCGACCGATCGGGCGTCCTCCAGACGGCACAGGGCCGCGCGCGCTTCTCTCCGGGCCTGCGCGTCGGCGGGCCAGGGGGCGTTTTCGATGTAGGCGGCCAGGTGCTTGCGGAAGATCCGCAGGCCCAGGCGTTCGCCATAGAATGCAAGGCTCTCGCGCAGGTGCGAGATCGCGATGGCGAGGCGCTCTTCCGCGGCCGGCTCCTCGAAGGGCCGGCCATCCAGCTCCGCCTCCAGTTGGGCGGCGATCCACGGCTTGCCGTAGACCCCGCGCCCGACCATCACGGCGTCGGCGCCGCTGGCGTCCAGGGCGGCGCGGGCGCTGCGCCCATCGACGATGTCCCCGTTGGCGATGACCGGGATCGAGACCGCGTCCTTCACCGGCCGGATGGCGGCCCAGTCGGCGGCGCCCTTGTAGAACTGGCAGCGAGTGCGCCCGTGGACCGTCACAGCCTTCACCCCGAGCGCCTCGGCGCGGGCGGCCAGGTCCGGCGCATTGCGGCAATCGTTGTCCCAGCCCAGCCGCATCTTCACCGTCACCGGGACATCCACGGCCTCGACGGCGGCGGTCATCAGCTCGGCGGCCAGATCGGGCTCGCGCATCAGGGCCGAGCCGCCGTGGCCGCCGGTGACCTCGCGCGCCGGACAACCGAAGTTAAGGTCGATGATCTCGGCGCCCGCCGCGGCGGCCAGCCGCGCGCCCTCGGCCATGGCGACCGGATCGCGGCCCACCAACTGCACCACCATCAGCGGCAAGCCTTCGCCCACCGCCGCGCGGCGCACCACGTCGGGACGGCCCTTGGAGAATTCGGCGCAGGCGACCATCTCGGTCGCCACATAGGCCGCGCCCAGCCGGCTGGCGGCGCGGCGGAACGGCAGGTCCGAGACGCCGGTCATCGGCGCGATCCAGACGCGGCCGCCGACCTTCACCCCGCCGATGTCGAGTACGCTGCTCATTTTATAGACAGGCCCATCGCTATCTTTTTAGGCAGATGTCACCGCTAACGTAAAGCCGGAAAGCTGGACACGCCCCGCCAGTTTCGTATGAGCGCCTGTATGAGTTTCTCCGCGGTGATCGTGGCGGCCGGTGAAGGGCTGCGGGCTGGGCCGGGCGAGCCGAAGGCCTGGCGCGAACTGGGCGGACGGCCGATCGTGCGCTGGTCTGTCGAAGGCCTGCTGGCCGCCGGCGCCGCCGAGGTCGTGGTCGTGGTCGCGCGCGACCGGTTGTCGCAGGCCGAAGTCGCCCTCGCCGGCCTCGAAGGCTGGAAGGCGGTGACGGGCGGCAAGACCCGCGCCGAATCCGTCCAGGCCGGCCTTGCGGCCCTCACGGCGAAATCGGCTCAGCCTGTATTGATACACGACGCCGCCCGACCGTTTGTCGGTCGCAGCCATGTGGATCGACTGCTGGCCGCGCTGGACCTGGCCGACGGCGCCATCCCCACCCTGCCCGTCCCCGACACCCTGAAGCGCGGCGACGGCCTCGTCGACGAGACGGTCTCCCGCGACGGCCTGTGGCGGGCCCAGACGCCGCAGGCCTTCCGGTTTGGCAAGCTCAAGGCCGCCTACCGCCGCTGGCCGGCGGGCGAGGAGCCAACGGACGATGCCTCGGTGATGGAGCGCGCCGGCGGCCACGTCGCCATGGTCCCGGGCGACCCGATGCTGATGAAGCTGACCTACCCGGAAGACTTCATGCTGGCCGAGCAACTCTGCGCCGGGCGGCGGATCGTGCGCATGGGCCAGGGGATCGACGCGCACCGGTTCGGGCCGGGCGATGTGGTCTGGCTCGGCGGCATCCGCATCCAGCACGACCTGGGCCTCGTGGGCCACTCCGACGCGGACTGCGCCCTGCACGCCCTGACCGACGCGGTGCTGGGCGCCATCGCCGACGGCGACATCGGCGAGCACTTCCCGCCATCGGATCCCCAGTGGAAGGGAGCTTCCTCCGACCGCTTCCTGCTGCACGCGGTGAGCCGGGTGGCGGCCCTCGGCGGCCGGATCCTGAATGCGGACCTGACCCTCGTCTGCGAGCGGCCCAAGATCCGGCCGCACCGGGACGCCATGCGGGCCCGGATCGCCGAGCTTCTGGGCCTTCCCATCGACCGCGTCAGCGTCAAGGCGACGACGACGGAGGGGATGGGCTTCACCGGCCGCGAAGAAGGCCTGATGGCGCAGGCCGTCGTGGCGGTCGAGACCCCGCTCTAGCTCACGGCAGCCACGTCCACCGGCTCTTGAGGTGGGCGTACAGCGAACCGGCGAGGTTGGTGTAGTCGTCGGTCCAGGGCTTGGCCTTGAAGGGATCGCCCCAGCGCCACTTGCCGGAGGCCATGAAGGCGTCCAGCGCCGCCTTGTTCTTGGCGATGATCACGGCGTCCTCCGACGATTCCCAAGTGCCGTCTGGGTCCTGCTCGGGCGCGACATAGTTCTGGGCCAGCGACCAGCCCCCGGCGGCGCGGGCCACGGCCTGGGCGGGGTGCATCAGGTCCAGGTTTCGGTTCGACAGGTGCAGGATCAGGATGCCGTCCGGCTTCAGCTTGGTGAGGTAGCCGCGCACCGCCTCCACGGTGAGCAGGTGGGCCGGCACGGCGTCGGAGGAGAAGGCGTCGATCAGCAGGATGTCGAAACTGCCCGGCGGCTCCTTGGCCACCGTGAGGCGTGCGTCGCCGATCACGTAGTCGACCAGGCTCTTGGCGCACAGGGTAGTATAGCTGAAGTTCACCGGATCGCTCGCGATCCGCACCACCAGCGGGTCGATCTCGTAGAAGCTGAGGTGGTCGGTGGCCCGCACGTAGCCGGCGACCGACCCCGTGCCGAGGCCGACCGCCCCGATCCGCAAGGCCGGCGAAGCCTTCTGCTTGGCCACGAACACCTGACCGATCGGGGTGTTCGGCGTGTAGTAGACCATCGGCCGGCAACGATAGCGGGGGTCCTGCGCCTGGGCGCCGTGTAGGGTCGTGCCGTGGGCCAGCATCTTCACCTGCCCGATGCTGGGCACATAGGTCTGCGACAGCTTCAGCACGCCGAAGAAGCTGCGCCAGCTCTGCCGCGTGTCGGTCCGGTCGGCCGCCGCCTCCGCCGCATAAGTCAGCACGGCCAGGACAGCGAAGAACAGCAGGGCGTGTCGCCGCACCATGAACGCCGCCAGCATGGCCAGGACCAGCAGCGTCTTCATGCCCATGTCGAACAGCTCGGACTGATCGAAGGCGCCGACGACGGATTCTGTGGTCATCCGGCCGCCCGCGAAGGTCACGGCGATGGGCGTGGCGATGGCCGCGCCGACCCCCACGATCAGCATCGCCCAGCTCCAGCGGGGAATGCGGTTGAGGTCGCCCCACGGCCGCGCGAGGCACGAGAGCGCCAGCACGATGGGGTACTCCCACACGTCGTTGAAGATCACCGGGGCGACGAAGGCGTTGAATGCCCCGCCAACGACGCCGCCGAGCGACAGGCAGAGGTAGAACTCGGTCAGGTGCGCCGGGTCCGGCCGGTGGGCCACCAGCCGCTGGTGACACATCAGGGCGGTGAGGAAGAACGCCGCCAGGTGGACGAAGAGCTGAAGCGGCAGGTTCGTGGCCTTGAACGGCAGCAAGGCGACGCAGGCCGCCGCCGCCGCCGCCTGCAGGGTCAGCGTCAGCGCCGGCGGGATGGCCGGCCGCTCCTGGAAGGCGATGATGAAGGTCACCAGGTACAGGGCCAGCGGCGCCACCCAAAGGAAGGGCGCCGAGGCCACGTCGGTGGTGATGTGCGTCGTCACCCCCAGCATCAGGCTGGACGGAATGGCCGCCAGCGCCACCCACCCTGCCCGCCTGGCCCAGGAAGGCGCCGGCGCCGTCGCTTCCACCCGTACGACAGCCGCCGAGCGGACGCGCATGACGGCGAGCGCCAGGGCGCCGATGATCAGGACGAAGAGCCCGTACCCTGCGCTCCAGCCATAGCGCTGCTCGGCCAGTGACGTCAGCGGCTCCACCACGATGGGATAGGCCAGGAGCGCGATCAGGCTGCCGAGGTTGCTGGCGGCGTAGAGGACGTAAGGCTCCTTGCCCTCGGCTGCGCCGATGGTTCGCGCATGCCATGCCTGCACGAGTGGGGCGGTCGCCGACAGGATCGCAAACGGCGCGCCGATGGAGAGCGTCAGGACGGCCAGCAGCCACAGGTTCGGATGGTCGGACGATGGCGGCCCCACTAGTTCGTTCACCCGCAGGGGCAGGGCCACCGCCGCCACGAGCAGCGCCGCGATGTGGGCGATCGCCTGGCCGCGCACCGAGGGAATTCGCTGCAATAGGTGGGCGTAGAAGTAGCCGGCCAGCAGCGCGAGCTGGAAGAACGCCATCGAGGTGTTCCAGACCGACGGGCTTCCGCCCAGCAGCGGCAGGACCAGCTTGGCCACCATCGGCTGCACCAGGAACACCAGCGCCGCGCTGGTGAAGACGGTGATGGCGAAGAGCGCCGGCGGCGCGGTGCGGGCCTGGGCCCCGTCGGCAAGCGTGGTCATTGGGTCTCGAATCGCCTTGTCGATGGGGGCGGGCAATGCTCAGTTCGCCCGGAGTAGAGGGACCTTCAAGCTGATGTTCAACCTGGAGATCGTGACCCTGGCGCGCCTCCTGATCGACGAGGCGCGGGAACGATCCCTGCGCATCGTCACCGCCGAAAGCTGCACCGGCGGCCTGGTGGCCGGCGCCATCTGCTCGATCGCGGGATCGTCCGACGTGTTCGAGCGCGGCTTCGTCACCTATTCCAACCGCGCCAAGCAGGAGCTGCTGGGCGTGCCCGGCGACCTGATCGCCGACCTCGGCGCCGTGTCGGAGCCCGTGGCGCGAATGATGGCTGAAGGCGCCTTGGAGGCGTCTAACGCCCACCTCGCCGTGGCCATTACCGGGGTTGCGGGCCCAGGCGGCGGCACACCTCTGAAGCCCGTAGGGACGGTCCATATCGCCACCGCCCGGACCAACCAGCGGCTCGTGCATGAAGAACACTTCTTCGAGCAGGACACCCGCGAAGGGGTCCAACTCGCCGCCGTTCAAGCGGCGCTCCAGATGATGCGGGACCGGCTCACCTGAGCGAAGCGCCGCACCTCGTCCGCGCCCTGCGCCGCCGCGACCTCACGGGCATCGTGCTGAACGCCATGATCGGGGCCGGAATGCTGGCCGCCCCGGCGAAGGTCTATGCCCTCGCCGGCGGCTGGAGTTTCGTGGTCCTGGCCGCCGCGGCGCTGG
Organism: Phenylobacterium sp. RIFCSPHIGHO2_01_FULL_69_31; assembly: GCF_001824475.1. Classification (GTDB taxonomy): domain Bacteria; phylum Pseudomonadota; class Alphaproteobacteria; order Caulobacterales; family Caulobacteraceae; genus Phenylobacterium. Next base: position 103,025 of record NZ_MHXN01000031.1, on the reverse strand, counting down.
CCCTTACACCGCTGATCCTCTGCTTCGCCGACCTTTCAAGCCGGTTCTCCGGCACGGGCGGGCCCTATCTCTACGCCCGGGCGGCCCTACCCGCCCTGCCTGCCTTCGCGGTCGGCTGGCTGATGTGGTTCAGCCAGGCGATGTCGGTCGCCACGCTGTCGGCGCTGTTCGTCACCTATCTCGCCGGCTTCGTCCCGGCGCTGGAGTCGGGCGCGCCGCGCTATCTGACCATCGGCTTACTGGGCGTGATCCTGACCAGCATCGTCCTGGTGGGGATCCGCCAGTCCGCACGGGCCAGCAATGTCCTGATCGTACTCAAGTTGGGTTTCGTCCTCGCCTTCGCCGCGGCCGGCGTCGGGTTCGTCCAGGCGGACCGGCTGGCGATCGATACGTCCCTGCCCACCGCCGTCCCGTTCGCCCAGGCGCTGCTGATCTACCTCTTCGCCTATTCCGGCTTCGAGCGCGGCTCGGTCGTGGCCGGCGAGGCGCGTGACCCGCAGCGGGACGTGCCCGCCGCGCTGATCGGAGGGGTCGCCGCGGTCACCTTCGCCTACGCCGCGGTCCTGCTGGTTTGCGTGGGCGTCCTGGACAGCCCGGCGGCGAACGACCGGCCGCTCGCCGAGGTGGGCCGGCAGCTTTTCGGCGACGCCGGAGCCATAGCCGTCTCAGCCGGGGCTCTCGCCGTCATCGTCGGCACGATCCTGGTCATCACGATTTCCATGCCGCGCATGCTGCTGGCGCTGTCCGAGCAGGATCAGCTCCCGCGCTGGCTGGGCCACGTCCATCCCCGATGGCGCACGCCGCACGTGGCGATCGTGATCTCCAGCATCCTGGGCTTCGGGTTCGCGATGGCCAGTGACCTGCTCACCGCCCTCACGATCGCCACCGCGGCGCGCCTGACCGGCTACATCCTGTGCTGCATTTCCCTGTGGCGCATGTCGCGGCGCGCCGACGCGCCCGAGCCCCGGTTCTCCCTGCCGTACCGGGGGCCTATCGCCCTGTTCACCGCGGCGCTGTTCACCGGCGTGCTGCTGCTGGGGGCGACGAAGGAGCTGCCGGCGCTCCTGGTTGTGCTCGTTGCCGGCCTGGTGCTCTGGGTCTTCAGCCGTAAAGCGCCTTCGCCCGGTCCTCGAAACAGCCCATGAGCCGCTCCACCGCGTGATGGAAGTTGGCCGTCAGCAGGCCCTCCAACAGGCGCGACTTGAACTGGAAGTCGATGTCGAACTCGATCCGGGTCCCGGCCTCGTCCTCCAGGAACCGCCAGGTATTCGTCAGCCGCCGGAAGGGTCCGGACAGCAGGCTGACGTCGATCCGGCGCTCGACACTGTCGCGCCGCACGCGCGTAGCGAACCGCTCCTTGAGGAACGAGAACCCGACGCCCGCCTCGGCATCCAGGCTGTTGGCGCCCTCGCCCAGGTCGCGCGCGTTCCAGGTCCGCATCGAGCTGATCCAGGGCACGAATTCGGGATAGCGGTCGACGTCGCCCACCAGGGCGAACAGCTGGTCCGGCGTATAGGGCAGCAGCCGTGAGACGTGGTGGTGCAAGCTAGGCGGCCGCCTCTTTCGCCCGCCGCGCCTCCTGCAGGCGGGCGAAGTCCTCGCCGGCGTGGTGCGACGAGCGGGTGAGCGGGCTGGCCGAAACCATCAGGAACCCCTTGGCCCGGGCGATCTCCTCATAGGCCCGGAACTCGTCCGGATGCACGAACCGGTCGATCGGCGCATGCTTGCGCGTGGGCTGCAGGTACTGGCCGATGGTGATGAAGTCGACGCCGGCCGAGCGCATGTCGTCCATCACCTGCATGACCTCCTCCTTCGCCTCGCCCAGGCCGACCATGATGCCGGACTTGGTGAACTGCGTCGGATCGCGCTCCTTCACGCGTTCCAGCAGGCGCAGCGAGTTGTAGTACCGGGCGCCCGGGCGGATCGAGAGATAGAGCCGCGGAACCGTCTCGAGGTTGTGGTTGAAGACGTCAGGGCGGGCGTCGATGACCTCGTGGACCGCCTCGATCGGCTTGCGCAGGAAATCCGGCGTCAGGATCTCGACTGTGGTGGCGGGCGAGGCCTCGCGGATGGCCAGGACCACGGCCGCGAAGTGGGCCGCGCCGCCGTCGGCCAGGTCGTCGCGGTCCACCGAGGTGATCACCACGTGCTTCAGCCCCATCTTGGCCACGGCGTCGGCGACGCGCGCGGGCTCGGTGGGGTCCAGGGCGTTCGGCTTGCCGGTGGCGACGTTGCAGAACGAGCAGGCCCGCGTGCAGATCTCGCCCATGATCATCATCGTCGCGTGGTTCTTGGACCAGCACTCGCCGATGTTCGGACAGGCGGCCTCTTCGCAGACCGTGACGAGGCCGTGTCCCTTCACGATGTCCCGGGTGGCGTTGTAGCCAGTGGAGCCCGGCGCGCGGACCCGCAGCCACTCCGGCTTTCGCAGGATCGGCGAATCCGGCCGGTTCTGCTTTTCGGGATGCCGCGGACGGCGCTGGTTCAGGGTGTCGATGACCACGGCCATGGCCCCTAGATCGTCCGTCCGGGCCTTCGGATCAAGCGCGCGTACGGTCGCGCCTGTCGCCAGGCGGGCTTCACGCCTCGTTACCGATCTTTTCAGCCGGCGCCATGGGCGATAGGTTCCCCGCAACGAGAACACTGGGAGGCGAGCGCCTTTGACTCCGTTCGACAGCGCCGAGGCGCAGTCTTCGATCTTCGATGCGCTGCTCTCCGCAGCGCGGAAACATGGGCTGAAGAAGCCGATCCTGGAGGACCAGGAACGCAACCCTCTCACCTATCTCGACCTGATCCGGGCGTCCTTTGCCCTCGGCCGGAAGATCGCCGCCTTCACCCGTAAGGGCGAGCGCGTGGGCGTGATGCTGCCGTCCAGCTCGGGCGGAATCGTCACGTTCTTCGCCTTGCACGCCTTCGGCCGCGTGCCGACGATGCTGAACTTCACGGCCGGGATCCGGAACCTGAAAGCGGCCTGCGACCTGGCCGGTATCAAGACCGTGCTCACCTCCCATCGCTTCGTCGAACAGGGCAAGCTGCACGACCTGATCGACGCCCTCGAGGACAAGGCCCGGGTGGTCTATCTCGAGGAGGTGCGCCAGACCGTGGGCTTGGCCGACAAGCTGTTCGCCGCCGCGGCAGGCGCGATGCCGAAGAGGTTCCGGACGCCCGTCGCCCCCTCCGACCCCGGCGTCATCCTGTTCACCTCCGGCAGCTTCGGCGCGCCGCGCGGCGTGGTGCTCAGCAACGCGAACCTCGTCTCCAACTGCCGGCAGATCAACCAGCATATCCCGCTCGACACCAACTGGGTGTTCTTCAACCCGCTGCCGATCTTCCACGTCTTCGGCCTGACGGGCGGGGCGCTGCTGCCGCTGCTGACCGGCCTGAAGACCTTCCAGTATCCCTCGCCCCTGCACATCAAGCAGATCCCGCCGCTGGTGAAGGACAGCAAGGCGAACGTGCTCTTCGCCACCGACACCTTCATCAACCAGTACGCCCGCTCGGCCGCGCCCGGCGAACTCAGCGGCCTGACTTTCGTCGTCTGCGGCGCGGAGAAGGTGCGCGAGGAGACCCACAACCTGATCACCGAGAAGTTCGGTCCGATCCCGCTGCTGGAAGGCTATGGCGCCACCGAATGCTCCCCCGTGATCGCGGTGAACAAGCCGACCGACAACCGGCGCGGCACGGTCGGCGGGCTGCTCCCGGGCATGGAGACCCGCCTCGAGCGGGTGGACGGCATCCCCGGCGGCGGCAAGCTGCTGGTCCGGGGCCCGAACGTTATGTCCGGCTACCTGCGCCCGGACGGCGGCATCGATCCGCCGACGGACGGCTGGCACGACACTGGCGACGTGGTCTCGCTGTCCGATGACCACTGGATCAAGATCCTGGGTCGCGTGAAGCGCTTCGCCAAGGTGGGCGGCGAGATGGTCTCCCTGACGGCTGCGGAGGACCTGGCGGCGGCCGTCTGGCCCGACTGCCGTCATGCCGTGGTCGCCCTGCCCGATCCCAAGAAGGGCGAGCGCCTGATCCTGGTCACCGATCGGCGCGACGCCGACCCGGCTCCGCTGATTCTGCATGCCCAGCAGATCGGCGCCCCGGAACTGGCGGTGCCCCGAAAGATCATCCGCGTGCAGGAGATCCCGGTCCTGGGCACGGGCAAGACCGACTACGTCGCGCTGCAGCGTATCGTGGACGCGGAGATGCGACGCGCCGCCTGACCACGAAGGAACCGATCATGCCGAATCTCGCCGTCTGGGCGCCGCGGGCGCTCGGCCTGCTGCGGATCGTCGCCGCGCTGCTGTTCATGGAGCACGGCCTGATGAAGCTGGTCGGCTTTCCCGCCCCGCAGCCCGGCGCGCCCGATCCCCTGCCGCCCCTGCTGATGGCGGCGGCGGTGATCGAGGTCGTGGGCGGCGGCCTGATTGCGCTGGGCCTGTTCACGCGGATCGCGGCCTTCGTCTGCTCGGGCCAGATGGCGGTGGCCTATTTCATGGCCCATGGCAGCCAGGGCTTCTGGCCGGCCCTCAACGGCGGCGAGGCGGCGATCCTGTTCTGCTTCATCTTCCTCTACCTCGCCTGCGCCGGCCCGGGGGCCTGGAGCCTGGACGGGGCGGTGAGGAAGCGGACCGACTGACCGCCTAGAGGTGCAGGACCATCCCGTAGGCGTCGAGCGAGGCCTCGTGCATCGCTTCGCTCATGGTCGGATGCGGGAAGACGGTGGCCTGCAGCTCGGCCTCGGTCGCCTCCAGGGTCATGGCCAGGGTGAACCCCTGGATCATCTCGGTGACCTCGTGCCCGATCATGTGCGCGCCGATCAGGGCGCCGGTCTTGCCGTCGAACACCGTCTTCACGAAGCCGTCCAGCTCGCCCGCGGCGATCGCCTTGCCGTTTACCCGGAACGGGAAGCGGCCGACCTTCGGCTCCAGCCCCTTCTCCTTCGCCTGCGCCTCGGTAAGGCCCACCGACGCCACCTGCGGGGTGGTGTAGGTGCACCCCGGGATCGGCGAGGTCAAGTTCGTGGGCTTCAGGCCGGCGATATGCTCGATGCAGTGGACGCCCTCGTGGCTCGCCTTGTGGGCCAGCCAGGGCGGGCCCGCCACGTCGCCGATCGCATAGAGGCCGGGCACGCCGGTGGCGCCATGGGCGTCGGTGACCACGTGGGTCTTCTCGATCTTCACGCCCAGGGCCTCCAGACCCATGTCCTCGACGTTGCCGACGATCCCCACCGCCACGATGGCCACCTCGGCCTCCAGGGTCTCGGCCTTCCCGCCGGCCTCGATCTCGAGGCTCACGCCCGACTTGGTCTTGGTCAGCTTCTTCACATTGGCCGGGACGCGGAACTTGATGCCCCGCTTCTCGAACGCCTTGTGCGCCGCCTTGGAGACCTCCTCGTCCTCGACCGGCAGGATGCGCGGCATCATCTCGACGACCGTCACGTCCGAGCCCAGGGCCCGGTAGAAGCTGGCGAACTCCATGCCGATGGCGCCCGAGCCGATGACCACCAGGGTCTTCGGCGCGGACTTGGGGACCAGGGCCTCGCGATAGGTCCAGACCCGCTCGCCGTCCGGCTCCAGGCCGATGGCGGGGATCGTCCGGGCGCGGGCGCCGGTGGCCAGGATCACGTGTTTGGCGGTCAGCTTGCGGTCACCCACGACGACCGTCGGGGCGCCCTGCCCCTTCTCCAGCCGCGCCGTCCCGGTGACGACCTCGATCTTGTTCTTCTTCATCAGGAAGGTGACGCCGGCGTTCAGGGTGGCGGCCACCTTGCGCGAGCGCTGCACGACGGCGCCGAAGTCGAAGCCGCGCTTCTCCACCGACAGGCCGTAGTCCTTCAGGTGGTCGAGCTGTTCGTACACCTCGCCGGACTTCAGCAACGCCTTGGTGGGGATGCAGCCCCAGTTCAGGCAGATGCCGCCCAGCTCCGCCCGCTCGACGATGGCGGTCTTCATCCCCAGCTGCGAGGCCCGGATGGCGGTGACGTAGCCGCCAGGGCCCGACCCGATCACGACGACGTCGAACGCATCAGCCATCAGAGCAAAGCCTCGATCGCGCCTTCCAGCGCCTTGGGTTCAACATTAGGGGCGTAGCGGCCGGTCACCTGGCCGTTCCGGTCGACGAGGAACTTGGTGAAGTTCCACTTGATCCCTTCGGTGCCCAGCACGCCTTTCTTGGCCTTCTTGAGATAGGCGTAGAGGGGGTGGGCCTGCGGGCCGTTGACGTCGATCTTGCGCATCATCGGGAACTGGACGTCGTAGGTCAGCGAGCAGAAGTTCGCGATCTCCTCCGCGTCCCCCGGCTCCTGGGCCCCGAACTGGTTGCAGGGAAAACCGAGGACCACCAGCCCGCGGTCGCGGAAGCGCCTGTAGAGTTTTTCCAGCCCCTCGTACTGACGGGTGAAGCCGCACTTGCTGGCGGTGTTGACGATCAGGACGACCTTGCCCCGATAGTCCGCCAACGGCGCGGGCCGGCCGTCGAGCGTCTCGGCGCTGAAGTCGTAGATGCTGGTCAAGGCGCGTCCTTAGACGATCATGTTGAGCGGGTCTTCGATCAGCGGCTTGAAGGCCGCCAGCCACTTGGCGCCCGTCGCGCCATCGACCACCCGGTGATCGCAAGTGAGGGTGACAGACATAACCGTCGCAATCACCAGTTGGTCGCCGCGCACCACGGGCCGCTTCTCGCCGGCGCCGACCGAAATGATGGCGCCCTGCGGCTCGTTGATGATCGAGGCGAACGACTTGATCCCGAACATCCCGAGGTTGGAGATCGAGAAGGTGCCGCCCTGGAACTCCTCGGGCTTCAGCTTCTTCGTCCGCGCCCGCTCGGCCAGGTCCTTGGCCTCGGTGGCGATCTGGGCCAGGCCCTTGGTCTCGGCAGCGCGTATGATGGGGGTGATCAGCCCGCCGGGGACGGCCACCGCCATGGCAATGTCGGCGTGCTTGTGCAGCGCGATGCCTTCCGGCGTGTAGGACGCATTGGCCTCGGGCACGCGCATCAGGGCGATGGCGGCGGCCTTGATCACCATGTCGTTGACGCTGACCTTCACGCCCTGCTTCTCCAGCATGGCGTTGATCTTCGCGCGGGCGGCCAGGAGCTCGTCGATCTCCAGATCCATGTTCAGCGGGAAGTGCGGGACGTCCCGGAAGCTGTCGGTCATCCGGCGCGCGACCGTCTTGCGCATGCCGTCCAGCGGGATCAGCTCATAGCTGCCGGCCGCGATGCCCATCTGCTCGAGGGTCTGGGCCTGGCGCGGCGCCTGGGCGGCCGGAGCGCCGGCCGGCGCGGCCGGCGGCGCCTTCGCTTGGCCGGGCCCAGCCTTGTCTACGTCCACCTTGACGATGCGGCCGTGCGGGCCCGAGCCGGTCATGGCGGAGAGATCGAGACCCTTCTGTTCGGCCAGCCGGCGCGCCAGCGGCGAAGCGAAGATGCGGCCGCCGTCCGCCGCCTTGGCAGGCGCGGGCGCTGCAGCGGGAGCCGGCTTCGGCGCCTCGGCCTTGGCGGGTTCAGGCGCCTTGGCGGGCGCAGCCTCGGCCTTGGGAGCTTCGGCTTTCGGCGCTTCGGCCTTGGGCGCGGGCGCCTCGCCCTCACCGGCCAGCCGGGCGATCGGGGTGTTGACCTTCACGCCCTCGGAGCCTTCGGCGATCAGGATCTCGTCGACGACGCCTTCGTCGACCGCCTCGACCTCCATGGTCGCCTTGTCGGTCTCGATCTCGGCGATCACGTCGCCGGACTTCACGGTGTCGCCCTTCTTCACGTGCCACTTGGCCAGCGTGCCCTCTTCCATGGTGGGCGAGAGGGCGGGCATGAGGATGTCCGTCATGCGTGTTCCTTGGAGAGATGACTGAGGGACGCCGCATTGGCCTCCCAGTTCTGGCCGTCGAAGGCCTCGATGACGAGCTCCAGCCCGTCCACGGTGTCCAGGCAGCGGCCGTTGACGCTCCAACCGTCGGGGTTCGACCGCGGGCGGTAGAAGCTCTTCACGCCGCAGTCCGCGCAAAACAGGTGCTTCGCCACGCGGGTGTTGAACGTGTACTCGGCCAGCCGGTCCGCGCCCTTGGTCAGGCGGAAGCGGCTCTCCGGCACGATCACGTGCACGAACCCGGTCTTGGCGCACATGGAGCAGTTGCAGGTCTGCGCCTCGACGCGCGACGGCAGGGCCGCCTCGAAGCGGACCCCGCCGCAGTGGCACCCGCCTGCCCGCCAGGCGAAGGGCTCGCTCACTTGTAGCTGACGGCCTTGGCCGCCTTCACGATCCGCTCCACCGAGGGCATGGACAGCGCCTCGAGGTTGGCGGCGTAGGGCAGCGGCACGTCCTCCTGGTGGACCCGCATCGGCGGGGCGTCGAGGTAATCGAAGGCCAGCTCCGTCACCTTGGCCGCCACCTCGGCGCCGACGCCCATGGGGCCCCAGCCTTCCTCGACGGTGACCAGGCGGTTGGTCTTCTTCACGCTCTCGACTACGGTCTCGATGTCCATGGGCCGGATCGTGCGCAGGTCGACGACCTCGGCCTCGATACCGTCCTTGGCCAGTTCCTCCGCGGCCTGCAGGCAGAAGCCGACCATCCGGGAGTAGGCCACCAGGGTGACGCCCGTCCCTTCGCGGCGGACCTTGGCCTTGCCGATCGGCACGACCCAGTCGACGCCCTCCGGCACGTCGAACTCCTGGCCGTAGAGCATCTCGTGCTCCAGGAAGACCACGGGGTTCGGATCGCGGATGGCCGCTTTCAGGAGGCCCTTGGCGTCGGCCGCGTCGTAGGGCGCGATCACCTTCAGGCCGGGCACGTGACCGTACCAGGCGGCGTAGTCCTGGCTGTGCTGCGCCGCCACGCGGGCCGCCGCGCCGTTCGGGCCGCGGAAGACGATGCTGGTCTTGATCTGGCCGCCGGACATGTACAGCGTCTTTGCGGCCGAATTGATAATATGATCAATGGCCTGCATGGCGAAGTTGAACGTCATGAACTCGACGATCGGTTTCAGGCCGGCCATGGCCGCCCCGACGCCGAGGCCGGCGAAGCCGTACTCCGTGATCGGGGTGTCGATGACCCGCTTGGGCCCGAACTCGTCCAGCAGGCCGCGGCTGACCTTGTAGGCGCCCTGGTATTGCGCGACCTCCTCGCCCATCAGGAAGACGTCGCCGTCGCGGCGCATCTCCTCGGCCATGGCGTCGCGCAGGGCGTCGCGGACGGTCACCTTCACCAGGTTCACGCCCTCGGGCAATTCCGGGTCCCTCAGCGCCGGCTTGGGCGTGACGGGCGCTGCGCCCTCACCCTCCGGCTGCGGCTTGGCCGTCTCCGGCGGCTGTTTCTCGGGATCGCCGGCCGCCGCCTGCGCGGCAGGCGCAGGCGCCTCCGCCTTCGACTCCGGGGCCTTGGTGGCCGCCCCGCCCTCGCCGCCCAGGCGGGCGATCGGCGTGTTGACCTTCACCTCCTCGGAGCCTTCCGGCACGAGGATCTCGGAGATCACGCCCTCGTCGACCGCCTCGACCTCCATGGTGGCCTTGTCGGTCTCGATCTCGGCGATCACGTCGCCGGAGCGCACATTGTCCCCCACCTTCACGTGCCACTTAGCGAGGGTGCCCTCTTCCATCGTGGGCGAGAGCGCCGGCATCAGGATGTCGGTCACGCGCGCCCCCCTTGGACAGCAGCTTCCGTATAGACGTCGGTGTAGAGTTCGGAGGGATCGGGCTCGGGACTTGTGCGGGCGAACTCGGCGGCGTCGGCGACGATCTTCTTCACCTCGGCGTCGATCCCCTTGAGGGTCGCCTCGTCAGCCCAGCCGTTCTTCTCCAGCAGTTCCTCGACGTGGTCGATGGGATCGCGGGTCTTGCGGACCTCGTCCACCTCCTCCCGCGTCCGGTACTTGGCCGGATCGCTCATGGAGTGGCCGCGATAGCGGTAGGTCTTCATCTCGAGGATGTAGGGCCCCTGGCCGGACCGGGCGTGCTCGGCCGCCTTCTCGGCGGCGGCCTTCACGGCCAGCACGTCCATGCCGTCGACTTCCTCGCCCGGAATGCCGAACGACACGCCGCGCTTGTGCAACCGCGTCTCGGCCGACGAGCGCTGGATCGCCGTGCCCATGGCGTACTGGTTGTTCTCGATCACATAGACGACCGGCAGCTTCCACAGCTCGGCCATGTTGAAGGCCTCGTAGACCTGGCCCTGGTTGGCCGCGCCGTCGCCGAAGAAGGCGAAGCTGACCTTGCCGTCCTCGCGGTACCAGTTGGCGAGCCCAAGGCCCGTGCCCAGCGGCACCTGCGCGCCCACGATCCCGTGGCCGCCGTAGAAGGCCGCCTCGGTCGAGAACATGTGCATGGAGCCGCCCTTGCCCTTGGACGAGCCCCCGATCCGGCCGGTGAGCTCGGCCATGACCTCCTTGGGGTCCATGCCGCTGGTGAGCATGTGGCCGTGGTCACGGTAGCCGGTGATCACCTCGTCGCCCGGCTTCTTGGCCGCCTCGACGCCCACCGCGATGGCTTCCTGCCCGATGTAGAGGTGGCAGAAGCCGCCGATCAGGCCCATGCCGTAGAGCTGGCCGGCCCGCTCCTCGAATCGGCGGATCAGCAGCATCTCCCGGTAGTACCCGAGAAGCTCTTCCCTGGTGACGCCGGCCGGGCCCTTCGGGGCCTCCTTCGCCGCGCCGTTGGTTTTCCGCCGACCGGCAGCACCGGTCTGACCGCGCGCCATGCGTCACTCCGTGATCTTCTTGATGGCTCCCAAGACCGACGAACCGGCCTCAAGGTTTCAAGCGGATCACATAATCCCTCGGGTCCGCGAAGCCTAGCAGGGAGCGCGCCCTTTCCTCCAGCAGGTCGGCGGAAAGGCTGGTGTCGCGCAGCAGTTGGGCGCGGACTTCCAGGTCATGGCGTTGGGCGGTCAGGGCCGCCAGCTCGCGGGTCTTGGCGGTCAGGGTGGCGTCGCGCTGGTTCGACCTCAGCAGGCCGCCCTCGCCCGTGAACGCATGCACGCCGAAGTAGAAGATCAGCAGCGCCAGGGCGGCGGTGGACAGGTAGGGGCGGAGACGAGCCAGCACGGTGATTCCCAGAACAGCCCCTCCAGATCGCGCCGCCATGCTTAATTTTGCGTTGCGGCGCGAACATGGCGCGCAGACCGCTGCGGCCTGCGCGCCCGACGTTCAGGTCATGGATAGACCGAAAGACTGCACCACACGCGGTAGCGGCCGCCGTCGCCGTTGAAGTTCATGCTGAACTGGTTGGGCGGATCGGCGGTCAGGCCGGCCCAGTCGTAGTACGACTTGGTGGCTGCCCCGAGGCCCAGCAGGATCGTCCGGCAGCGGATGATGTCGTCCTCGAACCAGCTGATGATCCAGTCGACCAACATGCCCAGCAGCCAGCCGACGGCCGCGCCCAGGGCCGTGCCCAGCGGTCCAAAGTAGGAGCCGAGCGCCGCCCCGATAGCCGAGCCCACGGCCCCGGCGATCGCCTTCTGGACCTCGTCGCCGATCTTCTTCCAGAGCTTGGTGATGAAGTCGGCGAAGCCGCCGCCGTCCTTCTCCGCCATGCACAGCACGGCATGGTAGAGGTAGGGCCAGTCCGGTCCCCGCACGAGGCTCCATTCGTGCAGCAGCTTGCCCCGGCCGGGGTACTTCTTCTTCTCGCCCGCGTCGAAGTCGTTCGAGACCATGAACTCCGGAATCTTGTGGGTGTCGCCGTCCGGATCGGTCGCGACGCCGCCCATGGCGATCTCGTCGGAATCCGAGAGCTCGCTGGTCTCCTCAATGCAGTGAACGCTGTTGAGGAAGAGCCCCAGCTTCTTGTACTTGGCGCCCGCCACCACGTCCGGATTCAGCTTCGGCAGGTCCCGCAGCTTGGTCAGGTCGATGCCCGTCAGCTTCTTGGCGTGGAATACGTTGGGCGGCGCGTCGGTGAGGACGGCGTCGTTCTGGCCGAACGCCAGCAGGCTGGCGTGCAGCTTCTGCCCGGACACGTTCAGCCGGCCCAGGCCTGCCTCGGCCTTGTCGGACCCGCGATAGCTCGCCTTCTCGACCGCGCCATACCGGCCGAAGAAGGTTTCGCGCACGCCGGCCGGAGCGCCCAGCATGCTCTGGGCCCTGGCCTGCACGCGGCTGCGCGCGGCCGCCGGCCGGGCCGCGACCATGGCCTGGAACAGCTGGTCGATCTCGGTGGCCTCCGGCGCGGCGACGCCGGCGGCGGCCATCGTGAACGACAGCTTGAGCTTGTTCTCCACGTCCTTGAGCAACGCGCGAACCTCCGGCGAAGAGGGCGCTTGCGGATCGATCGTGACGATCGGCGACTTGCGGCTGACGACAGCAACGCTTGTCCGTTCCATTGTTTCGTCGGGCATATCATCGTCTCCATTGCTCTACACGTTTGCGCGATTTCGCCACGCGCCGATGGATCGATTTAGATTTCTAGTTAAGGTTGCGAGTACCCCAATCGGGGGATGTGGAGGGCCGGGGGTTGGGTGCAGCCGATCTGGTGTTCGACCTCGCGGACCGCTTCTACGAGGCGGCCGAGGATCCCGCGGCCATGCCGGAAGCCCTGACGCGCCTCGCGCTCAGCACCGGCGGCCACCATGCCGTGACCGCTGAGCAGCGGCAGGCGGACGGCGTCTGGGGCGCAGCGGCCGGGAATGTCGATCCAGCCCTCAGCCAGCGCATGCTGGGTACGCTCGGCGACGAATCCGTGCGCATCTGGCTCGGCCGCTTCCCCCGCTCGGGGTGGGACCGCATGTGCCACATGGTGCCGGTCGACACGCCGCTGAGCCGGGCCCTGTACGACAGCCAGTTCTACGCGGATTTCGTCAAGCCGCTCGGCGGCCACCACGCGGCGCTAACGGCGCTCGACGTGGGCGAGACGCGCAGCTTCCTGTCGGTGTTCCGTCCGGAGGAACTGGGCGACTACGAGCCTGAGGCGATGGGGCTGCTGGAGGCGGTGCGGCCGCATCTGGCCCGCGCCTTCCGCCTGCGCCGGCAACTGACCGCAGCCCAGTCGGGCGCCTGTGCGGGGTTCGGCATGCTGGACCGGATGCGCACGGCCGTCGTCCTGCTGGACCGCCGCCTGCAGCTGCTGTTCGCCAACCGCGCGGCCCAGGACCTCGCCGCGGCGTCGGATGTCCTGGTGCTGGACGGCTTCGGCCTGCGCCTGCGGGCTGGCGGATATGCGCGCCACTTCCAGGCGATGCTGGCGGCAGCGTCCGCCGACGTGGCCCCACCGGAGCAGGCCCTGCGCCTGGCCGTCCCGCGCGACGGCTCGCCCTTCCCGCTCCTGCTGCAGGTCGAGCGGCTGGAGACCCCGGGGCTACGGGCCGCCGGGGCGAATGTGGGAATCTTCATCGACGATCCGGGCGTGACGCTCGCCGTCGACGCGGCTGTCCTCAGCGAGGCCTTCGGCCTGACCCCCCGCGAGGCGGCCCTGGCCACCGCCCTGGCCCGCGGCGGCGCGCCCAAGCAGGTGGCGTTCGAGCTCTGCATGTCGGAAGGCACGGCCAAGACCCACCTGAAGCGGATCCTGGACAAGGCGGGGGCCCACCGAACGGCCGAGCTGATCAGCCTGATCGGGGGGCTGAGCCGCTAGAGGTTCCGCAGGGCGCCCTTGCCGGCGTAGACGGCCTGGTCGCCCAGCTCTTCCTCGATCCGCAGGAGCTGGTTGTACTTCGCCGTCCGGTCGGACCGCGCCAGCGAGCCCGTCTTGATCTGACCGCAATTCGTGGCGACCGCCAGGTCGGCGATGGTGGAGTCCTCGGTCTCGCCCGACCGGTGGCTCATCACCGCGGTGTAGGCGTTGCGGTGGGCCAGATCGACGGCGTCCAGGGTCTCGCTCAGCGTGCCGATCTGGTTGACCTTCACCAGGATGGAGTTGGCGAGGCCCTTGCCGATGCCCATGCCCAGGCGCTCGGGGTTGGTGACGAACAGGTCGTCGCCCACCAGCTGCACCTTGGCCCCCAGCTTGTCGGTCAGCAGCTTCCAGCCGTCGAAGTCGTCCTCGGCGCAGCCGTCCTCGATGGTGACGATCGGGAACTTGGCCACCAGCCCGGCCAGATAGTCGACCATACCGGCCGGGTCGACCGTCTTGCCCTCGCCCTCCATGACGTACTTCCCGCCCTTGAAGAACTCGGTGGAGGCCACGTCCAGGCCCAGGTGGAAGTCCCTTGCCGCCTTGTAGCCGGCGCTCTCGCCCGCCTTGACGATGAACTCCAGCGCCGCCTCGGCCGAGCCGATGTTGGGGGCGAAGCCGCCCTCGTCGCCGACGTTGGTGTTGTGGCCGGCGGCCTTCAGCTGTGCCTTCAGGGCGTGGAAGATCTCGGCGCCCATCCGCAGGCCTTCCGCGAAGGTCTCCGCGCCGGTCGGCAGGATCATGAACTCCTGGATGTCGATCGGGTTGTCCGCGTGGGCGCCGCCGTTGATGATGTTCATCATCGGCACCGGCAGGACGCGCGCGGAGACCCCGCCGACGTACTTGTAAAGCGGCAGGGCGGCCGAGCTGGCCGCCGCCTTGGCCGTGGCGAGGCTGACGCCCAGGATGGCGTTGGCGCCCAGGCGGGCCTTGTTCTTCGTGCCGTCCAGCTCGATCAGCAGGCTGTCGATGCGGCGCTGGTCCTCGGCGTCGGAGCCGGACAGGGCGTCGTAGATCTCGCCGTTGACCGCCTCGACGGCCTTCTGGACGCCCTTGCCCAGGTAGCGGCCCTTCTCGCCGTCGCGCTTCTCCACCGCCTCGTGGGCGCCGGTCGAGGCGCCGGAGGGGACGGCCGCACGGCCCATCGACCCGTCCTCGAGGATCACGTCCACCTCGACCGTCGGGTTGCCCCGGCTGTCCAGGATCTCGCGGGCGGTGATGTCGACGATCTCGGTCATGGGGTCCTCTGGCGGCGTCTGGGAGCGGCTGGTGCTTAGCCAGCTTCTCCCTTCGGGGCAACGCCGCCTTGACCTCCGTGGCGGCAGCGGCCCATCCCGGGCGCGAAGAGGAGTCCCCCATGCTGCTGGTCGAAAAGCCCCTCGATGGCGTCGCCGTCGTCACCTTGAACCGCCCCGAAGCCATGAATGCGCTCTCGAAGGCGCTGCGGGCCGCGTTGCAGCAGGCGATCCTTGAGTTGGAGGCCGACCCCGAGGTCAAGGTGATCGTCCTGACCGGCGCCGGCGAGCGCGCCTTCACCGCGGGACTCGACCTGAAGGAGCTGTCCAGCGACCCGCTGGGCATGGGGGCGGCGAACGCCACCGATCCGTCCGAGAATCCGGCGCGCGCGGTCCTGGCCTGCTCGAAGCCGATCATCGGCGCGATCAATGGGGTTGCGATCACCGGCGGCTTCGAGGTGGCGCTGGCCTGCGACGTCCTGATCTGTTCCACCAATGCCCGCTTCGCCGACACCCATGCGCGCGTGGGCATCACCCCGGGCTGGGGCTTGTCGCAGAAGCTCAGCCGCTGCATCGGTCCCTACCGCGCCAAGGAGCTGTCCCTGACCGGCAACTTCCTGGACGCCGCCAAGGCCTACGAATGGGGGCTCGTGAACCGCGTGGTGGCGCCCGACGAGCTGATGCCCGCCGCCCTGCAACTCGCCGCCCAGATGGCCGACATCGAGGCCGACATGCTGGTCACCTACAAGGCCATGATCGACGACGGCTATGCCCTCACAATGGGCCAGGGCCTGGACCTGGAGCACGAGCGCTCGGTGGTCCACAACCGCGCGGTGACGCCGGAAATGGTCGCCGCGCGCCGGGCCGCCGTCCAGGCGCGCGGGCGCAACCAGTAGAGGTCAGGCCTTCAACCGCTCCCAAGGGCCGGTGATCGCCAGGGTCATGCCGGGCCAGTAGGCATTGACGAAGAGGGTCGAGCCGTCGGGCGAGAAGCAGACGCCGGCCAGCTCCGTCGTCGGCAAGGCGCCGTCCGACGGTCCCCGCACGAGCCGGCCCATCGCATAGACCTTGCCCTCCGGCGTAATCCCCTTGAGGTAGTTCACGCCGCGCAGCTCGACCTTGTCCTCGCACACCATCAGGTGGCCGTTCGGCGCGATGGCGAGGTTGTCGCACATGTTCATGACCTTCGGGTCGGTGGGCTCGACGAAGAGCTGCACGCGGCCCGGCTCGTCCTTCTCACGCGGATCGCCCTCGAACCGGCTCGGCCGATAGCGCAGCACCTGGCCCAGGCGCTTGGGGCCGCCGCTGGTGCAGGTGAAGTAGAGCTCGCCCTCGCCGAAGAAAATCCCCTCTCCGCGCGCGAACCAGGCCGCGCCCTTGGCATGGCCGCGGTGGCGCAGGTCATCGTTGGGGTTGTCCACACCGTCGAGGTCAATCCAGACGGTGTCCCGCCACTGGCCCGGGGTCCACTCGGCGCCGCTCCAGTTGCGGCTGTCGCCGCCGTCCCTGAACGCCAGGGCCTGGAGCCGGCCGCCCTTCGCCAGGGCGCGGCGGTCGTTGGGCAGGAAGCGATAAAACAGGCCGCGTCCGTCGCCCTCGTCCTCGGTGAGGTAGACTACGCCCGTGCGCGGATCGATGGCCGTGGCCTCGTGCTTGAAACGGCCCAGCCCCGTGAGCGGCGTGGCCTGGACGAGGCCCTTGGCACGGCTTGGAACCTCGAACACCCAGCCGTGCGACTTCTGCAGCGTCTGGCCGCCGGCGTTCGGGCCGGGGTTCACGACGGTCTCTTCGCAGGTCAGCCATGATCCCCACGGCGTCACGCCCCCGGCGCAATTCACGGCCGTGCCGGCAAGGCTGAGGTGGCTGCTTTCCAGCCGCTTCTTCTTCAGGTCATAGACCAGGGTCGTGGTCCCGCCGCACAGCGGCTTGCCGTCCTGGTTCAGGTCGTAGACGCGGGTTCGATCGATCCGATCCGCCAGGGCGTGATCCTTGCCGAAGGCGCCGTAGGCCAGGTCGCTCGGCTTCAGCTCGTGGTTGCGGACCAGGATCACTCGGTCGCGGTCCAGTGGAAAACAGCCCATGCCGTCCGCCTTGTGCGGCGTCACTAGGCCATCGCTCATGGTCTCGCCCGCCTTCGAAAAGGCCTGGTAGGAGAAGCCTTCCGGGAGATCGAAGACCGCCGCGGGGTCGGCCTTCAGCGGCCCGTAGCCAGGGGCCTCGTTCACATAGCCATCGCCCGTGGACTGGTCCTGCGCGACGGCGAAGCGGGACAGGCCCACGAAGGCGGCGCCGGTCGCGGCGGCCGAGATCAGATGGCGTCGTGAAATCGTCATGGGGTCCCCGTGGCGGGCGACCTTATTCCGGACCGGCGTGACCGCGTCATGACAAATGTGAGCGGTCGCGGAACGCAAAACGCCGGCCTTTCGGCCGGCGTCTGATTTCGCACGCTGATGCGAAAGGAAGAGGCTTAGTCTTCCTTCGGCGTCAGGACCTGGCGGCCCTTGTACATGCCGGTCTTCAGGTCGACATGGTGCGGACGCTTCAGCTCGCCCGTTTCCTTGTCTTCGTGGAAGGAGTTGGGGCCGAGCGCGTGGTGCGAACGGCGCATGTTCCGCCGCGACGGCGAAGTTTTGCGTTTAGGAACAGCCATCGGAGTATCTCGCCGGCGTGGAAATGATTGCGGCGGCCAGGATCGGGAATCCAGGGCCGCCTGCGTGAGCGGCGGCTTATGCATGAAACCCCGCGCGCGATCAAGCCGCCTGAGCTAGCTTCTGGCGTCAGCGGATTGCGAGGGGGCCATCATGCCGCAGGAACTCGTCTTTACGCCCATGGGCGCCATGGCGCTCCTGACGTTCATCGTGCTCGGCTTCATCCCGGCGAGCCGGTTCCGCGCCGTTTCCGCCCGGCAGGTGACGGCGGAGGACTTCAAGCTGGGCGAATCGGCCCGCGTCCCGCCGCAGGTGGCGGTCACCAACCGCAACTTCATGAACTTGCTCGAGCTGCCGATGCTCTTCTACGTGGCGGGGCTCATGTACTACGTGGCCGGACGGGTCGATCAGACGGCTCTGGCGCTGGCCTGGAGCTACGTTGGCCTGCGCGCCGTCCATTCGGCCATCCATCTCACCTACAATAACGTCATCCACCGGCTGAGCGCCTACACCCTCTCGAACGCGGTGCTCATGGCCTTCTGGGTGATGTTCTTCGTCTGAGCGCGGCTAGACCAGCCGGCTCCGCTCCTTCGCCGCGCCGATGAAGCTGGCGAACAGCGGGTGCGGATCGAACGGGCGGCTCTTCAGTTCGGGGTGGAACTGCACGCCCACGAACCACGGGTGGTCCTGGCGCTCGCACAGCTCGGGCAGGACGCCGTCGGGCGAGAGGCCCGTGAACTTCAGGCCCGTCTTCTCGATGGCCTCGCGGTAGGCGATGTTCACCTCGTAGCGGTGCCGGTGGCGCTCTGAGATGTTGGCCGCGCCATAGATCTCCGCCACGCGGCTACCCGGCGTCAGCACCGCCTCGTAGGCGCCGCAGCGCATGGTGCCGCCCAGTTCGCCGCCCGCCGCGCGGAATTCCTTCTCGTTGCCGCGCACCCACTCGGTCATCAGGCCGACGATGGGTTCGGAGGTGGGCCCGAACTCGGTGGACGAGGCCTGGTGGATGCCCGCCAGGTTACGCGCCGCCTCGATCATCGCCATCTGCATGCCGAAGCAGATGCCGAAGTACGGCACCTGGTGTTCGCGGGCGAACTGCACCGAGCGGATCATGCCCTCCGACCCGCGCTCGCCGAAGGCGCCGGGGACCAGCACGCCGTGCACGCTGTTCAGCCGCTCGCTGATCAGCGCCTCCTCCTTCTCGAAGACCTCGCCCTCGATCCAGTCGAACCGGACCCGCACGTTGTTGGCGACCCCGCCGTGCACCAGCGCCTCGATCAGGGATTTGTAGGCGTCGGTCAGCGCCGTGTACTTGCCGACGATGGCGATGTTCACCTCGCCGTCGGGATGGCTCAGCCGATGGGAGATGTCCTCCCAGCGCGACAGGTCGGGCTTGGGCGCCGTGTCGGCCAGGCCGAAGACGTCCAGCACCTCGGTGTCCAGCCCCTGGCGGTGGTAGTCCAGCGGCACGGCGTAGATGTTCTCCGAGTCCATCGCCTGGATCACGGCGCTCGGGCGCACGTTGCAGAAGAGGCCCAGCTTCTTCCGCTCGCTCTCGGGAATCGGCATCTCGCAGCGGCACAGCAGGATGTCGGGCTGGATACCGATCGACCGCAGCTCCTTCACCGAGTGCTGGGTCGGCTTGGTCTTCATCTCGCCGGCGGTCTTGATGTAGGGCAGCAGCGTCAGGTGGATGAAGCAGGCGTGGCCCCGGGGCAGCTCCTGGCCCAGTTGGCGGATCGCCTCGAAGAACGGCAGGCCCTCGATGTCGCCGACGGTGCCGCCCACCTCCACCAGCACGAAGTCCACGCCCTCGCCGGGATCGGAGAGCACGAAGTCTTTGATCTCGCCGGTCACGTGCGGGATGACCTGGACGGTCGCGCCGAGATAGTCCCCTCGCCGCTCCTTCTCGATGATCTTCTTGTAGATCTGGCCGGTGGTGATGTTGTCGGCGCGCGTCGCGTTGACCCCGGTAAAGCGCTCGTAGTGCCCAAGATCCAGGTCGGTCTCGGCGCCGTCGTCGGTGACGAACACCTCGCCGTGCTGGGTCGGGCTCATCGTGCCCGGATCCACGTTGAGATACGGGTCGAGCTTACGAAGGCGGACCTTGTAGCCCCGCGCCTGCAAAAGGGCGCCAAGCGCGGCGGACGCGAGACCTTTACCCAGGGAGGAGACCACGCCGCCGGTGATGAAAATGTACCGGGCCATGGGCGTTCAGCGTAGCTCTGATTCGGTCACGGTTCCCCGCGGGTTTCGCGTCTATCCACGACTACTTTTGGGCCGGCGCCGGCGCGGGCGCGGGAGCCGCAGGCGTCGCAGCCGGCGTGCCGAAGGGGTTGTTGATGGTGGGCGTGGGCGCTTGCAGCGGCGCCGGGGCCGAACCGGCGGGCCCGGGCTGGGCCGTGCCGGCAGGCGGTTGCGGCGGCTCGCGGTTCAGGTCGGCGGGATTGACGGCGTTGACCTTCATCCGGTCGACGACCGATGCGGCGCCGCGCTCGCGGCCGGCCACGATGGTCAGCAACAGGCCCAGGATGAAGAAGATGCTGCCCAGGATCCAGGTGATCCGCGTCAGCAGGTCGCCCGCGCCGCGCACCGACACCAGTGAGTTCGTGCCGCCGCTCACCAGCCCGCCGCCCTCGGAGCGCTGCAGCAGCACCACGACGACGAGGAAGAAGGCGACGATGACTTCGATCACCAGCAGGAGGTTCAGCAGCATGGTTGCATCTTTCCGGTGCGCACGGGCCACACCCGGCCGAAATGAAGCGCGCGCTCTATCACCGCGCCCGTCCCAAAGCCATAGCTAGTGCGTCGCACCCGTCCAACAAAGGGTGCGGGGGCTGATCGATGATTCTGGACCTGAAGCGTCTTCCGATCCTGGAGACCGAGCGGTTGCGGCTGGAACCCCTGACGGCCGGCGACGCCGCCCATCTCTACCCCATCATGGGCGACCCGGAGGTGATGGCCTACTGGGACGTGCCCGAGATCGACGACCCGGACGTCGTCGCCGAGATCGTCAACGGCCAGGTCGAAGGGATGAAGTCCGGCCGCGCGGTCCACTGGGCCATGCGCACCCTTCACGGCCGGGACTTCCTAGGATCCTGCGACCTGTCGGAGATCGACCGCTGGAACCGGCGCGCGGAGGTGGGCTTCGTGCTCGGCCGCGAGGCCTGGGGCCAGGGGTACGCCCTGGAAGCCATGCGGACGGTGGTGGCCTTCGCCGCCACCAGCGGCCTGCGCAAGCTCACCGCGCGCACCCATCTCGGCAACCGGCGCTCGGAGTCGCTGCTGGAGAAACTGGGCTTCAACGAGGAGGGCCTGCTCCGCGGTCATATCCTCAAGGATGGCGAACGGCGCGACTGCCGCGTCTTCGGACTTCTGCTCTAGCCGCGCGGCCACTATCTCAGGCCCATGAGCAACCCGATCGCCGTCACCGGCTTCGACCACATCGTGCTGCGGATCCGCGACAAGGACCGCATGCTGGGCTTCTACGTGGGCGTGCTGGGTCTTTCACTCGACCGCGACCGGCCCGAACTCGGCCTGACTCATGTGCGCGCCGGCCCGCAGATGATCGACCTGGTCACCCTCGACGGACCGCTGGGCCGCAAGGGCGGCGACGGGCCGGGGCAGACCGGCCGCAACCTCGACCACTTCGCCCTGCAGGTGCGTCCCTTCGACGAGCCGGCCATCCGCGCCCACCTCGCGGCGCATGGCGTCGAGGTGATCGAAGAGGGCCCCCGTTACGGGGCCGACGGCGACGGCTTCTCGCTGTACGTCCGCGACCCCGAGGGCAATGTGGTCGAGCTTAAGGGCCCCAGCGCCTAGACAGCCCGGATGATCGCCAGGAAATCCTCGGCCTTCAGGGACGCGCCGCCGACCAGGGCGCCCCCGACCTCGTCCGCGTGCAGGATTTCGGCGGCGTTCGACGGCTTCACTGACCCGCCATAGAGGATCGGCGCGGACTTTCCCGCCTCGCCGAACATCTCGACCAGCGTGGCGCGGATGGCCCGGTGAACTTCCTCGATCTCCGGCGTCGTCGGCGTCAGGCCGGTGCCGATGGCCCACACGGGCTCGTAGGCCACCGAGAACGCCTTTCCGGCGAGGTCGGCCGGCAGCGAGCCACGCACCTGTCCGGTCACGACCGCCAGCGCTTCGCCCGCCTTGCGCTGCTCCAGGGTCTCGCCTACGCACACGATCGGCTCCAGCCCCGCTCGCAGGGCCGCGCCAACTTTCGCGCTCACGTCGGCGTCCGTCTCGCGGTAGCCGGCGCGCCGCTCCGAGTGACCGAGGATCGCCAGGCTGGCGCCGGCGTCGGCCAGCATCTCGGCCGAGACGTCGCCAGTGAACGCGCCCGCGTCGTCCCAGTGGTGGTCCTGACCACCCACCAGCACCGCCGTGCCCGCCAGGGCCTGCGCCAGGCGGTGGATCAGGATGGCCGGAGGACAGATCGCCACCCGGGCCCTGCTCTCGCCGATCCCCGCGGCGACGGCCCTGGCCTCCTCGACGGACGCTCCCAGGCCATTCATCTTCCAGTTTCCGGCGATCAGGGGCTGCGGGGCGGTCATCGGTCCTCCGGTTGAAGTGAAGGGCACGGCGGTTAAGCCATGCCGCCCGGACTGTCACGCGCTTGCCGGACGGAACACCCCTCCACTATACCGGCGCCCACGCCCTTCCCGGGAAAGGACCCGAATGCTCGCTGCGGTACGCAACTTCGCCAAGTCATGGCCCGCCAAGATCCTGATGGCCGTCCTGGCGATCAGCTTCATCGGCTGGGGCGTGAACCAGGGCGGCACGTCCCTCGTCGGCGGCGACCAGGTCATCAAGGTCGGGTCCCGGACGATCACCTCGCTCGAGTTCCGCAGCGAGTACGACAACTACAGGAAGCGCCTGGAGCAACAGCAGGGCCAGCCGATCACCACCGAACAGGCGCAGGCCGGCAATCTGGACGCCGTGGTCCTGAACGGTGTCGCCACCCGCGAGGCGTTCTCGGAGATGCTCTCGCGCGTGGGGATCAAGCCCGGCGACAAGCTGATCCTGGAGCAGATCCAGAAGATCCCGGCCTTCTTCGATCCCATCTCGGGCCGCTTCGACAAGAAGACGTTCCAGCAGCGCCTGGGCGAAAACGGCATGACGCCGGAGCGGTTCGACGCCGTGCTCCGCGACGAGATGGCCAGCCAGCACTGGGCCGTGGCCGTCCAGAACGGCCTGACCGTGCCGCGCGCTTACGGAGCCCTCGCCTCGGTGTTCGCGCTGGAGTCCCGCGACCTGGCCTATGTGACGCTCGGCGTGAACGCCGTGCCGCAGCCGGCCGCGCCCACCGATGCGCAGCTTCAGGCCTTCATCAACGAGAACAAGGCCCAACTCACCCTGCCGGAGATGCGGGTCCTGACGGTCGTCCCGTTCACGCCGCAGGGCGCCGGCGCGGGCAACGCCCCGATCGATCCGGCCGAACTGCAGAAGCGCTATGAGTTCCGCAAGGACACGCTGTCGAAGCCCGAGGTGCGTACGGTCGTGCAGATCCCGGCCAAGGACGCCGCCACGGCGCAGAAGGTCGCCGCCGCCCTCCGGGCCGGCCAGGCGCCCGAGGCGGTGGCCAAGTCGGTCGGCGTCGACGCCGTCACCTTCGCAGACCGGCCCCTCAGCGCCATTTCCGATCGCAAGGTCGGCCAGGCGGCGTTCAAGATGCAGGCGGGCGAGGTCGCGACCGTGCAGGGCGACCTCGGCACGGCGGTCGTGAAGGTCGTCAGCGTGGTCCCGGGCCGCGTGGTCACCCTCGAGGAAGCCCGCCCGATGCTCGAGGCCGAGATCCGCAAGGACCTGGTCACCGAAAAGGTCTACGCCCAGACCCAGGCCTACGACGACGCCCAACAGGGCGGCGCCAGCCTGGCCGACGCGGCGCAGAAGGCGGGCGTCGCCGCCACGACGGTCGGCCCCATCACGGCCCAGGGCGTCAACGAGCAGGGCGCCCAACTGCAGGGGTTCCCGCCCAAGATCCTGGAGACAGCCTTCGCCCTGCCCTCGGGCGGCGAGAGCGAAGTGACCGAACTGGGCGACGGCGCCTATTTCGCCGTCCGCGTCGAGCGGATCCTCCCCGCCCACGTTCCGCCGCTGGCCGAAATCCGGCCGATGGTGACCCGCGCCTACATGCAGCGCGAAATCGTGAAGGCGCTGGAGGCCAAGGCCGAAGCGATCCGCGCCCGCGTCGCCAAGGGGGAATCCCTGGACGCCGCCTCGGGCATGACGGTGTCGCGCCTGCCCGGCCTGACCCGTCAGACCGCCAACCAGCAGCAGGCGCTCGGCGGCGAGGTCCTGGGCCGCACCTTCGCCTCCAAGCAAGGCGACGTCTGGGTCGCCCGGGCGCCGAACGGCATCGTCGTCGGCCGCGTCGAGACGGTCCGCACCGACTCCGGTCCGACCGCCGCGCGCCTGGCGGAGGAGAACCGCGGCGCGCTCACCCAGGTGCTGTTCCGCGAGATGGGCGAAGCCGCCCAGGCCTATGCCCGCACCAAGCTGAAGACCAAGGTCGATGCGGCGCGCGCGCGCAACGCCGTCGGCTTCGAGCCGGTGACCGACGAGAAGGGCGCAGCGGAGAAGAAGAAGTGACGTCCGAGCCGCCGTTCGAGGCCTTTCGATCGACCTACGACGGCGGCGCCCCCCAGGTCGTCTGGACGCGCTTGGTCGACGACCTGGAAACCCCGGTCTCCGCCTTCCTGAAGATCGGCCACGGGAAGCCGTACGCCTTCCTGTTCGAGTCCGTGGAGGGCGGCGCCTTCCGCGCGCGCTATTCGATCATCACCCTGAACCCCGACCTCGTCTGGCGCTGCCGCGGCGACCAGGCCGAGATCGCCACCGGCGCCGACATCGCGGCCGAGCGGTTCACGCCGCAGGCCGGCGGCGCGTTGGACAGCCTGCGCGACCTGTTGGCCAAATCCCGCATCGAACTGCCGCCCGGCCTTCCGCCCATGGCCGCGGGCGTCTTCGGCGCCCTGGGCTACGACACCGTCCGGCTCGTCGAGGACCTGCCCAACGTCAATCCGGACCCCCTCGGCCTGCCGGACGGCGTGCTCGCGCGCCCCTCCATCGTCGCGATCTTCGACGCGATCGCGCAGGAGATCGTGCTCGTCACCCCTGTGCGTCCAGGCGATGCATCGGCTCAGGACGCCTATGCAGCGGCGCAGGCGCGGCTCCAGACCGTGGCCGACGATCTGCGCAAGCCTGCGCCGCCCCTGACCCATGCCGCACAGCCGCAGCCGGACCGGTTCACCACGCCCGTCAGCCGCGAGGACTACCGGGCCATCGTCGAGAAGGCGAAGGCGTACATCCGCGCGGGCGACATCTTCCAGGTGGTGCCCAGCCACCGGTTCCGGGCGCCTTTCGAGCAGGATCCCTTCTCGCTGTACCGCTCGCTGCGGCGGACCAACCCGTCCCCGTTCCTGTTCTTCCTGGATTTCGGCGACTTCCACATGGCCGGCTCCAGCCCCGAGATCCTGGTTCGGCTGCGGGACGGCAAGATCACCATCCGTCCGATCGCGGGCACCCGGCCGCGCGGCGCCACGCCGGAAGAGGACCGGCGCCTCGAGGAAGAGCTGATCGCCGATCCCAAGGAGCGGGCCGAGCACCTGATGCTGCTTGACCTGGGCCGCAACGACGTGGGTCGGGTGGCCATGCTCAAGCAGGCAGGCGCCAACGAACCGGCCAAGCCGTCGCGGACCCCGCGCGTCCGCGTCACCGACAGCTTCTTCGTCGAACGCTACAGCCACGTGATGCACCTAGTGTCCAACGTCGAGGGCGACGCCCCCGAGGGTCTGGATCCCGTGGACGTGGTCATGGCCGCCCTGCCCGCCGGCACGCTCTCGGGCGCGCCCAAGGTGCGGGCCATGGAGATCATCGACGAACTGGAGATCGAGAAGCGCGGGATCGGCTATGCCGGCGCCGCCGGCTATTTCGGCTCGGACGGCTCGGTCGACACCTGCATCGTGCTGCGCACGGCGCTGTTCAAGGACGGCGTCATGTACGTCCAGGCCGGCGGCGGCGTGGTGGCCGACAGCGACCCCGACGCCGAGTACGACGAGACCCTGCACAAGGCCCGCGCCCTGCGCCGCGCCGCCGAGGAGAGCTGGCGATTCATCTGACCCCTCCGCCCGTCCCGCAAGGACGCCAAGCCAGAGTCAGAGAATGCCCACCACCCGCCCCGCCTTCGCCAGGACCGAGACCGCCCCGGATCAGCCCGGGGCGCTCTCGACCACGTGCTGGGTCTGCAGCGGCGGGGCCAGCACCATCACCGTGGCGAACACCACAGAGGTCACGGCCAGCGCCGTCGCCGCCACCAGCGCCGGCCACATCGGGTCGTGGCGCTCGGGCGTCTTGAGGAGCGCCCGCGCGCGGGCCACTTGCGAAGCATCCAGAGCCGAATCGGTCCGCGACATACCCCCAGCATCCCGCTTGGCGCGCGTTGCGGCAAAGCCTATGGAACCGTCATGATCCTGGTGATCGATAACTACGACAGCTTCACCTACAACCTCGTCCACTATCTCAACGAGCTGGGGGCGGAGACGGTTGTCCATCGCAATGATGCGATCACCGTCGATGAGGCGCTGGGCCTGAGGCCGGAGGCCGTCCTGCTGTCGCCCGGGCCGTGTACGCCAAATGAAGCCGGCATCTGCCTCGCTCTCATCGGCCATGCGCCGGAATCCCTGCCAATCCTCGGCGTCTGCCTCGGCCATCAGGCGATCGGCCAGGCGTTTGGCGGCGAAGTCATTCGCGCCCGCGCCCTCATGCATGGGAAAACCAGTCTCATCCATCACACGAACACGGGTGTCTTCGCGGGGTTGAAAAACCCTTTCACGGCCACCCGCTACCACAGCCTTTCCGTCGAAACGGACCATCTGCCGCAGGTTCTGGAGGTCACGGCTCGGACCGAGGACGGCGAGATCATGGGCGTCCAGCACAAGACGCGGCCGATCCACGGCGTTCAGTTCCACCCGGAATCCATCGCGACCGAATGCGGCCACCAGCTGCTGGGCAACTTCCTCGACCTTGCGGGCGTCAAGCGCCTGGCCGAGATCTGAGCCGCCCTGCATGTCCGACGCTTTCAAGCCGCTGCTCTCGCGCCTCGCCGACGGCGGCACGCTCTCCGAGGACGACGCGGGCGAGTTCTTCGCTGCCTGCCTGCGGGGTGAGCCGACCCCCGCCCAGGTCGGGGCGGCCCTGACCGCCATGCGGATGCGCGGCGAGACGCTGGGCGAGATCACCGCCTGCGCCCGCGCCATGCGGAAGGCCGCGATCCATCTCGACCCGCCCTACCCGACGATCGACGTCTGCGGCACCGGCGGCGATGGGCTGCACACGTTCAACATTTCCACCGCCGTAGGTTTCGTGGCGGCCGGCGGCGGGCTGAAGGTCGCCAAGCACGGCAACCGGGCGCTCTCCTCCAAGTCGGGCGGCGCCGATGTGCTGTCGGAGCTGGGCGTGGCGATCGACGCGGGGCCGGAACGCCAGCTGCGCGCCCTGGACGAGGCGGGCATCTGCTTCCTCTACGCGCCGGCCCACCACGGGGCGATGCGCCACGTCTCACCGATCCGCCAGGAACTGGGTTTCCGCACCATCTTCAACCTCCTGGGCCCCCTGACCAATCCGGCGGGGGCCAAGCGCCAGGTCGTCGGCGTCTTCGCCGAACGCTGGGTGGCCCCGCTGGCCCAGGTTCTGGGCGCCCTGGGTTCGGAACGGGCCTGGGTGGTCCACGGCGGCGGCATGGACGAGATGTCGACCACGGGCGAGACCAGCGTGGCCGAGTTCCGCGAGGGCCAGGTGCGCCTCTTCACCGTCACCCCCGAGGCCGTGGGCCTGAAACGCGCCGCCCTGGCCGACCTCACCGGCGGCACGCCCGCCCAGAACGCCGAGGCCCTGCGCCGCCTGCTGCAGAGCGAACAGGGCGCTTACCGCGACATCGTCCTGCTCAACGCCGCCGCCGCCTTCCTGGTGGGCGAGAAGGTCGAGACCCTGCGCGAGGGCGTGGAACTGGCGGGTCGGGTCATCGACGATGGCCGCGCCCAGGCCGCGTTGGACAAGCTGGTCGAGATCGCCGGCGCATGAGCGACATCCTGGCGAAGATCGCCGCCTACAAGCGCGAGGACGTGGCCGCCCGCAAGGCCGCCCGGCCCGTCGTGGACCCTGCGGGCGCATCCCCGCCCCGGGGCTTCCGCGCCGCGCTCGAACGGGCGCACGGCCCCGGCCGGCTGGCGCTGATCGCGGAGATCAAGAAAGCCTCGCCGTCCAAGGGCCTGATCCGGGCCGACTTCGACCCGCCGGCCCTGGCCCGCGCCTACGAGAGCGGCG
>NZ_MHXN01000031.1:63284-75220 GCF_001824475.1 Phenylobacterium sp. RIFCSPHIGHO2_01_FULL_69_31 | reverse complement strand
CCTGCCTCTCCGTCTTGACGGACGAGCCCAGCTTCCAGGGCGCCGACAGCTTCCTCGTGGCCGCCCGCGACGCGGTCGCCCTGCCCTGCATCCGCAAGGACTTCCTGGTCGATCCCTGGCAGGTGGCCGAGAGCCGGGCCCTCGGCGCGGACGCAATCCTGGTGATCCTCGCCATGGTGGACGACGCCCTCGCCGCCGACCTGATGTCCGAGGCCCGCCGCCTGGGCATGGACGCCCTGGTGGAAGTCCACGACGAGGCTGAGATGGCGCGCGCCGGCCGGCTGCGCGCCGACCTGGTGGGCGTCAACAACCGCGACCTGCGCACCTTCAGCGTCGACCTCGCGATCACCGAACGCCTCGCCGCCGCTGCGCCGCCGGACGCCCTGCTGGTGACGGAAAGCGGCATCTTCACGCCCGCCGACGCCGCCCGCCTGGAGCGGGTCGGGGCGAAGGCCATGTTGGTGGGCGAGAGCCTCATGCGTCAGGCCGACGTCGCAGCGGCGACGCGCGCCCTCCTGGGCCAGTAGCCACCGCGACTCGGGCGACTCGCGCCTGTGGACGCGTCGGATCTTCTACCGCATTGAAATTGCAATCGTTTCGACGCCCCGAGCCTGTAACTTGACATTAATACGGAACACCTAGAGAACATTCCAAGACGTTTGTGATTTGTTCTTCGAGGACCCGCAATGCTCACGCGCAAGCAACATGAACTGCTCATGTTCATCCACGAGCGGATCAAGGAAACGGGCGTCTCTCCCTCGTTCGACGAGATGAAAGAGGCGCTGGACCTGGCCTCGAAGTCCGGGATCCACCGGCTGATCACGGCCCTGGAGGAACGCGGGTTCCTGCGCCGCCTGGCGCACCGGGCGCGGGCGCTGGAGGTGATCAAGCTGCCGCAGCAGGCGACCGCCGCCGCCCCGCCGAAGGGCCGCGCGCCGTTCAAGCCGCAGTTCGTGGAGGCCGGCGCGGCCATCCCGGCCGCCGCCAACGACACCCGGGAGCTGCCGATCCTCGGCCGAATCGCCGCCGGCACGCCCATCGAGGCGATCCAGCAGGAACGCGACCGGATCCAGGTGCCGGAGACCATCCTGGGCGCGGGCGAACACTTCGTTCTCGAGATCGCCGGCGACTCGATGATCAACGCAGGCATCCTCGACGGCGACTTCGTGGTCATCCGCCGCACCGACAGCGCGGTGTCTGGCGACATCGTCGTGGCCCTGGTCGATGGCGAGGAAGCCACCTTGAAGCGCCTGCGCAAGAAGGGCGCGTCCATCGCGCTCGAAGCCGCCAACCCGGCGTACGAGACCCGCATCTTCGGCCCCGACCGCGTCGCGGTGCAGGGCAAGCTGGTCGGCCTGATCCGGCGGTATCACTAGGCTTCAGCGCGGGTCGTAGCCCCAGGTCCAGGGGCGGCGCCCGCGCAGATCCTGCGCCCAGGCGACCCGCCAGCCGCCGGCCTCCCGGTAGAGTTCGGCCGATCCGCCACGGGCGAAATCCTCGCCGGTGAGCACCAGGGGCGCAGCGCAGCTCTCCGGTCGAATGGCGTTCCGCAGGACCACCACGTCCGCCCCCGCGCAGAGCGCCTCCAGGCGACCCGGCTTCAGCGGCCGCTTCAGGTTCCAGGCCGCGGCCAGCGAGACAGGCGCTTCCGGCCGGGGGGCGCAGCTCCAGTGATCGCAGTCGAACCGGGCGTCGCGCTCGGCCTCGTCGATCAGCGGCGTCAGCCCCCGCCGGCGGGCCCACAGCTCCGCGCCGAACAGCTTCACGTCCGGCCGCAACAGCACCGCCTCACGCGCCTCGCGGACCGCCACGGCGGCGCCGTCGGCCGAGATCCATACGTCCGGCGGCGGCGGCCTGGGCGCCCAGAGGATCGCCAGCGCCAACGGCAGGCCGGCCCATCGGAGGGGCCCGCTCCAGAGGCACACGAACAGGAGGCCCAGGAAGCTCACTGGCAGCACCCAGTCGGGCGCGCTGGCGATGACGATCTGAGCGTGCGGCGCCGCGGCCGCCCAGGCCGCCACCTGGTTCATCAGCCCGATCGACCAGCCCGCCACCTCCAGCGGCGCCTGGCCCAGGCCCAGCGGGGTCAGCGCGGCCCCCAGCGCCAGGCCCGGCATCATCAGGAAGGACGAGATCGGCGCCACCGCGAGGTTGGCGAACAGGCCCCAGGTCGAGACCCGGTTGAAGTGCTGGATCGCGAACGGCCCCGTCGCCAGGCCGGCGACGAAGCTGACCGCGATGCTGGCGAGCGTCCAGGTGGCCGCGCCCTGGACCGCGCGGATCGGCCAGGGGACGTCGATCTCCTTCACCGGCCGCGGCCAGATCTCGGCCAGGGCCACGAGGGCCGCGGTGGCGACGAACGACATCTGGAAGCCCGGCTCGGTCACCGCCTCGGGCTGCAGCAGCAGCACCCCCATCGCGGCGAGAGCCAGGGCGTGCAGGCTGATCGCCTGGCGGTCCACGAGGATCGCGGCGAACGCCACCGAGGCGGTGATCGCGGCGCGCTCGGCCGGCGGCGGCGCGCCGGAAAGGACGAGGTAGCCGCCCACGGCGGCCAGGCCGAACAGCGCCGCCAGCTTCTTGCCCGGCACGCGCAGCGCCAGCCACGGCCAGGCGGCCACCGCGAGCCGGGCGAAGGCGAAGGCAAAGCCGCCGACGATCGCCATGTGCAGGCCGCTGATGGAGATGATGTGCGCAAGGCCCGCCGCCCGCAGGTTCTCGACCTGCTCACGCGGGATGAACGCCTCGTGTCCGGTCGTCATGGCGGCGGCCAGCCCGCCCGTCTCCGGCCCCAGCGCCTCGACGATCCTCAGGGTGAGCGCCCACCGGGTGGCGTTCACCGCCATCGCCGCACGCATACGCCAGGGAGCCGTCACGCCCGGGGCGAATACTTCGGGCTCGCGCAGCGCAAGGCCTACGGCGCCCACGCTCTCGAAATAGGCGTCGCGGGCAAAGTCGTACGAGCCGGGGCTGGCGGGCGGCGGCGGGGGATTGACGATGGCCAGAAGGCTCACCGCTTCGCCGGGCGCCGGCAGCGGCATGCCCGGCCGAAGGGTCACCCGGGCGCGGATGGGCGTCGCCTCCGCGGGCCAGTCGCCGACCCGTATCGGCGCCAGCAGCAGCCGCTGGCCGCTCTCGCCGGGCGCGGCGATATCCACGACCCAGGCCTCGATCGCCTGCGGCCGGGCTCCCGCCTGGGCGACGGGCGCCTTCACGGCCTCGGCCCGCAGCTTGGCGACCGCAAAACCGCTGGCCGCGCAGGCGCTCAGAACGAGCACGAGCGTGGTGATGCGCCAGACGCTCCATCGCGTGGCGACGAGCAGGCCGGCGGCGACCGCCAACAGCAACCAGGCGACCCACACCAGCGGCTCGCGGGACAGGCCGAAGTACGCCGCGCACCCCGCGCCGAACGCCACGGGCGTCCAGAGGGTCCAGCGGTCGGCCTGCGCCGCCGCCTGGTCGGCCAGCCATCCGCCCAGGCGCATGGGACGCCCCAACGCCCCGCCCCCGATCGCCGCCTCGGAACTCCCCACGCTCAAACTGCACTCACCCCCGCACCGGCCCCCAGATTGCAGCAATCGGCGCGGAGAGGCCATGTCGGCTTCGTGGGGATAAGAACATGTTCCGTTTCGCTACAATCGCCGCGGCCGCCGCCGCAGCTCTCGCCCTCGCCGCACCGGCCTCTGCCGCGGTCACGTTCAATTTCGGGGGTTCGAACACCACCCTGGCCACCGGCGTCGCGCTCAGCCAGACCCAGTCGGGCATCACGGTTGCGGCCACCGGCTACAGCTTCGCCTCCAGCCCGGCCTCGTTCCAGAGCCTCATGGACGGCCAGGACGCGGCCACGGTGCTGGCCGCCCTCACCCCGAAGCAGATCCGCCGCGAGGCCACGGGCATCGGCGTCTGCTGGCCCGGCGAAGCCGGCAACCAGTGCAATCAGGTCGACGCCGATGGCACCAACGAGATCCTGCGCATCGTGGTCTCCGAGGGCGTGTCGCTGGTGACCGCCACCTTCGACCGCGTCGACAGCAACGACACCCTGAAACTCTATGGCGTGACCATGGACGGCAAGCTGGAGCATCTGGGCTACGGCGGCATCTTCGACGGCCCGGGCACGAGCATGGGCATCGGCGGCGTCAGCGGCGCCTGGCTCAGCGGCACGGGCGACGACCAGGTCTACAGCGTGTCGCTCAACACCGGCCGCTACAAGGAGTTCTGGTTCGGCAACAACAACGACTCGGCCGACGGCTACCGCCTCGGCTCGATCTCGGTGGCCGCCGTTCCGGAGCCGGGCACGTGGGCCCTGATGATCGGCGGCTTCGGCCTGGCCGGCGCCGCGCTGCGTCGCCGCCGCGCGGTCGCGGCCGCCACGGCCTGACACCACTCAGATCGACGTGCTAAGAGGCGCCCCCTCGCGGGGGCGTCTCTCCGCATTGAACGATCTCCGAGCACCATGACCAGCCGACCCGTCCGCACCCGCATCGCCCCCTCGCCGACCGGCATGATGCACATCGGCACGGCGCGCACCGCGCTCTTCAACTGGCTCTACGCGCGCCATCGGGGCGGCCAGTTCCTCGTCCGCATCGAGGACACCGACCGCGAACGCTCCACCGAGGCCAATGTCGAGGTCATCTTCGAGGGCCTGCGGTGGCTGGGCCTGGAGGCGGACGAGCCGCCGGTGTTCCAGTTCGCCCGGGCCGACCGGCACCGCGAGGCGGTGGCCGAGATGCTGGAGCGGGGCCGCGCCTACCGCGACTACATGACTGCCGAGGAGCTGGACGCCGAGCGCGAGGCCGCACGCGCCGAGGGCCGCGTGGTCCGCTCGCCCTGGCGCGACGCCGACCCCGCCACCTGGCCGGATCGCCCCTACGCCGTGCGCCTGAAGAGCCCGCTCGAAGGCGAGACCGTCGTGGCCGACGCCGTGAAGGGCGACGTGAAGTTCCAGAACGCGAGCCTGGACGATCTCATCCTGCTCCGCTCGGACGGCAACCCGACCTACAACCTGGCCGTCGTCGTGGACGACCACGACATGGGCATCACCCACGTGATCCGCGGCGACGACCACCTCAACAACGCCGCGCGCCAGACGATCATCTACCAGGCGATGGAGTGGGAGGTCCCGGTCTGGGCGCACCTGCCGCTCATCCACGGCCCGGACGGGGCGAAGCTGTCCAAGCGCCACGGCGCCCAGGCCGTCAGCGAGTTCGACGAGATGGGCTACCTGCCGGAAACCATGCGCAACTACCTGGCCAAGCTGGGCTGGGGCCACGGCGACGACGAGATCTTCTCGGACGAGCAGGCCATCGCCTGGTTCGACGTGATCGACGTGGTCAGCGCCCCGGCCCGCCTCGACTGGGCGAAGCTGAACCACATCAACAACCACTACATCCGCCAGGCCGATCCGGTCCGCCTCGCGGTGCTGGTGGTCAAGATCCTCAAGAGCCGGGACGTGAAGCTGCGCCAGGGCGACGAGACCCTGATCGCGCGCACGATCCCCTTCGTCCGCGACGGCGCCAAGACCACGCTGGAGCTCGCCGACGCGGTCCTGTTCGCGCTCAAGACCCGCCCGCTGGAGCTGCCCGAAAAGACCCGCGCCCAGCTGGCCGAGGACGACATGCACGGCCGCTTCGCCCGCCTGCGCGCTGCGCTTGCGAACGTGGCGGACTGGAACGTGTCGCCGCTGGAGGACGCGCTCCGCGCCTTTGCGGAAGCCGAGGGTGTCGGTCTCGGCAAGTTCGGGCCTCAGCTACGGTCCGTCCTCTCGGGCGGAGCCTCGGCGCCGGACCTCGCCGGAGCCATGACGGCCCTGGGCCGCGACGAGAGCCTGGGCCGGATCGACGATGCGCTTTCGCTCGGCACGTAAAGAGGTATAAGCGCCCAACACTTGTTTCATCTCGCAGCCGCGAAGGGGGTTCCATGGCCGATACGGCGAAGTTCGAAATCGACGGCAAGTCGGTGAGCCTCCCGGTTCAGCGCGGCACCGACGGCCCGGCCGTCATCGACATCCGCAAGCTCTACGCGGAAGCCGACGTCTTCACGTACGACCCGGGCTTCACCTCCACGGCGTCCTGCGAGAGCAAGATCACGTTCATCGACGGCGACAAGGGCGTGCTGCTGCACCGCGGCTACCCGATCGACGAACTGGCCGAGCAGTCGAGCTTCCTCGAGGTCTGCTATCTGCTACTGCACGGCGAGCTCCCGAAGGCCGCCGAGTTCGCCGAGTTCGACAAGAACATCACCTACCACACGATGCTGCACGAGCAGTTCGATCGCTTTTTCCAGGGCTTCCGCCGGGATGCTCACCCGATGGCGATCATGGTGGGCGCGGTCGGCGCGCTGTCGGCCTTCTATCACGACAGCACCAACGTCGATGATCCCGAGCAGCGGATGATCTCCGCCCACCGGATGATCGCCAAGATGCCGACGATCGCGGCGCGGGCGTTCAAGTACTCGCGCGGCCAGCCGTTCGTGTACCCGCGCAACGACCTCTCCTACGCCGAGAACTTCCTGCGCATGTGCTTCTCGGTCCCGGCCGAGGACTGGAAGCCCAACCCGGTCCTGACCAAGGCCATGGACCGCATCTTCATCCTGCACGCCGACCACGAGCAGAACGCGTCCACGTCCACGGTCCGCCTGGCGGGCTCGTCGGGCGCCAACCCGTTCGCCTGTATCGCGGCGGGCATCGCCTCGCTGTGGGGCCCCAAGCACGGCGGCGCGAACGAAGAAGCGCTGAACATGCTGGCCGAAATCGGCTCGGTGGACCGCATCCCCGAGTTCGTCCAGGGGGTGAAGAACCGCGAGCGCCTGCTGATGGGTTTCGGCCACCGGGTGTACAAGAACTACGACCCGCGCGCGAAGGTCATGCAGAAGACCTGCCACGAGGTCCTGGGCGAAGTTGGCCACGGCGATGATCCGCTGCTGAAGGTCGCCATGGAGCTCGAGAAGATCGCCCTCAGCGACGAGTTCTTCATCGAGCGCAAGCTCTACCCGAACGTCGACTTCTACTCCGGCATCACCCTGCGCGCCCTGGGCTTCCCGCCCGAGATGTTCACGGTGCTGTTCGCCCTGGCCCGCACCGTGGGCTGGATCGCGCAGTGGAAGGAGATGATCGAGGATCCCTCGCAGAAGATCGGCCGTCCGCGCCAGATCTACACGGGCGCTCCGCTCCGCAGCTACACGGCCGTCGACAAGCGCTAAGCCGAGAACGACGTTCTCGCAACAGTTGCGCTTTCGCGCACGACTCCTAAGGATGGTCGGGCCGCGCCATGCCGGCCCGGCCATTCAAGGAGGCCTGCCATGACGGTCATGGCCATCTACGAGCGTCCCGACGTCTCGTCGCAGCTCTACAACGAGTTCCGGGCGCGTGTGCCCCTGGACGCCGCGCCGCAGGGCGCCCTGGTGCACGCCTACGGCCCTGAAGGGCCCGGCTTCGTCACGGTCGATATCTGGGAGGATCGCGCCGCGCTGGAGCGCTACATCGCCGAGCGGATCGAGCCGGCTTGCGGCGCCCTCGGCATCGAATTCCGGCGCCCCAGGATCGTGGAGGTGGAGACCTTCCGGGTGACGCCCGCCGCGACGGCCCGGGAGCACCTCCTGCCCTACGCGCGAGCCACCGCGCCGCTGACGCCGGCGTAACGCGCGACCAGACCCAGGATCGCGTCCGCGGCGGCCTCGCTCGGGTCCGGGCCGCCGCGGCCCATCTTGAGCAAGGCCTCGGTCTGCCGCATCGCCTGACGCTCGCGCAGCGCCTTGTCGTCGAGGCGCAGGGCCACCTCCTGCGCCAGCGCCTCGCCGTTGCATGCGTCCTGGATAAGCTCGGGGGCGACGAAGTCCTGGGCGGCGATGTTGAACAGGGTGACGAACTTCGTGCGGATCAGCCGCTTCAGGATCGCATAGGTCACCGGAGCCAGACGGTAGCCCACGACCATGGGGCATCCGGCCACCGCCAGCTCCGTGGTCACCGTGCCGGAACAGGCCAAGGCCACCGTCGCGGCCTTCATGGCGTCGCGTTTGGCGGACTCGCCTTCCACCACATGGGCCCGATGCGGCCAGCCGGCGACACGGGCCTTCACCAGATCGGCCACCGTCGGCGCGGCGGGCACGACGATGTGGAGACCCGGACGCTCGGCCTTGAGCCGGTGCACCGCCTCCTCGAACGGCGGCAGGACGCGCTCGATCTCGGACGGGCGGCTGCCGGGCAGGACGAGCAGAATGGGATCGTCAGGCGCCGCGCCGATGGCGGCCTTGAGCCGCGCCGGGTCTGCGGCGCCGAAGTCCATGGCCAAGGTAGCGTCGCCGACGAGCACGGTCTTCAGCCCTTCCCTTTCGAACGCCGGCGCATCGAAGCCATGGATGGTCAGCAGCAGGTCGAACCACTGCGCCGCGGTCCTGGCGCGCCCGGGGCGCGAGGCCCAGACCTGGGGCGCCACATACTTCACGATCGGCAGGTTCGGCGCCTGTCGGCGCAGCCGCTGGGCCACGCGCAGGGTGAACCCCCAGGAGTCGATGAGCACGGCCACGTCCGGGGCTTCCCGCGCCGCGAGCGCCGCGGTCTCGTCGGCGCGCCGGACGACCTTGGGATAGGCGAGCAGGCCCTCCAGCAAGCCGAAGATCGAAAGCTCGGCGATGTCGAACGGGCTCTCGACGCCCTCGGCCCGCATCCGTGCGCCGCCGACGCCCACCAGGCGCACGCCGTCCCCCAGCCTGCGCTTCAGGGCCCGCGCCAGGGCGGCGCCCCGGTCGTCACCCGAGGCCTCGGCCGCCACCAGCATCACGGTGAGCGGCCGTCCGGTCACGGCGCGTCCGGCTCCACGCCCAGGATGAACACGCCCAGCTCGTCTGCGAGCGCGATCGTCGCCTCGCGGTCCAGCACCAGGAGTCGCCCCGCCTCGCCCACGATCCCCGCCAGGCCCGCGCGGGCGACGCCTTGGACCGTGGCCAGTCCGATGGCGGGCAGATCGACGCGGGTCTCCTGGATCGGCTTGGGCGCCTTGGCCAGCACCCCCTGCCCCGCGCCCGCGCGGCCCTTCAGGTGCGCCGGCAACTCGGCAACGCGCTTCAGCAGCGCATCGGTGCCTTCCTGGGCCTCCACGGCCAGCACCAGGCCGTGCGAGACAACTGCCGCCTGGCCGACGTCCAGCGCGCCGATCGCGCGGGCGACGTGCAGGGCGCGCCGCGCGTCGGCCAGGTCGTCTTCGGACGGCCGGTGGGCGCCCAGCGGGCCCGCCGCCAGGGTCAGGTCTTCCATGACGTCGTGAGCGCCTTCCACCTGGAAGCCTTCCCGCTCGAACTCACCGACCAGCACCCGCAGAAGCGCGTCGTCGCCCTTCCGGGCCCCCGCCACCACCTTCGGCAGCAGCATGAGCCCGCGCAGGTCCGGGACCAGGCTGGTGAAGTCCGGCCGCGCCACATTGCCGGCCAGGCAGATCGAGCGGCAGCCGGCGCGCTTCAGCGCCTTCATGCACTTGCCGATTTCGGCCAGGCCCACCTCGGCGCCGGCGTAGGGCGACAGGTCGGTCCCCGCGAAGCCCTTCAGGCGGATCACGAACAGCGGCCGTCCCGACCGCTCGCAGTGCTGAGCGATCTCCACCGGCAGGCTGCCGCCGCCGGCGATCAGCCCCAGCTTGTTCACTAGACGTCCCGCTCGGGCAGGCAGAGCGGGCGGCTGGCGTCGGCGCGGATGAAGTCGATGATCTCCATCACCGGCGCGCTGTGGCCGAAGGTGGCGCTGGTGTCTTCGATCCGCTCCTGGAACGTGCCCTCTTCGGCGAACAGCAGCCGATAGGCCGAACGCAGCTCGCCGATCGTCTCGCGGCCGAAATTGCGCCGCTTGAGGCCGACGAGATTCAGCCCCTCGAGGTGGGCGTGGTTGCCCCACACCAGGCCGTAGGGGATCACGTCCTTGGTCACCGCGGCTAGGCCGCCGATGAACGAGTACCGGCCGACCCGGCAATATTGGTGCACCGCCGCCAGGCCGCTCACCATCACGAAATCCCCGACGTGGACATGGCCGCCCAGGGTCGCCGAATGCGCCAGGATCACGTTGTCGCCCACGGTGCAGTCGTGGCCCACGTGGCTGGTGGCCATGAACATGCCGTTGTCGCCGACCCGGGTCACTCCGCCGCCGTCGGGGGTGCCGATGTGCATCGTCACGTGCTCCCACAGCTTGTTGCGGTCGCCGATCACGAGCTCGGTGGGTTCGCCCTTGTAGCCGGTGTGGTGCGGCGGCCCGCCCAGGTTGGCGAAGTTCCGCACCGAGCAGTCCTCGCCGATCGTCGTGTGGTTCTCGATCACCACATGCGACAGGATCTGGGTTCGGGCGCCGATCCGCACATGTTCGCCAATGATGGAGAACGGCCCGACGGTGACTCCGTCGGCCAGTTCCGCGCCTTTGGCGACCAGCGCGGTGGGATGGATCTCGACGGCCAAGGCTTCAGGTCTCCACGACCATGGCGGCGAACTCGCACTCGGCGGCCACCTTGTCGCCCACGAGGCACTGGCCCGCGAACTTGAACACGTCGCCCCGGTGGCGAACCACCCGCACCGGCATCCGGACCACATCGCCCGGCCGCACCGGCTGGCGGAACCGGCAGTTGTCGGCGGACATGAAGAAGATCGCCTTGCCGGCCGTGTCGACCTCGAGCGACTTGGACATCAGCACCGCGCCGGTCTGGGCCATGGCCTCGATCAGCAGCACGCCCGGCATCACTGGATAGTCCGGGAAGTGGCCCTGGAAGAAGGGCTCGTTCACGGTCACGCACTTGATGCCGACGATGGACTCGTTCTGCTTGTATTCCTCGCAGCGGTCCACGAGCAGCATGGGGAAGCGGTGCGGGATCCGCGCCAGCACCTCGGTGATGTCGATCACGGTGGGGTCGGTCCCCGCCGGCGCCTTGCGCGTCATGCTTCTCCTCCGGCCCGCCGGTGCGCCATGCGGGCGAGCCACGCGGTTTCCTTAAGCCAATGGCGGATCGGGCGCGCGGGCATGCCGCCCCACGTCTCCCCCGCCGGAATGTCCTTCATCACGCCCGCCGCTGCGCCGACCCGGGCGCCCGCGCCGATGGTCACATGGTCGGCCACGCCGGCCCGGCCGCCGAACTGGGCGCCGTCCCCGATCGCCACGCTGCCGGAGATGCCGGTATGGGCCGCCATGACGCAGTTCCGCCCGACCCGGACGTTGTGGGCAATCTGCACTAGGTTGTCGATCTTGGTGTTCTCGCCGATCGCCGTGTCGTCGAACGCCCCCCGGTCGATCGTCGTGTTGGCGCCAATGGAGACCCCATCCTGGATGATCACCCGGCCCAGTTGGGGAATGTCGATCAGGCCCTTCGGGCCCGCGGTGGCGCCGAAGCCCGGCTCACCGATGCGCGCGCCGGACAGGATCTTCACCCGGTCGCCGATCAGGGCGAACCCGATGGTCACGTTGGGGGCGATGTCGCAATCCCGGCCGATGGCCACGCCCGGGCCGATCACCGTATTGGCGCCGATCCGCGTGCCCCGGCCGATCTGCGCAGCGGGACCGACGACCACCCCGGGGGCCAGCACGACGCCGCTCTCGAGCGCGGCATCCGCGGCGATCGCCTGGGTCCCTGCCGGCCTCGGGCGGTGAAGGCGCTGTGCAGCCAGGGCATAGGCCGCCTGCGGATTGGCAGTGGTGAGGACGGCGCAGCCCTCGGGCGCCAGCGCCTCGAGACCCGGCGGCAGGAAGCACGCGCCCGGCCTGGCCTCCGCAAGCTGGGCGGCGTAGCGGCGGTCGGCCAGGAAGCTGATGGTCTCGGGGCCGGCCTGGGCCAGCACGGCGACGCGGTCGACGCGGCGCTCGCCCTGTCCCGGGTCGACGAGCACGGCCCCGGTCAGGGTCGCGAGCTCCCCGAGACGGACCGGGCCGAGATCTTCGAAGAAGCGCGGGTCGGGCATGAATCGCTTTTAAGCGGACT
>NZ_MHXN01000031.1:0-63270 GCF_001824475.1 Phenylobacterium sp. RIFCSPHIGHO2_01_FULL_69_31 | reverse complement strand
GGCGCGTCGAGCCGTTCGCGATCGAAGGCGAACTGGGTGATCTTGGCGTTCAGCGCCGTAACCACCTGCGGGGTGATGTCCGAGGCCGGGTTGCCCAGGATGATCGAGTTGCGGTTGATCAGCATCGAGCACTGCTTCTGCTGATAGGCCTGCCGGATCAGCGGCTCCATCTCGGTGCCGACCCGGTTGATCGCCTTCTGCTCGGTCGCCTGGATCTCGCGGTCACGCTGCTGCGCCTTGCGCTGCAGGGCGTTGGCGCGCACCTGCAGGGCGGCCGCGCGCTGTTCCAGGGTGTTCTGGTCCAGCGTGGCGCGCTGGCCGTCGAGCGCCTTGGCGTCGTTGTCGATGCCGGTCTTCTCGGCGTTGAGCTCCGCGTTCACCTGGGCGACCAGCTGCTGAAGGCGGGTGTTGACGTACTTGCCGACCGTCGAGGCGCCGATGGCGTTTTCGACCGAGACGATGCACAGGCCCGGCGTCGGGGCGCCGTGGGTCACGGCCGGCGCCGCGGGCGCGGCCGGCGCGGCGGCGGGCTGCTGAGCGAAGGCGGGAGCCGCGCCCGAGAGCGCGAGAGCCATGGCGCAGCCGGCCACGGCGAAGGTCTTGAAAGTCATTTTGCTTAGAACCTGGTTGAAGTGGAGAACCGGAAGGTTTCTTCCTTGTCGTAATCTTCCTTGGCCAAAACGCGGCTGAAGTCGAAGCGGATCGGCCCCATGGGCGACTTCCAGAAGACGCTGATGCCGGCCGAGGCCCGGAGCGAGAGGTCGTCCCGAATACAGGTGTTCCGCGTCCCCGGCGTGGCGAAGTTCGGAATCGTCTGCGTCGGATCGGTCGGGCTGATGATCGACGGCTGCAGGCAGTCGACGTCGCCGGCCTGGTAGACCTTGTCTTCCTTGTCGAGCTTACCCAGCGTGCCGAAGTCGCTGAACAGCGCCGCCTTGATCCCGTATTGCTCGGGCAGGAAGGTCGGCACGGTCAGTTCGACGGTGCCGATGGCGTACATCTTGCCCCCCAGGGCGTCCGCCTGGGTCGTCGACGTGTCGCGCGGACCGATACCGGCGGTCTCGAAGCCGCGGAAGTTCAGGCCGCCTTTGTAGTAGCGGTCGTTGATCCGGACCTTGTCCCCGGCCCACCCGACCACGTAGCCGGCCGAGCCGGTCACCGAGAGGATGAAGTCCTTGTTGAACCCATGGAACCAGCCGGTTTCCAGGTCGGTGCGCACGAAGTTCACGTCGCCGCCGAGACCCGCCACGTCCTGGTTGAAGTCCACGTAG
This sequence comes from Phenylobacterium sp. RIFCSPHIGHO2_01_FULL_69_31, assembly GCF_001824475.1. Taxonomy (GTDB): domain Bacteria; phylum Pseudomonadota; class Alphaproteobacteria; order Caulobacterales; family Caulobacteraceae; genus Phenylobacterium. The sequence goes on along the minus strand of NZ_MHXN01000031.1, from coordinate 61,999 downwards.
AACCCGCGCGTCGGGTTCAGGTAGTCGTTCCGGCGGTCGAGGCGCGCGCCATAACCCACCAGCGAGGTGAGGAAGGTGCCAACCTGGTCGCAGAACGCCCGCGAGATGATCGCCCCCGAGGTGGGGTCGCAGTAGAAGTCGTCGATCTCGATCTCGTCCTGGCGCAGCGTGTATCGCACGGCGCCGCGGGCATCGATGCTGAGCGGGAAGTTGGCCCGGAACGTCGTGCCGTAGGTCGTGGTCTTGTAGGCGGAGTACTCCGACAGGTCGTAGCGGTAGCCGTAGAGGTCGATACCCGCCGCCACATCGCGGTTGAGGAAGCGCGGCTCGGTGAAGGAGAAGTCCAGCTGCTGGCGCAGCGAACCCACCGACACCCGCGCGCGGACATCCTGGCCGCGGCCCCGGAAGTTGCGCTGCGAGATGCCGAGATCCAGCACGAGCTGGTCGACGGACGAGTAGCCGGCGCTGAACGAGAGCTCGCCGGTCGGCTGCTCTTCGACCTTCACCTGCAGCGCGGTGCGGTCGGGCGCGGAGCCCGGCACTTCGCTGATATCGACTTCCTTGAAGTAGCCCAGGGCCCGGATCTGGCGCCGCGACCGGTCGACCAGGGCGCGGTTGTAGGCGTCGCCTTCAACCACGCTCATCTCGCGGCGGATCACGTAGTCCAGCGTCTGGGTGTTGCCGACGATATCGATGCGGTCGACGTAGACCCGCGGGCCCTCGCGGACCTGGAAGGTGACGTCCACGGTCCCCTTGTCGCGGTCCGGGGTGTAGCGCGGCCGCACGTCGACGAACGCGAAGCCTGCGGCGCCCGCCGCGAAGGTCAGGGCGTCGGTGGCCGTCTCGATCGACTCGTCCTGGTACTCCTGCCCGCTGCGGATCGGGATCAGCGCGGTCAGGACCTCCTTGTCGAGCTTCTGCAGCTCGGTTTCGACGGTCACCTTGCCGAACTTGTACCGGGGCCCTTCATCGACGTTGTAGGTGACGACGAAGCCGTTCTTGTCGGGCGCCAGCTCGGCCACCGCCGAGGTGACCCGGAAGTCGTAGTAGCCGCGGTTGCGGTAGTGCTTGCGCAGCTGCTCCTTGTCGTATTCCAGCCGGTCGGGGTCGTAGTTGGCGTTGCTGGAGAAGAACTTGAACCAGCGCGTCTCCTCGGTGACGACCACGTCGCGCAGGTCGTTGTCCGAGAACGCCTTGTTGCCCAGGAAGTTGACCGAGAGGATCCCGCTCTTGGGCCCCTCCTCGATCTTGAAGATCAGGTCCACTCGCTTCTGGGGCAGCTCGATGATCTGCGGCGTCACATTGGCCGAGATCCGGCCTGAGCGCCGGTAGAGCTCGACGATCCGCTGCACGTCGCCCTGGACCTTGGCGCGGGTGAAGATGCCGCGCGGACGCACGGTCACCTCGTCGCGCAGCTTGTCCTCCTTGAGCCCCTTGTTCCCCTCGAAGATCACCCGGTTGATGATCGGGTTCTCGACCACGGTGACGATCAGGTCGCCGTTCTGGAAGTTGACCGAGACATCCGAGAACAGGTCGGTGCGGAACAGGGCCTTGATGGCCAGGTCGAGCTTGGCCGCGTCGACCGGCTCGCCAGGTCCGACCGGCAGATAGGAGATCACGGTCGACGGCTCGATCCGCTCGTTGCCCTGGACGAGGATGCGCTGCACCACGCCCCCTTGCGTCTGTTGGGCCGCAGCCACGCCAGGCGCGACAAGAGCGGTTGTCCCCAGAAGCAGGGCAAGACCGGAGGCAAGCGCGGCGCGGGAGGCGCGGGTTCTAAGCATCGAATCAGCCGTTTGAGGGACGAACGGGCCTAAGAGAATAGGCCGCCGAACAGATTGAACACACGCAGGCGCTGCAAATCGTTCCAGGTGGCGAACAACATCAAACTGAGAACAAGCGCAAGACCCACCCTGTATCCTGTGGCCTGAACCTTGGCGGCAAGAGGGCGCCGCGCGACCGCCTCGTATGCGTAGAACACGAGATGGCCCCCATCCAGCACCGGAACCGGCAGCAGGTTCATGAATCCGATGCCCACCGAGATCACGCCGATCAGCTGAAAGATCGTCAGCAGGCCATTCAGCACGAACGTGCCGGCATCGGGCGACTCAGCCGCCGCGCGCTTGGTCAGGTCGCCCGAAAGCTGGGCCATGCCCAGCGGGCCGGCCAGTTGGTCCGCCTTTTCGCGCCCGCCGATCAGGCGGCCGATGTAGACGACGGTCCGCGTGATGGTCGTCACCGTCCGCTCGACGCCGCCGGCCACCGCCTCAGGGAAATTGTAGCGCCGGAAGCTCACGTCGCCGGGCCGATTCTCGTGTCCCAGGCCAAGCTTGCCCAGCATGTGGGTCTTGCCCAGTTGGTCCACGACCGGGCCGCGCCGCGGCGTGGCGACGATGGCCACCTCCGCCTCCCCGCGCCGCACGACGAAGTTCAGCGGCGTGTCCGAGCTGAGGATGATCTTCTCGGTCAGGGCCTGGAAGCTCTCGACCTCGCGCCCGTTCACGGTGAGAATCACGTCGCCCTTGCGGAAGCCCGCCTGCTCGGCGGGGCTGCCGGCGACGACGCTGTCCACGCGCGTCGAGCTCACCGGCTCGCCGAACGCCATCAGCAGGGTGGCGAAGACCACGATGGCCAGCAGGAAGTTGGCGATCGGGCCGGCGGCGACGATGACTGCCCGCTGCCAGATGGGCTTGAAATGGAAGTAGCGCTGGATCTCGGCGCCCCTGCCCTCGTCGATGAGCTTGCGCCGCATCTCGGCCAGGTCGTTCGCGTCGGGGATGCTGGCGGCGTTGTCGTCGCCGGCGAAGCGCACGTAGCCGCCGATCGGCAGCCAGCCCAGCCGCCATTCGACGCCGGACTTGTCGGTCCAGGCGGCGATCGACCGGCCGAACCCGATCGCAAAGCGGTCGATCTTGGTCCCCAGGGCCTTGGCCGCCAGGAAGTGTCCAAGCTCGTGGACGGTGATGACCACCCCGATCACCAGAAGGAACGGGATGACGTAGAGCAGAACGTTCTGCACCAATTGCATGAGGGCGCTTCTACTCCATCAGGCGGCAAAAAGCCCGCTTACGACTTCGTCGGCCGTGCGGCGGGCCGCAGCATCGGTTTCGCGCGCGCTTTCCACCGCATCGTTGGCGGTGGAAAAGGTCTGGCTGCGGTCCATCCGCTCGAGGGTTTCCGCCACCACGTTGGGGATATCGAGAAAGCGGATGCGCCGGTCAAGGAATGCCGAGACGGCGCGCTCGTTCGCCGCATTCATCGCCGCGGGGGCCTGACCGCCCGCGGTCAGCGCCTGCTTGGCGATGGAGAGCGCCGGAAACTTCTTCGGATCCGGGTGCTGGAACGTGAGCGGTCCCGCGGTGACCAGGTCCAGCTTGGGCGCCGGCCACGGCAGGCGGTCGGGCCAGGCGAAGGCGCAGGCGATGGGCGGGCGCATGTCCGGCGGGCCCAGCTGCGCCAGCGTCGAGCCGTCGGCGTACTCCACCAGGCTGTGGATGATCTGCTGCGGGTGGACCAGGACCTCGATCCGCTCGGGCGGCATGGAGAACAGGTAGGCGGCCTCGATTACCTCGAGGCCCTTGTTCATCATCGTCGCGGAATCGATCGAGATCTTGGCCCCCATCGAGAAGTTCGGATGGGCCAGGGCTTGTTCGAGCGTCGCCTTCGCCATGTCCTCGCGGCTGGCGTCGCGGAACGGGCCTCCGGACGAGGTCAGGATCAGTCGCGAAACGTGGGCCGCGGCCTGCGGATCCAGGACCTGGAAGATCGCCGAGTGCTCCGAATCCACCGGCACCACGGCGCCCCCGGCCAGCTTGGCGGTGCGCAGCAGCGAGGGCCCGGCGCAGACCAGACTCTCCTTGTTGGCGAGGGCGATGACCGCGCCGGCCTTCGCTGCGGCAAGGGTCGGGGCCAGGCCCGCAAAGCCGACGATGGCCGACATCACCCACTGGGCGTCGGCCGACGCCACGTCGCTGACCGCCTGCGCGCCCGCGGCCGTCGCGATGCCGGATCCCTTGAGCCGCTCCCGCAGCTCCGGCAGCAGGGCCTCGTCCTCGATCACGGCGAGCTGGGGACGCCAGCGGAGCGCCTGTTCGGCCAGCCGCGCGACGTTGCGGCCCGCCACCAGGCCGACCATCTCGACCTCGACCCCCGCCTGGTCGAACAGGTCCAGGGTCGAGACCCCGATGGATCCCGTGGAGCCCAGGACGCTGACCTTCCGCGGCAGGCTCAATGTCCCCATCCCAAATGGTTGGCGAGCCGCAGCGCGGCCATCACCACGACGGCGAACATCAGCCCATCGACGCGATCCAGCAACCCGCCATGGCCCGGGATCAGGTCTCCCGAGTCCTTCACCCCGAAGCGGCGCTTGATCGCCGATTCCCAGAGATCTCCGGCCATGGTCGCCAGGCCGACGGCCAGGCCGATGAACGCGGCGGCCCAGACGTTGAGCTGGAACACCGACATGCCGGCCATCAGGCTGCCCGCCGCCGTCGCCGCCGCCAGCCCGCCGATGAAGCCGGACCACGTCTTGTTGGGCGAGAACCGGGGCCAGAGCTTCGGCCCTTTCAGCGTACTGCCGACGGCGAACGCGCCGATGTCGGCGGCCCAGGTGGCGGCGAACAGCATCATGATCCACCAGTGCCCCTGGTGGGACATGAGCTTGTCGGAGTCGCGCAGCCAGACCAGGCACAGGGCCGCCGGCGCGATGTAGAGCACCCCGAACGCGGCGTCCGCCGGCCGCTCGGCGACACCCCGCGCCACCACGGCCGCGCCGGCCGCCGTCAGGGCGATGGCGCCCCAGGCCCAGATGAAGTCGCCGCGGTAACCCACGAAAACAGCGATTAAAACGGCGGCCGCAACGGCCGCGGCGACGCGCGTCGGCGCCACGGGCGCGGTCATGCCGCCCCACTCGATCGCCAGCAACGCGACGCCGATAGCGATCAGCACCAGGTACGGCCACCCGCCGAACCAGGCGGCGGCGAGCGCGGCTGGCACCAGCACCACGGCCGACGCAACGCGCAGGCCGAGGTTGGTCCAGTCGAACCGCTTAGCCGGCGGCGAGGACGTCATCGGCAACGATTGCGCCATAGCGCCGATCCCGCGCGGCGAATTCCGCCAGCGCCGCCTTCAGGTGTTCCTCGCCGTAATCGGGCCACAGCACGTCCTGGAACACCAGTTCGGCGTAGGCCGCTTCCCACAGGAGGAAGTTGGAGAGCCGCTGCTCGCCCGACGGCCGCACGATCAGATCCGGCGGTGGCGTGCCGGCCGTGGCCAGCAGGCTGCCGAACAGCGCCTCGTCGAGGTCGCCCGGGCTGCGAAGGCCGGCGGCCACGTCCTCGGCGAACCGGCGCGCCGCGTCGGTGATGTCGGCCTGGCCGCCGTAGTTGAAGGCGATGTTCAGGTTGAAGGCCGTGTTGTCCTTCGTCCGCTCGCGCGCGTCGTCGATCAGCTTGAGGAGGTCGTTCGACAGTCCGTCCCGGCGGCCGATCACCCGCACCCGCACGCCCTCGCGGTGCAGGCGGGCCAAGTCGGTCTCGAAATAGCGCTTGGGCAGCGCCATGAGCTCGGCGACCTCGGCCGCGGGGCGGCTCCAGTTCTCCGTGGAGAAGCCGAAGACCGTGAGCGAGCCGACGCCCAGCTTCGCGGCGGCGGAGACGGTGCGCTTCAGCGCCTCCACCCCGGCCCGATGGCCCAGCGACCGCGGCAGGCCGCGTTGCTTGGCCCAGCGTCCGTTGCCATCCATGACGATCGCGACGTGCAGGGGCGGTGCTCGCCCCTGGTCATCCCTTGGGGCGTCCGCGGACGGTGGCTTCTCGGCGGCGGCCATGAGGGAACGCTGGTCCTTACGCGGGCGTCAAACGTGCATGATCTCTTGTTCTTTTGTTTTCAAGGCTTCGTCCACGCGCTTGATGGCTTCGTCGGTGATCTTCTGCACGTCAGCCTCGAAACGCTTCTCCTCGTCCTGGCTGATGACGCCATCCTTCTGGGCCTTGCGGCAGTCTTCGTTGGCGTCGCGGCGCACGTTGCGCACGGCCACCCGCTGCTGCTCGGCGTACTTCCCGGCCAGCTTCGCCAGTTCCTTCCGGCGATCTTCGGTGAGTGGCGGGATCGGCAGGCGCAGCGTGGTGCCGTCGACCACGGGGTTCAGGCCGAGGTCCGAGGCGCGGATCGCCTTTTCCACCGACACCACCAGGGCCCGGTCCCACACATTGATGGTGATCATGCGCGGCTCGGGGACGCTGATCGCGCCCACCTGGTTCAGCGGGGTGGACGAGCCGTAGGCGTCGACGCGGATCTGGTCGAGCAGGCTGACCGACGCGCGGCCGGTCCGCAGGGAGCCAAACTCCTCCTGCAGCGCCGCGACGGCCTTGTCCATGCGGTCCTTGTACTTCGAAAGCACGGGCTTTTCGGTCGTGGCCATGGCGGCGTCTCCGTCTCGGGAATGTCTTTGGGGGCCGAGTTTAGCGGCTAGGCGATGGTCGTGAAGACGCCTTCGCCGTTGAGGACCTTCAGGAGGTTGCCCCGCTCGCGGATGTTGAACACCACGATCGGGATATGGTTCTCGCGCATCAGGCTGACCGCGGAGGCGTCCATGACCTTGAGGTTGTTGGCCAGGACGTCGTGATAGCTCAGGGTCTCGTAGCGCTTGGCTCCGGCGTCCTTCTTCGGGTCGGCGGTGTAGACGCCGTCGACGCTGGTGCCCTTGAACAGCGCCTCGCAGCCCATCTCGGCCGCGCGCAGCGCCGCGCCCGAATCGGTGGTGAAGAACGGCGCGCCTACACCGGCGGCGAAGATCACCACCCGTCCCTTTTCCAGGTGCCGCAGCGCCCGGCGGCGGATGTAGGGCTCGCACACCGCTTCCATCGGAATGGCCGACTGCACGCGCGTATAGACGCCCAGCTTCTCCAGCGAGGCCTGCAGGGCCAGGGCGTTCATCACCGTCGCCAGCATGCCCATGTAGTCGGCGCTGGCGCGTTCCATGCCCGCCTCGGCCAGGGCCGCGCCGCGGAAGATGTTGCCCCCGCCCACGACCACGCAGACCTGCACGCCGGCCTTCACGACCTGGGCGATCTCCTCGCAGACAGCGCCCAGGGTCTTGGGATCGATCCCGAAGCCGTCGCCGCCGACACCCGCCTCGCCCGAGAGCTTCAGGAGGATGCGCTTGTAGCGGGGGGCGTCGGCCATGAGTCGATTATCCTGAGCAGCTGGGAGAACATACAACAAGGGCGCGGTGCGTCTAACGCGCCGCGCCCCTGGGAGTCAGTCGGTAGGTCTTAGGCCTTGCCGGTCATCGACGCCACTTCGGCGGCGAAGTCGCCTTCCGGGGCCTTCTCGACGCCTTCGCCGAGGGCGAAGCGCACGAAGGCCTTCAGGGCCGCCGGCGCGCCGGTTTCCTTGGCGGTCTCGGCGACCAGCTGCTCGATGGTCTGGTCCGGGTTCATGACGAAGGGTTGCTTCAGCAGCACCACTTCTTCCTGCCACTTGCGGATCCGGCCCTCGACCATCTTCTCGGCGATCTCGCGGGGCTTGCCCGATTCCATCGCCGTCTGCGTCTGGATCTCGCGCTCCTTGGCCACGACCTCGGGATCGAGCTCGTCCGTCGACAGCGCGAGCGGCGCGGTGGCCGCCACGTGCATGGCGATCTTGCGCCCGACGTCCTGCAGCTTGGCCACGTCGCCGCCGCCTTCCATCGCCACCAGCACGCCCATGCGCGCCACGCCTTCGCCCTGCGCGTTGTGCAGGTAGAGCGACACGGCGCCCTGCGAGACCGACAGCTTGGCCGAGCGGCGCAGCTGCATGTTCTCGCCGATGGTTGCGATCAGGTTGGTGATCGCGTCCTGGACGACTTCGCCCTTCGAGGTCTTGGCGGCGCGGATGGCTTCCACGTCGCCGTCGGTCGCCAGCGCCACGTCCGCGAATTCGCGGGCGGCGTTCTGGAAGCCGTCGTTCTTGGCGACGAAGTCGGTCTCGGCGTTGAACTCGACCAGCACGCCGGTCTTGCCGTCGGCCGCGATCTTGCCGGCCACCAGGCCCTCGGCGGCGGCGCGGTCGGCCTTCTTGGCCGCCTTGGCTAGGCCCTTGGTCCGCAGCCAGTCCATGGAAGCTTCGACGTCGCCGCCGTTCTCCGTCAGGGCCTTCTTGCAGTCCATCATGCCGGCGCCGGATTTTTCGCGCAGGTCCTTGACCAGCGCAGCGGTGATTTCCGCCATGGTCAGCTCCTTATAGGTCTCGTTGAATCACGACGGACCCCCATGTGAGGGCCCGCCGTCAGGGTTTTGTGACAGCTCAGCGCCCTAGAGAGTGATAGCCAAAAGTGTGAGCGGTTTTGGCGGCCATCACTCTCTAAAGCTTCAGATCAGAGCCTTTTCACGAGTGAAACGGCTCGGGGCGCTCAGCCGGCCTGTTCTTCGCTCGCCGCATCCGCCGCGGGAGCTTCGGCGCCGGTCATCTCGGCTTCGAGGGCCGCAGCTTCGGGCGCGGTGACCTCGGGCTCGGCCACAGCTTCCGGCGTCAGCTCACGCGCCAGGGTCGGCTCGATGGGAGCCTCCGAAGCGCCCAGGTCGACGCCCGCCGCCGACTGGCCAGCGGCCAGGCCGTCCAGGACGGCGTCGGCCAGCAGGTCGCAGTACAGCTGGATCGCACGGGCGGCGTCGTCGTTGCCGGGGATCGGATAGGTGATCCCGTCCGGGTTCGAGTTGGTGTCCAGGATGGCGATGACCGGGATGTTCAGCTTCCGGGCTTCCTGGATCGCGATCGCTTCCTTGTTGGTGTCGATCACGAACATCAGGTCGGGGATGCCGCCCATGTCCTTGATGCCGCCGAGCGACAGCTCCAGCTTGTCGCGCTCGCGCGTCAGCTGCAGCAGTTCCTTCTTGGAACGGCCCTGGCCTTCGCCGGCCACCAGGCTGTCGACTTCGCGCAGGCGCGCGATCGAGCCCGACACGGTGCGCCAGTTGGTGAGCGTGCCGCCCAGCCAGCGGTGGTTCACATAGTACTGGGCGCAGCGGCGCGCGGCCGTGGCGATCGGCTCCGACGCCTGGCGCTTGGTGCCCACGAACAGGATGCGGCCGCCGCCGGCGGCGACTTCGCGCACCTTCACCAGCGCTTGGTGCAGCAGCGGGATCGACTGCGACAGGTCGATGATGTGGATGTTGGAGCGCGAGCCGAAGATGTACTTGTCCATCTTCGGGTTCCAGCGGTGCGTCTGGTGGCCGAAGTGGGCGCCGGCTTCCAGGAGCTGGCGCATGGAGAATTCAGGCAGAGCCATAGTCTGTGTCTCGTCTTTCTTCCGGTTGGACCGCCGCAGGCAAACCCTCCGAAGAGGACCGGAACGGACTAGGACGGGATGTCTCCCCGGCCAAGCCGAACACCTGCGTGTGGATTGGAGCGGCGCATGTAGGGGGAAAGCGGCGAAAAATCAAGCCACCAGCCCCGGGTGGTCCGCGTCCTAGACCAAGGCCGCCTTCATCGCCGCGAAGAAGCCCGCCCGGTCGGCAGACTTGATCACCCGGGCGTTCGGGGGCTTGCCCGGCAGATCGGGGTCGGCGAGCTCGGCGTCGGGCAGGATCGGGTGCGAGACGCTGAGGTAGCCGCGGGTCAGCTCGCCCTTGGTTTCCACGTCCACGGCGCACATTTCGGCGTCCAGGATCAGCGCTTCGTCCAGCGCGAGCGCGCAGGTCAGGGCGTCGGGATGCAGGCTGCCGCCCAGCCCTTGCGTCTTCTGCGCGAAGGCCAGCGAGGCGCGGTTCACCGCCATGAAGAACCGCGACCGCGGCGTCTCCAGCGCCGCCAGTTCGCCGAGCTGGTCCAGGGTCAGCAGGCCATCGCGCAGGGTCTCGGTCCAGGTGACGATCGAGACGTCGAACCCGGCCCCCAGCACGATCTTCGCCGCCTCCGGGTCCACATAGAGGTTGTACTCGGCCGCCGGGGTCACGTTGCCGACCCCGTTGTCCGTCCCGCCCATGATCCAGAGATGGCGGCAGGCCTGCGCGATCCGGGGCTCCATCATCACCGCCAGCGCCAGGTTGGTCAGCGGCGCCTGGGCCAGCAGGGTGATCTCGCCAGGCTCCGCCATGATCCGCCGGACGATCTGGTCCGCCGCCTCACCCGGCGCGGGCCGCTGGGCGGCGCGCGGAAAGCCGCTGTCGCTCATCCCGTCGGCCCCGAACACATAGCTCGCCGCCAGCGGCGTCCGGCTCAGCGGCCGCGCCGCCCCCAGATAGACCGGAACCTCCCCGCCCCGCCCGCACGCCTCCAGCGTCGCCAGGGCGTTCTCCGCGTGCTGGGCGAAGCCGACGTTGCCGTGGGCGATGGTGATGGCCTCCACGCTGACGCCCGGCCGCGTCAGGGCGATCATCAGCGAGAACACATCGTCGCCGGCGGTGTCGGTATCGACGATCAGGCGCATGGGGCCCGTCAGCGCGCCTGCTCTTCCAGGTGGCCGTCCTTCAGCGCGAACACGCGGTCCATGTGGCTGGCGAGCTCCAGATTGTGGGTGGCGACCACGGCGGCCACCCCCTGGCTCCTGGCCAAGGCATAGAGGTTCTCGAATACCGCGCCCGAGGTCGTCGGATCCAGGTTGCCCGTGGGCTCGTCCGCCAGCAGCAGCCGGGGCGAATTGGCCAGGGCCCGGGCGATCGCCACGCGTTGCTGCTCCCCGCCCGACAGCTGCGCCGGCTGGTGATGCACCCGGTCCTTCAGGCCCAGGTCCGCCAGAAGCTTCGTCGCCCGCTCGCCGGCGATCCTCCGGTCGACGCCGGCGATCATCATCGGCAGGGCCACGTTGTCCAGCGCCGAGAACTCCGGCAGCAGGTGGTGGAACTGGTAGACGAAGCCGATGGTCGCCAGGCGCACCCGCGTGCGCTCCCGCTCGCCCAGGTTCGAGCAGTCGACGCCCTGGATCGAGATCTTGCCGGCGTTGGGATGTTCCAGCAGGCCTGCCGCGTGCAGCAGGCTGGACTTGCCCGAGCCCGACGGCCCGATCAGCCCGACGATCTCTCCGGGCCGCACGTCCAGGTCCACCCCGCGCAGCACGGTCAGCGCGCCCGCGGCGGTCACGTACGTCCGCTCCAGCCCGCGGATGGACAGCACGGGCTCACTCATAGCGCAGCGCCTCTACCGGATCGAGGCGCGAGGCCCGCCACGAGGGCGGCAGGGTGGCCAGGAAGCTCATGCCCAGCGACCAGGAGACGATCAGGGCCACCTCGGCCCAGTCCACCTTGGCCGGGATGCGCGACAGGTAATAGACGTCCGAGGCGAACACCGCCTGGCCGGTGACATATTCCACGAAGCCCTGGATCGGCCCGATGTAGGCGCAGAACAGCACCCCGATGATCAGGCCCGCCGCCGTGCCCAGGGCGCCGACCCCGGCCCCGGCCATGAAGAAGATGCGCAGGATGGACCCCTGCCCCGCCCCCATGGTCCGCAGGATGGCGATGTCCCGGCCCTTGTTCTTCACCAGCATGACGAGGCCCGAGATGATGTTCATGGCCGCGATGGCCACCAGCAGCATCAGGATCAGCCGCATCACGTTGCGCTCGACCTTCAGCGCGCCCCAGAACGAGCTGTCGCGCTGCGTCCAGTCATTGACGATCGCCGCAGGCCCGACCGCCTTTGCGATCGGCCCCTTCAGCTTCGCAGCCTGGTCGGGGTTGCTCACCCGCACCTCGATGGCGTCCGCCGTGTCCTCCCGGCCAAAGAACAGCTGGGCCTGGGCCAGCGGCATGTAGATGTAGGCCTGGTCGTACTGGCTCATTCCCACGCTGAACGTGGCGCCCACCGTGTAGGGCTTCTGCAGCGGGGTGCCGCCGAAGGCGGTGGCGCCGCCCGCCGGCGAGATCAGGGTCACCGCGTCGCCCGGCCGCACGCCCAGCTGCTGCGCCAGCCGCTCGCCCAGCACGATCACGTCGCCGCCGTATTCCCCCTCGCCGAAGCCCTTCAGCGAACCCTGGGTGATGTTGCCCGAGACCAGCGTCGTCTCGCGCAGGTCCTTCGGCCCGATCCCCCGCACCAGGGCGCCGGTGATCTGGCTGGGCCCGATGGCGATGGCCTGGGCCTCGATGATCGGCGCCGCCTGGGTGACACCCGGCACCTTGAGGATCGCCGCCGCCGCCCGGTCGCGCTCGGCGCCGTCCAGCACGCCGCCGGTCACGAACACGTGGCCCTGGAAGCCCAGGATCCGGCCCAGCAGCTCGCTGCGGAATCCGTTCATCACCGACATGACGATGATCAGCGTCGCCACCGCCAGCATGATGCCGACGAAGGAGATGATCGAGATCAGCGCCACGCCGCCCTGATGCCGCTTGGCCCGCAGGTAGCGGCCGGCGAGCATGCGCTCCCAAAGGCCGAACGGGGCGGCGCGGCCGCCCGTGACGGCGGAGGGTTGGTTCATCCAGTGATGACCTTGAGCGCCGCATCCAGCGGCAGGGTCTGGCGCTCCCCGCCGGCCCGGCGCTTCAGCTCCACGACGCCATCCGCCACGCCCTTGGGCCCGACGATCAGTTGCCAGGGGATGCCCACGAGGTCGGTGGCCGCGAACTTGGCGCCCGGCCGGTCGTCGCGGTCGTCGTACAGCGGGTCGAGGCCGGCTTCGCTCAGTGCCTTGTAGGCCTGCTCGCACACCGCGTCGCAGCCGGCGTCGCCGACGCGCAGGTTCAGCACCGCCGCCCCGAAGGGCGCGACGGCGTCGGGCCAGATGATGCCGGCGTCATCGTGGCTGGCCTCGATGATCCCGCCCACCAGGCGCGACACGCCCACGCCGTACGAGCCCATCTGCACCGGCGTGTCCTTGCCGTCCGGGCCCGTGACGTTGGCCTTCATCGGCGCGGAGTACTTCGTGCCGAAATAGAAGATGTGACCCACCTCGATGCCGCGGGCGGTCATCCGCTTGTCTTCGGGCAGGGCCTCGTAGGCGGCCGCATCGTGCATCTCGTCCGAGGCGGCGTAGAGCTGGGTCCGCTTGTCGACCAGCGGCTGCAGGTCGCCCTCCCAGTCGATGTCTGGCCCGGGCGCGCCCATCTCGACCAGGTCGCGGTGCGCGAACACCTCGCTCTCGCCGGTCTCGGCCAGGATGATGAACTCGTGGGAGAGGTCGCCGCCGATCGGGCCGGTGTCGGCCCGCACGGGGATCGCCTTGAGCCCCAGCCGCGCATAGACGTTGAGATAGGCCAGGAACATCCGGTTGTATGACCGGCGCGCCGCCGCCTCGTCGATGTCGAAGCTATAGGCGTCCTTCATCAGGAATTCGCGGCCGCGCATCACCCCGAACCGGGGCCGACGCTCGTCGCGGAACTTCCACTGGATGTTGTAAAGATTTTTCGGCAAGTCCTTGTAGGACTTGATGTAACTGCGGAATATATCGGTCACGACCTCCTCCGCCGTGGGCCCGTACAGCAGGTCCCGCTCGTGGCGGTCCTTGATGCGCAGCATCTCGTCGCCATAGGCCTCGTAGCGGCCGCTCTCGCGCCAAAGGTCGGCGAGCTGCAGGGTCGGCATCAGGATCTCGACCGCGCCGGCGCGGTTCATCTCCTCGCGGACCACCTGCTCGATCTTCTTCAGCACCTTCAGGCCCAGCGGCAGCCAGGCGTAGATGCCGGCCGCCTCCTGGCGGATGAGGCCCGCGCGCAGCATCAGCTGGTGCGACACGATCTGCGCGTCGGCGGGCGCCTCGCGAAGGGTCGGCATGAAGTATCGCGAAAGGCGCATCGGAATCTGGGGCTCTCAGGTCAGCAGGAGGCGACCTGATAGCCTTGCCGCTGGAACCTTGGCAACGATGAGGCGGCGTTCCGGTTCCTCAGTAGGTGCTCGGCAGGTCCGGCAGCGTGATCAGGCCGAACTCGATCACCAGCCAGACGATGGCGAACAGCACGACCGCGACGACGGTCGTGGTCAGGAACTTCTTCTTCAGCTTGGGGTCGACCGGCGCGCCCGGATCGCCGCCGTCGCCCTTGTCGATCCCGGCCTCGGCGTGGCTGGTCACGCCCAGGGGCAGCACGGCGAACAGCACCGTCCACCAGATGGTCAGGAAGATCGCGACCGACGTGAACGGGCCCATCAGTGCGCGCCTTTCGGGGTTTCCATCAGCTCCACCAGCACGCCGCCCATGTTCTTCGGGTGGACGAAGATCACCGGGGTGCCGTGGGCGCCGATCCGCGGCTTGCCGCCGTTCAGCACAGTGGCGCCCTTGGCGACCATGTCGTCGCGGGCCGCCTCGATGCTCTCGACCTCGAAGCAGATGTGGTGCTGGCCGCCCGCCGGGTTCTTCTCCAGGAAGTTCTTCAGCGGCGAGGCCTCGCCATAGGGCTCGATCAGCTCGATCTGGCTGTTGGGCAGGTCGACGAAACAGACCCAGACGCCCTGCTCCTCCATGGCGAACTTCTCGCCGATCTTCGTGGCGCCCAGCATGTCGCGGTACATGGCGACCGACTGCTCGATGGAGGGCGTGGCGACGCCCACGTGGTTCAGTTTCCCGATCATGCCCCGCCTATACGCCGGTGCGGGCCTGCGCGCGAGATCACGTTGCGGCACGAGGTGCGGCCTTAGAACACGGCTCCCGCCGCGATCAGCGCGGCGATCCGTTCCGGCGCGATCCCGTAGTCGGCCAAGACCTCCGCGGAATGCTGGCCCAGGTCCGGCGTCGGGCGGCGGAACCCGCCCGGCGTGCGGCTGAACTCCGTATAGCCGGTGGCCGTGACCATCGGCCCGAGGCGCGGATGGTCCCAGCCCTCCACGAAGCGGTTCTGCGCCAGGAAATCGTCCTCCAGCGCCTCGCCCCCGCGCAGGACGGGCGCCGCCGCGACGCCCGCGCTCCGCAGCGACGCCAAGGCCTCGGCCCGGATCCAGTCCGCCAGCGCCGCGGCGATCCGCTCGGCCAACGCCCCGTCCCGCGGTTCGGCCAGCGGCGCCTCGCCGATCTCCACGCCCAGGACGCGGCCCACGGCCTGCGCCTCTGCCGCAGTCTCCGCGACTAGGCCGATCCAACCGTCTGCGCAGGCATAGTAGCGGTGCAGCGCCGACACCCCCGGACAATCGACCCCGCCCAGGTCGTTCGGCGGCCGCCCGTCGTAGGTCACCAACTCGCCCGACTGAAACAGCAGGCTCTGCGCCATCAGGCTGGTCAGCACCTCCTGGCCCTCCCCGGTCCGCTCCCGCGCGTTCAGCGCCGCGACGACCGCCGAGGCCACTGTCGCCGCCGTCGCGATATCGTTCACGGCGATGGTGTGAAGGATCGGATCGCCGTCCCCGCCCTGGGCCGCCATCATCCCGCCCTCGGCCTGCAGCAGCGGGTCGAACCCCGGCAGGGCCGCCCGCGCCCCGGTCTCGCCATAGGCGTTGATCGAGCAGGAGATGAGCCGCGGGTTCACCGCCTTCAGCGCCGCAAAGTCGATGCCGAGGCGCCCGCGCACGCCCAGCCGGTAGTTGTCGATCACCACGTCCGCGCCGCGCGCAAGCTCCAGGAACAGGTCCCGGCCCTCCGGGCGCTTGAGGTCCAGCCCCAGCCCCCGGGTCCCGCGGTTGTAGGCGAGGAACTGGGAGCCGTCGGAGCGGAACATGTCGGCTTCCCGCGGCTCGATCTTGATCACGTCGGCGCCGAGCTGCGCCAGGATCGTCCCGGCGTAGGCGCCCGCGATCACGGTCCCCAGGTTCAGCACCTTCACGCCCGCCAGCGGGCCGCCGGCGGGTCCCGCGCGGGCCGGACCGACGCTCCTCCCGGGCCAGGCCGGAGGTTCGGCGACCGTCTGGGGCAAGGCCCGGACGCTGGCCGGCGTCGCGCTGAACTTCACCGGCGGCCCCGGCATCGCCACCTCGCCCAGTTCCGGATGCGGAAGCACGATCCGCAAGCCCCCCTCCGCCACCGCTGCCCCGGCGAACCAGGCCTCACGGGAACCCACCGGCGCGCACGGCACGTCGTTGGCCCTGAGCGCCTCCAGCCATTCGTCGCGGGTACGGGTGAGGAACATGCCCTCCAGGAGGTCGCGGGCGGCCAGCATGTCGGCCTCCAGGGCCTCGAAGGCGTCCTCCAGCCCCAGGACCTCGAACGCCTTGCGGTAGAAGCCGGTGAACAGGGTGCCCAGGAAGAACCATTCCCCGTCCGAGCCCTGGTAAAGCCGATAGCGCGGGTTGGCCCCCGGCGGCGTGCCTCGCGGCAGTGGCGGCTCGCTCAGCACCAGGGCCGGCGGCGCGGCTTGCGCCGACCCATGCAGGCCGCTGACCGTCAGGGCCTGGCCGCGGCCGCTGCGTGAACGCTCGAACAGCGCGGCCCCGATGGCGCCCGCCCCCAACACCGCCTGGGCGTACCAGCAGATGGGGATCACCAGGTGGACAGGCGCATCGCTCCAGGCGCCTTGGCGAAACGCCACGCCCGTCAGGCCGGCCAGCAGGCTGTGGTGCGCCGGCAGGTCGCTCCAGGCGCCCGTGGTCCCGTAGGGCGGCATCCAGGCGTGGACCAGGTGCGGATGCGCCGCCGTCAGGGTCGGCCCGTCCAGTCCCAGCGCCTCCAGCCGCCCCGGCGCGGCGTCGAACAGGGCCACGTCCGCCCCGGCCGCCAGTCTCTTCGCCGCCGCCAGCCCCTCGCCCGTCTCCAGGTCCAGGGTCACCACCTGCTTGTTGCGGTTCCAGGCGAGGTAGCCGGGGTGGCCCGCCATCCGGTCGCCGCCGGGCGGCTCGACCTTCACCACCTCTGCCTCGAGATCCCCCAGCAGCATGGCGGCCATCGGCCCCGCCACGCCCTGGCTGAAATCGACGATCCGAACGCCCCTGTACGCGGACATCCCGGCGGCCTCCCCTGTCAGCCCGCAGGCGGCGCGGTTTCCGCGTCTCGCCGGGAGTCATCAAACCTGCCCGTCGGGGCTCCGGCAAGGTCGCCGGCCCTTTCCGCGCCAAATGATGATCATCAAGTGGGGCCGCCTCATCGGCTGGTAGGGTGCGACCAACAACAACGCCGGCGCGTAGCGGCCCGCCTCGCGCCGCGAGAGCCTGGGAGGTCCAATGCCGGCGGTGCGCTCCGAATCCCTCAAGACGCGTTTCCCGACCCCGCTCGATGCGTGGCGGGGGCGCGCAAGCCTCTTCGTCGTCTTCTGGGGCTACGGCGTGCTGGTCAGCAGCGCCCTGATCGCCGCCTTCGTCGCCGCGCTCTACCGCGGCGACGCCGTCACGCAGCAGATTCTGATCCCGGTCTTCAGCGTCTACACCGCCTGGGTGCTGGTTTCGGTCTGGCGATGCGCCGCGCCGTCCAGGACGCCCTGGACGATGATCGCCCAGTTGCTGACGGTCGCCTGGGCCGGCAACACCCTGCTGGTCGCAGGCTTCCTTCAACTCCGCCTTCTGGAGACCTACGCCGGCCTGTGATCCACGCCGGCGCTGACCGCTAGATCCGCAGCACCGTCGTCTCGACGACGGGCCGGCGGCCCCAGATCCGCTGGCTGGCCTTCTTCACGGCGCGGGAGATCGCGGTCTCGATGCTGTCGTCCAGTTCCTTCTGGTCGCCCTTCAGCCGCTTGATCGCCTCTTCCGCCTCGTCGGCCAGTTCGTCCAGCACCTCGTCCAGGTGCTCTTCGTCCTCGGTCGGCAGGCCCAGCGCCCGCACCTGCGGCCCACTGGCGATCTTGCCGCGACCGTCCAGAACGACCGACACCGCCACCACGCCGTTGAACGCCGCATGCCGCCGCTCGCGCAGGGCCTCGCCGTTCTCCGGTGTCATCACGCCGGCGTCCACGAACAGGCGGCCCGCCGGCACCTCGTCGATGATCTCGGCGCGGCCGGGCGCCAGGCGCACCATGTCGCCGTTGCGCGGCGTCACCTGCTGCGGCACCTGCAGGTCGCGCGCGAAGGCGGCGTGCTCCATCAGGTGACGGCGCTCGCCGTGGGTCGGCACCGAGATCGTCGGCCGCGCCCAGGCGTACATTTCGGCCAGCTCGTCACGGCAGGGGTGGCCGCTCACGTGGATGCCCGGGTGGTCGCGCTCGGTGTAGAGCCGCACGCCGCGCTCGGTCAGCTTGTTCTGCAGGTTGCGGATCGGGATCTCGTTGCCGGGGATCACCCGGCTGGAGAACACCACGGAGTCCCCCGCGCCCAGGTTCACGTGCGGATGTGTCCCCTCGGCGATCCGGGCCAGGGCCGCCCGCGGCTCGCCCTGGCTGCCGGTGCACAGGTAGAGGACCCGGTTCTCGGGCAGGTGCCGCGCCTCGGTGTCGTCCAGGAACGGCTGGATGTCCTGCATCAGGCCCACGGACTTCGCCGCCGCCGCCATGCGGTGCATCGAGCGGCCGGCCAGGCACACGCGCCGGCCCGCCGCCTCCGCCGCGCGGATCACGCTGTCCATGCGCGCCACGTTGGACGCGAAACAGGCCACCGCCACCTTGCCCTTCAGCCCGCTGATCAGATTGGTCATGGCGACCCGCACGTCGGCCTCGGAGCCGGCGTGGCCGTCCACGAAGACGTTGGTTGAATCGCAGACCATCGCCAGCACACCCTCGTCCCCTAAGCGGCGGATGGCGTCCTCGTCCGTCACCCCGCCCAGCAGCGGGTCGGGATCGATCTTCCAATCGCCGGTGTGCAGGATCGTGCCCAGCGGCGTGCGGATCGCCAGGCCGTTCGGCTCCGGGATCGAGTGGGTCAGGGTGATCAGGTCAAGCTTGAACGGGCCCAGCTCGATGGAGCCGCCCAGGGGCACCTCGGTGATCGACACCTCGTCCAGGAGGTCGGCCTCGCGCAGCTTCTCGCGCAGGATGAAGGCGGTGAAGGGCGTGGCGTACACCGGCGCCTTCATCCGCGGCCACAGCCAGGCCACCGCGCCGATGTGGTCCTCGTGCGCGTGGGTCAGCACGATCCCCAGGATGCGGTCCGCGTACTGCTCGATGTAGCTCGGATCCGGCAGGATCACCTCGACGCCCGGCGTCGTCTGGTCGCCGAACGTCACGCCCAGGTCGACGACGATCCACTTGCGGTCGTGCGCCGGCCCGAAGCCGTACAGGTTGAAGTTCATCCCGATCTCGTTCGAGCCGCCGAGCGGCAGGAAAACGAGCTCGTCGTCTTTGCTGGGTCTAGCCATTCATCCCTTGGCCGCGTTGCGGCGGTAAATCTCGAGCATCCCGCGGATCGTGAGGTCCGGGTCGAAGTGATCGATGGAATCGGTGGCGCCGTGGAACAGCGAGGCCACCCCGCCGGTGCCGATGACGGTCATGGGCCTGCCCCACTCGGCCTTGATGCGCGCCACCAGCCCCTCGATCAGGGCGATATAGCCCCAGAACACGCCGGACTGCATGGCCGCCACGGTATCCTTGCCGATGGCGGTGTTCCCCTTGGGCCGCTGGATCGCCACCCGTGGCAGTTTCGCCGCCGCCTGGTGCAACGCCTCCATGGACAGGTTGATCCCGGGCGCGATGGCGCAGCCCTCCATCCCGCCGTCCGCGGCGATCACATCGAAGGTGGTGGCCGTCCCGGAATCGATGACGATCAGGTCCCCGGGATAGACGATGTGCGCCCCGATGGCGTTCACCAGCCGGTCGGCCCCCGCCTCGGACGGCTTCTCGATCCGCACGGCGATGCCCAGGTCGACGTTCTCGCCGATCACCATCGGCTCCACGTGCAGATAGCGCCGGGCCAGGTTGCGCAGGTTGAAGATCGACTGCGGCACCACGCTGGAGATGATGCAGCCGTCGAAGGCGCCCAGCGCCAATCCCGCCATCTGCAGCAGCTGCGACAGCCACACCGCATACTCGTCGGCGGTGCGGCTGGAATGGGTCGCCGCCCGCCACTGGGCGATCCAGGACGTGCCGTCATGCACCGCGAAGAGGGTGTTGGTGTTGCCCTGTTCGATCGCTAGCAGCACTCACGTCCCTCCGAAAAACACGTCGCCCGCCGTTATGCGCTCCAGGCCGCCGTCGTCCAATCGCAGACGCAGCGCCCCGTCGGGATCCATGCCCTCCGCAACGCCTTCGACGGTCCGGTTCGGCAGCCGGGCCACGCAGCGTTCGCCCAGGCCCACGGCCCGCTCGGACCAGCCGGCCGCGATCGGCGCGAAACCCTGGGTCGCCCACAGGCTCCGCCAGCGCTCGAACGCCTGGGCCAGCACGTCCAGCGCCACCAGCGGCTCGGGCGGCGGCCCGGCCATATAGTCGGCGAAGGCCGTCGCCGGCCGCTCCAGGTCCTGCGGCGCGTGCTTCAGGTTCACGCCCACGCCCACCGCCAGCCACAGCCGCCCGTCGGGCCGCGCGCCGGATTCCACCAGGATGCCCACCGCCTTGCGGCCATGCACCAACACGTCGTTGGGCCACTTCAGCCGCGCTGCGCCGGGGCCCAGGCAGGTGTCGGCCAAGTCGCAGGCGGCCAGCGCCGCCACGAACGACAGCTGCGCCGCCTCGGCGGGCGGACGGTCCGTCAGGGTCAGAAGGGTGGCGGCGAGATTGCCCGTCTCGGTGGACCAGGGTCGGCCACGCCGCCCGCGCCCCGCGGTCTGCACGCCCGCGGCGATCCACACCGGCCCCGCCTCCCCGGCTTCGGCGCGGCGGCGCGCCTCGGCGTTGGTGGAGTCCAGCTCGACGTACGACTCGATCCGCGGACGGCTCGCCAAGCGCTAGGCCAGGCCGAAGGCGTGCGCCGCGCGTTCGGCCAGCGGGTCCAGCCAGCCCAGCGCCAGGATCACGACCGGGAAGGCGAACAGCGCGGTCACGATGGCGATGGCCTTGGCCTCGAACGGCGGCTTGTCGGTGGCGCCGGTGCTGCCGTCGAACCACATCACCTTGATCAGGCGCAGGTAGTAGAAGGCCGCCACGACCGAACCCACCAGGCCGATCACCGCCGGGCCCCACAGGCCCGCGTCCAGGGCTGCCTTGAACACGAACACCTTGCCGAAGAAGCCCGAGAAGGGCGGCAGGCCCAGGGCCGACAGCGAGAAGACCGTCATCGCCAGGGCGATGCCCGGCTGTTCCTTGATCAGGCCGGCCATGTCCTCGACCGTCTCCATCGACCGGCCCTGCCGCGACAGCGCCGCGAGACAGGCGAAGAAGCCGGTCACGTCGATCATGTAGAGGACCATGAACACCAGCATGGCCTGCACGCCGTCGCTGGTGCCCGAGGCCAGGCCCAGCAGGGCGTAGCCGACGTTGGCGATCGAGGAATAGGCCCAGAGGCGCTTGAGGTTCTTCTGCACCAGGCCCGCGAAGGCGCCCACCGCCACCGAGATCAGGGCGATGGCCACCAGCACCTGTTGCCATTGGCCGGCGGCGCCGGCGAAGGCGTCGCCCAGCACGCGGGCGAACAGCACCATGGCCGCCAGCTTGGGCGCGGCGGCGAAGAACGCCACGACCGGCGTCGGCGCCCCTTCGTAGACGTCCGGGGTCCACATGTGGAACGGCGCGGCCGAGACCTTGAACGCCAGGCCGCAGATCACGAAGACCAG
This sequence comes from Phenylobacterium sp. RIFCSPHIGHO2_01_FULL_69_31, assembly GCF_001824475.1. Classification (GTDB taxonomy): domain Bacteria; phylum Pseudomonadota; class Alphaproteobacteria; order Caulobacterales; family Caulobacteraceae; genus Phenylobacterium. Next base: position 40,602 of record NZ_MHXN01000031.1, on the reverse strand, counting down.
GCCGAACAGCAGGCCCGTGTTGGCCTCGTTGCCCGCCGCCGCCGCGATCTCGCTGAACAGGGTCGAGCCGGCGAAGCCGTAGATCAGGCTGGCGCCGTACAGCAGCAGGCCCGACGACAGGGCGCCCAGCACGAAGTACTTCAGCCCGGCTTCCGAGGCCTTGGCGTTGTCGCGGTGCATGGCGGCCATGACGTAGAGCGCCAGCGAATGCAGCTCGACGCCGACGTAGAGCGAGATGAGGTCGCCCGACGAGGCCATCATGCCCATGCCCAGCGCCGCCAGCAGGATCAGCACCGGGTACTCGAAGTTCTTCACCCCGCGCCGCTCGAACCAGGGCTGGCCCAGGGGGATCGCCACGGCCGAGGCCACGTAGATCGCGACCTTGGAGAAGGTGGCGGCGGCGTCCGAGATCAGGCCGCCCGAGAACGCCACGCCGAACGGCTGGGTCGCCGAGGCGACGGCCGCGGCCAGCAGGACCAGCACGCTCGCCCAGCCGACCAGCCCGGTCTGCTTGGGCATGAAGGCGCCGACCACCAGGAGGGCCAGGGCCCCGACGGCGAGGATGAGTTCAGGATAGGCGTACGCCAGGTGGGCGGAGATCATGGTTGGCCCCTCACCCGCCGATCGCCGCCTGGTAGACCCGCACGAGCTGGTCCACCGACGCCTGCGTCAGGTTGAACACGGAATTGGGCTGCACGCCCATGTAGAGGGTGGAGACGATCAGCGGCGCGAAGATCGCCACCTCACGCCAGTTGAGGTCGGTGATGCCCTCGAGCTTGGGGTTGGTCATCGGACCGAACACGACCGCCCGGTAGAGCGTCAGCATGTAGACCGCCGACAGGATAACCCCCGTGGCCGCCAGGATCGCGGTCCAGGTGGACACCTGGTAGACGCCCGTCATCGATAGGATCTCACCGACGAAGCCGCTGGTCCCCGGCAGGCCCACATTGCCCATCGTGAACAGCATGAACACCGCCGCATAGACCGGCATCCGCGTGACGAGCCCGCCGTAGAACTTGATCTCGCGGGTGTGCATGCGGTCGTAGATCACGCCGACGCAGAGGAAGAGCGCGCCCGAGATCACCCCGTGGCTCAGCATCTGGTAGATCGCGCCCTGCTCGCCCTCGGCGTTGCCCGAGAAGATGCCCATGGTCACCAGGCCCATGTGCGCCACCGACGAATAGGCGATCAGCTTCTTCACGTCGGTCTGCCGGAAGGCGACCAGCGAGGTGTAGATCACCGCGATCACCGACAGGGCGAACACCAGCGGGGTGAAATAGTCCGAGGCGTTCGGGAACATCGGCAGGCTGAAGCGCAGGAAGCCGTAGCCGCCCATCTTCAAGAGGATGCCCGCCAGGATCACCGAGCCGGCCGTCGGCGCCTCGACGTGGGCGTCGGGCAGCCAGGTGTGCACCGGCCACATCGGCATCTTCACCGCGAACGAGGCGAAGAACGCCAGCCACAGCCAGGTCTGCACTTCCGGCGCGAACGAATAGGTCATCAGCTCGGGGATCGAGCTGGTCCCGCTGATCCCGATCATGAACAGGATCGCCGCCAGCATGAGCACCGAGCCCAGCAGGGTGTAGAGGAAGAACTTGAACGCCGCGTACACCCGGCGGGCCCCGCCCCAGATGCCGATGATCAGGAACATCGGGACCAGGCCGAACTCGAAGAAGATGTAGAACAGCACCAGGTCCAGCGCGCAGAACACGCCGATGACCAGGGTCTCCAGGACCAGGAACGCGATCAGGTACTCGTGCACCCGCGTCTCGATCGAGCGCCACGAGGCCATGATGCACAGGGGCATCAGGAACGCGGTCAGCAGCACGAACAGAATCGAGATCCCGTCCACGCCCATCCGGTAGCTGAGGCCCATGAACCAGGGCGTCTCTTCCAGGAACTGGAAGCCCGGGTTGGCCGGATCGAAGCGCGCGACCAGCAGCACCGAAAGCGCCAGCGTCGCCAGGGTGACGATCAGCGCCACCCACTTGGACGTCTCGGCGCTCTTGGCCTCGCTGCCGCCGAACAGCTTCAGCGCGAGGATCGCCACCACGCCGGCCAGCGGCGCATAGGTGATGAGGGAGAGAAGCGGCATCTAGGTCATCCCCCTCAGGCGGCCCAGGCCCACAGCGCGTAGGTCAGGAGACCCGCGACGCCGAGAAGCATGACGAAGGCGTAGTGATAGACGTAGCCGGACTGCAGGCGCCCGGCGCCCTTGCCCACCTGGACCGACAGCGCCGAGACGCCGTCCGGGCCCAGCCCGTCGATGATCTTCTGGTCCCCGCCCTTCCAGAACAGGTCCCCCAGCAGCTTCGCCGCGCGGACGAACGTCGCCTGGTAGATCTCGTCGAAGAACCACTTGTTGTAGAAGAAGGTGTAGAGCAGCCCGTTGTTGGCCGCGAGCTTCGCGCCCAGGCCCTCACGCCAGATGTACATGTAGGCCGCGACCAGCAGGCCGCCCACCGACACCACGATGGGCGCCAGGACCACCCAAAGCGGGAAGTCGTGGCCGCCGGCGTGCTCGGCCGGCGCGTTGAAGATGGCGCCCTTCCAGAACTCGGCGTTGTGATCGCCGATGAACTGATGATGGAAGGCGAAGCCCGCGGCGATGGCGCCCACCGACAGGACGAGCAGCGGGATGCGCATGGTCCAGGGGCTCTCGTGCGGCTGGTGATCCCCATGGCCGTGAGCGTGGCCATGATCGTCATGCGCTTCCGGGAGCGGCTCGGAGTGCGTCTCGTGCTGGGCGGCCGTGGCATGGTCGTCGTGACCATGACCGTGGTCGCGGTTGTGCCAGTGGTGCTCCAGGTCTTCCGGGGTCCAGCGGGCGTGGCCGTTGAACGTGAAGAACGCGACGCGCCAGGAGTAGAAGGCGGTCAGACCGGCCACCAGGATGCCGATGGCGAAGGCGAAATAGCCCATCGGGTGGCCCGCCCCGCCGGCCGAATAGGCGGCGTGGATTATGGCGTCCTTCGAGTAGAAGCCGGCGAAGCCCAAGTCGAGGAACGGAATGCCCAGGCCCGTGATGGCGATCGTGCCGATGGTCATCACCGCATAGGTGATCGGCAGGTACTTCTGCAGGGCGCCGTAGCGGCGCATGTCCTGCTCGTGCGCCATGCCGTGGATCACCGAGCCGGCGCCCAGGAACAGGAGGGCCTTGAAGAAGGCGTGCGTGAACAGGTGGAACATCGCCGCCTGATAGGCGCCCACGCCCGCGGCGAAGAACATGTAGCCCAGCTGCGAGCAGGTCGAATAGGCGATGACCCGCTTGATGTCGTTCTGCGTCAGGCCGACCGTCGCGGCGAACAGGGCTGTGACCGCGCCAATCACCGTGACGATGTTCTTGGCCACCGGGGCGTACTCGAACATCGGCGACAGCAGGCAGACCATGTAGACGCCGGCGGTCACCATGGTGGCCGCGTGGATCAGGGCCGACACCGGCGTCGGGCCTTCCATGGCGTCCGGCAGCCAGGTGTGCAGGAAGAACTGCGCCGACTTGCCCATGGCGCCCACGAACAGCAGCGCGCACGACAGGTCGATCAGCGAGAACCGGCCGCCCGCGAAGTCCCAGCCCTGGCCCAGGGCGCCCTGGATCATCGGGAACAGCTTGGCGAACTCGATGGTCCCGAAGGCCCAGTAGACCGTCATGATCCCCAGGGCGAAACCGAAGTCGCCCACCCGGTTGACCACGAAGGCCTTGATCGAGGCGGCGTTGGCCGTGGCCTTGTGGTGCCAGAAGCCGATCAGCAGGTACGAGGCCAGGCCCACCCCTTCCCAGCCGAAGAACAGCTGCATGAAGTCGGCCGCGCTGATCAGGCTCAGCATGGCGAAGGTGAACAGCGACAGGTAGGCGAAGAACCGCGGCTTGGCCGGGTCGTCCGCCATGTAGCCCCACGAATAGAGGTGCACGAGCGAGGAGACGGTGGTCACCACCACCAGCATCACCGCCGACAGGCCGTCGAGGCGGAACGCCCAGTTGGAGACGAACTCGCCCACGTGAATGAACGGGGCGTAGGTGACCGTGAACGGCTCCAGCCCGCCCCAGGTCCACTGGCTGAACACCACCCACGACAGGACGGCCGACAGGAACAGGAAGCCGGTGGTGACGCTCATCGACGCCTTGTCGCCGATGAACTTGCCGAACAGGCCCGCGACGACCGCGCCGATCAGCGGGCCGAACAGGATGATGGTGACGAGGGCTTGGGGATCCACTTGCGCTTAGCCCTTCATCATCGAGGCGTCGTCCACGGCGATGTCGCCGCGGTTGCGGAAGAAGGTGACCAGGATGGCCAGGCCCACGGCGGCCTCGGCGGCTGCCACGGTGAGTACGAACATGGCGAAGATCTGCCCGGTGAGGTTCCCGAGGTACGCCGAGAAGGCCACCAGGTTGATGTTCACGGCGAGCAGGATCAGCTCGATCGACATCAGGATGACGATGATGTTCTTGCGGTTCACGAAGATCCCGAAGACCCCGATGGTGAACAGGATCGCGGCGACCGCGAGGTAGTGCGCGAGGCCGATGATCATCCCTCGATCCCTTCGCCCGACTTGGGGTTCACGAGCTTCATGCCGGTCTTCGGCGTGCGCAGGACCTGGTCCATGATCACCTGCCGCTTCACGCCGGGCTTGTGGCGCAGGGTCAGGACGATCGCGCCGATCATCGCCACCAGCAGCACCAGGCCGGCGGCCTGGAAGAAGTAGATGTAGTCCGTGTAGAGTACCCGCCCGATCGCCTCGGCGTTCGAGAGGGTGGAGCCCTCGCCCGACGCCATCGGCGTGAGGCTGTCCTTGGCCGCGCCCTGGCTCGACACCGTGGTCGCCACCAGCACCATCTCCGCCGTCAGGAACGCGGCAATGAGCAGGCCCAGCGGCATGTAGCGGGCGAACCCCTGCCGCAGCGAGGCGAAGTCCACGTCCAGCATCATCACCACGAACAGGAACAGCACCGCGACGGCGCCCACGTAGACCACCACCAGCAGCATCGCCAGGAACTCCGCGCCCAGAAGCACGAAGAGCCCCGCCGCCGAGAAGAAGGCCAGGATCAGCCACAGCACCGAGTGCACCGGATTGCGGGCCGAAACCACGCAGAATCCGGCGGCCACGGTCACCGCCGCCATGAGGTAGAATGCGATCGCCTGCAGGGCCATTGGGCCTTCGTCTAACCCCTCAATCAACTCTTCCGGTCGTCATCCCCGGGCTCGTCCCGAGAATCCAGAAGAACCGACCGGGATCGGTGTTTCTGGGTGGCCGGGACACGCCCGGCCATGACGTTTCAAACGCTGCTGAATCGCGCCGCGGTCTTAGCGGTACGGCGCGTCCAGTTCCAGATTCTTCGCGATCTCGCGTTCCCATCGGTCGCCGTTATCCAGCAGGCGCTCCTTGTCGTAGTAGAGCTCCTCCCGGGTCTCGACGGCGAACTCCAGGTTCGGTCCCTCGACGATGGCGTCCACCGGGCAGGCCTCCTGGCACAGGCCGCAGTAGATGCACTTCACCATGTCGATGTCGTAGCGGGTGGTCCGGCGGCTGCCGTCGGCGCGCGGCTCGGCCTCGATGGTGATCGCCTGGGCCGGGCAGACGGCCTCGCACAGCTTGCAGGCGATGCAGCGCTCTTCCCCGTTGGGGTAGCGGCGCAGCGCATGCTCGCCGCGGAAGCGCGGGCTCTGCGGGTTCCGCTCGTGCGGGTACTGCACGGTCTTCTTCGGCGCGATCATGTACTTCATGCCGAGCCCGAAGGCGCCGACGAAGTCCATCAGCGCCGCGCCCTTCAGGGCCTGTCCGATCCGGTTCAGCATCAGTTCTTCTCGCAGGCGTAGTCGTCCAGGTACTGGACGTCGCCGTTCTTCTGGAGCTTCAGGGTCCCGCCCTTGGCCGCGCAGGCTTCCTGCGCCGCCTTCAGGTCGTCGTAGGTCGCGATGCCCCCGCTCTTGCCGAAGCCCGCGCCGCCGGCGCAGGCGCTGAGCGACACGAGGGCCAGGATCGCGACAACCGGCTTCATTGCCCCGCCCCCGGCAGGCCCGTGTAGACCCGCCAGCCCGCCACCACGGCCACGGCCACCAGCGAGGTGGGCAGGAACACCTTCCAGCCCAGCCGCATCAGCTGGTCGTAGCGGTAGCGCGGCACGATGGAGCGCACCATCGCGTTCATGAAGAACACGAAGAAGGTCTTCATGGCGTAGAAGAACAGGCCGTGCAGGCCCACCAGCCACGCGGGCCAGGCGGCCAGGTACGGCGCCGGCCAGGGCGCATTCCAGCCGCCCAGGAACAGCACCGCCATCAGGCCGCTCATCAGGACGATGTTGGCGGTCTCGGCCAGGTAGAACAGCATGTACGGCGTCGAGCCGTATTCCACCGCATAGCCCGCCACGAGCTCGGACTCGGCTTCCGGCAGGTCGAAGGGCGGCCGGTTGGTTTCGGCCAGGCCCGAGATGAAGAAGATCACGCCCATCGGGAACATGATCACGATCAGCGGCAGGTTCTGGAGGCCGCCGCCGAACATGTACCAGTTCCAGAACCCGCCGGCCTGCGCCTCGGTGATCTGGTTCAGGTTCATGGTCCCGGCCAGCAGGATCACCGTGATGATCACGAAGCCGATCGAGACCTCGTAGGAGACCATCTGCGCCGCCGACCGCAGCGAGCCCAGGAACGGGTACTTCGAGTTCGAGGCCCACCCGCCCATGATGATGCCGTAGACGCCCATCGAGCTCACGGCGAACAGGTAGAGGATGCCGACGTTGATGTCCGACACCGCCCAGCCGGGCGCGATCGGCATCACCGCCCAGGCGCCCAGCGCCAGGGTCACGCTGATCAGCGGCGCCAGCAGATAGACCGCCTTGTCCGCGCCCGCCGGGATCACCAGCTCCTTGATCAGGAACTTGCCCAGGTCGGCGAAGGACTGCAGCAGGCCGAACGGGCCCACCACGTTCGGACCCTTCCGCGCCTGGACGCCCGCGAAGATCTTGCGGTCGCCATAGATGATGAAGGCGATGGTCAGCAGCAGGACGACGGTGACCGCCAGGATGTGGGCCACCGTGATGATGGTCCAGCCGACGGGGGTGCTCCAGAATTCCATCGGCCCCTACTCCGCGGCGATCTTGGCCGCGCCCGAGGCGAGCGAGGCGCATTCGGCCATCGTCGTGCTGGCGCGCGCGATGGGATTGGACAGGTAGAAACTCTTCAGCCCGCTCCGGAACGGGGTGTCCGACAGCTCGCCCTTCGCGCCCAGGGCCGCGAAGTCCATCGCCGCCGGGGTCGCCGGCACATAGTCGATGCGGCCGAAAGTCGGGTGTTCCTCGAACAGCCGGGCCCGCAGCTCGTCCAGGCTGTCGTACGGCAGCTTGGCGCCCAGGCGTTCGCTGAGCGCCCGCAGGATCGCCCAGTCCTCCTTCGCCTCGCCCTTCGGGAACACGGCGCGGAAGCCCATCTGCACCCGGCCCTCGGTGTTGACGTAGAGGCCGTTCTTCTCGGTGTAGGCGGCGCCCGGCAGGATCACGTCCGCGCGGTGCGCGCCCGCATCGCCGTGGGTGCCGAGGTAGACGACGAACGCGTCGGTCTTCGACAGGTCCATCTCGTCGGCGCCCAGCAGGAACAGCACGTCCGCCCCGCCCGTCTGCACCAGCTCGCCGGCCGTCTTGCCGCCCGCGGAGGGCGTGAAGCCCAGGTCCAGGCCGCCGACCCGGCTCGCGGCCGTGTGCAGCACGTTCCAGGTCATGCCGAAGGTCTTCGCGACCCCGGCGGCCGCCTGCAGCACCGCCGCGCCGTCGGCCCGCGCCAGGGCGCCCGCGCCGACGATGATCGCCGGGGCCTTGGCCTCCTTCAGCGCCTGCACGAACGGCGCCTTCGACTTCGCAAAGCCCGTCAGCGCCGCCTCGCCCGTGCCCAGGTGAGCGTAGTCGTAGGTCAGGTCGACCGCCTCGCCGATCATGGCGATGCGCACCGCTCCGGCCAGCCAGCGCTTGCGGATCCGGGCGTTCAGGACCGGCGCCTCCAGGCGCGGATTGGTCCCGACCATCAGGATAAAGTCAGCGTCCTCAAGGCCTTGCAGCGAAGAGTTGAACAGCCAGCTCTCGCGCTGCCCGCCGCCCAGCGCCATGCCGTCCTGGCGGCAGTCCAGGCTCTTCACGCCCATCCCGCCGAACAGGTCCTTGGCGGCCTTCATGGACTCCGCGTCCTGCAGGTCGCCGGCGATCACGCCGATCCGATCCGGGCTGGTCGCCTGCACCTTGGCCGCCACGGCGTCGAACGCCTCGGCCCAGGTGGCCGGCCGCAACTTGCCGTTCTCGCGGATGAAGGGCCGGTCCAGCCGCTGGCGGGAAAGCCCGTCCACGGCATAGCGCGTCTTGTCCGAGATCCACTCCTCGTTGACCGCCTCGTGGGTGCGCGGCAGCACGCGCAGCACCGCCGGCCCCCGGGCGTCCACCCGGATCGCCGAGCCGATGGCATCCATCACGTCGACGCTCTCGGTCTTCTTGAGTTCCCACGGCCGGGCGTTGAACGCATACGGCTTGGACGTCAGGGCGCCCACCGGGCACAGGTCGATCACATTGGCCGACAGCTCCGAGGCCACGGCCTTGTCTAGATACGTCGTGATCTCCACGTCCTCGCCGCGGCTGATCAGGCCGATCTCCGGCACGCCGGCCACTTCGGTGATGAAGCGGACGCAGCGGGTGCACTGGATGCAGCGGGTCATGACCGTCTTGATCAACGGCCCCATGTACTTCTCTTCGACGGCCCGCTTGTTCTCGGCATAGCGGCTCTCGTCGCGGCCATAGCCCATGGCCTGGTCCTGCAGGTCGCACTCGCCGCCCTGATCGCAGATCGGGCAGTCCAGCGGGTGGTTGATCAGCAGGAATTCCATCACCCCGTGGCGCGCCTTCCGCACCATCGGCGTGTCGGTGAAGATCTCCATGTTCTCGGCGGCCGGCAGCGCGCAGCTGGCCTGCGGCTTCGGCGGGCCGGGCTTCACCTCGACCAGGCACATGCGGCAGTTGCCGGCGATGCTCAGCCGCTCGTGGTAGCAGAACCGCGGAATTTCCTTACCGGCGAGCTCGGCCACCTGCAGGACGTTCATCCCGGCTTCGAACTCGACCTCGACCCCGTCGACCTTGGCGATAGGCATGCCGTTACTCCGCCGCGATCGAGGCGCCGGCGTACGAGCCCTTGCGCGCGCGGTATTGGGTGATGCGGTCTTCCACCTCGTGGCGGAAGTGGCGGAACAGGCCCTGGATCGGCCACGCGGCCGCGTCGCCCAGGCCGCAGATCGTGTGGCCCTCGACCTGGCTGGCCACGTCCAGCAGCAGGTCGATCTCGGACATCTCGGCCTCGCCGGTGACCATCCGCTCCATGACCCGCCACATCCAGCCGGTGCCTTCGCGGCACGGCGTGCACTGGCCGCAGCTCTCGTGCTTGTAGAAATAGGCCGCCCGCGCGATGGCCTTCACCAGGTCCGCGTCCTTGTCGAACACGATCATGGTGCCGGTGCCCAGGCCCGAGCCCCGCGCCTGCAGGTCCTCGTAGGTCATCACGGCATCTTCGCACTGATCCGCCGGGATCATGCGCACCGAGATGCCGCCCGGGATCACGGCCTTCAGGTTGCCCCAGCCGCCGCGCACGCCGCCGAAGTGGTCCTCGATCAGTTGCTTGACGCTGATGCCCACCGCGTCCTCGACGACGCAGGGCTTGTTCAGGTGGCCCGAGCCCGCAAACAGCTTGGTGCCGGTCGACTTCTCGGTGCCGAAGCCCGCGAACCAGTCGGCGCCGCGGCGCAGGATGGTGCCCACGACCGAGATCGTCTCGACGTTGTTGACCGTGGTCGGGCAGCCGTAGATGCCGGCGCCGGCCGGGAACGGCGGCTTCAGCCGCGGCTGGCCCTTCTTGCCCTCGAAGCTCTCCATCAGGGCGGTCTCGTCGCCGCAGATGTAGGCCCCGCCCCCGTGCTGCACGCGGACGTCCACGTCGTAACCGAGGATCGAGCCCGGCCCGAGCAGCTTGGCCTCATAGGCTTGGCGGATGGCCGCCAGCAGGCGCTCGCGCTCGTGCACGTACTCGCCGCGGATATAGATGTAGGCCGTGTGCGAACGCATCGCCCGGCAGGCGATCACGCAGCCCTCGATCAGGAGGTGCGGATCGTTCCGCAGGATGTCGCGGTCCTTGCACGCGCCCGGCTCGGACTCGTCGGCGTTGACCAGCAGGTAGTGCGGACGCTCGCTCTCCTGTTTGGGCATGAAGGTCCACTTCAGGCCCGTGGCGAAGCCCGCCCCGCCCCGGCCGCGCAGGCCGCTGGCCTTGATCTGGTCGCAGATCCACTCGGGCGTCTGGGCCACGATGTCGGCGGTGCCGTTCCACGCGCCGCGCGCCCTCGCCCCCTCCAGGCCCCAGTCGCGCTGGCCGTAGAGGTTGAGGAAGATGCGGTCCTTGTCGGCGAGGATGCCCGCCATCACGCCTTCTCCTTCGCCGGCTTGCCGGCCTTGGGCGGCAGGTTCGGGATCTTGATCTTCTTGCCCAGCGAGCCGTCGAACAGCTTGGGGTCGGTCAGGGTGATGTTGCCGCCCTCCGGGGCCGAGCCCTGGCGGCCGATCATCGAACCCGGCTTGGGCTTCTTGCCCGCCGCGAACTCGTCCAGCAGCTTCTCGAAGCTCTCCGGCGTAAGGTCCTCGTAGTAGTAGTCGTTGATCGCCGCCATCGGGGCGTTGGCGCACGCCCCCAGGCACTCGACTTCCTGCCAGTAGAACTTGCCGTCGGCCGAGCGATGGTTCTGCGGCCCGATCTTGCGCTTGCAGACCTCCATCAGCGCCTCGGACCCGCGCGTCTGGCAGGGCGTGGTGCCGCACACCTGCACCAGCGCGTGCGTGCCCACCGGCTCCAGCATGAACATGGTGTAGAAGGTCGCCACCTCCAGCACCCGGATCACCGGCACGCCCAGCAGTTCGGCGACCGCGCGGATGGCGGGCTCGCTGACCCAGCCTTCCTGCTTCTGGACCAGCCACAGGATCGGCACCATGGCCGACTGGTGCCGGCCGGCCGGGAAGTTGGCCATCCAGGCCTTGGCGGCCTTCAGCGTCGCCGGCGTGAACTCGAAGCTGGCGGGCTGGTTAGGGCTGAGACGACGGACGCTCACGCGGGCCTCACTTACGGAAATCCACGCGGGCGATCTTGCCGCCGGCGATGGTGTAGATGGCGATCACCTGGAAGGTCTCTCCGCCCGGCGAACGGCTGACGTGCTCGTGGTCGATCACCGTGTTCCCCACCGCGATGCGGTTGAGGAGCTCGGCCCGGTTCTGCGGGAAATCGGCGAACACCTGGACGTACTTGGCGCGATAGGCCGCGATGCCCTCGATGTTCACCGCCCCGTTCAGGTCCGCCACCACCACGTCGTCGGCGAAGAAGGCGCAGTGGGCGTCCAGGTCCTGGGCGTTGTAGGCGTCGAACTGGCCCTGGACCAGGTCGACGGGGCTGAGCTGGGTGGTGGCGCTCACCGGTCGATCTCTCCGAACACGATGTCCAGCGAGCCGAGGATGGCGGACACGTCGGCCAGCATGTGGCCGCGGTTCATCCAGTCCATCGCCTGCAGGTGGGGATAGCCCGGCGCGCGGATCTTGGCCCGATAGGGCTTGTTGGTGCCGTCGCTCACCAGATAGACGCCGAACTCGCCCTTGGGCGCCTCGACCGCGGCATAGACCTCGCCCGGCGGGGTCCGGTAGCCCTCGGTGAACAGCTTGAAGTGGTGGATCAGCGCTTCCATCGACCGCTTCATCTCGCCCCGGCGCGGCGCGGCGATCTTGTTGTCGTCGATCAGCACCGGTCCCGGCGTCTTCAGCAGCCGCTCGCAGCACTGCTTCATGATCTTCGTGGACTCGCGCATCTCCTGCATCCGGCAGAGATAGCGGTCGTAGCAGTCGCCGTTCACGCCCAGCGGAACGTCGAACTCCATCTCGTCATAGGCCGCATAGGGCTGGCTGCGGCGCAGGTCCCAGGCGATCCCCGAGCCGCGCACCATCACGCCGGAGAACGAGCGGGCGATCGCCTCTTCCTTGGTCACCACGCCGATGTCGACGTTGCGCTGCTTGAAGATGCGGTTGCCCGTGATCAGGCCTTCGATGTCGTCGCAGATCCGCGGGAAGCCGTCGCACCAGTCCAGGATGTCCCGCACCAGCGCTTCCGGCAGGTCCTGCCGCACGCCGCCGACGCGATAGTAGTTGGCGTGCATCCGCGCGCCCGAGGCCCGCTCGTAGAACACCATCAGCTGCTCGCGGGGCTCGAAGCCCCACAGCGGCGGCGTCAGGGCGCCCACGTCCATCGCCTGGGTCGTGACGTTCAGCAGGTGGTTCAGGATCCGGCCGATCTCGTCGTACAGCGTGCGGATCAGCTGCGCCCGATACGGCGCCTCGATCTGCAGCAGCTTCTCGATCGCCAGGCAGTAGGCGTGCTCCTGGTTCATGGGCGCCACGTAGTCGAGGCGGTCCATGTACGGGATCGTCTGCTGATAGGGCCTGGCCTCCATCAGCTTCTCGGTGCCCCGGTGCAGCAGGCCGATGTGCGGGTCCACCCGTTCCACCACCTCGCCGTCCAGCTCCAGCACCAGGCGCAGCACGCCGTGGGCCGCCGGGTGCTGCGGGCCGAAGTTGATGTTGAACTTCCGGACCGGGGTCTCGGGGACCTTCGGGTCGTGGAAGTAGTCGGTGGATTGGGCGGGAGCGTTGTCGCCGGTCATGACTTGCTCTTCTCCCCCCCTGACTTCTCATCCCCCGGCAGGAGGGCCGCGAAACCCTTCTCCGCACCTTCCCAGGGCGAGAGGAAGTCCCAGTTGCGCCACTCGACGGACTTAACGGGCTCATAGACCACCCGCTTCAGCTCCTCGTCGTAGCGGACCTCGACGTAGCCGGTCATCGGGAAGTCCTTCCGCAGCGGATGGCCGTGGAAGCCATAGTCGGTCAGGATCCGGCGCAGGTCCGGGTGTCCGTCGAAGAAGATGCCGTACATGTCGAACGCCTCGCGCTCGTACCAGTCGGCCGCCGAAAACACGCCCACCACCGACGGCACGGCGGTGTCTTCGTCCGTCTGCACCTTGATCCGCACGCGGCGGTTCTTGGTCATCGACAGCAGGTGGTAGACCACGTCGAAGCGCTTCTCGCGCTCGGGATAGTCCACCCCGCACAGGTCGATCAGCTGGTGGAACCCTTGTGCGTCGCGCAGGTAGGTTAGCGCTTCGACGATCCGGGCCGCCGGCGCCGTCAGCGTCAGCTCGCCATAGGCCACCTCGGCGCCAGTCACGACGCCCTTGGCCTCCTTCAGGATCGCCTTGCCCAGCGCCCCGAGGTCCGATTCCGAAACCGGCCAGCTCATCGGATGATGGTCCCCGTCCGGCGGATCTTCTTCTGCAGCTGCAGCACGCCGTAGACCAGCGCCTCGGCGGTCGGCGGGCAGCCGGGCACGTACACGTCCACCGGCACGATCCGGTCGCAGCCGCGGACGGTCGAATAGCTGAAATAGTAGTAGCCGCCGCCGTTGGCGCAGCTGCCCATCGAGATCACGTACCGCGGCTCGGGCATCTGGTCGTAGACCTTGCGCAGGGCCGGAGCCATCTTGTTCACCAGCGTGCCGGCGACGATCATCACGTCGCTCTGGCGCGGGCTGGCGCGCGGGGCGAAGCCGTAGCGCTCCAGGTCGTAGCGCGGCATGGACGCCTGCATCATCTCGACCGCGCAGCACGCCAGGCCGAAGGTCATCCACATCAGCGAGCCGGTGCGCGCCCAGGTGATCAGGTCGTCGACGCCGGCGGTCACGAAGCCCTTGTCGGCCAGACGCTGCGAGACGCCGTCGAAGAACGGGTCGTGCTTCTGCGGGTCGTAGCCCTCGACCGTGCTGCGGCCGGCGGAGAGGGCCGGGACGGCTGAATTGGGGGGAACGATCACTCCCATTCCAGGGCTCCCTTCTTCCATTCGTAGATGAACCCGACGGTCAGCACGCCCAGGAAGGTCATCATCGACCAGAAGGCGTACTTCGCCACGTCCGGCGGCAGCTTCATCAGCGACACGGCCCACGGGAACAGGAACGCGACTTCCAGGTCGAAGATGATGAACAGGATCGACACCAGATAGAACCGCACGTCGAACTTCATCCGCGCGTCGTCGAAGGCGTTGAAGCCGCACTCGTAGGACGACAGCTTTTCCGGGTCCGGCGCCCTCGGCGCGAGCACGGTAGCGGCCAGGATGAAGACAATGCCCAGCACCGCCGCGATCCCCAGGAAGATCACGATGGGCAGGTACTCTTTGAAATAGGCTTCCATGGAGTCTCCGGCGGGAGTCGCGGCGCCCTTCTAGACCGATCATCCGGGCGTTTCAAACTGCCCTTGTGCGACGCGAAATGACGCTGGTTCCAACGCTTGCGAATGCGTCGCAAAGTCTGGGAGCGGCCCGGTTTTCCACTGCGATCGCGGCCCGCGCGCCAAATGCCGCGCACTTGTCCGTTGACACGATTCCGACCCGCCCATATGAGAGCCGCCTTCCGCAAGACCAGACGGTCCTGCGCGGGTGTAGCTCAGTTGGTTAGAGCGCCGGCCTGTCACGCCGGAGGTCGCGGGTTCGAGCCCCGTCACTCGCGCCACTTGCGGGGGAAACTCCCCTCTCGTCACAGTTTCTACCGGGCGCGGGCCCGGCCCCGTATGCGGACGCGTGGCGCCTTTGCGGAGCGGCCGGGCGCCCCCGCATCAACCCCTACGGGAAATCCCATAGGTAAACGGCCCGGATTTCGGCCGACCCCGCCCCCGTGGTTCAACATGGTTAACGAATTCGAGCCCGGGCGACGCCAGCGCGATCCGCCCCGGGGCTCAGCCAGAACGGGAGATCGGTGATGCAAGTCCTCGTCGTTGAAAGCCAAGCCGCCGCCGCCAAGAGCCTGGAGCTCCTGCTGACCGCCGAAGGCCACACCGTCTATGCGACGGACAGTGGCGAGGAGGCCTGCGACCTGGCCCGGATCTACGACTACGACGCCATCTTCCTGGCAGCCGAGCTCGAGGACATGACGGGTGTCCAGACCCTGCGGGCCCTGCGGGCGCGCAAGGTCCCTGCCCCGGTGATCATGCTGGGCGACGACGGCATCGAGGGCCGGGTCGAGGCGCTGGCCTGCGGCGCGGACGACGTGGTCGCCAAGCCCTTCCACCAGGCCGAGCTGCTGGCCCGCCTGACCGCCGTCGTCCGGCGCTCGCGCGGCCACACCGACTCGGTGCTGCGGACAGGCCCCATTGCGCTCAACCTGGCGACGCGCCGGGCCGAGGTGGCCGGCCAGCCGATCCACCTCACGCCCAGCGAGTACAAGATGCTGGAGCTGTTCTCCTTGCGGAAGAACACCGCCCTCTCCAAGGAACAGTGCCTCAACCACCTCTACAACGGCATGTCCGAGCCTGAGCCCAAGATCATCGACGTCTTCGTCTGCAAGCTGCGCAAGAAGATCGCCGCGGCCACCGGCGGCGACGCCCAGATCGAGACCGTCTGGGGCGGCGGCTACATGCTCCGCGACCAGCCCGAACAGCGCCTCGCCGCGTAAAGCCTATCCGGCAAGCCCGCATGGCGCGTCAGCGCCGATAAATTGACCATGGACCACACGGACTACACGAACGGGTCCTGGCCCGCCGGTCTCGCGAACGGCAAAGCGCGTCCGTGTGGTCCGTGGTCTAAAAGACAGCGTCTGCGGCGCGCAGGGTGGGATCGCGCGGCGCGTCCTACTCCCCCGGCCGATAGGTCCGTTCCGTCCGCCCCGCCAGCTGCTCCGGATAGAAGTACACCGGCCTGAGCGCCCCGGCCGCGTAGCGTTGGGCCTGGTCGTTGAAGTGGGGGCTCTTGGGGTCCCCGCTCTCACCGCCGGCGCTGACCGCCACAGCGCGGACCTTCGGCCCGAACTCCACCGCCGCCACGAAGCTGTTGCCGCTGGTCCCGTAGTAGCGCTTGGTCCCCGGATAGCGCTTGGCCCCGAACGAGGCCAGCGAGCCCCACTGGGCCGAGGTGAACGGCACGGCGATGCTGGGCCCATCGTCCCGGAACGTCTGCACGATGTCGCCGGTCAGCCGCTGGAAGCGGTTGATCTCGCCCCACGGCGTGCGCCAGGTCCCGAAGTCGGCCGTCAGCCGGTCCGTGGCCTCGCTCAGGGCCGTCAGCCGCTCGGCGTCGGTGCTGCGCGTGGCCATGTAGTCCCAGACACTCATCTTCGCCGCCCGCGCCGCCGGCGCCGCCTTGGCCCATAGCGCCTCGCCCCAGAACACCGCCAGCGAGGTCTCGGTCGACGTGGCCGCCCACTTGAAGTCCCAGGCGCGCAGAGCCGCGACCGGCTCGGCCAGCTTCACCTTCAGCGGATCGCCCGCCGGCGCGGCGTCGTACGCGGCCGTCAGGGTCGGGATCAGCCGCGCAAACGCGGTCAGGTACGGGTCATAGGCCGCCTCCACCAGGCGCTCCAGGGTGAAGTCCGTCCGCCCCTCCAGCACCCGGATCGCGTGCGGTCCGCGCGGGTTCTGGCCCGCCTCGTCCATGTACTTCGGGAACGCTTCGCGCTTCGGGCTGTCCGGCCCCGCCGCCGCATAGGGCCAGTCGTTGGCGTTGTAGACCCAGCCCACGCCGGGGCTGATCACCCGCGGCGCCTCGGTCAGGGCGTGCAGCCCCTTCCAGTCCGTCGCCGGGTTCGCCCCGTCCACCGGCTTCGTATAGTCGAACCGGTCGTCGCGCCGCGGGATGAACTGCGGGTGCAGATAGGCCGTCGCGCCCTTGCTGTCCGCAAATAGGGTGTTGTTCGACGAGTTGGCCTTGAACTGGTCCGCCACCTTCAGGAACGAAGCCAGGTCCGTCTGCTTGGTCCGCAGGAACGACTGCTGCAGCGCCTCCACCGGCTTGTGCATCATCGAAAAGGCGATCCACTTTTCGCCCTCGGCCCGGACGATCGGCCCATGGTGGGTGCGATAGACCGTAAAGCTGCGGCGCTTCATCGCCCCGTCCGCGGCCCTGTAGGGCACGTCCACGGTCGACACCGTCACCGGCCGGGCCTCCTTGCCATAGCGGTACATGAGCGTGCCGGGCGTGCGGATGATCGTCTCGGCGAACTCGTCCACTACGTCTACGCCGCTCGAGGTGTGCATCCAGCCGGCGTGGGCGTTGAAGCCCTGGTAGATGAAGAACTGGCCCCATGTCACCGCGCCATAGGCGTTCAGCCCCTCCTCGCTCGTCATCTGCAGCTCCGAGCGGAAGAAGAACGAGGTGTGCGGGTTGATCAGGAGCAGGGCATGGCCGCCCTTGGTGATCTTCGGGCTGATCGCGATCCCGTTCGACCCCGACGGCTCCTTGAACGCGAACGGGTCCTCCACGGCCGCCGAGCGCGTCCCGCCATAGAACGCCTCCAGGTCCTTGAGCGAGATCCGCTCGATGTCGCCGCCGATGCTGCCCTCCGTAAACGAGAGCGCCATCCACGGCTCGAATCGCGTGATCGCCCGCGGCTTCACCTCAGGATGCGTCGCCAGGTAGAAGTTGAGCCCGTCCGCCCAGGCGTCCATCAGCGCCTTCAGCCACGCCGGGCTCTTCGCATAGTCGGCCTTCAGGCCCTCGGGCGTGATGAACAGGCGCTGGCGCAGGTCCTGCCACACGGCCTTTTCCCCCTCCGCCTCGGCCATCCGGCCCAGGTTGGTGAGGTAGTTGGTCTCCACCCGGTTGAAGTCGTCCTCGGCCTGGGCATAGGCCATGCCGAACACCGCGTCGGCGTCGGTCTTGCCCTTCACATGGGCGATGCCCCAGTCGTCGCGCGCAATGCTGATCCGCGCCGCCTGCGCGCGCCATTCGGCCATCTCGTCGGCCATCGCTGGCGTCGCCAGCAGCGACAGCACCAGGGCAAGCGATCCCAACCGCACGGGCGTACCTCCGAGTCCGAACAGGGCCGCACCTCGCCCGCTCGCCGGCGGCTTGTCCAGCCTACGACGCCCTGCCCGGCGCCCGGCGCTTGGAACTCCCGGAGACTCAAGCTCTTTTTGTCTCCGGGGCCATGTTGGAGTTACCCGATGACGGACGCTACCTACGTCGCCTTCGTGCCCAACGGTAAGAGCGCCAAGCTGCGCTCCGTCCTCCAGGCCGAAGACACCGGCGCCCTCACCTGGCGCGAACGCAAAGTCATGTTCGGCAGCGAGTTCTATTTCTCGGGCCCGCCCAAGCTCGCCCGCGCCACCCACGCCTACGTCAGCCAGTGGGTCGTCGCCCACTGAGCCCGGTGGCCGCCGGCCTCAGATGATCCGCGCCTTCTGGGCGCGGGCCACGGCGTCGGTTCGGTTGACGGCGCCCAGCCAGTCGCTGAGCCGCGCCACATGCACCTTCACCGTGGCCGGCGAGATGCCCAGGCGCCGGGCGATCTCCTTGTTCGTCAGCCCTTCCGCCAGCAGGCCCAGCACCTCGCGCTGCCGGGGCGGCAGGCGCGCCGCCTCGCACGCCTTGAGCCCGGGAACCCGTGCGCCGATCGCCTCCATCAGGAGCTCGGCCTCGGCGTTCTTGGAATAGACCCCCGCCACCCCGCAGGCCCGCACGGCCGCCAGCACGGCCTCGTCCTGGATGCCGGTGACCACCAGCATCGGCGCATCGGGCGCCCGCGTACGCAGCCCCTCGATCCCCGCCACCGGCTCGGCGCCCGGCATGGACAGGTCCACGAGCAGGAAGTCGGGCCGGGCCGTCTCCGCCAGGGCCCAGGCGGACGGATAGTCCCCCGCCTCGTCCAGGGCGACCTCCGGCCAGCGGTCGCGCATCGCCCCCGCCAGCGCCTCGCGCATCAGCGGATGGTCGTCGCAGATCAGGCCGCGCATCGGGCCGCCTCCGCCGCATCGGCCGGGAGGTGGATGAAGAACGCCGCCCCGCGCGTCACCCCGCGCCGCGCGCCGCATGCACCCGACAGCACCTCGACCAATCCGGCCACCGAGGCGAGCCCAAGGCCGAAGCCGCCCGAGGCGCCCACGCGCCCGCCCTGCTCGAAGGGCTGGAAGATCCGCGCCTCGTCGCCGACGCTGAGCCCGCATCCATCGTCGACCACCCAGATCGTCACGCCGTCGCGCCCCGCCCGGGCGCCCATCACCACGCGCCGCCCGCCGGAATGCCGGATCGCATTGGCCACCAGGTTCTCCACCGCCCGCGCCAGCAGCCGCGGGTCGCTGTGCAGCGCCACCCGCCGCCCAACGACCGACAGCGCGATCCCGGCCTCGGCCGCCGCGGCGCCCTGCGTCAGCAGCACCCGGTCGAACAGCTCACCCGCCGTGAAGCGCGACAGGTCCGGCCGCACCGCGCCGCCCTCCAGCTTCAGGTGCTCCAGCATCGAGTCCACCAGGGTGCGCGCCACGCCCAGCGATTTCCGAAGGCCCCCCAGGGGCGCGGCGAGGTCGCGCGCCCCCGGCTTCAGCCGGTCGAGAAACAGTCCGGCCGCCTGCAGCGGCTGCTGCAGGTCGTGCGAGGCGGCGCGGATGAAATGGGTCTTGGCGTCCCGCTCCCGCTCCAGGCTGACCAGGGCCGCGGCCAGCTCCCGGCGAGAGGCCTCGGCCGCCGCGCGGGCCTCCGTCGCCGCCACCACGGCCTGGCGCACAAACCGGCGGATGGCGATCAGGGTCGCCCCGAAAAGGGGCAGGAACAGCGCGAGCGTCAGGAAGTGCGGCGGCTGCTCGACCACCAGCCAGCCGATCAACGATCCCAGCAGCAGCACGACCGCAATCGCCAGAACCTGGGTCGCTTCCGTCGCCGCGGCGAACTGGACGATCAGGAACCAGGCGTACAGCACCACCAGCAGGGCCCGCATCTCGGGCTCGGCCGCCGGCATGAACACCCAGACGCTGCCGGCCGTCGCGAGGTTGCACAGGACCATCCCCGCCTTCGCGCCGGGTATCCAGCGCGACAGGATCGCCGCATCCGAGGGCGGCCGCAGGATGAAGGCCACCCAGGCCACGAACCACCCGCCCAGGAAGACCGAGATCGTCGCTAGCCAGGCGATGAAGCCGAACCGCTCGGCCTTCCCTGCGAACTCGGCGACCAGGAATCCCGTGCCGACCGTCAGGGCGACCCAGGCGACGACGCTGCCCTTGAGCTCGGTCCGCGTCTCGTTGACGAGAACCTGATCCCGGTACGCCGGATCCAACACCAAGGCCTTCCCCCCGTTTCGCCGGCGATTCCCGGCCCGACGTTTCCCGTCGATCGAACCCGTTATCCCGATTTATCGCCCGCCGCGCGAGCCCTTGTAGCCCATCCGGTCTAATGGCCGCCGTCGCCTGGCCGACCTAGCCTCTGCATCGGGGTCGGACGCGGAACGTCCGTACGGACAGGGGCATCTCAATGCATCGACGAGCCGGCGGCGAGCCGGCCTCGGCTCCGCGCGAACCGCGGGCGTCGACCGACGCCTGATGGGCCGAACCCGACAGCCGTCCTCTCCGGGGACGGCGACCACACCTCAGCCAGAATGTGATCAGGGATTTCAACCACATGAAGACGTATCTTACCGCACTCGCCGCACTCGGCGCCTTGGCCGCCTCGCCGGCCTGCGCCCAGAACATGTCCGTGGGCGTAAACGTCGGCACCCCCGGCATTGGCGTGCAGCTCTCGGCCAAGGTCAGCGACCTCGTGGTCCTGCGCGGCGCCATCGATGGCGTCAGCATCAGCCGCGACGAGGACTATTCCGACATCGACTACGACGGGAAGGCCAAGCTGATGACCGGCGGCGTCTTCGCCGACCTGCATCCCGGCGGCGGCGCCTTCTTCGTCTCGGGCGGCGCCTATGTCGGCAAGCGCAAGATCAACCTGCGCGCCCAGCCCACCGCGGCCGTGGACATCGGCGGCCAGACCTTCACCCCCGCCCAGGTGGGCCGCCTCGACGGCGAGGCCAAGCTCTCCAACTTCCAACCCTTCGTGGGCCTCGGCTTCGACAACACCTACGTCGGCGAACGGGGCTGGGGCTTCCGCGCCCTCGCCGGCGTCGCCTTCTCCAAGCGGCCCGACGTGAACCTCACGGCCTCGGGCGGCACGCTGTCCAACGACGCCAACTTCCAGGCCCGCCTGCGCCAGGAAGAGGCCGAGGCGCGCGATGACGCCAAGGACTTCAAGTACTTCCCTGTCGTGCAGGTCGGCCTGACCCGCCGCTTCTGATCCCGTCAACTCTAGGCGCCGCCGCCGCATCGGCCGCGGCGGCGCCGAAGGAGGACCTCATGGCCATCCTGACCGCCGGCGTGACCGGCATCGACTTCGACGACCTGATCGTCAGCGACCTGCTGCTGGGCGACGTGACCGTGGCCACCGCCACCCGCTTCACCCTTCAGGACGGCGCCTGGCAGGACGATTTCACCGGCCAGTTCACCTACGCCAACGACGCCATCACCGGCGGCACGCTGACGAGCTGGAAACAAAGCCTGTCCGGCCAGATGGTGTTCGACGTGACCGGCTTCTCCCTGCCCGTCACCCAGTTCGTCACCTGGGCCACCACCAACAACAACGAGGCGGCCAAGTCTGCGATCCTCGCCGGCGCCGACGCCATCACCGGCTCGGCGGCCGCCGACCGCATGCGCGGCTACGCCGGGAACGACACCATCGAGGGCGGCGGCGGCCTGGACTACCTCCGCGGCGACGACGGCGACGACTCCATGTCCGGCGGGGCTGAGTTCGACGACCTGCACGGCAACATCGGTAACGACACGGTCGCCGGCGGGCTCGGATCCGACTGGGTGGTCGGCGGCAAGGACAATGACCTGCTGCTCGGCGACGACGGCGACGACATCGTCTACGGCAACCTCGGCGCCGACACCGGCAGCGGCGGGGCCGGCAACGACATCGTCCGCGGCGGCCAGGACAACGACAGCCTCAGCGGCGGCGCCGGCGCGGACTGGATC
Organism: Phenylobacterium sp. RIFCSPHIGHO2_01_FULL_69_31; assembly: GCF_001824475.1. Classification (GTDB taxonomy): domain Bacteria; phylum Pseudomonadota; class Alphaproteobacteria; order Caulobacterales; family Caulobacteraceae; genus Phenylobacterium. The sequence goes on along the minus strand of NZ_MHXN01000031.1, from coordinate 18,741 downwards.
TCCGGCGACCGCGGGGCCGACACCCTCTCGGGCGGCGCGGGGGCCGACCTCTTCAACGTCTTCGGCGACGCCGGCGCCGACCGCGTCCTGGACTTCAGCCGCGCCGAGGGCGACCGCGTGAAGGTCGAACCCGGCTCCACCTACACCACCGCCCAGGTCGGCGCCGACGTCGTCGTCAGCCTCAGCGGCGGCGCCCAGATGACCCTGGTGGGCGTGCAGCTCACCAGCCTCACAGGCGACTGGATCTTCACCGGCTGAGGTGGAGAGCGACCCCCGGCCCGGCGATCACCGCGATCCCGGCGCCGGGGGCCGTGACCCGACCTCCCCCGCCGCCGGCGGCGCGTTCGGGAACGTCTCAGTCCCGTATGCCTGGCGCGGACCGCCATCGAGCGTTGCAGACACTGGCGCGGCGGACGACAGTGCCGCGAGGCGCCGGACGGAGCGGTGGCGGGGTGGCAGATGCTCGGCCTTGAGCCTTGGATGATCGTGACAGCCGTCACGCTATTGATGGTCACGGCGGCCGCGGCCGCCAGTCTCGACGCCGCCACGCGGCGAACGAGGCCACTCCTCTCCGCTGTGCTCGGTGGCCTTTTGCTGCCGACGGCGGGCGTGGTTGCGCTGAGCCTCCTTCGCGGGGAGGATCGCCACGGGTACATACTCATCGCCACGATCTTGTTCGGCGGCGCCAGTCTGCCTCTGTGCCTTGCGGCAGGCGCGGCAACAATCTGGCTCAGACGTCAACGTTTCGGCCGGCGACCCTAGGCGGGCCGCCTCCGGCCTGACGGAGCTTGGGCGCACTACGTCAGGGGCTGGCCGGTGGCGGGCGCCTCGCAGATGCGTTTGACAGCGCGCCCTCTGGGCGAATCCGCCTCGACCTCGTCCCACGCCGGCTGGGCAGAGGCCCGAGCCCAGGACGGCCCGCTGAGGTTGCTTCCCTCGAACATCGCAAACGTGAGGACCCGCATCCGGCGGCCCTTGCAGTCCACGTTCCAACTCTGCAGGTTCGACTGGCTCGTCACGTCGCCGAAAGGCGCCGGCGCGTAGTACTCGTGACGCACCAGCGCGCTCAGTGTGCCATCCGCCAGTCTCGCGACACCGGCAGGGCCTCCGAACGACACCGCTGCGCCGTCCGCCGTGATGAGCGTCCAGCCGTCCGATCTGATGTGGCTCGCCAGCCACGATTTCACGCCCGCTTCGTCCAAGGTCGTGGGGCGCGGGGCGTTCTGGACAGCGCCTCCGGTCGACGGCGATGACCTCATCATGGGAGTCGCCGCGGCGCCGAGCTGCTGCAGAATGCTGGCGTCCACAGCGGCGCAATCGCCGGCGTACGGGACGACGACACGCGCATCGTCGCCGTCAAAGATCGACCGCCATACCTCCCCCCGGTAGGGATATGCGCGGCCTAGGTTGAGCGGGTCGGCACGCGTGGGGCCGACGCCGGTCAGAATGTCCTGATCATCGGGCGTCTTCGGATCGGCATCGCGGTCCGCAAAGATCACGGCGAGGCTTGCTTCGCCCTTGAAGGCCTGCGGCCGGGGCCGGTCGCTCCGGTAGAAGGGGCCCTTCTTGGGTGGGTCCGCCGGTTCGGCTCCGCCGAGCACCGGTTCGGCGTTGACGTAGAGCTGCTTCAGCCGCCCGTCGGCCCGGTAATCCGCCGAGACGTTCCAGCGCCAGACGTAATAGCCGCATAGGTTGATGTCGTAGATGTACTTCTCGACGTCGCCTTTCCGCGGATGGGACTTCAAGGTCGCCCCGCCTTCCGCCACGAACACCGTCCGCACCTGATCGCGTGTCGAGGCTTCGGAGAAGTCACGGCGAATTCGCGCCCGCATCTCGTCGACGCTCGTCTGCTCCTCGAAGCGGAACCCCGTTGCAGCCTGCCCATGGCTTGCCGCCAGGAGCATCGTACACGCCACGCCAAGCCGTGCCGCCTTCTGACCCATCCGCCGCCCCCGATGCACGCCCATCACATGCTGTGACATAGAGGTCTGTCTCGGACAATCGCAGGTGTGTCCCCGCGGAATCCGCAGCACGTCCTTGTCCCGATCCGTTTCACACGATCGGGCGCCGCACGCTCAGCGCCTCAGGGTGCATTTGTGGACAGTCCGCCCCAGGACGCTACGCGCCCGCCGTCGCCACCTCGATCGTCTCGATCCGCCAGGCGCGCTGGGCCTCTGTCGCGCCGGGCACGTCGTTGGCGCGGCGCAGGGTGGCCTTGCCGGCGGCGTGGTATTCGCCGCCCGTGGCGTAGCGGCCGTACAGCACCACCGGAACCTCCACGAACAGCGAGCCCGCCGCGCCTTCCACCCGGCCCGGCGCGCCGACCTGGGCGTGCAGCCTCGCGAACGGCTTCAGGTCCTCCTCGCGCCCGTCCCGCCGCAGCTTCGCGGCCTCGGCGGTGCGGCCGCTTTCCACCAGGGCGTAATAGGTCTCCACCACGCTCGCCGCCGCCTGGGCGCCGCCCGGTTCGGCCGGGCCCTCCGCCAGGGGCGTGCGGTCGTCGGGCAGGCCGCCCGGGGTTCCCGGGGCCGGCGGGCTGACCGGCGCCCTCGACGCCGGCCCGCAGGCCACGCCAGACGCGCTGGCGATGTCCTCGCCCGGCGCCAGCGGGGCCAGGCTCGCCTCGTCGCCCTTGGTCCACCACTGCAGCGCATCGCCCGTATAGCGCGCGCCGCTGGCCGAGCGGGCGATCCGCAGGAGGTGCGTGGCCTCGCCCAGCTTGAGTTGCGCCGTCTCGCCGTCGGGATAGAGGGCGCTCACCGCCCGCCCGTCGGCACAGACGTAGTGCACCCAGGTCATCGCCACGGTCTTGGGTTCGGTCTTCGGCGCGGCGGGCGCCAGCGCCTCGGAACAGGCGGCCAGGGCGAGGATCGGGAGGGACAGGACGGCAAGGCGAAGCTTCATCACGCCCTCGTAACGCATGAAGCCGCCGTCCGTCGCTGCGACTTAGCGCTTCATCCAGGGCTTGGACTTCGACTGCGACCGCGCCGCGGCCACGCGTTCGTTCTCCAGCTTGCCGCCGGGCGGGCCGCCGCGGCCTTGCGCGGCCTTCTTCAGGCGCAGCGCCTTCTGCATCGGGGTCTCGTCGGGCGGCGCGTCGTCGTCGGGGCTGGGCATCGTCGGAATCCTTGAAGCTTTCGCCGAACCTAACGCCTCCATCGCGCCTGTCGCGCCCAAACGCGTTCCGTCGCACGGCGTTTGCGCGCGGCGGCCGGCTTGCTAGTCATGGCCGCAACCAAGGGGTCTCCATGAACCTGAAGCTCGCCGCCGTTCTCCTCGCCTCCGCCGCCATCACCCCGGCCCTCGCCCAGGCGCCCCCTTCGCCGCAGCCGCCGGTGGCCAAGACCCAGGCGCCCGAGAACCAGGCCGTGAAGCCCGAATCGACGCCCCCGGCCCCGGCGCCTACCACCGGCCCTGCCCCGTCTGCGGCGCCGGCCAAGCCCGCCAAGTGGGACGTGAGCAACCCGCCGGGCGCCGTCATTCGCCAGGTCCCGATCAAGGTCGACGAAGGCACCTGGATGAACGTGGACGTCAGCCCCGACGGCAAGACGATCGCCTTCGACCTCTTGGGCGACATCTATCTCCTGACCATCGCGGGCGGGACGCCCACCCGCATCGCCGAGGGCCTGGCCTGGGAGGTCCAGCCGCGGTTCTCCCCCGACGGCCGGCGCATCGCCTTCACCTCCGACCGGGGCGGCGGCGACAACATCTGGGTCATGAACCTCGACGGCTCGGACAAGCGCCAGGTGACCAAGGAGGACTTCCGCCTCCTCAACCAGCCCACCTGGAGCCCCGACGGCCGCTTCATCGCTGCCAAGAAGCACTTCACCCCCGGCCGCTCGCTCGGCACGGGCGAGGTCTGGCTCTACCACGTCTCCGGCGGGGCCGGCGTGCCCCTGGTCAAGAAGCCCAACGAGCGCCACCAGAAGGAACTGGGCGAGCCCACCTGGGCCCCCGACGGCAAGGGCGTGCTCTACACGCGCAACATCACCCCCGGGCCGATCTTCGAATACGCCCAGGACTCCAACACCGACCTCTTCAACATCGAGCGCTACGACATCGAGACCGGCGAGGTGACCACCATCGCGTCCGGCCCCGGCGGCTCGGTGCGTCCCACGCCCTCGCCCGACGGCAAGAAGATCGCCTTCGTCCGCCGCGAGAACGCCCGCTCCAAGCTCTATGTGAAGGACCTCGTCTCCGGCGCCGAGGCCAAGGTCTACGACGCCCTCGACCAGGACGTGCAGGAGACCTGGGCCGTCCACGGCCTCTATCCCAACATGGACTGGACGCCGGACTCGCGCACCGTGGTCTTCTGGGCCGGCGGCAAGCTGCGCCGGGTCGACTTCGACGGGTCGAACGCCGCGGTCATTCCCTTCCGTGTCGACGACAGCCGCGGCCTGATCGACCCGCCGCACCCCAAGGTCCAGGTCTCCCCCGACCGCTTCACCACGAAGATGACCCGTTTCGCCGCCGTCTCGCCGGACGGCCGCCAGGTGGTCTTCGAGAGCCTGGGCAAGCTCTATGTGAAGCCCATGGCCGGCGGCGAGCCCCGCCGCCTTACCAAGGGCGACGAGGCGTCCTTCGAGCTGTTCCCCACCTGGTCGCGCGACGGGCGCACGATCGCCTTCGTGGCCTGGACCGACGCCGGCCTGGGGCGCATCCGCACGGTCGCCGCCGCCGGCGGCACGCCGCGCGACGTCACCCGCGAGCCCGGCCACTACGCCCGCCCCGCCTTCTCGCCCGACGGCCGCACCCTGGTCTTCGAGAAGGGCCGCGGCGGCGTCCTCACCTCGGGCGCCTGGTCCGAGAACCCCGGCGTCTACCGCATCCCGGCTGCGGGCGGCGTTCCTGTCCGCATCGCCCGCGACGTGGCCGCGCCCCAGTTCGGCGCCGCCAACGACCGCGTCTTCATGACCGCCTCGGAAGGCGGCAAGCAGCAGCTCGTCTCCACCGACCTCAATGGCGAGGCCCGGCGGGTCCACGCCCAGGGCGAGCTGGTGACCGACTTCGCCGTGGCGCCCGACGGCCGCGCCTTCGCCTTCCGCCAGAACTACGAGGCCCTGGTGATGCCCCTCATGCCCGGCGGCCAGGACGTGCCGGTGGACCTGAAGGGCGGCCCGATGCCGGTCACCCGCGTCTCCTCCGGCGGCGCCGAGTGGATCCACTGGTCCGGCGGCGGCGCCCAGCTCCACTGGTCCATGGGCCCCACCGTCTACACGGCCCGCGCCGACGCGGTCTTCCCCGCCGCCCCGCCGGCCGAGGGTGCGCCGAAGTTCGAGCCGCCGAAGACGGGCGTCTCCCTCGCCCGCGAGGTGGCCGCCGACCGCCCGGCCGGAACGGTCGTCCTCACCGGCGCGCGGCTCGTCACCATGGCTCAGCCCGACGGCGGCGTGATCGACGACGGCGTCGTCGTGATCACGAACGGCCGCATCGCCGCCGTGGGCAAGGCCGGCGAGGTCCAGGTCCCCGCTAGCGCCACGACCGTCGACCTCAAGGGCAAGACGATCATCCCCGGCCTGGTGGACGCCCACGCCCACGGCCCCTACGGCGTGGACGAGCTGGTGCCGCAGCAGAACTGGTCGCTGATGGTCAACATGGCCCTGGGCGTCACCACCGTGCACGATCCCTCCAGCCGCGCCGCCGAGGTCTACGCCGCCGCCGAGCTGCAGCGCGCCGGCAAGATCGTCGGCCCGCACATCTTCTCCACCGGCGAGGTGGTCTACGGCGCCAAGGCCGCCCGGAACTACGCCCAGATCGACAGCTACGAGGACGCCCTCGCCCACGTCCGCCGCCTCAAGGCCCAGGGCGCCCACAGCATCAAGAACTACAACCAGCCCCGCCGGGACCAGCGCCAGCAGCTCATCCAGGCCGCCCGCGCCGAGAACATGCAGGTGGTGGCCGAGGGCGGCGCGCTGTTCGGCCAGGACATGAACATCGTCGCCGACGGCAACTCGACCCTGGAGCACAACATCCCCCAGCTCGCCCTCTACGAGGACGTGCTGAGCTACTTCGGCCAGTCGAAGACGAACTACACCCCCACCCTCGTGGTCACCTTCGGCGGCCTCACCGGCGACAACTACTGGCGCAGCCACACCGACGTCTTCGCCCAGCCGGTGCTGAGGGCCCACATCCCGCCCACCCAGCTCCTCGCCGACAACGCCCGCCGCGCCATCGCCCCCGAGGACCAGTACGCGGACGACGACAACGCCCGCGAGGCGCACAAGCTGGCCAGGCGCGGGGTCCTGGTCTCCATCGGCGCCCACGGCCAGCAGGCCGGCATCGGGCCCCACTGGGAGCTGTGGTCCTTCGTCCGCGGCGGCATGAGCCCGATGGAGGCGCTGCAGGCCGGCACCATCGTCCCCGCCCGGTCCCTGGGCATGGAGGCCGACATCGGCAGCCTCGAGCCGGGCAAGCTGGCCGACCTCGTGGTCCTCGACGCCGACCCCACCGCCGACATCCGCAACTCCGAGAAGGTCCACCGCGTCATGGTGGGCGGCCGCATGCACGATCCCATGACCCTGAACGAGGTCGTCACGGGCGATCGCAAGCGCGCCCCCTGGTGGTGGGAGAAGCCATGAGCCAGCCCCCCGACGAAGACGCCGGCTTCGACGTCGACGACTGGCAGCGCCTGGTCCCCTTCGCGGGCCGCATCGCCGACCTCGACGACGTCCAGGCCCGCAAGGCCATCTTCGCCCTCAGCGACACCCACAACGGCCGCCTCATCGACATGGACCTGCCCCAGCCGGTGATCTGGTGGGCGGACGACGGCGAACAGGCCGCCGTGGCCGTCCAGGCCGAGGCCCACGACAGCGACGACGGCGAGACCATGGAGGTCCTGGGCCTCATACTCCCCGACGGCGAAGGCGCCGTGGCCCTCCTGGAAGACGTCGACCTCGTCGACGACACCGACCCCACCTGGCGCCGCCTCGTCGAAGCCGCCATCGGCGACGAAACGGGCGACGAGGACTGAGGCCGCGAACGCCGCCCCTTAAGCCGGTGGGCGGCCCGCCGCGAGAAGCTCGTCCAGCTGGGCGAATTGCTCGGCGGACATGGCCTGCATCCCCGCCACGGCGTCGGCCACAGGCTCGGCCGAGGGATAGAGCTCGCTCAGCACCAGCAACGTCTGCTCGCCCGCCGCTTCGAAGGTGACGGTTGTGACCGGCGCATCCTCGCTCTCTTCGTTCGTCCAGACCAGGCGCGCGGGCGGCGTCACCTCCAGATACGTGCCGAAGAATGTCGCGGAATCGTCTCCGTCGCCAAACGTGATCCGGTAACCGCCGCCGGTGCGGGCGTCGATCTCGCAGCCGCTGAGCGCAGCGCCCATGGACTTCGGCGCCCACCACAGCCGGAACAGTTCCGGCCGTGTCCAGGCGTCGAACACCGACGAGACGGGGCTGTCGAAGGTGCGGGTGACCACCAGCTCGCGATCGGATTTCCGCGCCACCGTGGTGAGGTTCGTCTCCCGGTTAGGTTGACCGCTTTCGCCCATGGCTCTCGTCCTTTCTCCCCGGATCGCATCCGATCCCCCGGAACGACGAACGAGCCGCTCGAAAGCCGACATCGGGCAGAACTGATGAGCGCAGACCGCGGGCCCCCCTACCCCCGGTGCCTGATCGCCCAGGCCAGCGCCGCCAGCGGCGCGGTGAGGCCGAGCCAGCCGGCGGCGTCCCAGGGGCCGTCGCCGATCAGGGCGGCGACCAGGCCGAAGAGGCTGAGGGCCGCTATCGCGCTCGGTGCGGCGAAGACGCGGGCAAGGCCCTGCGGTCGCTTCATGGCCTACTCCGCCGGCGCCGGCGCGGCCGCGGGCTCCTGGTCGATCGCATCCGCAAACGGCGCGGCGGCCGTGCGGCGGCGCGCCAGCCACAGGTAGAGCCCGCTGCCGAGCACCACGATCGTCACCAGGTCCAGCGCCGCCCACAAAAGCTTCAGCGGCAGGCCGCCGTAGTCGCCGAAATGCAGCGGCTGCGAGAGGCCGAGCGCCTTCACGTACCAGGGCATCGGCCGCACGCCGACCAGTTCCCCGGTCTCGGCGTCGATCAGCGCCGGCGTGATCAGGTGCTCGGTCAGCGGCGTATCGCCGTGGAAGAACACCAGCATGTGCCGCTCGGTGGAATAGGAGCCGCCGGGGAAGGCCACGAACTGCAGATCCATCCCCGGCAGCACCGCCCGGGCCTTGTCCACCGCCGCCTGCACCGACGCCAGCCGCGCCACCGGGGGCCGGCCCTCGTAGGGTTTCACCAGGGCCTCGAGCTGCTCGGCCTTCCACAGGTCCACGATGGGCGTGGAGAGGGTGTTCACCACCCCCGTCAGCCCCACGACCAGCAGCCAGGCCACCGCCACCACGCCCATGAGGTTATGGGTGTCCAGCCACTTCAGCCGCGCCGAGCGGCCGGTGCGGACCACCCCGAAGTCCAGCTTGCGCATGAACGGCGCATAGACCACCACGCCGGAGACGATCGAGGCGGCGAACAGCACGCCCATGGCGCCCAGGAACAGCATCCCCGGCAGGCCCAGGAACATGTCGGTGTGGAGCTGGAGGATGAAGTCCATCACCCCGCCGTCCGCCACCGGGGGCACGACCTCCCCGCTCGTCCGGTCGTAGGACGCGAAGTGCATCTGCGGCCCCGGCGCGTCCGGAGTCGGTCCCGTGGTGACGTTCACCACCGGCCGGTCCTCGTCGAAGCTCATGAACAGCGGGACCTCGCCCGGCCGGTTCTTCAGCGCCAGCTCGAGGATCGCGTCGTAGTCCATGAGCGGCCCGCCCGGGTTCGCCGGCGCCCAGCGGTCGTGGCCCAGCGCATCGTCGATCTCGTGGTGGAAGATCAGCGGCAGGCCGGTCAGGCACAGCATCATGAGGAAGGCCGTGCAGATCAGGCTGGTCCACTTGTGGACCGCCGACCAGGCGCGCACGGCCTTCGGCGACAGCATCAGAAGTCCACCGACGCCGAGACCAGCACCGTCCGCGGCGCGCCCAGCACCAGGTAGTTGGCGCCCGGGAAGCCGCCCACCGACACCCAGTCGTCGCTGTCCGCCAGGTTCTCCACCCGGGCGCGCAGGGTGACGGCCTTGCCGGCCGCCTCGAAGGTGTATCGGGCCCCGAGATCCAGCCGCGTGAAGCTCTCCAGCGAGACGGTGTTCGCCGCGTTCACAGGCTGGGAGCCGGTATGGACGATCCGCCCTTCGACAGTCAGCCCGGATACGGCGGGCACGTCCCACTCCAGGTTCAGGTTCGCCTGGAATTCCGGAACCCCGATGGCGTCCTTGCCGTCCAGCAGCCCCCCGGCGGTGCGGCGCAGTTCGGCGTTCAGCAGCGTGGCGCCGCCCAGCACGCGGAAGCCCTCCACCGGCTCACCGAAGGCCGAGAGCTCGATCCCCCGGTTGCGCTGCTCGCCGTTCTTCCCGAACACCCCGTTCTCGACGAAGGCGCTGGGCAGGTCGATGGAGAACACCGACAGGGTCCCGCCGAAGCGGCCCATGTCCACCTTCACGCCCGCTTCCACCTGTTCGGCGCGGAAGGGCGACAGCACCTCCCCGGCGTTGGTCACCGGCACGCCCCCGCTCACCGCCGGCGCGATCTGGCCGGGCGTCAGGGCCTCGGAATAGTTGGCGTAGAGCGAGACGCTCTCATTGGCCTTCCACACCACCGCCAGGGCCGGCGTGACGGCGTCGGCCTTGTACCGCGAGGTGCGCGCGCCGCTGTTGTAGTCGTAGGCCTTGGTCTCGATCTCCTGCCAGCGGGCGCCAATAGTCACCAGCAGCCGGTCGTCCAGCAGCGAGATCATGTCGGCCACGGCGAAGCTGGTGTTGGTGGTCCGCTCGGTCACGTTCGGGTCCGACAGCACGCCGCCGACGAAGAAGTCCGCGGCCGGAGGCGTCACGGCGGTGGGATCGTAGAGGTCGCCGGCGAACCCGGCGAAGCTGGAGAAGGCGTAGGCGTTCAGCGACTTCAGCTTCACCGCCGAGGCCGACGCCACCAGGCGGTGCCCCACCGCGCCGGTCTGCACCTCGGCCCGGATGCCCGCGTCCGCCGACAGGATCCGGTCCTTGCGGGCGTTGTCGAAGCGGTAGGCGCTGGTCACGCCGCTCGGCTGGGCCGTCGGATTGGCCAGCACGTTCCGCTCCTTGCCCCGCCGTCCGCCCACCGCGGCCCAGGCGGTGACCGCGTCCGAGACGTCGAACTCGCCGCGCACCACCCCGAACAGCTGCCGCTCGTCGGTATAGGTCCAGGGCTGGGCGAAGTTGCGCGAGGCGTCGGGCGCCTCGGGGACCGCGCCGGCCGGCGTCACACTGGGACGCGGCGCCTCGATGCGGTGATCCTGGAACCCGACGTCGGCCGCAAAGCGCGCCCGCTCACCCCGGTAGTCCAGCCCCAGCGCCAGCACCGTCAGCTCCCGGTCCTGATCCTCGATCGCGCCCTCGCCGTCCCGTCGGGCCACGTTAGCTCGCACGCCGAACGCCTGGTCGGCGCCGAACCGGCGCGCCACGTCCGCCGCGCCATAGAGCTGCCCGCCCGTCTCCACGCCCGCCGTCACGCGGGTCAGCGGCTCGGCCGGGGCCCGCTTCGGGACCAGGTTGAACGCGCCGCCCACACCGCTGCCGCCGGGCGCTGCGCCGTTCAGGAAGGCGCTCGCCCCATGAAAGACCTCGACGCGTTCCAGCAGCTCGGCCGCCACGAACTGGCGCGGCAGGATCCCGTAGACCCCGTTGTAGGTCATGTCGTCCGAGTACACCGGGAAGCCCCGGATCACGTACAGCTCCTGGAAGTTGCCGAAGCCCTTGGCGACCCGCACCGCCGGGTCGTTCTGCAGCACGTCGCCCACGCTGCGGGCCTGCTGCGCCTGCACAAGCTCCTGGGTGTAGGCCGTCACCGCATAGGGGGTGTCCAGGGCCTCCAGCGCGCCCAGCAGGCCGACGCGGGCGCCGCGCGCCACCTGGCCGCCGGCATACGGCGTGGGCAGCGCCACCTGCGATCCCGTCACCACCACCTCGTCCACCTGCGCCGGCGCCTCGGCCGCGCTGGCGGCGGAAGCGATCGAGACGGCCGCTACGCCGCACGCCAGCAACACTCGGTAGGACATCGAAACCCCTTTGACTTGCGAATAGCTCGCACTAGCAGTCGCAATTGCAGGGGTAAAGGGCGCCGTCCTCAGCTCCTCAGGCGCTCGGCATGCCAGGCCACATGATCGGCGACGAAGCTGGCGATGAAGAAATAGGAGTGGTCGTAGCCGGCCTGCATCCGCAGGGTCAGCTTCTGGCCTGCGGCCCCGCAGGCCGCTTCGAACAGGTCCGGCTTCAGCTGGGTCTCCAGGAAGCTGTCGGCGCCGCCCTGGTCGATCAGGATGTCGTCGAAGCGGCCCCTCGCCGCGCCCGCCTCCACCAGCCGGCAAGCATCGTGCGCCGCCCAGCCCGCCGCGTCCCCGCCGAGATAGGCGGCGAACGCCTTTCGGCCCCAGTCGCACCGGGTCGGCGAGACGATCGGGGCGAAGGCCGAGACCGAGCGGTAGAGGTCCGGATGCTTCAGGGCCAGCGTCAGCGCCCCGTGCCCGCCCATGGAGTGGCCGAAGATCCCACGCCGCGCCGCGTCCGCCGGAAAGGCGTCTTCCACGGTCGCCACGAGGTCCTGCGTGACATAGGTCTCCATCCGGAAGTGCGGCGCCCACGGCGCCTGGATCGCGTCGAGGTAGAAGCCCGCGCCCTGGCCCAGGTCGTAGGCCGGATCATCGGCCACGCCCTCGCCCCGCGGGCTGGTGTCGGGGGCCACGATCATCACCCCGTGGGCGGCCGCGGCGGCATAGGCGCCGGCCTTGGTGGTGAAATTGTCCTCGGTGCAGGTGAGCCCCGACAGCCAATAGAGCACCGGGAATGGCCCGTCTCCCGGCGGCGTGAACACCGAGGCTCGCATGGGCGTGCCGGTCGCCGCGCTGTCGTGGCGGGCGTAGGTCAGAAGCCCGCCGTGGGTCCGATGCTGCTGGACGTTTTCCATCTGCGACCTCCGTGACGCGCGAGCCTCTGCCCTTGAGGCCTGTAACAGGTCGCCGGGGCGCCTGCGACAACGCGTCCGCCAGTTAACCAATGGCCTTCACCGCGCCTTTCCCATCGGCGGCGATGTTCCAAGCGTGACTATGCAGCCGCTCCAGATCCCGTCCCTCGACGGTCCAGGCCGCCTGGACCAGGCCGCCCGCCTGCAGCGCCGGTTCTACCAGGCGTGGCAGCGGCAGGGCGCCGGCCGCCGTGCTCGGCGCATCGTGCTCAGCCCCGTCGATGCGGTGCTCATGATCTGCCTGACGCTGTGCATGCTGGCCATCGGCATCGGCCTCGATCGCATGTACCCGGTGGTCCGCCCCAGCCTCGGCCACGCGGTCGCCGAGGACCTCCCGCGCCGCCCCTTCCCCAGTTGCGAGGACGCCCACGCCGCCGGGGTCTTCAGCATCCCCCGCAGCTCTCCCGCCTACTCCCCGCACCAGGACAGCAACCGCAACGGCCTGGCCTGCGAACCGGCCTGACGCGCCGACCGGTCTGACCGCCCGCCCGCAACTGGACCTTCCGTCCCGCCCCGCGCCCGCCCATCCTGGCGGCCCATGAGTCGGAGGCGCGCGTGAGCCCAGGCCGGACCCGGGCGAGCGCCCTCGCCGTCGTGCTGCCGTTCGCCGCGGTGATCGGCGCCACCTGCGCGTTTCAGGTCGGCGCCTCGCTGGCCAAGGGGCTGTTCCCCGCCGTGGGCGCGGAGGGCGCCGCCGCCCTGCGCCTGATCCTGGGCGCCGGCATGCTGATCGCCGTGCTCCGGCCCTGGCGCCACTGGCCGGGCGCGGTGGCGCTGGGCCCGCTCCTGGGCCTGGGCCTGGCCACCGGCGGGGCGATCCTCTTCTTCTACCTGGCCCTCGGCCGTTTGCCCCAGGGCGTGGCCATCGCGCTCCAGTTCCTGGGGCCGCTGGGCGTCGCCATCGCCGGCTCGCGCCGCGCCAGCGACCTCGTCTGGGCGGCCCTCGCCGCCGCCGGGGTCTGGGGACTGGTGGGCCACGGCCTGACCGCGGGCGGCGCCGATCGCCTCGACCCCCTGGGCCTCCTGTTCGCCCTGGCCGCCGCCGCGTCCTGGGCCGCCTACATCGTCTGGGGACAGGCGGCCAGCCGCGCCTACGGCCACGCCACCCCGGCGCTGGCCGTGGGCATCGCCACCGTCATGGTGGTCCCGGTGGGCATCCAGCATGCCGGGCTCGAGGCCCTGCTCCAGCCACAGCTTCTGCCGCTGGCACTGGTGGTCGCCCTCATCTCCACCGCCATTCCCTTCACGCTGGAGATGTACGCCCTGCCCCGCATGCCGGCCCGCACCTTCGCCGTGCTCACCAGCCTGGAGCCGGCCTTCGGCGCCCTCGCGGGCCTTCTCCTCCTGCACGAGCGCCTGGCGCCGGCCCAGCTCGCCGGCGTCCTCGCCGTCATGGCCGCCGCTGCCGGCGCCGCTTGGTCCAGCCAACCCCGCACGCCCGAGGACCTGGCCTCCGACATCCCGCCGACCTGACGTGCGCGCAGCCGCCGATGTGCTAGAAGCCGCCCATGACCGCGAACACGCCCGACGCCGAACGCCGCAAGAAGCTCATCGGCCGCGCCGTGGTGGTCGGCCTCCTCCTGCTGGTCGCCGTCTATCTGGTGCCGATGTTCCTCAGCCTCAGGCGCTGAGCTCTCACGCCACCGCCGGCCGGGACCCCGCGACCGGCAGGACCTTCAGCCGAGCCAGGCGATGGTTCGCCGCCTGCCCTGCCAGGCGCGCGCGGTTGTAGGTGGCGGCGCATTGGATGCGGCCCTCGGCGCGATAGGTGCGGCACCAGCCCAGCGCGGCGGCGCGGCCCTCGTCCGGTCCGGCCGCAACGGGCATGGGTCCATCCACCAGCGCGGCCGCCAGCGCCGCGTGGAAGGCGGGCGCGATGGGCGCGGCGGCCAGCACCTGTTCGCTCGGGCGGAACTCGCCCGCCAGCGTCAGCCCCAGCATGTAGCCGTACGAGGGCCCCAGGCTTACCCGGCCCGCCGGGCTGATTTGGATCAGCGGCAGGTACGGCGCCAGTTCCGGGACCAGGTGGTTGGGCGCGAAACGGTAGCCCCAGTAGCGCTCGGCGATCTTCGTGAAATGCAGGTAGTCGCCGATCGGCCTGAACCCGGCCTCGGCGAACGGCAGGATCTCCACCGGGGGCTTGTCGGCGACGACCGTGTCGTTGGAGACGTCCACATAGAGGGCGCCGACCACCAGGGCGTTCTGGAAGTACTGGCCCCGCAGGTCGCCCCAGGCCCGCTGCATCGCGCCGCCCTTCTCCAGGAACCGGCGCAGGGCGGCATGACCCTCGGCCGCGCTGGCGGACAGCCCATCCGCGCGCACGGTCTCCAGCCCTGTCCGCACCGCCTCGGTGATCCGGAGGCACTGGCCCAGCGGATAGGGCTTGGCGGCGAACGTCGGCGCCTCCGCGCGCAGCACGGCGTCGAGCTCGGCCCGCAGTTCCCGGAAGAAATCCGTCAGCGCGCCAAGCGCCGGCGTCAGGAACCGGTCGGTCAAGGCCGCCTGCCGCACGGCGTCGACGACCCGCGGCGTCTCCGCCTGCGACGTCTCGATCAGCTCCGCCATGGAGGCGACCAGCCCGATCCGGCTCCTCGGCGCCTCGGGCGCCGTCACGCGGAACCTCGGCGGGTGGCTCCTCGATCGTCGTCCCGGGCGCCGGGCGCGGCGTCAGCGGCCGGTCCGCGCGCAAAGATCGTACTGGAGATCAAAGAGATAGAGCTTTCCTGCCGGCTTCGGACGAGTCCGATCGGAAGGCATGGCTCTAGGCTGCGGGCGCCGGCGCAACAAGCGAGGCAAGGCGTCGCGCCCGCCTCCGCAAACCGCCTAGACCGCTTCGAGCGCCGCCGCGGGCCAGACCTTCCGCTCGCTCGACGACCACAGGTCCACCGTCGGCGTCCCCGCGGCGCAAAGGGCGTCGGCCCGGCCGCGCGCATCCTCGAGGTGCGCGGCCTCGATCCACGCCGCCCAGGTGATCGTTCCGGCGGCGTCCTGAAGATAGGCTCTGAAAGTCTGCATCCCCCGATGTAGGCGCTTGCACGCCCACACGCCACCTTCGGGCGCCGCCGGAGCGGTGGCTACTTCACCCGCGCCGGATCGAAGTCGCGGACGAAGCGGTCCAGCAGGCGCACGCCCCAGCCGCGCGCGCCCTTGGGGGCCGTCGGCTGCGCCTCGTTCGACCAGGCCACCGCGGCGATGTCGAGGTGGGCCCAGGGGGTGGCCGGATCGGCGAAGAAGCCGATGACATGCGCGCCGACGCTGGCGCCCGCGCCGCCGCCTTCCACCACGTCGCGGATATCGGCCACCGGGCTCTTCAGGTCCTCGGCGAGCGACTCGTGCAGCGGCAGGCGCCACACCGCCTCGCCCGACGTGGCGGCGGCCTTCTCGACCTGGGCGGCCAGGCCGTCGTGGCGGCTGAAGAGGCCGGCATAGTCGTCGCCCAGCGCCGTCCCGACCGCGCCGGTCAGGGTGGCGACGCTGAACAGCGCGGCCGGCTTCCAGCGCTCGTCCGCATAGGCCATGGCGTCGGCGAGGACAACGCGGCCTTCGGCGTCGGTGTTCAGCCGCTCCATGCTCTTGCCGCCATAGGCGCGGATCACGTCGCCCGGCCGCGCGGCGCCGCCGCCGGGCATGTTCTCGGCCATGGCGCCCACGGCCACCACGTGGACCGGCGCCTTCGACTTGGCCAGCGACAGCACCGCGCCCATGGCCGCGGCCGCCCCCGACATGTCCGTGCGCATCCGCCACATGCCCGACGCCGGCTTGATGGAGACCCCGCCCGCGTCGAAGGTGATGCCCTTGCCGGTGATGACCACCGGGCGGCCCGTGGCGCCGGGGCCCTTGTACTCCACGATCACCAGCCGCGGCGGACGGGTGGAGCCCTGGCCGACGCTCAGGATGGCGTTCATGCCGCGCCGGGCGAGCTCGGCCTCGTCGAACACCTCCACCGTCACGCCGTCCACGCCGCGGAACGCCTCGCGGGTGCGGTCGGCGAACCACTGGGGCGTCTTGATGTTCGAGGGCTCGGAGATCAGGTCGCGGGTCAGCTTCACGCCCTCGGCCAGGGCCGCGCCTCGGGCGTCGTAGGCCGCGCGCGCCTCCCGGGCCTGGCCGCCCACGATCACCAGCGGGGCCTGCGAGGCCTTGCGCTTGGCCGGCGCTTTGAGCCCCGGATAGGCGTAGCCGCCCATCTCCGCGCCGATGGCCAACTCCGCGGCGTCCAGCCCCTGGGCCAGCAGGGTCACGGCGCCATCGGCCTCGGCGGTCTCGCGCCGGGCCAGTCCGCCCAGGTCCTGCAGGGCCGCCGGCCCCTCCGCGCCCGCCGCGCCCAGCACCACGATCTGCTCGTAGCCGCCGAGGCCGCGCAGGGTCAGGACCTTGCCCGTCTTGTACTCGAACCGCGCCTCGGCCAGCGCCCGGCGGACCGCCTCCCGCGTGGCCGGATCGAGGGCGCCGCCGCGGGTCTGGAGATCGGCCTCCGAGGCCAGCGGCAGCACCGCCGCCCCGCCCCGGGGCGCCTCCGACGCGAACTGGATCGGACGCGCCTCAGCCGAGGCGGCGGAGACGGCGGCGGCAAGGGTGAACGCGGCGAGACGGCGCAAGGGTGACCTCCTGGTTGTTTCCAGCACAGCTAGGGTCAAACGGCCCCGCGCGCTAGATGCGCCGACGGCAACGCCGCCGCCCTCCGGCCAAGATGGGCAAAATCAAATCTTGGCGTGAGGCGGCCCTGAAGCGCCGCCGCCACCTTGGCCGCATCGCAAACGCCAAGGAGATCCCGCATGGCCCGACCCCAGCAACCCGACCAGTACGTCTTCGGCTTCGGCCCGGACGGCGCGGTGATCTCGGTCGCCGAAGTCGAACGCAACGGCCGGCTCGACCCTGAGAAGATCGAGAAGGACGAATCCTACCGCCTCGAAGCCGGCCTGGTGGTGAAGACCGAGCTCGACGACGGCCAGTCCGAATGGACCGTCTACGCCGACACCGACGGCGACGGTCGCTGGGTCGAACTGGCCGAGGGCCACGGCCCCCTGGACCTCAGCCTGTTCACCGGAGCCCCGCCCCCCGAGGCCAGCCTGCCGGTGACGCAGGTGCTGGACGACGACGCCTATGTCTTCCATTTCGACGCCGCCGGCCAGGTCGCCGCCGTCTACGAGGTGGAGCGCAACGGCCGCCTTACCCAAGAGGACATCGACCGCGACGAGACCTGGGCCCGCGTGAACGGCGTCGTCGTGAAGACCGAGCTCGACGACGGCCAGATCGAACAAACCACCTACGCCGACCTGGACGGCGATGGCGTCTGGCAGTCGATCCTCCTGCCCCAGCCCGCCTCCCTCTGGGACGGCGCCCTCACCGCCTAGCGGCCGACCCCTAGAGCCAGGTCCGCGTCCGCGCGGCGGGCCAGGGCCGCCACGTCCTCCGGCGTCACCGTCCCGGCGGCGATGGCGGCCCTCAGCGCCTGGACCTCCTCCACGCTCATGCCGCGCACGGCCCGGGTGGTCTCCACCACCCGGTTGTCCGGCGTCCTCGCAAAGCGCCGCGCTTCGAAGCGCACCGGCCCGCGGCCCTCCGCCCCCGGCTCCCCCTCGGGCGCCTGGGCCTTCAGCGGCCCGTACTTGCGTGGCGCGAGCTTGCCCACCCGCCACTTCAGCGTCTGGATCTTCAGCCGCGCCGTCGCCACCTCCGCCGTCTTGGCCTCCAGGGCGATGGTCCAGGCCAGGTCGAACAGCCGATCCGCCTGCGCCTGCCGCGCCAGCCGGTAGGCCTCGGCGAAATCCGGCCGCTCGCGCAGCCACCGGGTCACCGACGAATGGACCGGCATGTCCGGCTCGGCGCACACCTCGCGCAGCCCCCGCCCGTCCTCGATCCGCGCCAGGAATTCCTCCGCCCGCTTCTCGCTCCAGCGGTTGTAGCCGCGCCGCGCCGGCCAGCTCAGCGCCGCCTCGGCCTTCGCCGCCTCCACCATCGCGCGCAGTTCGTCGTTCCGCTTCAGCCAGGCGTCCATCGTCGAGCGGTTCGGCATCCGCGGGTCGCGGCAGATGTCGGCATAGGTCTCCCCCGCCTCCAGCCGCCGGCACATCTCCTGCACCCGCGGAACCTTGTCGTCATAGGCCACGCGCACATAGCGCCGCCGCGCCGGCTTCTCACCCGCCGCCATCGCTGTCACCCGCTCGCAAAGAAAGGAAAGCCGCGCCGCCGCACCGCCCGGCCATCCAGCCCCAGGCGCACCGATCGACCCTGCCCGAACCCTCCCAGAAACGCGCGCAAAAGTCAAGAACAAAGCACGAACATGAACCCTGGAGTTCCGGATTTGCCCATCGCCAGTTCCGTCAGCGCCGCGATCACGAACCCAATCCCCTGTAAGCCACCCCATCGGCGCCCGCTCCGAAGGGCGCCGTCAGCGACGACGTACTGGCTGCTCGATCGATGGCCGAGCCGACGTGGGGAAGGCATATGCGACCTGGGATCCGACAAACTTTTGTGGCGGCTGTCGCCGGCCTCCTGGCGTTCGCCGGGGCGGCGCGCGCCGAACCGATGTGGGCGGCGATCCAGGACGGCGGGAACGTCATGTTCGAGTACTTCCCCACCGGCCCCTCCGCCACCTCGGCCGGCGCCTACGTGCTCAAGCTCGGCCAGACCAGCGTCGACCCCGCCGACTTCCGCGGCTTCCAGTTCCAGCAGGACGGGTCCATGTGGGCGGCGATCCA
>NZ_MHXN01000030.1 GCF_001824475.1 Phenylobacterium sp. RIFCSPHIGHO2_01_FULL_69_31 | reverse complement strand
GCTCCAGATGCTGGAACGGGGGATTGAGGACAGCGGCGTCGAAGCTGCCGGCGGCCGGCAGGAGATCCTTCAGGTGAACGGCGTCGTGGCTGACGCGCGCCGCCGCGGGGAACAGGCCCTCCAGCAAGGCCGTGCGATGGGACGCGATCTCGTTGAGCGTAAGCTCGACCCCGCAGGCCTCCGCCAGGATCGCGATCAGGCCCGTCCCCGCCGAGGGCTCGAGCACCCGGTCGCCGGGCCGCACCTGCGCCGCGGCGACGGCGACGGCGGCCAGGACTGGGGGCGACGAGAACTGGTCGAGCGCCACCTGCTCCTCGCTGCGGCGCGTGTGGGTGGGGGCGAGCGCCGTCAGGTTCGCGAGCAGCGCCACGATCTCGGCCGGCGCGTCCTCCAGCCGCCCGAGCTGCGGAGCCAGGCGGCGAAGCTGCAAGACCAATGCGGCCTCCACCGCGTCATAGGCGTCGCGCCACAGCCAGGCGCCCTCGGCGTCCGTGCCGCCGAAGGAGGTGGTGAGGGTGGCGGCGACGTGGCGCCGGTCGAGCGGCCGCGAGCGGTTGAGTTGCGCCGCAAGCGCACGGGCGGCGGCCAGGGTGTTCACGGCCTTGTCGCCTGCCGGGGCGGCGCCGAAGAGGGGAAGCGGGGCGTTCATCGGGCGGTCCTGATCGCCGGCGGCGGAGGGCGCTTCCCTCCTCTCCCGCGGGCTCGCAGGCCCCCTGCCCTGCCCTTCTCCTTTGGCCGGCGGCGTGCGGCGCCAGACCAAGGTGCAAGTAAACGCCCCACCGGCGGTGCCGATGGGGCGCAGGATCAGCCGCAGGCCCGATCAGGCGGCGGCTTGTTGGCCGTCCGAACCGACGGCGAGGCCGTCGACTTCGTCCGGTCCCGGCTCGGCGTCAGCGACAGCCTCCTCATCGACCACCTCGACGGGCGCCGCGGCGGTCCAGGAGAGCACCGAAGGCGCCCATTGGCGCTCGGCGGCCGCCTCGGCGACGAACGCCACCAGCTCGTCCTTCTTGAGGGTCTTCACCCGCGGATCGTCGACGCCCATGTCGTCCAGCAGCGACAGCAGCTGCTTCTTGGGATGGACCGAGAGGAAGTCGACGTCGGGCGTCCAGTGGGCGGCGATGTCGGCCCCGCACAGCTCGGCGATCTCCGCCGCCTCGGCTCGCGCCGCGCGGCGAAGGCTGGTCGTCCGCTCTTCCCGGACGTTCAGGCTGATCGCCACGAGTTCGGCGAGCAGCGCCATCCGCTCCCCGTGCGGCAGGCTTTCGACCCACGAAATGGGGCGCAGTCCCGACGCCAGGTAGGCCGCGCGCCGCTGATCGAGACGCGTCCGCACCTCGCCATCCAGCGCCGGAATGGCGGGGGTCTGGCCACGGCGGTAGCCGGTCGCGGAGATCACCAGGGCCGACTCGCCCTGATAGACCGGGCCGTGCAGGGCCAGATGCTTGAAGAGCTGGGCCACGAGGGCGACGAGCGCAGCGCCCGGATTGTCCGCCAGGTCGCGGATCAGGGCGCGGGTGGCGACGTCGGTCCGGGTCTCGTGAAGGACGTGGCTGGCGCCCTCCACCTCGACCTCGATCGTCGGCACGTCGATGTCCGGCGCGGCCGGAGCGGCGATCTCGTCGTCGTCCGTCTCTTCGTCGAGGCTCTCCTCGGCCTCATCGACCGCAACCGGCGTCCCGAAGAACTCCGCCTTCACGCCCGTGCCGCCGTCGGGGGCGAGCAGCACCGCGCCGAGGGCGAGTCGCTTCAGGGGCGCCGCCGCGACGTCCATCTTGGCCATCAGCGCCGGCAGGATCTTGGCCGGCGCTTCGTCGGCCGCGAGGTCCTCACCGTCCAGCGCTGCCACCGCTTCGGCGGCCGCCCGCCGCGCCTCGGCCAGACGCGTCTTGGCCGCCTCATCCAGGTCGCCGACGTAGACGTAGGGCAGGGTCTCGAAACCTTCCGGGGCGCGGTAGCCCGTGTCCCGGCCGATGAACACCGCGAGCCCGGCCGCCTTGAACGCATCGACCAGCGGCTGAACGCGGCCGCGCCAGAGATCCTGCAGCATCTCGGGATCGAGCAGCCGCTCCGGCATCTCGCCGAAGAGGTCCGTCTCGACCCGGCCGCCCGCCGCCGTGTAGCGGTCGAGGCCCACCAGGGCAAAGCGCTCATCCTCGCTGGTGACACGGTCGGTCGCGAGCGCCTGGTGCAGCTGGTACTCGTGGAAGTAGCCCTGCAGCGCGGTCGCGGCGAGCTCGCCCTGGGTCTTCCGGTCGGGCAGCCGAGCGAACAGGCGCACCTGCTTGAGGCTGAGGTTGCCTCTCCGGTAGGCCTTGAGCACGTCGCCATGGACGTGGGCCAGCGCCTCCAACCGCTTGATCTCCAGCTCGTCATAGCCGAGCGCGCCGGCGATCGAGGCGGTGTCCATCTTCTTGCGCCGCATCTTGCCGATCGCCTCGATGACGTCGGCCATGTGGACAGGCGCGCGCTCGACATTGGTCAGCATCGCCGCGGCCGCCTGGGCCTCCTTCGTCTCGAAGAGCTCGCACTTGACGGGGAAGCTCGCCTCGAGCCGACCCGACTCCAGCAGCACCTGAAGGGCGAAGAGCCGGCGGCGGCCGTCCAGCACCATGTAGGGCTTCTCGCCCTTGCGTCCGGGCCGGATCGCCAGAGGGATCACGACATTGGCCGCCGCGATGGTCTCGGCGAGCTGCGGCACGCCCTCGTCGGCGGGCGTCTTGAAGCGGATGTTCTCGGGCGCAAGCGCCAGGTCCTGCAGCGGCACATGCACCTGGGTTGCGGCGGGCGTGGTGGTGACGTCGGTCATGGGGTCGGTTTCCAGCGCCTTGAGCGAGGGCCATCCTGCCCTTGGGCGCACCCTCCCCCGCCCTACCCTTCCACTTTTTGGCGCTGCCGCCGGACCGGCTCCACAGCCGGCGCCGCGTCGTTCCAGTCGCCATGGGGACGGGGCGGCAGCAGGATCCGGGTCCGGATTCCCGCCTGGCGCAGCGCCTCGGAGAGCTCGCGCGCGGAGCGCTCCCCGTCCTTGCCGCGATCGGCCGCGATCCAGACGCTCCGCACGCCGTCGGGCGCGCGCCAGGACCTGAGGTTGCGCGTCGACATCAGGGCCCAGCCTGGGCGGCCGAACCGTTCCGCCGCCGATAGGACCGTGAAGACGCCTTCCCCCACCAGGAGGTCGGGCTCCACCGGGTTGAGCCGCACCGCCGAGCTGGGCGCGATCACGCCGACCGTCTTGCGGGGCAGGCGAAGCCGACGCGTCCGCTGCCCGTTCGGATCGAGGTAGGTGATCTCGACGGCGGTGAGCTCGCCGTCCGGTCCGCGGATGCCGGCGAGCAGCGCCGGCCGCGTCGGCGCACGGGGGCGATAGGCCGAGATCGGCGCCGCGGGATGGTGCCGCAGCGCGTCGGGACCGGGCGCCTCCCGCCGCACCCGCCGCAGCCGCAGGTGCGTCTCCGACAGGCTGCCGGCCACGGGCCGCGCACCATCCCAGAGCCGCCGCGCCGCATCGATCCGTTCATGGTCGGAGGGCTCCGGACGGCCCGGCCGTAGGCCGGCCGCCACGGTCAACCCGGTTGGCCGGTTCAGGTCGTCGATCAAGTTGCGGGCGCGAAGATCGTCCAGGATCTCCCGCCAATCCGCCCCGTTGAAGGCATGGACGAGAACCCGGCCGTCCACCAGGCGCAGCGACACGGACCGATCATGGGCGCTGTGGCCGGGCGCCGGGACATTGGCGCGCGAGCCGCGGGCATAGAGGTCGCCGCCCAGGGCGGCCACGATGCTGTGCAGGGACATGGGAGCCTCCTTCCGTCTCGCCCATCGGGCTCTCCTGCCGCGCCCTCCCCCGCCCCTCAGCCGTCCAAAGTCACCGCGAGGAGCTTCACCGTCGCCGCTGGAACCCGCTCGGCTACGCCGTCGAATTCCACCCAGATCCCGTCGGCGACGCTGGGACGGTCGAGCAGGAGGCGCCCCTGGCGGCGACCCACCTGCACCCGCACGACCGTCTGTCCTGTCGCCGCACCCGCCGCCGCGGACGGCGCCGCCACGACCGGATGCTCCGCAACGACGTCCCGCGGGGCGGGGGGCCGTGCGGCCTTCGGTTCGGATGACCGGGGTGTGGGCTGCCGCGAGGGTTTGAGCGTCGCGGCGAAGGCGCGCGCGGCCGCCTGGGTGATCTGGGCAGGCTCGCGCTCGGCCAGCCAGGCCTGGGTCCGGCGAGGGTCCGCCTTCCACGCCCCCCAGATCTCGTAGAGGGTTCGCGCCCCGAGCCCGTCGGCCCGGGCGCGAAGCTCGGCCGGCATCTGCGGCACGGCGGCGTAAATGGCGATCAGGTCCTTGCCGCGGCCAAGCCGGCGGGCGATCTCCGCCTGGCTCTTGCCGAGCGCCAGCAGCCGGGCGACGGCCTGGGCCATGTCCGCGGTCGAGAGCGGCGCGCGCTGCTCGTTTTCAATGAGCTGGTCGGTCAGGGCGTCGGCTTCGTCGACCTCGCCCGCCTCGACCACGGCGCGGATTTCAGCAAGGCCCGCCAGCCGCGCGGCGCGGAACCGGCGGGCCCCGTAGCGGATCACATAGCGCCCGGCTTCGTTCGCTGGACGCACCACGATCGGCTGCTTCAATCCCCGCGACTTCAGGGTTTCGGCGAGCGCCGCCAGTTCGTCGGGGTCGAAGGCCTGGCGCGGGTTGGCTGGGTCCTCGTCGATCAGATCCAGCGGCAGGCTGAGGACCGTGTCGGCGGCGGCGCCCAGCGCAGCGCTGAGGTCGGCGAAGGTGTCGAGGAAGCCGGATTCTGCCATCACTTCAGGCCGGTAAAGCATCCAAACGGGACTTGATGGTGGCCAGCACGCCACGGATCTCGCGACCGGCGTCCTGCGCAGCGGTCTTCTTCAGCGACCACACCGGCTGGCGAAGGTCGAGCGCCTCCGCATAGCCCTGGCGCTGGGTCAGGACCGCTTGGCCGGGAAACATGATGCGGGCGCCCTGCTCGCGCAGGAGGCTGGTGAGGTTCTCCCGCTGCCGAGGCGAGTTGCTCTGGAATCGGGACGGAAGCAGGCCGAGGAAGTCGATCGGCCGACCGGCCCGGGCCGCCTTCTCCACCGTCGCCTTCTGCGCCCAGAGCTGTTTGACGCCCTGAAGGGCGTAGGTTTCCAGGTCGATGGGCGAGACCAGGCTGCTGGCCACCATCAGGGCGGCGTAGTTGCGCCCGCTCCAGGTGGGCGGGGTGTCCAGGACCGCATAGTCGAACCGGTCCGCCAGGGCCGTGAACGCCGTGCGGTAGTTGAGGACGGCGCTCGCGAGGGCTCCATCGACCCGGTCCAGGCCGCGGTCACCCGCGAACAGCGTGACGCCGGTCGCGTCCTCGAGCGACGGCGGCGCTTCGAAGAAGAGCAGGCTGCTCGGCCCGACCTGGCGGGTGTTGGCCAGGCTGTAGCTCGCATTGCCCTGCGGATCGAGATCGACGAACAGCACCCGCGCGCCGGCTTCGGCCAGAAACCAGGCGGCATGCACGGCGAGCATCGTCTTGCCGACGCCCCCCTTCTGATTGTTCACGACGAGGGTCTTCACAGCGCGACGTCACCCGTCCGAGTCATCGTCCCAGGGCGCGCCCGAGCGATAGCCGCCGCCGCCAAACGCCAGGAAAGGGGCGGTGATGACGAACAGCAGAAGCGCCAGCACACCCCGGCCTGCGCCGCGAACAACGGCGCCGGGCCGGGGAAGGCTGGCGAGCCCGAAGCGGTAGAGGCCGCAGAACAGGGCGACGCCCAGCGCGACCCAGACCCAGAAGTAGGTCGCCAGCAGGTCGCTGACCTTGTTGTCGAGCAGGAAGCGTTCGAGGTCCATCCGGCGGCTCCAGAGGCGGGCTCACCGATTCTGAGTGCTTCGGGCCGGGCATTGCAACCTTGAGCGGAAACGCTTCTGCTATGCCCCCTTCCCTCCCCTTCGACTTACAAAAACGACCGCTGCGAACGCAGCGGGTGATTTCTAGATTCGTAGATTCAGATTCAGAGCGAGAAGTACGGAGGAATCTCAGTAGCTTAGCAGAACCGTCCTGACTGCGCGGGGGCAAGTTCCTGACCGGACGGGGGCCTGATCCTGACCGATCGGGGGAGCTATCCTGACCCTTGGGGGGCATCCTGACCAATTGGGGGCGCCGGGCCAACCGGCGAGTATCCTGACTTGTGTTTTGAATGAAGGTCAGGAAAGCTGCGGCCGTCAAGGTCCTGAGATTCTCTGTGGAAGCCAGCGCCGACATCGTTGTCGAGGAGCCGACGGCCGAGGGCGAGCCAGGGCGCGCCATGCGCGTGGCCCATGCCCTGCGTGCGCGCGACGGCGATGAGTTCGCCAAGCCAGGCAATCTCGTCGAGGTCCGGTTCGTCAAGGGACAGTCCCTGAGCCTGACGGCGTCTCGACTTCTCGCCTTGATGATCCTGACCGCCGGCGGCGACGCCTGGCGGCCGGTCGCGCACAAGATGCGCAAGTCGGACATCCGCCGCGGCCACAAGGGCAACGAGC
>NZ_MHXN01000029.1 GCF_001824475.1 Phenylobacterium sp. RIFCSPHIGHO2_01_FULL_69_31 | reverse complement strand
GATCGCCATGGACCAGGGCCTGCGCTTCGCGATCCGCGAAGGCGGCCGGACCGTCGGCTCGGGCGTGGTCTCCAGGATCATCAAGTAGGCCCAAAGCCTACCCGACCATCCAAATACCAGGGGCCGCCGGACACCATCCGGCGGCCCCTTCTGCTTGGGCTCAGGCCTTGTGGCCGGCGCCGTCGGTCTGGTCGGTCTTGGCCTGGTTGGGCGCCGGCTCCTCGCGGCGGTGCTCGCCGCTGGCAGGGTCGGTGGCCGTCTTGGGCGAGCGGGCCGAGCCTTCGGACCCGGCGGGTTCCTGGGCCATGCGGGGCGCGCCGGGCTTCTGGTCCTGGTCGCGGTTGTAGGCGGCGTCGTGGGAGCCGGGGGGTGGGGATTGGGTCATGGGCCCGTAACGGCCCAGGCGCCGGTTTGCTCCGCGCAAGAGGCTTGAAAACGCGGGGCGCTTGCGTCATACGCCTGCGTCCTACCCGACATCGTGGAGTCTTCAGTTTTCTAGCCGCCGGAGCGCGGTTCACGGGCCTTCGCCCGGGACAGGAAACCAGGCGAGACGACCGGGTAGGGGTGCTGAAGGAGTGTAGCTCAGCTGGTAGAGCATCGGTCTCCAAAACCGAGGGCCGGGGGTTCGAGTCCCTCCACTCCTGCCACCACCTATATAATGCGTAGGATAAACCGGGGCGGGGCCTGAGGGCCGCCGTCCCAGATGAGAGTTTGAAGCGCCGCATGGCCAAGAAACCGGGACAGAGCCCGCAAGCGATCCGCGACCGCGCCGCCAAGACGGCCGCGGTCATGGCCACGCCCAGCGCGGTCGCGGCTCAAGCCCCCAAGAAGAAGACCAGCATCGCGCAGTTCTTCCGCGAGGTCCGCGCCGAGGCGCGCAAGATCACCTGGACGAGCCGCAAGGAGACCTGGATCACCTCCGTCATGGTGGCGATCATGGTGGTCATGGCCGCGCTGTTCTTCTGGCTCGTCAACTCCGTCCTCAACTTCGCCATCACCTGGCTGCTTCGTGTGGCCACCGGCGGGTAAGAAGAACAACATGTCTGAAGCTGCCGCCTCCGCCCCGAAGGGCAACCCCCGCCACAAGTGGTACATCGTCCACGCCTACTCGAACTTCGAGAAGAAGGTGGCCGAGAGCATCCGTGAGCAGGCCAAGAACCAGGGGCTCGAGGAGAACTTCTCCGAGATCCTGGTGCCCACCGAGGACGTGGTCGAGATCCGCCGGGGTCGGAAGGTCAACTCCGAGCGCAAGTTCTTCCCGGGCTATGTGCTCGTGAAGATGGAGCTGTCGGACGAGGCTTACCACCTGATCAAGAACACCCCGAAGGTGACGGGCTTCCTGGGCTCGGGCTCGAAGCCGATCCCGGTGTCGGAAAAGGAAGTCCAGCGCATCGTCGGCGCCATCGAAGAGGGCGTGGAGCGGCCGAAGCCGACCATCTCCTTCGAGATCGGCGAGACCGTGAAGGTCATCGACGGCCCGTTCGCCAGCTTCAACGGCTCGGTGGAACAGGTCGACGAGGAACGCGCCCGCCTGCGCGTCACCGTCTCCATCTTCGGCCGCGCCACGCCGGTCGAGCTCGAATACGGCCAGGTCGAAAAGGCGAGCTGATATTTGGCCGCGGTTGTCGCCGCGCCGCTTACCTGATAGGAGCGCGCCCTTCGCCGACGGGCGCGTTCTTTGTTTTCCGTCGGCGATTTCAAATCCGTGGGAGGGGGCGGCCACCGTGACCCCGCACCACGGCTCAACCGGCTCTGACGAGCCATGAGGAGCAAAGATGGCCAAGAAGATCTTGGGCTATATCAAGCTGCAGGTGCCCGCGGGCTCTGCAACCCCTTCGCCGCCCATCGGGCCGGCGCTGGGTCAGCGCGGCGTCAACATCATGGGCTTCTGCAAGGAGTTCAACGCCCGGACCGAGAAGGAAGCGAAGGGCACGCCCCTTCCGACCGTCATCACGGTCTACCAGGACAAGTCGTTCACCTTCGTCACCAAGACGCCGCCGGCGTCCTTCTACATCAAGCAGGCGGTCGGCCTGAAGTCGGGCTCCAAGGCGCCCGGCCGCGACAGCGCCGGCAAGATCACCCGCACCCAGCTGCGTGAGATCGCCGAGAAGAAGATGAAGGACCTGAACGCGAACGATCTCGAGCAGGCCGCCAAGATCATCGAGGGCTCCGCGCGCTCGATGGGCCTGCAGATCGAGGAGGCCTAAGACCATGGCAAAGCAAGCCAAGCGCATGAAGGCCTGGACCGGCGACACCACCGTCGCCCATCCGCTGGACGCCGCCGTGAAGCTGGTGAAGGCCAACGCCAACGCCAAGTTCGACGAAAGCATCGAGATCGCCGTCAACCTGGGCGTCGACCCCCGTCACGCCGACCAGCAGGTCCGTGGCGTGGTGGCCCTGCCGTCGGGCACGGGCCGTGACGTCCGCGTCGCCGTCATCGCCAAGGACGCCAAGGCGGCCGAGGCCACCGCGGCCGGCGCCGAAGTCGTCGGCGCCGAAGACCTGGTCGAGCGCATCCAGGGCGGCTTCATGGACTTCGACCGCGTGATCGCCACGCCGGACATGATGGCCCTGGTCGGCCGTCTGGGTAAGGTGCTGGGCCCGCGCGGCCTGATGCCGAACCCGCGTGTCGGCACCGTGACGCCCAACGTGGCTCAGGCCGTGAAGGACGCCAAGGGCGGCTCGATCGAGTTCCGTACCGAGAAGACCGGCATCATCCACGCCGGCATCGGCAAGGCCTCGTTCACCGAGGAAGCCCTGCAGGCCAACGTGAAGGCCCTGGTGGACGCCCTCAACAAGGCTAAGCCGTCGGGCGCCAAGGGCACCTACATCAAGAAGATCAGCCTG
This sequence comes from Phenylobacterium sp. RIFCSPHIGHO2_01_FULL_69_31, assembly GCF_001824475.1. Taxonomy (GTDB): domain Bacteria; phylum Pseudomonadota; class Alphaproteobacteria; order Caulobacterales; family Caulobacteraceae; genus Phenylobacterium. The sequence continues at coordinate 22,392 of NZ_MHXN01000029.1, read as the reverse complement.
TCGTCGACGATGGGCCCGGGCTTCAAGGTGGAGGCCGGTTCGGTCGGCGCCTAAGCCGGACGACAGCCAGAAAAGACGAAGGCGCGGGCGATCCCCGCGCCTTTTTCTTTGCGCGGCGCACGCCGTCAGAGGATGTCCACCACGAGCTTTCCATCCGCCGTCCGATCGGTGAGCGCGTCGTAGGCGGCCTCGATGTCGGCCAGGCCGAAGCGGCGCGGGTCGAGGCGGGGCGCCAGCTTGCTCGCCTCGACCAGCCGGGCGACCTCGCGCAGGATCTCGCCGTGGTGCGCGCGGCCTTCGCCCGAGAGCAGCGGATGCAGGGTGAACACGCCCGAATAGGTGGCGCCCTTGAAGCTGAGCGGCGCCAGGGCGTGGGTTCCCCAGCCGAGCGCGCTGACCACATGGCCGAAGCGGCGGACCGCGGCGAACGAGGCGTCCAGGGCGACGCCGCCTACGGTGTCGTACACCATGTCGAAGCCGCGGCCGCCGGCATGCTCGGCGACGTAGGTCTCGACCGGCGTCTCCAGATCGATCGGCGTGGCGCCGAGGCTGCGGATCAACGGCGCCTGCGGGCCGCGACCCGTGGCGTAGACGCGAGCGCCGAAGGCTTGGGCCAGTTGCACGGCCACATGGCCGACGCCGCCGGCGCCGCCCTGCACCAGCACCGTCTGGCCGGCGCCGACCTTCGCCCGATCCACCAGACCCTCCCAGGCGGTGATGGCGACGAGGGGCAGGGCCGCCGCCTCGCGCATCGAAAGGTTCGCAGGCTTTAGCGCGAGAAGCCCGGCGTCCACGGCGGCGTACTGCGCAAGCGTGCCCTGCAGACCGCCCACGCCCCCGACCATGCCGTAGACCTCGTCGCCGCGCCGGAAGACCTCGACGCCGGGGCCGACCTGTTCGACCACTCCCGCAAGGTCCAGGCCCAGGACGGCCGGCAACGGCTGGCGCGCATGGGGTGCGGCCCCGGCGCGGATCTTGGCGTCCAGCGGATTGATCCCGCTGGCGTGGATGCGGACCAGCACCTGCCTGGGCCCCGGCGCTGGGCGGGGGACCTCCGTGAGCTGGAACGGACCGCCATGGCGGCTCACCGCCAGGGCCTGCATCGTCGTCATGGCTTGCTCCTTCCGTAGGCCGGCCACCGATGTGGCCCCTGGCAAGCGGCATGGAAACGATCCAATGTGCATGCTTCTCATGCAGAATCGTTTGGTGGCGCAGTGGAGTGGAGCGACGTCCGGATCTTCCTGGCCATCGCCCGCCACGGGACGCTGGGGGCCGCCGGCCGGCGACTGGGCCAGACCCAGCCCACCATGGGGCGGCGGCTTCGGGCGCTGGAAGCGGCGCTGGGGCACACGCTGTTCCAGCGCACCCGGGAGGGTTTTGTCCTGACCGACGAAGGTCAGGCCATGCTCCCCCACGCCGAGCGCATGGAGGAGGAAGCGCTGGCGCTCGAACGCGAGCTGGCCGGCGGCGAGGCGGTGCTGGAGGGCCTGCTGCGCGTCTCCTGCTCGGACTGGTTCGGTGTCGTGCTGCTGACGCCGGTGCTGGCGGAGTTCTCCGGGCTGCATCCGCGGGTGACCGTGGAACTGCTGACCGATCCGCGCGTCTACAGCCTGGCTCGGCGGGAAGCGGACCTCGCGTTCAGGATCCGACCGTTCGAGGAGCCGGAGGTGATCTCGCGCCGGCTGCTCAGCATTCCCTACGGGGTCTATGTCCAGGCAGGAGGGCCGCATCCGACGGCTGGGGATGGGGCCGGCTTTCCACTGGTGCTGATGGACACCGCCTTCGGCGGCATGCCGGACGTGGCCTGGATCGAGCGGAAGCTTCCGAACGCTCGCGTGGCCACCCGCAGCAACAATCGCGAGGTACAGGCCCGGCTTTGCGCCCTGGGGGCGGGGATCGCGGTGCTGCCGCGGCCGCTGGCCGACGCCACGCCCGGCATCGAGGCGGTGGATCTCGGGGAGCCGCCGCCGGGCCGGGACACCTTCGTGGGCTATCATCGCGACCTGCGCCGCCAGCGCCGGCTTCGCGCCCTGCTCGACCTGGTCATCGCGCGTCTCGCCGCCTAGCGCCTGCGGCCGCTCGCGCCGGTCCGACGATCCGTGCTAGGCGATCGGCGCGGCCTTGGCGCCGCGTCTGTCCGGGCGCCCGCCATGCCGAAGGTCGAGCTTCAAAGCGCAACGCCCGACCTCCGCGCGACGGTCGAGAACCTCTTCCAGCTCTATGTCCACGACTTCGCCGACTTCTGGGCGGAGCGGCAGGTGGAGTTGCAGGAGGACGGGCGCTTCCCGTCCTATCCGCCGCTGGCGGCCTACTGGTCCGAGGCAGGCGCCGAGCCGTTCCTGATCCGGGCGGATGGGCGGCTGGCGGGCTTCGCCCTCATCGACCGGCACAGCCATTCCGGCGCGCCGACCGACTTCAACATGGGCGAGTTCTTCGTCGCGCGGCACTACCGGCGCGAGGGGGTTGGACGCGCGGCCGCGCTGCAGGCGATCCAGGACCGGCCCGGCCAGTGGGAGATCGCGGTGGCCCGCCGGAACGTCGGGGCGCTGGCATTCTGGCGCGGGGTGGCGGAGACGGCGGCGATCGGCGGCGTGGAGATGCGCGATCAGGACGACGACCGCTGGAACGGCGCGATCCTGCGCTTCGTCGTGGCATAGTGCTGGCATGGACCTGAAGACCCTTCGCTACGAGATCGCCGACGGGATCGCCGTGGTGACGCTCGCCCGCCCGAAGCGCCGCAACGCCTGGACCGGGCGGATGCACACCGAATACCGCTGGGTGCTGCGCGAGGCCGGCGGCGATCCGGGCGTGCGCGTGATCGTGGTGACCGGCGATCCCGAGGGGCAGGCGTTCTGTGCCGGGGCCGACCTGCAGGCGCTGGAGGGCCATTCGGCGAAGGGCGGCTACGACCCGGGGACCCCCGAGGACATCGCCGAGCCGGGGTTCGGGATCGACCCCGCGTTCGACGCGGCGTTCGCCTACCACTTCGGGGTGGGCAAGCCGATCATCGCGGCGATCAACGGCGCGGCGGCCGGCGTGGGCCTGGTGCTGGCCGCCTTCGCCGACCTGCGGTTCTGCGCGCCGGGGGTGAAGTTCACGGCGGCGCACGGGCGGTTCAATTTCCCGGCGGAGTACGGGCTGTCGTGGGTGCTGCCCCGGATCGTGGGGCTGACGCACGCCAACGACATTCTGCTGTCCAGCCGGGTGTTCACGGCGGAGGAGGCCATGGCCATGGGGTTCCTCAACCGGATCGTGCCGGCCGAGCGCTTGGTGGAGGAGGTGCTGGCCTATGCTCGCACCCTCGCCGCCTCGGTGGCGCCAGGGTCCGCGCGCGAGACGAAGCGCCAGATCTACCGCGACCTGCACCGCGACGCGGCCACGTCGGTGAAGGCGGCCGAGGTGCTGCTGGCGCAGATGGCCCGCGAGCCCGACTACAAGGAGGGCGTGAAGGCCTGGATGGAGAAGCGCCCGGCGAACTGGACCGGACAGGGATGACGCCGGCCGAGGTAGAGGCGTTGGTCGCGCGGGTGGCGCCCGACCTGGACGCCTTCGCCGCACCCTGGAGCCTGATCGGCAGCGGGGCGCTGATCCTGCTGGGGGCGCCGCTCGACACGGCGGCGGACCTGGACGTGGTCACCAGCGTCGACGGGGCAGGGCGCCTGGCCGCCGCCTGGGCTGGATGGCGGGACGAGGCCCCCGCCAAGGCGCCAGACGGGCCGTTTCGTTCCGAGCATTTCGTGCGCTACGTCACGCCCTGGGGGCCGGTGGAGGTGATGGGCGGCCTGCGGGTGCGGGGCCGGCTGCTGGAGGTCTCGGGCCCGATCCCGGCGGGGGCCGAGCAGCTTCGCATCCTGCGCCTGTTTGGGCGGCCGAAGGACCTTGCCAAGGCCGCCGTGCTGGAGGCGTGGCTGGCGGCGGGTTGAATCAGCGGGACTTCTCGTGTAAACGCCCGCGCTTCGTCGGTCCCCGCAAGGGGAACGGCGTGGACGGAAGGTCTACGGACCGACCGATCCTGTCCAAGAACTATGAAGCCGCCGGGGCCACCGACGGCCGGAACGCGAGGAAGAGCCCTTCCTCGGTCATAGGGAGACGGGAAGATGAGGTTTCGCCGGTCATCCGCCAAGGATGAGCGCGAGGCTGCGGCTTCTCCGAACAGGACAGGTGCTTTGCGGCGTGCGCATCCGCGCGCGCGTCGAACCTGAGTATGGAGACCGCAATGGACCGCGCTCAAAAGCAGGAAGCCATCGAGACGCTCAAGGGCGTCTTCGCTGACGCCGGCGCCGTGGTCGTGACCCACTACATGGGTCTGACCGTTGCGGAAATGACCGATCTGCGGGGCCGTCTTCGCAACGAAGGCGCCCAGCTGCAGGTGGTGAAGAACACCCTCGCCACGAAGGCGCTCGGTGGCTCGATCGGCGACGAGGGCGACGCCCTCTTCAAGGGTCCGGTCGCCATCGCCTTCGCGCCCGATCCGGTGTCCGCCGCCAAGGTCGCGACCCAGTACGCCAAGGAGAACGACAAGTTCACCGTCATTGGCGGCTTCATGGGTCAACAGGTGCTGGACAAGGCCTCGGTGACCGCTCTGGCCACCCTGCCGTCGCTGGATCAGCTCCGCGCCAAGATCGTCGGCCTTCTGCAAGCTCCCGCGACCAAGATCGCTGGCGTTCTGCAGGCTCCCGCCGGTCAGCTGGCTCGCGTCATGGGCGCTTACGCCGCCAAAGACGCCGCCTGATCGTCACTTCCCGACAAACCTCTCTCTTAAGGATTTAAACCAATGGCCAATCTCGAAAAGCTCGTCGACGACCTGTCGGCCCTGACCGTCCTGGAAGCCGCTGAGCTCTCCAAGCTGCTGGAAGAAAAGTGGGGCGTTTCCGCCGCCGCTCCGGTGGCCGTCGCCGCCGCCGCGCCGGGCGCCGCCGCTCCGGCCGAAGCCGCCGAAGAGCAAACCGAGTTCACCGTTGTTCTGACCGCCGGTGGCGACAAGAAGATCAACGTGATCAAGGAAGTCCGCGGCGTCCGTCCGGACCTCGGCCTGAAGGAAGCCAAGGACCTGGTCGAAGGCGCTCCGCAGAACGTGAAGGAAAACGTTTCCAAGCAGGAAGCGGAAGAAATCAAGAAGAAGCTGGAAGAAGCCGGCGCCTCCGTCACCATCAAGTAAGCCGACGCGCGACAGCGTCGCGCATCTGCGTCTTGCAGACGGGTGCTGCATCAGCACTTCTGAAGATCGAGGGCCGGGAGCAATCCCGGCCCTTTTTTCATGCCCCCGAACGGGGGAGGGCGCGGCCGGCGCCATGACCCATCCTCGCGGTTCGGAGACGGAGGGGGAGTTCTGTCCGGCCATGACCAGGATCACGCTCTATGTGGCGCTCGGCGCCCTGGCCGCCGCGGGCCTGTCCGCCGCGCCGGCGCGCGCGCAGACGGCTTACGAGATCAACCGGCTGAACCAAGCCGTTCAGATCTGCAACTCGCCGATGGGAGCGGGCCTGGCCGAGTGCGCCCAGCTCAGGGCCAAGCTGGGCCTGGGCGGTGTCCGAACCGCCGGGCCAGGTCTTGAAAATCTTGGCCTCGGGGGCCTTGGTGGGGGCAAGGCGGCCGCCGCGGCGGGGATCGCCGGCGTGCTGAGCCAGGCTCTCGGCGCAGCCCGCAGCCAGCCCGCCGTCCCGCCGCCGGCGCCACCGGCAGACGCGGGCCCGTCACCCACTCAACCATCGCCCCAGGCCAACCCGTTCGGAACCTTGCTGCCGCGCCGGTAAATTGCGGATCCGCTCTGGGAACCGGCCGTCGGCCTGAAAGGTTTTATTGGGGCGAGAACGAACGTCAGCATGACAACCCGGGACATGCCCGGGCGACCCAACGGACGGCGCGGAGGACACGGCTCCGCGTCGTCCTCTCGCGTTCCGCACGAATTTTCGGCGTGAGGGGCTTCACAAGCGGCTCCAAAGGGCCTATTTCCGCCCGTTCGCGAAACATCTTCCGATTCACATCTTTCGATGCGGCCTTCGCGCGTGCAGGCCCCGAGGCATGGTCCCTAGCCCTCCGACCATGCGAAGGGGCGCTCCCGACGATACAGGGAGCATTCCAGCGTCCGGCCCCCGCAAGGGGGTCAGCAGGGCGGACGCAGGATGAAGCACTCGACGCCCGGAGTCCCCTCCTGGCGTCCTCAAGGGATCAAAATGGCGCAATCCTTCACCGGTAAGAAGCGGATCCGGAAGTCTTTCGGCCGCATTCCCGAAGCCGTGCAGATGCCGAACCTGATCGAGGTTCAGCGCTCCTCCTACGAGCAGTTCCTGCAGCGCGAAGTGCGCGCCGGCGAGCGCCGTGACGAGGGCGTGGAGGCGGTCTTCAAGTCCGTCTTCCCGATCAAGGACTTCAACGAGCGCGCCGTGCTCGAGTACGTCTCGTACGAGTTCGAAGAGCCGAAGTACGACGTCGAGGAATGCGTCCAGCGCGACATGACCTATGCCGCGCCGCTGAAGGTGAAGCTGCGCCTCATCGTCTTCGAAACCGACGAAGAGACCGGCGCCCGCTCCGTGAAGGACATCAAGGAGCAGGACGTCTACATGGGCGATATCCCGCTCATGACGGAGAAGGGCACCTTCATCGTCAACGGGACCCAGCGCGTCATCGTCTCGCAGATGCACCGCTCGCCGGGCGTCTTCTTCGACCACGACAAGGGCAAGACCCACGCCTCGGGCAAGCTGCTGTTCGCCGCGCGCGTGATCCCCTATCGCGGCTCCTGGCTCGACTTCGAGTTCGACGCCAAGGACATCCTCTACGTCCGCATCGACCGCCGCCGGAAGCTGCCGGCCACGACCTTCCTCATGGCCCTGGGCATGGACGGCGAGGAGATCCTCTCGACGTTCTACAAGACCGTCGCCTACGAGAAGAACAAGGGCGGCTGGTCCACGGCCTACATCCCCGAGCGCTGGCGCGGGGTGAAGCCGGAGTTCCCGCTGATCGATGCCGACAGCGGCGAGGAGATCGCTCCGGCCGGCACCAAGATCTCGGCGCGCAACGCTAAGAAGTTCGCCGACAACGGCCTGAAGACCCTGCTGCTGCCTCCGGAGGCCCTGAACGGCCGCTACCTGGCGCGCGACCTGGTCAACTTCGAAACGGGTGAGATCTACGCCGAAGCCGGCGACGAGCTGGACGCGGGCCTGATCGCCTCGCTGGAAGAGCAGGGCTTCACCACCCTCGACGTCCTCGACATCGATCACGTCACCATCGGCGCCTACATCCGCAACACCCTGCGGGTGGACAAGAACACCGCCCGCGAGGACGCGCTGTTCGACATCTACCGCGTCATGCGTCCGGGCGAGCCGCCGACGGTGGAAGCCGCCGAGGCCATGTTCAAGTCGCTGTTCTTCGACGGCGAGCGCTACGACCTGAGCTCGGTCGGCCGCGTGAAGATGAACATGCGTCTGGAGCTCGACTGCCCGGACGACGTGCGCATCCTGCGCAAGGAAGACGTGCTGGCCGTGCTGACCACGCTGGTCGGCCTGCGCGACGGCAAGGGCGAGATCGACGACATCGACAACCTGGGCAACCGCCGAGTCCGTTCGGTGGGCGAACTGCTCGAGAACCAGTACCGCGTCGGCCTGCTCCGCATGGAGCGCGCCATCAAGGAGCGCATGAGCTCGGTCGATATCGACACGGTCATGCCGCACGATCTGATCAATGCGAAGCCGGCGGCCGCGGCCGTGCGGGAGTTCTTCGGCTCCTCGCAGCTCTCGCAGTTCATGGACCAGACCAACCCGCTGTCGGAGATCACCCACAAGCGCCGCCTGTCGGCCCTTGGCCCGGGCGGTCTGACGCGTGAGCGGGCGGGCTTCGAAGTCCGCGACGTGCACCCGACCCACTACGGCCGGATCTGCCCGATCGAGACGCCGGAAGGCCCGAACATCGGCCTGATCAACTCGCTCGCCACCCACGCGGTGGTGAACAAGTACGGCTTCATCGAGAGCCCGTACCGGCGGATCAAGGACGGCAAGACGACCGAAGAGGTCGTCTACATGTCGGCCATGGAAGAGGCGAAGCACGTCATCGCCCAGGCCAACATCAAGCTCGACAACGGCTCCATCGTCGACGACCTGGTCCCCGGCCGGGTCAACGGCGAGCCCTCGCTGCTGCCGCGCGAGCAGGTCGACCTGATGGACGTGTCGCCGAAGCAGGTCGTCTCGGTGGCCGCCTCGCTGATCCCGTTCCTGGAAAACGACGACGCCAACCGCGCCCTCATGGGCTCGAACATGCAGAAGCAGGCCGTGCCGCTCATCCAGTCGGATGCGCCGCTGGTGGGCACCGGCATGGAAAGCGTCGTGGCGGTGGACTCCGGCGCGGTCGTCACGGCCCGCCGCTCGGGCGTGGTCGAGCAGATCGACGGCACCCGCATCGTGGTCCGCGCAACGGAAGAGACCGACCCGACCAAGCCCGGCGTCGACATCTACCGCCTGCAGAAGTTCCAGCGTTCGAACACCTCGACCTGCATCAACCAGCGTCCGCTGGTGCAGGTGGGCGACAAGATCCGCGCCGGTGACGTGATCGCCGACGGCCCGTCGACCGAGCTGGGCGAACTGGCCCTGGGCCGGAACACGCTCGTCGCGTTCATGCCCTGGAACGGCTACAACTTCGAGGACTCGATCCTGATCTCCGAGCGCATCGTGCGCGACGACATCTTCACCTCGATCCACCTCGAGGAATTCGAGGTCATGGCCCGCGACACCAAGCTGGGCCCGGAAGAGATCACCCGCGACATCCCGAACGTCGGCGAGGAAGCCCTGCGCAACCTCGACGAAGCGGGCATCGTGGCGATCGGCGCCGAGGTGATGCCGGGCGACATCCTGGTCGGCAAGGTGACGCCGAAGGGCGAGAGCCCGATGACGCCGGAAGAGAAGCTGCTGCGCGCCATCTTCGGCGAGAAGGCTTCTGACGTCCGCGACACGTCCCTGCGCCTGCCCCCGGGCGTCGCCGGCACGATCGTGGAAGTGCGCGTCTTCAACCGTCACGGCGTCGACAAGGACGAACGTGCGCTGGCCATCGAACGGGCGGAAATCGACCGCCTGGGCAAGGACCGCGACGACGAGTTCGGCATCCTGAACCGCAACATGACCAGCCGCCTGCGCGACCTGCTGGTGGGCAAGACCGCCGTGTCGGGTCCGAAGGGCCTGGCGCGGGGCAAGATCGAAGCCGACAAGCTCGAAGAGATCCCGCCCGGCCTGTGGTGGCAGATCGCCCTCGACGACGAGAAGGCGATGGGCGAGCTGGAGGCCATGCGCCGCCAGTTCGACGAGGGCCGCAAGCGCCTCGACCGCCGCTTCGAGGACAAGGTCGACAAGCTGCAGCGCGGGGACGAACTGCCCCCCGGCGTGATGAAGATGGTCAAGGTGTTCGTGGCGGTGAAGCGCAAGCTGCAGCCGGGCGACAAGATGGCCGGCCGTCACGGCAACAAGGGCGTCATCTCCAAGATCCTGCCGATCGAGGACATGCCCTACCTGGAGAACGGCCAGCACGTGGACATCGTGCTGAACCCGCTGGGCGTGCCGTCGCGCATGAACGTCGGCCAGATCTTCGAGACGCACCTCGGGTGGGCTTCGGCCGGCCTGGGCAAGCAGGTCGCCGACCTGCTGGAAGCCTGGCAGAACGGCGGCCAGCGCCAGGCGCTGATCGATTACCTCGCCGGGACCTACGGGCCCGACGAGGAGCTGCCGGACAGCGACGAAGAGCTGATCGAGCTGGCCAGGAACCTCTCGAAGGGCATCCCCTTCGCGACCCCGGTCTTCGACGGCGCGCACATCGACGACATCGAGAACCTTCTGGAAAAGGCGGGCCTCGACCGTTCCGGCCAGTCGTACCTGTACGACGGCCAGACGGGCGAGCGGTTCAAGCGTCCGGTCACGGTCGGCTACATCTACATGCTGAAGCTGCACCACCTGGTCGACGACAAGATCCACGCCCGCTCGATCGGCCCGTACAGCCTCGTCACCCAGCAGCCGCTGGGCGGTAAGGCCCAGTTCGGCGGCCAGCGCTTCGGGGAAATGGAAGTGTGGGCCCTGGAGGCCTACGGCGCCGCTTACACCCTGCAGGAAATGCTGACGGTGAAGTCGGACGACGTGGCGGGCCGGACCAAGGTCTACGAGAGCATCGTCCGCGGCGACGACACCTTCGAGGCCGGCATCCCGGAAAGCTTCAACGTGCTGGTCAAGGAGATGCGCTCTCTCGGCCTGAACGTGGAGCTGGAGAACAGCTGACGGATGCGAAGCCCTCCCCCGGAAGGGGGAGGGCGCTTCACTCCGCCCAGCTCTGAAATTTTCGCGGGAACCGTCCCGCAGAAGGAACCAAGATGAACCAGGAAGTCCTGAACATCTTCAATCCGGTCCAGGCCGCTCCGACCTTCGACCGTATCCGTATCGCCTTGGCCTCGCCCGAGAAGATCCGTTCGTGGTCGTTCGGCGAGATCAAGAAGCCCGAGACCATCAACTACCGCACGTTCAAGCCCGAGCGTGACGGCCTGTTCTGCGCGCGGATCTTCGGTCCGACGAAGGACTACGAGTGCCTGTGCGGCAAGTACAAGCGCATGAAGTACAAGGGCATCATCTGCGAGAAGTGCGGGGTGGAAGTCACCCTGGCGCGCGTCCGCCGCGAGCGGATGGGCCACATCGAGCTGGCCTCGCCGGTCGCCCACATCTGGTTCCTGAAGTCGCTGCCGAGCCGCATCGCGCTGATGCTGGACATGGCGCTGAAGGACATCGAGCGCGTCCTGTACTTCGAGCACTACATCGTCACCGAGCCGGGCCTGACCCCGCTGAAGCAGCACCAGCTGCTGTCGGAAGACGACTACCTGCGCTTCCAGGAAGAGTTCGGCGACGACAGCTTCACCGCCGAGATCGGCGCCGAGGCGGTCCAGGGCCTGCTGAAGGGCATCGACCTCGAGAAGGAGGCCGAGAAGCTTCGCGAGGAACTGCAGACCACCACCTCCGAAATGAAGCTCAAGAAGGCGTCCAAGCGCCTGAAGCTCATCGAGAGCTTCACCGAGAGCGGCAACAAGCCCGAGTGGATGGTGCTGACGGTGATCCCCGTGATCCCGCCGGAACTGCGCCCGCTGGTGCCGCTGGACGGCGGCCGCTTCGCGACCTCGGACCTGAACGACCTCTACCGCCGGGTCATCAACCGGAACAACCGCCTGAAGCGCCTCATCGAGCTGCGCGCACCGGACATCATCATCCGCAACGAAAAGCGGATGCTGCAGGAAGCCGTCGACGCCCTGTTCGACAACGGCCGCCGCGGCCGCGTGATCACGGGCGCCAACAAGCGTCCGCTGAAGTCGCTGGCCGACATGCTGAAGGGCAAGCAGGGCCGGTTCCGCCAGAACCTGCTGGGCAAGCGCGTGGACTACTCGGGCCGTTCGGTCATCGTGGTGGGTCCCGAGCTGAAGCTGCACGAGTGCGGCCTGCCGAAGAAGATGGCGCTGGAGCTGTTCAAGCCGTTCATCTACGCGCGGCTCGACGCCAAGGGCCTTTCCGGCACCGTCAAGCAGTCCAAGCGGATGGTGGAGCGCGAGCAGCCGGCCGTCTGGGACATCCTGGACGAGGTGATCCGCGAGCACCCCGTGCTACTGAACCGCGCGCCGACGCTCCACCGCCTGGGCATCCAGGCGTTCGAACCCAAGCTGATCGAGGGTAAGGCCATCCAGCTTCACCCGCTGGTCTGCGCGGCGTTCAACGCCGACTTCGACGGCGACCAGATGGCCGTCCACGTGCCGCTCTCGCTGGAAGCCCAGCTGGAAGCGCGCGTGCTGATGATGAGCACGAACAACATCCTGTCGCCGGCCAACGGCCGTCCGATCATCGTGCCGTCGCAGGACATCGTCCTGGGCCTCTATTACCTGTCGCTCGCCAAGGACAACGAGCCCGGCGAGGGCAAGGTGTTCGCCGACCTGGCCGAGATCGACCAGGCGCTGGACGCCGGCGTGGTCACGCTGCACTCGAAGATCAAGGCGCGTCACACCGAGATGGACGCCGACGGCAACGTCGTGCGGAAGGTCATCGACACGACGCCCGGGCGGATGAAGATCGCGGCCCTCCTGCCGCACAACCAGGCCATCGGCCACCGCCTGCTCGAGAAGAACCTGACCAAGAAGGAGATCGGCAATCTGATCGACGCCGTCTACCGGCACTGCGGTCAGAAGGCGACGGTCATCTTCGCCGACCAGATGATGGGCCTGGGCTTCCGCGAGGCGGCCAAGGCGGGGATCTCCTTCGGTAAGGACGACATCGTCATCCCGGCCCGCAAGGCTCCGATCGTCGAAGAGACCCGCAAGCTCGTGGAAGAGTACGAGCAGCAGTACGCCGACGGCCTGATCACCAAGGGCGAGAAGTACAACAAGGTGGTCGACGCCTGGGCCAAGGCCACGGACCGGGTCGCCGACGAGATGATGGCCGAGGTCAGCTCGGCGCCTGTGGGGGCCGACGGCCGCCAGCAGGAGATCAACTCGATCTTCATGATGAGCAACTCCGGCGCCCGCGGTTCGCAGGCCCAGATGAAGCAGCTCGGCGGGATGCGCGGCCTGATGGCCAAGCCGTCCGGCGAGATCATCGAGACGCCGATCATCTCGAACTTCAAGGAAGGCCTGACCGTCCAGGAGTACTTCAACTCCACCCACGGTGCCCGTAAGGGCCTGGCCGACACCGCGTTGAAGACGGCGAACTCGGGCTACCTGACCCGCCGCCTCGTCGACGTGGCGCAGGACTGCATCATTACCGAGGAAGACTGCGGCACCACGCGCGGCATCACGCTGCGCGCGGTGGTGGAGGGCGGCGACGTGCTCGTCAGCCTGGGCCAGCGCATCCTGGGCCGTTTCGCGGCCGAGGACGTGAAGGACCCGGGCACCAACGACGTGATCGTCCCGGCCGACACCTATCTCGACGAGAACATGTGCGATCTGGTCGAGAGCGCCGGCGTCCAGTCGGTGAAGATCCGCTCGGTCCTGACCTGCGAGACCAAGGTCGGCGTCTGCGGCGCCTGCTACGGCCGCGACCTGGCCCGCGGCACGCCGGTGAACATCGGTGAGGCCGTCGGCGTCATCGCCGCCCAGTCGATCGGCGAGCCCGGCACCCAGCTGACGATGCGGACCTTCCACATCGGCGGCACCGCCCAGGTGGCCGAGCAGTCGTTCTTCGAAAGCGCCAACGAAGGCATCGCGCGGATCTCGGGCGGCAACACCGTGGTCGCCGCCGACGGCGGGCTGATCTCGATGAGCCGCAACCTGACCCTGACCGTCCAGGTCGATGGCAAGGACCGCGAGTCCTACAAGGTGCCCTACGGCGCTCGCCTGCAGGTCAAGGACGGCGGCAAGGTCAAGCGCGGCGAGCGCCTGGCCAGCTGGGACCCCTACACCACCCCGATCATCACCGAAGTGGGCGGCAAGGTGCGGTTCGAGGACCTGGTGGAGAACTTCTCGTTCCGCGAGGAAGCCGACGAAGCCACCGGCATCTCCAACCGCGTGGTCATCGACTGGCGCGCCAGCTCGAAGGGTTCGGACCTGCGTCCGGCCATGTCGGTGCTGGGCGAGGACGGCGCGTACAAGCGCCTGTCGAACGGCGGCGAGGCCCGCTACCTGCTCCCGGTGGGCGCCATTCTCTCCATCGGCGACGGTGACGAGGTGAAGCCCGGCGAGATCATGGCGCGTATCCCGACCGAGAGCGCCAAGACCCGCGACATCACCGGCGGTCTGCCGCGGGTGGCCGAGCTGTTCGAAGCCCGGCGTCCGAAGGACTGCGCGGTCATCGCCGAGATGGACGGTCGCGTCGAATTCGGCCGCGACTACAAGAACAAGCGCCGCATCAAGATCACCCCCGAGGATGGTGGCGAGGCGGTCGAATTCCTGATCCCGAAGGGCAAGCACATCGCGGTCCACGACGGCGACGTGATCCGGAAGGGCGAGTACATCATCGACGGCAACCCGGACCCGCACGACATCCTGCGGATCCAGGGTATCGAGGCGCTGGCCGACTTCCTGGTGAACGAGATCCAGGAGGTCTACCGACTGCAGGGCGTGCCGATCAACGACAAGCACATCGAGACGATCGTCCGTCAGATGCTGCAGAAGGTGGAGATCCTCGAGCCGGGCGACACTGGCCTGCTCAAGGGCGACCACCTGGACAAGCAGGAAGTGGAGGACGAAAGCGCTAAGGCGGAAGCCCGCGGCGGCCGTCCGGCGCTTACCCAGCCGGTCCTGCTCGGCATCACCAAGGCCAGCCTGCAGACCCGCAGCTTCATCTCGGCCGCCTCCTTCCAGGAGACGACCCGGGTGCTGACCGAGGCCGCGGTCCAGGGCAAGAGCGACACCCTGGAAGGCCTGAAGGAGAATGTGATCGTGGGTCGCCTGATCCCGGCGGGCACGGGCTCGTACCTACGGAACCTCCAGCGCATCGCCGCCAAGCGCGACGAGGCCCTGACGGCCAGCCGCGAGGAGGCCATGGAGCCGCTGCCGGCGGAGATCGCCGATGCGGCGGTCGCCGAGACGGTCGAGGGCTAAGCCTCTCCAGACCAGTCACGCGTAACGAGCGGCCCGGGGGAAACCCCGGGCCGTTTCGTTTTGGGCGGCCGACGTCTCTGACTACGGCGGCGCTTGTTTCCGCCTAGGCGCCGCCCCGGGCTGACGGCTAAGCTGCGACTCTCGGGGGAGCAAGTCAGGGTGGCGTCGGTGCGGGGTGTTGTGTGGGCGGCTGCGGCCGCTGTCTTCGGTGTGGCCGCGGGGGCGCAGGCCGCACCTCCACCGGCCTCGGCCTTCGGGCGGGTTCCCGCGGTGCTGGACGCGGAAATCTCCCCCAGCGGATCGCGGATCGCCCTCCTTGGAAGCACGGCCGAGGGGCCGATGGTCTCCATCGCCACCATCGACCAGCCTCAACTGCCGACACTTAAGCTTGGTGATATTGAAGGTGTCGGCGTCGGATGGGTCGGCGATGACTACATCCTGGCTCGGATCGCGTTCTGGGAAGAGGGCTATTCCAAGTCCGGCTATCGTTTCGAACGCAACGTCGTGATCACCCCTGAAGGGAGGGCGGTGACCCGACTGCTAGAGTCCGACACGCTTTCGCGGGCGTTGTTGGAGCAGCCGATCTTTGGCATCACATCCGATAGCAAGCCCCAAGCCATGGTCCTCGGTCTAATCGAGGGCAGCGGCGCCAGCGCACGCATGGACACGCGGATGAAGCGCAAGGAGGGGGACTTCCTCTTCTCGCTGTGGCGCGCCGACCCCGCGACCGGAAAAGGCGCGTTGGTGGAGCGGGGCGATTACGACACCGTATCCTGGTCGGTCGACCGGGCGGGTCGGCCCCGGGTGCGCCTCGACGTCGACCAACTCACCCATCGTTTTTCGGTCTTCGGAAAGGCCGGCGGAGCCGGACCATGGAAGCCTGTGTGGATGGGCGGGAGCTTCAAGAGTCGACGCCACTATTACGGCTACTCTGAAGCTACGGATTCCATCTATCTCAACCCCACCGGGACGTTAGTCGCCCGTCGGCTCGCTGACGGCGCCGAGACAGTCGTCGGGCAGACGTCGATGCAGCCCTCGTTGAACGTGGTCTGGGATAGCCATCGGGACGCGCCGGTAGGCTTGTCCACGGGTGAAGAGCGACCAAGTATCGAGTGGCTAGATTCCGAGATCGGGGCGGCGCACGGCGTTCTGGCCCGGGCGTTCAAGGGCCGAGACGTGTTCCTTTGGAGTTGGTCGAAGGACCGCAATCGATATCTTGCGCGCGTGACGTCTCCCTCATCGCCCGGGGCCTGGTACTTGTACGATCGGGCCCGTAAGGAGATCTCTCCGGTCGGCGAGGAATACCCAGAACTGAAAGATACCCCGTTCGGAACGACCCGCTGGCTCACCTATCCCGCGGGCGATGGTCTGACGATCCGCGCCTATCTCACGCTCCCGCCCGGGGCGACGAACGCGGCCAAGCTTCCACTCGTGGTGCTGCCGCATGGCGGTCCAACAGTGAGGGACGCCTTTGGGTTCAACTATATCGTCCAATTCCTGGCGACCCGGGGATACGCCGTCCTCCAGCCGCAGTTCCGTGGGTCATGGGGTTTCGGCCAGGCGTTCGAAGACGCGGGCAAGGGCGAATGGGGCGGCAAGATGCAGACTGATCTGCTCGATGGGGTCGCGGCGCTAGCCCGCAGCGGCGAGATCGACAGCGGCCGGGTATGCATCGTCGGCATGGGGTTTGGCGGCTATGCCGCGCTAGCGGGCGCCACCTTGAAAGCAGGCTCTTACCGGTGCGCGGCCGCGATCGGCGGCATCGCCGACCTTGGCACGTTCCTCCTTGAGAGTTCGCGCGTGTACGGGCGGGATGGCGCAACGATCGAAGAACTCCGGGAGGAGATCGGCGGTGCGACCCGAGCCAAGCTCGAGGCCCAATCCCCTCTCCGCAATGCCGCCGCCGCCGCCCGAACACCGATCCTGATGATCCACGGCGAGCGGGATACTCTCGTGCCGATCGAACAGTCTGAGCTGATGTCGGCTCGACTGAAGGACCTCAACATACCTCACGAACTGGTGATCCTCGAGAACGAGAACCACTACCTCACCCGCAGCGCGACGCGGACCCAGACGCTGGAGGTCCTGGAGCGATTCCTGGCGAAGAACCTGCCGGTGAACTGATTGCCCCTTGGCATACGCGTATGAGTCACTAGATCAGTCCTTCACCCAGGAGGACTGCCCGTGCCGCTGCTGCTCTGCCCGAACTGCAACACGTCCATGCAGAACGTCGCCCGCTCCGGCGTGGAGATCGACATCTGCCCCAGCTGCCGCGGCGTCTGGCTCGACCGCGGCGAGCTGGAGAAGCTGCTGAGTGGCCAGCGCGAGGAACAGGTGGGCCAGCAGCAGGACCGCCAGCGGTTCGAGCGCGAGGTGTCCGAGTTCCACCGCAGCCCCGACGAGTGGAAGCGCAAGCACCCCTACGACCGGGAGCACGGGCGCTACCGCTACGACGACGACTACCACTACAAGAAGAAGAAGAAGGGCTTCGACATCTTCGACATCTTCGATTGAGCGCCTTCCAGGTTGATCTCGATCAAAGATGACGCCGGCGTCATTTTTATGATCTCCCCAGGCCCGGAGCAGACCGGGCGACAGGGAGATGCCCATGCTGCAGGTCCAAGAGGTCAAGGGTCCGCCCACCGAGGTGCAGTACTTCGGTGAGGAGGATCTCGCCCACCGGCTGACCGACCACGACGTTGAGGTCATCCGCGAGATATTCCGCACGCCGCTGACGGGCTCGTACAACTGGGACTACGAGGCGGCGAACGCCCGCATCCGGCGGCTCTACGAGCTGGGCAAGCGGTTCAACTGGAATTCCGAACTGGACGTCGACTGGACCCTGCCGCCGCCGGCGCCGCGGGCAGACGCGCCCGAGCCGGAGGGGTTCAGCGACCATCCCAAGTGGAAGACGCTGACCGCGGCCCAGAAGGCCGACTTCATGCACCGGACCAGCGCCCAGACGCTGTCGCAGTTCCTGCATGGGGAGCAGGGGGCCCTGATGGTCGCCTCGCAGCTGGTGAGCTGCGCCCCGACCCACGACGCCAAGCTCTACGCCGCTTCCCAGACCTTCGACGAGGCGCGGCACGTGGAGGTGTTCCACCGCTACCTGATGGAGCGGTGCCACATGATCTACCCGATCAACCCGAACCTGAAGTTCCTGCTGGACAAGGTGCTCACCGACGAGCGGTGGGACCTGAAGTTCATCGGCATGCAGATCCTCATCGAGGGGCTGGCGCTGGCCGCGTTCCAGACCATCCACGAGAGCACGCCGGACCCGCTATTGAAGCAGGTCATCGGCCTGGTGATGCGCGACGAGGGCCGCCACGTGGCGTTCGGGGTGAACTACCTGGAGGACTGGATCCGCTCGTTGCCGCAGGACCAGATCGAGGAGCGCGCCCAGTTCGCCTACGAGGCCTGCGTGGTGATGAAGAACCGGCTGGTCTCGACCACGGTGGCCGAGGAGTTCGGCTTCACCCATGAGGAGGCGCTGGAGATCAACGCCCGGAGCCACGGCGGTCAGGCGTTCCGCAAGTTCCTGTTCGAGCGGATGATCCCCAACCTCAAGCGCGTGGGCCTGCTGACGGACGCCATCCGGCCGAAGTTCGAGGAACTGGGCGTGCTGGAGTTCGAGAGCCTGCAGCACGACGGGATGATCGACTGGGCCGTGCTGGAGGCGCCGCTGGAGATGAAGGCCCGCGTCGCCGCCTGATCAGAACGGGACCTTCGCCTCGCGCCGGGAGTCGTTGCCGGTCACCCCGCCGATGTCCTGCGACGATGCGCCCATCCCCAGGTTGGGGGCCCCGGGCGAGGCGATGCGGCCCGAGTTGTAGCCGGAGCCGGTCGTGCCCTGGCCGCCACCGGCCGAGCGCTTGTAGCCGTAGTCCTGCTCCTTGCGGAGGGCCGCGCGCGCGAGGTCGGAGGCCTTGCCGCCCTCGATGCCGAGCCCGAGCGGGGGCGCGTCGCGGCCGCCGGCGAAGAACCGGTCCTGGCACGCCTCGCGTTCGGACCGCGACAGGTTCGGGTCGTCGCAGTTGCGGCGGCTGCGCAACGCGTTGCGGGCGTTGGAGGCCAGGGCGTCCTCATAGGGCGGGATCGCCAACGTCCTGGGGCCGGCGGCGGCGGCTGGCCGCGGCGCGTCCTGGGGCCGTTCGGGGACCACCAGCGGCGCCACCGGCGGGGGCTCGGAGAAGCGGGTCTGGCGCCGGTGCAGGCGGATCGGCGTGGGCTTGCCGTCAGGCGCGCTGGCGGCGGGCGGGGTGCGCGGCATGATCAGGACGGGGATGATCGGCTCGGGCGGACCGGAGCGCATCTCGGGCATGCGCAGGCGCGGCGCGTGCAGGACCAGCAGGGTCGCGAGCACCGCGTGGACGGCCAGCGAGGCCGCCACAATCCCATACCTCCGGCTCCGACCCGCCGCCGGCATCAACGCTCCTTGCCTACTCGCGAAAGCTGCGCCTTAGGGAAGGGGCGTTCGCGAGGCGAATTCATGGCCACGGCCGATCTTCCGGCCCTATCCGCACGCAGATTGACGAGACGGCCCTTCCCGACTATGTAGCGCGCTCTTTCGAGGCCGGGGATTCTTCCCAGCTCCGATGAGCCGCTCCCGCCGGAACGCCGCTACGGTGCTCCGGCGAGTTTTTGCGTTTCATGGGTGGGCTTCGAGCAACGACCAAAACGATCCCAACTGAGGCGCCTCGGCCAAACGGCACACGCCTCCACGCAAGCGAGACTAGATGCCGACAGTCAACCAGCTCATCCGTAAGCCCCGGCAGAACAAGCCGGCGCGCAACAAGGTCCCGGCCCTGAAGGGGTGCCCGCAACGCCGCGGCGTCTGCACCCGGGTTTACACCACGACCCCGAAGAAGCCGAACTCGGCTCTGCGTAAGGTCGCCAAGGTCCGTCTGACCACCGGCATCGAAGCTGTGTGCTACATCCCCGGCGAAGGTCACAACCTGCAGGAACACTCGGTGGTCCTGATCCGCGGCGGCCGCGTGAAGGACTTGCCCGGCGTCCGTTATCACATCCTGCGCGGCGTGCTCGACACGCAAGGCGTCAAGGATCGTCGCCAGCGCCGTTCGCTCTACGGCGCCAAGCGTCCGAAGTAAGGAATTCAGAGATGTCCCGTCGCCGTCGCGCAGATAAACGTGAAGTCCTCCCGGATCCGAAGTTCGGGGATCTCGTCGTCACCAAGTTCATGAACTACGTGATGTACGAAGGTAAGAAGGCCGTGGCCGAGACCATCGTCTATGGCGCCTTCGATATCCTCGAGAACCGCCGCAAGGACCTGGGCCCGCTGGAAACCTTCCACACCGCCCTCGACAACGTGGCCCCGGCCATCGAAGTCCGCTCCCGCCGGGTCGGCGGCGCGACCTACCAGGTCCCCGTGGAAGTGCGCCCCGAGCGCCGCCGCGCCCTGGCGATCCGCTGGCTGATCAACGCCGCCCGCAACCGCGGCGAAAACACCATGACCGAGAAGCTGGCCGGCGAGCTGCTGGACGCCTCCTCGAACCGCGGCGCCGCCGTCAAGAAGCGTGAAGACACGCACAAGATGGCCGAAGCCAACCGGGCGTTCTCGCACTACCGCTGGTAAGCCCGACTTCCAAGTGAGCTTTCCGGCGCGGGCGGTTTGAGATAAACCGCCCGCGCCGTTCGTTCAGCCTCCCGCACACATCCTTTTTCGCAGAGCATCCGCTATGCCCCGCACGCATAAGATCGAAGACTACCGCAACTTCGGAATCATGGCGCACATCGACGCCGGGAAGACGACGACGACGGAGCGGATCCTCTACTACACCGGCAAGAGCCATAAGATCGGTGAAGTCCACGATGGCGCGGCCACCATGGACTGGATGGAGCAGGAGCAGGAGCGCGGCATCACCATCACGTCGGCCGCGACGACCGCGTTCTGGAACGGCAAGCGCCTGAACATCATCGACACCCCCGGGCACGTGGACTTCACCATCGAAGTCGAGCGCAGCCTGCGCGTGCTGGACGGCGCCGTGGCGGTGCTGGACGGCAACCAGGGCGTCGAGCCGCAGACCGAGACGGTCTGGCGCCAGGCCGACCGCTACAACGTTCCGCGGATCGTGTTCGTCAACAAGATGGACAAGATCGGCGCCGACTTCCAGATGTGCCTGAAGACCATCCGCGAGCGGCTGGGCGTGAAGGCGGTTCCGATCCAGCTGCCGATCGGCTCGGAGTCGAACCTGAAGGGCATCGTCGACCTGGTCCGCATGAAGGCGGTGGTCTGGGAGTCTGAAGGCCTGGGCGCGAACTACCACGACGCAGACATCCCGGCCGACATGAAGGCGGAGGCCGAAGAGGCCCGCAACTACATGATCGAGAACGCCGTCGAGCTCGATGACGAGGCGATGGAAGCCTACCTGAGCGGCGAAGAGCCCTCGATCGACGTCATCAAGAAGTGCCTCCGCAAGGCGGTGCTGACGGGCGCCTTCTACCCGATCCTCGCGGGCTCGGCCTTCAAGAACAAGGGCGTGCAGCCGCTGCTGGACGCCGTGGTCGACTACCTGCCGTCGCCGGTGGACATCCCCCCGACCAAGGGCATCGACTACAAGACCGAGGCCGAAGTCGAGCGCAAGGCGTCCGACGAGGAGCCGCTGTCGGTCCTGGCGTTCAAGATCATGGACGACCCCTTCGTGGGCTCGCTCACCTTCTGCCGGATCTACTCGGGCAAGCTGGAAGCCGGCATGGGCCTGCTGAACTCGACGCGCGACAAGCGCGAGCGGGTCGGCCGGATGCTGCTGATGCACTCCAACAACCGGGAAGACATCAAGGAAGCCTTCGCCGGCGACATCGTCGCCCTGGCGGGCCTGAAGGACACCCGCACGGGCGACACCCTGTGCGACCCGAACAAGTCGCCGGTCATACTCGAGAAGATGAACTTCCCCGAGCCGGTGATCGAGATCGCCATCGAGCCGAAGTCGAAGGCCGACCAGGAAAAGCTGGGCGTCGCCCTGGCCAAGATGGTCGCCGAGGACCCGTCCTTCACCGTCCACACCGACCAGGAGTCGGGCCAGACGATCATGAAGGGCATGGGTGAGCTTCACCTCGACATCAAGGTCGACATCCTGAAGCGGACCTACAAGGTCGAGGCCAACATCGGCGCGCCGCAGGTGGCCTACCGCGAGAGCCTCGGCAAGGTCGCGGACATCGACTACACGCACAAGAAGCAGACCGGTGGTACGGGCCAGTTCGCCCGCGTGAAGATCAAGTTCGAGCCGGGCGAGCCGGGTTCGGGCTTCGTCTTCGAAAGCGCCATTGTCGGCGGCGCGGTGCCGAAGGAATACATCCCCGGCGTCCAGAAGGGCCTGGAGTCGGCGAAGGACAACGGCCTGCTGGCCGGGTTCCCGCTGATCGACTTCAAGGCGACGCTGTACGACGGCGGCTACCACGACGTGGACTCCTCGGTCCTGGCCTTCGAAATCGCCAGCCGCGCGGCCTTCAAGGAGCTCCGTGAAAAGGGCGCCCCGAAGCTGCTCGAGCCGATCATGAAGGTCGAGGTCCTGACCCCGGACGAGTACATGGGCGACGTCATCGGCGACCTGAACTCGCGGCGCGGCCAGATCCAGGGCACCGAGACCCGCGGCAACGCCCAGGTGGTCACGGCCTTCGTGCCGCTGGCCAACATGTTCGGCTACATCAACACCCTGCGCTCGTTCTCCCAGGGCCGCGCGCAGTTCACGATGCAATACGACCACTACGACCCGGTGCCGCAAGTCGTCGCCGACGAAGTGATCAAGAAGTACGCCTGACCTTCCAACCCTAGTAAGAGGACAAGCCCGGACAGGGCTGGAGCTTGAAATGGCCAAAGAGAAGTTCGAACGCAACAAGCCGCACTG
>NZ_MHXN01000028.1:210887-210966 GCF_001824475.1 Phenylobacterium sp. RIFCSPHIGHO2_01_FULL_69_31 | reverse complement strand
GCAGGGTCTCGCGGGTGTCATAGGGCGGCAGCATCTGGCCGCGCATCGCATAGGACGAGCCCTTTTCCAGGTGCAGGTC
>NZ_MHXN01000028.1:198157-210878 GCF_001824475.1 Phenylobacterium sp. RIFCSPHIGHO2_01_FULL_69_31 | reverse complement strand
CCACAAGCGGGCGCGCAGCCCGGCGAGGTAGCCGGCCACCTGCACCCCGCGGCCAAGGTGCGCGCGCCGCGCGGCACGGTGCGGCGGCGCTGTTTCGTGACCGACGGCGAGCGGGTGGTCCTCCCGGCCTTCGGGGCGTATGCGGGCGGGCTCAACGTGCGCGACGCCGCGTTCGCCGGCCTGTTCGTGCGCCCGCCGCTGGCCGGCGCGCTCGGCGCGACCCGCGTGCGCGCCGTGGGCTGGCGGCAGCTGGCGGGGGACTGACCGGGCGCGCTCAGCCGCCAATCATCGGGAAGTGCGGGGCGCTGTCTCGGGGCGACTTCCCCAGGTGGCGGGGGTCGTCGGTGATCTCGACCCTGCGCCGGAATGGGACGAAGCCCGAGCGCATGTAGAAGGCGACCGCGCCCTGGTGGTCGAGGGTGCAGGTATGGACCCAGAGCCGGCGGATCGGCCGGGACCAGGCCAGTTCCAGCGCCTGCGCCATGAGCCAGCGGCCGGCGCCGGTCCCGACGAGGCCGGGCGAAACCCCGAAAAAGGCCAGCTCGCATTCGCCTTCTTCGCGGAAGTCGAGCTCCAGGATGCCGACGCCGCCGGGCGCCTCCAGCCGATAGACTTCCACCCCGGGGTCGCGGACAATGGCCAGCAGCTCGGCCTCGCTCAGCGCCAGGCGCATGAACCAGAGCCAGTCCCGACCGACCGCGCGGTAGAGGTCCAGGTACTCCGCTGCGGTGATGGCGTCCAACCGCACCAGACGGTAGTCCCCACCCGCAGGCGCCTGGCGTTCCGGCGGACGCGCGAACATCTGGAGCGACGTCTCGACCGTGACGATCTTGGTTGGATCCACGTCGTGGTAGCCATCGGAAAGCATCTTCGGCGTCGCTCCGCGGACTGGGGCCTTTGCGTGCGTGGCAGTACGCCGCCCCGCCGCCGCACTCAATCGGGCGAGGCAACCTGGACGGCCATCCGGCGATTGAGCATCCGAGGGACCTGAGACGCGAGCTGACCATGGCGCCTGACGATCGGAAGGACGGCGAGCCGGACCAACCTCTGCTGGGGTTTCAAACCTATGCCGACGGGACATCGCGTGCATCTGCCGATGCGCGCACGCGGTTCGCGCCCGATGAACCGGATGACGACTGGTACGATGACCCGGCGCCGTTCGCACCGGCGGACCCTTCGCGAAGGAGACGCGCCGGGATGGTCGCCATGGGGAGCGCCGCGGTGCTCGCGGCCTTCGCCGGCGGCTATCTGGTGGCGCGAACCGATCCCCCGGTGTCCGCGGAGGCCGGTTCGGGCACGTCGGAGGCGGCGGCGATGGCCGCGGCGCGCCCGATGAACGTCCAGGTGGCCGAGGTCGCCCCCTTGCCCGTCCCGTCGGTCGGCGGCGAGAAGCTTGAGGTGCTCCCGCGCGACACGGGCGCAGCCACACCCGGCCCGGTCCGCGCGCCGGCGCCGAAGCGCGCCGCGCCTGCGCTCGCGCCGGATGCAACCCCTCCAGCGAAGGCTGAGGCCCCTCCAGGCCAGGACGCCGTGGCCACCGCACCGCCGCCCTCCGAGCCATCACCGGCCGTCCGGCGACGGAGCTACGATTGCGCCGACCAGCCATCGGCGGCCCGCGCCATGGTTTGCAGGGACGCCGGACTGGCGCGCATGGACCAGCGGATGAAGCAGGCCTACGCGGCGGCGTTGGCGGCTGGCGTCCCGGAGGAGGAGCTTGCGGCCGAGCAGGAGGACTGGCTGTCCATACGGGAAGAGGCCGCCCGCTATTCCCGGCGCTCGGTGGCTAACATCTATCGCCAGCGGATCGACGAGCTGGAATCGATGAGCGAGCGCAGCTGGCAGTGATGTCTCACGCGCTGACCGGCGCGCTGGCGAACAGGTCGGCGACGCTGGCAGTCGGCGAGGCGACCTCCAGGAAGCCCACTTCGAGGAAACGCGCGACCAGGGCGAGCCGGACCTCATCGCCGATCGGCCCGGGCAGGTCCCGGACCCGGAACCGCGGCGTGTCGGCGATGTAGACCACGGCCTCTTGTGCGCCGCGGTGGATGTAGAGGTGGCCGCCCGGATAGGCCACGTCGATGGTGTCGGCGCTGGCCCCGATCTGGGTGAACGCCCCTTCCGCGTGACGCAGGACGCTGTCGAGGCTAACCGCCGGCGTCATCGTCGGGCGCTTGAGCGGGACCAGGTCAGCCACCGCCCGCGACGCTCGGCGCTGCAGCGCCGCGGCCACGAATCCGGGCGATCGTGCGGCGTTGAACAGATGGCCGACCGCCTCGGCCACGGCGGGCGCCAGCGCCTCGAGGTCCGCGTTCTCCAGCTGTCCGGCCAGGGTGGCCCGCAGGGGACGGTTGAGGTCGGACAGGTGATCGAGGGCCGCGATCACCGCCTCGCGCAGGGTCAGGGGCGTGAAGCCGATGGCGAGGTGGACGGACTCGGTGTCGGAATCGACGGTGTGGAACGTGCCCCGCGGCAGGTACATCAGATCGCCCGGAGCCAGATCCAGCACCTGGTGCGCGCCGAGGTCCGGCGGATTGCCGGAAACGCCCCGCCAGGTGTTGAACAGCTCGGACGGCCGGGTGGCGACGTACCAGCGCTTGGTCCCCTCGAGCTGGACAACGATCAGGTCGTGGTCGTCATAGTGGACCGGCGCGCGCATGCCCCCGCGGCTCCAGAACGCCGACGCCGTGACCGGCCCCTGGATCAGCAACTCCAGCGCGCGCGCCAAGGCGTCGAGCTCGGGCGACAGGGGGCGCAAGTCAGGGAAGCGGATCGAGTAGTTGCGGGCGTGGAACGCGTCGATGCGCTCGCGGAAATCGCGGGCGTCGCGTACGCCGGACAGGTCGGGCGGCGGCCCCGAGGCGTTGGCCGAGTGATATGTCAGCTCCGAAGCCAGATGGACCGCGCCCGCGAGGACCGCCCTGGGATCGGCGCCCAATAGCGCCGGCCGGCCCCCTGAACGGCCGTCATGGCGCGACACCCGGAAGCCGCCCGAAAGACCGGGTCCCAGGAACTCGTCCACAGCGAGCGGCGACAGGAATTGCCCCAGGCGCGCCTGGGCCTCCGCCAAGTCCATTCGAAAGCACCCCCGTGACGCGACGCTGCAGCGTCGCGATGCCGGCGAAATCACATGCGTCGGCGAGCGCTGTCATCCCAAGTGCGACGAACGGTCGACCCGGCGTGGCGAAAGCGTATCGCTTAGCCGTTCATCGCCTTTTCCAGCGCCAGGGCCAGCGAAACGCAGGCGCTGCCGGTGACGGCGGTGGAGAGGATCGGGTAGCGTGACGGGGTATCCGGCGTCTGGTGGTCGAACAGCCACTGGATCAGGAACGCTGTCAGGAAACCGCCTAGGATCCAGCTGTCCGGCGCCCTGCCCCGGGCGAGCAGGACGACCACCGCGGCGACGGCGCAGAGGAACGAGAAGGCTTGGCGCGCGATGCGCGGGCTGGGCTCGCGGGTCTCCAGGCCCCAGCGCACGCCGCCGAGGAACGCCAGGGTGATCGCGGACCAGGCGATGAGCAGGGTCAGGGACGACGACGCCCATTGCGCGGCGCCATATGCGAACAGCAGGGCGGCGACGGGAAACGGCGCCAGCGCGATCAGCGCGATGCCCCAAAGCGCGACGGGAATGGACTCCGCCCTGGCGGCGGGTCGCACGTCATCCATGAGCAATCAGTCTCTCCGGAATGCCGCCGAGGCCGCCCAACCGGCCGCCAGCGCGAAGGCCATGGCCGCCAGACCGTATGACCATGGCCTGTCATGGGCCCACACGTAAAGAGCCCGCTCGATGCCCACCTTCTCGACGGTGAGCGTCCGGACGCGGCTGGCGACGGGCTTGCCGTTCTGGAACAGCAGGATTTCAGCGCGGTAGACGCCTGTCGGCGCGCCGGTGGGCAGGGCGATCTCGGCCCGGAAAAGACCACGGTCGACGAAGCGCACGCCGCGCCCATCCTCGTGGTAGAGCCCTGATTTCTCCCTCAGCCGGACGACCGCACGGCGCCAGTCGTAGTAGTCGGGACCCAGGCTGGAGACGACCACGTCGCGCACGCCATAGCGGGTCTCGATGTGCTGCTCCGCCGGCGCGTTGATCGGCAGGTGGTCGACGCCCGCGCCGAGCCGGCGCAGCGTGCCGAAGGTGGCGATGTCACCGAGCGGGCGGTTCGACGCGGCGCGGTAGAAGCCGGGCGCGCCGCGGAACACCACGGGGCGGCTGTTGAGCCAGAGCCCGGCGACCTTCTGCTTGCGGGTTAGGCGGACGGGCTGCTCGGGTCCGCGGACCAGCACCACGACGTCCGACGGGCGGGCGGCGGCGTCGAAAACAGCGCCGTAGAGCACGATCCGCGCGCCGCGGAAGTCGGATTTCACCTGCACCGTGGTGTCGGTGAGCGCCGCCGAGATCACCGGCGCGCCCTGGGCGGCGGGCGCGGGCGGCAGGGGCGGCGTCGGCACGACGGCGACCGTGGCGGCGGCGGCCAGGGCGGCGAGCGCGGCCATCAGCCCATCCCCGACATCAGGACGAACGGCTCGTCCGGCGTAAGGAACAGGCCCAGGCCCATCCGCAGGCCCACCAGCAGCACGATCAGGGCCAGGATCGCCCGCAGCTCCTCTGCCCGGAAACGCGACGAGGCGCGGGCGCCGAACTGGGCTCCGACAATGCCGCCGACAAGCAGCAGGGTGGCCAGCACGATGTCGACCGTCTGGTTCCGGCCGGCCTGCAGCACGCCGGTGAGCGCGGTGGTGATGATGATCTGGAGCAGGCTGGTGCCCACCACCATCCCGGCCGGCATGCGCAGGATGTAGACCATCGCCGGCACCAGGATGAAGCCGCCGCCCACGCCCATGATGGCCGACAGCACCCCGACGAAGGCGCCGAGGACCAGCGGCGGGATCACGCTGATGTAGAGGCGGGAGCGCGGGAAGCGCATCTTGAGCGGCAGGCCGTAGAGCCAGACCGGGCGGCGGTCGCGGCGCGGCGGCGGGGGCTCGTTCCGGCGACGGCGCAGGATCGCGCCCAGGCTCTCCATCAGCATCAGGCCGCCGATCACCCCCAGGAACAGGAGATAGGACAGCGACACCACGAGGTCCGCCTGCCCTAGCAACCTGAGCCAGCGGAACAGCTCGACGCCCGCGAAGGCGCCCACGATGCCGCCCGCGGCCAGCACCGCCCCCATGCGCAGGTCAACCGCCCGTCGGCGGCTGTAGGCGATGACGCTGGACATGGATGAAGCGGCGACGTGATTGGCCATCGACGACACGGCCACGGGCGCGGGGATGCCCAGGAAGACCAGCATGGGCGTCATGAGGAAGCCGCCGCCGATGCCGAACATGCCTGAGATGAAGCCCACGGCCGCGCCCAGGAGCACGATCAGCGGGGCGTTCACGGACACCTCGGCGATGGGCAGGTAAATGTCCACGACCGGGCCTACTTCCGCCCCGGCCCTATCGTCAACGCTGGTCGAGGTGTAGCGGCGGGCCGCCGGCCTGATCGCGGCGATATTCGGCGAGCGCGCGGTCGTAGGCGACGCTGGCGCGGCCATCCAGCGGACCGTCATAGTAGCCCAGGCGCGTCAGGACGAGCTGGGTCTGGCGAACGTTCATGCTGTGAGGCGCAAGCGCCGCCGTCTCCGTGGACCTGACCGGCTTGAGTTGCGGCTTGGGCCCCATCTCGGAGAGCGCCTTGCGGGCCTGCTCGTCGCCCTTGGCGGCGGCACGCTCGAACCAGGCGCGGGCGCGGACCAGGTCCTTCGGCAGGCCCGAGCCGGATTGGTAGAGAAGGCCGAGGTTGTACTGGCTCTCCACCACGCCAGCCGCCGCGGCCTTGCCGAACCACTGGGCGGCGCTGGTCAGGTCCTGGGGCCCGCCCTCGCCGCGGAAGAGATAGACACCCAGGTTGTGCATCGCTTTCACGTCGCCGTTCTCGGCGGCCGAGGTGGTGAGCCGCCGCGCCTCGGCCGGGTTCTGCGGCAGGCCGGCGTCACCCTCGTCATAGAGCTGGGCGAGATAGAGCTGGGCCTGGGCGTGGTTCGCCTCGGCCAGTGACTTGAGGGTGTCGAGCGCTCCGGGAACGCCCGCTTCCACGTCGGCGCGCACCTTTTCGAAGGCGGGTTGAGGAGTGGGCGCGGTCGCGAAGCCGGCGGGGCCCAGCGCCATCGAGGCGCGGGCGGGCGAGCCGTCGGGGGTCAGGGCGACGGGATCGGGCGCCGGGGTCGGCTCCTTCGGCGCCTGCATCAGGGTGAGGCCGGCCGCCCCCACGCTCATGAACGCCGCCCCGCCGGCGACCAGCAAGGCGGTCTGCAACGCCGAGTGCCGCGGCGCGCCCTTGGCCTTCTGGGTGTTGAACCCCTGGAACAGCCGGCCGGAGGCGGCGGCCTTCATCTTGGCGCGCACCTTAGCGGGGCCGGCGGCCTTGGCCTCCTGGGCGGCCCGGGCGGTGGCTCGGGCCTGCTCGATCACCTGGCGGGTCGAGAGCTCCCGGATGGGATCGATCGGTTCGGCCGACTGGAAGAGGTCGTCGTCGTCCTCGTCGTCCAGCGGCTGGAAGGTCTCGGGGATCCGCGGCTCGGGGATTTCCAGGTCGAGGCGCCGCCACGGCGGCGCGACAGTCTCGGCGCGGGTGTCGGCCGCAGTCTCGGCCACCGCGGCGATCTCGTCGGCGGTTTCCGCCCGCGAGTAGAGCTCCGGACCGAACACCGCGGCGGCGGGCTCCGGCTCGGCAACCGTCTCGAGGGAGAGCGCGGCCTCCGGCTCCGGCTCCGGCGGCGCCCCCAGGATGCGCATGGCCTCCGCGAGCGGATCGAGTTCGTCGAGGCCGGCAGCCGCCAGCTCAAGGGGATCGGCCTCGCACTCAGCGGCCGCTTTGGCGGCCGCCTCCGCCGCGTCCTCGACAGTCGGCTGCGGGAGGAAGAACGCCTCCGGCTCCGGGACGTAGGCCGCAACCGGCTCCGCGGCCGGGGCGGCGGCAAGCGGCGGCGCGGCGATGCGCTCGCGGATGGCGGCCAGCTCCGCGCCGAAGCGCTCGAAGGCCTCCGCCTGCGCGTGCTCGCCGCGGGCCAGGCGCTGCTCGACCGCGCCGGCGATGCGGGCGATCTCGGAACCCACCTGGTCGATGGCTTCGGCGCCGCGCTGGTCCACCTCGATCAGCTTCTTGCCCACGGCCTCGGCCATGGACAGCACCTGCCGGCCGATATCCTCGACCGCCTGGGCCGAACGGCGCTCGGCGGCGCGGACCTGTTCGGCGAGCTCGGCGAAACGGTTCTCTCCGCCGGCCGCGGCGATCTTCTCCGCCACTTCGGCGCGGACCGCCTCGACCCGATGCGTCAGGACCTGGGCCAGGGCCTCGAACTTGAGTTCGGCCTGATCGCTCTCGGCGCCTTCGACGGCGCCCATCCGGCGGTCCAGGGTGGCCAGCGCGCCCTGCAGGCCCTCGAGCGCCGACGCGGTGCGGCCTTCGGCCGTGGCCAGCCGGTCGCCCAGTCGCTGAAGCACGGTGTCGACCACCACCTCCGGCTCGATCCGGCTGAGCCGGGATTCGATGAGCCTTAGCGCCTCGATGGAGCGAGGCCCGCCGCCCGCTTCGCTTTCCAGCCGGCGCAGGCGCTCGCCGAAATAGCTCTGCTCGGCCGAGGCCTCCGCAAGCAGACCCTCCAGCCGCGTGGCCGCCGCGTGCTGTTCCCGCTCGGTGGTTTCGATGCGGGCCAGGGCCTGGCGGACGGAGTGCTCGACGCCATTGATGGCGAGGCCGGTACGGGTCTCCGAGGCCTCGATCCGGTCCGTGAGCCGGTCCAGGGCGTGGGCGATGCGGGCCATGTCCGGCGGCGGGGCCGGCGGTGGCGCGGGCGGCGAGATCGCGCGCAGACGCGGAGCCTGGGCGCGGAACGGACGGTCGCCAAACTGCGCCTCGGCCGTCACCTCGTCCGGGACATCGTCCTCAAGGATTACCCGGTTCAGCCACTCGCCCAGCGTCATGCCGGAACGACGGGCAAGGTCCTTCGCGACCTCGCGGGCCTTCGGGTCGATCCCCTTGACGCTCCAGGGCGCCCCCGCGCTCATCCGAATCGCTTCTCCGCCTAGCCTGGGACGCTACCGACCGATTCCTGGGGTGTAAACGAACGCTTAACGCTACATCTGGTGTGCGCCACCCATTCCTGTGGATGGCCATCGCAGCTTCGCGTAGGGGTCCGGCATGGATCTGCGCCTGCTCGTCGCCCTGGGACTGGGCCTCGCCGCCCTGTCCGCCTTCGCCGGTTGGCGTGGCGCGCGGCCGCCGAATCCGATGAAGGGGCCACGGCTGATTCCCTGGCGGGCGATCATGGTCTTCGCCGCCGCCGGCGCGGTGATCGTCCTCGTGCAGATCGAGCAGGCGGTCGGCTTCGCGCCCCGCTAGTCCTCGGACTTCTTCGGGCGCTTCGCCAGACCGGCGACGCCGCCCGAGGACAGCAGGCCGGCGTCTGCCATGAGCAGCGGGATCGCCCACTTGCGGGGGGCGGCGACGTAGCGCGGCTGCCAGGTCGGATCGTACTTGGACTTGTAGTGGCGCACGCCCTGGAAGTTGTAGATCTCCTCGCCTCGGTCGTAGATCAGGCGGCCGACCCGCGAGAGGGCCGGAGCCAGCGGGCGGTCGTCCAGGCCCGACAGCGGCGCCATGCCGAAGTCGAAAGCGCCGTAGCCCTGGGCCCGGCCCCAGTTGATCAGCTCCACGAACAGGAAGTCCATGATCCGCGGCGGCCCCTCGGGCACGAACCGCATGAGGTCGATCGAGAAGGCGGTGCGGGAGGCCGTCGGCCAGAGGGTGGCGAACGCGATGATCCGGCCCTCCCAACGCACCAGCGCGATCGGGAATTCCTGCACATAGCGGGGCACGAACCCGCCCAGCGAGAAGCCCTTCTCCCCACCGGCATGGGTGTCGAGCCAGGCGTCGGAGATCCGCTTCAGCTCGGGCATCAGCGGCGGGATTTCGGCGGTCTCGACGATCTCGAAGACCGCTCCGTCCTTGGCCGCGCGCTGCCAGGCGCGCCGCAGGTTGCCCCGCTTGGTGCCCTCGATCGTGAAACTCTCGAGCGGGGAAATGCTGGCTTCACCCATCTTCTGGATCGCGAAGCCGAGCTCGACCACGTCGGGCAGGTCGTCGGGCTCCAGATTATAGAACCCCGGCCGCGCAGCGTGGGCGTCGGCTAGCTCGCGGAACCGCCAGAGCAGCTCCATCCGCTCGTCGCGGCGGCCGACGGTGGACCCCAGCGCGATCCAGCTGCGCCCGCGCACCCCGAACATCAGGAAGCTCTCGCCCGACGGCGAGAACAGGAAGCGCTTGTCGCCCAGCAGCGCGAGGTTCGATGGCGGCCGGGAAACCTCCGCCGTGGCCAGGATCTTGCGCACCCGTTCGAAGTCGGGATCGTCCTCGCCCACGATGGGGGGCGGGGCGGCCGAGCTGAACAGCCGCCAGATGCCGAAGGCCAGCAGAGCGAGGGCCGCGCCGGCCCAGGCCCGCAGCGAGCGGGCCGCGTCCTCATCGGCCATCACCCGCCACCAGGGCAGGTCGCCGTAATCGGCATTCTGAAACGACCATAGGCCGATCATCCCGGCGCCCGCGACGAAGCAGGCCGCCGAGACCAGCCAGCCGGGCGTCACCTGCATCCGGGTAAGCTGGGTCTTGCGCGGGAAGGCGTGGTGGAACGGCGCCAGGACCACCGCCAGGGCCAGGAGCAGGGCCGTCTCCTCCCACACGAACCCCTTTACCAAGCTCAGCGGCGCGGCGATCAGCAGGGTGGCCAGCGTCGCCCACCAGGCGCCGTCGAGTCGCGCCCGTAGCCCGAAGGCCAGCATCACCAGCACCAGGCCGATGACGCTGGAGAGGAAGTGGCTGAGCTCGATCAGGATGACCGGCTCGAACTCCATCAGGCGGATGAACCGGGTCGGCATCGACGGCCGCGCGCCCGAGGCGAGCAGCAGGACGCCCAGGCCCAACGTCAGAAGCGCCGCGGTCCAGGGGGCGGCGGCGGTCACGGCAGGATGGCGAAGGAAGCGCATCGTCTCCCTTTAAGAAGCGCGTCGCGACGATTGTATAGGCGAGCCGCGGCGCGGCTGCTCAAACGGGCGTTTTATCGCCCTTGCTCCTGCCTGCCCGGGCGCTAATCTTGGGGGCTCTGACAGACAGGTTTTGGGAGAGCGGTATGGCCGACTTCGGCGCCACGGAACTCGACGCGTTTGCGGCCGAGGTGCGCAAGGAACTGGCGGCGATGTACCCGCCCGAGCTGCGCGATCCCAAGGCCAAGACCGACTACGAAGCCGTCTGGGGCGGTCGGGCTTTTGAAGGGTCGGACGATCCGCAGATCGTCTGGATGAAGAGGATGGCGGCCAAGGGGTGGACCACGCCCACCTGGCCCAAGGAGTACGGCGGCGCGGGGCTGACGGCGGCGCAGGCGCGGGTGATCGACCGGGAGCTGGCTGCGGGCAAGTACCGCTCGCCGCTGGCCTCGTTCGGGATCTGGATGCTTGGGCCGGTCCTGTTGGAATACGCCAACGAAGCTCAGAAGAAGGAGCACCTGCCGCGGATCGTGCAGGGGCAGATCCGTTGGTGCCAGGGGTACTCCGAGCCGGGGGCCGGGTCGGACCTGGCGAGCCTGGCCACCAAGTGCGAGGACAAGGGCGACCACTGGCTCATAAATGGTTCAAAGATTTGGACAAGTTACGCCGACAAGGCGGACTGGTGCTTCTGCCTGGTACGTACCGATACGTCCAAGAAGCACGAGGGCATCAGCTTCGTCCTGATCGACATGAAGACGCCGGGGGTCGAGACCCGGCCGATCCCGCTGATCAGCGGGGAGAGCCCGTTCTGCGAGACGTTCTTCACCGACGTAAAGATTCCCAAGGAAAATCTGGTCGGTAGGGTCAACGGCGGCTGGGAGATCGCCAAGCGGCTGCTGCAGTACGAGCGCCAGAACATCTCGGCCGGCTTCGGCGAGGGCGGATCGGCGGGCGGCGCCTCGGGCGACCTGGCCACGATCGCCAAACAGTACGCGGGCGATGAGTATGAAATGTCCGACATCGAGCTGCGCAGCAAGATCACCACGAACAAGATGAACTTCCAGGCGCTGCGCCAGACCATCGCCCGGTCGGCGGCGGAATCGAAGGCGGGCAACGGCCCGTCGGCCACCACCTCGATCATCAAGTACGCCGCGGCCGAGTTCGCCAAGGAACGGTCCGAGCTGATGGTGGAGGCCCTGGGCCACCAGGGGCTGGGCTGGGAGGGCGAGGGCTTCGAGGGGCCGGAGATCCTGGCGGTCCGCGGCTGGCTGCGCACCAAGGCCAACTCCATCGAGGGCGGCACCTCGGAAGTGAACCTGAACGTGATCGCCAAGCGGGTGCTGGGCTTGCCTGACCCGAAGTAAGACGGGCCGAAATAGCCAAAACCCCAAGGGAGGATAAGGCCATGGCGGACTTCGGCGGCGAGGTGGAGACATTCCGGGCGGAAGCCCGCGCCTGGCTCGAGGAGAACTTCCCCAAGTCCCTGGCCCACGACACGGCCGCCCAGCTCGCCAAGCTGCAGGCGCGCCCTGAGACCCCGGAAGCCACGGCCTGGCGCCGGGCGCTGGGGAGCAAGGGCTGGGGCACGCCCACCTGGCCGAAGGAATACGGCGGCGGGGGCCTGTCCCGCGCCGAGGCCAAGGTGCTGGCCGAGGAGATGGCCAAGATCGGCGCCAAGAACCCCATCGGCGGCATGGGCGTGGCGTTCTTCGGCCCGACCCTGCTGGAGTACGGCAGCGAGGCGCTGAAGCGCGAGCACATGCCCGGCATCGTCATGGGCGAGGTCTGGTGGTGCCAGGGCTATTCCGAGCCGGGCGCGGGCTCGGACCTGGCGGGCCTGCAGACCCGGGCCGAGGACAAGGGCGACCACTTCCTGGTCAACGGCAGCAAGGTGTGGACAAGCGGGGCCCAGCACGCCGACCGCTGCTACTGCCTGGTGCGCACCAACACCGAGAAGAAGCACGAGGGGATCAGCTTCCTGCTGATCGACATGAAGGCGCCGGGGGTCGAGGTCAGGCCCATCCTACTGATCAACGGCACCTCGCCCTTCTGCGAGACCTTCTTCACCGACGTGAAGGTTCCGAAGGACCAGCTGTTCGGCCCGCTGAACGGCGGCTGGACGGTGGCCAAGCGGCTGATGCAGTTCGAGCGGGACTCGATCGCCGGCAGCCTGGGCGGCGGCAACATCGGCCAGACGGTGGCCATGCCCACCATCCCCGAGGCGGCCAAGGCGGGCGTGGGCGAGGACGACCAGGGCCGGATCGCCGATGCGGACCTGCGCCGGCGGATCACCGAGCACCTGATGGAGAACCGCGCCTTCCAGCTCACCATGAAGCGGGCGGCCGAGGACGCGCGGGCCTCCAACGGGCCGTCGAACACCGCGGCGATCATGAAGTACGCCGGCGCCAAGATCGCCCAGGAGCGCAACGAGCTGATGGTCGAGGCCATGGGCTATGGCGGGCTGGCCTGGGAGGGCGAGCCGTTCTCCGAACAGGAGCTGGCGGCCATGCGCACCATGCTGCGGTCCAAGGCCAACTCCATTGAGGGCGGCACCTCGGAGATCAATCTCAACATCGTCGCCAAGCGCGTCTTGGGATTGCCCGACCCGAAATAAAGTTTCGGCGGCGCCTCGAACGACATGAACCGGTAACGGCCGGCCCGCATTTCCGCCCTGCCCGACTGGCAGCAGTGCGGCGGGACGTTT
>NZ_MHXN01000028.1:175576-198142 GCF_001824475.1 Phenylobacterium sp. RIFCSPHIGHO2_01_FULL_69_31 | reverse complement strand
CGCCGCGGCCGCCACCCTGCTTGCGGCCCTGTTGGCCAGCGTCGCCCTGCCCGCCTACGCCCAGGAGGCGCCCCAGTCCGCGGCCCCGGCGCCGGCTCCCGAGGACGAGGACCCCTACGCCGACGAGACTGTGGAGGAACTGGTGGTGGTGGGCACGCGCGAGCGGCCCCTGCCCGGCGCGGTGGTCGGCGACATCCAGCCGGAGGTGCAGCTGCGCCCGGCCGAGATCCAGGCCTATGGCGTCAGCTCCGTGGCCGACCTGCTCGTCGCGCTGGGGCCCCAGATCGCCAGCAACCGCGGCCGCGGCGGTGAGGCGCCGGTAGTGCTGCTCAACGGGCGGCGCATCTCGGGCTTCCGCGAGATCCGCGACATCCCCACCGAGGCGATCATCCGCGTCGACATCCTGCCCGAGGAGGCGGCGCTGGCCTATGGCTACACGGCCGACCAGCGGGTGGTGAACATCGTGCTGCGCCGGCGCTTCAACGCGCTGACCGCCGAGGCCAGCGGCGGCGGGCCCACCGAGGGCGGCCAGGCCACCGGCCAGGCCAGCCTGAACCAGCTTCGCATCCAGGGCGACAACCGCCTGAACCTGGTGCTGAAGGTGCAGGGCGCCTCGTCGATCACCGAGGACGAGCGGACCGTGGGGGCCGCCGCCGGCCGCCAACCCTTCGACCTGACCGGCAACCTGACGGGCGCCACGCGCGGCGCCGAGATCGACCCGGGCTTAAGCGCCCTCGCCGGCCAGCCGGTGACGGTGGCCGGCCTGCCGCTGACGGCCCTGAACGGCCAGGCCCTGGCCCTGAGCGACCTGACCGCCACAGCCGGGGTCGCCAACGCCAGCGACGTGGGCGCCTTCCGCACCCTGGTCCCGGAGACGAAGTCGGTGACCGGCAGCGCGGTGCTGGCCCGCACCCTGCCCAACGACTTCCGCGGCACGCTGACCGCCGAGTTCGGCGCCACCAGCAGCGAGTCCCTGCGCGGCCTGCCGGGCGCCAGCCTGACGATCCCGTCGACCGACCCCTTCTCGCCCTTCGCCACCGACGTGACCCTGAACCGCTACGTCACCACGTTCGGGCCGCTGGCCCAGACGACGCAGGGCTGGACGGCCGGTCTGGGCGGCTCGCTGAACAAGGACCTGGACAAGTGGCGGCTGTCGCTGACCGCCAACTACGACCACGCGACGTCCCTGACCCGCAGCGACGTGGGCGTGGACATCACCGCCCTGCAGCAGGCGGTGAACGCCGGGACCGCGGGCTCGCCGTTCGGGCCCTGGGCGCCGGCGCTGGTGGCCGAGCGGGGCCGCAACAAGGCCCAGTCGGTGAGCGACGGGTTCAACATCCAGGGCGTGGCGGCCGGTCCCGCCTTCGACCTGCCGGCCGGCCCGGTGCGCACCTCGATCAAGATCGGCGAGGCGGCGAGCTGGCTGAAGTCGGACACCCTGCGCCTCGGCGTGGAGAGCGATGCGGACCTGTCGCGCAACACCCTGAGCGCCCAGGGCAGCGTCGACGTGCCCCTGGCCAGCCGCAAGAAGGACGTCCTGCCGTTCCTGGGCGAGCTGTCGGTCAACGCCAATGCGGCGGTGAACGAGCTGTCCGACTTCGGGACCCTGACCACCGTGGGCGTGGGCGCCAACTGGCGGCCGATCACGGGGGTGAGCCTGATCGTCTCCCACAGCCGCGACGACGGGGCGCCGACCATGGCGCAACTGGGCGGGCCGCAGGTGACCACCGAAGCGGCGCGGATCTTCGACTACGCCACCGGCCGCACGGTGGAGGTGCTGCGGGTGGACGGCGGCAATGCGGGCCTCGTGGGCGACCAGCGCCACGTGACCAAGGTGGGCCTGACCCTGAAGCCGTTCACGAAACAGGACCTGACCCTCAGCGCCAACTATGTGCGCAGCCGCACCGAGAATCCCATCGCCACCTTCCCCGCGGCCACGGCCGAGATCGAGGCGGCCTTCCCCGACCGGTTCCTCCGCAACGCGGCGGGCGAGCTGATCCAGGTGGACTACCGGCCGGTGAACTTCGCCGAGACGAAGACCGAGAGCCTGCGTTGGGGCCTGAACTATTCGCGCCCCTTCGGCCCGCAGCCGCAGCGCAGGTTCGGGCCCGGCGCCGGGCCGCGGGCGGCGGGCGGCGGGGCCGACGCTGCGCCCCAGCCGCCGGCCGAGCGGCCGGAACCGGCGGCGGCCGATGTCACCGCGCCCAGCGCCCCGCCGGGGGCCGAGGCCCCGCGGGCGGCGGCCGAGCCTGGGGCCGGCGGCGGCGAGGCGCCGCGCTTCGGGCCGGGCGGCCCTGGGGGCGGCCCTAGTGGCCCCGGGGGCGGTCCGGGCGGCGGCTTCCGCGGCGGCGGCGGGGCCGGCGGGCGGATCCAGTTCGCCGTCTATCACACGGTGCACTTCAAGGATCAGATCCTGGTCCGCGAGGGCGGGCCGGTGTTCGACCTCCTGGAAGGCTCGGCGGCGGGCGCCGGCGGCGGCCAGCCGCGGCACGAGGTGGAGGCCCAGGCGGGGGTCACCCGCAACGGCCTGGGCGCGCGGATCAGCGCCACCTGGCAGAGCGCCACCACGGTGGAGGCGCCCGCCTCCTCCCCCACCGGCGACCTGCGCTTCGGCGACATCGCCCGCGTGGACCTGCGCCTGTTCGCCAACCTGGGCGCCAACCGCGAACTGGTGGCCAAGCACCCCTGGATGCGCGGCTCCCGCGTCACCTTCTCGGTGACCAACCTGTTCGACGCCCGCCAGAGCGTGCGCGACATGAGCGGGCGCACGCCGGCCGGCTACCTGGCGGACGAACTCGACCCCACGGGGCGGGTGGTGAGCGTGGGGTTCAGGAAGTTGTTCTTCTGAGGGGCGCCGTTGCGCAAGTTGCGGAGCTTAATTCGAGACCGGTAAGCGGCAGTTGAACGATCACTTCAGCCGCCCGACTTCCGACCAAGGCGCCCTTCTAGGGCCGGCATTCCCTGCAAGCGACGCCGGCAATCGGAGCATTGTTCGCGATCCGGTTCGGGTCTGAAGATATACGTAGCTGACCTTGCCCCTGCCCCTGAGTTCCTAGCTCCCGGATTTCGACCGCGATGCCCGTCTTCATTAGCTACAGCCAAGCCGACAGAGCGTTTGTCGACACGCTTGCGGCGAACCTCGTCATGCTGAAACACAATATCTGGGTGGATCGCTGGGAGTTGAAGGTTGGAGACTCCCTAACCGAGAAGATCGAGCAGGCTCTGACCGCGTCGAGCGCGGTGATGGTTGTCATCTCGAAAAATTCTATCGAGTCGGGCTGGTGTCGTCGGGAGTTGAACGCCGTCTTAGTGCGGGAGATCGAGGAGAAGCGGTCGATCATTATCCCCTGCCGGATCGACGACTGCGAGATGCCACTCTTCCTGCGCGACAAGCTCTATGCTGATTTTCGCACCGACCCCGACAAGGCGTTAAGGGATGTGAACGCCGCGCTCTTAACAGTGTCGAACCCGTTCCAAGAGCGGTTCGAGGATCCTGAGTTCATCACGGATTGGTCTGTCGACTGGCGGACTGTCGACCATCGGGAAGCGATCGAACACACATTCGTTGATCACGGCCAAGATTATGTGGTCGTGAGCAATTGCACCATTCTCTGTGGAGAGGCAGCCAGCGCTAACTTCCTAAAACATCGGGCGCGAGGCGAAGACGAAATATACATCGCCCATGTCCTCGACGCAGTTGTAGAAAATCTTGAAACATCGCCGCTGAAGCCACCGCCGATCATCACCGACCACTTCAAGAAGTTTGTCGCCTGGCGCGTTCGCTCAGGTGATGAGACCTTCGACGTGGTGTTTGACTACCGTCGCCTCGGGAAGGAGACAGGGTTCGACACAGTCATCCACCTCGACAATAATCTCAAGCGGGCCCGACAACATATGCGGGAGATCGCATATCGGCCCAGGCCGCCCGATTAGTTGCTGGTATGCCGGTAGCGGTCGTTGCCATGGCTGCAGAATTGGACCTTGTCGCGGTGTCGGGAGGGAGCCCACCGGCACTGCAGCAAACACTAATACCCATTCATTGGTGCGCCAGAGAAGCGCGGCGCTTTGCAGGCCGCTCGCGCAGGTTGCTTTTCCGACCTCCGCGCCGCCATATTGCAGAGCTTGGGGGGGGAGACTGTTGGCAGTTCCGTCTTTAACGGCCACAAACATTTTGCCGCCGTACGTTGGCGATTGGCCCGGGCAGCCATTAGGCTTTTCACCCTACGCAGCCTCGATGGCCGAGGTGGTGACTGAATTCGGGTCTTCGCCGGCGAGAAGGGCCATCCTCGTCGGCTTCATAAATTTGCGAAGCCGTTTGCGGACCCTTGGCGTTATTATCCAGCGGCAATGGCTCGATGGGAGCTTTATAGAAGCCATTGAGGCCAGCGAAGGTCGGCCCCCAGGAGACATCGACGTGATGTCATTCATTTGGCGACCTGCGGCAGCCAAGTCAGACGCCGACTTCCATGCGCTTGTCCGCGCGAACCTAGATGTGTTTCACGCACCTCAGGCCAAAGCAGCCTTCAGATGCGACCACTATCTCCAAGACCTAGATATAGGCATCGACATTGACAGTATTTGCTATTGGCACGCCGTCTTTTCTCATCGTCGAAACGGCGTTTGGAAGGGGTTTGTTCAAATCCTCGACGAAGGCGAGCAAGCTGACCAGGTGCTACTCGGCCAAATTCTTGCTCAAGGTATCGCCTGATGGCGACGATCCTCCAACGACAACGCCTGACAGCCGAGTTGTCGTCATTGCGCGCGGCGTTGGAAACGGCGCGTGCAGGTGACGTACTCGGACGATTAGGATTGGAGAGCCGAATTGCGCAACTCGAAGAAGAGTTAGGCGAACTAGCGCGGCTCCCAGGGACGAAGGCGGAAGTCGCTCTCGTATTCAACGGTCGCCCAGTAAATGGTTCCTCGTCGATCCAAGCATCTTTCGGCACCAAGGCCCTTGATGCATTTCAACGCGCTGTTTCAACTTCTTTCGCACTGAATGCAGCCCGGGGACATATTGGTCAACGAGGTCCGGCACCGGCCTCCGAACTGTCATCACTTCACATTACAGGCGTGACCCACGGCTCGTTTGGATTTGTCCTGGAAGAGGTCGACCCGGACCGAACACAGTGGCTCGATAGTTCGCTGAAGGTCGCTTCCGAAGAAGTTGTGACCCTTGTCGAAAGGATCGCTTCCGCAGATGAAGCGGAAGCCGCTACAGCCATTGAAGAGGTGAACGAGCGCCTGTTTGGGAACGTGCGAGATTTGATCAAGACGATCGCAGAGGGCGACGCCACGCTGCAAGTAGCGCTCCCGGATCGAGTGGCTGACTTGGGATACGAGCCGCTACGTCGTGCATATGAGCGTATTGCGCATGCGAGCATCGAGGACAGCGAAGTCAGTTTGCGTGGGGTTCTGGAGGGTATTTTGCCCGCAGCACGCCGCTTTGAATTTAGATCCGACGGCCAACTCATAAAGGGAAAAGTTGCGCGAGATATCTCGGAAGAATATCTACAATCCCTTCAAATTGCTCCGCTTGTTGGCCGATCGGCTACTGCCTCCTTCCGCAAGCGCATAGTCCATGATTATCTCTCCGCACCGCGCGAAAGTTATGTGCTGGTCCGAATCTCACCTGATGACGGCTTACCAAGCCATTTGGCATAGCGGCCGCATTTAAAGGTTGCGGCGCGGCCTCCGCACCCGGCATCCACGCCGTAGCACCAAGACGCACGGCTTGAGGACTGCCGCTGCCGTCCGGTCGTGTTGCGATTGTGGGCTCGCCGAGCGGACGTCCCGACTAACCAACTGGCTCAAACCTTACCCGCGCCACACCCCCTCCCCGCCTCCGCATCCCGATGCTAGGATAGAAAAAACGGTATCGAAGCCGGTGGACCGAGGGAGGATGTGATGGCGGATTTCGGTGGTGCGGACCTCGACGCGTTCCGCATCGAGGCGCGGAACTGGCTGGAGGCGAACTATCCGCCGTCGCTGCGGGCGGACCCGGAGGCGGGGCCGCGGATGATCGCGGGCGGGGTGAAGCCGACGGGCGACCACCTGGTCTGGAAACAGCGCATGGCCGACAAGGGCTGGGGCGCGCCGACCTGGCCCAAGGAATATGGCGCGGGCGGGCTGACGCCGGCCGAGGCGCGGGTGCTGAACCAGGAGATGGACCGGATCGGCGCCTATAACCCCATGGCGGGGATGGGCACGTCGATGTTCGGCCCGACGCTGCTGGAATACGGCACCGAGGACCAGAAGCGCCGGCACGTGCCGCCGATCGTGCGCGGGGAGATCCGCTGGTGCCAGGGCTATTCCGAGCCGGGCGCGGGCAGCGACCTGGCCAGCTTGACCACCAAGTGCGAAGACGCGGGCGACCACTGGAAAGTGAACGGCCAGAAGATCTGGACCAGCGGGGCGCAATATGCCGACTGGTGCTTCTGTCTCGTGCGGACGGATACGTCGAAGAAGCATGAGGGGATCAGCTTCGTCCTGATCGACATGCATCAGCCGGGGGTGGAGGTGCGGCCGATCCGGCTGATCGCCGGGTCTTCTCCTTTCTGCGAGACGTTCTTTACCGACGCGCGGGTGGAGAAGAACGACATGCTGGGGCCGCTGAACGGCGGCTGGACGGTGGGCAAGCGCCTGCTGCAACACGAACGTTCGGGCCAGGGCGGCGGGCGGATGACCGGCGGGGCCGACATCGCCGAGCTGGCCAAGCGCTACGTCGGCGTGGACGAGAAGGGCCGGATCGCTGATTCCGACCTGCGCACCCGGGTGGTGAAGAACCGGATGGACGCGCGGGCCCACGCCCTGACCATCGAGCGGGCGCGGCTGGAATCGAAGGGCAATGTGAACCCCTCAGCCGCCACCTCGATCATGAAGAACTCCGGCACCTGGATCGGGCAGGAGCGGGCCGAGCTGCTCTTGGAGATCATGGGTCACCAGGGGCTGGGCTGGGAGGGCGAGGCCTTCGCCAAGGACGAGCTGGAGGCCGTGCGGTCGTGGCTGTCGGGCAAGGCCTGGACCATCTTCGGCGGCAGCCAGGAGGTGCAGTCGAACATCGTCTCGAAGCGGATTCTCGGACTGCCGGATACGACGCAGGCGGGGTAAGCTGCCGCTCTTGAATTCGTCATGGCCGGGGCTGTCCCGGCCATCCAGAGGCGCGGGCGTCCGGGAATTTTCCCCGGAGGCCGGCGGGTCTGGATCCCCGGGACAAGCCCGGGGATGACGAGC
This sequence comes from Phenylobacterium sp. RIFCSPHIGHO2_01_FULL_69_31, assembly GCF_001824475.1. Classification (GTDB taxonomy): domain Bacteria; phylum Pseudomonadota; class Alphaproteobacteria; order Caulobacterales; family Caulobacteraceae; genus Phenylobacterium. The sequence goes on along the minus strand of NZ_MHXN01000028.1, from coordinate 190,912 downwards.
GAAGAATTGAGAAAAGGAAGAATTTCAAATGGCCGATTTTGGCGGAACTGACCTGGAGGCCTTCCGCAAGGAAGTCCGGGAATGGGTGGAGGCGAATTTCCCGGCCTCGCTCAAGGGCAAGCCCAACCCGATGGCGCGGGAGGAGCGCGGCGCGCCGCCGACCCCCGAGCAGGAAGCCTGGCGCAAGGCGGTGGGCGAGAAGGGCTGGGGCACCCCCACCTGGCCCAAGGAATACGGCGGCGGCGGGCTTTCCGGCGCCCAGGCGCGGATCGTGCAGGGCGAGTTCGCCCGGGCCGGCGCCTATAACCCCATCGGCGGCATGGGCGTGATGATGTTCGGCCCCACGCTGCTGGAGTACGGCACCGAGGCGCAGAAGCAGGAACACATCCCGCCGATCTGCCGCGGCGAACTTCAGTGGTGCCAGGGCTTCAGCGAGCCCGGCGCGGGCTCGGACCTTGCCGCGCTTCAGACCAAGGCTGAGGACAAGGGCGACCACTTCATCATCAACGGCTCGAAGATCTGGACCAGCGGCGGCCAGTACGCCGACTGGATGTTCTGCCTGGTGCGGACGGACAACACCAAGAAGCACGAGGGCATCAGCTTCGTGATGTTCCCGATGGACCAGCCGGGGGTCGAAGTGCGGCCGATCGTGCTGATCAACGGCATGGCGCCCTTCGCCGAGACGTTCTTCACCGACGCGCGCGCTGAGAAGAAGGACCTCTTGGGCCCGCTGAACGGCGGCTGGACCATCGCCAAGCGCCTCTTGCAGCACGAGCGCAGCGGGATCTCCGGCATGGGCGGCGGCGGCGGCATGATGGGCCCCTCGCTGGCGGACCTGGCCAAGAAGTATGTTGGCGTGGACGAGAAGGGCCGCATCGACGACCAGGACCTGCGCAACCGCATCATCCGCAACATGATGGACACCAAGGTCTTCCAGCAGACGGCGTTCCGGGTGATGGCCGAGTCCAAGGGCAATTCCGGCCCGTCGGCGGCCACCTCGATCATGAAGAACGCCGGCACCTGGCTCGCCCAGGATCGCCACGAGCTGACGCTGGAGATCATGGGCCACCAGGGCCTGGGCTGGGAGGGCGAGACCTTCCAGAAGGACGAACTCGAGATCGTCCGCGCCTGGCTCTACGGCAAGGCCTTCACGATCTTCGGGGGCAGCCAGGAAGTTCAGTCGAACATCGTCTCCAAGCGCATCCTGGGCTTGCCTGACCTTACGCAATCGAAGTGAGAGTGCGGGCTTGAAGCCTGCGCGCTCCGATCATTTGAAACACGCGAACGAATTTCACGAGGAACAAAGATGGCCGTTCTGACCGAAGAACAGAGCATGCTGCGTGACGCGGCCAAGAGCTGGGTGCAGGAGAAGTCCCCCGTCACCGCCTTCCGCAAGATGCGCGATAGCGGGGCCGAGCTGGGCTATGACGTCGCAGCCTGGAACGAGATGGCGGAAATGGGCTGGGCCGGGGTGATCATCCCCGAGGAATACGGTGGCTCGAACTTCGGCTACCTGTCGCTGGGCCTGGTCCTGGAAGAGCTGGGCCGCACGCTGACCGCCTCGCCGCTGATCGCCTCGGGCCTGGCCGGCGCCTCGGCCCTGATCCTGGGCGGCTCGGACGCGCAGAAGAGCGAGTGGCTGCCGAAGATCGCCGACGGCTCCGCCGTCGCCGCCCTGGCGGTCGACGAGGGCCCGCACCACCGGCCGGAGAAGGTCGAGGCCACGGTCTCGGGCGGCAAGCTGACCGGCAAGAAGACCTTCGTGATCGAGGGCATGGCGGCCAACGTCTTCGTCGTCTCCGCGACCGAGGGCGGCAAGATCGAGCTCTACCTGGTGAAGGCCGACGACGCCGGCGTGAAGCGCACCAAGCTCAGCCTGGCCGACAGCCGCGGCGCGGCGAACGTCGAGTTCAACGGCGCGGCGGCCGAGAAGCTGACCGGCGGCGCGGAACTCTTGGAAAAGGTGCTGGACCGCGCCCGCGCGGGCCTGGCCGCCGAGATGCTGGGCGCCGCGACGCAGGCGTTCGAGATCACGCTGGACTACCTGAAGACCCGCGTGCAGTTCGGCCAAGTGATCGGCAGCTTCCAGGCCCTGCAGCACCGCGCGGCCAAGATGTTCACCGAGCTGGAGCTGGCCCGCTCGGCGGTGGAAGCCGCTCTCACCGCCATCGACAACGACGCCCCGGACGTGCCGGAACTGGTGTCGCTGTCCAAGGCCAAGATGGGCGACACCTTCCACCTGGTGTCGAACGAGATGGTCCAGATGCACGGCGGCATCGGCATGACCGACGCCCACGACGCCGGCTTCTACCTGAAGCGCGCCCGGGCTGCCGAAGCCGCCTTCGGCAACCAGGCCTTCCACCGCGACCGCTACGCCCGCATCAACGGCTACTGAGCGTCCGACGGTTCAGGACTTAAGATGACAAAGCCCCGTCGGCCCCACGGCCGGCGGGGTTTTTGGTTGGGGCGGCCGCGGCGCTGCGCTGCGCGTCGCCGGGTCGTCGAGACGGCGTTCGCTCAGTTTGTCGCCCGCTCGGACGACAAACGGGCTAGGTGGAAGCTTCCCACCATGAGAGCTCATCCATGCCCGCCTACACCATCGTCACGACCAGTGCTGCCCAGGGCAGCGATGCGGCCGAGGTCAACACGCTTGTGGATGATTTCGCCAACGAAAGCGAAGCTGTCGGATACGCACGCCGCATGGCGGACGAGATGCTTGGCCTGGCCGGGCAGTTGGCCCTGGACTTCGACTATAGCAACGTCGCGATCCACGAAGGCGACCTGATCGACGAAGAGCTTGAACCCGCAGACCCGTCGTTCGTCGGCATGTGGGTGCTCGACGAGGCGGGCGCCGCCTTTGTTGGCGCCGACGAAATCCGGGAGGACGCTGCTGAGGAAGGCGATCAGCAGTAGGGACCCGGCGCTGGCAAGGCGCTGGCGCGTCAGGCCGCGCCGATCTCGCGCGCCGGTCCGATAACGATGCCGACCGCGGCGATCCGCTCGAACTTGGCATAGGCGGCTCGCCTGAGCTCGCCGCCGAAAATGTCAGGGTCGATTTCACGGTAGGCGAACCGCATCGAATGAGCGCTCGCAGCCCGCGCCAACGCCTCCCGCAGGGCATCCTCGCCCTGAACGATCGGAGCGCCGGTGTACATGAGAAGACGGCCGTCGGGGCTGAGCCGCGTAAGCGCCTCCGACGCCCAGCGGAGCGACAGCGCGGTCCCGTCGTGTCCGCCGTCCGCGTAGGTCCTGCCGTCGTCAGCGATAAATGGTGGGTTGGCGATGACGAGGTCGAAGGGCCCTTCCAGGCCCCCGAGGCTGTCGCCCAGGGCCGTGCGTACGGGGGTCCCGGCGTGCGCAGCGTTCAGGCTGGCCAAGTGGAGGCCGCGCGCGTTGACGTCGCTGAGCACGACGTCAGACGCGCCCGTAAGGCGGGCTGCGATGATGCCGCCAACTCCGGCGCCAGCCCCCACGTCGAGGATACGGACGATGGGACGGGAAGCCGCTGAAAGTTCGCTCCGGAGAAACTCGGCGAACCGGTAGGTGTCGGGCCCCAGGAACACAGCGTCGGCGTCCGGCGGGTAAGCGGAGTGCAGGAACAGCTGCGACTGGACCTCGGAAACGCGCACCGTCGCCTTGACGCCGCTGTCGACCGCCGCAAGACAGCCGGCCCTCGCCAGCAGCGTTTCCACCTCCTCGTCGATGGAGCCTGGACAGAATGGCAGGCTCCAGCCCAGGACGTCACGAAGGTCGCGGCCGATCCGCTTGTCCGGCCGGCGCAAGACGATGCGATAGGTCGAATTGGTCGGGGTGACGAATCGGTAGCCCCGGCGCCGCAGGGCGGCCAGCAGTTCCAATAGGGCGAGATCTGCGTCAGTCCGGTGCAAGAGGGGCCTCGGATGGGTTCGTGCCGGTGAGCGAGCGCACAAAGACGCCGCTGGTTGCGCGCAGGTCGAAATTGCTCTGATCCTGCGGACCCTGCAGCGTCGGCCTCCGGTCCGATCAACCCCGAATGGTTACGCCGTCGCCGGCGTTGGCGCCCCGGCGCCAGCTGCTGGCATGGCCCCACCTCATGGACCGCCCTGCGCGGCGTTGCCTCGGCGTGAGGGGTGGGGCGGCGCGAATTGTCCTCGGTCGCTCTAGTCGCGAAGCTCTACGCTCGGCCGTTGCGCGGCCGCCAAGGCGAGAAGTTCAGGGCGTTGGCAGCCGGCCCCACAGGGTGGGAGCTTGCCGCGGTATTCCCGCGCCTTTCGCGCCTGTCCCGCTCCCTCGGCCGCCCGGACGGCGCCTGTAAGGCTTGCAAGCCTTCCCGGCGCCCGCTGCAGCGAGGCTTCGTACTCCCGGAGCGCGTCGGCCGGTCGGCCGAGCTCCAGGAGCAACTCGGCGAGTTGCTCGCGCGCCGGGAGGATCGCACCGGGCGTGACGGGATGCTTCTCCGTGGCGTCGTCGATGTCGGCGGCGGCTTTCATCAGCGTCAGGGCGCTGTCTCGGCGGCCCTCTGCGAGAGCGACCCATGCGGCGGCCACTTGCCGGTGAATGCCCACCTGCGCGCCCCAGTCATACTCCCCGGGACGTGCGGGGAGGCTCTTTTCGATCGTCTCCAACGCAGCGACCTCCTCCGCCGCGGGGCCGGGTCGGCCCAAACGCGCCAGACCGATCGCGCGGGCAAAATGGATATGGGCCTCTGCCCAGCGGAACCGCTCCCAAGGCACGGCGCCCCTGTTGTCGGCAGGCAGGGTGAGGGCGGCTGCTTCCGCCCACTGACGCCGCTCCAAAGCGATCCGCGCCGGGATGGCCGACATGGCGTAAGCCACCTTGAAGTTGGGTGGATCCACGCGTCTGAGCCGGACCAGTTCATCCTGGACGGCCTTTGCGCGGTCGTCCTGCGCCAACTGCAGGTGCGCGTAGACGAGGTAATCCATTGCGTGCAGCTGCTCGTCCCAGGCCCCTGGCATCCCATGGCGAGCGGCATAGGCCTTAGCGGCCGCCTCCGCCTTGCGGTCCGAGGCGATCGCTTCCTCCCACAATCCCAGGCGCGTGAAGATGTGGGAAGGCATGTGCTGGGCGTGCGCCGAAGCCGGGGCGATGCCCGCATAGCTGCGTGCAGCCGGGAGCGCCAAGTGGGCGAGCGCGGGGTAGTCGAAGCTGTGGATGAGGTAGTGGGCCACGCCGGGGTGGTTTGGTTCCTCCGCAAGGGCGGCGTTGAGGATGCGCGCCGCCTCGTGTTCCCGGGCATAGGACTCGTCCGAATCCGTCGTGCCCGCCGCGATCAGGGCGAGGGCGTAGAAGATCCCCGCTTCGCGGTCGCGCGGGTAACGCTCGTGCAGCGCCTTCATCGCGGCGAGGTAGTCGAGCATTCGACGCAGATGCGGCCGCCCTGCGGCGTCCTTGAAGAACGCCGCCGTCGCGGCGATGTAGGCTCGTTCGCGCTCCGTCTTTCCACCGATCGCCTCGGCCTTGGCCACGGCGGCGACGCCCTTCTCCAGCTCCGCCGGCGTGGGCGGGGCCCAGAGCGGATGATAATTGCTCATGGCGACGCCCCAGTGCGCCATGGCGCAGGCGGGGTCCGCGTCGGCCGCCTGGAGGAAGCTCTTCTCCGCTTCCTCGTATTCGAACGAGTGCAGCCATGCCGTGGCGCGATCGAACAGCTTCTGTGCCGCGGGCGCGCAAGCGGTCTCGAAGGACACGGCGCCGAGGTCATGTTGGTGGCCAGCGTGCTGCGCCCGCGCCGTGCTGGCGCAGGCTGCCAGAACGGCCGCGGAAACGGCTCCGATCAGGTGCGTAAGTGAGGTCAAGCTCAGCTCCCATGGACTGACTGCGCCGCATCCTGCGCCCGATGCGGCGCTCTGAGAACAATGGTTGTTGGGCAACGCGCCACAGCAACGGCGAGAACCGTCCCGTGACCTTCCGCGTTTGCGGTCCCATGAGATCGCGCTGGCCGGAGCGGCTTTGGATTGTGCGTCACGGCCAGAGCGCCGGGAACGTGGCCCGGGACCGGGCGCATGCCGATGGGCTGGCGCGGATCGATATCGCCGACCGCGACGTGGATGTGCCGCTGAGCCGCCTGGGGGAGGAGCAGTCCCGGGCGCTGGGGACCTGGTTCGCCAGCCTGCCGGTGGCGGAGCGCCCCCAGATCCTGCTGTCGTCCCCCTATGCCCGCGCACGGGCCACGGCGCGGCTCGTCGCCGAGGCCGGCGGCCTGGCGGCGGACGCCGTCCAGCCCACGGCCGACGAGCGGCTCCGCGAGCGGGAGTTCGGGATCCTGGATCGCCTTACCGGCTCGGGCATTCGCGAACTGCATCCGGAACAGGCGCAGTACCGGCGGGAACTTGGGAAGTTCTATCACCGCCCGCCCGGCGGGGAGAGCTGGTGCGACGTGATCCTGCGCCTGCGCAGCGCGCTGGACACCATCAGCCTGCATTACGCCGGCAAGCGGGTGCTGATCGTCGGCCACCAGGTCGTGGTGCTTTGCCTGCGCTACCTGGTGGAGGACATGACCGAGGATGCGTTGATGGCGATCGACGCCGAGGGCGACGTGGCCAACTGCGGGGTGACGGAGTACCGGTTCGATCCGACCCTTCCGCCGGACGGGGCGCTGCGACTTGTACGCTACAACTTCGCCACGCCGCTGGAGCAGGCGGGCGCCCCGGTGACCTCGTCGCCGGATGCGGCGGTCGCCGCGCGGTGAGCGCACCGGAAGAGATCTCGCTCGCGAACATCGGCAAGTTCGCTCTGCCCTCGCTCGCGGGGACAGTGGACAAGTCGTCCCGTGGCCAGGTCCTGGTCGTCGGCGGCGGGAACACGGTTCCCGGCGCCGTGCTGCTGACGGGTCTGGCGGCCTTGCGGGCTGGGGCCGGCAAGCTGCAGCTCGCCACGACGCGCGCCGCCGCCATGACCCTCGGCGTCGCCGTGCCGGAGGCCGCGGTCATTGGCCTGGACGAGGCCCACAGCGGCGAACTGGGGCCGGGCGGAGCCGGGGAGCTTCAGCCGCGCGTGGAGGCCGCCGATGCGGTGGTAGTCGGACCGGGGATGATGGACCCCGAGAGCGCTGGCGCCTTGGCTCTGGACATGATGGGGGCGGCCACGAGCGCGTCCTTCCTGCTGGACGCGGCGGCGATGACCGGCGTCGACTATGAGGATTGGCGCGTGAGGGCCCTGGCCGGCCGGCTGGTCCTCACGCCCCACGCCGGCGAGATGGCCAAACTGCGAGGCGTTCCGCGAGAGGCGGTGGAGGACGATCCGCTCGGCATGGCGCGCGGGCTGGCGCGTGCGGCCCAGGCCGTCGTGGTGATGAAGGGTTCCGACAGCTTCATCGTCTCGCCCGACGGCCGCGCCTGGCGCCATAGCGATGGCGTGGTCGGCCTTGCCACCTCCGGCTCCGGAGACGTGTTGGCGGGCGTGGTCGGCGGCCTGCTGGCCCGCGGGGCCTCTCCGCTGGCGGCCGCGGCGTGGGGCGTCTGCCTTCACGGAGCGGCGGGCGCGCGCCTGGCGGAGCGAATTGGCCCGCTGGGGTTCCTGGCGCGCGAGCTTCTGGACGAGATCCCGAGCCTGCTGGCGGCGGCCGACAGGGCGGGGGCGGCCTAGACCTGACGCGGCGCCCTAGCGGCAGAGCTCCGCCAGGTCCGGCGGCGGGGGCATGGGCGTCTCGGGTGGCACGTCGGCGCCGCCGGTGTTGCCCGCAGGCAGCCGGCCCATCCACGAGAGGAGCCCACCGGCGGCGAGCCGCAGGACCTGGCCGCGCACCTCGCGCCAGTCGCGACGCCGCCAGCCGACGCGGAGCATCATCCAGTGGGCCCAGCTATGGGCGCCGGCCCAGGGCTGGCCGAGGACGTGGGCGCGTTCCAGGTGGTGGAACGCCAGGTCGAGGTCGCCCCGGGCATACGCCACCCGGGCGGCGGCGGCTTCGGCGGCGAACGCGTTGCGGCGCAGATCGCGATTTGACATGGCCCCTCCCCTGCAACGCCTCTTCGCGGCGCTGCTGTGGACGTGGGGACGCAGCGGGATCGGCGCCAGGGTCTGGGCCCGCTGGCGGGGAAGCCCGGGCGCCGCCCTATCGCAGCGCGTAGCTGACGGTGGTGACGACGCGGACCTTCTTGAAGACCTGGGAGGATGGGTCGTAGCCGACCTCGTCGCGGCCCAGGATCTCGAAGGAGCCCTGGCTGGCGGAGCGGATGCCGCCGAGCGCGGCGCCGGAGTCGCGGGCGAACTGCTGGGCGCCGGTGCGGGCGCTGGCGGTGGCCTCGGCGATCATGGCCGGGCGCACCTCGTTGAGCTTGGTGAAGAGATAGGAAGGGCCGGCGTAATCCTGCAGCACCACGCCCTGGCGGATCAGCCGGTCGAGCTGGCGCGTGGTAGCCTGGACGCGGTCGACGTTGGTGGTGCGGACGATGACGGTCTGGGCCACGCGGTAGCGGGCGGCGACGTTCTGCTGCTGGTACTCCCGGGCGAACTGGTCGGTGACCTCAAGGCGGCCGAGGTCGATCTCGGCGGGTTTGTAGCCCTGGGCGGCGAGGAAGGCGCGGACGGCGCCGGTGGAGCGGTCGACGTCGGCCTGCACCGCCTGGAGGTCGTCGCCGGCGGCGGCGAACTTGAGCGGCAGCACGGCGAGGTCGGCCTTGACGATCCGCTCGGAGAGGCCGCGCACCGTAACGCTGCGGTCGCCGGTGCGGACGTCCTTCAGCCCCATGGCCACGAACAGGCCGGCGGCGGCGAGGCCCAGGGCCAGCAGGCCGCCGACGACGGCGGCGGGGATCAGACGGGAGTCGGGCATGAAGTCCTCCGGCCCGCCATTAGACAGGCGCCGGGAGGGCGTGGGAAGGGTGCGACCTCAGGCGGGCGCCTTGTGGCCGAACCGCTCGGCGTTGCGGGCGCGGGCCTTGGCGGCCTCCACCTCGCGGTCGCGGGGCGGGGCCTGGGTCTCCAGCGCGTGGAGCAGGCGGTGGCCGGCCTGGAACACCTCCTCCACGGCCGCGTCGAAAGCGGCCTGGTTGGCCCTGGAGGGCGTGTTGAACCCCGAGAGCTTGCGCACGAACTGCAGGGCGGCGGCCCGGATCTCGTCGTCCGTGGCGGCGGGGTCGAAGTTGAACAGGGTCTTGATGTTGCGGCACATGGGCGGACCTCCGGTTTGCGCGATTAGATAGCCGCGGAAGGGCCGGAGGAAAGACGTGGGGGAGGAACGGGTAATGGCGTGCAAGCCTCGCGAGGCTTGCATTTCCTTGTTATGCGATCAAAGGTTGCTGAACACGCAACGCGGGGGGCGATTGTGTTCAAGCATGCACTTTGGGCCGGTCTGGCTGTCGTGACGTCGGGGTGCGCGGGTGTTCCGTCTCTTGAGTTCCGAACGGAACGGGATCAGCAATCGCATCTGCTGATCCGGCAAGCCTTGTGCGAAGTGACCAAGTCCAAGTCGTTCGATCATCTACATGCCGGCAAGTTCGTGCTGGCGGTGAAGCTCACGACACAGGCGGAAGACAATGTCGGCGCAGCGCCGACGTTGAACTTCGTAGATCCCTCGGCGGCCGTGCCGGCGCTCAACCGAACGACAGTCCTGGGCGGGGAGATCTCAAAGAAGCGCGAGCGCAGTCTGACCGAGGACGCCGTATTCAAGCTCGGCGACTGGACGCACCAGGCCGCTTGCGACGACACCCAGGAAGGCGGCCAGGGCGAGTTCGGCTTCAAAAGCCTGCTCGACCGTCGCTCGATCCTACCGCAGACACCGATGGCAGATGGAAAGCCAGTCTCTCCGACGCCGCCGTACGTCCCGACCTATGCCGTCGTCGATCCACGAACCAGCAGCTTCGCGAGCCAGGCGAAGTTCACGGTGAAGTGGGCCGCCGCGGCTGGCCCCAACTTTACGCGAAGGCGCTTCAAGGGACCGTCGGACAAAGGCTTTCTAAGCGCTTCCAGGATCGACACGAGCACGATCTATATCGCGATCACGAAGCCCGCCCCGCCCTCGCCCACACCGGCGGCGATCGAGGCTCTGGCCAAGGAACTTGCCGACCTGATCAGGACGCCCGCGGAAGCCTCCTTCCTCGCACAGAAGGACGCCGCCGATCCCGGCGACGTGGCAAGAGTTGAGGCCGATATCATGGCGAGGGCGCGGGTGGCGGCCCGAAGGCAGCTGGAAAGCCCAACGCCCCTGGAAGAGGATGCCGCCGTGCGCCGGGCGCAGGACGCGATCACTCAGATGATCTTGCAAAACCTGACGGTCTCATCGCGCTAATTGTCGGTGTCCGGCTGTCGCACCCGTGCTGGCCAGCCGTCGCGATTGGAGCGAGGAGCGGCTGATGACGAGACGTGGGCGCCGCGAGGCGGCGGGGTTGGCGGCGGCGCTGATGCTGGCGGGATGCGAGGCCAAGACCGCCCGCCAGCCGGAGCCGGCGCCTGAGCCGCCCCGGGCGGGCGAGCGCACCTACCCGCCCGGTGGGACCGCGCCGGGGACGACGCCGCGCCAGGACGCGGACCTCCAGGTGGTGTTCCAGTGGCCGCTGTACGTGGCGCGGACCGGGCAGCGGGCGCGGGAGAGCGCCGTGGGCTATGTGCGCGCAGACGGTAGCTCGGGCGGCGTAATCCTGATCAACGCCGAGGGGGCGGTGATCCAGCCGATCCCCGGCACCCAGGGACCGGACGCGGCGGAGGCGGCGCGCCGCTGGCTGATGGCGCGCGGCTGGGAGGTGCGTTAGGTCCGCGTCTACTTCAGCGGGGCCGTGGGCGGCGCATCGGTAGCAGCCGGATCCGGAGCCGGGCTGGTGGAGCCCATGGCGCCGGAGGGATCGCCGGGCGTGGCCCCGGTCGTGGCCCCGGCGCCGGCGGGGTTCTGGTCGTTGGAGCCGGTGACCGCGCCGCCCGCGCCGGTGGTCGCGTCGGCGGCGGGCGCGGCGCCTGCGCCGGCGGCGTCCTCGGCCCGCTGGGACGCGCCGCCGTCGCCGGAGCCGGTGTTGCAGGCGGAAAGGCCGAGGCTGGCGGCGGCGGCGAGAGCCGTCAGGGCTGTGAGGCGCATGGGGTCGGGTTCCTGGTGACCCCGGAGAAGCGCGCGAGGGGCCCTGACGGTTTCATTTGGGCGGGCCTGCGCGCCGGGCTTTCCGGACGGCGGCAGCCAGGGCGCGGTCGTCGAGCCCGCCCTGGATCAGGTAGGGGCCGACGAGGTAGGCGGGCGTGCCCTGAAGGCCCAGCGAGAAGGCCTGGAGCCGGTGGCGGCCGAGCTGTTCGTCGATGGCGCGGGCGTGCTGCTGCAGGTCGGCGGCGAGGCGGGTGGGGTCGGCGCCGGCCTGGTAGGCGATGTCGGTGATCCGCTCGGGCGTCAGCTGACCGCGGGCGGCCATCAGGGCGTCGTGGACCTGGACGTAGCGGCCCTGGCGATGGGCGGCCAGGGCGACGCGGGCCGCGAAGTCCGAGGCGGGGCCGCGGATCGGCCAGTCCTTCCAGATCACCCGCACGCCGGGGTCGCGGGCCAGGAGGCGGCCGAGCGCCGGGTCGGTGCGCTTGCAGATGGCGCACTGGTAGTCGGTGAAGATCACAACAACCACGTCCGGCCGGACCGCGCCCGAGGCGGGCGTGCCGGCATCGTTCAGCACGCTGGCCACCACCGGCGTGAGGGTGAGCTTCGGCCCCTGGGACGGCAGCCCCTGGAGCCAGACGTAGGCGATCAGGCCCGCGGCGACCGCCAGGGCGAGGGAGAGGCCCGGGCGGTTCAGGCGCCCCATACGTCCTTCGCATAGCGGACGAAGTTGCCGCCGAGGATCTTCTCGATGCGGGCCGGCTTGTGGCCGCGCTCGGCGAGCAGGCGGTAGAGCTTGCGGAACTGGTCGGGGCCGCGCAGGTCGTCGACGAAGGGGTGGGTGTCGGCCCGCTCGCCGGGTGCGGCGATGCCCTTGGCCTTGCGATCCTCATGCTCCTTGCGCAGGGCGACCTTGTAGGCCTCGAGATCGTCGATGGGCGTGGTCCCGCCATCGGTGCCGATGCCCACGTGGTCCTCGCCGCAGACGTTCAGGGCGTGCTCGATGTGGGCGACCACGTCCACGGCGCGGGCGTGGCCGGAGAGGTTCAGGAAGGGCATGAAATAGATGCCCACGAAGCCGCCGCGCTCGGCCACCAGCCGCAGCTCCTCGTCGGTCTTGTTGCGCGGCAGGTCGGTGAGCGCGCGGCAGCCGGTGTGGTTGATGGAGATGGGCTGCTTCGAGGCCCGGGCGGCGTCCAGGCAGATCTGGCGGCCGGAGTGGCTGAGGTCGACCATCAGCCGATTGGCGTTCAGGCGCTCGACCACCTGATGGCCGAAGGGGGTGAGGCCGCGACCTTCGGGGACGATGGCGCCGTCGCCGAGCTGGTTGCGCAGGTTGTAGGTGAGCTGGACGATGCGAACGCCGAGGTCCGCGAAGATGTCCACCCGGGCCGGGTCGTCGCCCATCATGGCCGCGTTCTGGAAGCCGTAGATCAGCCCCACTCTCCGCTCGGCCCTGGCGCGGGCGATGTCGGCGGCGGTGAGCACCTTCAGGAGGTCGGCCGGATGGGCGCGGATGAGGGCGTCGTACTGGGCCACCTCGGCGACGGATTTCTGGAACGGCTCGTCCGGGCCGGCCACGTAGCCGAGCGTGACGTTCACCGCGGTCAGGCCCGAGGCCTGGGCGTCCTTGAGGATGCGCGGGGTCAGCCCCGGCTTGGGCGGCTCGGGGAAGTTGGGGTCGTGCAGCCCGCCCAGGGCGTTGATCACGGTCAGGCCCGCCAGCGGGTCGCGGTCGGCGGCCATGGCGGGGGCGGCGAGAGTCGCGGCCGACAGGGCGAGGAGGGTGCGGCGGTTCATCGGTCTTCCATCTCGTCGCGGGTGAGCGGCCTGAAGTCGGCGCGGCGGTATTCGCGGCCGCGCTTGATGGTGACGTCCAGCGTCTTGAGGTTGGCGATGTCGGCCGTAGGATCCTTGGCCGTGACGATCAGGTTGGCGAGCTTGCCGGCCTCGACCGTACCCAGGTCGCGCGCCTGGCCCGCGGCCCGGGCGCCGTTCAGGGTGGCGGCGCGGATCACCTCGGCCGGCGACATCCCCAGCTTCACCAGGGCGGCCAGTTCGTGGTGCAAGGTGGGCCAGGGATCATCGTAGGGGGCGACCCAGTCGGTGCCGGCGGCGATCTCGACCCCGGCCTTCCAGGCCTGGCGGACCAGGCCGTCCGACATGGCGCCGGTGCAGAGGGGCTTGCGGGCGCCGGGGGTCTTGGCCGCCTGCGCCTCCAGATGGGCGTAGATGCTGGTGGTGGCGTCGAGGACGATGCCGCTGTCCTTCATCTGGCCGACCAGCAGGGCGGTGACCGGATTGTCGCCGCCGACGAAGGGCTGGGGGTCCATGGGCGTGCGCGACTGATAGCTGGCGGGCGTGCCCAGGGCCTGGTGGGCCAGGGAGCAGGCGTGCGACATGACGTCGGGCCGGGCGGCGATCACCTCGGCGGGGGTCGCAGGATAGACCGCCGTGTGGGCCCAGACCTGCATCCCCTGGCGGCGCGCCTCGGCCGCGATCTTCGCCACCAGGTCGCCGGGCAGGTTCGCATAGATCTTGATCGCCACGGCCGACGTGCCGCGGGCCAGGGTGACCGCCTCGCGCAGGTCGGTGGACTCGTCGATGGCCTGCATCCAAGGGGTGTGGCCGGGCTTGTAGCCGTAGCTGACGGCCACGGTGCGCGGGTCGGCGAAGAACGAGGGACCGGCCATCAGGGCGGCGTAGTAGATGTCGGGCGCGGGGATCTCGGCGCGCAGCGAGGCGCGAGCGAGCTCGGCCACGGCGCGCAGGTCGTCGGCCATGTCGCGGACGGCGGTGACGCCGCCATAGAGGTCGCGCCGCAGGCTGGCCTCGGCCTGGCGGCGGTTGGGCGGGGTGGCCAGGTGCTCGTGGCTGTCGATGAGGCCGGGCAGCAGGTACTTGCCGCTGAGGTCGACGACGCGGGCGCCCGGGGGCGGGCTGAGACGGTCGGCGGGCTGGACGTCGGCGATCCGCTCGCCCTCCACCAGGACGGACATGCCCGGCCGGGCCGGCGCGCCGGTTCCGTCGATGAGGGTGGCGTTGCGATAGAGCACCGTCTCGGCCGCGGCGGGCCCCGCGAGCGCCAAGGCCGCGGCCGCCGTCAGGATCGTCTTCAGCACGCGCTCACCCCCCGTTTCACCGCCGCCGCGCGACTAGCCGCGGCACTCGTCCTCGGGCTGGTACTGGAATTCGGCGGCGGTGCGCCAGCAGGCGGCGGCGTCGCGCTCGGCGCTCCAGGCGAAGGCGAGGCAGACGCACATCACCGCCAGGGCGACGCTGACGAGGGCCATCAGGCGGACAGCGGCCACCGCACGGTCGCGCGGCGCGCGGACCACGGGGGTTGGGGCGACTGGATCGGAAACGGAGTCTGAGGCCTGGCCCTTGGGCATGCCCGAGCCTTTGGCCGATGCGGCCGCCGAGGGCAAGGCCGCGTGCGCGTCAGGCGGCGCTGGTGGCCCGGACCAGGGCGCCGACGCGGCGTTCGCCCTGCCAGATGACGACCTCGACGGCGCTCCGATGCTCTTCAAGCACCTTGGGGGCGCGGGACAGGGCGTCGTTATCGTCGCGGCAGTCGATGGTCTCGAACGCGGACGACGAGCCGTCCGGCCGACAGGGATAGAACGTGAAAAGCGACATCCCGGGACTCCCAAGCTGAAAAGGCGGGAGAAACTGAAGCGGCACGTTTCTCGGTCCTCGGCGCCGGGGGACCGGGCCGATGAGGCGTCACTATACACCCTTCCCCGCGCGGTTGAGTCCGCAACCCGACGATTCGCCTAAGGGGTGATGCGATTTCTTCGCTCGAGGGCGTCCGACAGGCGGGCCATGGCGCGGCCGAGTTGGACCCGCAGCTCGTTGGCGGTGACGAGGACGGGGGCCGACACGCCCCAGAAGATCATCAGGGCTACCACCGATCCGTCGCGCGCCGCGCCGTCCAGGAACAGCGTGAACCCCACCGCACCGCCGCCCAGCATGACCAGGGCGCCGCAGACCGGCCCGCGGACCAGGCCGGCGACCAGCACAGCGGCGACGTACAGCATGAACGGCGAAAGGGCGCCCAGCTTGGGGCCCAGGGCGGCACGCGCCGCAGTGGCCGCCCCCACCAGCAAGGCGGCCACGAGGATCGAGATCAACGCCTGGAGGAACATCCTCCCCGGTGGGACGCGGGTGGCCATGGTGAAGACTTGGCGAACCTCTGCCGGCAAGGCAACCACCTTCCCCCATTGGGCGAGACTGCGGCCGGACCGGGTCCGACCATCCACGAAGGCTCTGCGGCGGGGGTCGCTTGGGGGCGAAAATCCCACCTGCGCGGCCTGCACGGTTCGTGGATGGCCGGG
>NZ_MHXN01000028.1:0-175568 GCF_001824475.1 Phenylobacterium sp. RIFCSPHIGHO2_01_FULL_69_31 | reverse complement strand
GCGGGTCAGGCGCCCGCGGGCGCAGGCGGGGGCGCTTCCGAAGCCGGCGCCGGTGGGGCGACGTCGCACCCCTTGCCCGAGTAGAGCCCGGCGAGAAGCGCCTTTCGGGTGGTGGCGGTCTGGATGGTCTCCTGCGCCTGGGCCTGCACCTGGGCGGCGCGCTGCTTGGCGGCGTTGGCCATGTTGTTGGCGAACATCCCGGCCCCGGGCATCCGGCCGAGCATGCCGGTCCGCAGCATGCCCTCGACCGCGACCGTGGAGGCGAGACCTGCGCCCTGCGCCGTACCGTTGGCCTTGGAGACCTGGGCGTTGGCGTCGGCCGTCAGCTGGTCCATGCGGCCCGCCTCGGCGGCGAGCGCCTGGCAGTCCATGGCGGCATCGCCCGGATAGTTCACCTGCAGCGCCTGGGCCGACGCGGGACCGGCCACGAGCGCCGCGGCCGCGGCCGCCAGGATCAGTGTCTTTCGCATGTTCGCCCCCTTGAAACCCCTCAGGTCTCGCAAGCTAGGGCGGAACCGACACCTGCCCCTCCCCCGATTGGGGGTCCGGCGTCAGGCGTCGGCGACGAGGTCGGCTAGGGCCTCGGCGTGGGTGAACTGGGGCAGGACGCCCGCCCCGGTGAGGCGCACCGTGCGCAGGCCCGGCGCGCCAAGCCAGGCGGGATCGAGCTGGCCCGGCATCTCGCCGGAGAGGATCACCGTCCAGCCGTGGTCGCCCAGGCCGGCCGGCGGGCGCCAGCCGTTGGCGTAGACGGCGTGCTCCGAGGCGAAGCCGCGGCCCGAGCGCGCGCAGAGCGCCTGGATGTCACGGATCAGGAACTCGCGGATCGCGGGATCGGCCAGCGCGTCGGCGTCGAGCGGCAGGTCGCTGAAGACCTTGTCCAGCACCTGTTCCAGGAGGCGCGTGGTGACCTGGCGGCGGAGCAGTTCGGCCGAGGCCGCGACCAGTTCGGGATTGCGCAGCAGGTGGCGCTGGATCGCGGCGCCCAGGCCCGCATGCTCCTGGACGAGATGCACGGGTGCATGCGGGTTCAGCAGGACGGCCCGGCCGAGCAGTCCCGGGAAGTCGGCGGCGAACCGCAGGGCGATCGGAATGCCGGTGTCCCGCGCCAGCATCCGCACCTGGCGCAGGCGCAGGCGTTCGATCACCGCGGCGATGTCGGCGGCGCCGGTGGCGGCGTAGTCGTCGGTCGCGGGGTCCGAGAGGCCGAACCCCGGCCGCTGGACGATGATCGGCCGCAGCCCCCGGTCGATCAGCCGCTGCCGGAAACCGTCGGGGATGCGGCGGCCGGCGGCCGCGCCGTGGAACACCAGCACCGGCTCGGCGTCGTAGGGGCCGTAGTCGATCAGCGCCACGCGCCGGACGCCGTCGAGGGCCGCCACGACCCGCAGCCGGCCGCCCCCCTCCTCCTGGCCCAGGACGGGTTCGGCGGCCGAGGCCACGGCCACCAGCTCGCGCGCCTCCACCAGCAGGCGGGCCAGGTCCTTCGCCCCGCGCGCGCCGGTCTTCTGCAGCACGGCCTTCATGTGCGTCTTGACCGTCTCCGGGCTGAGCCCCAGCGCCTGGGCGGTCTCCGGGGCCGTCGCCCCACGGGCCACGAGCGCGGCGACGCGCGCCTCGCCGGGCGTTAGTCCGAAGGCGGTCTCGGCCAAGGCGTCGTCGCCGCCGGGTTGGTCGACGCCGGGGTCGCCCACCACGCACATGATGGCGATGAGGCGGGCGACCAGTTCGGGCGTACGCCGCACCCCCGCCTTGGCGTTGATCCGCCGCAGCGCGTCGCGGGCGGTCTCGCGGCCCACGCCGGCGTCGGCCGCGGCCACCTCCAGATTGGGCGCGAAGAGCAGGGCCTCGGCGAGGCGGGCCTCCAGCGCGGATAGGTCGAGAGCGCGGGCCGCGCGCCGCGCCAGCTCGGACGAGCGCGAGGGGGCGCTGACCACCACCGCGAGCCGGTCCTGGCCCGCATGCAGGGCCTGCGCGGCCTCCGGCCCGAGCGGCCAGCGCCCGGCGGCGCACGCATCGCCGATCCAGGCCGTGAAGGCGGCGCCTGCCGCGCCCTCCACCAGGCTCACCACCGGCCCCTCCCGCAGGGCGCGTCTCAGAAGGGGACGCAGGTCGGCCGAATCCGGGAACAGGGCCAGGTAGTCGGCGTCGGCGAAGCAGACGTCGCCGCGCGGCGTCAGGACCGCGGCGGCCAGGGCCCGCCGGTCGGCGATGGCGCCGGCGATCGGCGGCAGGGCGCTCGCGGCGTCCGCCAGGTCCTGGCGCGCATTGCCGCTATGGGCGAGGACGACATCCTCCACGGCCGGCCAGGAATCCAGCAGCAGCTCGACGGGCGCGGCCGAGGGCGACCGCGCGCGAAGCAGGTCGGAAAGGCGGATGGGGCTGGTCATGGTTCGTGCCGGCCGATTACGCGCCGCCCGGGCGAGGCGTTGCAAGGTTCATCGAACCCGATCTTCTGCAATCCGCGCGCCAGCGTGGCCACAGCGTCGGGATCCCGACAAACCTGCTACGCATTACGGGAGTTGATGCATGTATGAGTTGCATCTTCCGTCGCCCTTCCCCACGCTGAGCCAAGTGTGAGGCGGGCAGAGTTCGGGGCGCATGCCACACCACCATCATCCGTTGTTCGTCATCCTGTCCCTGGTGGTGGCGGTGCTGGGCTCGTGGACGGCGCTGGACCTGTTCCGGCGTGTCCGCTGGCATATCGGCCGGACGCGGCAGGTCTGGCTCGGGACCGCCGCCGTGGCCATGGGCGCCAGCATCTGGTCGATGCACTTCATCGCCATGCTGGGCTTCGATCCGGGATCGGCGGTGAGCTACGACCCCGCCCTGACGCTGGTGTCCTTCGCCCTGGCGGTCGGCGCGACCTGGGGAGCGTTCTTCTCGGCGGCGCGGGAGCGTTCCGGCGGGGCGCTGGTGATGCTGGCGGGCGCGTTCATGGGGGCGGGCATCTGCCTCATGCACTACGTCGGGATGGCCGCCCTGCGCACCGCGGTCTCGCTGGGCTACGACCCCGTGCTGGTGGCGCTGTCGCTGCTGATCGCGGTGGCCGCGGCGACGGCGGCCCTGTTCGCGGCGCGGCGCGAGCGGGCGCTGGCGTGGCGGGCCGCCGCGGCGACGATCCTGGGCGCCGCCATCGCCGGCATGCACTACACGGCCATGGCGGCGCTGGAGCTGACGCCCGGCCCCGGCGCGGGCCCGCCCGGCGCCCCACCCTATGTGCTGGCCGCGGGGGTCGCGGCGGGCACGCTTCTGGTCCTGTTCCTGGCGCTGCTGGCGTCGCTTTACGATCAGCGGCTGAACGTGATGGCCGCCCTGGAGGCGGGCGGCGTCGGCTATTGGGAGCTGGCGCTGCCGCAGATGGCGCTGCACGTCTCGCCGCGCGGCAAGGTGCTGTTCGGCCGCGATCCGCAGGCGCCCTTCGGCCTGGCGGACCTGACGGCGCTGTCTCCGCCGGGCGATCCCTCGCGCCGCGCCCAGCTCCAGGCCGCGGCCGAGGCCGGGCACGAGTACGACGTGGAACTGCGCGTGCCCGGCCGCCAGGGCGAAACCCGCTGGGTGAATATGCGCGGCCGGGCGGTGGACGAGGCCGGCGCCCGGGCCCGCCGGATGGTGGGGGTGGTGTTCGACATCACCGAGCGCCAGGAGGCGTTCGCCCAGGTGGCCGAGAGCGATCGCCGCCAGCGGCTGCTGATCGACGAGCTGAACCACCGGGTGAAGAACACGCTGGCCGCCGTGCAGTCGATCTCGCGCCAGTCGGCCATGCGGGCGGGATCGCTGGACGACTTCCGCGAGCTGTTCGAGGCGCGGCTGATCGCCCTGTCGCAGACGCACAACACCCTGACCCGCCGGTCCTGGGAACGGGCGCACCTGGAAGAACTGCTGGAGCAGCAGCTCAGCCCGCATCCGCAGGATCGCGTGCAGCTTGAAGGCCCGCACGTGGACCTGGCGCCGCGGGAGGCCCTGGCGCTGGGCATGGTGTTCCACGAACTGGCGACCAACGCGGCCCGCTATGGCGCATTGTCCGCGCCGGACGGGCGGGTGCGGGTCGACTGGGAGTCGATCCTCGGCGGCGGCGGGGCGCAGCTCATCCTCGAATGGGTCGAGCGGGGCGGCCCTCCGGTGACGCCCCCCGCCCGCCGCGGGTTCGGCACGCGGATGGTGAAGGGGGCGGTGACGGGCGAGCTTGGCGGATCGGCCGAACTGACCTTCGCGCCGGAGGGCTTCCGGGCCCGGCTGTCGATGCCGCTCGACCTAACTCAGGACGGCGTGCCGGATGAACCTAAGCTGAAGCTGGGGGTTCAGGACGGGTTCAGCCCAGGAGGCGTTTCCTCCAGGCGCTGGACCACGTAACCGAGGAATCCGTCATGAAGCACCTGTTGTACGCCGCGGTGGCCCTGGCGACCGCCGCCGCGCCGATCGCCGCCTCCGCCCAGCCGGGGCCGGAGCGCCGCGAGGACCGACGCGAACTGCGCGAGGATCGCCGCGAGCTGAAAGAAGATCGCCGCGACGCCCGCCGGGACGGCGTGATCACCCCGCGCGAGCAGCGCGAACTGGCCCGCGACCGGGCCGAGGTGCGCCGCAGCCAGGCCGAGGTCCGCTATAACCGCGCCCGGGCCGAGACCTGGCGCAACCGGTCCGAATGGCGCGGCTACCGCGGCGCGCGGCCCGGCTACTGGTATGCGCCGGGCTATGGCTATCACCCCGTCGTGCGCGGCTACACCTGGCGGCGCGGCGCCTATGTGCCGCGGGTCTACCGGACCTACTACGTGCAGGATCCCTACTATTACGGCCTGCGCCCCGCCCCGCGCGGCTATCGCTGGGTCTATGCCGACGGCAACTTCGTCCTGATGGCGCTGGCCACCGGGCTGATCGCCGACGTGCTGCTGAACGCCTACTAGGAAGCGGCGGGGGAAGGGCGACCTTCCCCCGGCCCGTGCCGGCTCAGTGCAGGGTCGAAGGCTGGACGGCCGTCTCGGCCGCCCTCGGCCGCGGCATCGAAAGCACCAGCGCCGAGCCGCCGGCGTCGGCGCGCAGGGCCACCGCCGCGCCCAGTTGCTCGGTCATGGCGCGCAGCAGATAGCCGCTGGTGACCGACACAAGAGCTCCATCCACACCCTGCCCGGTTTCCGTGATCGCGACTTCCGCGCGGCGGCCCTGGACGTCGAAGCGGATCTTGAGCGGTTCCTTGACGCCCGTGTCGAACAGGGCGCCCAGGCATTCGGCCAGGGCCACGCCCAGGGACGTCGCTTCCTCCACGCCAAGCTCGAGGCCTGAAGCCTCGACGATGACGCGCTCGGGCGGCGCGTTGTGCGCGATGCAGATGGCCCGGGCCAGGGCGGCGGCGAAGGCGTCGAAGTCCACCGGCCCCTCCACGCGCCCACCGAGCTCGCGATGGACGCGGGAGATCAGCAGTGTGCGCTCCATGGCGCGGCGCAGACCGTCGGCCACCTGGGGCTCGGGCTCGCCCTTGGCCTGCAGCGCCAGGACGCCGGCGACCAGCCGCATGTGATGGCTCATGCGTTCGTTCAGCTCGCGGAACAGGCCGGCGTGACCATCGGCCACCGCACGGGCGCGGCCCAGCTGGTGCGAGACGTCCTTGAGCGCGCCGGTCAGGCCGGTGATCACCACGATGGCGACCGCGCAGGTGGCGGTGAAGAAGCCGAAGGCGGCGAAGATCGTGGGCGTGGCCTTCCACGCATAGACGGGCTCGACGAAGCACCAGAAGGCCAGGGACGCCGAAACCAGCGCCGCCGCGATGGCGGGCGCGCGGCCGAACGCGTAGGCCGAGAGGATCACGGCGGGGTAGAAGGCCGAATAGGCCAGGCCGCCGCCGAGGACGGGCTGCAAGGGCAGGCGGATGAAGAACGCCAGGGCCACGAGCCCGGCGGTCAGGAGCCACGGCATAAGGACGTGATCGCGCGGAAGCAGGCGCTGGAAGAGGCCGAACATGGGCCGGGGCTCTAGCACAACCCCGCCCGGCATGCTTGACCGGACAGACACAAAGGTGGGCCATGAACGACCGCGACGTCTATCTGAAGCTGGCGGCGATGGCCGAGGAGCTGTTCGCGCTCTCGCAACAGGCGGAGACCCTGGTAGGGCAGACCGCCCTGCACACGGCGGCCGGCACGATCGCGGGCACCGCCAAGGCGATCTATGATCACGCCCTGGGCGGAGAGGAGCATTAGCGGCCGGGGCGCGGGTCCCGGCTGGCTCTGGCGGAGATCGGCCGCTAGCTTCGCCGCATGAAGCTCGCCCTCGCCTGCGCCGCCGCCGTCGCGGCCACCCCCGTCGCCGCCCAGAACCTCTGGATCTCGGGCGGGCCGATCTACACCGGGGTCGCCGAGCGCCCGACCGCCGAGGTGGTCGTGGTCCAGGACGGCCGGATCGCCTTCGTCGGCTCGCCGGATACCGTGCGGCTGAAGCTCAATCCGGGCACCGAGAGCATCGACCTGAAGGGCGCGGCGCTGTTTCCCGGCTTCACCGACGCCCATGCCCACCTGCGCGGTATCGGCGAGCGGGAGCTGTCGCTGAACCTGGAAGGGGCAAAGTCCGCGGCCGAGGCCGTGGGTCGGGTCAAGGCCTACCTGGCCGAGCGCCGACCCTCCGGGCCGGTGTGGGGGCGCGGCTGGATCGAGACCGGCTGGCCCGAGGGGCGGTTCCTGAACCGGGGCGACCTCGACCCCATCGCGCCGGACCGCCCGGTGCTGCTGGTCCGCGCCGACGGCCACGCCCTGGTGGCCAATACCGCCGCGCTGAAGGCGGCCGGCATCGACGAGACGACGGCGGTCCCTGCGGGCGGCGAGATCCTGAAGGGGCCGGACGGCAAGCTCACCGGCATGCTGGTGGACAACGCCATGGCCCTTGTCCGCAAGCTGCAGGCGCCGCCAACCGAGGCCGACCGGCGGGCCGCATTCGATGCGGCGTTTCAGGTCGAGGCCGCCTATGGCTGGACCGGCATCCACGCCATGAGCGTGGACTGGGACGACGTAGGCCTGCTGGAGGCCATGAACGCCGAGGGCCGCACGCCGCTGCGGGTCTACAACGCCGTCGACGCCGAGCAGGCGGGGCCGCTGTTCGCCGGCGGGCCGCGGGCGACGCCGGACGGGCGGATCGTGACGCGGGCCATCAAGCTCTACGAGGACGGCGCCCTGGGCTCGCGCGGGGCCGCCCTGTTCGAGCCCTATGCCGACGCCCCCGGCACGACCGGCCTGGTGCGCACGCCGCCGGAGACGATGCGCAAGGCCATGGCCCAGGCGAAGGCCGCCGGGATCCAGGTCGCGGCGCACGCCATCGGCGACCGCGGCAACGCCAACGTCCTGGACCTGATGGCCGAACAGGCGGCGTCGGACCGGCGCTGGCGGATCGAGCATTCGCAGATCGTGCGGCCGGCCGACATCCCGCGGTTCGCGAAGCTGAAGGTGATCGCCTCCATGCAGCCCAGCCACGCCATCGGCGACCTGCACTTCGCGCCGGCTCGGCTGGGTCCGGACCGGCTGGCGGGCGCCTATGCGTGGGAGAGCCTCATGAAGGCGGGGGCCGTGGTGGTGGGCGGATCGGACGCGCCCGTCGAGCGGGGCGACCCGCTGATCGAGTTCTATGCCGCCGTGGCGCGCAAGGACCTCTCCGGGTTCTCCGGGCCGGACTGGCGGCCGCAGGAGGCGCTGAGCCGGGCCGAGGCGCTGAAGCTGTTCACCTCGGCCGCGGCGTACGCCCGGTTCGCGGAGGCCGAACTGGGGACCATCGAGGTGGGCAAGCGCGCCGACCTGACCGCCTTTTCCGTCGACCTGATGACCGCGCCGGAGGCGGAGATTCCAAAAGGCCACGCCGTGCTGACCGTCGTGGACGGCAAGATCGTCCACCGGAAGCCCTGACCGTCGGGCGGCCGACGGAACGGGGCCGCCCTCCGGGGGTTTGGGGTGCGCCCCTTAGACATCCCCGGAGAGCGCCATGACCCTCAGCAACACCGAAGTCCGCGACCGCCTGTGGAAGGCCGTCGACGACGAGCACACCGGCATGCTCGGCCTGACCCACGACAACCATCACTTCCAGCCGATGACCGCCTTCGTGGAGAAGGACACCAACACCCTGTGGTTCTTCACGCGCAACGACACCGACCTGGCCCAGAGCCTGGCCGGCGGCGCGGGGGCGGAGGCCGCTTTCATCTTCCTCGACCGCAAGCTGCAGGCCTGCATCGACGGGCGCCTGACGCTGGCGCACGACCGCGAGCGTATCGACCGCTACTGGAACGCCCACGTGGCGGCCTGGTACCCCGAGGGCAAGGACGACCCGGCCCTGACCCTGCTGCGCCTGGACGTCACCGAGGCCGCGGTCTGGATCACCGATGGCGGCCTGCTGAAGTACGCCTTCGAGGTGGCCAAGGCCAACACCACCGGCAGCACGCCCGACGTGGGCGAGCGCCGCGACCTGAACTTCCACTAAGACGGCGAGACGCGCGGCCAGGAGTTGCGGCCGCGCGTCTTCGCAACGGACTGATTCGAGGCTTCGGCGGCCAGCCGTTGCCAAAACGCCGCCTTACGTCGGCTATCCGACGCCAGAAGTGGGCGAAATTCTCGAATGTTAAGAATGCTCGACACGATTTTGCCTGAATTCAGGCTTGGTCAAGCTTGAGTGTCGCGTACTCGACAGTGCGGCGTCTCGCGCACCGGTAACTTGAAACCCAAGCCGTGGAACGGCGTTTCGAGTCCCCGATGCAGAGGCCCGTCCCCCTGGCACAGAACAGCCTGCTCGACGCACTTCCGACTGGCGACCACGCGTTCTTGGCCCCCCACCTGATCCAGGTCGAATTGGAGCGCGGCCGGCTGCTCTACGACCCCGGCGACGCGATCGACCACGTCTACTTCCCGCACGACGGGGTCATCTCGCTGATGACCCTGATGGAGAACGGGGCGGCCATCGAGAGCTCGACCATCGGGCCCGAGGGCGCACTGGGCCTGATGGCCGCCGTGGCGCCCCGCCAGTCGCTGAGCCGCGCGATCGTCCAGACCCCGCTGCGCGCCGCCCGCATCGGCGCCGAGCGCCTGCACGAAGCCTGGGAGAGGAGCCCCGCTTTACGGGACCTGGTCGACCGGCACGGAGAGGCGCTGTACGGCCACGCGATCCAGTCGGTGGCGTGCAATGCGCTGCATTCGGTCGAGGCGAGGTTCTGCCGGTGGCTGCTCACCTGCCACGACAGGATCTCCACCGACACCATCGCCCTGACGCAGGAGTTCCTGGCGGACATGCTGGGCGTGCAGCGCACGACCGTGACGGCCGTCGCCCGCTCGCTGCAGGACAAGGGCCTGATCCGCTACCGCCGCGGCGTGGTGGACATCATGGACCGCGCCGGCCTGCAGGCCCTGGCGTGCGAGTGCTACGGGGTGATCCGCAACCACTACCACCGGCTGCTCGGGACCTGAGGGCCGCGTTCCTCGCCGCAGCGGCTGGCCTCGTCGCGCGGGCCATTGCGCGGGAGCGGTTTTCCCCCTTTTCTCGGCGTCGCCGACGGTTCCGACCTGGAAGCGCGGCCTGGCTGATCGAGAAGAGACCGATGATTTCCGAACTGCGCAAGATTCTGCTGTCGGCCGGCGCGGCCGCGGCGCTGGCGTTCGCCGCCGCGCCGGCGTGGAGCGCCGACGCGCCCGAGCCCCCCTCGCTGGCCTCGCCGAGGTACGGAACCTGGGGCTTCGACCTTTCCGGCATGGACCGCAGCGTCAAGCCGGGCGACGACTTCTTCAAGTTCGCGAACGGCAAGTGGGCCGAGCGCACCGAGATCCCCGCGGACCGGGTCCGCTACGGCAATTTCAACAAGCTGCGCGAGCTCTCGGAAAACCGGATGCACGCGATCCTCGAGGACGCCGCGGCGGGCCGGCTGGCCGATCCCGACGCGGCCAAGATCGCCGCCGGCTATCGCGCCTTCATGGACGAGGCGGCTGTCGAGGCGCTGGACGCCAAGCCCCTGGCCCCGGAACTGGCCGAGATCCGCAAGGTCCAGACCAAGGACGACTTCACCGCCCTGATGGGCAAGTCCAACCTCAGCGGCTTCACCTCGATCCTGCCCGTCTTCATCTCTATCGATGCGAAGGCCCCGACCCGCTACGCGGTTCTGACGGGGACCGGCGGCCTGGGCCTGCCCGACCGGGACTACTATCTGCAGCCCAGCTTCGCGGAGAAGAAGGCCAAGTACGAGGCCTATGTCGCCCAGCTCCTGACCATGATCGGCTGGGACAAGCCGGCCGAGAACGCCAAGGCGATCGTGGCCTTCGAAACCCAGCTGGCCGAGGCGAGCTGGACGCGGGTGGAGCGGCGCGACCGCGACAAGACCTACAACCCCATGACCCCGGCCGAGCTGGCGGCGTACACGCCGGGCTTCGACTGGAACCGCTACCTGGCCGGGAGCGGCCTGCCCGCGGTGGAACGGATCGTGGTGACCACCAACACCGCCTTCCCCAAGTTCGCCAGGGTGTATGCCGACACGCCGCTGGAGACGCTGAAGGCCTGGCAGGCCTTCCACCTGGCCGACAACGCCGCGCCGTACCTGTCCAAGCGCTTCGTGGACGCCAACTACGCCTTCCGGCTGAAGGAGCTGGCCGGCCAGCCCGAGCAGCAGGCGCGCTGGAAACGGGCGGCGAGCTTCATGGACGGCGCCATCGGCGAGTCGGTCGGCCGGGTCTATGTGGCCCGCTATTTCCCGCCGGAATCTAAGGCGAAGATGGACGCCCTCGTGGGCGATGTCCGCACGGCCCTGCGTGCGCGGATCGAGAAACTGGACTGGATGGGTCCGGAGACCAAGCAGCGGGCGCTGGAGAAGCTGGCGAAGTTCACGGTCAAGATCGCCTACCCGGCCACCTGGCGCGACTACGCCAAGCTGGAGCTGAAGCCTGATGACCTCTACGGCAACGTCGAGCGGGCCGGCGCTTTCGCGTGGCGCCGCCAGGTCGCGCGGCTGAACGGGCCGGTGGACAAGGCCGAGTGGGGCATGACTCCGCAGACGGTGAACGCCTACTACAACTTCGCCAACAACGAGATCGTGTTCCCGGCCGCGATCCTGCAGCCGCCGTTCTTCGATCCAGATGCGGACCCGGCTATCAACTATGGCGGCATCGGCGGGGTGATCGGCCACGAGATCAGCCACGGCTTCGACGACCAGGGCCGCAAGTCCGACGGCGACGGCGTGCTGCGCGACTGGTGGACTGCCGAGGACAACGCCAAGTTCAAGGTGCAGGCGGAGCGGCTGGGCGCCCAGTACTCGGCCTTCGAGCCCCTGCCTGGGGTCAGGCTGCAGGGCGGGCTGACCATGGGCGAGAACATCGGCGATCTGGGCGGACTCTCCCTAGCCCTGGACGCCTACCGCGCCTCGCTGAAGGGCAAGCCCGCGCCGGTGATCGACGGCCTGACCGGCGACCAGCGGGTCTTCCTCGGCTGGGCCCAGGTCTGGCGGGAGAAGTTCCGCGACGAGGCGCTGCGCCAGCAGGTGGTCACCGGCCCGCACTCCCCGGCTTATTATCGCGTCAACGGCACGATCCGGAACATCCCCGGCTGGTACGACGCCTGGAACGTCCAGCCGGGCGACCAGCTGTACGTGCCGCCCGAGCAGCGCGTGAAGATCTGGTAGCGGCTCAGCCGACCAGCTGCGCCGCCCCGAAAGCCAGGCCGCACAGAAGCGCGGTCTGGACGCCGAGGGCGGCCAGCGGGCGCCAGCCCATCTCGCGCAGGCCGGCGATGGAAGTCTTGGCCCCCACGGCCACGACGCCTGCGCCGATCAGCATGTTGGAGGCGAAGGACGCCGCCGGCAGCACCTGGGCCGGCACCGCGCCCGCGCTGCGCAGCGCCGCCAGGCCGAAGAAGGCGATCACGAAGCCGGGCAGCAGGGCGGCGTGGCCCAGCGCCCGGCGGTCGCCGCCCGCCTCGCGTGCGGCGCGGGCGATGGCGAAGGCCACCGCCGCCACCACCAGGGCCAGCAGCGACACCCGCACCAGCTTCACGGTGACGGCCATGTCGCCCACCGCCGGCGACACGGAGTAGCCGGCCCCCGCCACCTGGGCCACGTCGTGGATCGAGGCGCCCAGGAAGACGGCCGCGGCCTCGGGCGGCAGGCCGGCCAGGTGGGCCAGGGCCGGATAGGCCAGCATGGCCAGGGTCGAGAGCGTGGCGACGACCGCGACCACATAGCCGGTCTGGCGCTCGGTCTCGGCGCCCTTGGGCAGGACGCTGGCGACGGCCATGGCCGCAGAGGCGCCGCAGATGGCGGTCGCGCTGGCCGACAGCATGGAAAAGCCGCGGGGCAGGCCGAACAGGCGGCCGATGACCGAGCCCAGAGCCAGGGTGAGAGCCACGCAGCCGAGGACCAGCAGCAGGGTCTGGACGCCCAGGTGGGCGAAGTCGCCCAACACGATGCGCAGGCCCAGGAGGGCGATGCCCGCCCGCAGCAGCGGTCGCTCGGCGAGCTGAAGGCCCGGGGTCAGGTCCAGACGACCGGCCAGAGGCGCGGCGATCAGGAATCCCGCCGCCAGGGCGAACGGCGCCACCGGCTGATGCAGGGCGCTCGCCGCCCAGCTCGCGAGCGCCGTCAGCAGCGCGGCCACCGCCAGCCCCGGCAGCCAGGCCGGCGCTTTCAAGGGCGGCTTCGGCGCGGTCCGGTGGGTGACCATGCGTTCGTGCAGCTCACGGATGCGGCGGCTGCCCGAGGTCTTGAACGCAAAGGGGAACAGGCCGTGCAGCAGGCAGGCCATGGCGCCCACGGCCATCGTGGCCGCGAAACCCCAGGCCGACACGAGGTGCTCGAAATAGCTCTCCCCGACCGTGGCGGGGTGCTGGGTGAAAGCCTTGAGCATCGTCCGGTCCCGGCTCGCGGAAATGAGCCTCGAAGGATGCCGGAACGGGCGGGAAAATCATCGCCGATCACAGCCCCGGAATCGCTGGAGCAGAGAATTATGCTCTCGCACAGTGCTCGGCGGGAGATTTTTGAACTCTATCTGTGGTCAAACAAGCGTATGGCGTCCTCGGGTCGCCCCCTTGAGTCGCCGGAGCCGCTAGTCGCGGCGGGGGACGCCGAACGCGCGCAGCTTGGCCGGCAGGCGGGTGGCGTGCCGGGTGGCCTCGCGCATCGAACTGAACGGCGTGGCGTCGCGCTGGGCGGCCACCCATTCCATGGCGCCGTCCGCAGCGAGGCGGAGGTAGGCGGGACCATCGGCGGCATAGTCGGCGATCCGGGCGACGAACGCCGGGATCATCGGAATTTCCTGTTGCACGGTGGTGGCGGTCATCTGGTTTCTCCCTGTCGTTTGCAGGCGAAACCTAGGACGGGCGGCCGGCCGGTAACCATTTCGGTCCATTACCTAGGGCCCGCCCCCTACGGAGAACTACGCTGGGGCGGCTTGTCGCAGACTCAGCCGTGGACGCGGACACCACCGATCAGGGTGGCGCGCACATGGGCGGCGGACGGGGCGCGCAGCACATCCGCCAGCGGCGCGTCCAGCAGGCACAGGTCGGCCAGGGCGCCCGGAACCACGCGGCGGGCCACGCGCCCCGGCGCCGATGGCGCGTCGAGGTAGAGCGACAGGGCGCGCGCGGCGTCCACGCGCTCGGCCAGCCCGAGGTCCACCCCGCCCCGGCTGCGACGCGCGACGGCGGCGGCGATCCCGGCCCAGGGGTCGGGCGTGGCGTAGGGCGCGTCCGAGCTGGCCGCGACCGGCACGCCCGCGTCCAGCAGGCTCTTGAGGCGATAGAGATCCGGCCGGTCCTGCGGCGCGACCTCGGCGGCATAGCGGTCGCCGCGTTCGTGGATGAAGGCGGGCTGGGTGACGACGGCGAGCTCCAGGCGCCTCAGCACCGCGATGGCATCGGCCGGGATGACGCCGCCGTGCTCGATCCGGTCGCCGACGCGGCTTCCGGCGGTCTCGAAAGCGGCCAGGGTCAGGGCCAGCTCGCCCGCCGTGACGCAGTGGACGGCGACCGGCCGCCGCTGGACGCGGGCGGCGGCGATGCGGGCCACGAAGTCGTCCAGATCGGGCAGGCTGTGGTCGTCCAGCAGCACCTTCACGGGCCCGACCGCAAAGGCCCCGTCGGCCGGCGCGTCCAGCGCCCCGCCGCCCATCAGGGTCAGGCGCTGGGGCAGATGACCGGCGCGGTGGGCCTCGGCCAGCCGCTCCGCGCTCTCGGCGTCCATGGTGACGCTGGCGTCGGTGAGCGCAGTGATCCCGCAAGCGGCCAGGCGACTTCCGATCGGCGCGAGCGGCGGCGGGGACTCGCGGACGCGGCTCCGCAGCCAAGCGTCAGCGCGCCAGAGGCGCCCGGTCTCCCGGTCCAGGCCCGGCGGGTCCTCGCCCTCGCCCAGGGCCGCGAGCGCGAGGCTGTTGAGAATCCAGAGCGCGCCGGTCTGGTGCTGGATGCGCAGGGGGTGGCGCGGGGCAAGGCGATCAAGGTCGGCGCGGGTCAGATCGCCCGCCAGGGTTTCATGGTAGCCGGTGGCGCGGATCCAGGCTCCCGGCGGGCGCGCGGCGGCGGCCTGGGCGATGCGCGCAGCGAAGGCGGCTGTCGTTGCGGCGTCTTCGACCGGGACCGAGGCGGCCTGGGCGGCCAGACCGAAGAGGTGGATGTGATGGTCGCAGAGGCCGGGGATCAGCGCCCCGCCGCGCCCGTCCAGCACGTCCCCGACGCGTGGCAGCCGCGGGCCGATTTCCTCGATGCGGCCGTCCGCGATGCGCACGTCCAGGCCGGGCCGGCCGGCCACCTCCACGTCGCGGAGGGTCAGCGTCACGCGGCCCGCCGCAGGTGGCAGAGGTTTGCGGCCCGGGCGGCCGAACCCGCGAGGGAGACATCGACCAGCACGCCGCCGCCGGCTTCCAGGCCGTGCAGCGCCCCGGCCGCCGCGGCCAGGCCTGTGACGGGATCGGCCAGGGCGTCGCCCAGGAATCGGGGCCCGTCGCCCGTCCAATCGACCAGGCCGCCCGCCGCCGCCGCATCGTCGCCGAACGCCACCCGCTGGGCCGCGGGATCGGTCCAGCCGTGGCCGGTGACCGCCACCCAGACCAGGCCGGGATTGGCGGCGAACAGGGCGGCGGGGTCTAGGCCCAGCGACGGCAGGGCGCGGGGCCGGGCGCTGGTGACCAGGATGTCCGCGGCGGCGATGGCCCGGACCAGCCGGGCCTGGCCCTTCGGGGCCGAGAGGTCGAGCGGCAGGTCGGCCTTGGCGCCGTTGAGGGCGGCGAAAAAGGCGGGCGTGGACAGGCGCGTCAGGTCGGGGCGGCGGACGCTCTCGACCTTGAGCACCTCGGCGCCCATGGCCGCCAGGATCGCGCCGCACATCGGCCCGGCCCAGAGGGCGGAGAGGTCGACGACCCGGAGGGCGCCGCGCCGGGGCGCGCCGGAAGCCATGCGGATCAGGGCTGGGCCGGCGCCTTCGGCCGCGCGTTCGCCCACGGCCGCGGCGGGCAGGCCCAGCAGGGCGGCGCCTGCGACCAGCTCGCCGCAGGTCCGGTCCGCCGCGTGCGCCTCCACGAGGTCCCAGGGGTCGGCGCCGACGTCGCAGCCCAGCCAGGCCGGGATCAGGTCGCGGTCCTCCCCGCGGGCGAGGTTCAAGGCCATCCAGCCGTCGGCGGCGCGGAGGAGGCGGCAGGATCTGTTCGGGGAGACGAGCCCCGGCGGGGCGAGCGGCAGGTGGCCGGCGCGGTCCAGCACCCCCAGGGCCTGCGGCTCCACCCGGCGGCCGAACCGGGCCGTGAGCTCCGCAACCTCGGCGCCCAAAGCGTACAGGGCCGGCTGGATCGGGCTCACACCGCCACCTCGTCCACCAGGCCCCACGCGAGGGCCGTCGCCAGGTCCACCTCGGCGCCCGAAATGGCCATCCAGCAGGCGCGGCGGCGGCCGATGCGTCGGGGAATGGTCGCCGTGCCGCCCGCGCCGGGGATCAGGCCCATGGACACCTCGGGCAGCCGGAAATGCGCGCCCGGCCGCGCGGCGATGCGGGCCGCTGCGGCAGGTACCTCGATCCCCGCGCCGATGCAGGCGCCGTGGACCTCGACCGTCAGCCGATCGCCCAGGGCCTGCGCCAGGCGCGCGCTCGAGCGCAGGATGCGGACCAGGTGCGCCTGCCCCGGGTCCGGCGCGCGGCCGAACTCGTCCAGGTCGCCGCCGGCGCTGAACGCGGGGCCGGCGCCGGACAGGCGGACCGGAGGGGCGTCCGGGTGCTCCAGGGCGAAGGCCAGGGCCTCGCACAGCTCGTCGCGCATCCGGGCGTCGAAGGCGTTGCGGGCCGCGGGGCGGTCGAGCCGGATCGACAGGGTCCGGCCGGCGTCGATCCGCACGCGTGGGCCGGGTTCATCGTGGCGCTCGCGAGCCGGGTTGGCCGCCCGCCAGGCTCGGAAGCCCTCGGACGCCAGCAGCATGGAATAGGCCAGGGACTCGTTGACCACGGCCTGCTCGAAGGAGACCTCCAGGGACGTCCGAAAGACCTGGGCGGCGACGGCGGCGGCCACGGGCTGGCGAGCCACGGCTGCCTGCAGCTGCGCCAACGCCGCGTCCAGCCGCGCGGGCGGCACGCCCACCCAGGGGCCAGGGGCCGCAGGGTCGGCGCAGAGCAGGATGTCGAAGGGGTCCAGCGCCCCGCCCGGGACCGGCCCGCCGCGATGCACGCCCACCTGCACCACGCCGGGCGTGTGCGCGAGCGGCGGCGGGTCGACGCCGATCTCGGTGACCACCAGGCCGGCACCGGAGAGTTGCGTCAGGTCGGCGACGAGGCCGGTTCCCATCACGTCACGCCGCAGCGGGCTTGGCGGTCATCTCGGCCTTGAGCTGGCGGCGCAGCAGCTTGCCCGTGTCGTTGTAGGGCAGCGCCTCGCGGAAGGCCCAGACCTCGGGCGTCTTGGTGGAGCGCAGCCGCGCCCGGACCCAGGCGGCCAGGTCCTCGGGGCTCGGCGCCGGATCGCGCGCCACCACCACCGCGGCGACCTTCTCGCCCCAGTGGTCGTCGGGCACGCCCAGGACGGCGACATCGGCCACCCCCGGATGGGCGCGGAGCACGTCCTCGATCTCGCCGGGGCTCATGTTCTCGCCGCCGCGCACGATCACGTCGTCCAGACGGCCCTCCACGAAGAGGTAGCCCTCCTCGTCCAGCCAGCCGCCGTCGTTGGTGGCGAACCAGCCGTCGTCGCAGAGCATTTTCTTGTGCGCGTATTCGCCCGAGACCTGCTCGCCGCGCACGTAGATCTCGCCGGGCTGGTTGGGGCCCAGGACCCGGCCCTCCGGGTCGCGGATCTCGAGTTCGAGCGAGGGCAGGGGGCGGCCAACCGACCCCAACCGGCGCTGGGCCGCCTCGTCGTCGGAATAGATCGCCATGCGGTGGTCGTCCGGCCCCAGCACCGCGATGGTCGAGGAGGTCTCAGTCAGGCCATAGGCGTTGACGAAGTCCACGTGCGGCAGCATCGCCAGGGCCCGCTCGATCACCGGCAGCGGCATGCGGCCGCCGCCGTAGCTCAGCGCCTTCAGGGCCGGCAGGCTCTCACCTCGGGCCTCCAGGATGTCGAGGATCGCCCCCAGCATGGTGGGCACGACCATGGCGTGGCTGATCTCTTCGCGGGCCGCCGCCTCCACCCAGTCCTCGGCGGTGAACGCCTCGAGGTAGACGATCCGCCGACCGCCGTAGACGCCGGTCAGGACGGCCGAGATCCCGGCGATGTGGTAGGGCGGCACGGAGACCAGGGCCGCCTCGCCCTCCTCCGCACCGAGGAATTCGACGGTGGAAATCACATAGCTGGTGAGATTGGCGTGGCGCAGGATGGCGGCCTTGGGCTCGCCCGTGGTGCCGCTGGTGAAGAGAAGGACCGCGATGTCGGGCTGGGCGTCGGGCAGGTCGTCCGACCCAGGGCTGGCGCAGGCCGCCTCGAAGGCCGAGCGGGCGACCACGGTCACCCCGGCGTGCGGCTCCAGCCGCCCCAGCATGTCGTCGTCGACGATGGCCACCGAGGGCGCCGTGCGGGCCAGTAGCCGGTTCAGGTCGGCGTTCGGCAGGCGGTAGTTCAGCGGCGCGAACGGCCTGCCCAACAGGCCGGCGGCGAACACGGCGATGGGCAGGGCCGGCCCGTTAAGGCCGAGGAAGGCGACCGTCCCGTCGCCCTGCCCCGCCAGCCAGGCGGCGCCGGCCCGGGCCCGGCGGCGCGTCTCGTCGAAGGTGAGGCCATCGGCGCGGCCTCCCAGAGCCAGCCGGTCCGGCGCGGCGTCGGCCGCCATGTCGAGGAGGAGGGCGGTGTGCATCGCCTCAGTCCGACGACGGCAGCTTCTTGGCCTCCTGCGCGCCGATGGCGCGGCCGTCGACGCTGAGCGAGCCCTGACCGGCCTTGGAGCACAGCACCTCGAGGCCGCTCTCCGGATCGCTGTACCGCTTGCCGGCGGCGCTGCCGGCGGCGTGGGCGTCGGAGAGGGTCAGGTCGCCGCTCCGGGCTTCGGCGTGGGGGATCACCGGATGGCCGCCGCATTCCAGGCTGACCGGGGACTTGGGCGCCCGCACCACCACCAGCTCCGCGTCGCACACCGCGCTCTTCCAGCGCGACCCCGGTTTCAGGTCCATCGTCTGTTTGCTCCCTTTATGCCGGGAAGCTTAGCGCCCGCCCCCGCCCGCGTCGACGCGGACGCAAGGGGAGGGTCAGGCTTCGACAGGCGCGCGGGTGGGTGGGAGCACCGCGAAGAACGGCTCGCCGCAGCGAGAGGGATCGCCGCCGCAGCAGTCGTGGACGAGGAAGCCCAGCAGGTCGTTGATGTGGCGATAGTCGGCGCTGTAGATGATCGACCGCCCCTCGCGCCGCGACCGGACGACGCCTGCGTGCGCCATCACCGCCAGGCTGCTGGAGAGGGTGTTCTGCAGCATGTCGAGGCGCCTGGCGATCTCGCCGGCGGCGATCCCCTCGGGGCCGGCCTCGACCAGCATCCTGAAGATCGTCAGCCGGCGCTCGTTCCCCAGGGCGGACAGGGCGATGGCGGCGCGCGACACTTCCATGGTTCGAAATAACTCAGAGTTGCGAGACGATCCATCGCCGACCTCATCGCGTATTTGCGATTGAGAGCGACTATTAACGACGACCTTACCGCCGGTCAGCGGACCGCGTCGAGTGTCAGGCGGCCGAAAGTTCGCCGAAAGCCGTTGGCGACAGCCCTACTCGCGCGGTGAGCGAACCGCGTTGTTCCGCTAACCTTTCCGAGATAGGTGGCGTCTACGCTTCAGCGTGATGTGATCGAGGCAAGGGCCGAAGTTATGAAAATGCGTTCCGCCAGCAAGTTCGCGCTGGCCCTCTCCGCGGTCGCCGTGATGGCCGCCACTCCGGCTCTCGCCAAGAACGATAAGGACAAGGGTCCGCCTCCGCCCTCCGGCGGCACGACCTTCCTGCCGGTCTCCTGCGCGGCGGCGGGCGTGCAGCTGAACGCCCTGGACTGCAGCGGCTGGCTTCAGGACAACCTGAATATCGACAGCCTTGGCAACGGCACGCTGGACAAGCGGACCGCGCGGGCGGACGCCCTGAACGAGCTGGGCGCCGGCACGTTCGATGCAGCCACCCTGGTTCCGCTGGCGAAGTACAACACCAGCGGCCCGACCATCGACTTCGGCCAGACGCTGTACGGGATCACCATCGTGGGCTTCCACGTGGGTGGCGCGAACGGCGCGGGCGGCATCGGCTACAGTGGCACCGCCTTCTTCAAGTTCGACGCCGGCGCGGGCATGGACAGCTTCACGTTCGATATGCCGGGCCTGTCGAACGCGGCCCTCTACAGCACGGGCGTCGCTGTGCCGGAGCCGGCCACCTGGGCGATGATGATCATGGGCTTCGGCGCCGCCGGCGCGCTGCTCCGCCGTCGCCGCAGCAGCGCCTTCGCCTGAGAAATTCATCGCGTTTTGATCAAAGCCCCGGTTCGCCGGGGCTTTTTTCTTGCCTGCTTTGCTGGTCGGACACGGTAAATTTCGGACGCAATTTCAGATAGTTAAATACTCGTTACCCCCTGCAGGCGAAGCCCGGCCGCCCCCGGACACCCCTCGGTTGTTTGACGTATCATAGTTATTCGATGCAACGTTCAAGGGCACGGGGACGGTTGGTTCTAATGGCGTCCGTACGGACGACGGGAGTGGGGTACAGAAGATGCGAATGAAATCGGTTCTAGCCGCGGGCGCCGCGGCGATGGTCCTGGGTGCGGCCGGCACGGCCTCCGCCGCGGTCATCATCACGGACGGCAACCTCCCGGGCAACCTCGACACCATCCTCATCGATGGCGCGGACGACGGGACGGACAACGAGATCCTCGGGCTGAGCAACGACGGCTGGACCGTCAAGATCCTCGGCAACGAAGATATCTCGCCCAGCAACCAGGGCGGTGGCCAAGTCTGGGTCGTGGGCAGCGATGGCGGGCTGACCTTCCTCGACATCTACACGCCCGGCGGCACCTTCACCGAGGCCGAACTCAACATCAACGCGCCGCGGCAGACCGTCTGGTCGATCACCCTGCGGGGCTATGACGCCGCCGGCGTTGAGTTCACCCAGTACGTCGACAAGAACCTCGACCCGTACGACCCGGGTCCGGTGACCTTCGACGACATGACCAACAACAGCTTCTTCAACTTCAAGGCGACGGACGGCGATGTGTTCACGCACATCAGCTTCACGACCTCCGGCGACGTGGCGCTCGGCCAGCTTCGCCTCGGCGATGTCACGGCCGTCGTTCCCGAGCCCTCGACCTGGGCGATGATGATCATCGGTTTCGGCGGCGTCGGCGCTCTCATGCGCCGGCGGCGGACCGCGCTCGCCTGAGGGATCCCCGTACCCTGAGCGAGAAAAGCCCCAGCTCCTCAAGGCTGGGGCTTCGTCGTTCCTGAGCCGCCCCCGTTTCAGCGGCGCGCGCGGGGGCTGTCACGCTGCCCAGGCGGAACCTGGGCGCGTAGGGACGGTTTCCTCTGCCTAGAGGAACAAGGAAACGTCCCATGCGCATTCCGCTCTATGCGGCCAGCCTCAGTCTGGCGCTCGCTTGCGCCGCCCAGGCCCAGACGGCCGCCGGCCAGCCTGGCGCCGTGAACCCCACGCCCCCGACCTCCGCCGCGCCGACGGCGCCGGCGTCCCCGCCCGCCGTCGACACCAGCGCCACGACCTCGCCCTACAAGACTGGCATGCCGATCAAGGACGCCCAGGGCGCGACCATCGGGACCATCGCCCGGGTGATCCGCACGCCCGACGGCGCGACGACGATCTCGGCCAGCGTCGATGGCCGCAACGTGAACCTGCCGGCCTCGGCCCTGACCCCCAGCGCCGACGGCGGCGCCGTCAGCTCGATGAGCAAGGCCGACATCACCGCCTCGACCGTGCCGCCGACCTGAGCCGGCGGCGCGGCCGGAGCCCGGCGCCCTAGAACAGGTCGCCGTACTGGTATTCGGCCCCGCCGCCATAGCCGGCGTACTCGCGGGCCTGGACCAGGCCGCCGGTCGGGGCGGAGTCGAAGTCCGTGCTGTCGCCGTCGAGGTCGTAGTAGAATTCGCCGCCGCTTCCCGACTTGCCGCTGCCAAACTTGATGGCCGCGCCGACCAGTTCGCCGTCGGCCAGTTCCGGATTGCGCGCCAGGATCTCGGCCAGGGCGTCCTCGTACCAGGCGTCGAGGTCGTCGCTCACCGCGTCGGGCGTCTCGACCTTGACGAACGAGAACTCGTCGTCCTCCAGGTCGTCCGGCGTCAGGTCGAAGTAGAAGGTCACGTGCGAGATGTCCTTGGGCATCGTCGCGAAGCTGCCCCCATCCTTCTCGTCGTCGACGGGCGCATCGGTGATGATGTTCTTGGGCATGGCGTGTCTCCCTGCGAAACTTGAGGCCGCCACAAAGCCGCGAGCGCGGTGAAGAACGCTGGAACGATCAGGCTTAAATTGGGAGCAAGGTTACCGGCGCCGGTCTCGCCGACGCCGGGCGCGGCTCAACACAGGCGAGGTCATGGCCACGGCGCACGCGCGCGGCCGACACCCTTCATCGCGACAACTGTTGGAGATTTGGAGCGGGTGAGGGGAATCGAACCCCTGACATTCAGCTTGGGAAGCTGACGTTCTACCTCTGAACTACACCCGCACGCGGCGGCCTTCATAGCGGCGACGGGCGCGCGGGCCAAGGCTTTGAATTGACCTCGCTGTCGCAGGGCCGCACCATTTGGCGGAACACGATAGGCGGAGGATCATCATGGCCGACGGCACTACGCACGACCGGGCGACGTTCACGGCGATGACCGAGGGGACCGAGGCCGACTGGCAGGCCATCGTACGGGCGGGCCAAGCCCACCGGGGCGAGCATGTCGACAGGATCCTGGCGCACCTAAAGCTGCTGGACAACGACTATGGCGGCTTCAACGTCGACCGGCTGGAGCACAGCCTCCAGACCGCCACGCGGGCGTTCCGGGCCGGGCAGGACGAGGAATACGTCGTCTGCGCCCTGCTGCACGACATCGGCGACATCCTGCTCCCAGCCAGCCACGCCGAACTGGGGGCGGCGATCCTGAAGCCGTACATCTCGGAGCAGAACCACTGGATGCTGGAGAAGCACGGCATCTTCCAGGGCTACTACTTCTTCCACCACCTGGGCCTGGATCGCGACATGCGCGAGGAATGGCGTGGGCATCCGTGGTTCGAGTACACGGCCCAGTTCTGTCACCTGTACGACCAGAACTCGTTCGATCCGGCCTACGACAGCATGCCGCTGGAGGCGTTCGCGCCGATGATGCGGCGGGTCATGGAAACCCCGAAGTCGTCGATCTATCGCAAGCCGCAGGCGGCCTGAGCGCCGGGCGGCCGTTGGGGCTCAGCGCCGCAGCAGCGGGCGGGCCACGGCGGCCAGGATGACCAGGGGCGAGAGCGCCCAGGCCGCGGCCTTCTGGCCCGGGCTCTCGGCGCGCTTGCGGAAGTAGCGGGCGAGGCCGACGCCCTTGTGGAACTCGACCTTCAGAGGGCTGGTCTGGCTGGTGCCGCCGATATGGACCACCTCAGCCTTGGGGTGGAACAGCACCTCGCCGCCGGCCTGGCGCACCCGCCAGCACAGGTCGACATCCTCCACGTGAAGGAAGTAGCCCTCGTCGAAGCCGCCGACCTGGTCGAAGTCCTCGCGGCGCATGCAGAAGCAGGCGCCGGAAATGGTCGGCGCGGCGACGGCCGCGTCCGGCAGGCTCTCGCCTTCCCAGTGCACCTCGTAGCGGGCCCAGGCGGGCGCCAGGCGGGCTAGCCCGCTCATGGACATCACGGCGCTGAGCGGGGTGATCTCACCCCGCCGGGCGCCGCGCTGCTCGGTCCCGTCCGCGTTCAGCACCCGCCCGCCCACGAGGCAGGGCGACGCCCGCCCCTCGATCTCGCGCGCCAGGGCGGCGACGCATCCCGGCTGCAGGAAGGCGTCGGGGTTCAGGAAGACCAGCAGCTCGCCGCTCGCACTGGCCGCGCCCAGGTTGGCCCCGCGGGCGAACCCGATGTTGCCATGGCCGGTCTTCAGCACCACGCGGCGGTCGCCGGCGGCCAGGGCGCGCAAGCGTTCCGCCTCGACCGGCGTCGAACCGTTGTCGACCACCACGAGCTGGTCCACCAAGGGATCGGCCAGGACGCAGGCGAGGCTCCGCTCCAGAGCCTCGCCGGTCATGTAAACCACCATGACGACGGAGACGGTGCGCCGCGCCGACAGGAACTCGGGGGCGGCCACGGCTTCGGCGGCGAGGACCGGCGCGGCGATGCTGTTCATCCAGCCTCCAACCCGCCAGCCCCCTGGCTGGCGTTCGCGACGCTCCCCGAGCGGGCAAGATCGGGCGGAGTCGCCTCGCTGGCAAGAAGCTTCGCGGCCTCGGCCAGCGTCAGGATCTGCTGGCCGTCCGAGCCGAGGCGCCGGAGAGCGACCTTGCCCTCTTCCGCCTCACGCCGCCCGACCACGGCGATCACCGGCGTCTTGGCCAGGCTGTGCTCGCGGACCTTGTAGTTGATCTTCTCGTTCCGCAGGTCGGTCTCGACGCGCAGGCCCGCGGCGCGAAGCTGCGCGGCCGCCTTCAGCGCGAAATCGTCGGCGTCGGACGTGATCGTGGCCACCACGACCTGGGTCGGGGCCAGCCACAGGGGGAAGGCGCCGGCGTAGTTCTCGATCATCACGCCGATGAACCGCTCCATCGAGCCGCAGATCGCCCGGTGCAGCATCACCGGCCGCTGCTTGGAGCCGTCCTCGGCCACGTATTCGGCGTCGAGGCGCTGGGGCAGCACATAGTCCAGCTGCAGCGTGCCGCACTGCCAGGTGCGGCCGATGGCGTCCTTCAGGTGGAATTCCAGCTTGGGGCCATAGAAGGCGCCCTCGCCCGGCAGCATCTCGACCTGGGCGATCCCGGCGTTCAGCGCGGCCCGCTCCAGCTTCTTCTCGGCGGCGTCCCAGACCTCGTCCGTACCGAACCGCTCGTCGGGCCGCAGGGCCAGCTTCACCGCATGCAGTTCCAGGCCGCAGTCGCGGTAGACGCTCTCCAGCAGGTGGATGAACTTCGTGGATTCCGCCTCGATCTGGTCCTCGCGGCAGAAGATGTGGGCGTCGTCCTGGGTGAACGCCCGCACCCGGAAGATGCCGTGCAGGGCGCCCGACGGCTCGTAACGGTGGCAGGCGCCGAACTCGGCCATGCGCAGCGGCAGGTCGCGGTAGCTCTTCTGGCCGTGGTTGAAGATCTGCACGTGGCCGGGGCAATTCATCGGCTTCACGGCCAGGGACTCGCCCTCCTCCGTCTCGCAGGTGAACATGTTCTTCCCGAACTTCTGCCAGTGGCCGGAGCGCTCCCACAGCTCGCGGTCCATGATCTGGGGCGCCTTGACCTCCAGATAGCCGTCGTCGTCCAGCCGGCGGCGCATGTAGGCCTCGACCGAGCGGTAGAGCTGCCAGCCCTTGGGGTGCCAGAAGATCATGCCCTTGGCCTCTTCCTGCATGTGGAAGAGGTCCATGGCCTTGCCGATCTTGCGGTGGTCGCGCTTCTCGGCCTCCTCAAGGCGGTGGAGGTGCTCCTCAAGGTCCTTCTCGCTGGCCCAGGCCGTCCCGTAGATGCGCTGGAGCATCGGGTTGCGGTGGTCGCCGCGCCAGTAGGCGCCGGCCAGCTTCGTCAGCTTGAACGCCTTGCCCGCCGCCTTGGTGGACGGCAGGTGCGGGCCGCGGCACAGGTCCTTCCAGTTCCCCTGGCGATAGACGCTCACCTGCTCGCCGGCGGGGATGCCCTCGATGATCTGGGCCTTGTACTCCTCGCCGATCGAGCGGAAGTGGGCGATGGCCTCGTCCCGGTCCCAGACCTCGCGCTTGATGGGCTCGTCGCGGTCGACGATCTCCTTCATGCGCTGCTCGATCTTGGCGAGGTCGTCCAGGCTGAACGGCTCGTCGCGGGCGAAGTCGTAGTAGAAGCCGTCCTCGATCGCCGGGCCGATGGTCACCTGCGTGCCGGGGAACAGCTCCTGCACCGCCTCGGCCAGGATGTGGCTGACGTCGTGGCGGATCGTTTCGAGGGCCTCGGGGCTCTCCCGGGACAAGATCTCGAACTTGCCGCCCGCCTCGAGCGGCCGGTCCACGTCCAGCAGTTCGCCGTCGAGTTTGATCAGGATGGCCTTCTTGGCCAGCGACGGGGCGATGGAGGCCGCAACCTCCTTGCCCGTGACGCCGGGCTCGTACTGGCGTTTCGAGCCGTCGGGGAAAATCAGATCGATCATGTTTCACACTTCCAGTCGCGCGCCCGGCGCTCGGCCTTTGGACGCGGGGGCGGCGGCGGGTCGTATCCCGCGCCACCCCAGGGATGACATCGACACAGCCTGCGCACCGCGAGGGCTGAGCCGCGCACAGGGCCGTGGCCGATCAGGGCTTCGGCGGCGTACTCCGAACAGGTCGGGGCAAACCGGCACTGCCGCCCGATCAGCGGCGAAAGCGTCAGCTTGTAGGCGCGTAAGAGCCCCCTGACGCATCTCTCGTAGAAGCTCATGCCGGCTGCGGTTTGCGATTTGCAGGCCCCTGGTGGGACCCCGAGAGGTTCAAGCCGCGCCGGCGGGAGTAGTTCGCGCAGACGCGGTCGTCACCGGCCGCGGGACCGGGGCGAAGGGATCGGCGATGTCCGTCGGGCGAACCATGGCGAACCAGCGTGGAAACGAGGCGCGCCCTGTATCACAGGCGACCCGCGAACGGAACCTTGTCGAGGGCTCGAGCGCCCTAACCCAGGGGCAGTTCGCGGATCTCGACGGTTCCACCGGCTTCGAAGACGGGATTGCCGGACAGGAGGCCGCAGGCCTCGTCGAGGTCCTTGGCGGTGACGCGGACGAAGCTCGAAATGTGGGCGGTGGGTTCGGGCGCGGCGCCCGACTTCTTCACGCAATGACCCTGGCCGATGGCGCTGCCGCCCTGGAACACACCCGCCTCGCGCAGCCGGGTCAGGTAGGGGTCCCAGTCCAGCCCGCCGTCGCCCGAGGCGTCGTCGTGATGGAGGAAGATGAAGTCCGGCATCAGGTTCTCCGCTCGACCGCGTTGCGCACCGCCTCCGCCGCCGCCTCGAAGGCGAGCAGGGTGGAGGTGTGGCGAGCGGGATAATCCTTCACCGGCGCCAGCAACGCCAGATCGCCGAAGCGCCCCTCCGGCGCCGGGCCGCCCGCCTTCAGCATGGAGCGGAACGCATCACGGGTGGCTTCGAGTTCCTCCAGGCTGGCGCCGATCACGTGCGCGCCCAGCACGGACGCCGCCGCCTGGCCCAGGGCGCAGGCCTTCACGTCCTGGGCGAAGTCGGCCACGCGGCCGTCCTCGACCTTCACGTCGACGACAATACGGCTGCCGCAGAGCTTGGAGACCTTCTCCGACGTGGCGTCCGGCGCAGCCAGCCGGCCAGCGCGCGGCATCTCCGCCGCCAGCCGCAGAAGCTTCGCCGAATAGAGGTCGTCGATCATGCCTCCTAGGTCGGCATGGCAGGGGGTCTTGTCAAACGCTGCGCATCGACCATTTTCGATACATACATGCATTGTAATTCGCGAGGCGAGGAGATGAGAGAGCGTGTGGAGTTCGGCTCCGCCGCCGAGCGATGCGTCGGATACCTCTACCGGCCCTCCAACGCGGCCGATTGCTGCGTGGTCATGGCCCACGGGTTCGGCGGCACCCAGGAAGGCTCCATCGCCCGCAACGCCGCCGACATGGCGGCCGCCGGACTGCCGGTTCTCACCTTCGACTATCGATCCTTCGGCGAGAGCGGCGGCGAGCCGCGCCAGGTGATCGACATCGGAATGCAGCACCAGGACTGGCGCGCCGCCATAGCCTTCGCCCGCGCGCTGCCTGGCGTACGCGCCAATCGGGTGGCGCTGTGGGGCAGTTCCTTGGGCGGCGGCCATGTGCTGGCGCTCGCCGCCCAGGATTCCGCCATCGCCGCGGTGGTGGCGCAGGTCCCCTTCAACGGCTTTCCGAGGAAGGTGGAGGGTCGAAGCCGCCGCGACGGGCTGCGCCTGCTGCGCATCGCCTTGGCGGACTGGATAGCCGGCAAGCGCGGACGCCCGCCCGTCTACATCAAGGCAGTCGGCGAGCCCGGCGAGCTTGCGGTCATGGCCACGGCTGAAGCGGCTCGCACGATCGCGGCGATGGACAACCCCACCTGGCGCAACGAGGTGGCGCCACGAGCGCTGATCGACATGGCGTTCTGGTACCGTCCAGGCCGGCGCGCCCGCCGACTGGCCATGCCGGTGCTATTGTCGCTGGCCGAGCGCGACAAGGAGACGCCTGCGTCGCTGACGCGTCCCATCGCGCTGCGGGCGCCCCGAGGCGAGCTGCGCTGCTATCCGTGTTCCCATTTCCAGTTCTACGACGACGCCGTGCGGCCGACCGTGATCGCCGACCAGATCAGCTTCCTGCGCAGCCATCTGATCGGCTTCGGCCTGCCGGACAGCGCGACCCGGTGAGCGGCCGGGGCCGCCGCCGGAGCCCTGTCGCGGACAAGGCGATCATCGCCGCCGCGCTGGAGCTCTTCGCCGAGCGCGGGCTGGAGGGGTCGAGCATCGAGGAGATCGCCCGACGCGCCGGGGTGACGCGCGCCACCGTCTATCGCCGCTGGACGGACAAGGCGGCGCTGATCGCCCATGCCCTGTGCAAGGCGCGGGAGGGCGACGCCCCGGAGGTCCACGACTGGGGTCACGTCGGGGCCGACGCCTTCGTCCGCATCATGCTTGAGGATGTTCCCGAGACCCTGGCCAAGCCGGAGCTGGCGCCCCTCACCGCGCGCCTGC
The DNA here is from genome assembly GCF_001824475.1 of Phenylobacterium sp. RIFCSPHIGHO2_01_FULL_69_31. GTDB lineage: Bacteria > Pseudomonadota > Alphaproteobacteria > Caulobacterales > Caulobacteraceae > Phenylobacterium. The sequence continues at coordinate 147,339 of NZ_MHXN01000028.1, read as the reverse complement.
TGGGGTCGGCCCAGGCCCATCCCGAGTTGGTCCGCGCCTATTGGGACGGGTATCTGGTTCCGCGCCGGGCCGCATTCTCGCGCGCCATTGTCGCCATGCAAGCTGACGGTCGCCTCGCCGCAGATGTGGACCCGGAGGTCCTCCAGGACATGATTTCGGGCGCGCTCGTCTACCGGCTGCTGCTGTCTTCCGAACCGCGCTCCGTCGATGACTGGCGCGCCTACTGTCGGGCCCTGCTGCGAACCCTAGGCCTCACGGCCTAGGTCCGAACCGGCAGCCGCTCCATGCCGCGGAAGAACGGGAGGGTGCGCCAGGCGGGGGTCTCGTCCGGGTCGGCGAGCTGGAGGTCGGGGAACCGTTCAAACAGCTTCACCAGGGCGACCTGGGCCTCCAGGCGGGCCAGGGGTGCGCCGATGCAGATGTGGGCGCCGCCGCCGAAAGCCACGTGGGGCTTGTGCTTGCGGCTGACGTCGAACCGGTGCGGGTCCTCGTAGGCTTCGGGATCGCGGTTGGCGGCGCGCAGCGACACGGTCATCGCCTGGCCGGCGTGCAGCGGGCAGCCGCCCACCTCCATGTCGCCCGAGGCGATCCGGCCGGTGATGTCCACGGGCGGCTCGAAGCGCAGCACCTCCTCGACCACCGCATTGATGATCGACGGGTCGGCCTTCAGCTTGGCCAGCTCCGACGGGTTGATCAGCAGCAGACGCACGGCATTGCCGATCAGGTCCGTGGTGGTGAGGTTGCCGCCCACCAGCAGGGCCGTCAGGTTGATGCGGAGTTCGTCGTCCGACAGGTCGGCGCCGCTCATCTGGAGCTGGACCATGTCGCTGATCAGGTCGTCGCCAGCCGCCGCCCGCCTCGCCTCGATGGCCTCGCTGAAATAGGCGTTCAGCGCCACGCTGGCGGTCTCCATGGCGGCGGTCTGTTCGGGCGTGCGGAAGGGGTTCAGCCCCTGGATGATGCCTTCCGACCATTCGCGGAATTCGCGCAGCCGGTCGTGGTCGACGCCGAGGATCGAGGCGATCACGTCGATGGGGATCGGGACGCAGAAGCGGTCCATCAGGTCGAACGCCCGCTCGCCTTCCAGCCGGTCCAGGGTTTCGTCGACGATCCGCTCCACCCCGGGCCGGAACTTCGCGACGCGGGCATAGAGAGCCTGGGCCAGGGGCTGGCGCACGCGGGCATGGTCGGGGTCGTCGAGCATGAGGATGCTGGTGGTCGAGGTCCGCGGCAGGCTGGGATCGGTTTCGGCCAGCAGGCGGCGCTGCAGATGGGCGCCCTCCTCGGCCCGGGCGGGATCGCGCCAGAGCTCACGGTTGTTCACCACGGCGCGCACGTCGGCGTAGCGGCTGAGCACCAGGCTGCCCGAGACCGCGTCGCGGTGCGCAGGGCAGCGGCTGCGCAGGTCGTCCAGCATGGCGTGCGGATCGACGCGGTAGGTCTCGTTGAGCGGGGTCAGCTCGAAGATCGACGGGATGGGACGTTCGGTCATGGCCTGTTTCCTCGCGCCGGAGCGGTTCGCCCGCCTCTCGAAAATGACGCCTCCGTCACCTTCCGCCCGAACGCCGGGCGGCGCAACCCTTCCGCCCTCAGACCCTGGAGATCTCCCGCAGGGCGGCGGCCAGGGCATCCATCTGGGCGGGCGTGTTCACGAAGGACGGCGAGATGCGGATACAGGCGCCCTTGGCGACGCCGACCCGCTCCACGGTGAAGATGCGGTGGCGGTCGAACAGGAGCTTCTTGAGGGCCAGGTTGTCCTCGCGGCTGGTGCGGCCGGCGATGCGGAAGGACGTGATGCCGGCGTGCAGCGCCGGATCGTTGGGCGTCAGCACCTGGATGCGCGGCTCGTCCCGCAACGCCTCGGCCCAGCGGTCCCGCAGGTAGCGCAGGCGCCGCGCCTTGGCCGGCAGGCCCACCGCCTCGTGGGCGTGGATGGCGTCGGGCACGGACAGCACGGCGGCGAAGTTCAGCGTGCCCGTATGCACCCGCGGATCGATCCGGGGGCTGGGCCCCTCCAGGATCGAGACGTCGATGTCCGGGATCCGGTCCTTGCGGATGTAGACCAGGCCCACGCCCACGGGCGCGCCGATCCACTTGTGCAGGCCGAACCCTGCGAACTCCACGCCAAGGTCGCGCAGAGTGAATTCCGTCTGGCCCAGGGCATGGCCGCTGTCGAGCAGCACGTCCACGCCGCGAGCGCGGGCCAGAGTCACGATCTCCTTCACCGGCGGGATCAGGCCCGTGCGGTTGCTGAGGTGGGTGAGCAGCATCATCCGCACGTCGGGATTGGCCTTCAGCGCCGCCTCGTAGGCGTCGATGACGTTCTGGCGGTCCGCCGGCTCCGGCAGGTCGATCCGCACGACGCGGACCCCGCGCAGCTTGCCCAGGGCCGCCATGCTGGTCTTCATGCTGTCGTAGTCGAGGTCGGCGTAGAGCACCGCATCGCCCGGCTTCAGGCGGTTGTACCCCCCGATCAGGGTGACCATGGATTCGGTGCCGCCCCGGGTGAAGGCGATCTCGTCGGGGTCCACCTGCAGCAGCTTCGCGCACCGCGCCCGCACGGCGGCCATGTCGGCGTTGAAGGCGTCGCGGGCATAGATCGAGGTCTCGCGGTTCACCCGCGCGGTGTGGCGCTCGTAGGCCGCGCGGGTCGAGCGGGCCATGGCGCCGAAATAGCCGTTCTCCAGCTGGATCATGCCGGTCGGGGGGGCGTCGTACAGGGCTGCGACCTTGCTCCAGTGCGCCTCGTCGTCGGCGCGGACCTCGGCGGCCAGGGCGCCGCCGGCGGGCGCGGCGGCCCCGGCGGCAAGGATGGCGCGGCGCGACAGATCCATGGGCGAACTCCGGCTACTGGCGCGCCATCTCGGCCTCTCCGACGGCGTCGCCGTCAAGCGTCTGATCGGCGTCCATGACAACCGTTACCTTGCGCAGCGTCCCGGTGAACGAAAACGGGGCGGCGTAGTTCGCCACGGGGCTCCCGCGGTCGAGGCCGATGTCCAGGCCGGACCAGGAGATCAGGGTCAGGAAACCGGTGGTGGCCAGCCCTTCGCCCGCCGGCTCGCCGTCGATGGTGAGGGTGAAGGTGCGGTTCAGCCCCTCGCCCGTGGCGCGCGAGACGACGCCCAGGCGAGTGGCCGTGGCAGGAATGGGCCGGTCCGAGGTCACCGTGGTCTTCTGGCCGCCGATGTTGAGCGTGTGATGCAGCCGCCCGTCTTGGACGTAGAGGCTGTAGCCGCTGGTGGCGTCGCCGTGGGCCAGCAGCACCCCCTCCTCGCCGCCCTGGAGCCGCACGTCGGCCTCGATGCGATAGGTCCGGGCGCGGACGTCCGGCGCCACGTCGGTGGGCAGGTGCCCCATGCCGGCGTGGAACACGAACTTCCGCCGCGCCCCATGGAAGCGGGCCGAGTTCTCGGCGAAACGGGGGCCGAACCGGTCGTCCAGCGGCAGCACCTTGTTCGCCTCGGCCTGGGCCCACCATTCGTCGACGAGCGCCTTCAGCGTCTCCGGCTCCGTCTCGGCCAGGTCGTCGGTCTCGGAGAAGTCGCGGTCCAGGTGGAACAGCTCCCAGCGGTCGTCGTCGAACGGGGCGCCCGGCGGGTGAAACGCCACCGCCTTCCAGCCGTCCTTCCAGAGGCCGCGGTGGCCGAACATCTCGAAATACTGGGCGTTCTTGCGCGGCGGGGCGGCCGGATCGGTCAGGCTGGCGGCGAAGCTCTCTCCTTCTAGCGGCATCTGCGGCACGCCGTTTACGCTCGGCGGCGGCTCGATCCCGATCAGGTCCAGCAGGGTCGGGACCAGATCGCACGCGTGGGCGAAGTGCGGCCGCACCTCGCCGCGGGCCGGAAGCCGGTTCGGCCAGGAGATCACCAGGGGGTCGCGGATGCCGCCGCCGTGGGTGTTCTGCTTGTAGCGCCGCAACGGCGTGTTCGACGCCATCGCCCAGCCGTGCGGGAAGTTGGAGTGGGTGTCCGGCCCGCCGATGTCGTCGATCCGGGCCAGCTTCTCCGCCATCGGCTCGCCGCGGAAGTTGAAGGGTCCCATGGCGTTGACGAAGCCCAGCGGGCCGCCCTCCTGCGAGGCGCCGTTGTCCGACATCACGATGATCAGGGTGTCGTCGCGCACGCCGGCGCGCTCCAGGAAATCCACCAGCCGGCCGATGTTCTGGTCGGTGTGGTCCAGCATGGCGGCGAAGGCGCTCTGCAGGCGGGTGAAGACCCGGCGGTCGTCGTCGGAATAGCTGTCCCAGGCGCGCACGCCGTCGTTGCGGGGCGGCAGCTTCGTGTCGGGCGGCACGATCCCTAGGGCCTTCTGGCGCGCCAGCCGCTGCTCGCGCTCCACATCCCAGCCGTGCGCGAAGATCGGATCGTAGCTGCGGATCAAGTCGGCGGGCGCCTGGTGCGGCGCATGGCAGGCGCCGGGCGCGAACCACAGCAGCCAGGGCGTGTCCGGCGCGTCGGCGGTGTGGTCGGCGATATAGCGGATCGCCTGGTCGGTCAGGTCCTCGGTGAGGTGGTAGCCGGTCTGGAACGTACCCGGAGGCGTGATCGGCGTGTTGTCGCGGACCAGCTCGGGGGCGTACTGGTCCGTCTCGGCGTCCATGAAGCCATAGAAGCGGTCGAACCCGCGGCCCAGCGGCCAGCCGTCGAACGGCCCCGACGGGCCGGTCTCGGTCAGGTTGGTGACGTGCCACTTGCCCAGCATGTAGTTCCGGTAGCCGTGCGGCCGCAGCATCTCGGGCAGGGTCCCGGCCTCCTTGGCGATCTTGCCGCGATAGCCGGGGTAGCCGCTGTCGAAGTTGGCGAGGCAGCCCACGCCCACCGAGTGGTGGTTGCGGCCGGTCAGCAGGGCTGCCCGGGTGGTCGAGCACATGGCCGTGGTGTGGAAGCCGGCGTAGCGCACGCCCTCGGCGGCCAGCCGGTCGATGTTGGGGGTGCGGATCGGCGAGCCGTAGCAGCCGAAATCTGAGAAGCCGACGTCGTCGAACAGGATGACGAGGATGTTCGGCGCGCCCTTCGGCGGCCTCGGCGGATCGGGCCACTCTGGGATCGAGTCCGCCACGGTCCGCCCGATCCTGCCTGCCATCCGCCTCGCTCCCCGCTTGTGACAGGCGGCACCATGGCGAGGTGGGCGCGGCGCGCCAAGCCGCCGATCACTCAGTTTGCGTTGTGACGGGCGGAAGCGCTCAGCCTTTCCGCCTGGCCCACTCGGCCTCGGCGCGGGCCTTGAGCGCCTCGTTCATGGCCAGGAAGCCGCGGCGGACCGGGCCGCGCATGCGCTTGCCCAGGGACGGGCCCATGAGCCCCCCGAAGATCTCGCCGTTGTCGACTACGCAGCCGCTTTCGGCCAGCGGGGTGATCTCGATGTAGCGCAGGGTCTTGATCAGCCCGCCCAGGAACCTGAGCTCCCAGTGGAGCTGCTCGTTCGGCACCCAGTCGAGAATCCGGGGTTTGATCTCCTGGCGGTCTTGGCCGGGCAGCACCAGGTCCATGTTGAGGACGTTGCCGATCCGGATCTCGCCCTCGGCGCGCGGATAGGTCGGGTTCCACTCCGACCATCGAGGCAGGTCCTGGACGATCTCCCAGATCAGCTCGGCGGGAGCCTGGACGCCGATGCGGTCCTCGATCCGGTAGCCGCTGGGTCCCTTGGGCGGCGGCGGCTTGCCCTCGGTCTTGAGGTTCAGGGTCTTGGGTCCCAGCGCGCCGCCCTTGCGCTGGAAGGGGGCCGCCTTGAGCTCGGGGCCGGGCTTGAAAGGCATCAGGCCTGCTCCTTGATCCGCCAGGTGGCCCCGCTGGGGCCGTCCATCACCTCGACGTTCAACGCCGCGAGCTCGCCGCGGATGCGGTCGGCCTCGGGCCAGTTCTTCGCCGCCCGCGCGGCCTGGCGCTCGGCCAGCAGGCCCTCGACCCGGGTCTTCAGGTCGTCATCCGCTCCGCTCTGGAACCAGCTCTGCGGGTCGACCGTGAGGAAGCCCATGAGCTGACCCGCTTCGAGCAGCAGGCCGCGTGCGCTGGCGACGGCGCGCGCGTCCTTGGCCGTCACCGCCGCCCGAACCTTGTCGGCCAGCTGGAACATGGCGGCGAAGGCGCTGGGCGTGTTGAGGTCGTCGTGCAGGGCGTGGCGCACGTTGGCGTGCTCGGCCGCGGCCGCCGCGTTCTGCCAGCCGTCGGCCGCCGGCTCGCCCGCCAGGAACCGGCCGGCGTCGTCCAGCACGCGGTACAGCCGGTCGAGCGCGCTCTTGGCGCTTTCGATCAGGCCGTCGTTCCACTCCAGCGGCTGGCGGTAGTGGCCGCTGAGAAGGGCCCAGCGGATCGCCTCGCCGGGGTAGAGCTTCAGGAGGTCGTGGGCCAGGGCGACGTTGCCGACGCTCTTGCTCATCTTCTCCTCGCCCATGTTCAGGAAGCCATTGTGCATCCAGACGTGGGCGTACTCGCGGCCGTGGCCGGCGCAGACGCCCTGGGCCAGCTCGTTCTCGTGGTGCGGGAAGACCAGGTCGATGCCGCCGCCGTGGATGTCGATCGGCAGGCCCAGCGCCTGCTCGATCATCGCCGAGCATTCGATGTGCCAGCCGGGCCGGCCGGGGCCCCAGGGGCTCTGCCACTCGGGCTCGCCGGGCTTGGAGGGCTTCCAGAGCACGAAGTCGGCGGGGTGGTGCTTGTAGGGCGCCACGTCCACGCGGGCGCCGGCGATCATCTCGTCCATCGGCCGCCCGGAGAGCTTGCCGTAGTCGCTGAACGCCTGCGTGTCGAAGAGCACGTGGCCCTCGGCGGCATAGGCGCTGTTCTGATGGATCAGGTCGCCGATCATCTTCACGATGGCGTCCATGGTCTCGGTGACCCGGGGCTGGAACGTCGGCCGAAGGGCGCCCAGCGCCGCGGCGTCGGCGTTGTAGGCGTCGAGGTAGCGGTCGGTGATGACGGAGATCGGCACGCCCTCCTCGACGGCCTTCCTGTTGATCTTGTCGTCCACGTCCGTGACGTTGGCGGCATAGAGCACCGCGTCCTCGCCGTAGACGTCGCGCAGCACCCGGAACAGCAGGTCGAAGACCACCACGGGCCGGAAATTGCCGATGTGGGCGAAGTTGTAGACCGTCGGCCCGCACACATACATCGTCACCCGGCCGGGATCCTGGGGTGCGAAGGGCCGCTTCGAACGGCTCATGGTGTCGTAAAGGCTAAGGGTCATTGCTCACGGTGACGCTGCGGAACGGTTGCCCAGGCGGGCCTTGCGCCCATATACAGATCGCCCGGACGTGAGGCCACTCAAGCCCCGTCCGAAGTGAAAGGGTGGCACGCGTAATCTCCGGAACCCTCGTTCCGGCGCAACTCAGCCCTGGAAAGAAACGCTCTCTCATGGACGCTCCTGCCCGCGACCGAACCCTGATCGGGTCCGACGATGGTAACCTTGAGCCCTTCAAGCGCCCGACCCGCGAAGAAGCGATGGAAGCGGTGCGCACCCTGATCGCATGGGCCGGCGACGATCCGCGCCGCGAAGGCGTGATCGACACGCCCAAGCGCGTGGTCGACGCCTATGGCGAATGGTTCGAGGGCTACAACCTCGACCCGGCCAAGGAGCTGTCGCGCACCTTCGAGGACGTCCAGGGCTATGACGATATCGTCATGCTCCGCGACATCGAGGTCGAGAGCCACTGCGAGCACCACATGGCCCCGTTCCTGGGCAAGGCGTACGTCGCCTACATGCCGACGAACCGGGTGGTGGGGATCTCCAAGCTGGCCAAGGTGGTCGAGATCTTCGCGCGCCGTCTCCAGACCCAGGAGACCATGACCCAGCAGATCGCCGACGCCATCACCGACAGCCTGCGTCCCGCCGGCGTCGCCGTCCTCATCGACGCGGCGCACCAGTGCATGACCACCCGCGGCGTGCACCACCGCCACGTCTCCACGATCACCACCCAGTTCACCGGCGTCTTCAAGACCGACCCGACGCTGCGCCAGCGCTTCCTGGACTTCGTGAACCGGTAAATTCCGATCCCGCCACCCCCGTTGCGCCCGCGACGGGGGCAGGCGAGGTGACGCCGGCGGCTAGCGGCGCCATATGGTGTGCCATGACAGTGCCGCCAGCTTCCCCCGCCAACAATCCCCTCGAGACCGGCACGCGGCTGACGCCCCGCTATGACGCCGCCGGGCTGATCGCGGCCGTGGCGACCCACGCCGGCACGGGCGAGGTGCTGATGCTGGCCTGGATGAACGCCGAGGCGCTGGACAAGACCATGTCCACCGGCGAGGCACACTATTTCAGCCGCTCGCGCCAGGAGCTCTGGCACAAGGGCGCCACGAGCGGCCAGGTCCAGGTGATCGAGGAACTACGCATCGACTGCGACCAGGACGCGGTCTGGCTCAAGGTCTGGCCCCAGGGCGACGGCGGCGCCTGCCACACGGGCGCGCGTTCGTGCTTCTACCGCGCCATCGAAAACGGCAAGCTGGTGAAACGCCCATGACCATCGTCCAGGCCCTGTTGGCCTTCGGCGTCGCCGCGGCCCTCCTGACCATCACGCCCGGGCTCGACACCGCCTTGGTCCTGCGCACCGCGGCCGTCGAGGGCGCCCGCCGCGCCGCGCTGGCCGCCGTCGGCATCGTCAGCGGCTGCCTGGCCTGGGGCGCGGCGGTGGCGCTGGGCCTGGGGGCCCTGCTGGACGCCTCGACCCTAGCGTTCAACCTGCTGAAATGGGCGGGCGCGGCCTACCTCGTCTGGTTGGGCATCGGCCTGATCCTGAAACCGCGCGAGCGCTTCGATCTTTCCGCGCCGGCCGTCACCCACGCCGGTACCGATTCCGCCTGGATGCGGCGCGGCTTCCTGACCAACCTGCTGAACCCAAAGGTCGGGGTCTTCTACGTCTCGTTCCTGCCGCAGTTCCTGCCGCAGGGCGCGCCGGCCGGGCCGTTCATCTTCCTGCTCGCGGCCCTGCACGGGGTGATGGGCCTTGTCTGGTTTGCGGCCCTCATCGCGGCCACCCGGCCCCTGGCCGGCGTGCTGCAACGCGCGCCCGTCGTCCGCTGGCTGGACCGGCTGACCGGCGGCGTGTTCCTGGCGTTCGGCCTCAAGCTGGCCCTCGAGCGCCGCTGATCGCGAAAACACCTGTGGATCAACCCTCCTCGGAAAGACACCGCTAACCGCACCTGGGGTCAAATGCCGCCAGCACCGGCGAGAGAGGCGCCGGCAACGGCAGGGATCAGTATGCTTTTCCTACTCAACGCGGTGGTCGTCAGGGTCCCCCTGAAACTGGAGTTGCCCCGGGGCCTGGAGCCGCTCGTCTCGGCGCCGCCCGGCAGCGTCCTGACCGCCGGGGTCGAGCTCTACGCCAAGCATCCGCGCCTGGAGTACGATCGGCTGGATATCGCGCGCTGGTACTGCTGCCTGCTTCAGCTTCGCTTCCCCGACGCAGGCGCCGCGCGCTTTCGGCCCACGCCGCGAGGCTACGTGGGCGAATTGGCCAACGTGGCCCTGCCCGATCTCGTGCAACTGCTGAGCCTGCAGGACCGCGGAGTCTCGATCGCGCCCCAGGTCGACGAGATCTGGGCTCGCGTCAGCCAGCCCGCCTGAGCCGTCCTAGACTTCCTTCAGCGCCGACACGCCGGCGCCGTCCGGCACGGCGACAAAGGTCTTCACCACCTTGGTCGTGAAATCGCGGGCCACGATCGTGGAGACCGCCACCATCTCGCCCTTGGCCTGCTCGCGGGTCAGGGTGAGCAGGACGAAGCCCTTCGACACCTGGTCGTTGAACACGACTTCGGGATTGGCGTCGGCGATCAGGTCGCCGGCGTTGATGCCTGGGCTGATCTCACCCGCCCCGGGGCTGGTGATCCCGGTCGTGCCGAACTCGCAGGCCACCCGCTTGCCGGTCGCGTCATGCAGTTCGTTGGCCCAGAAGGAATGGCTGTCGCCGCTGAGGACGATCGGCCGGGCCTTGGCGGCCTTGAACCGGTCGTACAGCCGCTCGCGATCGGCGGGGTAGCCGTCCCACATGTCGAGGCCGACCGGCAACCCCAGGCCGGCGGCGGCCTCGTAGCGGGCGACGCGGCGCTTCGACGCTTCCGGGATCGCGGCGTACTGCGCGGGGGTCAGCTGCTTGCTGGGGACCGCCGGCATGACGCGGGCCATCACCACTTCGTTGCCGATCACCTGCCAGGCGTGGCCCGCCTGCACCGAGCGGGCGAGCTCGGCGCCGATCCAGGCCTCCTGCTTCGGCCCCATCATGCGGCGCTGCGGGTCGGTCAGCTTGGCCTTCAGCTTGGTCAGGTCGCGCTGGCCGTCGACTTCCGGCGCGTCGGCGTCGAGGCTGACCTGCTGGTCGCGGGCCGTCAGCCGGGTCTCGATCATGATCAGGCTGGCCAGGTCGCCGAAGTGGAAGCTGCGCATGGCCGCATCGGCCAGGGCGCCGCCCGAGGCGGGCTCGCGGATCGGCATCCATTCGAAGTAGGCCTTCAGAGCGGCGGCCTTGCGCACCGTCCAGTCGCCCTCGGCGCCGGGCGTGTGGTTCTGGGCGCCGTGCAGGAAGCTGTCGTTGGCCGTCTCGTGATCGTCCCACACCACCACCCAGGGGGCCTTGGCATGGGCGGCCTGCAGGCCCGGGTCCGACTTGTACTGCGCGTGGCGACGCCGGTAGTCGTCGAGGCTGACGATCTCGCGCGGCGGGTCGTGCGGCCGCTCGCCGGCCACGGTCGAGTCCATCCCGTAGCTGCCCGGCCCGCCGTACTCGTAGATGTAGTCGCCCAGGTGCAGCACCGCGTCCACGCGCGGCAGGTCGGCGATCGCCTGGTAGGCGTTGAAATAGCCGTTCGGGTAGAGCGAGCAGGAGGCCACAGCCAGAACTACGTCGTCGACCTTGCCCGCGGGCAGGGTGCGCGTGCGGCCCATGGGCGACTTCACACCCAGCACCTCGAACTCGAAGGTGTAGGCGCGGCCGGCGTCCAGGCCGGTCGCGTCGACCTTGATCGTGTAGTCGCGCGCGGGCCCGGTCACGCCCTGACCGCTTTTGGCGCCGCCGGCGCGGCGGTCGACGGGGTTGAGGGTCCAGGTGAACGGAACGTCCGCGCCGGGCTTGGACGGCGTCACCCGCGTCCACAGCACCACGCGGTCCTGGGTCGGATCGCCCGACGCCACGCCGTGGTTGAACGCCACGGTGAAGGCCATGGCGGAGCCTTGGGCCGCCGCAGGCGTTGCCGCTCCGAGGCCAAGCAGGGCCAGGGCCTTGCGCCGGTCGATCTTCATGGTCGTTGCTCCCCGCTTCCCGGCCCCGATATGACTGAGCCATACCACAGGAGCATGACAACCGATGTCCAGCGAAGTCCTCCACGTCGCCCGCGAGAAGCTGAGCCGCAAGACTATCGAGATGCACTATGCGATCACCTCGCTGATGGAGGAGTTCGAAGCCGTCGACTGGTATCGCCAGCGGGCCGACGACACCGAGGACCCGGAGCTGAAGGCCATCCTGCTGCACAACGCCCGCGAGGAACTGGAGCACGCCGCCATGGTGCTGGAATGGATGCGCCGAAACGACGCCGAGGTGGGCGAGCAGCTCAAGGAATACCTGTTCAAGGAAGGTTCGATCACCGGGCACGAGGAAGGCGCCAGCGAGAAGCATGGCCTCTGAGCCCGACGACCTCGAACTGGACGGCGAGGCGGACCAGGCGGCCGATGTCCGCCTGGTGACGCTGGAGGCCGGCGGGCGCTTCGACAAGGCGCTGGCCGCCGCCCTGCCCGAGTTCAGCCGCGCGCGGCTGCAGGCGCTGATCGCGGGCGGTCGCGTCAGCCGCGACGGGGCCGCCGTGACCGATGGCTCCGCCAAGGCCCAGGCCGGCGACTACCGGCTGGAGATACCGCCGCCGGTGGCCGCCGAGCCGCAGCCCGAGGACATCCCGCTCAGAGTGCTGTTCGAGGATGCGCACCTGATCGTGGTCGACAAGCCCCCGGGCATGGCCATGCACCCGGCGCCCGGCAGCGAGACCGGCACCCTGGTCAACGCCCTGCTGCACCACTGCGGCGCCAGCCTGTCCGGCATCGGCGGGGTGGCGCGGCTAGGGATCGTCCACCGTATCGACAAGGAGACCTCGGGCGTTGTGGTGGCCGCCAAGACGGATGCGGCGCACCAGGGGCTGTCCGCTCTGTTCGCCGCCCACGATATCGACCGCATGTACGTGGCGCTGACCCGCGGCGCGCCATCGCCGATCAAGGGGACCATCGAGGGCGCCATCGCCCGCTCCACCGCCGACCGCAAGAAGATGGCGCTGGTGAAGACCGGCGGCCGCCACGCGATCACTCACTACACCGTCGCCCGGGTGTTCGGCCCGTCGGAGAAGCCGCTGGCCGCGCGCGTCGCCTGCCGCCTGGAGACGGGGCGCACGCACCAGATCCGTGTCCACCTGGCCAGCAAGGGCGCCCCCTGCCTGGGCGACCCGGTCTATGGCTCCGGCAGCCCGTCCCAGCCCGTGAAGGAGGCCATCGCCGCAGCGGGTCTGAAGCGCCAGGCGCTGCACGCGGCCGTCCTGGGCTTCGCGCATCCGATCACGGGCGAGACCGTGCGCTTCGAAAGTCCCCTGCCCGCCGACATGGCGCGGCTGGAGGCGTTGCTGGAAAAGCTATGACGCGGGGCGGCGAACCGCGACGGCGAGCCACAGGGCCACCGCGACGACGATGACGGCCACGGCCGTGAACCGCGGATCGTAGGTCCCGCCGTACATGGGCAGGCCGAAGAACCCGACGTTGCAGAAGGCGTGGAATAGGGCCGTGGCGAAGACGCTGCGGCCGGCGCCGAAGTAGAGCCGGACCGTCACGACGCGCAGGGCGATTGTCATCGCCATGTGCCAGGCGATCCAGTCGGCCGCCCGGCCGGCCTGCAGGAACGGCACCAGGTGCCACATCGCCCAGACGACGCCGATCACCAGCGCCGCGGCCAGCTCGCCCCAGCGACGCGCCAACGGCTCCAGCAGGTACCCGCACCAGCCCAATTCCTCCCCGACGCCTGCGGCGAAGAAGGCCAGCAGCATGACTGCGAGTATCCAGAGCGCGGCGCCCGGCGAGGCGGGATCGTGGCCCTGGATCGCCCACGAAGCCGCCGCCGCGGCCGGGATGAGCAGCAGGAGCGGCGTCCAAAGCGCGTGTCCGCGCATCCGACCCCAGTCGAACGCGCGGGCGAGGAAGGCGCGCAAGCCGGCTCGCCCCTGGGCCCGCGCCACCAGGATGGCGGCCGCCACGGCGGGCATGAACGCCATGAGCCCGCTGAGCGGGAGGCCCGGCAGGGGTTCAACCTGGACCAGCTCCGCGAGCGCCCAGAACGGCAGCGTCAGGACCAGCAGGAGCAGGACGAAGCGCATGGCGCCTACGGTGACGCTCCGGCGGACGGCGCGCCAGAGGTTTATCCCTTCGCCGCAGCCTCCAGTTGGGCGATGTCCAGCTTGACCATCTGCATCATCGCGGCGGCCACGCGGTTCGCCGCATTCCGATCGGGGCTGGTCATCAGCTTGGCGAGTTGCGTCGGCACGACCTGCCACGACAGGCCGAAGCGGTCCTTAAGCCAGCCGCACTGGCTCTCCTGGCCGCCGTCGGCGAGGAGGGCGTTCCAATAGCGGTCCAGCTCGGCTTGGTTATCCACCTCAATCTGGAACGAGACCGCCTCGCTGAGGGTGAATTGCGGCCCGCCGTTGAGCCCGGTGAAGGACTTACCGTCCAGTTCGAACGCCACGGTCAGCACCTCGCCGGCGCGGTCGCCCGGCAGGTTCTCAGGATAGCGGGAGACGTCCGTGATCTTCGAGTTCGGGAAGATGGCGCAATAGAACTTGGCGGCGTCTTCGGCCTGGCGGTCGAACCAGAGGCAAGGGGTGATGCTCGGCATGGAACAATCCTTTTCGGATGCAGGTTTCCTGGGCCAAGGACGCGCCAGCCCCCTCGGCCCCGACACGTCCGGACGAACTTTCGTATGCAGCTCCGCTATCGAACGTATGAGAAACGGCGCCTTGTTGGCGCCACGCTCGGGGCGTAGAAAGCCCCACTAGAGAAGTCGGACATTCGAGCCGTCCTCCCAGCGTCTTTCGCAAGCGCCACCGCATACCTATCTAGGTCATAAGGGGGCGACGAAAGTCGAAGCGCGGAGCCGCGCGGCAGCTCGAAGTCCCGGAGAGTAAAGGGGATTTTTCATGGCCGTGAACGCGCTCGCCGTGATGTCGCCGGAAGGCGGCCTCAGCCGGTACCTCAGTGAAATTCGCAAGTTCCCCATGCTGCCGAAGGACGAGGAGTTCATGCTGGCCAAGCGCTGGCAGGAGCACCAGGACGCCGAGGCGGCCCACAAGATGGTCACCAGCCACCTGCGCCTCGTGGCGAAGATCGCCATGGGCTATCGCGGCTACGGCCTGCCGATCGGCGAGGTGATCTCCGAGGGCAACGTGGGCCTGATGCAGGCGGTGAAGAAGTTCGACCCGGACAAGGGCTTCCGCCTGGCGACCTATGCCATGTGGTGGATCCGCGCCTCGATCCAGGAATACATCCTGCGGTCCTGGTCGCTGGTGAAGATGGGCACGACCGCCGCGCAGAAGAAGCTGTTCTTCAACCTGCGCAAGGCCAAGTCCGAGATCGAGGCCTTGCAGGAAGGCGACCTCCGCCCCGACCAAGTGAGCCAGATCGCCACCAAGCTGGGCGTGCTGGACGAGGAAGTCATCTCGATGAACCGGCGGCTGGCGGGCGGCGACGCCTCGCTGAACTCGCCGATGCGCGCCGACAGCGAGAGCGAGTGGCAGGACTGGCTGGTCGACACCGACACGCCCTCCCAGGAATCGGTCGTGGCCGACACCCAGGAGATGAACGTCCGCATGAGCCTGCTCGAGGCGGCGATGACGGAGCTCTCGGACCGGGAGCGCCACATCCTGACCGAGCGCCGGCTGAAGGACGAGCCGACGACCCTGGAAGAGCTCGCCTCGGAATACGGCGTCAGCCGCGAGCGGGTGCGCCAGATCGAGGTCCGCGCCTTCGAGAAGCTGCAGAAGTCCATGCGGGCGGCGGCGATGGAAAAGAACTTGGTCGACGCCTGAGGCGCCTGGCCCTTCCTTAAGAATGCGGCGGCCGGGGCGACCCGGCCGCCCTTTTTCGTGGGCGAAACCGCGCCTTGACACCGGTGTCAGAGCCGGAAATGTTAGCGGTAGCAGGGGCCGAAGAGCCCTTCCGGGGAGGAGGACCGGGCGCGGGCGCGACGTGCGATTCCGGCCCGCCCGACATGCGCCGCGGAAGGCTTCACGCTCAGCAACAATGTCCGCCGCGCGCCGGCCCTTGAGACAGGTTCTGAAACCATGCAGGTCCCCACCCGCCGATGGACGCTCGGCGCAATGGCGGCAGCGGCGGGATCGCCCGCGCTCGCCGCGCCGCTGTCCTGGAAGCCCGGCGTGGAAGGCCAGCGGCAGGCCGACCTGGGCGACGGGACGTTCCTGAATCCCATCGTCGCCGGCGACCGGCCGGACCCGACCATCCTGAAGGACGGGGCCGACTATTACATGACCTTCTCGTCGTTCGAGGCCTATCCCGGCGTGGTGATCTGGCATTCCCGGGACCTGGTGAACTGGACGCCGATCACGGCCGCGCTGAAGACCCCCATCGGCTCGGTCTGGGCCTGCGAGCTGATCAAGCACAAGGGCCGCTACTACATCTACATCCCGGCCCGCTATCCGGACCGCCGCTCCACCTACGTGATCTGGGCCGACGACATCCGCGGCCCCTGGAGCGAGCCGGTCGACCTGAACCTGCCCGACCACATCGACCCCGGCCACGCGGTGGGCGAGGACGGCAAGCGCTACCTGTTTCTCTCCGGCGGCGATCGGGTGCGGCTCACCGACGATGGGATGGCCACCGACGGGCCGGTGGAGCACGTATACGATCCCTGGCGCTATCCGGTGGAGTGGGACGTGGAGGGCTTCGCGCCCGAGGGGCCCAAGATCACGCGGCGGGGCGACTGGTTCTATCTGATCACCGCCGTCGGCGGCACGGCGGGGCCGCCCACCGGCCACATGGTCATCGCCGCCCGCTCGAAGTCGATCCATGGGCCGTGGGAGCACTGCCCCCACAACCCCATCGTGCGCACCACGTCGAAGGACGAGAAATGGTGGTCGCGCGGCCACGCAACGCTCGTGGAGGGGCCGGCCGGCGACTGGTGGATGGTCTACCACGGCTATGAGAACGGCTACTGGACCCTGGGCCGCCAGTGCTTGCTGGACCCGATCACCTGGACGTCCGACGGATGGTTCAAGGCGAATGGCGGCGACCTTTCCAAGCCGCTCCGCAAGCCTCGGGGCGGCCAAGCCGGCCCCAACGGCCTGGCGCTGTCCGACGACTTTTCGACCTCGAAGCTGGGCGTCCAATGGGCCTTCGCCGATCCTGCGCCGGGGGAACTCGATCGGGTGCGGTACGACCGCGGCCTGGTCCTGACGGCGCGCGGGACCGCGCCCAAGGACTCGCCGCCGCTGACGTTCGTGGCGGGCGACCAAGCCTACGAGATCGAGGTGGACGTGGAGATCCCGGCCGACGGCACGGCGGGGATCCTGCTGTTCTACGACAAGCAGCTCTACTGCGGCCTGTCGTTCGACGCCCGCACCTTCATCACCCACCAGTACGGCCTGGAGCGCGGCCGGCCCGCCAACCCGAACGGGCGGCGGATGCGGATTCGGATACGCAACGACCGCCACATCGTCACCTTCCACACCAGTCCCGACAGGCGGACCTGGACCAAGTTCGACCGCCAGATGGAGGTCTCCGGCTACCACCATAACGTCCGCGGCGGCTTCATGGCCCTGCGGCCCGGGCTGTTCGCGGCCGGGCGTGGCGAGGCGCGGTTCAACAACCTCACCTACCGCGCGTTGCCCTGAGCCGGACGCGGTGGGCCTAAGCCTTCTGGCGGGCGATCCAGCGGTCCGTCCGCGCCTCCAGCACCGGCAGCGGCAGGGCGCCTGCGCCGACGAGCATGTCGTTGAAGGCGCGGATGTCGAACTTCGGCCCCAGCGCCTCCCGAGCCCGGGCCCTGAGCGCCAGGATCTTCACCACCCCGACCTTGTAGGACGTCGCCTGACCGGGATTGACGAAGTAGCGGCGGATCTCGGAGCGGATCTTGCCCGGCGGCTGGGGCGAGTTGGCGGTGTAGAACGCCACCGCCTGCGCCTCGCTCCAGCCCTTGGCGTGAATGCCGGTGTCGACCACCAGCCGGATCGCGCGCCAGATCTCGCGGCCCAGCCGGCCGAAGTCGCTGTAGGGGTCGACGTAGAAGCCCATCTCCTTGGCGAGCAGCTCCGAATAGAGTCCCCAGCCCTCGACGTAGGCGCCGTAGTTGTACTGGCCGCGGAACACCGGCAGGCCGGTCATCTCCTGAGCCAGCATGATCTGCATGTGATGTCCGGGCCACCCCTCGTGATACGCCGTGCCCTCCAGTTCGAAGGTCGGCGTCGCCGCCGTGTCGGCCAGGTGGACATAGAACACGCCGGGCCGTGAGCCATCGGGCGCGCCCGAGGAATAGTGCGCCGCGCCGCCAGGCTCCTCGCGGAAGCTCTCCACCCGCTTCACCACCAGGTCCGACTTGGGCAGCCGCCCGAAGACGGTCGGCAGCTTGGCCTTCATGCCGGCCAGGTAGCCCTCGGCCAGCTTGAGGTACTGCGCGCGGCCCGCGTCGTCGTTGGGCAGGAAGAACCGCTTGTCGGTGCGCATGAAGACGAAGAAGTCCTCCAGCGATCCCGCAAAGCCGATCTTCGCCTTCAGGGTCTCCATCTCGGCGCGGATGCGCTTCACCTCATCGAGGCCGAGTTGGTGGATCTGATCCGCGGTCATGTCGGTGGTGGTCTGGTCGCGCAGCATGGCGGCGTAGAAGGCCGCGCCGTCCGGCAGGGCGCCTGCGCCCTTGGGATCGGCCGCCGCATTGGCGCGGTCGGCCGCCAGCCAAGCCGCGAGACGGTCGTATGCGGGCTTCATCTCGCCCGTCATGGCGGCCGTCACAGCGCCCAGCATGCGGCCCTGGGTCGCCGCGTCGATCTTGCCCGCGGTCCGCAGCCCGGCGAGCTTGGCCGTCGCATCGGCGAACAGCGCCGAGTCGCCGTCGGTGGTGAGGGGCGCTCCGGTGGTTATGCGGCGCACCTCGTCCAGCGACTGGTCGTAGGAGAAGCGTGGCATCCGAACGCCGGCCGCAGCCGAGGCCTTGGCCCGCTCCAGCGACTGGTCCAGCGCCCGGCCGATGGCCGCGACACGGGCGATGTAGGCCTCCATGTCGGCGGGCGTCTCCACCCGGTGCTGATTGATCATGAAGTTGGGCAGGCTGGTGTGCGGACCGCTGCGGTCGAACACATAGCGGTGTCCGCGCCATCGATGCGCCGCCTCGGCGCGGTCCAGCTCAAGCGCCCAGATGTCGTAGGAAGTGCGGGCGTCCTCCGAGAGGCGGGCCGGGTCGAACTTCGCCTTCATCTGCGCCACGCTGGCGCGCCGCCAGCCAATGGCCCGCTCGGCGGCGGCGTCGCTGCGATCGGTAAGCTGGTCGTAGGCAGCCTTGCGACCCAGCCGCGTCAGGCGCTCAGGGCTCATCGCCAGCTCCTGCTCGAACTGGGCGTCCAGGTAGGCGGTCAGCTCGGCGCTGGCGTCGGCCGCGGTGGCGCTCGACGCAACAGCGGCGCCAGCCAGGCCCAGTCCGAAATCGCGGCGGGAAAGGCGCATGGGGTACTCCAACGGTTGCCGTCGAAGGCCTATCCGGGTTCGAGCCGTCTCGCCAGCGGCCCGCGCTTTACGTCACCGGCGACAGCCCGTAGGCAGGACGCTCAGACACAGGGACGTTCATCCATGGCTTCGGGCCTAGTCGCGCTGCTCGACGACGTCGCGGCGATCGCCAAGATCGCGGCCACCTCGCTGGACGACGTCGCCGGCGCCGCCAGCAAGGCCGGCACCAAGGCCGTGGGCGTGGTGATCGACGACGCGGCCGTGACCCCGGGATACGCGGTGGGCTTCACGCCGGACCGCGAGCTGCCCATCGTCTGGAAGATCGCGCTGGGCTCCCTGCGCAACAAGTTCGTCTTCCTGCTGCCCGGCGCCCTGCTTCTGAGCGCCTTCGCCCCCTGGGCCGTGACGCCGATCCTGATGGTCGGCGCGGCCTTCCTCTGCTTCGAGGCGACCGAGAAGATCATCGAGGCGGTCACGCATCACGAGGGGGCCAACAAGGTTGAAGAGCTGGCGCTCAGTTCCGCCGAGCTCGAGAAGGAGAAGGTCTCCGGCGCCATCCGCACCGATCTGATCCTGTCGGCCGAGATCATGGCCATCGCGCTGAACGACGTCACGGAGCGGCCGCTGATGATCCAGGCCGCGGCCCTGGCCCTGGTGGGCCTGGGGATCACGATCGGGGTCTATGGCGTCGTCGCCCTGATCGTGAAGATGGATGACATCGGCCTGCACATGAGCCAGCGCCGCCGCCCGTCGAGCCAGGCGCTGGGCCGCGGACTGGTGAAGGCGATGCCGGTGATCCTGGACGTCCTGACCAAGGTGGGCACCGCCGCGATGCTGTGGGTCGGCGGCGGCATCGTCATCCACGGGCTGGAGCACTTCCACCTGCCGCAGATCCCGCACCTGGCCCACGCGGCGTCCGAATGGGCGGCGCAGGTTCCGGGCGTCGGCGCGGTCACGGGCTGGCTCGCCTATGCCCTGGCCTCGGCGGTGGTGGGCCTGATCGTGGGCGCGATCATCGTCGGCGTCGTCCACCTGATCCCGAAGCGCAAGAAGGCCGCCTGAGGCCTTCAGCGCCCGACGAGACGCCCCGCCTTCACGACCCCTTGGACCTGCGTCAGGGTGGAGACGTCCGCCAACGGGTCGCCCGAAACCGCGATGAGGTCGCCCGCGAAACCCGGCGCGGCCTGGCCGAGCTCGCGCTCCAACCCCAGCGCGGCGGCCGCCTCGGTGGTGGCGGACCGGATCGCCTGGGCCGAGCTCATGCCGTAGCGGACCATGTAGGCAAATTGCCTTGCACCCAGGCCATAGGGATAGACGGCCGCATCGGTGCCGAACGTCAGCTTCACCCCGGCGCTGACCGCCCTGCGGAAGCCTTCGCGCTGTGCGTCCGTCGTTTCGCGGTTCTTGCGCAGGTACTCGGCCGGCCACCCCTCGCGGGTCCCGACCTCCTCGATCCAGTCACCGTTGTAGATGTCCATGTCCAACCAGACGCCTCGCGCCCTCGCCAGGGCGATCCCCTCGTCGTCGACCAGGCTGGCGTGCTCGATGGTGCGGGCGCCGGCTCGGATCGCAGCCTTTATCCCTTCCGCCCCGTGGGCGTGGGCGATGCAATAGCGGCCAAGCGCTCGAGCCTCGTCGCAGACCGCGGCGATTTCCACCTCGCTCAGTTCCAGGGCGCCCGGCTCGCTGCCGACGGCCAGCACGGCGCCGGTGGCGATCACCTTGATGAAGTCGGCGCCCTGGCCGATCAGGTATCGCGCCCGCCGGCGCGCTTCGTCCGGCCCCCGCGCCTCGCCGAGGCGAAAGGCCACGGGGATCTCGACGCCGGCCGGCGCGCCCGTCACCGCCCCGCCACCTCCGGGCTTGGTGATGTAAGCGCCCGCCACGATCATCCGCGGCCCTTCCACCTGGCCCGCCGCGATCGCATCGCGAAGGGCGACATCGGTCAGGCCACGATAAGCGCCTACGTCCCGCACGGTGGTGAACCCGGCCCGCAGCATGATGCGGGCGGCCTCGGCGCCCTTGAGGATCGTTTCAGCCTCGGAATGCTTCAGCGCCTCGGCCGGATCGTCCGTCTGACCGAACCCGTCCGCCACGTGGGTGTGCATGTCGATCAGGCCGGGCAACACCGTGTAGCGCGACCAGTCGAGAACCCGTCCGTCCCTGGGTGGGTGCGTCCAGGGCGTGACGGATGTGATCCGGCCGTCCACGATCGTGATCAGCCGCTCGCCCACGGCCTCGCCGCGCACGGGGTCGATGAGCCGGCCGGCGCGGACATGCAGTGTCTCGGCGGAAGCGGCCGGCACGATGACGGCCAGGGCCAGCGCCGCCGCGGCGTGCGCGACAAGCCGAACCGCTGCAAGAAAACCCACGCGCCACCCCGCCGCCAGACCTCAGGCGGCGATCATGCCCCCGCGTCGTCGCCGCCGACAACCTCGGCCAGGGCGGCGCGCAGATTGGCGTCCAGCATCTCGTTCGCCAGCGGATGGTCGTCCGGCACGGCGCGCGACAGCATCAGGGCGCCGACCATCCGGGCGACCAGGGCCACCGCGAGTGCACGCCGGGCAGGGCCTTCGCCCTCGAGGCCCGCCTCGACCGACGCGATCATTCCCTCCAGGCCCTCGGCGAACACGCCCCTCAAGGCGTCCGGCTGGCGGCCGATATCGCCGGCCAGGGCGGCCGCGGGACAGCTCTTGCCCGGCGCGTTGCGCGCCGCCCGGGAAAGGTAGTGCGGCAGGAGGCCTGCGACGCCGTCCGCCCGCGCCCGTTCCGCCGCCATCTGCGCCCAGGCGTTCTCCAGCGCCTCGGCGGCCAGGTCCTGCTTCGAGGCGAAGTGGTTGTAGAAGCCGCCGTGCGTGAACCCGGCGGCCTTCATCAGGTCCCCGACCGGAACCTCGTCGAAGCCGCGCGCGCGGAAGAGCTCCGACGCCACCTCCACCACCCGCTGCCGGTTCTCCTGGGCCTGGGCCTTGCTGATCTTCATCCCGATCCTGCCGCTTGACGCGCTTCGATCCAGCAACAATGATGATCATCATCATTGATGTCAACGGCGCAGGGAGCCGATCGATGCCGCTCTGGAAAATCTATCACCCGGTGGGAGCCTTCTCGGCCGACGACAAGCGCGAGCTGTCCCAGCGCATCACGGCGCTCTACAGCCGCCTGCCGAAATTCTACGTCGGCGTCGTGTTCCAGGAGGTCGCCCCGGACTCGTTCTTCGTCGGCGGCGAGCCGGCCACGAAGTTCGTCCGCATCTGGGTCGACCACATCGCCCGCACCCTACCCTCGGCCGAGGCGCGGACATGGTGGATCGGCGAGTGCGACGAGGCGCTGGCGCCGTACATCCGGGATCGCGGTTTCGACTGGGAGTTCCACATCGACGAGACGTCGTTCGAACTGTGGTCCATCCAGGGCATCCGTCCGCCCTTGCCCAACAGCGAGGACGAGAAGCGCTGGATCCGCGAGAACAAGCCAAGCCCGCTCGTCGGCGAGACCCAGCCCGCCTGACGCGGGGCGCGGAGGCGGGGCTGCGGCCCCGCCGTCAGCCTAGAGCTGGTTGAATTCCCCGCAGCGGCACTTGACCACCACGTCGTTGAAGAACGAGCGGTCGACACGGGCCAGCTCCTGGCGGCAGGCACCGCAGGCATAGGCGGAACCCTGCTGGTCGCGGGGAGCCTCGTCGGCCTGCACAAGGGTGCGACGGCCCACGAAGAGGCCCGGGAAGGTACGCAACTCAATCATCACTCTGCTCCAAGATGAGCCAGGGGGAGCTGGCCGCTCTTCGCAATGCAAAATCCATTCTACGAAATCATGTTGCAGCGCAATGACGGAACGGCGCCGGTGCACACGGATTTCACCGATATGCGCTTTCTTTGCGACGAGATGCTCGTTCGGTTGGCGCGCCTGCTGCGCGCGGCGGGCTACGACACCTATCTGGCCTCGGACGGGGAACCCGATTCCGATCTCATCAAGACGGCGCGCCGAGAGGGCCGGATCCTGCTGACGCGGGACAAGCGGCTGGCCGCCGCGGCCCACGAGTCGGTGCTGATCCGCGGCTTCGGGGTCGACGCCGAGGCGCACCATCTTTCGCGCGAGGTGGTGCTCGACTGGGAGTTCGCGCCGTTCACCCGCTGCGTCATGGACAATGCGCACCTCCGCGACGCCGGGGACGAGGAGGTCGCCGCGATGCCCGGCGCAGCGCCGGAAAGAGGCCGCCCGTTTCGCATCTGCCCGGCCTGCGGCCGCAGCTACTGGCCCGGCAGTCACGTGCGGCGGATGGAGGCCCGGCTCGGCCGCCTGGCCCGCGACGCCGCAATCCCGCCGCAAGCTTGACTAGATAGGCGGCGCAAGAGACCTAAGGCTCATCTTCGAGAGGGGTTCTTCCCATGCGCAAGCTGATCGTTCTGACCGCCGCCGCCGCCGCCCTCCTGGTATCGGCCTGCAACACCGTCTCCGGGATCGGCAAGGACGCCTCCGCCGCCGGCCGTGCGGTGACCGGCGCGGCCGAGGACGCCAAGAAGTAGAACGGGTGCGACGGAAGGCCCCCGGGCCTTCCCCCTCGGTCGGCGGAGGCGCATATGGGGCGCCATGGCCGAATTCCATCACCCGCTGTTCCGCTCGATCGGTCGGGGCCTGTCGCAGCACTGCCCGTGCTGCGGCAAGGGCCGCCTATTCGGTCGCTACCTGAAGGTCCAGCCGGCTTGCGAGGCCTGCGGCCATGATCTCGCCCGCTACCCGGCCGACGACGGCCCGGCCTATCTGACGATCCTGCTGGTGGGCCACTTGATCGTCGCCCCGATGCTGTTCTTCCCCGTCGTCTGGGAATCCTCGCCGCTCTACTCCCTGCCGATCATCCTGGGCGCCCTGACCGTGCTGACGCTCCTGGCGCTGCCCCGTGTGAAGGGCGGGTGGATCGGGATGATGTACGCCTTGCAGTCCACCGACCGCGAGCATCGCCTGCACACGGCCGACGCGGCGGACTAGCGGTCCGCCCTCCGGGGAACCCGACCTTCACCATTCGCGTTCGGTGCGGTCGAGGTCGGGGGACCGGAGGAGAGCGCCATGTCCCTAGGGACCATTCTGATCATCATACTGATCCTGCTCCTGCTGGGCGCGCTGCCCTCGTGGGGCTATTCGCGCAGCTGGGGCTACTTCCCGAGCGGCGGCCTGGGCCTGGTCCTCGTGATCGTCATCATCCTCGTGGTGATGGGACGGATCTGACGTTGGCGTAGTCCGCGGCTACCCCTAGCATCGGCCTCAAAAGTCGAGCTGGGGGAGACTGCATGACCGCGACGGAGACCGGGGCCGAAGCCCAGATTCCGCCCGGGATCACGGTCCCAGGCCTTACGGCCGCCCAGCGCTTCAGGGCCATCCTCGGCGGCTCTGCCGGCAACCTGGTCGAGTGGTACGACTGGTTCGTCTATTCGGCGTTCGCGGTCTATTTTTCCAACCACTTCTTCCCGGGCGACGACGACCTCGCCGGTCTTCTGAAGACCATGGCCGTGTTTGCCGTGGGCTTTTTCGCCCGTCCGCTGGGCGCCTGGCTGATGGGCCTCTATGCCGACCACGCCGGCCGCAAGACCGCCCTGACGGCCGCGGTCAGCCTGATGTGCGGCGGCTCGCTCATTATCGCGGTCCTGCCCAGCTACGAGACCATCGGGGTGGCCGCCCCGATCCTGCTGGTGGTGGCGCGCATCCTTCAGGGCCTGTCGGTGGGGGGCGAGTACGGCGCCAGCGCCACCTACCTGTCCGAGATGGCCGGCCGCCGCCGACGCGGCTTCTGGTCCAGCTTCCAGTTCGTGACCATGGTCATGGGCCAGCTCATCGCCCTGGGCATCCTCAGCCTGCTGCAGACGACGATGGCCCCGGAGGACCTGGAAAGCTGGGGCTGGCGCATTCCGTTCTTCATCGGCGCGGCCATGGCGGTGGTGGTGTTCTGGATCCGCAGCCGGATGGACGAGAGCCAGTCCTACGAGGTCTCCAAGGCCTCCGGCGCCGAGCGGGCGCGGACGATGATGCTGTTCATGCGCTATCCAAAGCAGACCCTGACCATCTTCGGCTTTACCGCCGGCGGCTCGCTCGCCTTCTACGCCTTCACCACCTACATGCCGAAGTTCCTGACCGGCACCGCAGGCTTCGCCGGTCCCACCGCGACGGGCATCACCGCCGCGGCCCTGGTGGTGTATCTCTTCGCCCTGCCGTTCTTCGGCTGGCTCAGCGACCACTGGGGGCGCAAGGCCACCCTGTTCATCGCGTTCGGCGGCGGCGCCCTCGCGGCCTATCCGGCCCTGTCGACCATCGCCGGAACCCAGTCCCCGTTCGTCGCCTTCGCGCTTGTCGCCACCCTCGTGTTCCTGATGTCGGGCTACAACGCCGTCAGCGCGGTGGTGAAGGCCGAGCTGTTCCCCGCCAACGTCCGCGCCCTGGGCGTCGCCCTGCCCTATGGCATGGGCACCGCCATTTTCGGCGGCACGGCCGAGCCGATCGCGCTCGCCTTCAAGCGGGCAGGGGTCGAAAGCGGGTTCTACGTCTATGTCGCCTTGGGGATGGCGGTGGCGTTCCTCATGATCTTCCTGCTGCCCGACAACCGGAAGCACAGTCTGATCCTCGAGGACTGACATGGACCTTCTGGACATCATCGCCCTCGGCGTGTTCGCCCTGGCCTGGTTCTTCTACGAGCCCCTGCTGACGATGTTCGGCAAGCGGCGGGGCGGCGTCCTCAACACCGACATGACCGTCATCCGCACGGCCTGGATGACCCAGATGACCGGGCGCGAGGTGCGCCTGATGGACGGCCAGCTGCTGGGCCACGCCCTCAACTCGGCGTCGTTCTTCGCCTCGTCCAACCTGCTGCTGATCGCCGCCGCGGCGGGCGCGCTGTTCGGAGGCGATTCCACCTTTCGCTCGGTCTCGGCGCTGGAAGTGGTGAAGACCTCGACGCGGCTGCTCTTCGAGGTGCAGTTGGCCCTGGTGGTAGTCGCCCTGGCCCGCGGGCTGCTGGACTTCATCTGGTCGATCCGCCAGCTCAACTACTGCCTCGCCGCAGTGGGCGCGACGCCGGAGCCGCTGGCCGAGGACCAGCGCTCCACCTACGGCGTGCTCCTGGCGCGGCTGCTGAATCCGGCGCTGGGCTCGTTCAACTCAGGCGTCCGAGGCTACTACTTCGCCCTGGCGGCCGCGGCCTGGCTATTCGGTCCCTGGTCGTTCATGGCCGCCACCCTGGGCGCAGTGGCCCTGCTATTCTGGCGCCAGCGCAGTTCGCCCGCAGCCGTCGCCATCCACGAATTCCGCCAGCTGCTGGAAACTAAAGCCCCAGCTCCGCCCGCGTCGCCTTCGTGAGCTTTGCCGCGATCAGGCTGTGGGCGGTCTCGATCCAGCCGATCGCGTCGGACGGCTCCAGATCCTCCAGATCCACGATCACCCAATGCCCCTTGGCCAGGTAGGGCGCCTGGCGCGCCGGCCCGCCGCGGGTGAGCACCTCGAACCCGATCGGCGAGACCTTGAACGACAGCCCGCCGCGGAGGCCGCAGATGGCAAAGACCTTGCCGCCTACCTTGTAGACGTCGGACCCGCCCCACTGGACCACATGCGTCGCCGCCGGCAGGGCCATCGCACAGGCCTGGACCTCCTCCCGCGTCATCGTCGCCGGCTCTAGGCGCCGACGCCGACACCGACTGGGCACGAGACCCCGGTGCCGCCGATGCCGCAGTAGCCGTTCGGGTTCTTGGCCAAGTACTGCTGGTGGTAGTCCTCGGCGAAATAGAACGGCCCCGCCGGCGCGATCTCGGACGTGATCCGGCCGAGCCCGCCGCTCGACAGGGCCGCCTGGTAGGCCTCGCGCGAGGCTTCGGCCTCAGCCGCCTGGGCGTCGTTGGTGACGTAGATGCCGGAGCGATACTGCGTGCCCACGTCGTTCCCCTGGCGCATGCCCTGGGTCGGGTCGTGGTTTTCCCAGAAAACCTTCAGCAGGGCCGCATAGCTCACGGCCCGCGGGTCGTAGACAACCAGCACCGACTCCGCGTGGCCGGTGCGGCCCGAGCAGACTTCCTCGTAGGTGGGATTGGGCGTTATCCCCTGCTGGTAGCCCACCGCGGTCACGTGAACGCCAGGGATTTGCCAGAAGACCCGCTCCACGCCCCAGAAGCAGCCCATGGCGAAGTAGGCGCTCTCCAGGCCCTCGGGATACGGTCCCTTCAGGTCCCGGCCGTTCACGAAGTGCGTGCCGGCCGTGGGAATCGCGTGGGCGCGTCCCGGCAGGGCGGTCTCGGCCGTCGGCAGATCCATGGGCTTCTTGAAGAGCATGCGCGTCTCCGCAGGGTCGGTGGGCGACCAGATAGGGCGCCGAACGCCGTTTTGCACCTTGCCAAGCTCGCCTGAACGGCGGCGACATAGCCCGGCATACACGCAAACCAGACCTGGGAGGAGGACGCGCGATGCGGTCGCTCAGGATCATGCTGCTCGCCGGCGCGCTCGCCGGCCTGACCACCGCCGGAGCGCTCGCGGCCGGCAGCGGCGGCGGGACCGGAATGGCCATGCCCTCGGCCTCGGCCCCCGCCTACGACCCGGCAGAGGAGTACGCCAAGGCCGTCGCCTCGATCCAGGCCAAGGACTACAAGGCCGCCGCCCGCGCCGCCCAGCGGGTGACCGACGCCGCGCCCACCAATGTCGACGGCTGGCGGCTGCTCGGCGTGGCCCAGGCGGGCGCCCAGAACTGGAAGGGGGCGCGCAAAGCCTACGAACGGGCGGTCAAGCTGTCGCCCGACGACCTGCCCAGCCGCGCCGGCCTCGGCATGGCGCTGGCCAACCTCAAGGATCCCAAGGCGCAGGAGCAACTCGCCTGGCTGAGGGCCAAGGCCGCCGATTGCGGCGCCGGCTGCGATGCGGCGGCGCTTCAATCGCTCACCGCGGAGGTCGAGAAGGCGTTGGCGGGCGGAACCGCCGCGGGCCAGCCCAGCGCGGCGCTGGAGGGCGGCTCCCTGCTGTTCGCCGCCGCCGGGGACCGGGCCTACGTCCAGGCTGTCGGCCTGATCAACGAGAAGCGCTACGACGAGGCCCTGGCCTCGCTGGACGCGGCCCGGGCCGCCTTCGGCCCGCACCCCGACATCCTGACATACCAGGGCTATGCCTGGCGCAAGAAGGGCCGGTTCGACCGGGCCGAGGGCTACTACCGGCAGGCGCTCGCCATCGCCCCGGCTCATCGCGGCGCCACCGAATACTATGGCGAGCTGAAGGTGGAGCGGGGCGATGTCGCCGGCGCGCGCCTGATGCTGGCGGCCCTGGACCGCATCTGCGCGTATGGCTGCGCCGAGGCCGAGGAGTTGCGCCGTTGGATCGACGCCGGCGGCGAGCCCGGGCTCTAGGGCTCGCGATCGCATTCACCGGCGCGGCGACGGCGCTGGCCGCCGATTCCCGCCCACCGCTGCAGGCCCTGTCGTGGGTTCCGCCGACGACCGACCCTGTGCGTGTCTTCGCCACCCAGCCGACCGAATGCCTGAAGGTCCCGACCGACCCGGCCTCGGCGCGGTCGGTGGAAATCGGCCGCGCGGCGTTCCGTACGCCGCTGCTGCTGGGCGGTCAGGCGGCGCGCGCCGGCCTGTCGTGCGAGAGCTGCCACCGCGCCGGCCGCGACAATCCCGACTTCCAGTTCCCCGGCGCCTCGGGCGAGCCCGGCACCGCCGATGTGACCCTTTCCCTGTTCTCCAGCCGCCGCGGGAACGGCGTCCACGACCCCAGGCCCATCCCTGACCTTTCGGGCCCACGCTCGGCGCTGAAGATCACAGCCGGCGACCTGCCGGCCTTCATCCGGGGGCTCGTGGTCGAGGAGTTCGACGGCCGCGAGCCGCCCGGCGCTGTGCTGCAGGGCTTAGCCGACTATGTCCAGGCGCTGGATCCGGCGGCCTGCCCGGCCACGCCCAGCGAGCCCATGTCCCCCGGCCGGCTGCTGGACGACGCCCGCCGCGCGGTGGCCAGCGCCGAAGCCGCGCTTGCCGCGGGCGACCGACCGACCGCCGTGCTGATGATCGCCGCCGCGCGCGCCCGGCTGTTCCTGATCGACGAGCGCTATGTCGGCCAGCCCGCCGAGATCGCCCGTTTGCGCGGGGCCGACCGGACGCTCCGGGACCTCCAGGCGGCAGTCCGCGGGGGCCGCCCTGACGCTGCCCGCGGCCTCGCCCGCTGGCGCGCCGACTCCCGGCGGCTCGAAGCCCGCCTGGTCGTGGCCCAGGGCCTGTCGCTGTTCGATCCGGCCCGCCTGCGACAGGCGATGAACCGCCGCTTGCCCCGGAAGACCTCCTGACGGTATATGCCCGCCTTCCGCCGGGGCCCCACTCCCCCGCGCGGCGTGTGGTGAGGTGGCCGAGTGGTTGAAGGCGCACGCCTGGAACGCGTGTATAGGGGAAACTCTATCGAGGGTTCGAATCCCTCTCTCACCGCCATCTCGTTCCTTGTGAACCGAGGTCTTCCGTCGCTGTCGCACTGACGCGCGAGATTGGCGCACGCGCATCCGGACGCCAGAGAGATCCTTCAGCGGAGCGCCTGTGACCTACACAACTGGGCTCATCGCATCGGCAGGGGCGTCATTCTGCCGATCGTCGGAAGGGGCGTGAGCCGCTCGACGTCACCCTTGGGAGCAGAAACAAGAAGCCCCGACCGAGGTGTGACGTCCTCAGGCCGGGGCGGTGGTCTCGTGCGCGAAACCGGACTGGAGAACCAGCACGCGCCTTTGCGCGCGGCCCGAGCCGGCCGCGACAACAAGGACACGTTAACATCCTTGGCTGTTCCGGCCAAATCCACATTGTGACGCATGGAGAGGCGCGGCCCTGGACGCTCTCCCGCCAGGGCCGCGCTCAGTCTTACCCGGCGCGACCGTGGGCTCGGAACGCGCGCCGCATCTGACTGTTGCGCCGGGTCACGGCGCGATTTTCCGACCTTGCTTCTCCAGAAAGCCGTAGGTCGCGGGGGAGACGTCACGCCGCGCCACCATCCCTAGGTCGACCCTAAAAAAATTCTCATCGCGGGTGAAAGCATGGGCTCGGCGACGCTCAGCGTCCCCTTGAGCCCCTGACCTTACTTGCGAAGAAGCAGCAGGCCCCGCTGGGACGGCACCGATCTTATGGGCAGCATCAAGGTCAGGCGCGCCATGACCGCCGCCTGATCGTCGACGACGATGACCCCGGTGATGGGCATCTTGCCCAGCTCGGGGTCCGAGATCTCGATCTGGTGCTCGAACTGGCGGTTTAGGTCGGCGACGACGTTCGCCAGGGGTTCGCCCCGATAGACGAGACGGCCGATGCGCCAGCCCAGGGTTTCCTCGGGATCGACGGCCTTCAGCTGTTCCACGCCGGCGCGGTCCACCTCGAGCCGCTGCCCCGGTGTGAGCAGGAAGGCGCGACCCGGCGCCGTCGAGGTCGCCGGAGCCACCCGGACCTTGCCACCCGCCACGGTGACGGCCAGCTCGCCCTGCCGGCTGCGGACGTCGAACCGGGTGCCGACGACGCGGACGATACGGCCCGCAGCCGCCACGGTGAACGGCCGTGCGGGATCGTGGGTCACGTCGAAGATGGCTTGGCCGTCCGCGAGGGTCACCTCGCGCGCCGATCGGGTCAGCCGCACGCTGAGGCTCGTCTCGGCGTTGAGATCGATCATCGAACCGTCGGCGAGCGTGATCTTGCGCCGTTCGCCCTTGCCGGTGGCGAAGGTCTGGGCGGCGGGTTCGGTCACGAGGCCCGGCACGACAGCCACGGCGAGAGCCGCGGCTAGGGCCGCGCCGCCGGCCCCAACCATCCATCCGCGCCGGGTCGGCGTCCGCCGGAGCGTTTCGTGACGCGCCTGGGTCGTCAGTTCGGTCAGGACCTCGTCGGTGCAGCTCTCGAACTCGTGCCACATCGCCAGCGTCCGCCGGTAGGCCGTCTTGTGGGCTGGCGCGGCGGCGAGCCAGGCCTCGAACTCGAGGCCGTCGCGCTCGCTGACGTCGGCGCGTTGCAGGCGCGCGAGCCAAGCGGCGGCATCGGCCATCGCCCGTTCCTCCTGCGTCGCCATGCTGCTCATCGGCCCGTCCATCAAATCCACGCGAACGGCGCTGGACAGCCGATGAGACGGCGCCGCTCGGCCGCGCCCCTAGGCGTGCCGGAAAATTCTCTGCCGGTCATGTCCGCAGCCTTTGCGAGAGGTTGCGGATCGCCGCCTGGATATGCTGCTCGATCATCTTGACCGAAACGCCCATCGCCTGGGCGGTCTCAGCCTGGCTCATCCCCTCGAGCTTATGGAGCCGGAACGCCCGACCCATCTGCGGCGGCAGGGCGGCCACGGCCTCGGCCAGCTGGCGGACCCGTTCCTTGGCGACCACGACCTCGTCCGCGGCAGGTTCGTCCACGATGTCCTCGCCCGAGAGCAGGGCGCGCGTCTCCATCCGCCATTGGCCGGCGCGCCGCGACGAGCGCTGGGTGCTACGCACATGGTCGATCATGAGGTTGGCGGCCATGCGATAGAGCAGGGCCGAGGGGGCGCGAACGTCGGTCCCGGCGTCCATGGCGGCGAGCTTCAGGTAGAGATCCTGGATCAGGTCTTCGGCGGTGGCCATGCAGCGCGTTCGCGAGGCGAGGAACAGCAGAAGGCTCTCGCGCTTCTCGAAGAAGGCCTGGACCAGCGCGCCGTCGTCCGCAGCTTTCCTGGACGGCCCGGAAGGCGCCAAGGGATCTCCTCCTCAATTATCGCGGGCTGAACGCGCGTCTCTCTTCCCGCGGCATGGCGAAAGATGGGGGATTAGCCAAGCTGTTTCACCTGAAATCGAAGGCACGGCGCGCGATCGCGGGCGGGGCCGACGCCCGCGCAGCGCTTTTCCGCACAGCTTTGAAAGTGCGCGCGTTGCGTGGAAGCGACCCAGCCCCGGCGGCCCCAACTCCTTCCCGTCAATCCCGGGCGAACCGGGGAAGGAGAAAACCACATGAAGTCTCTCACTCTGGCGGCTGTGGCCGTCGCGACCACCTTCGCCGCCGGCGCCGCTTCGGCGCAGGACGCCAACTGGTATGTCCAGGGTAACGCCGGCGCGACCTTCGAGAGCCGTCTCGACGCCACGCCTGACCGCAAGGGCGACACCGGCTGGGCCGTGAGCGGCGCCGTCGGGCGCGAATTCGCCAACAACCTGCGGGCCGAGGCCGAGATCGCCTATCTCAGCGCCGACAACAAGGGCTCCGTTCCCGGCAAGACCTCCACCGTCGGCGGCTTCGTCAACGGCTACTACGATTTCAACCGCGGCGGCGCGTGGCAGCCGTTCGTCGGCGCCGGCATCGGCCTGGCGCAGGTCAAGTCGCGCGGCGAGGACGACACCGGTTTCGCTTATCAGTTGAAGGCCGGCGTGGCCCATCCGTTCAGCGACCGCCTCACCGGCGAGATCGCCTACCGCTACCTGGCGGTGACGGACGTGAAGGCCGGCGCTGGCCCGACCCGTTTCGACGGCGACTATCACACCAACGCGGTGACCGTGGGTTTCCGCTACAAGCTCGGCCTCTAGCGCTCCCCCAGCCTGAGGCCCGCTCCGGCGCCTCGCCCTTCCCCCACCCGGGCGGGGCGTCGGAGCCTTCATCGGATTCAGCACGCCAGCGTCCGGAGCACGCTCCGGGCGCGTCGGCGTTTCAGGAGGCGGGCAGCGCCCGGGGTCTGCTGGCTGCCAGGCCGCGCCGATAGCTGGACGGCGTCGCGCCATAGGCGGCGCGGAAGGCCGACGACATGTGCGCGTGGCTGGAGAAGCCGTAGCGGACGGCGAGGGGCGACAGATCGTCCGCGGTCGCCTCCAGCGCCGATCGAACCTCCTCCAGGCGGCGGGAGAGCACGAAGCGATGGGGCGTCTGGCCGACCGCGCTCTGGAACGCGCGCGTGAAATGGGCGCGGCTGAGACCGACCACCGCCGCAAGTTCCGCCACCTGCAGCGGTCGATCCAGGTTGGCGTCGATGAAGGCGGTCAGGCGCCGCAGCTTGTGCGGCGTCAGCGCGCGGGTGGCGGCGGCGGACTGGGGCGAGGCCGCGACGGCGGCCGCTCGCACTAGCAGACTCTCGGCAAGGGTCTCTACATAGCGGGGGTCCGAAGCGTCCTCTTCGCGCAGGACCCGGCGGATCTCCTGGGCCAGCAGGCGGACGCCGGGGTCGCTCGCGCCGGGTGGAGCATCCTCCAGGTCCCCCAGTACGAGGTCCCGATCGCCATCGTAGGCGACGGCCAGCACCTCCATAGGCTCGGGATGATGGATCTCCAGCGACGTGCCGGGCTTCAGCAGGGCGAAGGCGCCCGGCCGGCACCCCTGTTCCGCCGCCGACCTCGGCGCCTGGAAGACGTAGAGCAGCATCGGCCGGTCGCCCGCGTAGGACAGGTCGAACGACATTGCGGCCTGGTGTCGAACCCTGACGGCGCCGGCGCGGACGGTGAGGATGGGATGGGCGCCCTGGGCGTCGCGCCCGGCGCGTGGCGCACGGGCGAAGGGAACGATCTCGGCGACTGACACTGAAGCTCTCCGGCGCCCCTAGATGGGCGCCCGGCGCGACCTCCGCTAGAACGCCCGCCAAGCCAACCGAACGAGGAGCCGGGCCCTGGCCATCTCCACCTCCGCCGACGTCATCGTAGTGGGCGCCGGTTCCGCCGGCTGCGTGCTGGCCGACCGGCTGTCGGCAGACCCCACGCGCCGGGTCCTGGTGCTGGAGGCCGGGGGCAAGGACGACTGGATCTGGTTCCACATCCCCGTCGGCTATCTCTTTTCGATCGGCAATCCGCGCGCGGACTGGATGTTCGAGACCGATCCGATCCCGGGCCTGGACGGGCGCAGCCTGCGCTATCCGCGTGGCAAGGTGATCGGCGGCTGCTCGGCCATCAACGCCATGATCTACATGCGCGGCCAGGCCGCGGACTACGACGGCTGGCGGCAGCGAGGACTGTTGGGTTGGGGCTGGGACGACGTCCTGCCGCTGTTCCTCGACCAGGAAGACCACATCGCGCCGCCCAACGAGCACCACCGCCAGGGCGGCGCCTGGCGGGTGGAGCATCCGCGGATGCGCTGGCGGGTGCTGGACGCCTTCGCCGAGGCGGCCGAGATGGCTGGGGTGGCGCGGGTGGTCGACTTCAACACCGGCGACAACGCCGGCAGCGGCTATTTCCAGGTGAACCAGCGCGCAGGCCGGCGGTGGAGCGCGGCGGCCGGCTTCCTGAAGCCTGCCCTTCGGCGTCCGAACCTGCGGTTGGAGACCGCTGCCCATGTCGAGAAGGTCCTGATCGAGGGCGGTCGGGCGGTCGGCGTGCGCTGGCGGCGGGGCGGCGAGACGTTCGAGACCCGGGCGCGCGACGGGGTCGTGCTGGCGGGCGGCGCGGTCGGAACCCCGCACCTGCTGGAACTGTCGGGCATCGGCGATGGCTCACGGCTGGCCGGCCTGGGGATCGAAACCCTCCGCCATCTGCCCGGCGTCGGCGAGAACCTCCAGGACCACCTGCAAATCCGGCCGATCTTCGAGGTGTCGGGCGTGCCCACCATGAACGCGCTCTACAGGTCCTGGTGGCGGCGGCCGCTCATGGCGCTGGAGTACGCGGCCTTCCGCAAGGGGCCGATGTCCATGGCGCCGTCCCAGATGGGCGCCTTCGCCCGGTCCTCGCCGGAGCACGCGACGCCGAACCTGCAGTTCCACGTCCAGCCGCTGTCGCTGGAGAAGTTCGGCGATCCGCTGCACGCCTTCCCGGCCATCACCATCAGCGTCTGCAACTTGCGGCCCACCAGCCGGGGCGGCATCCATGCCCGCAATCCCGACCCGGCGGCAGCCCCGGCGATCCAGCCCAACTACCTCGCCACGCTCGAGGACCAACGCGTCGCGGTGGAATCGCTGCGGCTCGTGCGGACGATCGCCGGCCAGCAGCCGCTGCGGCGCTATGGGGCCCGGGAGCGGGGACAGAGTTCGGCGGCCACAAGCGACGAAGAGATCCTGGCGGCGGCGCGGCAGCTCGGCACGACGATCTTCCATCCGGCGGGAACCGCGAGGATGGGCTTGGCCACCGACCCGCTCGCGGTCGTCGACGCCCGCCTGAAAGCGCACGGGATTGGGGGGCTGCGGATTGCCGATGCTTCCGTGATGCCCGCGATCACCTCCGGAAACACCAACTCGCCAACGATGATGATCGCGGAGAAGGGGGCCAGGATGATCGTCGAGGACGGCGCCGTATAAGCCGCCCGCGGCTACCGTAGAATCCCGTAGGTGACCGCCCGGGATTTCGGCGACCGGCGTTTGGCGTCACGATCCCGGTCCCTCGCCTGAACGGCGTTCACCCAGCCAGGAAAGCCGATCGCGACGCCATGGCGCCCCCGGCTGTGCATGTCATCGACGACGATGAGGCGGTGCGCGACTCGCTCGCCATCATGCTGGAGACGCGCGGCTTCGACGTCACCACCTACGCCACGGCGCAGGCGTTCCTGTCCCAGGCCGAGCGCGGCTTGGCGGGATGCGTGATCACCGACATCCAGATGCCCGAGATGAACGGGCTGCAGCTGCTGCGGGCGTTCAACGCCCGGAACATGCATATCCCCGTGCTGGTGGTCACCGCCCGCGCCAGCCGCACCCTGGCCCAGGAGGCCCTGGCCCAAGGGGCCCGGGCGGTGATCGAGAAGCCGTTTGCGCCGGAGTTCCTGGTCGAGGCGGTGCAGGCGGCCCTGGACGCCGCGGCCTAGCGACCCGCGCTCGCCTCGATCGCCATCCGGACCAGGTCGGACAGGCTGTCGGCGCCCATCTTCATCATCAGGTTGGCGCGGTAGGCCTCGACGGTGCGGGGGCTGATGCCGAGCTCGCGGGCGATCTCCTTGTTCGACAGGCCCCGGACGACGCCGTCCAAGACCTCGCGCTCGCGCGCCGACAGCGCCGCCAGCCGCTCCGCCGCTTCATTGCGGCGGCTGTCCAAGTCGCTGCGAACTTCGAGCTGGGTCAGCGCCTGACGCACGGCCGCCACGATGGTTTCGGCCGAATACGGCTTTTCAATCAGGTCCAACGCCCCGTTCTTGAGCGCCTCCACCGCCGTCGGCACGTCCGCCTCCCCGGTCAGCACGATCACCGGGAACTGCGGCAGGCGGTCGCTCAGCCGCCGGAGCAGTTCGAGACCGCTGATCTCGGGCATGCACACATCGGTGACGACGCAGCCGCTGACCGCCGTCTCGATGCCGTCGAGGAAGGCGGCGGCCGACGCATAAGCGCTGACCGCAAACCCCGACGCATCCAGCAAGGTGGCGAGCGAGTCCCGCACCGCATCGTCGTCGTCGATGATGTGGACCGTCCCCCCCAGCGTCATGTCAGGCCTCCCGCCCCGCACGCTTCAACGTGAAATGGAAGGTCGCGCCACCGTCGGCATTGCCTTCGACCCACATCCGTCCCCCGTGACTTTCGACGATGTTCCGCGAGATCGACAAGCCCACGCCCATACCGTCCGGCTTGCCGGTCACGAACGGTTGGAACAGGCGGTCGGCCACCTCGGGTGAAATGCCGGGGCCCGTGTCGGCGACGCTGAGCTGGACGAGGCCCGGCTCCGCGGCGCGAGCGGCGATCTTCAGTTCCCGCCGGGTGCGTTCGGCCATCGCCTCCACGGCGTTGCGCACCAGGTTCAGGATCACCTGCTGGACCTGAAGCCGGTCCGCCAGCACGCGATCGGCGGCCCGGTCGAACTCGTAGCGGATGACCACGCTGTCGCGGGCGATCCCAGCCCGCGCGACCTCGACGGCCTCCTGCACCAGGTCGGGGACCGATTCTTCCACGGCGACGATCTCGCCGCGGTCCAGGCTGGCCCGCGCCCGCGCCACGATCCGCCCCGCCCGGACGGCCTGGTCGCCCGCCTTGCGGACCAACTCGCTCACGCGCGGCGCCGGCACATCCTCGCGGCCCAGCAGTTGCTCGGCGGCATTGAGGTAGTTGGCGATCGCGGTCAGCGGCTGGTTCAGCTCGTGGGCGAGGGAGCCGGCCATCTCACCCATGGCGTTCAGCCGCGAGACCCGCACCATCTGCCGCTGCAGTTCCGCCATGCGCTGCGCCTGGGCCTGCGCGCGCCTCAGCCCCCGCTGGCGGGCGCCGCCTGCGATGGCGAACACGAGCGCGAAGGCCCCGTAGACGATGATGGCGCCGGGGCCCATGGGGCGTGCCTCCGCGGTCTCCAGGACCCACTGCCCCACCAGGAAGCCGACGCCCGCGACGAAGATCGTCGGCCAGAAGCCGCCGATGAAGGCCGCCAGCATCATGCCGGGCCAGGCGAGGAGGAAAGGTGCGTTGGGGCCGAAGGCCGTCTGGAGGGAAATCCGAGTGAGCGCGATCAGGCTGCCGAGACCCGCGGCAAGTGCGAACGTCCGTATTCGCGTCCACCCGAAGACGGACGAGATCGCCGTCGAAACTCGCACCGGCGTGCGTCCCCCATCAACTCCAGCCGGACAACCTTACCTTTCCAGAGACGACTGACAATCCAAGATTGATCCAACATTCACTTCCCGCGGGGCGGGCAGAGAACCTCAGTAGACGACCACGGTTCGAATACTTTCGCCCGCATGCATGAGATCGAAGGCCTCGTTGATCCGATCCAGCGGCAGCTTGTGGGTGATCATGGGATCGATCTCGATCTTCCCGTCCATGTACCAGTCGACGATCTTCGGCGTATCGGTTCGCCCGCGGGCGCCCCCGAACGCCGTGCCCTTCCACACCCGACCGGTGACCAGCTGGAACGGCCGCGTGGCGATCTCCTTGCCGGCCTCGGCGACGCCGATGATCACGCTTTCGCCCCAGCCGCGGTGGCAGGCCTCCAGCGCCTGGCGCATGACCGTCGTATTGCCCGTAGCGTCGAAGGTGTAGTCCGCGCCGCCGTCGGTGAGCGCGACCAGGTGCGCCACGAGATCGCCCTCGACGTCCTTCGGATTGACGAAATGGGTCATGCCGAAGCGGCGGCCCCATTCCTCGCGCGCGGGGTTGAGGTCGACGCCCACGATCATGCCGGCGCCCACCAGCCGAAGCCCCTGAATCACGTTGAGGCCGATGCCCCCCAGGCCGAACACGATGCAGTTGGCGCCGGCTTCCACGTCCGCGGTGTTGACCACCGCCCCCACCCCGGTCGTGACGCCGCAGCCCACGTAGCAGGCGGTCTCGAACGGCGCGTCCTTGCGGATCTTGGCCACCGCGATCTCGGGCAGGACCGTGTAGTTCGAGAAGGTCGAGCAGCCCATGTAGTGGAAGACCGTTTGGCCCTTGTACGAAAACCGGCTGGTCCCGTCGGGCATCAGCCCCTTGCCCTGGGTCGCGCGGATCGCCGTGCAGAGGTTGGTCTTGCGCGAAAGGCAGCTTTTGCACTGCCGGCATTCGGGCGTGTAGAGCGGGATCACGTGATCGCCGACGGCCACCGAGGTCACCCCGGGGCCCACCTCGACCACGACACCGGCGCCCTCATGGCCCAGGATCGATGGGAAGATGCCCTCGGAATCCAGTCCGTCGAGGGTGTAGGCGTCGGTGTGGCAGACGCCGGTGGCCTTGATCTCCACCAGCACCTCGCCGGCCCGCGGACCTTCCAGGTCCAGTTCCACGATCTCCAGCGGCTTCTTGGCCTCGAAGGCGACGGCGGCCCGGGTCTTCATCGCTTTTCCCTCGACTCGTTAAGCGGCCGGCAGCATCCCGGAAGCCCGGCAGGAAGGGAAGCGATTGCGCGTACTGCCGCGTCTCAGGCGTGGATGCGCACCGGCAGCGTCTCGTAACCCTTCACGAAGCTCGAGCGCACGCGCTTGGGCTCGCCGACGACCTCGATGTGGCGGAAGCGCTTGAGGATCTCTTCCCAGACGATCTTGAGCTGCAGCTCGGCCAGGCGGTTGCCGACGCAGCGATGGATGCCGAAGCCGAACGACAGGTGCTGGCGCGGGCGTTCCCGGTCGATGATGAAGGCCTCCGGATTCTCGATGGCCGTCTCGTCGCGATTGCCGCTGACGTACCACATGATCACCTTGTCGCCCTTGCGGATCGGCTGCCCGGCGATCTCGGTGTCCTGCAGCGCCGTGCGGCGCATGTGCGCGAGCGGGGTCTGGTAGCGGATGATCTCGGGCACCATGCTGGCGATCAGCTCGGGATTGGCGCGCAGCTTGTCGTATTCTTCGGGGAACTGGTTCAGGGCAAAGAGACCGCCGCTGATCGAGTTCCGGGTGGTGTCGTTGCCGCCGACGATCAGCAGGATGATGTTCCCCAGGTACTCGTCCGGGGTCATGTTCCGCGTCGCCTCGCCGTGGGCCATCATCGACACCAGGTCGCCCCTGGGCGGCGCGTTCACCCGCTCGTTCCAGAGGCGGGTGAAGTAGGCCAGGCAGTCCATCAGCTCGGCCTGGCGCTGGTCCTCGGTCTCGACGATCCCGCCCGGCACGGGCAAGGCCGTGGCCACGTCGGACCAGCGCGTCAGCTTGCGCCGCTCCTCGAATGGGAAGTCGAACAGCGTCGCCAACATCTGAGTGGTCAGCTCGATCGAGACGCGGTCAACCCAGTCGAATGTCTCGCCCACCGGCAATTCGTCCAGGATCTTCGCCGCCCGCTCGCGAATGATCGGCTCCATCAGCGCCAGGTTCTGCGGCGCCACGATGGGGCTCACGGTCTTGCGCTGCACGTCGTGGCGCGGCGGATCCATGGCGATGAAGCTGGGCCGGCGCAGGTCGGGCCGGGCATCGCGGATGGTGATGCCCCCCAGCGCCGCCTCCGACGAGAAGACCGCGTGGTTGGTGTCCACGGCCATGATGTCCTGGTAGCGCGTCACCGACCAGTAGGGCCCGAACTCGCTGTCCTTGCACCAGTGCACCGGCTGTTCCCGCCGCAGCCGCTCGAAGTAGGGCCAGAAGGCGTCGTGCAGGAAGAGGTCCGGATCGCCCGGATTGAGATCCTCGAGCGGCGTGGAATACGCCAGGTCACGCAGGTTGGCCGCGCCGTCCGCCATGATGGTTCCTCCTCCGGGGCCTCGCGTCTTTGCGCAGATCCTCCGTCCGGCCGAAGCATGACTCCAATCGCGCCCGAACGCCAAACGTCATAGGCTCGGCCATCGGAAGGGCCCACGATGCTGAAAGTCCTGCTGGCCGGCCTGGCGCTCCTGGCGACCGCCGCCGCCCCGGCTCGCGCGGTCCAAGTCTGCGCCTGGATCGACGAGACCGTCGGCGAGGACGACTATCACGAGCTGGCCCTCTGGCTGGAAGCCGACGGCGACGCCGATTTCTTCTACCGGATCAAGGGCGAGGGCCTGAGCGGCGAGGGCATGAAGGCCCACTCGCCCAGCAGCGGCACCTACGTCCTGCATGCCCGGGAGCCGGGAAGGCCGTGGAACTTCGGCGCGACCCTTACGCCGCCGGGCGCCATCGACGTGGTGATCGCACTGCGCGCCATGCCCAAGGACATCTTCTCGGACGAGGAGACCCCGCTGCTCGCCGCCTTCACGTTCAAGCGCAATGTCCCCGCGGGCGAGACCGCGCCGCCGAAGGATCTGTCGGCCCGGCAGTGCGCGACGTTGAAAGCCCCGTAGGACTGGCCCTGACGCTAGGGCGCCGCGCTACAGTCACCGCATGCACGCGCTGCGCACCCGGATCGAGGGCCACCTGGCGGGGTTCGAGCGGATCGCCATCGAAGCCGAGGGCCGCCGTCGCGCGGCCGTGGCGATCGTGTTGTCTCCGACGCCGGCCGGACCAGCCTTTCTGCTGACCCGACGCGCGCTCCACATGCGCCGCGGGGCCGGCAACTATGCCCTGCCAGGCGGCAACGTCGACCCGGGCGAGGACGCCGTCGACACGGCCCGGCGCGAGACGGACGAGGAGCTCGGCGTCAAACTGTCCCGCGAGGCGGCCCTGGGCCTGCTGGACGACTTCGTCACCTTGGGCGGCCACGTGGTGACGCCTGTCGTCTTCTGGACGCCTGAGCCCGTCAGCATCGTCCCCAATCCTGAGGAGGTGCACGCCGCCTGGCATATCCCCCTCGCCGACCTGGACCATCCCCGGGCGCCGCGCCGGGTGCGCAATCCCGCGGGCGGGCCGGCGATCCTGCGCATGTTCGCCCAGGGCTCTTGGGTGAACCCGCCGACCGCGGCCTGGCTCTACCAGTTCCGCGAGGTCTGCCTCCACGGTCGTCCCTGCCGCACCGACGGCATCGGCCAGCCCAGCTGGACGGCCAGATAGCTCGGCCGGCGCTGGTCATCGCCTGCACCATCCCGCCCCGGAACCTCCATTGGCGTTAGGCCCGATTCGGGCGCGACACTCCCCGACATGGCCCACCCCTACGTCGAGCTGCTGCGGGACCGGCGGATCCGCGTCCTGTGGGTCGGCCTGGCGTTGTCGGCCATCGGCGGGCAGCTCTACGGGGTCGGCGCCCTCTGGCTCGCGGCGGAGATGGCGGGGCCGAACGCCTCGCTGATGGTGACGGCGCAGTCGGCGGCCATCCTGGCGGTCAGCATCCTGGGCGGACCGGTGGTGGAGGCATTGCCCCGGCGCGGGTTCCTGGTCGGCGTCGACCTGCTTTCGGCCGCCGCTTGCCTGGTCGTCGTGGCCGCCGCAGCGACGTCAGGCCTGGGCTTTCCCCTGCTGGTCGCCGTGAGCGTGGTGCTGGGGGCGATGGGGGCGACCCACCGACCCGTCTTCCTGTCGAGCCTGCCCGCGCTCGCCCCGGCCAGCAGCCTGCGCGCCGCAAACGGCCTGTTCGACGGTACGGTCCGCGCCGCGCAGGCCAGCGGGCCGTTCCTGGCGGCGGCGATCTTGGCCGTGCTGCCGGCCATCCACCTGCTGACCGTCAACGCGGCGAGCTTCCTGGCCTCGGCGGGCGCCGTCGCTGCCGTGGGGCGGGGGCTGGATCGGCCGCGCGCCGTGGCGGCCGACGCCGCGCCGGCCAGCTTCTTCCGGCGCCTGGCGCGGGGCGTACACGCGGCGAACGCCTGTCCCGGCGTCTGGAGCGCGCTCGTCACGACGGCGGTGCGGGGCGGATCGTACGCGCTCGGCTTTACGGTCGCGGTGCCGCTGATCTTCTCTGGCCGCGATGGCGCCAGCGGGCTGGCGGGCGTGGCCGTCGTGTTCGGCGCGGCCGCAGCCTCCGAGCTTCTGGCCGGCCCGTTCGTGGTCCTGACCCAGCCCCAGCGGCCGCTCAGGCGCCAGTTCGAGGGCTATGTGGCGATCGGGCTGACCCAGGCCTTGGTCGGAGCAGCGGCCATGCTTTCGGGGCCGGCTCGCCTTCCCGCCATGGCGACGGCCGCGCTGGCGATGGGCGTCGGCCACTCCATCGCCGGCCTGCAGATGCTGAACTTCTTCAGCAGCCGCCTCGACGCCGACGACTACGCGGCCGTGCTGAGGCTGCGGCTGGTGCTGGTGATCTCGGCGATGATGGCGTCCACGGCGGCGGGGCCCTTCGTGCTGGCGGCGCTGGGTCCAGCGGTGACGGCCGTGGTCT
Source organism: Phenylobacterium sp. RIFCSPHIGHO2_01_FULL_69_31 (assembly GCF_001824475.1). Lineage (GTDB taxonomy): Bacteria > Pseudomonadota > Alphaproteobacteria > Caulobacterales > Caulobacteraceae > Phenylobacterium. The sequence goes on along the minus strand of NZ_MHXN01000028.1, from coordinate 105,243 downwards.
GTGGGCTGATCGCCGCCGCCACGGCCCTGACCGGTCTGTTTGGGCGGCCCGCCCGGACGCTGGGTCCGGACTTCCGCCCGCTGGGCGCGGGGGACTAGCAGGCGGGCTGCGAAGCTGGCTTCATGCCAGCCCGACCCGGAGCCGCCCATGGCCTACGACCGCGACAATCGCCCGGACCTTTCGGCCTACTGGATGCCGTTCACCGCGAACCGCCAGTTCAAGGCCGCCCCGCGCCTACTCGTCTCCGCGAACGGGATGCACTACCGCGCCGACGACGGCCGCGAAGTCCTGGATGGCACGTCGGGCCTGTGGTGCGTGAACGCCGGTCACGCCCGGCCCGAGATCGCGGCGGCCGTCAACCAGCAGCTGATGACCCTGGACTACGCTCCGTCGTTCCAGATGGGCCACCCCATCGCCTTCGACTTCGCCACCGCCCTGACCAAGGTGGCGCCCGAGGGCCTGGACCGGGTGTTCTTCACCAACTCCGGGTCGGAGTCGGTCGACACCGCACTGAAGATCGCCATCGCCTATCACCGGGCCCGCGGCCAGGGGCAGAGGACAAAGATCGTTGGCCGCGAGAAGGGCTATCACGGGGTCGGCTTCGGCGGCATTTCCGCCGGGGGGCTCGTCAACAACCGCCGCCTCTACCCGCTACTCCCGTCCGACCATCTGCGGCACACCCTCGATGTGGGCCGCAACGCCTTCTCGCGCGGCGCGCCGCCCCACGGCGCCGAACTGGCCGACGACCTCGAGGGGCTGATCGCCTTGCATGGCGCCGAGACCCTGGCCGCCGTCATCGTCGAGCCGGTGGCCGGGTCGGCCGGCGTGATACCGCCGCCGGTGGGTTACCTGGAGCGGCTGCGGGCCATCTGCGACGCCCACGGCATCCTGCTGATCTTCGACGAGGTGATCACCGGCTTCGGTCGCCTGGGCCAGCCGTTCGCCGCCCAGTACTTTGGCGTGACGCCCGATCTGATGACCACGGCCAAGGGCATCACCAATGGCGTCCTGCCGATGGGCGCGGTCTTCGCGCGGCGCGAGGTGCACGATGCGGTGGTGGAGGGGTCCGAGACGGCCATGGAGTTCTTCCATGGCTACACCTACTCCGGACACCCGGTGGCCTGCGCCGCGGGCCTGGCCACGCTCGAAATCTACCGCCACGAAGGCTTGTTCACGCGGGCCGGCGCGCTGGCCGAGGCCTGGGCCGATGCGCTGCATGGCCTGAAAGATCTGCCGCTGGTGACCGACATCCGCAACCTGGGCCTCATGGCAGGCATCGACCTGGCGCCGAAGGGGGGCGAGCGCGGCTATGCAGCGATGGTGGCGGCGTTCGAGGCGGGCATCCTGATCCGCTGCACCGGCGACACCCTGGCCATGTCGCCGCCGCTGATCGTCAGCGAGGCGCAGATCGATCAGCTAGTCTCGACGCTGCGCGCGGTCATCTCGACGCTCGACTGACCGCCTTGGCGATGGCCGCGATCAGCGGCGAGTTCGGTAGGTCGCGCCCGTCCAGGCTGGCCACGGGCCGGACGCCCATCAGGCTGTTGGTGAGGAACATCGGAGTCCACCCGATGCGGCCGGGGTTGGCGTAGACCTCCTGCAGCGGGACGCCCAGGCCATGGCAGGCGGCGATGACCTGGCGCCGCATGATCCCATCCAGGACGCCGCAGGCGAGGTCCGGCGTGAACACCTCGTCGTGCCGCACCCAGAACACGTTGGCCGCCGCCGCGCAGGCCACTTCGCCCGCGGTGTTCAGCATCAGCGCCTCGTCGGCGCCGGCCTCGCGCGCCTCGGCACGGGCGATGACGTTGTCGAGGTACGAGAGCGTCTTCAGCCGCGAGGCCGGCGAGCGGTCATTGCGCCGCACCTGGGCGGTGATCAGCCGGGCGGGGCCGGGCGCGGCGCCCAGCGCCGCGGCCCTGGCGGTCAGGCGCGGGCTGGGCTCTGCCGGCGGATCCAGGCCGCGGTCGCCGGAGCCGGCGCTCCAGTTCAGACGCACGGCCGCGCGGATCGGGCTGCCCGCGGCGTCCAAGGCGACCAGGGCAGCCTTGCGAAGCTGTTCACGGTCCGGCGTCGGCAGGCGTAGCGCCCGACAGCCGCGCTCCAGACGCTCCACGTGATCGTCCCAGTGCGCCAGCGTCTCGTCCGCCCACAGCACCGTCTCGAACAGGCCGTGGCCGAGGGTGAAACCGCGGTCGTCGATCGGGATCTCGGTCATGGCGCGTCCATCAGGGCCTTGAGGATGGCGCCGATCTTGGCCGTCGTCTCAGCCACTTCGGCCGCCGGATCGCTGTCGGCGACGATGCCGCCCCCCGCGCGCGCTTCGAAGGCCCAGCCCGCCGCATTTTCGACCAGCGCGAGCGTGCGGATGAGCACGCTGGCGTCCAGGGCGCCGTCGACGCCGGCCCAGAACAGGCTGCCGCAATAGGGGCCGCGCGGCGCCTCGTAGTCCGCGATGACGCGCATGGCCTGCAGCTTCGGCGCCCCGGTGACCGACCCTGGCGGGAAGGCGGCCAGGAAGGCGTCCCAGGCGTCGCGGCCGGGCTGCAGCCGGCTGCGCACGCGGGAGACCAGGTGATGGACGTTGGCGTAGCTCTCCAGGCCGAACAGTTCCGGGACCTGCACCGACCCGGGCACCGACACGCGCGCCAGGTCGTTGCGCATCAGGTCGACGATCATCAGGTTCTCGGCCCGGTCCTTTTCGCTGGCCTGCAGTTCGGCGGCGAGCGCCGCGTCGGTCGCCGCATCGGCGCCGCGCGGGCGGGTGCCCTTGATCGGGTGCGTCTCGGCCCAGAGGCCGTCGGGGCCGGGGCGGACAGACAGAAACCGCTCCGGCGAGTTCGACACCAGGGCGCGGCCCGGCAGGTTCAGGAACGCGGCATAGCCGGCCACGCTCTGGCGGGCGAGGCGGGCGAAGACGTCGAAGGGTCTGACGTCCGGGCCGAGACGGCCGCGCCACGGCCGGGCGAGGTTGGCCTGGAAGATCTCCCCGGCGGCGATCCGCGCCACTGTCTCAGCCACCGCCGCGGCATGGCGCTCGTCGGGGACGGACAGCGCGACGTCTTCGGCGAGGATGCCAGCGCGGGGCTTGGCGCCCGCCTGATCCAGCCAGCCCAGCGCACCATCGGCTGCGGCGCCGGCGGCGGCGCGGTCACGCCCCCGCCCAACAGCCAGGGCTTGGCGCCGGCCCGCATGGAACGCCAGGAGCGCGGGGTAGCGCAGCAGGGTCAGATCCGGCCAGGCGCCTCGGACCTGGGGCGCCGTCGGCTCGAGCTGGGCCGAGAGTTCGTAGCCCGCAAGCCCCACCACGCCGCCCTGGAACGGTGGCCCGTCCGGAGACATCTCGCCCCGGCCCAGCAGGGCCCACAGGTCGCGGCCGACGTCCGCCATCGCATCGGGACGGCGCAGGACGTAGGACCATCCCCCGTCCCCCGAGAGCAGCACGCAGGCGTGCGTCTCCTCCGCAAAGGCGGAGGCCACGACCACCGGATCGGCCCAGGCGATGGCGCGCAAGGCGACGCAGGCGAGATCGCTTCCAGGCATGGAGACAGGGTCGGCGGCGGGGCTCCTCACGGCCGCGCCTATAGCCCATCCGCGGCCTGTTGACCTGCCCCCTCGTCAAGCGCGCCGAATGCCGAAAACGGCAAGGGAGGCCGCATGTCCTACGAGACGATCCTGTACGAGGTCGACGGGCCGATCCTGACGGTCACGCTGAACCGGCCCGACAAGCTGAACGCCTACACCGCCGTCATGGGCGCCGAACTGGCCGACGCCTTCCAGCGGGCGGACCAGGACGACGAGGTGCGGGTGGTGATCGTCACCGGGGCCGGTCGCGGCTTTTGCGCCGGAGCCGACATCTCCGGCGGCGCGGGCGCCTTCGACGCCAAGGCCGAGGGCTCGGTCGCCTTCCAGGCCCCGGGCCAGCCCCGGCAGGCGGGCGGCGGGTTCGTCGAGGCGATCTTCAACTGCCGCAAGCCGTCGATCGCCGCGATCAATGGCGCGGCGGTGGGGGTGGGGGCGACCCTGACCCTGCCGATGGACATCCGCATCGCCTCGTCGGCCGCGAAGATCGGCTTCATCTTCGCACGGCGGGGGCTGGTGCCCGAGGCCGGCAGCGCCTGGTTCCTGCCCCGGCTGGTAGGCCTCCCGCAAGCCCTGCGCTGGTGCCTGACCGGCACGCTCATCACCGCGGAGGAGGCGAAGGCCGGCGGGTTGCTGGCCGAAGTCGTGGGGCCCGAGGCCGTGCTGGCGCGGGCGCGCGAGATCGCCCTGGAGATCGCGGAGAACACCGCGCCGGTCTCCATCGCCCTGGCCCGCCAGATGCTGTGGCGGTTCGCGGGCGCGCCCGATCCGTTCGACCTGCTGAAGGTGGACGGGCCGCTGTCCATGCAGCTGGGCGCCGGTCCGGACGTGCGCGAAGGCGTCGGCGCGTTCCTGGAGAAGCGCCCGCCCCGATTCCCGGGGCGGGTCTCCTCGGACATGCCGCCGGCCTATCCCTGGTGGGACGAGACCTAGAAGGACTGGCCGAACTTCACCCCGATGGTCCGGGGCCGGATCGGGATCGTATAGACCCGCGTGCAGACGGCGGTGGCGCACTGCACGAACCGGTCGTTCTGCCCGTCGTCGTCGAACAGGTTCTTGGCGAACGCCTCGATCCGCCAGCTATCCTTGTTCACGCCGAACGAGAAGTCGAAGGTGGTCGAGCTGGGCAGCTTGCCGGTGACCGCCCGATCCACGATGCGCAAGTCCGGGTATGCGGAGCCCGTGTAGACCACCGAACTCTGGAGGTGGGCCTCCATATCGCCGATCATCCACTCGTAGCGCGCCGTCAGGTTACCTTTGAACTTGGCGGTAACCGGAAGCGACGTGCCCTTGAGCGCCTCCGGCGGCGCGGAGGGATCGGGAATATAGTCCTGACTTAGTTCGGCGTCCGTGTAGGCCGCGGCCCCCTGCAGCGTTAACCCGTCGGCCACCAGCCAGTTAATGTCGGACTCCACACCCTTCATCTTGGCCTTACCGCCGTTGCGGATCTCGGTGAGGCCGTTGGCGCCCAGGAACGAGAATTGATAGTCGTTCCACTTCTCGTAGAAAATCGCGCCGTTCCACCGGAGGCGATTACCCATCCAGCTCGTCTTCCATCCGATCTCATGGTTTTTCAGGAAGTCCGCGTCATAGGGCGGCTGGCCACCGCGCCGATTCACGCCGCCTGGCCGGAACCCGGTGGACAAGGTGGCGTAGACCATCTTGTCGTCATCGAACTTGTAAGTGGCGTTGATCCGGTAGGTGTGCCCGTCACCCTCGGTCGTGGTGTCGATATTTGTACACGGCCCGCCTTCCACGACCGCGGTCGGAGCGAAACAGGCGCCGACACCCGTGCGGGATGAATAGCCGAGACCGAAGCCGAAGAAGCCTTCGAGCGAGTTCTTGTACTTGAAGAAGCGGATGCCGCCGGTGATCGACAGCTGATCCGTCAGGTCGAAAGTGCCGTCGGCAAAGGCGGCGTAGTCGCGGTCGGTCCGGAGCTGCTTGGTCAACCACAAGGTGTCGGGCCAGCCGGGCACCTCGGTGGCGGTGGCCAGGTTGTCGATCCGGTAGCGCTGCTCGATGTTGTGGGTCTGCTTCTGGTAGAACAGGCCGGCCACCACCTTGAACCGGTTCTCGGTCGGGCTGGCGACCCGGAGCTCGTGGCTGGTCTTCTTGAAGTAGTCGCGCCCCTGAATGTACTGCGACGTGTTGATGAAGTTGCCGGCGTCGTCGGTGGTGTAGGCGCCATAGCCGAACAGCGTGTCATAGAAGTAGCTGTAGTCGGAATAATCAGAGTCGGTGTCGACCCAGCGGCGCATGTGCGCGCCGGCGTACAGCACGTCGAGGTTGGCGACCTGGCCCTCGATGGTCATGGCCGCCTGGACCCACTTGTCGTCCACGCCTTCGGGGTAATACCGCTGGACCTTGAGGTCCCCCAGCCTGGGGTCGGCCGCGAAGCCGCCATCCGCCTGGGTCCGCTGCCCCATCAGGGTGGGCGTGACGGACCAGTTCTCGGTCAGGTCGATCTTCAGCGCGGCGCGGGCGCCCACGATGTCGACCTCGTTGTAGTCGTTCTCCACCTCGCCAGCGTTGTTCACCGGGATGCTGCCGGTCGGGTAGACGAACGAGCCGGGGATGTTGTCGATGTAGCCGGCGTCATGTTCGGCCCAGGCCACCAGGCGCACCGCCGCCTTCTCATGCAGCGGGATGTTGACGAAGCCCTCGGCGCTGTAGCCGACGTCGCCGTGCGCGACCGAATTCGCCTCGAGGTCGTAGCCGGCCTTGAAGCCCGATGCGTCGGGCTTGTTGGTGATGATCCGGATCGTGCCGGCCTGGGAGCTGGCGCCGTAGAGCGTGCCCTGCGGCCCGGCCAGAACCTCCACGCGGGCGATGTCGTAGATGTGGACGTCCAGCGGCCCGGTGATGGTCGTCACCGGCTGCTCGTCGAGATAGACGCCGACGCTGGGCAGCGGGCCCGAGTGGTTGTTGTTCTCGCCGGAAGCGACGCCGCGCATGTAGAAGTTCGAGAAGCCCGGCGCGCCCGTGGGCGCCGTGACGCTCGGCATGAACTTCACATAGTCGACGGTGTCGTTGACCTGCAGCGACTCCAGCCGCTCGCTGCCCAACGCCTGGATGCTGATCGGCACGTCCTGCAGGTTCTCGGACCGCTTCTGGGCGGTGACCACGATCTCCTCCAGCTCCGCGCTCGACGTCTGGGCCAGGGCCGATCCGGCCGCGCCGGTCAACATGGTCGTGGCGAGAAGCCCCGCCGACCAGCGCGTCGCGCGCCTGAAATTCCGCTGATCGTTCATCATGTCGTCCCCCTCAGGATCTGAAGCGCCTCAACTTCCGGGCGCTTGCGGGTATGCGTCGAGCACGGGTCCCAGCGCGGCCTTGAGCGGGCCGAGCCAGGGGTCGTAGTTCCGCCAGTGGTCGGCGGCGTCGGTGAAGATCGGTCGGCGCACCTGCTCCGAGCTGGCCGTCCGAACCGCCCGGTCGTTCTCGTAGAACCGCAGGCAGGCCTCCTCGAAGGGAAGACCGCAGTGGGCGAGCAGGGCGCGCGTTTCCGCCTCGGGATCGGACACCATGCGCTCATAGATCACGCGATGGACCCGTCCGGGCAGGATTGCGTCGAAGTGGGCGAGATAGTCGACATACGCGCGGTAGTACCGGCCGATGTCGGAGAGATCGTAGGTGAAGCCCTGCCCGCGGGCGAAGTGCTGCTTGAAGCCCGAGAAGCCGCAGCCCAGCGGATGGCGGCGTGCGTCGATGATCTTGGCGTTCGGCAAGGCCAGGTGGATCAGGCCCAGATGCGCCCAATTGTTGGGCATCTTGTCGATGAAGAAGGGCCGGCCCAGCTTCCGGTGCACCTCGGCGCGGGCCATGTACTCCTCGCCGAGCGCCGTCAGCTCGCGCGGACCCATCTCGGCCAGCGCCTCGGGATAGCGGCTCTCGGACGCCTTCATCGCCCTGCCGCCGATGCGTCGCGCCAGGGCGATGATGTCGGGCAGTTCCTGGGTGCCCTCGACCTGGCTGTGGCTGGCGAGGATCTGTTCCACCAGCGTTGAGCCCGCCCGCGGCAGGCCGACGATGAAGATCGGGTCCGGCGCGGACGAGCCCTGCCCCGCGCGGGCGGCGAAGAACGCCGTCGTGAAGAGCGCCTTGGCCCGCCGCACCTGATCGTCCGTTTCGTCCGCCTCGTAGTCGAGAGCCTGCCGCCGCAGAGCGTTGCCGCGCTGGTAGTGGCCGAACGAGGCCTCGTAGTCCCCGGCGTCCTCGCGCGCCTTGCCGAGGGCGAACTCCAGGTGGAAGCGGTCCTCGTCGGAGAGGTCGGCCCGCTTCAGCTGCCCCTCCATGGCGGCCACGTCCGCCGCATCGAAGGTGACCGTCTTGAGGTTGGCCAGGCTCCACCACGCCTCGCCGAACTGGGGCGCCAGCGCCACGCAGCGGCGGTAGGCCTCGATGCACTCCGCCTGCCGCCCCACCGTCTTCAGCGAATGGCCATAGCTCATCCAGACCTTGGGCTGGCGCGGCTGGTCCTTGAGCACCGCGCCGTAGAGAGCGATGGCCTGCTCGTACTCACCGATCCGGGCGAGCGCAGCGGCCTTCAGGTTGCGGTAGCCGGGATTGGCCGGGTCGTCCGCCAGCAGCCGGTTCACCTGGGAAATGGCGGCCTGGGACTTGTTCTGCCGGTAGAGGACGGTCGCGTAGTTGTGCCGGGCCGCCGTGAAGCCGGGCGCCAGTTCGACGCAGCGCGCCAGCAGGTTCTCGGCGTCGTCGTAGCGGCCCAGGCGCATGCCGGTTTCGGCCAGCATACGGATCGCCGCCACGTCGGTGGGCCGCGCCATGAGGATCGCGCGCAAGGCCTGCTCCGCGGCGGCCAGGCGGTTCTCCATCAGGGCGGTAGCTGCCCGGACTAGGGCGGGATCCTTCACCGAGCCCTTCACCGAGCGCAGATAGGCCGCCTCGGCCGCCTCGATGTCGCCCTGGCGGCGTAGGGCGGCGCCGAGCAACCGCAGCGCCTGCGGTTGGTCGGGAACGGCCTTGAGGATCTCGCGGGCCTGGGCCTCGGCGGCCGAGGCGTCGACGGGCAGCAGGCGCGCCGCATGTTCCAGCGCGACCTCGAGGGTTCCGACCGTCTCCGCCGCCGCGCCGGGCACAGGGCCTCCGCCGAATATTGCAGTTGGATGAAATCGATGATGCGCGAACGCTGTCAACCGAACGTCGAGCGCGGCTATCCCCAGAAGCCAGGCTGTGGCGGATAGAGCACGCCCGCCTCGATCCGACAGCCGCCGGGGCGGTCCTCGACCAGCCACCAGGGCCCGTCCAGGTCCACCGCCTCGGCGACCGCGCCAATCCACATGGCCGGGGCTATGGCGAGGGAACTGGACACCATGCAGCCGGCCAGCACGCCCAGGCCCAGGTCCCGCGCCTGGGCGGCCATCGCCAACGCCTCCGTCAAGCCGCCGGCCTTGTCGAGCTTCACATTGACCATCTGATATCGGTCCGCCGCCCGGGCCACGTCGGCCGCCGTGTGGACCGACTCATCGGCGCAGATCGGCGCCGGATACTCCAGGCCCGCCAGCCCAGCGTCATCGCCGGCGGGCAGCGGCTGCTCCACCATCATGACCGACAGCCGCGAGATCGGCTCGGCCATGGCCTTGAGGATCGGCAGGGTCCAGCCCTCGTTCGGATCGACGATCAGGCGGGCGCGGGGCGCGGCTTGGGCCACCGCCATCAGCCGCGCGGCCGGATCCTCGGGGCCAAGCTTGACCTTCAGCAGCGGCGCATCGGCCGCCGCCAGCGCCGCAGCGTGCATCGCCTCCGGCGTGTCCAGGCTGACCGTCACCGCGGTGGGCATCGCGCCCGGCGGGGTCCTTCCCAGCCGCGCGGCGACGGAACGGCCGCGGCGCGCCTCCAGGTCCCAGGAGGCGCAGTCCAGAGCGCTGCGCGCCGCCCCGGCCGGCATGGCGCGCACCGCGGCCACGAGGTCGGCGCCCGACGCCAGTCGCCGCCCCGCCTCGGCCAACTGCGCCGTCACCGACGCCGTCGTCTCGCCGTATCGTCCATAGGGCACGCACTCGCCGCGGCCATGCGAGGAACCATCGTCCAGCTCGGCCACCACGACCTCGGCATGGGTCTTCACGCCGCGCGAGATGCGAAAGGGGGCCTTCAGGGCGAGGCGCTCGACGCGGGTGTGCAGGGCAAGGCTCACGCCGAGGGTTGTCCCGCATCCCGGCCGGCGCGTCGACAGCTGTCGCAACCCGTGGTTAGCATCGCGACGGGAGCCTTCAGGGGGATGCTGGAATGACGGATATCGCCGCCACCGAGTCGAGCAAGCTCGACATCGCACGGGTGATCAGCGGCACGTTCGCCGTCCTGGGTCGCAACATCGTGCCGTTCGGCCTGCTGGCGCTGGTGCTGTCGGGCATCCCGACGGCCGTGATCGCCTATTTCCAGGCGACCAACATCGACCCGGACGCCGCCTTCTCCCTCCGTCCCGGCTATTTCCAGGCCGTGGGATTCAGCGGTCTGGCGGCGCTGATCACCAGCGCGATCCTGCAGGGCGCCCTTGTCTACGGCACGGTGCAGGACATGAACGGTCAGCGGCCCGGGATCGCCGATTGCCTCGCCACCGGGCTGCGGGCCTTCCTGCCGCTGATTGGGCTCACCATCCTGCTCGCGATTGCGATCGTGTTCGGGATGATCCTCCTGATCGTGCCTGGGATCATGATGGCGTGCGCCTGGTGCGTGGCCGTGCCCTCGCTCGTCGCCGACCGCACCGGCGTCTTCGGCGCCTTCAGCCGGAGCGCCGAGCTGACGCGGGGCAACCGCTGGCGCATCTTCGCCCTCTTCGTGGTGGTCTGGGTGATCGCCCTGGTGATCGGCGCCGTGGTCGGGGCGATCGCGGTGGCGCTTAGCTTCGGCGGCGGGCTGGATCCCCTGGCCCTGGCCCGCAGTCCCGCCCAGGTGGTGGGCAACGTGGTGAGCAACACGCTGAGCGCCCTGATCGGCTCGACCGGCGTGGCGGTGCTCTATGTCGAGCTGCGGCGTCTGCGCGAGGGCGCCGGTCCGCAATGGCTGGCCGAGATCTTCAGCTAGCTGCGGTCGAACTTGTCCTTGCGGCGGTGGCCGAAGAGCAGACGGCTCTCCAGCCGCCCGCGCAGGGCCGCATAGTAGGCGTTGAGGAACGTCCGGTCGGCCACGTCGGACGGGCCTTCCCAGCCGATCTTGGCGCGGATCCGGGCCGCCACCTCGGCCATCGACTTGCGGTCGCCGGCGCGGATCACGTCCTCCAGCACGTGCAGCTCCTTGATCCCGTAGGCGTCGAGCTGGGCGTGGGTGAAGGCGAAGCCCCGCGCCGCCGTGCGCTCGGTGTCGGCTAGGTCCGGCTGCAGCACCTTCTTCGGCGCCTTCACCACCATCGTGCCGGCGACGAGGTCGCCCATGCGGCGACGGTCGCGGTTGAACAGCGGGAAGACCACGAACACCAGGCTCCAAAGCGCGCCGAGGCTGACCAGGGCGCCATCGACCCCCTCCCCGCGGGCGGCGAAGAAGGTCAGGGGCAGGAAGACCTCGACCTCACGCATGGCGTTGCGGGCGAACACCATGTCAGCGGTCAGGCGCCCGCCATCGGCGGCGGCCACGCGCAGACCCATGGCCCGCTTGCCGGGCGTGGCGGCGCGAGGTCCCACCTCGAAGATCAGGAAGTAGAAGTTGCGGCCGACGAAGACGCCCAGCAGCCAGACCACGCCCAGGAACTCCGCCGACCAAGTGGCGCGCGTGGCCCAGAAGACGCCCAGCGCCGCAAGGCTGAAGAGCGCCAGGCCGCCGAACAGGATCGCGAAGTCGATGAGCAGGGCCGAGAAGCGTTCGGCATAGGCTCCGACCTTGAGCTTCAGGTCGACACCCTCCGGCGTCACGAGTTCGCGCCAGCCGTCGTAGGGGACGCGCGGCGCGCGGGGCCGGCGGAAGCGGCCGAGGACACCCTGCTGGCTCATGGCGCCGCTGTCCGCCGCGGCCAGTAGAAGTAGGCGAGCCAGGCCGCAAGCGTCGTCCCGGCGATGGCGTATCGCGCAAGGTCGACCTGGATCAGCTGGCGGCCGAAGCCCTCCAGCAGGCCCGCGACGAACAGCATCACCACGACGCCGGCCATAGCCGTCGCCGCGCGTCGGCCCGCCTCGGCGGCTGCGTCGACCCGGCTGCGCTCGCCCGGGAAGCAGACCGCCCAGCCGATCGAGAAGCCCGCCGCGCCGGCCAGGACGATGGCGTAGAGCTCGGTCGCCCCGTGGATCATCAGCCAGCCGCCGGCCTCGAAGCCCAGGTTCCGTGACACGAACAGCGCCAGGAAGGCGCCGAACATCCCGCCGTTCAAGACCAGGAGCGCCGCCGTGGGCAGGCACAGCAGGAAGCCCAGCGCAAAGGCGAACAGGGCGATCTGCGCATTGTGGGTGAAGAGGAAGGTGGCAAAGAACGACAGCCCCTCGCCCGCCGTGCCCTGGTGGTAGAGCGTTTCGCGCAGGGAGGCCGTGGTGGCGGTCGGGTCGCGCCCCGACGCCAGGCCCGGCTCGACGAAGCTGTGGAACCAGTCGGCGTCGCGCTGGACCAGGACGAAGGCCACGAGCGCGGCGGCGGCCGACAGGACGAACGAGACCAGGGTCTCGCGCCAGAGCGCCCGTACTGCCGCCGGCCAGTCGTGGATGAAGAAGCGCGCGATCCGCTCCGGAAGGCGGGTGCGGGCGCCGTAGACGATGAAGTAGGCTCGGGTGCAGAGGCTTTCGAGATAGGCGACCAGGCTCTGATCCAGTGAGATGGAGCGGGCTACCGACAGCGACGAGAGCGCCTGGCGGTAGAGCAGCGGCATCTCCAGCAGCTCCTCGCGCTTCAGCTTCGCCGCGCCGCCGGCCTCGGCCTTCGCCAGCAGGGTCTCGAGGCGGCGCCAGTCGGCCTCGCGCTCGGCCCGGAACCTCCAGCTCTTGAGGTGCAGCTCGGCCATCAGACGAGCCCCCGCCGCTTCACGTCGAGGTAGCTGTTGATCAGGTTGGTCGCCAGGCCGTCCGCTGGCGCATCGACGATCTGCGCGCCCAGCCGCCGGAGACGCGCGGCCACCCCCTCGCGCTGCCTCAGCATCCGCTCGGCGATCACGGCGCGGGAGACGTCGTCGGGCGTCTGCGGCTCGCGGCCCACCAGGCTCTCCAGCTCCTCGTCGCGGAACACCACGAACAGAACGAGGTGCGTGCGCATCAGCCGCGCCACGTTCTCGACCATCAGTTCGGCGGATGTGGCGTCGGCGAAATCGGTGAAGACCACCACCACAGCGCGCCGGTCCAGCCGGGCGGCGAGCGCGGTCAGGCCGAGGGTGAAGTTGGTCTCCTCGGTGGAATAGTCGATCGAGGCGCACAGCTTCTGCAGCAGCGGGAAGGCGGCCGGGCCCGAGGCCAGCCCGCTGGCCAGCCGCGGCTTGGAGTCGAAGGCGAAGACGCCCACGCGATCGCCCATCCGCAGCGAGACGAAGGCCAGCAGCAGGGCGGCGTTGATGGCGCGGTCGATCCGCGGCAGGCCGGCGGCCGGCGCGCTCATCAGGCGGCCGGTGTCCAGCGCCAAGAGGATGTGGTGGTTGCGCTCGGTGCGGTACTCGCGGCCGATCAGCTTGGCGTGGCGGGCCGATTGCTTCCAGTCGATGTCGCCCAGGTCCATGCCGGTCTGGAATTCCTTCAGGGCGTGGAAGTCCGAACCTTCGCCCGCGTCGGTCAGCGGCTTGGCGCCCAGGGGCGCGTCGCGGGCGAAGAGGCGCAGGGCCTGCTCCTTCACGCCCGCCACGTCCGGCGTGACGGCCAGCGGCGGGCCGGGCGGCTCGTGGCGCTGCAGCCAGACCAGACCCAGCGGCCCGCGCCAGCGCGCCCACAGCCCCTCGACCCGGCCCTCGCCGCGCCGCGTGGGCGACAGCCGCACCTCCGCCTCCGCCCGGCCGTCCTGCAGCGTCACCGACTGTCGGTCGGGCTCCGCGACCAGGCGCCCGTTGACGCCGACCGCCAGTTCCAGCCGCTGGGGCGGGCGGCCTTCGAAGGCGGCGGTCAGGCGGGCGATCTCAGGACGGCCGACGCCCATGAAGCGCGGCGCGGCCAGCTCCAGAGTGAGCCTGCGCGGCGGCGCCGCCAGCATGACGTCGGCCAGCATCAGGCCGGCGGCCAGCACGATCCAGGCCGCCGCCGCGGTCCACAGCCCCGGCGCGAGTATGGCCACGGCCAGGGCCGGCGCGGCGCCCACGGCCATCAGTCCGATCGCGCGGCGGGTGGGATAGAGGCGCAACGGGCGGCTACCTCGGCGCCGCGGCGAGGTCGACGAGGGCCTGGAGGATTTGGTCGGGCCGGCGGCCGTCGATCTCGGCGGCGGGCGACAGGATCACCCGGTGGCGCAGCGCCGGCAGCGCCAGAGCCTTCACGTCGTCGGGGATGACGTAGTCGCGTCCGTCCAGCGCCGCGCGGGATCGCGCCGACAGGGCCAACTGGGCCGCGGCGCGGGGCGAGGCGCCGCTGGAGAGGTCGGGCGTCTCGCGGGTGGAGCGGACGAGGTCCAGCACATAGCCCACGATCTCATCGGTCAGCCGCACGCCAGCCACCGCCTTGTGCGCCTCGCCCAGCTGCTTGGCCGTGACCACGCGGGCGACGCCGCGGGCCGCGGGATCGGAGTGGCCGCTCTGCATGCCGTATTCGGCCACGATCCGGCGCTCCTCCTCGCGACTGGGGTAGCCGAGGGTCTGCTTGAACAGGAAGCGGTCGAGCTGAGCCTCGGGCAGCGGGTAAGTGCCCTGCTGCTCCAGCGGGTTCTGGGTGGCCACCACCATGAAGCTGGCGCTGAGCTCGCGCGCCTTGCCGTCGATCGTCACCCGGCGTTCCTGCATGGCCTCCAGCAGGGCGGCCTGGGTCTTGGGCGGCGTGCGGTTGATCTCGTCGGCCAGCAGCAGCTCGCAGAACAGCGGGCCTTCGGTCAGCGAGAAGGTCGAGGTCTGGAAGTTGAAGACGTTGGAGCCGATGATGTCGGCGGGCATCAGGTCGGGCGTGAACTGGATGCGGCCGAAGTCCAGCCCGAGCGTGCGGGCGAAGCACTGCGCCAGATAGGTCTTGGCGACGCCCGGCGGCCCTTCCAGCAGCACATGGCCGCGGGCGAACAGCGCCGTCAGCAGCAGGTCGATGGTGTCCTGCTGGCCCACGATGGCCTTGCCGATCTCGGCGCGGACCTTTTCGGCCAGCCCTCTCACCTCAGCGACGTTCACGCGTCATCTCTCCTCGCCAGTCGTACAGCTTTCGGGCGACGGCCAGCAGGTCGTCGCGGGTCTTGATGGTCTCGGCCTCGGCGGCCAGGTCGGCGGGGGCGGCGACGCCGCGCCGGCGCGCCAGGTCGTCCAGCCAGTGCTCCTGGCCCGCATGGCCGCCGGCGGCGCGGGCCACCAGGTTGCGGGTCAGGTCGGCGTAGGCGGGCGCCAGCTCGTGCTCCTTGCGGGCCATCCGCACCAGGTCGGCCGAATTGTCCACCAGCGCCCGGGCGCCGAGAGCGAACGCCCGGCCCTTGGCGCGAGGCTGGCCGAAGCGGGCCAGGGCGTGGAGGCCCATGAGCACGCCTGCCGCCACCGCGATCAGGGTGGCCGCCAGCAGCGGCGGTTCCAGCATCAGCCGGCCGAGGCCGCGGCCGCGCTCCAGGCCGTTCAGCGTCACGTCGAAGAGGATCGGCCGCTCGCCGCCGCGGGCGACCTCCAGGATCGTCGCGCCGGCCCGTGCGGTGTCGAGGCTGGCGAGGCCCTGGTTGTTGAGCAGATCGGGATCGGCCAGCACCCAGATGCTCGGGATCTTCCGCGACTGGACCAGGACGGCCTGGCCACGCTCGTCCACCAGCAGCGGCGCCCAGCCCTCGCCCGACAGCGTGCGCAGGCTGTCGATCTGGCCCGTCCGCAGCGTCATTCCGGCGAAGGCGCTGCCGGGGGCGCCCTGGAGCGTAGGCCGGGCCTGACCCTTCAGAGCGGCAAGCCTGGTCTGCGGCGCATAGGACTTCAGCATGTCCTGGAAGGCCGCCTCGCCGGGCGCGACGCCGACCTTGCGGACGAAGGTCTTGCGGAGCGGATCGGGCATGGCCGCCCACTTCGGCAGGACGATCAGCGTCAGGACGCCCTTGGGGTAGCTCTGCAGCTCCTCCGGGCTCAGGCCGCGGTCGGGGGTCAGGACCACCACCGACGCCGACGGACGCGTGGGCCGGGTGCGGCTGACCAGGACCGAGGCGCCCAGGCCCTTCATCAGGATGGGCGCGCCGGCATAGCCGATGGCCGACCTGGACAGCGCGTGGGCCCGGCCGTCCTGGCCCGAGCGAAGATCCGGCGCGTAGGCCGAGAGCACCGCCATGGCCGCCGCGGCGACGACGCCGGCCAGCACCAGGCCCACGATGGCGCCGGCGGCGAAGGTGGGCGGCCGGGCGGCCGCGGCCTCGCTCACCGCCAGCCCTCGGCGAAGGCGAAGGCCTCGTAGTCGGCGCGGGCCGAGCCGAACTCGGCGGCGCCGGCCGGGCGGCCGCCGAAGAAGGTCAGCTCGACGGCGCGGGCCAGGTTGGCGAAGGCGGCGCGCGGCCGCTCGGGCAGGGCCTCCAGGCCGGCGATGTCGCGGCTGGTCAGGGCCGGCTTCACCGCGCCGGGGCGGCGGGCGCGCAGGTCGTCGATGGAGCGGAACAGGAGGAGGTGGATCGCCTCCTCGAACCGGCCGGCGGCGGCGAGGCCGTCGGCGTCGTCCAGGAGGGCGCGGGCCTTCTCCGGCTCGGGCCGCCAGTCGGCGGAAGGCGCCTCGGCCCGCCTGCGGCGGAACCACCGCTCGGGGACCAGCTCGCGGGCGATGAAGTAGAGGATCAGGGCGCCGCCCAGGATCACGCCGCCCCAGAAGATGTAGGGCAGCACCGGCAGGATGACCTTCAGCACCGCCAAGAGCGGCTCCAGCCAGGGGGGCGGTTCGGGCGGCGCGGGCGGGCCGGCGAAGTCGAACTGGATGCCCGGGGTCTTGCGCAACGCCTCGTGGGCCGCCGCGAGCTTGCGCTCCGCCGCACCGTCCGCCGCCGCCAACGCCCCCGAACCCTGCACGCACACTCCCGAGTTGCGGCGGCGAGCCTAGACGACCGACCGCGCGCCGCAAGCCTTGACCCGGCCAGGGTTTCGCGGTGACGACTTTCCCATGACCGACGCCGATTTCATCCGCGGCCTGCCCAAGGCCGAACTGCACCTGCACATCGAGGGCAGCCTGGAGCCCGAGCTGATGTTCGAGCTGGGCCGCCGCAACGGGATCGCCCTGCCGTTCAAGTCGGTGGAGGAGGTGCGCGCCGCCTACGCCTTCTCCAACCTCCAGGACTTCCTGGACATCTACTACCAGGGCGCCGGGGTGCTGCTCACGAAGGCCGACTTCCACGACCTGGCCATGGCCTACTTCCGCCGGGTGGCAGCCGACGGCTGCCGGCACGTGGAGCTGTTCTTCGACCCTCAGACCCACACCGACCGGGGCGTGCCGTTCGCCACGGTGATCGAGGGC
Source organism: Phenylobacterium sp. RIFCSPHIGHO2_01_FULL_69_31 (assembly GCF_001824475.1). Taxonomy (GTDB): domain Bacteria; phylum Pseudomonadota; class Alphaproteobacteria; order Caulobacterales; family Caulobacteraceae; genus Phenylobacterium. The sequence continues at coordinate 88,165 of NZ_MHXN01000028.1, read as the reverse complement.
CTGACCGCCGGGATGGCCGAGGCGGAACGGGACCTCGGCGTCACCTCCAGCCTGATCCTCTGCTTCCTGCGGCATCTCAGCGAGGAGGCGGCCTTCGAGACCCTGAAGGCGGCCGAGCCCTGGCTGGACAAGATCGCGGGCGTCGGCCTCGACAGCTCGGAGGTGGGCCACCCGCCGTCGAAGTTCGCCCGGGTGTTCGCCGCGGCGAAGGCCAAGGGGCTGAAAGTGGTCGCCCATGCCGGCGAGGAGGGGCCGCCCGACTATGTGTGGGAGGCGCTGGACGTGCTGCACGTCGACCGGATCGACCACGGCAACCGGGCGCTGGAGGACGAGGCCCTGGTGAAGCGGCTGGTCGCCGAGCAGATGGCGCTGACCGTCTGCCCGCTGTCGAACCTGAAGCTCTGCGTGGTGGACGACCTGAAGGCCCACCCCTTGAAGCGGATGCTGGGGCTGGGGCTGAAGGCGACCCTGAACTCGGACGATCCGGCCTATTTCGGCGGCTATCTCGGCGAGAACTGGACCCAGACGGCTGAGGCGCTGGGGCTGACGCGCGAGGAGCTGGTGACCCTGGCGAAGAACAGCTTCACCGGCTCGTTCCTGCCGGCGGCGGCGGTGAAGCAGCGGCTGGCCGAGATCGACGCCTATGTGGCGGGGGCGGCGTAGGGGCTGGCCGCAGAAAACGCGGAAGACGCAGAAGGGCGCCGAGGGTTCGGCGTCCGAGCCCCCTTCCGCGACCTTCCGCGTCGTTCAGAGTCTGCGTTGGGTCGCGGGCCTCAGCCCGAGCCCTGCCAGGGCGGCCGGGCATAGCCTTTCAGGTCCTTGAGCCAGCGCCGGACCATGTCGATGTCGGGGTCGGGCAGCTCGCGCCAGCGGGCCGCATTGTCGGGATCGAGATTCATCTCCGCGCAGAGCTCGGCGACGTAGTCGTCCAGCGGGCGGGTGGCGAAGTCCTCGTTGCAGCGCTCGTCGAGCAGCCAGTCCTCGAGCTGGCGATAGCACTGGCCGGCGAACTCGCGCTCGAGCTCCAGCTCGCTGCGGTCGAAGCCCTCGGACCAGATCACCCGGCGCACGGCGACGCGCAGCTCCTGCGCGCGGGCGTCGGCGGCCTCGATATCGACGGGGAACCGGCGGCGCGGGGGTTCCGGCTCCGGGCGGGCGCGGCTCAGGATCGCGTCCTGCCGGGCCTCCCGCGCCGCCTCGCGCGCCTCCTGGGCGGCCAGGCGGTCGAAGCGCTCATGCAGGGCCAGGGACTGGCGCAGCGAGCGGGCCATGCGCTGGTAGGTGCGCCCCTTCTCCGCCTCCTCAGGCGTGTCGATGGCGCGCAGATAGCTGGCGTGCGCGGCCTCGCAGGCGGCGAGATCCAGCTCGGCCACCTTGGCCAGCATCTGCTGGCGCCGCTCGGCGATGTCGGGGTTGAACGACATGAACATAACAGGAACACATGCGGCGCCCGGATGTCAAAGTTGTGGGTTTTTTGTGGGAAGCGGGCGAGTGAACTCGGTCTTCACCTCCCCCGCGAAGCGGCGGGAGGGGGACCGCCCGCCGAGGCCGGCGCCAGCCGTCCGAAGAGCGGGGGGTGGAGGGGGCGAGCCGATGGCAAGGCGTTGCAGCCGCGGGAATAGGTATCGTCTTTGCGAGATCAAGATCGGTCCCAGGACGCCGGTCACATCGGCTTTCAAGCGGCCTTGCTCCCCTAAGGTAGATGCGCGACGTTGAATGTAGTTTTAGTTGAATTTTCACGCTACGGGCGCGCGCTGGGGGGTGAATGGCGTCAGTCGACAGAAAGATAGAGATCGCCCCGATTGACGGGACACCCGTAAAGCGGATGTTCTGGTCCATCATCAGCGACTACGGGCTGCTCACGGGAGTCTGTGAGCTGGTCGACAACGCAATCGATCTCTGGAACCGCGGCAAGCGGAGACGCCCACTTTCCATCGTTGTGGACCTCAATGTCCAACAGCAGACCATCTCGGTTCGCGACAACGCGGGCGGTCTGCCGCGTGACGGCCTGCACCTGCTAGTGACGCCCGGCGGCAGTGCCAACGACCCGGACGCGGAGGTGATCGGCATTTTCGGAGTCGGCAGCAAACGCGCCGGAGTTGCGCTAGGCGAGAACGTCGAGATCAAGACCCGCCATAGCAGAGGGGACAGCTTCGAGATCGACATCACCAAGGCCTGGCTCGAAGACGACGTCTGGGAAATGCCGGCCTATCAAATCCCAGACTTTGAACCGAACACCACACAAGTGGTCATCTCCCACCTTCGCAAGCCGATCGGCCCGGCTGGCGTGGAAGCGGTCCGACAACATCTCGCCGAAACCTATAGCGGCTTCCTCGGCCCCGAATGCACGATTGACGTCAATGGCGAGCCCTTGACGCCCGTTGGGTTCGACAACTGGGCTTACCCGCCAGGCTTCGAGCCGGTGCGCGTCGCGTTGATCTGTGACCTCGGCCAATCGAAGCCGATTCAGGCGAAGATCACCGCCGGCCTGATCCGCGATCGCGAGGCGGCGGAGGGAAACTATGGCGTCTACTTCTACCTAAACGGGCGGCTCGTTGCGAAGGAGCTGAAGACCCGCGATGTTGGTTATTTCGTTTCCACCGAGGCCGGCGTGCCGCACCCCGACGCCTCGCTCTGCCGTGTCATCGTCGAGCTGAATGGCCCGGCCCGGCTAATGCCGTGGAACAGCAGCAAAAGCCAAGTAGACTTCGGACACGAGGCTTACCTATGCATCAGACCGAGCCTGATTCAGCTCGCCAGCCGGTTCAGTAAGATTTCGCGCCACCTGAAGAACGACCGCGAGGATGGGGTCTTCAAGTACGACGCAGGCATCATCCAAGACGTCGACCCTGAAGAGGTAACAAGCGCCGGACGGATTATCCTTCCGCCCCTTCCCAAGCTGAACAAGTCCCAGCTTGAGAAGCTGAAGGCGCGGAACAAGGCTGTGCTGCAGGGGAAGCCTTGGACACTAGGAATGGTCGAGGTGTTCGGTGCCGTGGATGCGATCGGCCGACAGAAGCTGGAGACGGGTAACAGAATCGCCTTGATCCTCCTGGACAGCACGTTCGAGATTGCCCTGAAGGAGTACATCGTCCACGAGGACACGCTCTTCCCGCCTAAAGTGTACAATGAGGCGAAGCTTAGCCAAATTTTTGCGCGCCGATACCTCGTCCTAAACGAAATCAAGGCGAAGGTAGCGATCCCCGAAGACGTCCTTCGGCTCTGCCAGCACTATTACGGCATCCGCAATAAGCTCGTTCACGAGCGGGCGACTGTCGACGTCACCGCCAGCGACGTGGCCAACTATCGTCAGGTCGTCGGCCGCTTACTAAAGACGCTGTTCGGCCTACAAATCTGAGCGACCGCAACGCCGGATTGATGCGCCGCAGCGCTCAAGGCGCTGACAGTTCATCGCGAGGTGACGAACCGACGTTCAAGTGTTGGAGCGGCGCTACCTGTGCAACAGGTGTCTCGTCTCGATCGACACCCTCAGCGTCGCGAGCGCACCTTCAAAAACGTCTACATTGAATCGTGTCTTCGCCTTGGCCGCGTTCGCAATTCGCGGTTTCCGCATTGCCTTCGCCGCCCCCACCCCCCTACTTCTGCACCGGCCGCATCAACGGCGACTTCGGCGGCGGCGCCGCATCAACCGCCCCCTCCGCCAGCAGATCCTCCACAAACCCGGGCAGCCACGGGTTGCGCCCCGGCTTCATCCGCTCCGCCCGGTAGATGTGCCCCAAATCCGCATACGCCCGGTCGAAGTTCTTGTTCACGATGACGTAGTCGTAGTTCGTCCAGTGCAGGATCTCCTCGCGGCCCAGCTCCAGGCGCGCGCGGATCGTCTCCTCGGTGTCCTGGGCCCGGGCGCGCAGGCGCCGTTCCAGGTCGTCCCAGGCGGGGGGCAGGATGAACAGGCGCACGCTGTCGTCCGGCGCCTTCTCGGCGATCTGGGCCGCGCCCTGCCAGTCGATGTCGAACAGCACGTCGTGGCCGCCCTCCAGGGCCTCCATCACCGGCGCCTTGGGCGTGCCGTAGTAGTTGCCGTTGACGGTCGCCCACTCCAGGAAGGCGCCCTCGGCGATCATCGCCTCGAACTCCTCGCGGGTCTTGAAATAGTACTCCCGCCCCTCCTCCTCGCCCGGCCGCGCAGGCCGGGTGGTGGCCGAGATCGACAGAGTCAGGTCCGAGTGGTCGGCCACCAGCCGCCGGGTCAGCGAGGTCTTCCCCGCCCCCGCCGGGCTCGACACCAGGAGCAGCAGCCCCCGCCGCACCGTCTCCCAAGGCTTGTGATGATCGTCCGGCGTCACGCGAACCCCTCCCAGCGCGAAGCGCGATCAGACTCAATCGCGGAAAACGCAGAAAACGCAGAAGACCTCATCGGCGCGGCGCCTTCTGCGTCGTCTGCGCTTTCTGCGGTTAAACAGACCGCCTGCGGCGCGATGCGGCTATTCCACATTCTGCACCTGTTCGCGGAACTGCTCGATGGTCGCCTTCAGGTCCAGGCCCACCGCCGTCAGGGCGCCGGCCTGCGACTTCGAGCACAGGGTGTTGGCCTCGCGCATGAACTCCTGGGTCAGGAAGTCCAGCCGCCGCCCCACCGCCCCGTCCGAGGCCAGGAGGCCCCGGGCCGCCTCCACATGGGTGCGCAGGCGGTCCAGCTCCTCCTGCACATCGGCCTTCACCGCCATGGCGGCCGCCTCCTGCACGATCCGCTCCTCGGTGGCCGCCTCGCCGGCCAGTTCCTTCAGCCGCGCCTCGAAGCGGGCCTTGATCGCCGCCGGCTGGCCGGCCGCCAGGTCCCGCGCCTGGCCGGCCAGGTCGCCGATCCGGTCCACCTGGGCGTGCAGCACGCCGAGCAGGGCCGTCCCCTCCTCCCGGCGCGCGGCGGCCAGGCCGTCCAGGGCCACGGCGATGCTGGCGGCCATGGCGGCTTCCACCTCGGCCTGGACCTCGGGGTCCAGCCCCGCATCGTCGGCCTCGATCACGCCCCGCAGCGAGAGCAGCCCGTCCAGGCTGGGCGGCATGATTCGGCCGTCCTGCATGAACGGCGCGCCCAGGGCCAGGTAGCGCTCCAGCTGCTCCACGTTCACCCGCACCGACGCTGCGCCTTCGCTGCGCTTGGCGGTGACGCCCACGGTCAGGTTGCCGCGCTGGAAGCGGGCCTGGGCGCCCTCGCGCGCGGCCCGGTCCAGGGTCTCGAACCCCGGCGGCCCGCGGAACCGCACCTCCAGGTTCCGGCCATTGACGCTCCGCGCCTCCACCGCCCAGGTCCACCCGGCGTGCGCCCCCTCGGCCCGCCCAAACCCCGTCATCCCCGAGATCGGCATCAGCGTCGTCCCCGCGCCGCAGGCGCTGTCAAATCAAACCACGGACCATCACGGACCATCACGGACCAAGGTTCAAACGCCGCGTCCGTCCGTGATGGTCGGTGATGGTCCGTGGTTGAATCATATTGGCGCTGACGCGCCTGGGCGGCAGCCATCAACGCCCGCCCGTCGCCGCGCGGTCGCGCTCGATCTGGCGCCAGCGCTGGACGTTCTTCTCGTGCTGTTCGTAGGTGGTGGCGAAGGCGTGGCCGCCCGTCCCGTCCGCCACGAAGTAGAACTCGTCCGTCTTCGGCGGGTTGAGCACCGCCGCCAGGGACTCGCGGCCCGGGTTGGCGATCGGCCCCGGCGGCAGGCCGGCGACCTTGTACGAATTCCAGGGGCTGTCGGCGGCCAGTTCCGAGGCGCGGATGCCCCGGCCCAGCGGCCGGCCCTTGGTCAGGCCGTAGATGATCGTCGGGTCGCTCTGCAGCAGCATGCCGGCCCGCAGCCGGTTGATGAAGATCGCCGCCACCCGCGGCCGCTCCGCCGCGACGCCCGTCTCCTTCTCGACGATGGAGGCCAGGATCACCGCCTCCTGCGGCGAGGCCAGCGGCAGGCCCGGCTGGCGGGCGGCCCACAGCTTGGCCAGCACCTCGTCGTGCGCCTCGCGCATCCGCTGGATCACCGCCTCGCGGCTCTCGCCGCGCTGGATGTCGTAGGTGTCGGGCAGGACCGAGCCCTCGGGCGGCTCGGCGGCGGTTCCCGTCAGCACGGGCGAGGCGTTCACCGCGTCCAGCACCATGCCGCTGGTCCAGCCCTCGGGGATGGTGATCGACCGGCGCACCACCTTGCCGGACCGGATATCCCCCAGCACCTGGGCCATCGAGGCGCCGGTGCGGAATTCGTACTCGCCGGCCTTCAGATCGCCCGCGGCGCCGGTCATCCGGGCGGCCAGGGCGAACAGGCTCGCCGAGGAGATCACCCCGGCCGCCTGCAGCGTCTGGCCGATCCGCGCGACGCCCGAGCCGCGCTCCAGCACCACCACGGTGGCCGCGCCCTCCCGGGCCTTGGGGCCGGGCCCGGCGTAGGTCCAGACCCCTGCCAGGGCGATCAGCAGACTGAGGCCCAGGGCGATCAGCGCGCCCCCGCCCGCGGCCCGCTTGCTGATCCGGCGTCGGCTCACGCGTATTTCTTGAAGATCACCGAGGCGTTGGTCCCGCCGAAGCCGAAGCTGTTCGACAGCACCACATTGATCTCCATCGGCTTGGCCTTGTTGGCCACCAGGTCGATGGGCGTCTCGACGGAGGGGTTGTCCAGGTTGATGGTCGGCGGGGCCACCTGGTCGCGGATCGCCAGGCAGCTGAACGCCGCCTCGATGGCGCCGGCCGCGCCCAGCAGGTGGCCGGTGGCCGACTTGGTGGAGCTCATGGTGGCCTTGGCCGCCGCATTGCCCAGGAGGCGCTCGACCGCGCCCAGCTCGATCTCGTCGCCGAGCGGCGTCGAGGTGCCGTGGGCGTTGATGTAGTCGATGTCGGAGGGGTCGATGCCGGCGTCCTTGATGGCCGCCTTCATGGCCCGGAAGCCGCCGTCGCCGTCCTCGGCCGGGGCCGTGATGTGGTAGGCGTCGCCCGCCAGGCCGTAGCCGATGACCTCGGCGTAGATCTTGGCCCCGCGCGCCTTGGCGTGCTCCAGCTCCTCCAGCACCAGGATGCCGGCGCCCTCGCCCATGACGAAGCCGTCGCGGTCCTTGTCGTAGGGGCGGCTGGCCTTCTCGGGGGCGTCGTTGAAGTTGGTGGACATGGCGCGGCAGGCGATGAAGCCGGCGATGCCCACCGGCACCACGCTGGCCTCCGCGCCGCCCGCGAGCATCACGTCGGCGTCGCCGTACTTGATCAGCCGGGCCGCATCGCCGATGGCGTGGGCGCCCGTGGCGCAGGCCGTGACCACGGCGTGGTTGGGGCCCTTGAAGCCGTAGCGGATCGAGACCTGGCCCGAGACCAGGTTGATCAGGGCCGAGGGGATGAAGAACGGGCTGACCCGGCGGGGGCCCTTCTCGTGCAGCTCGATGGCCGTCTCGGCGATGGTGCCGAGGCCGCCGATGCCGGAGCCGATCATCACCCCGGTCCGCTCGCGGTCCTCGTCGGTCTGGGGCTCCCAGCCGGAATCCTTCACCGCCTCGTCGGCGGCGGCGATGCCGTAGAGGATGAAGTCGTCGACGCGGCGGCGGTCCTTCGGGGACAGGGTCTGGTCGGGGTCGAACGAGCCCGGAACGTCCGGCCCGCCCCCGCCGCGGCCGTCCACGCGGGGGACCTCGCACGCCACTTTACAGGCGTAATCGGACACGTCGAAGGCCGTGATGTTCCCGGCCCCGGACTTGCCCTCCAGGATCTTCTTCCAGCTGAGTTCGGTCCCCTGCCCCAGCGGGGTGAGGAGCCCGATGCCGGTGACGACGACTCGACGCATGGCCATGACCTCAGAAACGGAACCGCCGCGCCATCGGGTCTTCCCCAGCGACGCGGCGGCTCTTTGATTCCAGGAACTTAGTCCGGACGGCTTAGCCGCCCAGCCGCTCTTGAATGAACTTCACGGCGTCGCCGACGGTCTGGATATGCTCCGCCGCGTCGTCCGGAATCTCGATGTCGAACTCCTCCTCGAAGGCCATCACCAGCTCGACGTTGTCGAGGCTGTCGGCGCCGAGGTCGTCGATGAAGGAAGCCTTCTCGGTGACCTTCTCGGGGTCGGCATCAAGGTGTTCGATCACAATCTTACGGACGCGTTCAAGAACGTCGGACATTTGGTAGGTCCCTCAGGGCTTAGTCAGTGCTTGCATCGACGACGGGGACCGTGAAGTCAACTGTCGCCTTGGTGATCGAATTCGGGCGCCGGGTAGCATGTTCCGGACGCCCCGCGATAGTCAGATCATGGCCATGCCGCCGTTGACGTGCAGGGTCTGGCCGGTCACGTACCCGGCTTCGTCGGACGCCAGATAGGCGCAAGCGGCCGCCACGTCACCCCCCGTGCCCAGCCGGGCTGCCGGGATGGTGGCGAGGATGCCGGCCCGCTGCTGCTCGTTGAGCGAGTCGGTCATCGGGCTCGCAATGAAGCCGGGCGCCACGCAGTTAACGGTGATCCCGCGGGTCGCCACCTCCTGGGCCAACGCCTTGGAGAACCCGATCATGCCGGCCTTCGACGCCGCGTAGTTCGCCTGCCCCGGATTGCCGGTGACGCCGACGACGGAGGTGATGCCGATGATGCGGCCGAAGCGGCGCTTCATCATCCCGCGCATGGCCGCGCGGCTGAGGCGAAAGTAGCTCTCCAGGTTGACCCTGAGCACCGTCTCCCAGTCCTCGTCCTTCATCCGCATCAGGAGGCCGTCCTTGGTGATGCCCGCGTTGGCGACCAGGATGTCGAGCGGACGGCCCGCGGCCGCCTCGGCCGCCTCGATCAAGCCGTCGACCGCAGCCGAATCGGCCAGGTTGGCCGCGGCGACGGACGCGCGCTCGCCGAGCCGGGCTGCGAGGTCCTGCAAGACAGGCTCCCGGGTGCCCGAAAGGACCACGTGAGCGCCCTGGGCGTGGAGGGTCGTGGCGATCTCGATGCCGATGCCGCCGGTAGCGCCGGTGACGAGAGCGGTCTTGCCGGTGAGTTCGAACATGGGCGTCTCTCAGAGCGACTTGGCGAAGGCTTCGAGGTCGGCGGGGCTGTTCAGGGGAACAGCCTCCGCGTCGGGAGCGATCCGCTTGGCCATGCCGGACAGGACCTTGCCGGCGCCGGCCTCCGCAAAGCGGGTCACGCCGCCGGTCTCCGCCATCCAGAGCATACTTTCGCGCCAGCGGACGCGACCGGTGACCTGCTCCACCAGCATCCGGCGGATCGCCTCCGGGTCGTTGGTCGGCGTTGCGATGACGTTGGCCACCAGCGGCGCACGCGGGGCGATGATCGTGGCGCTGGCCAGCGCCTCGGCCATCTCATCGGCGGCCGGCTGCATCAGCGGGCAATGGAAGGGCGCCGAGACGTTCAGCGGGATCGCGCGCGCGCCGAGTTCCTTGGCCTTCTCGATGGCCTTGTCGACGGCCGCCTTGGCGCCCGAGATGACGACGTTGCCGTTGTTGTTGTCGTTGGCTACGACACAGACGCCCACTTCAGCGCCGGCTTTTGCGGCCTCTTCGGCCAGGGCGAGGTCGGTCTTCGGTCCGATCAGGGACGCCATGGCGCCCTGTCCCACCGGGACTGCGCGTTGCATGGCCTGGCCGCGGAGCTTCAGGAGACGGGCCGTATCCGAGAGGCTGATGGCGCCGGCGGCGGCCAAGGCGGAGTATTCCCCCAGGCTGTGGCCCGCCACGAAGGCCGCCTTTTCGACGCCCACGCCAAATTCCTTCTCCAGGGTCCGCATCACCGCCATGCTGACCGCCATCAAGGCAGGCTGGGCGTTCTCGGTGAGCGTCAGCTGATCCTCGGGACCGTCCTTCATCAGCGCGAACAGCTTCTGCTTCAGCGCCTCATCGACCTCTTGGAAGACCTCGCGCGCCGACGCGAAGGCCTCGGCCAGGTCCTGGCCCATGCCGACGGCCTGGCTGCCCTGTCCGGGAAAGAGAAAGGCGAGGGTCATGGCGACGCCGCTCCTGGTGATTCCGAGGCGCGAGGGTTAGGGGATACAACTGCCAAGAACAAGAATGACGAGTTGGGGGAGTAACGCATGAAGGCCGTGATCCGACGCGACAGGCGCCTCGTCTGCGACGAGATCGCCGACCTGAAGCCCGCCGAGGGCCAGGTGCTGGTGAAGACCCTGGCGTGCGGGATCTGCGGCTCCGACCTGCACGCCCTGCACCACATGGAGCACATGATTGACCTGTCGCGTCGGGCCGGGGCGCCCGACAACGGCTTCGACCCGGCCGCCGACACCGTGTTCGGCCACGAGTTCTGCGCCGAGATCCTGGATCACGGCCCAGGCTCGCCGAAGGCGCTCAAGGCCGGAACGCGGGTGGTCGGCGTGCCGGTGACCATGCACGGCGGCGGGATCGAGGCCCTGGGCTTCTCCAACCGGCTGCCGGGTGGCTTCGCCCAACAGATGCTGCTGACCGAGGCCATGATCCTGGAGGTCCCGAACGGTCTGCCAACGGACAAGGCGGCCCTGACCGAGCCCTTTGCGGTCGGCGCCCATGCCGTGGCCAAGGCCAAGCTGGAGCCCAAGTCGGTTTCGCTCGTGGTCGGTTGCGGCCCGGTCGGCCTGGCCGTTATCGCGGCGCTCAAGGCCCAAGGACACGGCCCGGTCATCGCCGCCGATTTCTCGCCGCGCCGTCGCGCTGCGGCCGAGAAGCTGGGGGCCGACATCGTGGTCGATCCTGCGGTCGAGAACCCCCACGAGCGCTGGGAGACGCTGGGCGTCCCGCGCAGCCGGGCGGCTCAGACCATGATGCGGATGATGGGCAATACAATCGCCCAGCCGGTGGTTTTCGAATGCGTAGGCTCGCCGGGGGTCCTGCAGGCCCTGATCGAGGCCGCGCCCGCCGGCGCCCAGATTGTCGTCGCCGGCGTCTGCATGGAAACCGACAAGATCGAGCCGTCGATCGCCATCACCAAGGAGATCGAGCTCACCTTCGTGTTCGGCTACACGCCCGAGGAGTTCGCTCTCACCCTGCGCCAACTGGCCGAAGGCGTGATCGACGTCTCGGGGCTCGTGACCGGCGCTGTGGCGCTCGATGGCGTCGCGGAGGCGTTCACGGCGCTCGGCGACCCCGAGGCGCACGTCAAGCTCCTCGTCCGTCCGAACGGCTAAAGCCCCGGCGCCCGACCCGGGTGGTCTCGCATGTAGGCCTGGGCGGCGGCGGTCAGCGCCGGCGACGCGACGCCGTCGATCGGACCGATGTAGTATCCCTGCTGGGCGAGATAGGTCTGGGTGTCGACCAGGGAGACCTGCTCTGTCGATGCGACCTGGGACATCGTCTCCGGTCGAGCCGTGCGCACCTCCAGATCAGCGAGCCTTGCGGCGGCTGCGGCGTCCCCGGCCTTGGCGGCGGCGGCATACCAGCGGCGCGCTTCTGCAGCGTCTCGCTCCAGCCCGCGGCCAGCCTCGTACATCAGGCCCAGATTGTACTGCGCGTCCACAACGCCGCGTTCGGCCGCACGACGGAACCAGACACTGGCTTCCCGCATGCCTTGCGGTCCGCCATCACCTTCCATCAGGAACACAGCGGCGTTGTACATGGCCGTAGGGTCGCCGCTCCGGGCGGCCCGCAACGTCCATCGGCGCGCGGCGCGGAGGTCGCGCGACACGCCGGCCCCGCCCGCTTCGTACAGCCCGGCGAGCTTCACCTGGGCCTTGGCGTCGCCCACCTGGGCCAGCGTGATAAGGCGTGGAACTGCCGCCGGGTCCCCGCGCTCCAGCGCAGCTGAGACCTCGGCGTAGTTCTCCCGGGTCCCGAACGTCGCGGCGCTCGCGAGGGGCCGCTTCACCTCGGGCGCGGTGGGTTGGGCGGCCGGAACGGTGGCCATTGCCGCCTCTGGCTCCGCGATCCTCCCTACGGCATCAGGCGGGGTGTCAGCGATGGTTACCGCCGGCACGGCCCGTTCGATAGCCGGCGGGCGTGTGAGCGCCACCGCACCGAGGCCCGCGCCGCATAGAGCCGCACACAGCGCCACCGCGCTCAGGATGAGACGAACCGCCCCGGCGCCGAACAGCGGGCGCTTCGTCGCGCGGACGGTCTCAAGCTCGGCGAGGGTCTGGTTCAGGTGGACCGTCAGCTGCGCCTCGCGCGCCGCCGCAGCGGCAGCCTCGCTCCGCAGACGGGCGTTCAGCGCGTCGAGCGCCGCCTCAAGGTTCGCGACCCGAACGCTGAGGGCGTCCTCGTCGGCGGCCATGCGCCGCGCCAACAGTTCCATCTGCTGGACCAGCGCCACCGCCGTCTCGCGGCGCATGGGTTCCGGCGACGCCAAGCGGCGGGTAAACTCCGCCAGCACCTCGTCGAAGCGGACCCGGGCTGGGCGCGCGTCCTCGCGACCGGCCAATCCCAAGCCAGAACCCGTTGACCAGCCGCTGCCGTCCGCCATCTCGCCTCCGGAACGCGGTCCTGGGGCCGCGCCCGTCACAGCTACACGCGCGGGGACTGCCATACGGTAAACAAGCCGGTAATCATGTCGCGCCGCTCGACGCCTCGGGCCGCGTTTCGGGCGGGAGATATTCCGATGGCTTGCAAGCGCTAGAACGCAGGTATTCAACTGGCCCGCCATTCCGCGCCCTAAGGGAAACGACCCACATGCGCCTCCTCATCGCCGTCGCCGCACTCGCCGCGCTGGGCGCCACGCCCGCCCTCGCCGCCCTGAAGAAGGGCGACAAGGCCCCTGACTTCACCGCCGAAGGCTACCAGGCCGGCAAGCCGCTCCACTTCTCGATGGCCGAAGCCCGCAAGAAGGGGCCGGTCGTACTGTATTTCTTCCCGGCGGCCGACACCCAGGGGTGCAACATCGAGGCGAAGATGTTCGCCGACGCATCGGACCAGTTCAAAGCGGCCGGGGCGACGCTCATCGGCGTCACTGCTGGCAATCTCAACAAGCTCGCCAGCTTCTCAGCCGACACCGAAAAGTGCTCGGGCAAGTTCCCCGTGGCCGCCGATCCGGGCGCCAAGATCGCCAAGCAGTACGACAGCGTCCTGGCCATGAAGCCGAACTGGTCGGACCGGACGTCGTATGTCATCGCCAAGGACGGCACCGTGGTCCACGCCTACACCAAGATGGACCCCACCGAGCACGTCTCCCAGACGCTCGGCGCGGTGAAGGCCCTGAAAGCAAAATAACGCCGTCCTGCGCGTGAGGCGCCAACTCGAAAACCCTTGCCCGCGCTCGGGTTTTCCACTAATTGCGCGCCTCTTCACGGAAGGCGGTCTCTTCGCGGAACGCAAATGGGTCGGGAAACTCCCGGCCGCCGCGCCAGGGATCCATCGTGACCAGCGGACTTCCGCCGCCGGCCGCGCCGCCCTCCACAACGGAAGAAGGAAAGCATGGCGCTCTACGAGCACGTCGTCATCTCGCGGCAGGATATCTCGCCGCAACAGGCCGAAGCCCTCAACGATCAGCTGAAAACCCTCATCGAGGAAGGCGGCGGCAACGTCGCGAAGATCGAGTACTGGGGCCTTCGCAACCTCACCTACCGGATCAAGAAGAACCGCAAGGGTCACTATTCCCTGCTGGCGATCGACGCCCCGGCCGACATCGTCAAGGAAATGGAACGCCAGCTGTCGATCAACGAAGACGTGCTGCGCTACATGACCGTGCGCGTCGACGAGCTCGACCTGGAGCTCTCGCCGATCCTCGCCCGCCGCGATCGCGACCGCGAACGCCGCGACGACGTTCCTCAGTTCTAAGAAAGGGAGGCTGTCACTATGAGCGACGAAACCTCCGCCGCCCCGGCTCCGGCCGCCGGCGCCTCCGCGGGTGGCGCGCGCCGCCCGTTCTTCCGCCGCCGCAAGGTCTGCCCGTTCTCCGGCGCCAACGCCCCGAAGATCGACTACAAGGACGTGAAGCTGCTCCAGCGCTACGTGTCCGAGCGCGGCAAGATCGTGCCGAGCCGCATCACCGCGGTCTCCGCCAAGAAGCAGCGTGAGCTGGCCAAGGCCATCAAGCGCGCCCGCTTCCTGGCGCTGCTCCCCTACGTCGTGAAGTAAGGGAGAGGCACCGATGAAAGTCATTCTGCTCGAACGGCTGGAAGGCTGGGGCTCGCTCGGCGACGTTGTCAACGTCAAGGACGGCTACGCCCGCAACTTCCTGCTGCCCCGCCAGAAGGCGCTCCGCGCCAACGCGGCGAACCTCAAGGTTTTCGAAGCCCAGCGCGCGGAGATCGAAGCCCGCAACGCCAAGGCCAAGGAAGCCGCCGGCAAGGCCGGTGAGAAGCTGGACGGCACGTCCTACATCATGATCCGCCAGGCGGGCGAGAGCGGCCAGCTCTACGGCTCGGTGGCCGGTCGCGACGTGGCCGATGCGGTGAACGCCGAAGGCGGCAAGATCGAGCGTTCGATGGTCGTGCTGGACAAGCCGATCAAGACGCTCGGCATGCACGAGGTGAAGGTGCGCCTGCATTCGGAAGTGACGGTCACCGTCACCCTGAACATCGCGCGCAGCCAGGACGAGGCCGAACGTCAGGCCCGTGGCGAGAACGTGATCAACGCCCAGTTCGAAGAAGAGCGCGAAGCTGCCGAACAGGCCGCCGCGGACCTCCTCGAAGGCGGCGCGGGTTCGCAAGAGTTCGCCGGCGCCGAAGCCTAGGCGTCGACAGCCCGACAACACTGGATGCGGCGCGGGGGGCGACTCCCGCGCCGTTTCTTTGACAGTGTTGCCGAATTGTCATTTCCGCCAAAAGCGACGCTTCCTAGCTTGCTTCCCATTGGACCGGCGCGGGATCCCCGCCCGGCCGCCTTCCGAGGGGGAAGCACAATGCGCTACCGCTACATCCTGTTCGCCGCCGCATCGGCCGCGAGCCTTCTGGCCACGGCTGCCGCCGCCCAGACCGCGCCGGACTCGGAAGTAACCGAGGTCATCGTCACCGGAACCCGGGTCGCCAACCGCTCCGCCCTGCAGACCGCCGCGCCCGTCGACGTGATCAGCGGCGCGGAACTGACCAAGGCCGGCGTCACCGAGGTGAACCAGGCGCTGTCGATCGCCCTGCCCTCCTTCAACTTCCCGCGCCCGGGCCTGGCGGACGGCACCGACACCATCCGGCCCGCCACGCTTCGCGGCCTCGCCCCCGACCAGACCCTGGTGCTGGTCAATTCGAAGCGCCGACACTCGGCCTCGCTGGTGAACCTGAACGGCACCATCGGCCGCGGCTCGTCGGCCGTGGACATGAACACCATTCCGGCCGCCATGGTGCAGTCGATCGAAGTTCTCCGCGACGGGGCTTCGGCGCAGTACGGCTCCGACGCCATCGCCGGCGTGATCAATGTGCGCCTGCGCGACGCCCGCGAGGGCGGCAACATCACCGCCAGCTACGGCGAGCGGATCACGCGCGTGGAGACCCTGGTGCAGGACCCGCCCGCCGGCGCGAACTGGACCGTCGCCGACAAGGCCAAGTACGACCGCAACGACGGCGAGACGATCAACCTCTCCGGCTGGGTGGGCCTGCCGCTGGGGGCCGACGGCCACCTGACCCTGTCCGCCGAATACCTCGACCAGAAGAAGACCATCCGCACCGCGCCCGACTGGCGCCAGCAGTACCCACTGGTGAACGGCGCTTTCGACCCGCGCGAGGCCAGCTTCGACCGCTACAATGCCTGGTTCGGCGAACCGGACATGGAGCAGTACACGCTCTTCGCGAACGCCGGCTACGACCTGTCCGACACCACCAGCCTCTACGGCTGGGCCAGCTACCAGAACCGGGACGCGATTTCCGCCGGCTTCTTCCGCCGCGCGCTGGACGATCGGAACGTCATCCAGATCTATCCCGACGGCTTCCTGCCGCTGATCAACCCCGAGGTCGAAGACCTGTCGGTCGCGGGGGGCATCACCTGGAAGCTCGGCGACTGGGACATGGATACCTCCCTGGTCTACGGCTCCAACCGGATGGAGTTCACCATCCGAGACACGCTGAACCGGTCGCTGGGCCCGGCCAGCAAGACCGTCTTCGACGCCGGCGGCTTCGAGTACGACCAGCTGGTCTTCAATGTCTCCGGCGTGCGGACCTACGACGTCGGGCTGGCCTCTCCGCTCAACGTGGCCGCGGGGGCCGAGGTGCGGCGCGAGGGATATGAGATCTTCGCCGGCGAGCCGGACTCGTACCGCAACGGCGGCGTCCTGCTGCCCAACGGCACGCCCACCGCCTCAGGCGCCCAGGTGTTCCCCGGCTTCCGCCCGTCCAACGAGGTGGACAAGGACCGCACGTCGATCGGCGCCTATATCGACCTGGAAGCCAACCTGACCGACCAGCTGCTGGCCTCGGCAGCCCTGCGCTTCGAGCACTATTCCGACTTCGGCGAGACGGTCACCGGCAAGATCGCGCTGCGCTACGACTTCAACGACGCGTTCGCGATCCGCGGTTCGATCCAGAACGGCTTCCGCGCGCCGTCGCTGCAACAGCAATACTTCGCCACCACCTCGACGAACTTCATCAACGGGGTGCCGTTCGACATCACCACCTTCCCCGCCACGGATCCGGTGGCCGCCGCCCTCGGCGCGCAGCCGCTCGATGCGGAAGAGTCCATCAACTACGCCCTCGGCGTGGTCTTCCGATCCGGCGCCTTCAGCCTCACCATCGACGGCTATCGCATCGAGGTCGACGACCGCATCGTGCTGTCCGAGAACCTGACCCAGGCCAATGTGCGGGCCTTTCTCGCCGCCCAGGGTTTCGTCGGCATCGGCGGCGGCCGCTTCTTCATCAACGGCGTCGACACGGAGACCACCGGCGTCGACATCATCGCGAACTACAGACTGACCACCGAGGAGATGGGCCAGTTCGCGTTCACGATGGGGGCCAACTTCAATGAGACGAACGTCACCAAGGTCCCGGCCACGGCCCAGCTCTCGGCCCTCAATCCCGCGCCGGTCCTCTTCGACCGGATCAACGTGCTGACCTTCGAGGAGGGCACACCCGGCTCGAAGTTCACCGGCGCCGTCGATTGGACCATGGGCCCCTTCGGCGCCACCGTGCGGGCCACCCGCTACGGCAAGGTGCTGAGCCCCGGCACGACGCAGGCGCTCGACATCGAACTGGAGTCCGCGGTGCTGGTCGATCTCGAGGCGCGGTGGAATGTGGTGGAGAACGTGCGGCTGACGCTGGGGGCGGACAACGTCTTCGACGAATACCCGACGAAGCTGCCGCCCAGCCTCAACAGCACGGCGAACACGCCCTTCTCGAACTACTCTCCGTTCGGCCGCTCCGGCCGTTACGTCTACGGGCGTGTGTCCGTCAGCTGGTAGCCTGACGTCCGATTCTGACGCAGCGGCGCGGGAGAGTCTCCCGCGCCGTTTTCGTGTCCGGCGAGGCGGCAAGGCGGAGCTTTTCCACAGGCGGGAAATCGTGTGTGGACAGGTCCACAAATGTGTCACGCGCCGCGGTGCTCCCTGCGGCCGCGACGGCTATCCCTAGACCATGGCTCTCGTTCCCGCCCTCGATCTCCGACCTGTCTCGAACGATGTCGCGATCACCCGCGCGCCCTCCAACATCGAGGCCGAGCAGGCGCTGCTCGGCGCGCTGCTCTACGACAACGCCGCGTTCGAACGGCTGGGCGACAACCTGCAGCCGCACCACTTCTACGAGCCGTTTCACCAGCGCCTGTTCCAGGCGATCTCGGTCAACATCCGCAAGGGCCAGCTCGCCGAGCCGATCCTGCTGGCCGAGCAGTTCAGCCGCGACCCGGCCTTCGAGGAACTGGGCGGGGTCCGCTACCTGGCCGACCTGGTTGATCGCGCCCCACCAGCAGCCAACGCGCCGGACTACGCCAGCGCCGTCTACGACCTCGCCCTGCGCCGCGACCTGATCCGCATCGGCGGCGACATCGCCACCACCGCCCAGCAGGGCGACGACGAGATGGACGCCCGCGAGCAGATCGAGGCGGCCGAGCAGCAGCTCTACCAGCTCGCCGAGACCGGCGGCGTCTCGTCCGGCTTCGTGAACTTCGCCGATGCGCTCCGCGGCGCCGTGGCGATGGCGGCGGAGGCCCACAGCCGCGACGGGGGTCTGGCGGGCCTCTCCACCGGCCTGATCGACCTCGACCAGAAGATCGGCGGCATGCACCCCTCCGACCTGATGATCCTGGCCGCCCGCCCCTCGATGGGAAAGACGTCGCTCGCCTGCAACATCGCCTTCGACGTCGCCCGCAACTACGCCTGGGAGCCGCAGCCCGACGGCTCCAAGAAGACCGTGCGCGGCGGGGTCGTTGCGTTCTTCTCGCTCGAAATGTCGGCCGAACAGCTGGCCATGCGCCTCCTTGCCGAAGCCTCCGGCGTCTCGGGCGACCGGCTGCGTAAGGGCGAGATCGACGCCATGGAGTTCGGCCGCATCCGCGACGCCGCGCTCGAGATCCAGGAGGCGCCGCTCTACATCGACGCCACCGGCGGCATCACCCTGGCCAAGCTCGTCGCCCGGGCGCGCCGTCTGAAACGGATGGTGGGCCTGGACCTGGTGATCGTCGACTATCTCCAGCTCATCACCACCGGCGCCGGCGGGCCTGACAACCGGGTGCAGGAAGTCTCGATGATCACCCAGGGCCTCAAGGCCCTGGCGAAGGAGCTGTCCGTCCCGGTGCTGGCGCTCTCCCAGCTCAGCCGTCAGGTGGAGAACCGCGAGGACAAGAAGCCCCAGCTCTCGGACCTGCGCGAGTCCGGGTCCATCGAGCAGGACGCCGACATGGTGATGTTCGTGTACCGCGAGAGCTACTACCTCTCGCGCCTGGAGCCGCGGGAGGGAACCCCCGAGCACTTCACCTGGCAGGAGCAGCTGGACCAGGTGAAGGGGCTGGCCGAAGTGATCATCGGCAAGCAGCGTCACGGCCCCATCGGCACGGTGAAGCTCAGCTTCAACGAGGACCTGACGAAGTTCGGTAACCTGGCCCGCGACAGCAGCCGCTACGACCCGCACTAGGAGCGGCGCGCGCTATCTCGGTGCGTAGGACGCCGACAGCGGCCCGCCAAGCTCGGCGGCCTTTGCGGTGATCATGCCGCGTCCCACGGCCAGCACGGCGATGGCGATCAGGATCGCGGCATAGGCGGTGAGCCGCCGATCCTCGGGCACGCCCATCATCTTGGGGAGCCCTTGGTAGAGGGCGTAGAGGCTGTAGAGGCCGGCCAGGATGCCCACCGGGATCCCGACGCTGGGATAGATCTCCGACAGCCCGCCGACCCACATGGCGGTCGCGGCGTAGATGACGAGGTTGAACGCCGCATCGCGCCCGCGGACGCCCCCGAACGCCGGCGCGGTCAGATCGATGAAGACAGCCAGCGCCCAGACGGCGGCGAGCGTCAGGGCGTAGTTGGCAAGCGCCCCGAGGATCAGGCCGACGACGCTCATGTGCACGCCGACATTGGCGATGTTGAAGCCGAACGTGAGGACGCCGACCACGCTGCAGACGGCCGGGATCGCGGCCAGGGGAACGGCGTATCGCAGGAACACCGCACGGGCGTCTGCGGGCCGTTCGGCGATGCGGTCCCAGGCGCCGCTGGGATGAAGCAACAGGCTTACGGCGCGCGACAGGCCGCCTGCCCCTTGCCCCGCATCCATCCCCGATCCTCCCAGCGCCGTTCGGCCGGGGCTAGCCCGCCTTGGCGAGTCCTTCCAGCCGGCGCGCGTCGACTGAGCCCACGGCCGCCTTCAAGTCCTCCATGGTGACGCCCTCGCCCTCGGCCTGCACCATGAACCGCTCGCCCACGAGCACGCTGTACTCGCCGCTCTTCGCCTGGCGATCATAGCTCTCCTGGGTCATCCGTCCGCCGACCATGCCCACCTTCTCGTAGCCGGTCGCGGTCTCCTTCGAGGACTTGACGTTGAACGCCGTCGCCATCCCGGCGAGCGCGCCGACCGCGCCCATGTCGGTCACTTCCAGCCTGAGGCTGGCGTCGCCCTTGGTGTACCGGCCCTCGGCCTGCGAGCCCTCGTAGCCGCCGGCCCCGCTGGAAGACGCACTGACCTCGTCGCGCGTGAAGCCGGCGACGCTCGCGGGCAGATAGGCCTTCAGCGCCTCAGGGTCGGTCGCGGTCGCCGTTCCGGCTTCGACTTGCTTGGCGGCGGCCTCCATGCGCTTGGACGCAGCCTCCAGCTTCGCGAGGTCCATCTCGCCACCGCCCGGGACCTTGACGGTGCCGGAGACCGAGCCGAGGGCGGCGGGGTTCATCGCCCCGCTCATCGCCATGACACTGCCGCTCACGAGCCCGATCACTATCGAGATCACGACCGCCACCACGATGACGACCACCGTGTAGGGGAGCGCCTTGTCCTCCGGCGTCTTCATCAGCTTCGGGAGGCCCTTGTAGAGCAGGAACAGGCTGTACAGGCCGCCGAGGACCGCGATGATCGCCAGCGCGGGCACGAGCCCGAAGACGCCCGCCACCCAGGACGCGGTGGGGGCGTAGGCCGCGACCTTGAAGGCCTGCATCCGGTCCTTCACGCCGCCGAAGTTCGGCGCCAGAGCCTCGATGACGAGGGCCAGCACATAGACCATGGCCAGGCTGAGCCCGTATTGAACAACCGCCTGGACGACGAGCCAAACGGGCGACGGCCGAATGGTGATGCCGAACCCGCCGATGCCGAACACGAGCATGCCAATCAGGCTGCACACCACCGGAATGGCCGCCAGCAGCATCACATAGCCCGTGTAGAGCTCACCGATCGTCGGCCGTTCCTGGTCGATCACGTCCCAGGTCTCGGTCGGCTTCAGGAGGATCCCCTTCACCCGGGCGACGAGGCCCGCGCCTGCGGATCCCGGTTCAACGACGCTCATCTTCCGTCCCTCCAAGCCCTTGCCCCGGCGAGCGCCGAGGCCATGTAACCCTATCCCAGCGTCCTGTGACGGCAACCCACCGCACAGACCGGCCCGCGCGGGTCGGCTAGACTTCCAGCCATTCGAATCAGGAGCCCCCATGGCCCGCGACGGCGCCGTCTATGCCTGTACGTCCTGCGGCGCCACTCAGACGCGCTGGGCGGGCCAGTGCCCGGCCTGCGGCGCGTGGAACACTCTCGTCGAAGAGCTGGTCAGCCGCCCGCCGGGCGCGTTGAAGCCGACCAAGGCGACCCGGAGCCGTCATCTCGCCTTCGAAGGCCTGGACGAAACGACGCCGGCCCCGCCGCGCATCGTCACGGGCGTCGGCGAATGGGACCGGGTCTGCGGCGGTGGCGTTGTGCCGGGATCGGCCATCCTCGTGGGCGGCGACCCAGGGGTCGGGAAGTCCACCCTGCTGCTCCAGGTGGCGGCGGAAGCAGCGCGGCGCGGCCAGCGCTGCGCCTACATCTCCGGCGAAGAGGCGATCGAACAGGTCAGGGGCCGCGCCCAGCGCATGGGTCTTGCCGACGCCCCGGTGAAGTTGGCCGCCGAGACCTCGCTGCGCGCGATCCTGGACGGACTGAAGGCCGAGCCCTTCGACCTCGTCGTCATCGACTCGATCCAGACCATGTGGAGCGACAACCACGAGGCCGCCCCCGGGTCGGTGACCCAGGTGCGCGCCGCGGCGGGCGAACTGGTGCGGCTGGCCAAAAAGCGGGGCCTTTCCGTCATTCTGGTCGGCCATGTGACCAAGGAGGGCGCAATCGCCGGGCCGCGGGTCGTCGAGCACATGGTGGACGCCGTCTTCGCCTTCGAGGGCGAGCGGGGCTATCCATTCCGTATCCTGCGTGGGGCGAAAAACCGCTTCGGCGCCACCGACGAGATCGGCGTGTTCGAGATGGGCGACGCCGGCCTCAGCGAGGTGAAGAACCCTTCGGCGCTGTTCCTCAACACCTCGGGCGAGCGCGCGGCCGGCGCGGCGGTGTTCGCCGGCATCGAGGGCTCGCGCCCGGTGCTGGTGGAGATTCAGGCCCTCGTGGCGCCCTCCGCCTATGGGACCCCGCGCCGGGCGGTCGTCGGGTGGGATTCGGGGCGCCTGGCCATGATCCTGGCGGTGCTGGAGGCGCGGTGCGGCCTTGGGTTCGGCGACAAGGACGTCTATCTGAACGTAGCCGGGGGGCTTCGCATTTCGGAGCCTGCCGCTGACCTCGCCGCCGCCGCCGCCCTCGCCTCCTCCGCCTTCGATGTCGCCCTGCCGCAGGACTGCGTGGTGTTCGGCGAGATCAGCCTGTCGGGCGAGGTGCGCCCCGTGAGCCGCATGGACGGGCGCCTGAAGGAGGCCGCCAAGCTGGGCTTCCGCCGCGCGCTGGGCCCTGCCGATCTCGAGAACCCCGCGCTCCCCTACACCGGCGCCAGCCGGCTGGGCGATGCGATCCAGCGCATCCACGACGCCAACTGGGATGAGCGCCGGTGACGCAGTTCGATTTCCTGGTCCTGGGCCTGCTGGCCATCTCGGCCGCCGTCGGCTTCGTCCGCGGCGCCGTGCGCGAGGTCTTCGCCCTGGCCGCCCTGGTCGTCGCCGCCGCCCTGGCGATTTTCGGCCTGCCGGCGTTCGGCCCCATCTTCCGCGGGGCCGTCAAGCCGGAGTGGCTCGGGACCATCGCCGCGCTCGTGGTGGTGTTCGCCGTTGCGTTCATCGCCCTGCGTCTGATCGGCGCAGGTATCGCGCGGCACGTGCAGAGCACCCAGATGCTGGGCTTCCTCGACCGCTCGCTGGGCCTGCTGATCGGCCTGGGCCGCGGCCTGATCGTTCTGGGCGCCCTCTACCTGATGTTCAACGCGGCCACGCCTGAAGACCTCCGCCCCAAGTGGATCACCGGCGCCAGGACCTGGCCCGTGGCCGGCAACATGGGCAGGTTGTTGGAAAGCCTTGCGCCACAAGGCCTGGATGTGGCCGGACGGCTGAAACCGGCTTTCGACCGCGCCGTCGGCGATGGGTCAGGTGACAGAAGCGCGACAGAGGGGTACGAGGCCCGCGAACCCACAGGCACCGACCGTTCGGAGCGATCCCGATGAGCCATGCGCACGAGCGTTGGTCCCCCCCGGCGCGCGACCCCGACGACGATTCACCGCGGCTGGAATGCGGCGTCTTCGGCGTCTTCGACGTGCCTGAGGCCTCGGGGATCACCGCTCTAGGGCTGCATGCCCTACAGCACCGCGGCCAGGAGGCATGCGGCATCGCCTCGTTCGACGGCCAGCGCTACCACACCGAACGGCACATGGGGTACGTGGGCGACGCCTTCGGCGGCGGCGACCTGAACAAGCGGCTGCCGGGCCACGTGGCTATCGGGCACACGCGCTACTCCACGGCCGGCGGCAGCTTCATCCGCAACGTCCAGCCGATGTTCGCCGATCTGGAAGCGGGCGGCAT
The DNA here is from genome assembly GCF_001824475.1 of Phenylobacterium sp. RIFCSPHIGHO2_01_FULL_69_31. GTDB lineage: Bacteria > Pseudomonadota > Alphaproteobacteria > Caulobacterales > Caulobacteraceae > Phenylobacterium. The sequence goes on along the minus strand of NZ_MHXN01000028.1, from coordinate 64,973 downwards.
CGCCCTCGCTCACAATGGCAATCTCACCAACTTCCTGACCCTGCGCGAGCAGCTCGTGCAGGAGGGCGCTATCTTCCAGTCCACCTCGGACTCCGAGGCGATCCTGCATCTCATCGCCCGCTCCCGCCGGCCCAAGTTCATCGAGCGCTTCACCGAGGCCCTGCAGCAGATCGAGGGCGGCTACGCTCTGGTCGCCATGACCAACAAGAAGATGATCGGCGTGCGCGATCCGCTGGGCATCCGCCCGCTGGTTCTGGGGGACCTGAACGGCAAGTCGGTGCTGGCCTCCGAGACGTGCGCCCTGGACATGATCGGCGCGACCTTCGTCCGCGACATCGAGCACGGCGAGATGGTGGTGATCGACGAGAAGGGCCTGCGCAGCTTCCGCCCGTTCCCGGCCCAGCAGGCTCGGCCCTGCATCTTCGAGTACGTCTATTTCGCCCGCCCGGACTCGGTCGTGAACGGCCGCTCGGTCTATGAGGTGCGCAAGCGGATGGGCCGGCGCCTCGCCCAGGAGACGCCCGCCGACGTGGACGTCGTCGTCCCCGTGCCGGACTCCGGCGTCCCCGCGGCGCTCGGCTTCGCCCAGGAGGCGGGCCTGCCCTTCGAGATGGGCATCATCCGCAACCACTACGTCGGGCGCACCTTCATCCAGCCCACCCAGGGCGAGCGCGAGTTGGGCGTGCGGATGAAGCTCGCGCCGAACCGCGCCGTCCTGGCCGGCAAGAAGGTGCTGCTCGTCGACGACTCCATCGTGCGCGGCACCAATTCGATCCGCGTCGTAAAGATGGTGCGCGAGGCCGGGGCCGCGGAGGTCCACCTGCGCTCGGCCTCGCCGCCGATCATGTGGCCCGACTACTACGGGATCGACATGCCCGACCGTGAGAAGCTGCTGGCGGCCAACCACTCGGTGGAGGAGATCGCCCGAATCCTGAACGTCGACTCCATGGGGTACCTGTCGGTCGACGGCCTCTACTGGGCGATGGACGAGGTGCGCGACCCGGCCCAGCCGCAGTTCACCGACCACTACTTCACCGGCGAGTACCCCACCCGCCTGCTCGATCGCGAGATCGCGCTGGGCCGCAACGAGGTGGTGGAGCGGCAGCTCTCGTTCCTGGTCGACGCGTGAGCCAGGGCTGGCGAGCCCGCTTCAAGCCCGACTGGTACCTCGTCCTCATCCTGCTGATGGCCGCCGCGGCGGCGGTCGTGCCGGCGCGCGGCGAGGCGGCCGTCTGGCTGGGCTGGCTCACCAAGGCGGCCATCGCCATGGTCTTCTTCCTGCACGGCGCACGGCTATCGCGCGAAGCGGTGATCGGGGGGCTGACGCACTGGCGCCTGCACCTCCTGGTCCTGGCCTCCACCTTCGCCCTGTTCCCGCTGCTCACCCTGGGCGTCACCGCCCTGCCCGCCTGGATCACGCCGCCGGAGCTGGCCACCGGGTTGATCTTCCTGGGCTGCCTGCCCTCGACCATCCAGAGCTCCATTGCCTTCGTGAGCGTGGCGCGGGGCAATGTGCCGGCCGCCGTGGCCGCCGCCTCAGCCTCGAACCTGCTGGGTGTGTTCCTGACGCCGCTGCTCGTCGGCGTCTTGCTGCAGGCCCAGGGCGGCGTCAGCGCCTCATCCTTCTGGGCCATCGTCTCCCAGCTGCTGGTCCCCTTCGTCGCCGGCCAGGCCCTGCGGCCTTGGGTCGGCGACTGGGTGCGCGCCCGGAACGCCGTGCTGGCGAAGCTTGATCGCGGGTCGATCCTGCTGGTGGTCTATACCGCGTTCTCCGGGGCGGTCGTGGCCGGGGTCTGGAGTCAGCTCTCGCTGCTGGACCTGATGCGGCTCCTGGCGCTTTGCCTCGTGCTGCTGGCCGTGGTGCTGGCGCTGACGGCGCTGGCGGCCCGCGCCTGGGGCTTCTCAAAAGCCGACGAGATCGCCATCGTGTTCTGCGGATCGAAGAAGTCCCTCGCCAGCGGCGCGCCCATGGCGGCGGCGATCTTCCCGCCGGCGGTGGCGGGTCTCGCCCTGATCCCGCTGATGATCTTCCACCAGGTGCAGCTGATGGCCTGCGCAGCGATCGCCCAGCGCTATGCCCAGCGGCCTGACATGGACGGCCAAAGCGGCTAGAGAGCCGGCCAATGTCTGACCTGCCCCTGAACAACCGCATCGCCCTCGTCACCGGCGCTAGCCGCGGGATCGGCAAGGCCGCCGCCTTGGCCCTCGCCCAGGCCGGCGCGCACGTCGTGGCCGTGGCCCGCACCCAGGGCGCCCTCGAAGCCCTCGACGACGAGATCCGTGCGCTCACCGGTCAATCCGCGACCCTGGTCCCGATGGATATCGGCGAGCCCGACGGCCTCGACCAGCTGGGCCTCGCCATCCACGAGCGGTTCGGCCGGCTCGACATCCTGGTCCACGCCGCCGCCCTGCTGGGATCGCTGACGCCCGTGGCCCACATCGAGCCGAAGCACTGGGACCGGGTCGTCTCGGTCAATCTGACCGGAACCTACCGCCTGGTCCGCAGCGTGGAGCCTCTGCTGCGGGCCTCGGAGCACCCGCGGGCGATCTTCCTGACCACCGGCCGCGTCGAGCGGCCGAAGGCCTTCTGGGGCGTCTACGGGGCCACCAAGGCGGGGATGGAGCACATCGTCCGCACCTGGGCCGACGAACTCGAGCAGACGAGCATTCGCGCCGTACTGCTGGACCCCGGCGCCATGCGCACGCGAATGCGGGCCGAGGCCATGCCGGGCGAGAACCCAGCCCACCTGCCCGATCCGTCGGAAATCGGCCCGCTGATCGTGGAGCTGGCGCAGGCCGACCTGGGCCTGCCCACCGCTAACGTGGTCTTTTCGGACTGGAAGACGGCCGGGAAGCTCGCTTCGGCTTGACCCCGGGGCGAACCAGCTTGGCGGCGCGTCCGCGCGGGTTGCCGGCCTTGACCTTCTTGGGCTTGGCGGCGGCCTTCGGACGGCCCTCAGCGCCTTCCCGGGCCTTGTCGGCGGCCGCCTTGCGGGCCTTGGCGACCATACCTGTCTTGGCCGACGACGGCGCCGTCCTGGAGGGCCCCGGTCCGCTCTTCTCCTCGCCCTCGGCATAGGGGTTCTTGTTCGACCGCACCGACAGACGGATCGGAACGCCCGGCAGGTCGAAGCTCTCGCGGATCGAATTGACCAGGTAGCGCTTGTAGTGGTCCGGCAGCTGGTCGGCGCGACTGGCGAACAGCACGAACGTCGGCGGGCGCGCCTTGGTCTGGGCCATGTACTTCGGCTTCACGCGACGCCCGCCGACGGCGGGCGGCGGATGGCGCTCGACGGCCATCTTCAGCCAGTCGTTCAGGTCGCGCGTCTTCACCTTCGTCGACCAGTCGCCGTGAGCCTTCAGCACGGCCGGCATCAGCCGGTCCAAGCCGCGGCCGGTCTCCGCCGACAGGGCCACCATCGGCGCGCCCCGCACCTGAGGCAGGAGGCGCGTGACCTCCTCCTGCAGCTCGGCCAGCTTGGCCTGCCCGTCCTCGATCAGGTCCCACTTGGCGAGGCAGAAGACCAGCGCCCGTCCCTCGCGCTCGACCAGGTCGGCGATCTGGAGATCCTGGATCTCCAGCGGATGGGTGGCGTCCATCACCAGGATCACCACCTCGGCATAGGTGATGGCGCGGATCGAATCGTGGGTGGAAAGCTTCTCCAGCTTCTCCTGGACCTTGGCCTTGCGACGCAGGCCGGCGGTGTCCACGAGCCGGATCGCCCGCCCCTCCCAGTCCCAGTCCACCGGGATCGCATCGCGGGTGATGCCGGCTTCCGGCCCCGTCAGCAGGCGATCCTCGCCGATCACGGCGTTTACCAGGGTCGACTTGCCCGCGTTCGGGCGGCCCACGATGGCGATATTGATCGGCTTGGTGGCGTCGTCGGCCTCCTCGCCGTCCTCCTCGTCGGGCGCGAGGGCGACCATGGCGGCGTAGAGGTCGGCCATGCCCTCCCCGTGCTCGGCCGAAATCGGGATCGGCTCGCCAAGGCCCAGGCCGAAAGCCTCCAGCACCCCGCTCTCGGAGGCCTTGCTCTCGGACTTGTTGGCGGCCAGGACGACCGGCTTGCCCTTGCGGCGCAGGACGTCGGCGAAGATCTCGTCGGCCGGCGTCACGCCCTCGCGGGCGTCGATGACGAACAGGGCCACGTCCGCCTCGTCCACCGCCAGCTCGGTCTGCGCCCGCATCCGAGCCTCGAGGCTCTCGTCGGTGACGTCCTCGAAGCCGGCCGTGTCGATCAGGTCGAGCTCAAGGTCGCCCAGCCGGCCGACGCCGAACCGGCGGTCGCGCGTGACCCCCGGCTGGTCGTCGACGATGGCGAGCTTCTTGCCCGCCAGCCGGTTGAACAGGGTGGATTTGCCGACGTTCGGTCGCCCGACGATCGCGAGTTTCAGCGCCATGCCGGAGACCTTACCTGTCTGATCAACGAATCGCGATCAGGTCGGCTTCCTGCGTGACCACATAGACCGTGTCGCCCATGGCGATCGGCTCGAGCGTGGCGGAACCCTTGATGTCGACGCGCTTGGCGATTTCGCCGGTCTTGGCGTTCAGAGCCACCAGTTGGCCGGTCTGCCCGACCACCAGCAGCTTGTCGCCGGCCAGCAGCGGGCCCGACCAGACCGGATAGTTCTGGCGCTGCCCGCCGATCCCGAAGAATCCGCCCTTCTTCTTGGCCTTGAAGCCCTCGTTGAGGTTGCGGATCCAGTAGATCTGGCCGTTCTCGCGGCTGGCGCAGATCACGTCGCCGGTCTTGGAGACCACATAGACCACGTCGCCGGCGGGCCAGGGGGTCGACACGCCCACCACCGGCAGGCTCCAGCGGGCTTGGCCGGTCCGCAGGTCCGTGGCGGCGAAGACGCCGGAATGGCTGACCGCGAACACGTCGCCCTGGTAGATCACCGGGCGGCCCGGGATGTCGCGGATCTCGGACAGCGCGCTGGTGCGGCTGGCCCGCGAAAGGGCTTCGTTCCAGAGGTCGTTGCCGTTGGAGGCGCGCAGGGCCACCAGTTCGCCCGACCCGAAGGCGGCCACCACCGAGTCGCCTGAGATGGCGGGGCTGGAGGCCGAGAGGATGCGCGCCGATTCCGACAGCGCCTGGTAGGTCCAGGACGGCGCGCCGGTGGCGGCGTCGAACGTCAGCAGGGTGTTGTCCAGGGAGATCGCGAACACCCGGCCGCCCGAAACGGTCGGGGCGCCATGGATCGACTCCGGGGTCTTGGTCCGCCAGCCGACGGCCCCGGTGCGGGCGTCCATCTGCAGGACTTCGCGATAGCCCGACGAGACGTAGAGCTTGCCGTCGGCGTAGGCCATGCCGCCGCCGAACGCGAGCTTGTCGCGCTTGTTGTCGCCGGGATTGGTGCCCGTGCGCCAGATCTGGCTGCCCGAGGCCGCGTCCATGGCGACCACCCGGCCCTCGGCGTCCATGACGAACACCTTGCCGTCGGCGGCCACGGGGGGGGCGGTCACGTAGCGGCCGCGCTTCTCGCCCTGGCCGAAGCTCCGGCGCCAGGCGATGGAAAGATTGGCGCCGGCGGCGACATTGCCGACGGACTGCTCGGGCGTCCCGCCCGGCAGCGGCCAGGCGGCGAGCGTCTCTGCGGGCGGGAGGGAGAAGTCCACGCCCTTCAGCGCCTCGGCGGGCGCCAGGATCTGGTCGGGCGGGATGATCGAGATGCGCTGCCCCTCGCCGGCCAGCTCGGACGGCTTGTCGTCCTTCTTGTCGAAGGGATTGAGGCGGCTGACCGTCGAGCACCCGCTGGCGCCGAGCGCCGCGATCAGGACGGCGGCGAGGATCGTCGTACGGCGGCTCATTGGGCGGCGGGACCTTGCGGTTGCGTCGGGGCGGCGCCCGGGGGCGGGCCGATTACGGCGCCGGGGGCCACCGTCATGGGCGGCGGCAGGGCCTGGGCGGCCTTCACGACCGACGGCACGGCCTTGGCCGAGCCCGAATCGATCAGGCCGATGGCGGCCTGGGCCCGCGCCTGGGCGCCTTGCTGAGCGTCGAGGGACTGGGAGATCAGGACGAAGTCGCCGCGGGCGCCGGCCAGGTCGCCGGCGTTCAGCTTCGCAAAGGCCAGGGCCTCGCGGGCCTGGACCCGATACGGCCGGCCCTCTTCCATCAGCGGCTTCAAGCGCCCCTCCAGTTCCTTCAGAGACGCGGTGTCGAGGAGCTGGAAGGCGGATTTGAGGCGGGCGGCGTCGCCGACGATGGCGTCCGGCGCGACCTCGGCCGCCTCGTCGAACAGCTTCACGGCGTCGGCGGGCTTGCGCGCCTCGACGGCGTAGGCGCCCAGGTGCATCAGCGACAGCGCCTTGTAGGCCTTGGCGTCCGACTTGGAGACCTCGGTCCAGAGCTGCCGGGCCTTGTCGCGATCGCCGGCGACGAAGGCGTCCATGGCGGCGGAATAGGTCTCGGACGCCTTGGCGATCTGGTTGTTGCGATAGCTGTCGTAGCCCCAGTAGCCCAGGAAGGCGACGAGCACGACGGCGGCGATCCCCAGCATCCACGGCAGCGCCTTGCGGGCGAACTGCTTGTAGCGGTCGGAGCGGAGCTGCTCTTCGACCTCTTCGAATAGATCCGTCACTTCAGGGGGGCTCCGGCCGCGGTGTCGCTAAAACGAGGGGCGGAACCTATAGCGCGCGGCCCTGCGCCTCAAGTGAGGGATGACCGGCGCACGCGATGGATGCCGCAACGGCGGCAAGCCGGGTGGATCCCGCCACGATACGCCCATGCCGCAGCCACACTTCAGCCTGCAACCTGGAGCGGAGTCGAGAGGTCGGGGGAGAAGCGCGGATGTCGGGGAAAGGCTCGGGGTTTCGCCGTGCGGACGGGCGCCTGGCGGTCCTGCTGGCCTCGGCCCTGCTGCACGGCGCGCTCGCCATCCTCCTCCTGCGCCACCTCTCGCAACCGCCCGCGCCCGTCGAGGGACGGGCTCTTCAGGTTTCGCTCGTCCCGATGGAGCGGTTTCGAAGGGACCGAGCCGAGCCCGACCGACCGCTATCCGTGCGCCGCGACGGGCGGCCCTCTTCGCGCGCGCAGCCCGACCTGGCGCCCCTCTCCATCGCGCCGGGGCCGCCGGTCGCGGGTGTCCCGTCTGACGCGCCAGGCTCCGATGGGATGCGGACGCTCCGCGGCTTGGCCGGTTGCGCCCACCCGGCCCGGCTGACCGCCGAAGAGCGGGAGCGCTGCGAGACGCGCCGCTGGGCCGGGAGCGAACGCGGCGCCGGGCGGCTGAATCTCGACCCAGGCGGCCGCTATGTAGAAAATCCGGAGCCGTACCTGGTGCGCAAGCCGAAGAACGGCTGCCGCGTCCGCGCCACGGGCGACGTCGATCCCATGGGCGACAGCGGGAACACGCGCGCCGGCGTCGGCTGCGCGTGGTCGTTCTAGCGGCGTGCGGCGGCCAGGCGGTTATCCGGCCTTGGCGAAGTAGATCTCCGCGGGCCCCGGAAAGCGGCGCTGGCGGACATCGTCGGCATAGCCCGCGACAGCCTTGGTGATTTCGCCACGAAGGTCGCCATAGCGGCGGACGAACTTGGGCGTCCAGTCGAACAGGCCTAGCATATCGTCGGTCACCAGGATCTGTCCGTCGCACCCGGCCGAGGCGCCGATCCCGATCGTGGGCACGTCGATGGCGCCGGTGATCTCGCGGGCCAGACCTTCGGCCACCCCTTCGACCACCACGGCGAAGGCACCCGCCTCGGCGGCGGCGCGCGCATCCTCCAGGATGCGGGCGCGCTCGTGGTTCGTCTTGCCCTTGGCGCGGAAACCCCCGTCGACCATCACGGCCTGAGGGCGCAGGCCCACATGGCCCATGACGGGGATGCCGCGCTTGACCAGATAGTCGATGTTCTCGGCCACCGCGGGACCCGCCTCAACCTTCACGGCGTTGCAGCCGGTCTCCTTCATCACCCGCGCCGCATTGGCGTAGGCGACCTCGGGCGAGCCCTCGTACGAGCCGAACGGCAGGTCGACGACCACCATGGCCTTCCGCGAGCCGCGCATGACCGCCTGGCCGTGCAGGATCATCATGTCCAGGGTGACGCCCACGGTATTGGGCAGGCCGTGAACCACCATCCCGACGCTGTCGCCCACCAGGAGCAGGTCGCAGTGGTCGTCCAGGATCTCGGCCACCGGGGCGGTATAGGCGGTGAGGCAGACGATCGGGACCGCGCCCTTGCGAGCGGCGATATCCGGCGCGGTCAGGCGTCGGACGGTCTCCTGGCGTTGACTGGACACTTAGCTCAGAGCTCCTCGAACACCCGCGCGACGGCGAAACCCATGGTCAGAACCGCCACGCCGACGGCGATCCACAGTCCATAGCCGCCCGACAGGGCAGACACCATGTCGGAGGTCGGGGTGACGCGCGCAAGGCCCTGGCTGATGACGCGCGCCGACTGCTCCGCCGATTCCACCTGCTGGAAGACGTTCGACATCACGAGCTGGCTGCCGCCGATGACGCCGCCGGCCATACCGGAGGCGCCCAGCAGCCAGCGCCGCGCGGTCCAGCCGCGATTGAGCCTCTGTTCGATGCGCTGGGTAAACGCCTGGGCGTCGGGCAGTTCGGGCGCATCGGCGAACAGGCGCTCGAGGCGGCGTTCGAAGTCGAGCTCAGCCATTGCCCTGCCTCCCTTCCAGAACCGCGCGGTCGGCCGGCGCCAGTCGCGCTCTGAGCTTTTCCAAACCACGTTTGACATGGGACTTGACCGTTCCGAGCGGCAGATTCAAGGCGTCCGCCGCCTCGCCATGGGACAGGCCGGCGCCGTAGCACATGGACACGCACAGCCGCTCGGCCGGCGAGAGGCCCTTCAAGGCCTCGTCCAGGTCGATGCGGTGGTCGGCGTCCCCGGCCCCCGTATCGATCTCCTCGATCGAGCCATCCTCGGCCGCGAGGGCGCTCAGGCGCTTTTCCCGCTGCAGGCGGCGCAGGTAGAGCCTGGCCGCGATCTTCTTCACCCACCCCGCGAATGTCCCTTCGCCGCGGAACTCGGCGATCCGCTCGAACGCCGCGAGGAAGGCGTCCTGGGCCACGTCGTCGGACAGCGCCGCCTGGGCGCCCATCCGGCGCAGCAGATGGCGTACGCTGGAGCCGTGACGACGCACCAGCTCTCCGAAGGCGCGCCGCTCGCCCGCCGCGGCGTAGGAACAGAGTTCCACGTCGTGAAGGCTGGCGAAGCTCGATTGTCTGGCGCCCGGCATGGGCATGATCCCCCGTCGGCGCGCCTTAAGACTTGCTCTTGTTCAGCAAGCCGAGGGCGATGAAGGCTAGGCCGATGAAGGTCGGGAAGGTCGCCAGGCCCAGGCACGGGAACAGGGCGTCCGGCTCCTCGAAGCTGATCACCGCGCCCAGGGCCGCGAAACCGACACCGACGCCCAGCCAGATGATCCCGGTGCGCAGGTCACGCTGGGGCGACGGCGTCAGGCCGGGGCTGCGGACGTTGCTCGACATGGCGTCGATCACTTCCGGCGGCAGGGGCTGGCCCTTCTCGATGGCGATACGCAGGGTTTCCGCCACCTTCTGGCGCTCCTGGCTCTTGAAGTAGCGGGGCGCGATGACCAGCGCGGCGATCATCGCGAAGAACCCCAGGGGGATCAGGATTTCCATTCGTTGTTCTCCTCTCCAGGTCGGCGGGCGCAGCGGCCCGTCTCTGAAGGTGAGAGACCTGGGCGCGGGCCAGCAGATGCAAACGTGAGGATGAAACCTTATCCATGATTCCGGTGGGCGGACCGGACCCCTGCCCTTCATGGCCCCGCTTGATGGCGGCTTTTCGGCGGCGTCAGTCGCTGAGCTGGGCGTAGGTCTCGGGCCTGAAGCCCACGTACAGCTTGCCGCCGTGGGCCAGCACGGGCCGCTTGATCATCGAGGGCTGGGCCAGCATCAGCGCGATCGCCTTCGCTGCGTCGATGTCCTGGCGATCCGCCTCGGGCAGCTTCCTGAAGGTCGTGCCGGCGCGGTTGAGCAGCACCTCCCAGCCCAGCTGGCGCACCCATCCTTCCAGCGTCGCCCGGTCGATCCCGTCCTTCTTGTAGTCGTGGAAGTCGTAGGCGACGCCGGCCTGGTCGAGGAAGGTCCAGGCCTTCTTCATCGTGTCGCAGTTCTTGATGCCATAGAGCGTCGCGGCCATCGTGGTCTCCAGCATGTCCAAGATCGAGCTGCCCAAAGACACTCGCGACCAGATCGCCAAGGCGCTCAGCCGCTATCTGAAGGACGAACTCGACCTGGAGGTGGCGGGATTCGACGCGGTGTTCCTCACCGACTTCATCACCGAGCACCTCGGGCCGCACTTCTACAACCAGGGGCTGGCCGACGCCCAGGCCCTGCTGGGCAAGAAGCTGGACGAGATGGCCGACCTGATCTCCCAGCTCGAAAAGCCGGTGAAGCTCATCCGTTGAGCGGGATGCGCCCCACCACGTCGTAACGCCCTTCGCCGTGGACGGCGTGGATCAGGACGAAGTCGGTGACGGTCCAGGTCACGGGCTCGACGATGGTCTCGGGGACTTCGGCCCGGTCGTAGGCCAGCGTCATGTGCGGGACGATCTCCACCTCGCGGCGCGGAGCCATGTCGCGCCGGCGCAGCGCCCGCTGGATCGTCGAGTACAGCGCGTTCACGCCAATGACCCCCTCGTCGCCCGACAGCACGAGCGGCGGCGGGTCGCCCGACGGCCAGGTCACGAGCCGGTTGAACGCCACCGCGAACGGCCGCGCCTCCACGGCCGCGACAGCCTCCAGCGCCTTCTCGAAGACCGGCGTCGGCGGCCGCTTGAACTCGCCGATGGGGTTGAGCGAGACGTGCAGGCGCGCCGCGGGCACGGGCTTGGCGGACAGGCGGCGTCTCGCTCGCACGCTCTCCCACCGCGCGAGCGCCTCGGCGGCCGCCTCGGGCGGGGGCTGCAGGGCGAAATAGACGACGTGTTTGCCACGGACCATGGCCCCTGAATGCCGGGTCCGTTGATCCATGCCAAGGCGCAGGCGGTGGAACCGGGCGAAACGCGCGGGTGTTCCGCGACCAGCGAGAGAGCCCCATGAGCCTGATGCACCGGATCGTCGAGCGTATCTTCCACGGCGACAACGGGCTTGCCCCCCGCGACTGGGCCAAAGCCGCCGAGGGCGGGGGTCACCAGCCTCCGCCGCGCGAGCGCACCGCCATGGCGCCCCCGTCCGACGTGGCCTTGGTCCTCAGCGCCCGGGCCGAACGCGAGGGGCAGGGCGACGACTGGCGGCGGTCCCTGGACGGCCTGCTGGAGCTGCTGCACCTCGACAGTTCGCCGGAGGAGCGCGCGGAGTTGGCCGCCGACCTCAATCTGGAGCCCGATGCGGCGCGGGACGACGCCGTCCTCTATGAGGCCCTGATCCAGCGCCTCGCCGAGAATGGCGCTGCGGCGCCCGAAAGCTTCTACAAATAGACCCGGCCGATCCCTATCTTCCGGCCACACCCGCCGCAGAGGATTCCGCCATGACCGCCAAGACCGAAACCGCCATCCTGGCCGGGGGCTGCTTCTGGGGCGTGCAGGACCTGCTGCGGCGATATCCGGGCGTGATCGCCACCCGGGTCGGCTATTCCGGCGGCGACGTGCCGAACGCCACCTACCGCAATCACGGGACCCACGCCGAGGCCATCGAGATCGTCTTCGATCCCGCGGTGATCTCGTTCCGGCAGCTGCTGGAGTTCTTCTTCCAGATCCACGATCCGACGACCCTGAACCGCCAGGGCAACGATCTCGGCACGAGCTACCGCTCGGCGATCTTCTACACCAGCGAGGAGCAGAAGCGGGTCGCGCTCGACACCATCGCCGACGTGGACGCCTCCGGCCTCTGGCCCGGCAAGGTGGTGACCGAAGTGACCGCCGCCGGCCCGTTCTGGGAAGCCGAACCCGAGCACCAGGACTATCTGGAGCGGATCCCCAACGGCTACACTTGCCACTTCATCCGCCCGAACTGGAAACTGCCGGTCCGGGCGACCGCCTAGGCTCAGCGCCCGCCCTGCCCGTCATCGACGCGGATGACCGTGCCGGTGACGGCCTCGGACGCCGGGCCGACCAGGTACAGCAGCGTCGAATCGAGCTGGGCCGGATCGCCCAGCCGCTTGCGCGGGAAGTGCTGGGTCATGTCGCCGACCCGGGACAGCATGCCGTCCATCATCTCGGAGGCGAAGGCGCCCGGCGCGATGGCGTTCACGTTGATGTTGTAGCGCGACCACTCCACCGCCAGCACCTCGGCCGACCGGGCGACCGCGGCCTTGCTCACGGAATAGAGCGCCGCGCCGCCGCCGGCGTAGCTGAACGCGGCCACGGAGGCGATGTTGACGATCCGGCCGGGCTTTTCGGCCGCGATCAGCCGGCGGGCGACCTCGCACGCCAGGATGAAGGGCGCCCGGACGTTGACGTCCAGCACCCGATCGATCAGCTCCAGCGACATCTTGTGCGCCCGCTGGGCGTCTGGAATGCCGGCGTTGTTGACCAGGATGGTGACCGTGCCGAGCTCGGCCTCCGCCTTGGCCACCGCGGCGACGAGCTGGTCCGCGTCCGTGGCGTCCATCTCGATCGGCAGCGCGGTCCCGCCCGCGGCGCGGATCTCCGCGGCCAGAGCCTCCAGCTTGTCGATCCGGCGCGCCGCGATGGCGACCTTGGCCCCCTGGCTGGCCAGCACCCGGGCGAACCGGTGGCCCAGACCGGACGAAGCCCCGGTGACCAGCGCCACCTGGCCGGTCAGGTCGGTGGAGGCGTTCGGCAGCGGAAATGACATCGGCGGATCCTTCGCAAGCGCCCGACGGGCGAAGCGTGATGGTCGCCCGGCCTGACGCGGCGTGAGTCCAGGCCAGTAGGCGACAGTTGAAACCTGTTCCCACTCGTCACGTCCTGGGAAGTTCCGGCTCTGCAAGGCCGAGCACGCCGGTCGCGTCGGCGCGTCGGGGACGTTCCGAGCACCTGGCTTCCGGGGTGTCGGTCACCGGCCACCCCGGCGCCGAACGCGCGACTCGCTAACTGTAGGGCTCAGCCAGCGACGGGCCGGATCTGAACGGCCCGCTCGAGAACCTGACGGATGACGTCTGTGACGAGGTCCGGCTCGGTTATTTGTGGGAAATGGCCGCTCCGCGCCGCTGTAACCTGCCAGCCGTCGGGCGAAAGCTGAGCGAGGCCAGCCTGCCGTTCCGCCCGGCCTTCGCGGAAGGCGCGCGGGGTCGTCCAGCCTCGGCTCCTGGCGCCCGTGATCACCGCCACCGGGATCCTCAGGGATCGGATATCGGCCACTTCGTCTGCGATCGCCGCAGCGATCGCGGTCTCCGACAGTGGGTGAACGCGGCTAAGGTGGCCCAGGACCTGCTCCACCCGTACCATCCAGCGGGGCTTGTCGATGCTGCCCTGGCGTATGTCACCCGCTGTGGCGCCTTCGATCAGGACAAGACCTATGACCTGCGCGGGCGCATCGCTCGCCCACTTCAGGGCATGCAGCGCTCCGAACGAATGGCCCACGAGCACCAACGGCCCACCCACCCCGGCGTGCAGGAGGAGAGCCTGCGTGTCAGCTATCACCGCAGCTGAGGTCTGTGGCTGACGCGGTGGGTCGCTGCCCCCGACGCCGGGCCGGTTGTGGGCAAAGATCCGCGACATCCGGACCAAATCGGGGAAGATCCGCCACCAAGCTTCCACGGGCCCCCCGGCGCCGTTCAAAAGGACCAGGGTCGGCTCCCCGGCTCCTTCCAGAACGAACTCGAAGGTAACCCCGTTGAGTCGCGCCCTGCGGGTGGGGGGAAAGTCCTTCAACAAAGTCTTCTGGCCTGTTCTGCCTCGCTGTCAGCGCCTGGCATGGCTCCGACCGCAGCTTCCTCGACGGCGTGCGCTCCCGGTCGCGGGACCAGATGCCGGGATTCACTCCCACTCGATTATTGCCGGGACCCGTAAATCTTTGATCGGGCAGAGCATTTCGACTCACAGAGAAGTGAATACCGTCTTTGATACCGTCAGAATCTTTGGCTGGCGGATTGACGATGCAGAGTCACATCAGCAACCGGCTAGGGCGGCTCCCCTGCTCGTAAGCGCAGGCTAGCAGAGTCCCGTTCTCCAATCAGCCCCCGTCTCAGCAGGACCCCGAAAGGTCTGCAGCGGGTCCCAGTGACGCTGCGGCAGCCAGTTCGCGATCGAGCTACGCGGCGCAGAGCGGCCGCGCTTGCGACTGGCCCTCGATTGGCTCGGCCCATACCCCCTGCACCAGCCACGCTATCCCTGCCGAACAACGGCCAGGCGCGGAACCACAGCAACCTCCTACAGTTGAGCCGCAAGGAGGTGTGCCATGTTCAAATCACCCTGGACGCGCTGGGGCGCCGTTCTCGGCTTTGCGCTGGGTGGTTTCTTCGACGGCATTCTGCTTCACCAGATCCTGCAGTGGCACCATCTGTTGAGCCTTGTTCCTGGCATGGCCGACATGCGCCTGCAGGTGCTGTGGGACGGCTACTTCCACGCGCTCATGTACGTCATCGCGGCAGTCGGGCTGTTTGGCCTCTGGCGGGCGCACAAGAGCGGGCAGCAAGGGTGGGGGCGGTCGCTCTTCGGCGCAGTTCTTGTCGGCTTCGGTATCTGGCACATCGTCGACAGCGTGGCCTCGCACTGGGTGCTTGGCATCCACCGCATCAAGCTCGACAGTCCTAATCCGCTGATGTGGGACCTCATCTGGTTCACCGCGTTTGGCGTCGTACCGCTCGTCATCGGCTTCTTGATGCTGCGGGGCTTCCGGTCGGGCCGACCGAGAATTTCCGGCTCCGCGGCTGCTGTTCTCCTGCTGGGGCTCCTTACCGGAGCAGCCGGGGCCTGGTCGCTTAAGCCCCCGCGCGACCAGCCCTTCACCACTGTCGTGTTTGCGCCGGGAACGAACGAGGGCCGGGTCTGGTCTGCGCTTTCGGCGACAGACTCGCGCCTGGTCTGGGCCGACGCATCTATGGGCGTGATCGTTGTCGCCGCTCCGGCCGATCAGCGCTGGTCCTTCTATCGGCACGGAGCCTTGCTTGTGAGCGGCTCCGGCGTGCCCGCTGGCTGTTTCAATTGGAGCCGCGTCTAATGAGCGATGAGCCGAAAGAGCCCCTTGAGCTCACCTACTATTCCGACGTGCTGTGCGTCTTCGCCTACGCCAGCGAGGTGAAGCTCAAGGCCCTCCAGGAGGCCCACGGCAGGCACTTGAAGATCACGCGGCGCATCTGTGACAGCTTCGGCGACACGGCCAAGAAGATCGGTGAGGGCTGGCGGGAGAAAGGCGGCTGGGAGGGGTACGCCGACCATGTCTCGGAAATCGCCGACCGCTTCGACCACATCGCGCTCCATGGCGACGTGTGGCGCAAGGTGCGGCCTGCCAGCTCCTACAGCGCCCACCTGTTGCTCAAGGCGCTCGAGGTCGCCGGAGCCGACGAGCAACGGCTGGGGAACGCCGCCTGGGCATTGCGCGAGGCCTTCTTCGCCGGCGCGGCAGACATCGGCCGGTGGGATGTGCAGCGTGACGTGCTGAGGAACGCCGGCATTCAGCTCGACGCTGCGGAAGCGGCAATCGGCGACGGCCGCGCCTTCGCAGCGCTCGCCGCAGATCTTACGGCGGCCGAGGAACAGAAGATCGAGGGCAGCCCCTCGTTCGTGCTGCCCGATGACCGGCAGAAGCTCTACGGCGATGTCGGATTCCGCATCCTCGACACCAATGTCCGCGAACGGCTGCGGCGGCCGGAGGCCGGTGAACCGGCCTGGTGTTAGCCAGGCTCCCAAGCCGAAGCGCGGTTCGCCGTCACGATCCATGTCGCCGCCGGCAACAGAACACCGTCGCGTCTCACGTAAGGGGTGAGAGCTTCACGAACGACACGGGAAACGGTGCCGAGTTGTTGCGGCGTCTCGCGAAGCATCGCACCGAGCGGGCCCACCTTAAGCGCCATCCCCACGGCCTCGTCGAGGTCGCGGCCCAAGACGATATCCGTGTCGAACGGACTGATGCTGATGTTCGTGTAGCCCCCTTGGACAAGGATGGCTTCGATGCGCCGCGCGTCGGCAAAAGCGAACGGCCCCGGCGCGCTCGGATCGCCAGAAGCGGCGGGCGGGAGGTGCTGCAGCCCTGCGTTCCGCGGGACCGCCATCCAGGCGTTCTCAGCCAAGCTGCGCCAGCAGACAAAGCTCAGGCGCCCACGTAGCGCCAACCCTGAAGTCAGATTGCGGAAAGCTGCCGCCGGATCGGCGAAGAACATGACCCCGAAGCGCGAGTAGAGAGCGTCAAAGGCCTCGGTTTCAAAGCTGTAGCTTTGAGCATCAGCTTCGAGAAACTCGAGCTGCGACTCCATGCCCTCGGGCACCCGTCGCCGGGCCACATCGAGCATGGGCCGCGACACATCGATCCCGGTGACCTGCCCCGTTCCGCCGACGGCCCGCGCAAGGGCGAGGCTGGAGTGGCCGCAGCCGCAGCCGACATCCAGCACCCGATCGCCAGGTTGCAGCGCCAGGGCCTCCATCGCCGCATCCCCCAACGGCGCGAGCTGCCGGTCGAGTCGATCGTTCAGCGCGGCCCAAGTCTCCCCGGCTCCCGCGTTCCAGTAATCGATCTGCGCTTGGTTCGGTGCGTCGGAACTCATACCCGTCTTCGATTCAGTTGTGCTGGCTTTGACCACCTGAACCTCGCCGGCGTCACGCTCAAGCGGCGACGGGACGAGGCTTCGCCAGCCACTCACGCCCCTTCAGCATGAGATCAAAGTAGATCCAAGGCAGGAGCTTCGCCTTGAGAACCCAGGCGCTTCGACGGGACCGCGTGGGATCCCAGGGGAAGCTGGGCATCAAGCGACCGCCGTAGCCGAACTCCGCAAGGATCACCTTGCCGCGTTCCACCGTCAGAGGGCACGAGCCGTAGCCGTCGTAGGCCACAGGCAGCGGGCTGCCCTCCAGGTGCGCCAGGATATTGCGAGCCACGACCGGGGCCTGTTTGCGCACGGCCGCGGCCGTCTTGGCGTTGCTCGTGCCGGCGACATCGCCGACCGCGAATACGTCGCGATATCGAGGGTGTTGGAGAGTTTCCGGGTCGACGTCCACCCACCCCGCCGCGTCGGCCAACGGACTGGCGCGCACCACTTCGGGCGAACGTTGTGGAGGCACCACGTGCAGCAGATCAAAGCTCCGCTCCTCAAGCCGCGGTGGGCTGTCACCACTCCGAACCTCGAAGGTCGCGCGGCGACGCGGGCCGTCGACAGCCTTCAGCGTTGACTGAAAGTGGGTCTGGACGCCGTACCGTTCGATGTAGCGGTTGAGCGGCCCGACAAACTCCGGCACGCCGAAAAGCACCGGGCCCGCAGCGTGGAATTCCACCGCCAAATCGCCGAGCACGTCCACCCGTCGCCAATGATCACAGCTGAGGTACATCGCCTTTTGAGGCGCCCCGGCGCACTTGATCGGCATGGCCGGCTGAGTGAAGAGCGCCCGACCTCGCTTCAGGGCCTGCACCTGACGCCAGGTGTTGGGCGCCAGATCAAACCGGTAGTTCGAGGTCACGCCGTTATGGCCGAGCGTTTCCTTCAGGCCGGGGATTTGGTCCCAATCGAGCACCAACCCTGTCGCCACGACGAGCACGCGATAGCGCAGCGTTTCGCCATCCGTGGTCAGCACCTCGTTCTGGTCCGGCCGGAATTCCGCGGCGGCGCCCCGCAACCAGCGCACGCCGGCGGGGATGCAACTCGCCATCGGCCGGACGGTCCTGTCCGCTCGGAACGCGCCGCCACCCACCAGGGTCCAAGCCGGTTGATAGTAGTGGGTTTCGGACGGTTCCAGTATGGCGACGTCGAGCCGCTTGTTGCGCCGACGCAGGCTCGCAGCGGTGGCGGCGCCGGCCGCACCGCCGCCGACGATAAGAACATCGACGACATTTGAGACAGGCTGAGTGGGTTTGAACTTAGCGGGCACGGACTGGCGCCTTCTCTGAAACGGTTTGAGGTCCCCGTGAGACCAGCTTCGCAGCGGAGCTGGAGAGGAACAGGCCGAGGCCAAGGGCGGCGATGAAACCAACGAGTCCGATGCTGGGCGCTGTGAGGGAGGCGATGGCGGGGCCCGGGCAATAGCCGCCGAGCCCCCAGCCGATCCCGAACAGCGCCGAGCCGATCCACAATGGGCGCTCGAGGCGTCGGTTGGTCGGCAGCACGAAGCCCGGCTCGAGCAACGGACGGCTCCGCCGCCTGGCGAGCCAGAAGGCCATCGCCGACACGGGGATCGCCGATCCCATAACCAGCGCGAGGCTGGGATCCCAGTGGCGGGTCACGTCGAGGAAGTTGAGGACCTTGTGCGGGTTGGTCATCCCGGCGACGGCCAGGCCTGCGCCGAACAATAGGCCGGCGGCGAGCGCCGACAGGATCTTGGCGAGGTTCATGTCATCCCCCGAACAGGTGGCGTCCGACAGACGCGGTGAGGAAACCGAAGGCCATGAATACGCCGGTGGCGACGATCGACCGGGGCGACAGGCGCGAGACGCCGCAAACGCCGTGGCCGCTGGTGCAACCATTGGCCATGCCCGTGCCGAGCCCCACCGCGAGGCCGGCCACGATGAGCAATGGCAGGCTCGCCGGCGACGGCTGAATGAGCGATTGGCCACTCAGCTGGCTAGCGACGACAGGACCAAGCAGCAGACCGCCAAGGAAGGCGAAGCGCCAGGCGCGCTCGGACGTCGGCGTGGCCTTGCGGAAGGCGCCGGAGATCATGCCGCTGACGCCGGCGATGCGACCCAGCGTGTGGAACAGAACCAAAATTGCCGCGCCGATCAGCAAGCCGCCGACTAGCGCGGAGATGGGCGTGAATTCGGTTGGCATGGCTCCTACTCCGGATCAGTCACAGGCAGCCCTTGCGAGCGCCAGGCGTCGATGCCGCCCTCGAGCAGATAGGCCTCGCACCCGTTGACCTTGCTGGCCAGGGCGGCGGCGTTCAGGCCGGTGCGGCCACCACTCTTGCAGTGGAAGATCACCGGCTGCCCGGAAGGGGCGGGGATCTCGCAAGCCTGCAGCGCCGACAGGGGTGCATGAGCGGCGCCCGGGATGACACCCGATTGCCGCTCGGCGGCTTCCCGGATGTCGACGAGCAGCGCACCGTTTTCCAAAAGAGCGGCGGCGGCGGCGGGCGAAATGGTCTTCGGGGTGGTCATCAGGTTTGCTCCAGATCGCTGCCCAGCGTGGGGCAGAAGATGTCCTTGAGAACGGCGAGGAGCCGCGCGGCGCGGTCGTCGCACACGCGGTAGTGAAGGGTCTGGGACTCACGCCGGAAGGTGACGAGGCCGTCTTCCCGCAGGCGCGCCAGATGCTGCGACAGCGCCGACTGGCTGAGGGCGATCCGCTCGCCAAGCTCGGTCACCGTCATCTCGCCGAAAACCAAGAGGTGACACAGCACCAGCAGGCGATGCTCGTTGGCCAGCACCCGCAGGAACTGCGCCGCCTCCGCGGCATGAGCCTGAAAGTCGGCAACGGAGAGGCCGTCAAACGGTTGGGTGTTGGAGTCCGGCTGCATCATGCATCCCATATATCAGACTTGCCTAATTTAGGAAGTGCTCATATATGTGTCAACACGCATGACGAGGAGCCAGTCGTGACCTCCAATCTTCAGATCCGCGCCTTCTTCGACGAGGCGACCAAGACCGTCACCTACCTCGTGTGGGATCACACGAGCCGCGATGCAGCCGTCATTGACCCCGTCCTGGACTTCGATTTCGCCTCCGGCGAAGTCGACACCCGCTCTGTGGAGCAGGTGCTCGCCGCGGCTAGAGAGCTGCAGCTGAAGTTGTCTTGGGCGCTGGAAACCCACGCGCACGCCGACCACCTGAGTGGCGCGCCCTACATCAAGGCGAAGACCGGCGCCCGGATCGGCATCGGGGAGCATATCCGCGAGGTGCAGAAGATCTTTCGGCCGATCTTCAACGCCACCGACCTCAACCCCGATGGCGGCGACTTCGACCGGCTCTTCACCGATGGCGAACGGTTCCGCATCGGCGAGCTCGAGGTGGAAGTGCTTCACGTGCCCGGCCACACCCCCGCTGACGTGGCCTACCGGATCGGCGACGCCGTGTTCGTCGGCGACACCCTGTTCATGCCGGACTACGGCACCGCCCGGGCAGACTTTCCCGGTGGGGATGCCCGGCAGCTTTATCGCTCGATGCGGCGGCTGCTCGACCTGCCGCCTCAGACCCGACTGTTCATGTGCCACGACTACAAGGCGCCCGGCCGCGACACCTATGCGTGGGAGACCACCGTCCAGGCCCAGCGCGAGCAGAACGTGCACCTTAAGGACGGGGTCACCGAAGACGCCTACGTGGCCATGCGTGAGGCGCGCGACGCCACCCTCTCGGCCCCAGCGCTTCTGATGCCGTCAATCCAGGTCAACATCCGAGCTGGTCGGTTCCCGCCCGCGGAAGCCAATGGCGTCCACTACATGATGGTGCCGGTGAAGGTGAAGGACGCGAGCACGGCGCCAGCCGTACTTGGCGACACCGCGGCGCGATAGGTCGGATCGGCTGTGTCGCTCGCCCGCTACTTCCCGATCCTCGACTGGGGCCGGCGCTATGACCGGGCCACGGCCGCGAGCGACCTGCTGGCCGCCGTGATCGTCACGATCATGCTGATCCCCCAGTCGCTGGCCTATGCGATGTTGGCGGGCCTGCCGCCGCAGGTCGGGCTCTACGCCAGCATCGCACCGCTTCTCGCTTACGCAATCTTCGGGACCAGCCGGACCCTGGCGGTGGGCCCGGTGGCTGTCGTCTCGCTGATGACGGCCGCCGCTGCGGGCAACGTGGCGGCCCAGGGCACGCCAGAGTACCTGACGGCAGCGATCGTGCTGGCGCTGCTCTCCGGCGTCTTCCTGCTCCTGCTCGGCGTCTTCCGCCTCGGATTCCTGGCGAATTTCCTCAGCCACCCGGTGATCTCAGGGTTCATCACCGCCTCAGGACTGCTGATCGCCATCAGCCAGCTCAAGCATCTTCTGGGGGTGAACGCCGAAGGCGACACCGCCATTGAGCTGATCGGCGGTCTGGCGCGGCACGCCAGCCAGGTCAATCTTCCGACAGCCGTGATCGGTATCACGGGGCTGGCTTTTCTCTTCTGGGTTCGCAAGGGGCTGCAGCCGCTCCTCCAGCGCATCGGTTTGCCGGCGCGGGCCGCAGGCATGATCGCCAAGGCTGGCCCGGTGGTCGTGGTCGCCGCTTCCACCCTGGCGGTGTGGGCCCTCGGCCTGGAGCAGGCTGGCGTGCGCACTGTCGGCGAAATTCCAGGCGGCCTGCCGAGCCTGGCCCTGCCGGCCTTCAAGATCTCGGACTGGCTGGCGCTCGTGGGGCCGGCGGCGCTCCTGTCCATCGTCGGCTTCGTGGAGTCGGTGTCGGTCGCCCAGACGCTGGCGGCCAAGCGTCGGCAACGCATCGATCCCGACCAGGAACTGGTGGCGCTGGGGGCCTCGAACCTCGGCTCGGCGTTCTCAGGGGGTTTCCCGGTTACCGGCGGCTTCGCCCGCAGCGTCGTCAACTTCGACGCCGGGGCGGAGACGCCCGCCGCCGGCGCCTACACGGCCGTCGGCATTGCGGTGGCGACCCTGTTCCTCACGCCGCTGATCCGCGACCTGCCAACCGCCACCCTGGCGGCGACGATTATGGTGGCGGTGCTTTCACTGGTGGACCTCAAGGCGCTGTCGCGCACCTGGCGCTATTCGCGGGCCGACTTCGCCGCCATGGCCGCGACCATCCTGCTGACCCTGAGCATGGGCGTGGAGGCCGGGATCGTGGCCGGCGTCGGGTTGTCGCTGGCGCTCTATCTCTATCGGGGCTCCAAGCCGCACGTCGCGATCGTCGGCCAGGTCCCCGGCACCGAGCACTTCCGCAACGTCCTGCGCCACGAGGTGCAGACCGTCCCTGGCATTGTCACTCTTCGAGTCGACGAAAGCCTCTTCTTCGCCAACGCCCGCTACCTCGAGGATACCGTCTATGAGCTGGTCGCTGAGGACAAAGCCCTACGCCACCTGGTGCTGATGTGCTCGGCGGTCAACGAGGTCGACGCCAGCGCGCTCGAGAGCCTCGAGGCGATCAACGCGCGCCTGAAGGACGCCGGCGTCACCTTCCACCTCTCCGAGGTGAAGGGGCCGGTCATGGATCGGCTGCAGCGCTCGCACTTCCTCGAGGACCTCACCGGTGAGATCTACCTCTCGCAACACGAGGCGATCGCCCAGCTGAAGGCCCGACTGGAACACGAACGGCCCTTTGATCCCAAGGCGCACATGGGAGCCCACATATGATCTTCCGACAGCTCTACGAGCCGGAGTCCTCGACCTACACCTACCTGTTCGCAGACCCGCAGACCCGGGAGGCCGTGCTCCTTGATCCCGTTATCGAGACCGTCGAGCGCGATCTGGCGGTGCTGCAGGAGCTGGAGCTGACGCTCGCCTGCACCCTCGACACCCACATCCACGCCGACCACATCACCTCCGCCTGTCGCCTACGAAGCCTCACCGGCTGCCAGGTCGTCTATCCCGCGATAGACGCCCTGCCGTGCGCCGACATCGGGGTGGCCGAGGACCAGCCGTTGAGGGTCGGCGGACTGGTCTTCCAACCCCTTTTCACGCCCGGCCACACCGACACGCACCACAGCTACCTTGTGGAGGTCCCGGGGGTTCTGCGCGTGTTCACCGGGGACGCCCTGCTCATCGACGGCTGCGGACGGACCGACTTCCAGAACGGCGATGCGCCCACGCTCTATCGGTCTGTGACCGAGAAGATCTTCAGCCTTCCGGGCGATACCCTGGTCTATCCCGCCCACGACTATAACCACCGCCACGTTTCGTCCGTGGCGCAGGAGCGCGAGCGCAACCCGCGTCTCGGAGCAGGGCAGACATTGGACAGCTTCGTCCAGATCATGGCCGACCTGAACCTTCCCTACCCCAAGAAGATGGACATCGCCGTTCCGGCCAACCGCCTGTGCGGCGACTGCGGCGAGGCGACCGAGCGCGCCGTGCGTGAGATCGACAGCAAGTCCTTCCAGGGCGCGCCCATAAGCCGGCCTTAAGTTGGCGGGACTTCAGACCTGGGGGCGATCATGGGAGTTCGTATGAAACTGCTGACCCTGTCCTTGATGGCCGCGGCCCTCGCCAGTTCGGCTACCGCCCAGACGGCCCCCCTCGTCCCCGGCTTCGGAGCCGTGGCGCCGGTTATGGACGCCCACGAGCGGCCTGATCCCGGCCGTGAGTACAAGGTGGTCTTCGACGTCTCCAAGGGCGCCACGGAGAGAGATAAGCCGGCGGCCGGGCTCGAGCGGGTCGCGCGCTTCGTCAACATGCTCGGCGCCGGCGGTGTCCCGGCGGAAAAGCGGCGGATCGTGGCCGTCCTGCACGGCCCAGCCACTGAGGCGGTGATGACCGACGCGGCCTATGGCCTGCGCCATGGCGGCGCGAAAAACCCCAATGGCGCGTTGATCGCGGCCCTTGAGCGGGCCGGGGTCGACGTCCGCGTCTGCGGTCAGGCGCTGGCTGGCCAGAAGATCGCCCGTGACGACGTCTTGCCGGCGGTGCAGGTGGACCTGGCGGCCCTCATGACGGTCACTCACCTGCAGTTCGCCGGCTACGCCCTGGTGGTCAGCTGATGGCCAGCCAGACATCGCCCGGGTCACCGGCGAGCACTGAACGGTTCGATTTCGTAGGTTCGGCCGGTCGCAAGCTGTCGGGTCGCCTTGAGCGGGCCGCCGGCCGTCGCCGCGGCGCGGTGCTGTTCGCGCACTGCTTCACCTGCGGCAAGGCCGCGTTGCCGGCTGTTCGGATCTCCCGCGCCCTCGCGGGCCGGGGCTTCGACGTGCTGCGCTTCGATTTCGCAGGCATCGGCGAAAGCGAAGGCGACTTCGCCGAGACCACCTTCTGCAGCAACGTCGAGGATCTAGAGGCCGCAGCTCGCGCCATGAGCGAGGCAGGCATTGCTCCTGACGTCCTGGTTGGACACAGCCTCGGCGGCGCGGCGGTGATTGCCGCGGCCGCATCGCTCTCCTCCATTCGCGCGGTGGCGACCATCGGTGCGCCCGCGGACCTCGAGCATCTTCTAGGCCTGCTAGGCTCCGCGCTCCCCAGGATCGAAGCTGACGGTGCGGCCGAGGTCGACCTGGGCGGCGTCCGACCGGCGCGGGTTGGCCGACCCTTCGTCGAAGCACTGCGCAGCCACGATTTGGCTCAGGACGTACGCGCTCTTGGACGGCCTTACCTCGTGCTTCAGGCGCCGGAGGATCAGATCGTGACAGCCGAGAACGGCTTGCGGCTCTTCACCCTCGCGCAGGGCGCCAAGAGCTATGTGTCGCTGGACGGCGCCGATCACCTGCTGTCCGACCCCGCCCATGTCGCCTACGCCGCCGAGGTGCTCTGCGCCTGGTCAGGCCTCGAGGCGCCCGCCGCCCTCGCGCCGGAGCCGAAAACCGGCTGGGTGGACGTCTCCGAGACCGGCGCGGGCGGCTATCAGGTGGAAGTCGCCACGGCCGCTGGCCGCTTCCTTGCGGACGAGCCTGAAGATGTCGGCGGCTTGGGATCCGGCCCCACACCCTACGAGCTCATGTCAGCCGCGCTCGGCGCCTGCACCGCCATGACCTTGCGGATGTATGCCAGCCGCAAGGACATGGCCGTCGGCCCCGTCGCGGTGCAGGTGGCGCACGCCAAGACGGAGGGGCGCGACAGGTTCGAGCGAAGACTCCTCCTGCCACCGGACCTGCCAGAAGCTGAACGGCAAACCCTCAAGCAGATCGCCGAGAGGTGCCCGGTCCACCGCACCCTCACAGGCGGAGCCGAGGTCGCAACACGGCTGACCAGCCCCGCGCCCCAGAGCGGGCGCGCCGAGCACCTGCAGGCCGTGGCCGCCGCCTTGGAAGACGACTTCGCTCCGCCGGCGACGGGAGAGGTGCAATGACGTCACTCTATGACCGTTGGATCCTTCCTGGGCTGCTGAAGGCCGCCTGCAGCGCCCCGGCGATCGCCGCACAGAGGGCCAAGGTCGTGCCCCTCGCGGAAGGCCGCGTGCTGGAACTCGGCGTAGGCATGGGCCTGAACCTGGCGCACTACAAGGTAGCCAACGTCAGCGAAGTGATCGGCGTTGATCCATCGCCCGAGCTGCGCGCCCTAGCGATGTCCGCGCCGCGTTCGCCCGCCCTGTCCGTCCGGGTCGAGGACGGGAGCGCCGAGGCGCTGCCGCTCGACGACGCGAGCGTCGACACCGTTGTCTGCACCTTCACCCTCTGCTCGGTCTGTGCGCCGCCTGCCGCTCTGGCCGAAGCACGACGCGTCCTCAGGCCTGGCGGGCGCCTGCTGTTCTGCGAGCATGGCCTCTCCCCTGACCCGCGTCAGGCGGCGTGGCAGCGGCGGATCGAACCTTTGTGGAAGCGGCTCGCGGGCGGGTGTCACCTGACGCGACCGGTCAGCGGCCTGATTGCCGATGCCGGCTACACATTCGAGCGGCTTGAGCGGCGCTACCTTCCGAAAGTCCCTAGGATCGCCGGCTGGTGCGAATGGGGCTCAGCGAGGCCAGTCTGAGGAGAGGAGTGCGGTCGCTCTTCGGCTTGTGGCCGGCAACGCCCAACGCGGTCACCTAGCGGACCCGCGCGGGCGGGAATTCCACGATGGCCCTCAAGCCGGCTGCGGTTCCCGGCTCCACCGTCAGGACGAACCCGGATTGAACGGCGGCCAAATCGACGATCGACAGCCCAAGACCGCTGCCGACGTCGTTGTGCCCACGGCCCCGGAAGAAGCGCTCCCTCAGCCTTGGCAGTTCGTCGGCCCCTACCCCCGGCCCGTCATCCTCGATGATCAATCGGCAGGTCTGCGGGCCTCGCGCCAGACGCACCGTGACCTCGCGGGCGGCATATTGCAGAGCGTTCTCGAGCAGGTTCCGCAGCATGGCCCGCAGCAGCTCCGGGCTAACCTGAAGCTCGCTCTGGCTGGGCTCCAGGTTGATCTGCACTTTTCGGCTCTCCGCCAGCGGCGTGAGTTCCGCAGCCACCTGCTCGATCGCAGCGTCAAGCGGGAGCCACACGGCCGCAGGCGGGCTGGCGGCCTCGGCGTCCCGCCGCGCCATTTCCAGCAGCTGCCCCACGAGGCGGCCCGCGCGGTCAACGGAGAGAACGATTTGGTCCAGCGCCGCTTGACGGAGCTTCGGGTCCTCGGCCGCCAACGCGATCTGCGCCTGGGTCTTCAGCCCGGCAAGCGGCGTCTTGAGTTCGTGCGCCGCGCTCGCGGTCAGGTGCTGCTCGCGCACGCGCGCCGCCTGAAGTCGCGCAAAGAGAGAGTTGAGGGCGTCGATCATCGGACGCAGCTCGTCCGCTGCTCCGGTGTCGCGGAGTGAGGAAAGATCGGAGACCGGACGCGCGCTCAAGGTCTGGGCGATAGCGCGCAAAGGCGCGTGCCCCCGCTCGACCACGAGCCAGATCAGCGCCGCCAGGGCGAACACGCCGGCTGCGGCCGGTAGGAGCAGCCCCGTGATCACCTGGCGCACCAGGTTCTGGCGGACCTTCAGGTTGTCACCGACCATCACCTGCAGGCCGACGTCTGGGCGCGGAACGGTGTAGACGCGCCAAGTCTCCCCGTTGACCGAGGTTTCGGAGAAACCCTCCGTCACCTGGCTGAGCCTCTGCGGGGGCGCGCCGCTGGATCGCGCCACCAGCCGCCCCTCCAGCGACCAGATCTGGCAGGATAGCTGGTGGCTGAGTTCGTCGCCGGCCGCCGGAACGCGCACCTCGCCCCCCTGCACGGCGCCGCTCGCGGCCAGGGAGGAGACCATACGGGCCGCCTCGACGAGGCGAGCGTCGAGCACGCGCTCCACGTCGCGCTGGGTGCGGATGTAGATCCAGCCCGCAGCCACCGCCCAGACGAGGGTGGTGATCGCCAGGAGGGCGACGAACAACCGGGTGCGGAGTGACCTCATCGGGCGGGTGTCCCAAGACGATACCCGACTCCACGCAAGGTCTCGATGATCGTCCGTCCCAGTTTCGCGCGTAGCTTATGGATGTGCACCTCCACGGCGTTGCTCTCGACCTCCATGTCCCAGCCGTAGAGGCGATCCTCGAGCTGAACTCGCGACAGCACCGTCCCAGGCCGCTCCATCAGCGCGTGCAAAATGGCGAACTCCCGCCGCGAGACCGGCACGTCCACGCCCCGCAGGCTGACGCTGCGCTGCGCCGGGTCGAGCACCAGTCCATCCCACTCCAGCAGCGGACTGGTGCGGCCAGCCGCACGCCGCGAAACCGCGCGGATCCGGGCGGCGAGTTCGTCGAGGTCGAAAGGCTTGCCCAGGTAGTCGTCCGCGCCAGCGTCCAGACCCTCGATGCGGTCGGCGACGGTGTCCCGAGCCGTGAGCAGGATCACCGGCGGCGAAGGCGCGCAGGCGCGGATCTGCGGCAACAGGTCCAAGCCCGATCCGTCCGGAAGCATCCAGTCGAGCACGACCACGCTGAACGCCGCCGTTGCCAAGGCGGCGCGGGCCTCGTCCAGGTCCGCCGCGGACTCCGCCACGAAGCCGTGCAGTCCAAGACCGACCTGCAGCCCGTTTCGAAGCACCGGGTCATCTTCGACAATCAGAATCCGCATTGCGCCTCACTCAGGGTCGCCGCTCCGTGCCCCCGCTGACTTAAGCCTGCCTTAAGCTCGCGCCGCGACCTCCCCGTGTCCGTTCAGCGGCGAGGTCCTCGTGCAGCGTCTGTTCCTACTTGTCGCCCTGTTTTCCACCTTCCTGGCCGGGCCGCTCTGGGCGGCGCCGAGCCTGGACGATCGTTTCCAGCTGCGCGCGGACAGCCTCCCGAGCGGCGACGTTCGGCTGTCGTGGGCCATCGCCAAGGGCGCCTATCTGTACCGCGACCATGTCAAGGTGGCCGCCGGAGCGCCGCCGCGCGCGCTTCCGGCGACAACAAGCCCTGGGGAAATGAAAGAGGACCCGGGCTTCGGCCGCGTGGAGATCTGGCGATCCCAGGGCGAGGCGCTGGTCAAGGCCGCGGACCTCGCGGCCGCCGGCTCACCCCGCGAACTGAGCGTCACCTACCAGGGCTGCGAGGAGGACTCGATCTGCTATCCGCCGGTCACCCGCACCCTAGCTTTGCCGCTCACACCGGCGGCCAACGCGCCCCTCACCCCTTCTGCGAGCCTCGCTCCCGCGGCGGACGAACCGATCGCCTCGGCCCAGGCAGTCGCCTCGCCTCAGATCCGTGTGGCGGAGGACACGAGCGTGGTCTCGCGCCTCGCTGCGCGCGGCGGAGCGACTTGGGTGCTCCTCGCCTTCGCCGGCTTTGGCCTGCTGCTGGCGTTCACCCCGTGCGTCTTCCCAATGTATCCGATCCTCGCCGGTCTCCTGGCTCGGGACGGCGACCGGCTCTCGCCGCGTCGCGGCCTGGCGCTCTCAACCGCCTATGTGGCGGCCATGGCCGCGGCCTTCGCCGCGCTAGGGGCGGTGGCGGCCTGGTCGGGGTCCAATCTGCAGATGGTGCTGCAGTCCCCGTGGGCGATCGGGCTGCTCAGCGCCGTCTTCGTTCTGCTCGCCCTGTCCATGTTCGGGGCTTTCGAGCTCCAGCTTCCGCAGGCCTGGCTCAACCGGCTTTCCCGTCCTGTCGGCGACCGGCGACCGTCAGTCGGCTCGGCAGCGGCGCTCGGCTTCACCTCGGCGCTCATCGTCGGGCCCTGCGTCACCGCGCCCCTCGCGGGCGCGCTGCTCTATATCGCTCAGACGGGCGACCTGGCCCTTGGCGCCGGAGCGCTGTTCGCCCTGGGGCTCGGCAAGGGCGTGCCGCTGATCGCCATGGGTGTGCTTGGCCCGCGGGCCCTTCCGCGGGCCGGCGCGTGGATGGCGCGCATCAAGCAGCTGTTCGGAGCCATGTTCCTGGTGGCGGCGCTCTGGCTCGCCTCCCGCGTGCTGCCGGCCTCCGTCACCCTGGCCATGGCCGGCGTCCTGCTGCTCGGCTTGGCTGTGGCGCTCGGCGTCTTCGAACGTCAGGCCGAGGGCGCGGGCGTTGCCGCCCACGCGGCGAAGGCTGCCGCCCTCGTGGTCGGGCTGTGGGGAAGCCTGCTGCTGATCGGCGCGGCGTCCGGGGCGGAGAGCCCGTTGAAGCCGCTGGAGGCTTTGGCCGCTTCGCCCGCGGCGCCGTCGGAGGCGAGCGACGCGGCCGCGTTCGTCACGGCGCGCGGTCTCCCGGCGTTGGAACGCGAGGTCGCGGAGGCGGTCTCGGCGGGACAGCCCTCGCTGGTCTATTTCACGGCGGACTGGTGCCTGAGCTGCGACGTCATCGAGCGCCGCGTGTTCGACGACCCGGGCGTCCGCGCCGAACTCGCCGGCGTCCGGCTGATCAAGGCCGACGTCACCGCCAATGATGCAGCCGCCCAGGCCATGCTCCGCCGCTTCGCCGCCGCGGGTCCGCCGACCATGGTGTTCCTCGACCGCCGCGCTGCTGAAGCCGGCGATGCGCGGCAAGTGGGTGAGCTCAGCGCCCGCGACTTCCTAGAAAGCCTCGCCGCCGTGCAGGAGACCCGCTCATGAACGGCTTTGCCTTAGGCCCATTCCTGTTTTCCGCAGAGCGCCTCGCTGTGCTCCTTGGCGTGGTCATCGTGCTGGTCGGCGGGGAGATCCTGGCCCGGCGCGTCGATCCGCGGTTCGGCCGGTGGAGCTATCTGGCGCTTGGCGCAGGCATCGTCGGCGCACGGCTCGGCCACGTGCTGGAAAACGCCAGCGCCTTCGCGGCCGAGCCCTGGCGGGCGCTGGCCGTGTGGCAGGGCGGCTTCTCCCTGCCCTGGGCGGCGCTGCCGGTGGCGATCGTCACCATTCTGGTTTTGCCACGTCCGCGGCTGACAGCCTGGGGCGTCGCCACCCTGGCCGCTGGCCTGCTGGCGTGGAACACGGTCCACCAGCTGACTGTGAGCTCGCAGCCCCAGACGCCGCTGCCGGCCTTGAAGCTCGCGACCCTGGCGGGCCCGCCGCTTGCGCTTGCCGAGACGGGCGGTCGGCCCACCGTGATCAACGTCTGGGCCACCTGGTGTCCCCCCTGCCGGCGGGAGATGCCATTGTTGGCCAAGGCGGCTGAAGCCAATCCAACCGTCCGCTTCGTCTTCGCCAACCAGGCGGAAGACCCCGCCACAATCCGAACCTATCTCGCCCGGCAGGGCCTGAAGCTGCCGAACGTCGCCTTAGATGCTAGCCAGGCGATCCCGCGCCACTACGGGACGCTCGGAATTCCGATCACGCTTTTCGTCCGCGCCGATGGCCGGCTGGCGGCCTCCCACATGGGCGAAATCTCCCCCGAACAGCTGAACGCCAACCTCGCCCGGCTGCGGTGATCCGCACCCAAATGGAGTCCCTGATGAATCGATCTCTCGTCGCCAGCGCCATGGTCGCGCTGTCTCTGGGCGCGGCGCAGCCCGCCGCCGCCCAGGTTCAGGCCGTCACCCCCGCCGTCGCCAAGGCCGTCGTGGCCGCGCCGGGGACCAGCCTCGCCGGCGCGGCCCAAGGCGACGTGACCGTGGTCGAGTACCTCGATTACAACTGCCCCTACTGCCGCAAGATGCACGCTGAGATCCAAGGGCTGCTCAAGGCGGACCCGAAGGCGCGGGTGCTCTACAAACAGTGGCCGGTCTTCGGGCCCGTCTCGACCTACGCGGCCCGGGCCGTGCTGGCCGCCACCTGGCAGGGCAAGGACCTCGCCGCCCACGACGCCCTGATCACCTCTCCGTCTCGGTTGGACAGCCAGGACACCGTCCGCCGCCGGCTCGCCGCGGCGGGCGTCGACCTCGCACGCCTCGACCGTGACCTCATCGCGCACAAGGCGGAGATCGACGCCCTACTGGAGCGCAGCCAGGAGGAGGCGCAGCTGCTGGGGCTCAGAGGCACGCCAGCGCTGGTCATCGGCTCCACCCTCGTGCCCGGCGGCCTGCCCAGCGCCATGCTGCAGCGGCTCGTCGCTCAGGAACGAAACGAAAGCCAGGCGCCAAGCCGGTGAGCCGTGTCGTCGCCGTCGCCACCATGATGGTGGCCGCTTGGCTCGGCAGCTGCAGCAACGGGGCGCGTCCCCAGCCAGACGAGCGGGCCAGCGCTGATCCCCGTGGGGAAGGGACGCTGGCGGTCGTGCTTGGCGGATCCTGGCGCTCGGGCGCCGAGCGCGCGCAGGACGCCTGGCGGCGACCGGAGCAGACCCTGAAGTTCCTCGGGCTTGGCCCGAGGGAGACGGTGGTCGAAGTCTGGCCCGGCGCCGGCTGGTGCACACAGATCCTCGCTCCCTACCTCGCCCGTACAGGGGGTCGGTACTACGCGGCGCATCCTTCGGCCGGCACGATCGGGCCCGAAGGCAAGCAACTTGTCGCGCGCTTTCGGAGCGACGTCGCCGCGCGATCCGACCTCTATGGCCGCGTTCGCGAAGGCGACTTCGGAGACGGTGGCGGCCGGCTTGGGCTCGGGCCGGAGTCCGCCGATCTGGTGCTGTTTTCCGAACGCCTGCACTACTGGATGGCGGCCGGTTTGGCCGAGGCGGCGTTCGCTGAGGCCTATGAGGCCCTGAGGCCGGGCGGCCGGCTGGGGGTCATCCAGGATCGCGCCCCCGCTAGCGGCGCGCAGGATCCGATCGCCCGCGACGGCAGGGTGCAGCAGGCCTTCGTTGTCGCCCTGGCTGGCGAGGCTGGATTCGTGCTGGACGCGGCGCCGCTCATTCACCCGCGCTTTGGCCAGGCGGAAGACGGACAGGAGCGGATGGTGCTCCGGTTCCGGAAACCTATCGCTCGAGGTGCGGTTGTAAGCCCACAGCCGAACGTCGCTGCGCCGGGAGCTTCCCTATGAGCTACTACCACGCCAAAACCTTGGACCTACCCTTCGACGCGGCTCTGGCCGCCGCGCGCGCGGCGCTTGCGCAACAGGGCTTCGGCGTCATCACCGAGATCGACATCCGCCAAACGCTGCAAGCGAAGCTCGGCGAAAGCTTCCGCCCCTACACCATCCTGGGCGCCTGCAACCCGAGGCTGGCCTATGAAGCGCTTCAGCTCGAGGACAAGGTCGGAACCATGCTGCCGTGCAACGTTGTGGTCCAACAGCGGAGCGATGGGAGCACGGAAGTCGCCGCCATAGATCCCGTGGCGTCCATGCAGGCCATCGACAACCCAGACCTCAAGGAAAAGGCCGGCGAGGTGGCCGCGAGGTTACGGGCGGCCATCGACGAGCTTTGATCTGTCGCCGAAGGCTCAAGCCTCTGCGCTCGTGGTACGCCTCCGCGGGGCTGTATGAGAAGGTTGGATGATGGATGATCCAGGGCTGCGCCGTTGGGACGAACGGTACGCGCAGCAGGGCTACCTGTTCGGAGAGCGGCCGAACGCCTTTCTCGCGCGCCAGAGGCATCGGCTGCAATCCCGCGTCCGCGCTCTGTCGGTGGCGGACGGAGAGGGACGGAACGGCGTATGGTTGGCGGAACAAGGTCTTGAAGTCGTCTCGATCGACGGATCGCCCGTCGCCCAGGACAAGGCGCGGCGACTCGCCGAGCGCTGCGGCGTCGAGATCACCTGTGAACTCGCTGACCTGACCACCTGGAGTTGGCCAGACCAGGCGTTCGACGTCGTCGCAGGGATCTTCATCCAGTTCGCCAGCCCGGACCTGCGCAGTCGGATATTCAAGGGCATGCAGCAAGCGCTGCGGCCAGGGGGGCTGCTCCTGCTGGAAGGCTACCGGCCGGAGCAGCTCGCATATGGCACCGGCGGGCCTACCACCCTCGAAAACCTCTACACAGAACGGATGCTCCGTGACGCCTTCGCGGACATGCAGATCCTTGAGCTTACATCCTATGACGCCCTGCTTTCAGAGGGATCAGGCCACGCGGGGATGTCCGCTCTCATCGACCTCGTGGCGCGGCGTCCGGGGTGAGCTACGTGGCCGGCTGACAGCCGGCCTGCAAGGGCGGGCAGCCAGCTTCAGGGTCATCCGGCGCCCCCAGCAGCGACCTGCCGCCGCTCCCCGTCCCACCGCCAAGGGCGCGAACCAAGGCGACAAACGACTGCAGCCTGGCCGTCAACGTGGCGAGCTCCGCACGCTGCGCTTCCAGAGCGGCGGTCTGCGCCGTCACCACTTCGAGGTAGTCAGAGGCCCCATCACGGTAGGCGCTGAGCGCCAGGGCCTGCGTCCTGGTCGCGGCCGCCGCGGCAAGCTGCAGCTCATCAGCCTCTTCGCTCAGGCGCTGCCGCGCGGCGAGCGCGTCCTCCACCTCGCGGAACGCTGTCAAAGCGGTCTCGCGGTACTTAGCGGAAGCCTCGGCGTGAAGCCCTCGACTTTGGCGAAGCTGCGCTTGACGGCGCCCCCCGTCGACAAGCGGCGCGACGACGGCGAGCGGACCGAGCGCCCAGACACTCGCCGGGGACGACGCAAGATGACGGCTCACGGACTGAACCCCCACCGAGGTCTCGATGGAGAGGCTCGGGAAGTAGGCTGCGCGCGCGACGCCGATCCGCGCATTGGCCGCGGCCACGCGACGCGCGGCCGCCGCCACATCCGGCCGACGTTCGAGCAGCTCCGACGGAAGGCTCGGCGGCGCCTCCGGGGTCGTCGGGAGTGTCCTGTTCAGGGGCAAGGTGAAGGTCGTCGGCGTTTCCCCGACCAGGGTTGCGACCTGGTTCTCGAGCTGGGCGCGGCGGCGCTGCAGGCTGTGGCGCAGCGCACGGGCCCGGGTAAGTTGCACCTCCGAGCGGCCCGTCTCCAGTCCGGACGCGGCGCCGCTCTCCTGCCGGGTGACAGTCAGCTGGTGGGCTCGCTCGTAAGCGCACACAGCTTCGTCGATCAACGCCGCCTCGGCGTCCAACCCTCGGAGCCGCAGGTACGTATCCGCCAGTGCCGCCTGAAGGCTGAGCCGGGTGTTCGCCAGGTCGGCGGCGCTGGCGGCGGACTCCGCATCCCGGGCCGCCGCCTCGTTGCGGAGGCGCCCCCAAAGGTCGAGCTCGTAGCGCAGCAATCCCCCCAGGACCGCGACGCCCGACTCGTCACCGCCCGAGTCGTCGCCCGCGGCGGATGCCCTGCGGCGGGTGAGGCTTGCGCTCGCCGAGCCGACCGGACTCCGGGCGCCCGCGGCGGCCTCCGACGCCGCCTGCGCCTGCTCAAACCGCGCAACCGCTGCGGCGACGGTGGGACTGGCGCGGTCCAGGCGCCGCATAAGGTCATCCAGCACCGGATCGTCGAAGGCAGTCCACCATTCGCCGCGCGGGCCATGATCGGCCGGTGAAGCCAGATTCCAGTCGGCTGCGCCTTTGTAACTCGGCGCGGGCGAGACGACGGGCAGCTCCAGGCGGGGCGCCAGCGAGCAGCCGGCAAGTCCGAGAAGCGCCAGCACAGATACGGTTCTAGCGACGCGCATGTGCCGCGTCCTTCCGGTCCTCAAGGACGCGGACCTTGTCACCGGCCCTCAGGGCATCGGGTGGGGCGCTGATCACGGTCGCGCCAGCCGCCAGCCCTGCCGCGACCTCGACCGTTCGACCATCGTCTCGCCCC
Organism: Phenylobacterium sp. RIFCSPHIGHO2_01_FULL_69_31; assembly: GCF_001824475.1. Taxonomy (GTDB): domain Bacteria; phylum Pseudomonadota; class Alphaproteobacteria; order Caulobacterales; family Caulobacteraceae; genus Phenylobacterium. Next base: position 30,515 of record NZ_MHXN01000028.1, on the reverse strand, counting down.
AGCTTCACCGGCGTCAGGGCGACCGTGCCGGTTGCCGCCACCGTGGCGACCCTCGGCCCCTCCGGACCAAGGATCAGCGCACTGGCTGGAATCACCACGCCGCCGCGGGCCAGCGCGGGGAGCGCGACCTCGGCATAGGCCCCAGGCTTCAGCCTGCCAGACGCATTGTCACTCTGAAGCTCGACGAGCATGGTCCCGGATCGACGATCAACGGCTTCGGCGGAGCGCGTCACGATCGCAGGGAGGGCGGCGTCAGGGTACTCCGGCAGCCGCAATTCAGCCGCCAACCCCGGCCGGATGCCCGCCGACTCCGCCTGGGGCACGCGCACGAAGATGCGCATCCGCCGGGTATCGGCGAGGGTGAACAAGGCTGGGGTCGCAGAGCCGGCGCTCACCAGCGCGCCGATCTCGGCGGAACGACTCGTGATCACCCCATCGAAGGGCGCCTTGATCAGGGTGAAGCCCTTGAGCGCTTCCAGCCGCTGAACGTTGGCTTGCTCCGACTTCAGAACCGCACTCTGAGCCGCCAGGGCTCCTGCCTTCTCGTCCGCCGCTTGGCGGGAGACCGCATCCTTCTCAAGCAGGCGGTTCCATCGGTCGGCCGTCGTGGCCGCGAGCCTCTGCTCGGCGACGGCCGTCTGCAGCTGCGCTCGCGCCTGGGCGAGTTGCTCGTCGAGCTCCGGCGCTTCGATGACCGCCAGCGTCTGCCCGGCCGCCACGCGATCGCCGATGTTGACCAGCCAGCGTGCGACATAGCCGTTGGTGCGGGCGTGGATCGCCGCCGTGTTCCAGGCCTGGACCTCGGCCGGAAGCGCCAGCTTGCCGTCACCCCTGGCGGCCTTGGCCTGCACCACGCGGACGGTGGGCGTGGCGGCCTCTCCTGAGACCCGCGCGAGTTCAGCGTCGTTGGCGTTCCGGGCGGCCGCGCCAACGGCAAGGATCACGGCCGCGCCCAGCCCGGCGCCGACGCCGGCGTGTTTTAGGCTGAGCCTCCGCGGCTTAGGGGGCGTAGGCGACATGGCTTTCCTCTGCAGTTGACGGCCGGCGGACGTGGCGATGGACGAAGGAGAAGATGGCGGGCACGAGGAACAGGGTGGCGGCGGTCGCGACCACCAGTCCGCCGATGACGGCGCGGCCAAGGGGCGCGTTCTGCTCGCCGCCCTCCCCGATCCCAAGGGCCATGGGGGCCATGCCGATGATCATGGCGAGAGCTGTCATCAGCACTGGCCGGAATCGCGCCAGGCCAGCCTCGAGCGCCGCGCGGCTCGCGTCGCCCAGGATGGCCAACCGCTCGCGCGCGAAGCTCACCACCAGCACCGAGTTCGCGGTCGAGACCCCGAGGCACATGATGGCTCCGGTCAGGGCCGGCACCGACAGCGTCGTTCCGGTCGCGAAGAGCAGCCAAACGATCCCGGCAAGCGCGCCCGGAAGCGCCGAGACGATCACCAGCGGATCGGCCCAGCTTTGGAAGTTGACCACCAGAACCAGGTAGATCAGCACCACGGCGCCGATCAGCCCCAGGCCGAGCCCGAGGAAGGCGGTGTTCATCGTGGCGTATTGGCCGCGCAGGGTGACGGTCGAGCCCTTCGGCTGCTTGGCGTCGAGGCGTTCAATCGCGCGCTCCACATCCCGAGCCACGGCGCCGAGATCGCGGCCATGGGCGGTCGCGTAGATGTTGAGCGTCGGCTGGATGTCGTAGTGACTGATCACCGAGGCGGTGCTGCTCCGGCGAATCTCGCCAAGCGCGCCGAGTGTCTGGGGCGCTGCGCCGTTCGCTCCCGTGACTGGAAGCGCACGAAGCTCTTCCACTGAGCCCACCCGATGCTCCGGAGCCTGGGCCACGACCGGGTAGGAGACCCCGTTCTGCGGGTGAAGGAAGAACATGGGCGCGGTCTGCGAGGTGCCCGCCAAGGCGTTTGCGAGACTCACGGTGACATCGCGTTGCGTCAGCCCGACCTGCGCCATGCGGGTGCGGTCGACCTCAACATCGAGCTGCGGGTAGCGCGCAGATTGCTGCAGACGGGCGTCGGCCAGCCCGGGAATACGCCTCACTTCGCGCAGCAGCGCTTCGGCATAGGTGCGGTTGGCCTTCCGATCGCGGCCGCTGATCTGGATGTCGAGGGGGGCCGGCGACCCGAAGTTCAGAATCTGGCTGGTGATATCAGCGGGTAGAAACGCGAACTCCAGGCTGGGGAAATGCTTGGGCAGGTCCTGGCGCAGCCGCTCCACATGGCGTTCGGTCGGCGTGTGGCCGTGCTCGAGCGCGATGAGGATGTCGCCCTCGCCCGGACCCACCGTGCCGCTGTTGTTGTAGACGGTGTTCAGCGGCGCGCTCGACAGGCCGATGTTGTCGACCATGGATCGCAGCTCGTTGGCCGGGATCAAATTCCGGATGCGGGCCTGCACCCGCGCCATTTCAGCCGCGGTCTCCTCGACCCGTGTCCCCGCGGGCGCGCGGACGTGGAGGGCGATCTGGCCGGAGTCCACGCTCGGGAAGAAGTCGCGGCCCAGCCAGGGCGTGATCGCCAGGGACGCCACAGCCATCGCGAGGAAGCCTGGCACGAACCAGCGCCGCCCTCGCAGGGTCTGCTCGAGCAGCCCGCCGTAGCTGAGACGGAACGCTTCGAACCTGCGCTCGAACGCCTGCTGGAACCGCACCAGCGGATTGGCGGACCGCTGCGCATCCGGATGAGCTCCGCCCGCCTTGTGCGGCCGCAGGAGATACATCGCCATTGTCGGCACGAGCGTCCGCGAGAGGATGAAGGAGGCGATGAGCGCAAAGACGACCGCCAGCGCCATCGGGACGAACAGGTATCCCGAGACGCCCGGCAGGAAGAGCATCGGAACGAAGACGATGCAGATGCACAGGAGCGAGACGAAAGCCGGGGTCACGATCTGCGCCGCGCCGTCGAGAATGGCCTCCCGAACACCCTTCCCCTGTTCCAGGTGCCAGTTGATGTTCTCAATGGTGACTGTCGCGTCATCGACCAGGATGCCGATGGCGAGAGCCAAGCCGCCGAGCGTCATCACGTTCAGGGTCTGGCCTGCGCCTGAGAGCGCTGCGATCGCTGCGAGGACCGCAAGCGGGATCGACAACGCGATGATCGCCGTCGAGCGCCAGGACCCCAGGAACAGCAGGATCATCAGCGATGTGAGCGCCGCGGCAATGGCCCCTTCGACGACGACCGCCTCAAGCGCCCCCCGGACGAAGATCGATTGGTCCCCCAGCGGTGTGATCTTCAGCTCAGCCGGAAGCCCGGCCGCGATCTGGGGCAGCTTCTTCTTGATCCCATCGACGATCGACAACGTAGACGCCGAGCCGTTGCGCAGGATGGTGATGAGGGCGGAGCGCTGACCGTCGACGTGCACGACGTTCGTCTGCGGTGCGCTGCCGTCGCGCACATAGGCGACATCCCGAAGGTAGATGGTGGCGCCCTCGACCACCTTCACCGGAAGATCGTTCAGGGCGGCGATGGAGTTGGGCGCGTTGTTAAGCCGGACGTTGTACTGGTACTCGCCGATCTTGGCGAAGCCGGCGGGATTGATTTGGTTCTGCGCCGCAATCGCGGTCGAGACATCCTGGGCCGACAGGCCGCGCGCCCGCAGCGCTTGTGGGTCGAGATCGATCTGGATCTGCCGCTGGCGGCCCCCGGACGGGAACGGCGCGGCGGCCCCCGGTACGGTGATGAGCTGCGGCCGCACCTGATTGAGTCCGAGGTCGTAGAGCTGCTGCTCTGTCAGCCCCTCGCCAGACAGCGCGAGCTGCAGAATCGGCACCGTCGATGCGTCGTAGTTGACGATGAATGGCGGGCTGATGCCGGGCGGCATCTGCCTCAAGACGGTCTGCGAGATGGATGTCAGCTGCGCCGTCGCCGTGCGGATATCCACGCCGGGCTGGAAGAAGATCTTCACTACCCCAACCCCCGGCATAGACTGGCTCTCGACATGCTCGATGTCGCTGACCGTGGCCGAAAGCGCGCGCTCGAACGGCGTGATGATCCGGCCCGCCATCTCCTCTGGCGGCAGGCCCGCATAGGTCCAGGCCACCGCAATCACCGGCACGCGGATGCTCGGGAAGATGTCCACGGGTGTTCTGACGGCCGCGAGCGCCCCGCCAATGGCGATCAGCAGCGCCATCACCACGAACGTAAGGGGCCGGGTCAGCGCAATGCGGACGATCGCTAGCATGACCGGCCGCCGCCGACCGACGCCTGAAGGGGTGGATGCATCGATGTCTCCTGTCCTCGCGGGCTGGAGACGGCGGCCACCTTAAGCCACGCTTAAGTGCGGCAGCGCAGAGCATCGCTGACGCGCTGATAAATGGTGACGTTGTGCGCCGCCAGCGGCTTGGCCCAGGACAGGCAAGTCATCGGGCAGCGAGACTCGCGCCAGGCGCTCGTGCGCTGCTGGTCCATCACCCTCGGCGCCACCCCGCGAATCTGGCCCGGATCGACTGCTCAGCCGCCTGAACGGCGATGTAAATGTCCCGCACTATGGCCGAGCCGCGCCCCAGAACATGGTCGTCCCGTCCGGTCACTTCGCGTAGCGGCAGGGCTCGCGCGCGCTCTCAACGACCTTGAAGTGGCGCTGGTTTGATGCGTGAGCACGTTCCGCTAACCCGCGGAACTGCCCCGCACTTTCCCGCAGCGCGTGGTGACATGGGCCACGCCTCCCCTCGCCTCGCTTCGAGCCTCAGCGACTCGCGCTGTCGCCGGAGCGCTTCGTGCGGATGAAGGCGCGATCGGTGTTCATGAACCGGGACAGCATCGGCACGATCAGCTTCGCGGGTTCGAGCGCTCGGCCGCCTTGGGCCGCCAGCGCTTCGCCGTAGGCGACCAGGTCGCGGTGCACGGCTCCAGGCAGTTCGACGGTGAGCTTCACAGGGGTGTCGTCCTGCAGCTCGGCGAGTTTCAGCTTGGCCATATGCACACCTCTCAGCCTCTGTAGGGTTCAAGAATGAGGTCGCGGGTGACCATCACCCGCACCGGGGCTCCCGGTCGGATTGTCAGCGTCGGCGGGATGTTCAGACTGCGTCCGACTACCTGCTGCCCCACTTGGTTGAAGGAGCTCGCCGCGCCATCCCGCAGCGCCTGGACAATGTCATCGTCATCGTCCTCCTCACCGAGTTCTGCGCCGATACCGAGGATCGTGGAGAGCGCAGCGGCGCCGAACAGCGCGCCCCAGTGGCGGTCAACCCGATCCTGCAGACCTGCGTAGCCTTGGGCGTCACCTGCCGGCAGCTTTTCCAGCACGAGCGAGCGCCCGTTCGGAAGGATCAAACGCGTCCAGGCCAACAGCACCCGGCTCTGTCCAAAGGCGACCTGAGTATCGTAGGCGCCGATGAGCTTCGATCCTTGCGGGATCAATAGGAAGCGGCCGCTCACGCTGTCGTAGATGTTCTCGGTGACCTGGCCGACGATCTGCCCCGGCAGGTCCGATCGCACCCCGGTGAGAAGCGCGGCCGGGATCGTCGCGCCAGCCTGCAGCACGAATGGCGATGGTGGCGACGCGAGCCGGTCCGGGCTCGTCGTCCGTCGATCCACCGGACCATCAAGGATTGTGCCCCGTCCGGCCCGAGCTGACCCAGCGGCTTCAATAAGGCCCGTGACGCTTCCGGCCAACGAGGCGGCCTGGCCTTGCGCCTCGGTGGAAAAGAGCCGGCTAGTTTGCGCCGCGTCGCGCTCTTGCAGCAGGCGCTGCCGCCGCGTCTGCGCCTCCTGCTGGCCCGCGTCGGCGTCCTGGACCGGCGCCATCGGAGGCGGCGCGACCTCGGCCTCCAGCATCGGGCGTCCGAGATCTCCGGGCAGTGGCGGTCCGAGCCTCGGGGCGGCGCCGTAATCGCGCGGCAGCGCGTTGAGCCGCTCGGGTGGCTGGCCCCCGACGTTGTAGACCTCTGCGGGCGCGGGGCCGCCAGCGTGGGTGCTCATGGCGTAGGCCACAGCGCTCACCACGGCGACCGACGAGGTCGCCGTCAGGGCGATCAGAACCTTGCGCGACAGGCGGGCCACGCGAGGCCGGGCGGAGCGAAGCCGAAGCGCTTCGGCCCCCTCGTGGCCTGGAAGCTGAGAGGTCGTGGACATGGTCATCCTCCCGCACCGCGTTCGATGCGCACGCGCTTTTGGCCGCGACGATCGCCGAGCCTCAGCTCGGCCCGAGTGAACAGGCGATCGACCACCATCCGCTGGCCGCTCACCCGGTAGTTCACGAGGTCAGCCGCTTTCCCGTCGGCGCCGCTTACGAAGAGCGGCGGAAGCTCGCCTTGTGTCACCGAGAGGCCAAACTCGATGAAGGTCTGTCGGCCGTCATCGAACACGCGCACAGGACGCCAGGACGGACGGTCGCCGGAGATCTTGTAGTTGAAGTTGAGCTGCTCGATGGCGACGGTGGGCGCCGCGTAGCGCTCGACGCTCTCGGCCGCCGCTAGGGCCTCATCGGCGGGGTAGCGCCAAGCCACCGACGCCATGTAGGTCGCGGGCGTCGCGCGCAGCTCCAGGTGATAGGTCCTGCGATTGGTGTTGATCACCAGATTGGTTTGCAGATCGGCTCGGGTCGGCTTGACCAGGATGTGCACCCGCCGGCTTGGTCCCGAACCGCTTTCCGTGTCGCCGATGATCCAGCGCACGGTGTCGCCGGCGGCCACCGGCCCCGTTCCGGAAAGAGTTTCGCCCTCTTCGAGCGTGATGTCAGTGATGCGGCCAGGCGCGGTGTAGACCTGGAACAGAGCGCCGTCAGCGTAGGGGTAGATCTGCGCGGCGTTCGCATAGGCCGATCCGGTCGGCTGCACCCTGGCGGCGGCATTGGCCCTGGCCACCCGGGCGGCGGGATCGCTGCTCTCCGGCGCACGCCGGACAGGGCCTGCCCTGGGCCTTCGCGCGGGGCGCTCCGGCGGGTTCGGAACCGGCGTCGAAGCCACGACGATCGGGCGGCGTGGAACCGGCGCTGGCGCGAGCGCAGGCGCGGTGACAGCGACCGTAGACATGCGCTTGGATTGCTCGGCCTGCATCGTCGCGCAGCCGCTGAGGGCCGTCCCGGCCAGCATCAGGATCAGGGTCGAGGCTCGCATCAGCCCAGCTCCCGTGACCAGTTCAGGGCGTGGACGAAGACCCCCAAGGGGTTCTTGCGAAGCTGCTCCGTCGAGCGGGGCGGCTGCAGGACCACGGTGAGGATGGCGGTCCAGCGCTCGGTGGACGCCAACGCCCCGTCCACGTAGCGGCGCTCGACCCAGGCCACGCGGAAGCTATCCGGCGAAGCGCGGATGACGCTGGAGACATCGACGGCGACCTGGGTGTGGCCCACCTTGCTGAAGGGGTCGTTGGCGCGGGCGTATTCGTTGAGGGCCAGGGCGCCACGGTCGGTGGCGTAGTCATAGGCGCGCAGCCAGTTCTGCCGAACGACGACGGGATCCGCGGGGATCGAACGGACCTCCTCAATGAAGCGCGCCAAGTGCCAGGCGATCTGCGGGTCGGTCGGCTTGTACCCGGCTATTGCGGGCGCAACCGCCTGGGTCTGCCCGAGCCGATCGACTTCCACCACCCAGGGGGTCACCGAGCCCCGGGCGCCCTGCCAGACGAGGGCGCCGGAAAGTCCAGCGGACAGCAGCAGGCTGCCAAACGCCATCAGTCGCCAGTTGCGGGCCTGCACCCGGGCAGAGCCGATACGGTCGTCCCAAGCCTGCGCCGCGCGCTGGTAAGGCGTGTCGAGGGCGGGGGTCGCGCCATAGCGCACCCCGGGTCGAGTGAAGACGTTCATGACCGATCCTCTGCGAGCGAGACGGAGGTTCCGCCGCCGGGATGGTCGCCGGAACGAAGGGCGTGCGCGGCGGTCGCTGCGCCATGAGCGGCCTCCTGACGGCGCTGGTATTGGCGAGCCCACGCCGGCGCGCCGCCGCCGCTAGACCCACCACCCGAGGGGCCGCCGGGTCCGGAGGGCGGAGTGGGCCGCAAGCCGCTGTCGCCGGAGCCCGAGGGGCCGGAGCGGAAGCCACGCGCGGCAGCGATGGCGCCTCGCGCGCCCCCGACGCCGGCGCCGATCGCGGCGCGCGCGCCCATGGCGCCAGCAGCCGCCAGGCCACCGGCGGCAAGGCCAGTCCCGACGGCGGCCCCTGCCCCGAGCTGCGGCGCGCCCGACACCAGGCCGTTGGCGATGGCGGGCCCGAAGATGCCGAGGCCGAGGAGACAGAGCGACGCCAGCGCCAGCGAGAGCACCTCCTCGAGCGAAGGTTCTTGTCCGCCGAAGTCCTGGATGAACTCGCCGAACAGGGTGGAGCCGATGCCGACGATCACCGCGAGCACCAGGACCTTCACGCCGGAGGCGACGACATTCCCGAGGACGCGCTCGGCGAGAAAGGCCGTCCGACCGAAGAGGCCGAAGGGCACCAGGATGAAGCCCGCCAGCGTCGTCAGCTTGAACTCGATCAGGGTGACGAAGAGCTGCACCGCGAGGACGAAGAAGGCGACCAGCACGATCAGCCAGGCGACCATCAGCACCGCGATTTGAGGGAAGTTGTCGAAGAACTGCGGGAAGCCGCACATCTGCATGGCGGATTCCAGGATCGGCTTTCCCGCATCGATGCCTGATTGCGCCAGCTTGCCTGGCCGCAGGACGTCGGCGGCGGACATGCCGCTGCCCGCAGCCTTGAGGCCCAGACCCGAGAAGGACTGGAAGACGATTTTCGCCAGTCCGTTGAAGTTCGACAGCAGGAAGGCGAAGAAGCCGACGTAGAGCGTCTTCTTGATGAGCCGGGCGATCACGTCGTCGCCGGCCGACCAGGACCAGAACAGCGCCGCCAGGGTGACGTCGATCACCACCAGGGTGCTCGCGAGGAAGGCAACCTCTCCGCCGAGCAGGCCGAAGCCGGAGTCGATGTAGCGCGAGAAGACATCCAGGAAGCGGTCAGCGACGCCGGGGTTCATCTCGGCGGATCCTTGTCTTTGCCGAGGAAGCGGTCACGGCGCTCCTGGAGGACGGCCTTGCACGCAGCGTCGTCATTCGCCTTGAGGCCAAGGTCGCGGCACCTGTCGCGCTCCTGTGCCAACTCGGGGCCACTCATTGCCTTTGGAGCTTCGTTCGCGGCCGGAGAAGCGCGGTCGCAGCCGGCGGCGAGCAGGACGGCGACGGTGGAAGCAACGGACAGGATCAGGCGGGTCATCGGTACATCTCCACGGGATGGGCCTGATAACCCTGGCGCCGATCCAGGAACCGGCGAAACTGCTCTTGCGCCTGCGCCCGGCTCGCTGCCCGCTCGGCCTGCTCCAGCGCCGCGGCGCGGCCTTGGGCGGCCATCATCGCGGTGACGTCCGTCAGCTGCTGGCTCTGCAGGGCGAGGAGCTGGTTTCCGGCCTGGGTCGCCTGGAGGATGCCACCCGCGCCCTGGCTGGCGCCGACGAGGTTGGACAGCTCGGTGCGCGCGCTGGGCAGTCCGGCCACCACCCCGGCCTGCACCTGAAGGGCGTGCTGGAAAGCCGCCGCCGAGTTCAGCCAACGAGCGTTGGCCGAGGCGATCAGGTCGGCGTCGCGGCTTCCGGCGCTGACCGTGTAGTTCTTACCGAACTCTCGCTGGATCGCCTGGACGTCGTAGGCGACGCGCTGCGCCTGCTGCATCAGTCCGCTGATGCGCCCAAGATTGCCCTGCACCGTCTGGAGCGAGGAGTACGGCAGCTGGGCCAGATTGCGAGCCTGGTTCGTCAGGCTCAGGGCCTGGTTCTGCAGGCTGCGGACCTGATTGTTGATTTGCTCCAAGGCGCGCGCCGCCTGCATCACGTTCGAGGCGTAGTTGGTCGGGTCATAGACGGTGAGCTGCGCCCCCGCCGGGGTGGGCAAGGCCAGGACGAGACTTGTCGAGCACACGAGCGGGGCCAGCCAGGGCGTGCGGGTCTTCATCGGGCGATCTCCAGTTGAGGTGGCGCTTTGGCCTGCAGGCGGATCAGGTCCGCCGCCCACGGGAGGCTGCGGTGTTCGAGCCACGCGGCCGCGAACCCGCTGGGGCCGTGACGTTCGAGTAGCTCGGCGATCACCAGCTGGTCCGCCTTGGCGGAAGCGGCGCAGAAGGCGAGCGCCACCCGCCCTAGCCCGAGCTCGAAAAGCCGGTTCCCGCGACGGGACTGGCAGTAGTAGTCGCGCTTCGGTATCGCCCGACTGAGGATCTCCACCTGCCGCTCGTTGAGACCGAACCTCGCATAGGCGGCTGCGATCTGCGGCTCCTGCGCGCGGTCGTTCGGCAGGAAGATGCGAGTGGGGCAGCTTTCGATGATCGAGGCTGCGATCGCGCTCGTCTCAATGTCGGCGAGCGATTGGGTGGCGAACACCACCGAGGCGTTCTTCTTGCGCAGCGTCTTCAGCCATTCCCGCAGCTGGGCGCCGAAGGTGGCGTCGTCGAGGGCCAGCCAGCCTTCGTCGACCACCACCAGGGTCGGGCGCCCATCGAGCCGCGACTGGACCCGATGGAACAGGTAGGCGAGCACGGCCGGCGCCGCCGCCGAGCCCACTAGCCCCTCGGTCTCGAACGCCTGCACGGAGGCCGAACCCAGGCGCTCGCTCTCTGCGTCGAGGAGCCGACCCCACGGACCCGCGACGGTGTAGGGCTGAAGGGCACGTTTCAACGCGTTGGACTGCAGCAGGACCGACAGCCCGGTGAGGGTCCGCTCGGCCTCGGGGGCGGAGGCCAGCGATCGGAGCGCGGTCCAGAGATGCTCCTTCACCTCGGGCGTGACCGCGACCCCTTCTCGGGCCAGCACCCCAGCCAGCCACTCCGCAGCCCAGGCGCGTTCAGCCGAATCCTGGATGTGGCCCAGCGGCTGCAGCGCGACGGGCGGAGTCTCATCGTCCGCGAGCGCTCCGCCGAGATCGTGGAAGTCGCCGCCCATCGCCAGCGCCGCGGCCCGGATCGAGCCGCCGAAGTCGAAGGCGAAGACCTGGCCGGCGGGGTAGCGGCGGAACTGCAGGGCCATGAGCGCCAACAGCACGCTCTTCCCTGCCCCGGTCGGCCCCACCACCATGCTGTGGCCGACGTCCCCGACGTGGGTCGAGAACCTGAAGGGCGTCGAGCCTTCCGTCTGCGCGAAGAACAGCGGCGGTCCGTTCAGGTGCGCGTTCCGCTGCGGCCCCGCCCACACCGCCGAAAGCGGGATCATGTGCGCCAGGTTGAGGGTCGAGATCGGCGGCTGGCGCACATTGGCGTAGGCGTGGCCCGGAAGGCTGCCGAGCCAGGCTTCCACCGCGTTGATGGTCTCAACCATGCAGGTGAAGTCGCGAGCTTGGATCGCCTTCTCGACCAGCCGCAGCTTGGCGTCGGCTCGGCCCGCGTCCTCGTCCCAGACGCACGCCGTGGCGGTCACGAAGGCATGCCCGACAACGTCGGCGCCGAGGTCCTGCAGGGCCTCGTCGGCATCGAGCGCCTTGTTCTGAGCGTCCGTGTCGACCAGCGCCGCGGCCTCGTTGGTCAGCACCTCCTTCAGGATCGCCATGATCGACTTGCGCTTGGCGAACCATTGGCGGCGGATCCGGCCCAGCAGCTTGGCGGCGTCGACCTTGTCCAGGCAGATCGCGCGCGTGGACCAGCGGTAGGGAAACGCCAGGCGATTGAGCTCGTCGAGCAGCCCGGGCCATGTCGCAGCCGGGAAGCCGCTGATGGTCAGCACCCGCAGGTGCGCCGTTCCCAGCCGCGGTTCGAGGCCGCCGGTGAGCGGCTGGTCGGCAAGCAGCACATCCAGATGCATGGGCGTGTCCGGCACGCCGACGCGGTGGCGGTGGGTCGACACCGTCGAATGCAGGTAGGTCAGGGTCTCGGCGTCGGTGAGCCACGCCGCTTCGGGCACAAAGCCTTCGAGCAACGCCAGGACCCGATCCGTCCGGTCGACGAAGCCGGCCAGCGCCTCGCGCCAGTCGACGCCGCGGCGCTCTCGCCCCTCATACAGCCAGGACTCAGCCCGGGCGGTGTTCTCGGCGGGCGGCAGGAAGACGAAGGTCAGGAAGTACGCGCTGTCGAAGTGCGCCCCGTATTCCTCGAACTGAGCCCGGCGCTCCTCGTCCACCAGCGCCGACACCGGGTCGGGGAAGTCGCTGAGCGGGTAGGCATCGGCCGCATTGCGCTGGGCTTCCACGAACACGGCCCAGCCGGAACCGAGCCGCCGCAGCGCGTTGTTCAGCCGCGCCGCGGCGGAGACGAGCTCGGACGCCGTCGCCGAGTCCAGGTCCGGCCCGCGGAAGCGCGCGGTGCGCTGAAACCCGCCGTCCTTGTTGAGGACCACGCCCTGCTCGACCAGAGCCGCCCACGGCAGGAAGTCGGGCAGTTGGGCCGCACGTCGGCGGTATTCGCGAAGGTCGAACATCGCCTCAGATCCCCAGGTAAGGCGGGATGCGGACGTGCCGCCGCACCACCTCGACGAAGTGCGGGTCGCGCTTAGCGGCCCAGACGGCGAAGGCGTGGCCGATCAGCCAAAGCGCCAGGCCGGCGATCCACAGCCGCAGGCCCAGCCCGATGGCGGCCGCCAGGGTGCCGTTGACGATGGCGAAGGCGCGCGGCGCGCCGGCCAACAGCACCGGCTCGGTGAGGGCGCGGTGAACCGGGGCTTCGAAGCCAGGAGGCGTGGGCGTCTGCTGCATCAGACCAGCGCCCCGCCGCCGAACGAGAAGAAGGACAGGAAGAAGCTGGAGGCGGCGAAGGCGATCGAGAGGCCGAAGACGATCTGGATCAGCCGGCGAAAGCCCCCCGAGGTGTCGCCAAAGGCCAGGGTCAGGCCTGTGGTGATGATGATGATCACCGCGATGATCTTGGCCACGGGGCCCTCGATCGATTGCAGGATTTTCTGCAGCGGGGCTTCCCAGGGCATGGAGGAGCCGGCGGCGTAGGCCGGCCCGGCGAGCAGCCAGACGGTAGCGAGGGCGCTCGCACTCGCGAGCCGCTCGTGGATGCGGCGGATCATGGAAGCTCTCCTTGGGAAGCCGCGCTCACGTCGGCGATGCGGTACTCGCCGTCGGCGGCGAGGTCCGTCACGGCGCAGAGTTCGGTGAGGCGGCGATCCGCACCTCGCCCGTTCAGGACGCCGATCAGGTCGATGGTTTCGGCGATCAGGGCGCGGGGGACGACCGGCACCGCCTCCTGGACCAGCTGCTCGAGCCGCCGCAGCGCGCCCCGCGCCGTGCCGGCGTGGATGGTGCCGATGCCGCCCGGATGGCCGGTCCCCCACGCCTTGAGCAGGTCGAGCGCTTCCGCGCCACGCACCTCTCCGATTGGGATGCGGTCGGGGCGCAGCCGCAGGGACGACCGGACGAGGTCCGCCAGCGAGGCAACGCCATCCTTCGTCCGAAGCGCCACCAGGTTCGGCGCGGCGCACTGAAGCTCCCGAGTGTCTTCGATGAGCACCACGCGGTCGCTGGTCTTGGCGACCTCGGCCAACAGCGCGTTGGCCAGCGTGGTTTTCCCCGTGGAGGTCCCGCCGGCGACCAGGATGTTCCGCCGCTCGGCGACCGCGCGGCGGAGGACATCCGCCGCAGCCGCGCCCATGACGCCGGCGTCGACGTAGTCCTGCAGCGTGAACACCGCGACGGCCGGCTTGCGGATCGCGAACGTGGGGGCCGCCACGACCGGCGGGAGCAGTCCCTCGAACCGCTCGCCACTCTCCGGCAGCTCGGCGGAAACCCGCGGGGCGCCCGCATGCACTTCGGCGCCCACGTGATGGGCCACCAGGCGTACGATCCGCTCGCCGTCTTCGGGGGTCAGCTCGCAACCCGTGCGCTGGAGGCCGGCGCCCAGCCGGTCCAGCCAAAGCTGGCCGTCCGGATTGAGCATCACTTCGACGACTTCGGCGTCATCGAGCCAGCCAGCGATGCGCGGGCCGAGGGCTGTGCGCAGCATCCTGGCGCTGCGCACGAAGACCTCATTGCGGATCGGGGTGATCGACACCGGACGCTCCCGTTTTCGGCCGGCTGGCCGTAGAAAACGGGGTCACTAATGAGCGCCGGAGTGACCGGTCTTCAACAAGGGTTCTGTCGTAGTAGGGCTACAGCGCGTGATTGCTGACGGGCGGCGATCACGCCGCCCGATCAGGACAACAGGCTGCGCTCGTCGACCTCCGGAAGGGCCTGCAAAGCCGCTTCGATGAGCGCGGCAAGTGACGGCAGTTCGTCGAGGTGCGCGCGCAGTTCGGCATTGGTCATCACCATGCCCTCGTCACGCCCGCGCTTCGGCACGCGGCCGACCATGGGCGTACCGAACAACGCGTCGTCGGACTGCCGCATCCAGATCCAATGAGCCACACGGTTCCGGAACGGCTTCAACGCTTCGAGGCGCTTGCGGATCAGCGCGACTTTGGCGACGGCCTCGGAAGGCAGGGCCCGCCCTCCGTACCGTTGCTCATGCATCTCAGCGAGCGCCTGGAGGGCTGCGTTGCGGGCGTCGGCGCCGAGCCGTTTGGTGATGGCGAGCATCGGAAAATCCGGCGCACGGACGAGCCGGGCGAGCAAGGACTCCACCAAGAGGTCGATGATGGACCAGTCGACCACCGCCTCGCCCAGGAGGGCGTATTGCGTCGGCGTTGGTCGAGCGTACTCGGTCTCGCGAAACAGCATCTCGAATCACCTCCGAGCACAGCATCGCTTGATCTTCAGTCGGGCGCAGTCCGCTCCTCGGAGATCTCGCGGGTGAAGCTGACGCCTCGCGCGAGCCGGCGGCCCAGCGCCTCGACAAATCCCTCGTAGCGCTCCTTGCCCTTGGCCTGGGCCGCGGCCTGCGCCGCCTCCGGTACGGCGGGCGTGGTGGTGAGCCAGAAACGCACGAACAGCGCCATCATCTCGATCGAGATGCCGAGATTGCGTTCGAGCCGCTCCGTGGCCCGGTTCTGCTGGTCGAGCCGCCGCGTGATCGCCGCTTCCTGGCGCTCCGACGCATCCGGAGAGACGAAGGAAGCGATGGCCGCCTCCGCGACCAGCGACTTGGACTTACCTCGTCGGTCGGCGAGCGCTTCCAAGGCCTTCAAGGTGTCAGGCTCCAGATAGACCGACAGTCTCGCCTTCTGCATCGTCAGAGCTCCAGTCCATCGTCCGGATCGAGGGCGGCCTGGCGCGCGACTCGGCGAAAGCGGGTCTGCAAGGCCGCCTGCTCCGCGCCCTCGCCGTCATCGTCCGGCTCGTCTTCGAAGAAGCCGAACTCGCGCACGGGCGGCGGCGGCTCTGCGGCATCCTCGAACATCGGCTCGGGCTCGCGGCGGAGACCGCCCTCCTCCGCATCCCCTTCGCTAAAGGCGGACGGGGACCGGACCGGCGCGGCAGGCGCCGCGATCGTCTTGAGAGACGACCAGTCGTCCGGCGGCGATGCCGCCGGGCTGGACGTTGCGGCCTGGCCAACCCGCCGTCGCAAGCGGGCGTCCTCGAAGTAGCGAACCTTGTTGGCGCGGACCGGCGGCGATCCCGAGACCAGGACCAGCTCGTCGTCCGGCGGCAGCTGCATCACCTCGCCGGGGGTGAGCAGCGGCCGGGCCGTCTCCTGGCGGGAGACCATCAGGTGACCCAGCCAGGGCGAGAGCCGATGTCCGGCGTAGTTCTTCATCGCCCGCAGTTCGGTCGCGGTGCCCAGCGCATCCGACACCCGCTTGGCGGTCCGCTCGTCATTGGTCGCGAAGCAGACGCGGACGTGGCAGTTGTCGAGGATGGCGTTGTTCGGTCCGTAGGCCTTCTCGATCTGGTTCAGGGACTGGGCGATCAGGAAGGCCTTCAGGCCGTAGCCGGCCATGAAGGCGAGCGCGCTCTCGAAGAAGTCCAGCCGTCCAAGCGCCGGGAACTCGTCGAGCATCAGCAGCACGCGGTGCCGCGACGCCTTCGCGCTCAACTCCTCTGTGAGACGTCGGCCGATCTGGTTGAGGATCAGGCGCACCAAGGGCTTGGTTCGGC
Organism: Phenylobacterium sp. RIFCSPHIGHO2_01_FULL_69_31; assembly: GCF_001824475.1. Taxonomy (GTDB): domain Bacteria; phylum Pseudomonadota; class Alphaproteobacteria; order Caulobacterales; family Caulobacteraceae; genus Phenylobacterium. The sequence continues at coordinate 14,633 of NZ_MHXN01000028.1, read as the reverse complement.
TGATGTCGGACGGCGGCACGACGAGGTAGAGGCTGACGGGCCGTGCGCCGTCGACCAAGTCAGCGATGCGCCAATCGCAGCGGCTGGTCACCTTGGCCACCACGGGATCCCGGTAGAGGCCGAGGAACGACATGGCGGTGGAGAGCACGCCGGAGCGCTCGTTCTCGCTCTTGTTCAGCAGCTCCCGGGCGGCGGACGCGACGACCGGATGCGGCCGGTCGCCCAGGTGCGGGGTCGCCATCATCGCCCGAAGCGTCGCCTCGATCGGCCGGCGCGGGTCGGACAGGAACTCGGCGACACCCGCCAGGGTCTTGTCGGGACCGGCGTAGAGCACGTGCAGGATCGCCCCGACCAGCAGGCTGTGGCTGGTCTTCTCCCAGTGGGAGCGCCGCTCCAGCGCCCCTTCCGGGTCCACCAGGATGTCGGCGACGTTCTGAACATCGCGAACCTCGGCGTCGCCGCGCCGGACCTCCAGCAGCGGATTGTAGGCGGCGCTCTCGGGGTTCGTGGGATCGAACAGCAGCACCCGCCCGACCCGCCCGCGGCAGGCCGAGGTCAGCTGCCAGTTCTCGCCCTTGATGTCGTGGACGATCACCGACCCTGGCCAAGTGAGCAGCGAAGGGACCACCAGGCCCACGCCCTTGCCGCTGCGGGTTGGCGCGAAGCAGAGCACGTGCTCTGGACCGTCGTGGCGCAGGTAGGCGCCGTCGAGCTGGCCCAGGACCACGCCGTCCTCGCCGAGCAAACCCGCGGCCGCCACCTCGCGAGGCTTGGCCCAGCGGGCGGAGCCGTAGGTGGTCACCGAACGTGACTCCCGCGCCCGCCAGATGGACAGGGCTAGGGCGACGACAATGGCGGCCCCGCCGCCGGTCACCGCAATCATCGCGCCTTCGAGGAAGATCTTCGGGGCGTAGGCGTCGAAGGCGAACCACCACCAGAAGAAGGCCGGCGGCGGATAGACCGGCCAACCGACAAGCTCGAACCAGGGCCGTCCGAGCTCCGGCTGAAACGCCAGCCGCCAGGCCGTCCATTGCGTCGCCGCCCAGACGCCGGCCAACGCAATGGCGAACACCGCCGCAAGCTGGCCCCACATCACCTTCGTGCCGTTCATGGCCGCGTCCTCCTCATCGGCCGAGCCCGCGCTTGGGGCTGAAGGACCAGGCGACGCCGGCGCCTGGCGTAAGCACGCCCTCGACGTGGCGCCCGAGGTGGCGTTCGAGATCGGGCCGCCAGGGCACGAGGGTGAAGCCCAGCCCGTTGTCGATCATCGCAAACCGGCCGGAGGCCAGGGTCAGGCGCTGCCGGTAGGTCCCCGCCACCGCGCCGTCGGCCCCGACCGCCTGCGCTTCCAGGCCGGTCTGGCCGGAGAGCCGCCGCGATGCCGCCGCAAGCTCCCGCTGGCGCAGCGTTTCGATGAGATCGCGGGCGAACACGGCGCGCCGTCCGCGCCGCTGCGCCAGCCCCTGCTGCGCCAAGTGGTCCGTGCGGGCATTCAGCGCCGCCCGCACCTCGTCCGCGAAGCCGCCTTCGCCGAGCCCGGCCGCATTGCGCCCGACCAGTTGCCGGTCGAGCCAGGTGGCGCCCTCGGCGCGGATCTGCTCGGCCAAGCCCAGGTCGGAGCGGACCTGCAGGACCAACCGGCTGCGCCGGCCTTCCCACGCCCGGCGGCGCACTTCGACAAGGCTGCCCAAGGCGGCGTCGCTGGCGTCATCCAGGTCGGCCAGCCGGACGTGGTGGGTGCGGCCGTCGAGACCTTCCAGGATCGCGTAGCCGCTGCCGCGCAGTTCATCGTCCAGGCCGCGCCCGGCGAGCCGCCCGAGCAACCCCTCCGGCGGTCCGCCATCGACCACGAACCGCGCCGGGTCCCGCTCCACGGCCTGATCGGCGAGCGCCCGGTGCATGCGGGCGATCACATCTTGCCGCTGACCCAACGCGCGCAGGGCCGCTTCGGCATCCGGCGCCAGGCGCCAGCGCCCCGGCGACAGTTCATCGGCGACACCGAGTCCCTTGAGCTTGCGCAACCGCGCGACGCGGGCCTGATGGAGGTCGTCCGGACGCGCGCCGGCGCCCCGGCGCAGGTCCACGACGCCCTGTTCGTCGGCCAGCCGGGCGAAGCCCCGGTCCAGGCTCGTCCAGCGATCCGCGCCGATCTGAAGGTCCATGCGCCGGCGCAGCTCCGCGTCCGTGCGCGGCCCGAGCTCCAAGGTGACCAGATGACCGGCGCGGGCCCGCAACCCCTCGCGGATGTAGTCGGGTGAAATCACCAGGTCCGCGCCCTCGTCGGTGCGGCCGCGGACGATCACATGCAGATGTGGGTGTCCGGTGTTCCAGTGGTCCACCGCCACCCAGTCGAGGCGGGTTCCGAGATCGGCCTGCGCCTGCTCCATCAGATCGCGCGTGAAGGCCTTCAGGTCCGACAGCTGCTCGGCGTCGTCCGGCGAGACGATGAAGCGGAAGTGGTGGCGGTCGCCCTCGCAGCGCTGGGCGAAGCCGCGCGCGTCCGCCGCGTCTGTGTCGGCATCGAACAGCCGGCCGTGGGCGCCGTCCTGGGTGACGCCTTCCCGCTGCAGGTAGTTGAGGTGGGTGGCGAGCGGCGCCCGGCCGCCGCCCTGCCGCACCACCCTCGCCTTGACGACGGCGCCGCGGCTCCGAGCCGCGGATCGGTGCGCCGCCAGGCTCGCCGCCCGGCCGCGCCCGAACGCGCCTGTCCGCGCGGTGGCGCGGTGCGCCAGCCCGCCCGCCCGTTCGGCCGCCGCGAGCGCCTGGCCCACGAAGGTCCGGGCGCCGCCAGATGGCCGCGAGCGGATGCGCCCGACGCGCAGTTGGAAGTCGTCCTCGGTCATGGACGCGTCCCGCCGCACGAGGTGCGATTTCGTGAGAAGCGACAAGCACTTGGCGCAAACCGCAGCCTAGGCCCAACTTGCGCACCTCGCGCGAGGCCGTTGAAGTTGCTGTGCTTTACCCCCTCCGACCGCGCCCGCACCTCGCGGCTTTTATCCTGCCATCGATCCATCCATCGGGGGCCCGCCGCCGAACCTGCGACAACCTGCGAGAACTTGCGATGCGGGCGGGCGGCCATCAGCGACCCTCCCCACGCGGTGTCAGCGCCGCGAAGATCGGAGACTGCGCCGGGCTGAACAGCGCCGGAGGCTCAGGCGAAGCGGTCCCGACCGCTGTTGCCTGGCGTGTGCTGACGGCGACGAAGAGCGTCGGCCGCGGCGCCGCGGCGGGCGGAAGGACCGCCGCCTGCGCGGGGGAAACCTCTGCGCCACCGACGGCCGGCGTGAGCTTGGCGACGTAGGCCCGCGTCTCCAGCGGGAGCGGCCGGCCCTCGATCAGGTGCTGCTGGTAGCGCGCGGGCCCCGCATTGTAGGCGGCCAGGAAGCCGCGCGCGCCGAAGCGGTCGTACATCTCCCGCAGGTAGGCCGCCCCGGCGAGGATGTTGTCGCGCGGGTGGAAGGGATCGGCGCCGAGGCCGTAGCGGCCGCGCAATTCCGCATAGGTCTGCGGCATCACCTGCATCAGCCCCATGGCGCCGGCATGGCTCACGGCGCGCGGCTGGAAGGCGCTTTCCACGCGCATCACCGCCCGGATCCAGGCCTCCGGAAGGCCGAAGCGCTGCGCCGCCTCGGCGATCGCGCCGCCGACCTCGATGCGCGGCGGGGGTGACTGGGCGGCGGCCTCCGCCGAGGGGAGCACCGCCAGCCAAAGCGCGCTCGTCCCTATCAGCCGCCAGCGTGCCACCGTGCTCCCGGCCGTCCAGGGCAAGGCGCTGGCGCGCCGGCCTGCCGGCCGCCCTGGACCGCCGCTCCGCCCGGCGGCCCTGCGGAAGCTGGTCGGGACGAAGGAGCGGCCGTCGTTTGTTCGATCGAACAAAGGAGCAGGGCTTGCTTGGCGTTCAGCGGCCATGTGGCGGATCCTGGATGAGCCAAAGAGGCTCGGCCCGGCCGACTACGGCGGCGTCCTCCAGGGCGCCGAAGTAGCGGCTGTCGAGCGAGCCAGCGGCGGGGTTGAGCAGGAAGAGGTCGTGCTCGGCGAGGACGAAGCAGCCGCGCCAAATCGGCAGCGCTCGCCCTGCCCGGTCGCGAGGTTCAGCGTGCCCCACGAGCCGTCCGTCCACCGTGATCGCGTCCCCCTGGCGGCAGACCCGGCTCGGCGCGCGCGCCGCGACCTTCTTGATCAGCAGCACGCCGCCCGGCAGGTAGCCGCGACGGTCCAGCCACCCGGCGAGCGGCTGGGGCGCCCGCAGGGCCGCCCAGTCGCCGACCGCGGGCGGACGATCCGCGTGCAGGCGATAGAGCCCTTCCGGCGCGCTGGCCGTGGCGTTCCACACCAGCTGCGGCGCGAGCGGAGCCGCCACCGGGACGCCAAGGGCGAGCACCCCGAGCAGGGTCCACGCGAGGGCGGCGCGGCGGTGCATCAGGCGTCCACCGCGTTACGCAGCCGCCAGGCCCGATGCCGCGCGAGTGTGTAAGGCTCGGGCGCCGCCCGCGCCTTGAGGCGATTGTGCACCTGCCGCCAGTAGTCCGGCGCCGCGGCCGTCGGTGCGACGCCCACCTGTTCGACGGCGTCGATGGCGGCCAGCGCCTTTTGCACGGTCGGCCAGCCGGACAGGCGCAGCAGCAGCTCGCCACCCGGCGTCACGCCGGCGACCGTGGAGCAGGGCCCGCCAGGGTCAACGGCTTGCAGGATGTCGAGCCTCGAGCTGACCGTGCCGCGCTCGTTGGCCTGCCAGCGGACAAAGGCGAAGACGTCGCCGGGTGCGAAGCCGACGAGGCGCCGGCGGCGGTCGAGGATGCGCTCCTCGCGCACCTGGCCGAAGCGGATCCAGCGCTCGATCCGCTTCTCGTACCAGACCAGCTCCACCCAGGTCAGGGCGTGATCCAGCGCTGGCGGGGCGCTGGCGGAGGTCAGCGCAGAGAGCATGGCAAACGCCCTCAGCGCTCGGCGAAGCTACGGTCGTCGGTGACCCGGCGCGCCGGATGGACGACATCCACCCCCGGATCGGCGGTGGAGGATTTGACGCCGCGGGCGGCCCAGGTCTGCAGGTCGCCGACCGAATAGACGACGCGTCCGCCGATCTTCATGTAGGTGGGCCCGGTGCCGTAGGTGCGGTGCTTCTCAAGCGTTCGGCCGGACAGGCCGAGGAAGCGGGCGGCTTCGGGGGTGCGCAGCAGGCGCGGCGGCAGGGCGGCGGTGGCTTCGGCCATCATCGGACACTCCAAGGGTTCTCCTGGATGCTGCGGCGGAGCGCAGCGGGGACCTGGACACCTTGTCGGAGTGCGAGCGCGCGGGGGGATGGCGAACTTGCGAATGGCGATTCCGCCACCCCTAGTCGTCGTGTTTGCTGCGCAGGAGCCGCTTGTAATCGCCGCCGACCAGGGCGGCCCCGGAGCGCACCAAACGGATGACGGCGTCACGCAACGGCGAGGTCCGCCAGTTCTCCCCCGCCACCCGAGAGGCGCCGAAGATCTGCTCGGCGATCTCTCGATAGCTGCCGCCGGCCAGATGCCCGTCGTGCGCGCGCAGGCTCTGCTGGAAGCGCTGGAGCTTGCGGTCAGGGCGTGCGGCAGGCGCAGACTGGCCGCCGCTCAGGTGGCGCCAGAGGTGCAAGGCCGCCGCCGTTCCGCAGGCCGCGTCCGCGCCGAACGGGACGACGCAGGCGACCGGCTGGCCGAGCGGCAGGGCGGCGGGCATCCAAAGCCGGTGCTCATGGCCCCGCGTCTTCAGGATCGCATGTACGCCGTCGGGACCGGCGCGCGCGACGAACCGTCCGGGCCAACTTTCCGGCTCGAACCGGATGCTGCGCTGACCGCCTTCGACCGCCGGCGCCGGCGTCAGGACGACCGTCCGGGGATAGGCGTCAGGCCGCCAGAACACCGGCTGCGCTGGGGCCGCGAGCGCCGGATCCGCGGCGAAAGCTCAGCCCCCAGAAGGCCAGGCGCGCGTCGCCGGCGCGCCCTGTCCCTCCGGAGGCCACCTCGGCTTTGATGCGTTGAAAGTCGGCCTGGTAGTCGTCGTTACGACGCAAGAATTCCCAGGCGAGGGCCGGCGCGGAAAGCTCGCGCAATCCGGCGTAGCGTTCTTCTGAACGCCAGTCCTCGTCACTCAAGGCGCTCTCCCGATACAGAGGAAGCGCCCCCACAGCCCCACCATTTATCCACACGCGCAGGTTGGACGTAAAGCGGAGTTGTTGCTTAACGCGAGCTCAGCTTGAGGTTGACCCCAGAAACTCGCGGTAGCCGCCGTCGCGCAGCCACCGCGCACGCGCCAGATGGCTCGCATGCATGACCTCCGCCCGCTTGGGTTCGGTGGCGGCGTCGACACCCAGCACGATCTTTGAGACCTCACGCCAGTCGGCCCCGGCGGCGTCGGCGTCCAGCAGGCGCAGATAGATCGGCGCGATCTCGCGATCATACGCAGTCAGCGGCACACCTTCGGGCGCCCGCTCGCGGAGCTCCGCCTGGGTCATGAGTTGACCCTACGCGTCGTGCGCCGCGGCCGACATATCCTAAGAGTTGAAGCGTCAGTCGCGGGCGAAAAATGCCCCCGGCTCGACCTCCAGAACCTCCGACAGCTTCTCCAGCATGTCGACGGTGGCGGCGTGCTCCTCGCGTTCGAGCAGGCCGACGTAGTTGCGATTGATGTCCGCACGGTCGGCGAGTTCCTCCTGCGATAGACCCTTGGCCTGGCGCAGACGGCGCAGATTCCTCGCTACGACTCCCCTCAACCGCATGAGGAGGAGACGGCGGCGCCGGCCGCACTTCAGCCACCCAGTATACTGGGGAATCGTTGTGCGAGTCGGCGGCGGAAACGTGGCGAGCCGTGTACGCGTCGGCCGCCGCACGGCGTGCAGTGCAAGAGCGCCCCGCGCCCGGCCGGCGCGGGGCGTGACGTCTCAGGCGGCGAGGCTCGCCGGCTGCTGCGCGTGCAGGAAGTCGGCGGCGCGCTGGGCGTAGGCGGCTGCGGTGAAGATGAACCGCTTGTCGCCCTGCAGAACGCTCAGCCAGCTGTCGATGTAGGCGGCGTGATCCACCCGGGGCTGCAACTCCAGGCCCAGGTCGGCGCAGAGAAAGGCGGCGCCGAGTTCGGCCACCAGCTCCTCGCGGGCATAGCCTTCGTCGCCCCAGCGCGCGCGGCCGAAGTCGCGATCGATGCGTGTCGGGTGACGCGTCCAGTGCGTGCACTCGTGCGCCAGGGTGGCGTAGTAGCTCTCCGGATCGACGAAGGTCTCGAAGGGCGGCAGCTGCACGTAATCGGGATGCAGGGCGTAGTAGGCGCTGTTGCCGCCGTGCCGGATCTCGGCGCCCGTAGCGGCGAAGAAGGCGTCGGCGTGGGCGATGCGGGCCTGCGGGTCCTGTTGCGGTTCGGCGACCGCATGGAAGTGCGCCGGCAAGCCTTCGATCTGCTCGACGTTGAACACCGTGTAGGCCTTCAGGAACGGGATCTCGCGCTCGACGTCGCGGCCGTCGTCCGCAGTTTCGGTGCGCTTCAGGCGATTGGCGTAGACGACCGTGGAGCCGTGCTCGCCCTTGCGGACATGGGCGCCGAGCTCCAAGGCCTGGCGGAAGGTCATCCAGATGGGCGCCGAGAAGCCCTTGGCGACGGCGTCGGCCCAGAGCAGCACGACGTTGATGCCGCTGTAGGGTTGGCCGGAGTGGCGGAGCGGCCGGGTGATGCGCCCGGCCAGGTGTTCGGCGGACCAGGGCTTGGTCCAGGGTCGAACGCCGCGCTGCAGGTCTTCGACAATTTGGGCGGTGACACGGCTGTAGAGGTCGGGGCGAGTGTGTTCGGGCGCGCGCGACATGGCGGGCTCCTTTGCGTTCGGATTGTTCAGGAAGGGGCGCCGCCCCGGCGGTGCGGGGCGGCGGCGCGGGAGCTCAGTCGGCGGCGCGGCTGCGCGACCAGATCAGGGCGTAGCCATCGTCGGCGTCGACCAGCGAGGCGTAGATCGGGGCCGGGAAGCTGGGGTCGTCGAGCTTGACGGAGAGGTAGTCCCGGTTCTCGCGGGAGGTCTTCTTCCAGGCCGCGCCGAACTCGGTCTGGCCGGCGAAGATGCGGAAGTCCGGGCCCTTCTCGTTGTCCGTCTCCGAGGCCCGGAACTGGGCGGCCTTGACGTTGAGGCTGAGGGTCTTGATGGCGCCGGCGTAGCTGCCGTCCGCCTGCTTATGGAAGGTGCCGATGGTGGCCATGGGAAATCTCCTGTCGTCTCCGGGCCGCGCCCATCGCGGCCTCGATGGCGATCCGGAGCCGAGGGGCGTCCCGGGCCGGCAGCCGCAGGCCCGAAGCGCAGCGTAGGACGGCGGCGCGCGACTTGTTTGCTTCGCGAGGAATGCCGGCGAGGCCGGCAGGGGAAAGAAGTCGCGCGCGGGCGTTGCCGGTCGGGCGGGGGCGAAGCCCCTCCCCCTCGGCCGTGATCAAGACATCGGAGGCCGCGTGGGCGGCGGCTTGGGGTCAGGAGCTGGTCGCCTGCGCCCCGCGACCTTCCCGACCCCGGCGGGTCTGGCTCCGGGCGCCGGAAGGGACTCCACAGACAGGCGATGTTCTGCCTATGTTCCCGCCTGGAGGACAGCCATGGGCGACATCTTCATCGGCGGCGTGCCATTCATGGCGCTCGGCCACCACGATGGCCGGTTCGTGCGAACCGCGGGCCTCTTCGCCTTCGCCCGGCGCCACCCCAGCGGCGGCTATGAGGTGCTGCACCTTGGCCTGTCGGCGGCGATCAACCGCGAGGCGGGTCCGGGTCATCCGCGCTGGGGCTGGGCCATGCGCGCGGGCATGGACAGCCTGCTGGTGCACCTGTTCGGAAAGCCTGCGGAGATCCCCGCCGGTGCGCCGGCCGACCTGGAAACGGTGACCTGGCACCCGGACGCCGAAGTGGCCCTCCTCGACGCCCAGGACGATAGCGCTGGCTACGACCCTGACCTCGCTTCCGCCCTGGCCTCGGGCCGGTCCTGACCTGCGACAACTTGGCCAGCTTGGCTGTATTGAACGCGAGCTTGGCCGTTCCCACGTTCACCTTAGGTTCTGATGGAGGCCAGCATGGCGAAGAACACAGGTGACGGGTATCGGCGGGGTGCGGTGACGGGGCGGACGCAGTTCCAGCGTCCGGACGGCCATTGGCAGAAGCGCGACGAGCGCACGGGGCAACTGATGTCCGTGAAGGATGACGGAACCCCGTTCAAGGGGGTCGCCAAGGAGCCGGACGGCCGCGACACCGACAACGCCTGACCGGGCACGACAAGGCCCACGCGGGCGAACCCGCGTGGGCCTCAAGGGTCGTATCGCCGGCTACTCGGCGGCCATGGGCACGGCCTCGGGCGCGGCTTCAAGCTGCGCCGTCCGCAGCAGGGGCGGCAGCCAGCCGGTCCCGGCGATCAGCGGCTCGGCGGCTTGGGCCATTTCGATCTTCTTGAGCCCGGAAATCCGCTCGGCGGCGTCTTCGCCCGCCGCTTCGCGCACCGCTTCGAGGATGCGCGGCTTGGTGATCCGCCCGAGATAGCTCGACACCGTGGGCGCCCAGGTGCGGGTCATGTCGAGCCCCGCCGCCTGCGCCAGCACCTCGGCGTGCGCCCAGGCGCCCGGCTTGCGGTCCATGGGGTTGCGCACGGCGTTGACGCCCAGGCTGACGCAGTGGGCCAGAAGGTCGAGCAGCTCGCCGCCGTCCAGGCCCGCCACAAAGCCCCAGGCCTCGGCGCTCTCGCGCGGAAAGCGCTGCGCCCATGCCTCATGTCGCTCTGCGATCCGTCGCCCGGCCGGGCTCTCGCTGACGCCCGGCGCATGGCCGTCGAGATAGGCCGACACCAGCTTCACCTCCACACAGGAGGATTGCTCGTACGGCGGGTAGAAGGTCTTGAGCGCCAGGGCATGGACCAGGGCGGTGAGCGCCAGCGTCGGATCGGACGCCAGAGCCTCGCGAAGGCCCACGGTCTTGTGCGCCGTGAGGTCCAGAACCAGCCGCTCGGAGAGCGGCGCCAAACCCTCGTCCTCGGGCTCGTCCTCCGAGGCTCCGGCATCCGGTCTTGGTTCGGCGGGGATCGCCCCCTCCCCGTCCGCCTCGGTTTCGGCGCTGGGCGCCGGCGCTTCGTCTTCGGGCCGGATCAGGCCGCGCTCGACGCGCACCTGACCGTCGTGGCCGAGAACCACAAAGACCCCGCCGCGCGCGACCTCGTCGGGATCGTAGGCGGTCCCGTCGCCGAAGGCGTCCAGCGCCGCATCGATCGCCTTGAAGCGCGCCTCCACCTCGGGCGGCAGGTCCTCCACCGCGTCCCATTGGCTGACCAGGGCGTCGTATTCCTCCGAGAGGGCCGCGATCTGCGCCGCCTCGTCCTCGGTCCGCTCCACCGGCCTCGGATAGACCCGCCGCCAGCCATGGCCGTGCGGGTAGTCCAGGCAGGCTGTGGCCCACTTCCAACCTTCCCGCTCGCGCACCTCGGTGGCGATGGCCTCCAGCTTCGCGCCCGCCAGCCGATCCAGCAGCGCGGCATCTTCCAGCCAGCCACCGCCGTCCTCGGTGAACAGATCGCGCAGGGTCTGGCCGCCCGCCTCGGCATAGGCGTCCACGCCGACGAACACCGCGCGCCGGTCGCTCGCCGGAACCTTGGCCTCGGTCATGGCCCGGCGGATCAGGGCCGCCGAGCGGTTCCAGGACAGCTGGTCGTAGACCTGCTCCTGGCGCTCGTGGTCCTCGCTGACCGCGAAGGCCATCAACTGGTCCAGCGTCAGGCCGTCCTCGCGGTAGATCGCCATCAGCTTGGGCGAGACCGCGCCCAGCCGCAGGCGCTGCCGCACCACCTGGGCCGACACCCCGAACCGGGCGCCGATGTCCTCGGCGCTCAAGCCGCGCTCGTCGCTGAGCCGTTTGAAGGCCTCGAACTGGTCGGCGGGGTGCATGTCGGTGCGGGTGACGTTCTCGTCGAGGCTGATCTCATGCGGGTCGTTGGCGGTGTCCACCACGCAGCGCACCGGCTCGGACTTGCGGATTTCCTTGCGCTTGGCGCGCAAGGCGAGCGCCAGCCGCCGCCCCTCCCCGATGGTCACCAGATAGAAGCCGGTGGGCTCCCCGTCCTCGCCGGTTTCCGGCTCCACCACAGGGGCCTGCAAGAGGCCCTTGGCGGCGATGGAGGCCGCCAGCGCTTCGATGGCCGCGTCGCCATGCGGGGTCTTCCGCGCGTTCTTCGGCGACTTCTTGAGCTTGTTGAGAGGAATGTCGAGCACCGTTCCGGACTCGATCAAGGTCTGGGCGTTCATGGGTTTGCTCCTTGGGGCAGGTTGCAGGCGCACGCCGCGCCTGCAGCCTTGCCCGTCGGCGAGACCGGGTGTGCAAGCGGCGGGGCGGCTTCGCGGGGAACCGGTTGCAGGGCCTGCCGGCCCTGCCCTCCTGCCGCCCGAGCGAGGGACCGAAGCTGGGCGGAAGCCGCTCCGAAGCGCGCCGAGGGCGGAGCCCTAAGCCGCGGCCGCCGTAGGCGGCCCAAGAGGAGTGAAGGCTGCAAGGAGCCTGCGCGCCGCCAGGCGCTGCACGGCGGGACGCGCCGTCGAGCGGCCGCCGGCGCGCAGAGCGCGCCCGAAGGGGCGGACCCGTAGGAGCCGCGGCAGCGGCGGGACCGCGCACGCCCGCCGGCCGCTCACCTTGAAGGGGGCGTTGCGGGGCAGGCTGTGCCAAAACTCGCCGGCCGCCCTGGCGTGGACGCCGCATCGAGCCGGCCGTTTAGGCCGACGGTGTCAGGCGCGCCGGACCGAAGACATTCACCGCGTGGATGATGTTGAAGGCCAGGATGGAGAGCGCTGCCTCTGCCTTTACTGCTCTGAGGCCGCGGGTAAGGAACCGACCACCTCCCGACATTCGCTTGATCGTGCCGAACGGGTGCTCAACCGTGCATCGGCGCGTCACCATCAGGCTTGGATTGGCGTAGATCCTCGCCTCCATGCGATCGAGCGCCGCCTGGTCGAACAGGCGATGGATCGTCCGTTGGGCGCCCGCTGTGCATCTCGGCTTCAGGCGGCAGTCCCTGCAGGCGGTCGTTCGATATCGGATGGCGCGATTGCGGGTGTGTTTGCCGGAGGGCTTCATCGTCTGACCCGCCGGGCAGCGGATGGTGTCTGACGCCTCATCAAATGCGAACTGGGTCGGCCGAAAGAAGTCGGTGTTCATCGCGCCGCGCTTGATCGGCGCCGCGACCTCGATTCGATCGTGCTCGCACGCCGCTATCGCCTGGGCGTTCGAGTAGCCGCCGTCCGCCAGAACAGTCAGGCGGTCGACCTGCAGCACTTCCATCGTCGCCAGCGACATTGGGTGCAGGAGTTGGCTGTCGTTCGCTTCGTTGGCGACGTCGTGGTGGACGATCAGACCGCTATCTACGTCCACGACGCTTTGCATGTTGTAGCAGGGCATCTTGGGTGAGTGGGCGTAGCCCATCGGCCTCGCGTCGGGCTCGCCGAAGACCAGCACCTTTTCGGCGCGTTCCACCAAGATTTCTTGCCGGCGCGCCAGCCGATCCTTCCGCCGGCTCAACGCGGCGATCGCGTCAGTGAAGGCCTGCCGGTGAACCGGTTGGTCGTCGAAGCCCTGGGTCACGGCTTCGTCCATGGCGTCGAGCCGGTCCAAGTAGTAGGCGATCTCCTTCTCGGTATGTGCGACGTCGCGAGCCAGCCGCTCGGCGCCGGCGATGTTCTTCGGGCTGGCGACGGCCCGCATCTTCGTCCCGTCCAGCGCCACCATCCGGCCGGTGATGAGCCCGCCGTCGAGGCAGAACTGGATGAATGCCGCGCTCGCCGCAACGATGGCCTCGGGGTTGTCGTGCCGGAAGGCGGCGATGGTGCGATAGTCCGGCGCGAGCTGCTTCATGAGCCACAGCGCTTCAAGGTCGCGGATGCAGGCCCGCTCGAGGTGCCTGGAAGAGCGAACCTGGTTGAGATAGCCCCAGACATACAGCCGAAGCATGTCCCCGGGATGGTAGCCGGGCCGGCCGGTCGCCGCCGCGACGGTGCGAGCAAAGCCGAGTTCTGCGAGGTCGAGACTACCAACGAACGCGTCGACAACTCGCACCAGGGATTCGGGAGCGACATAGTCATCGATGCAGGGAGGCAGCAGGCTTACCTGTGTCCGATCTGTTCCTTCCAAGAAGCTCACGAGAACCCTCACGGCAGTTTCGTAGCTCATTGATTCTACTGTGATTTGGTCGCCATTTCCACTTGGCAAGGCCGAGGTCCACTCGGCGGCAGGTTTCGACGCAGGGCGCCGACGGCGGGAGCGTAGCGGGTATTCAGCCGATTGGTCGCTATGGCCGCCCGAACTTGCCCCATAGACGCTCGCTGCCCCACCAGAGGACCACGAAGCCTATGAGGGTTGCGCCCCCGAGGAAGCTCCAACCGTGTGGGCCAAACGGTGCCGCGCCTGCGGCGTAGGCGACCACCAAGCCTGCCATCGCCAGGAGGTAGGGGCCCGTCACGCGGCAGTGGATGCGGCCGCACCGCCGGGCGTTCAGCAGACAGGCGAAGCCCATCCAGACCAGCATGCCCGCCCAGACGGCTGCGCGAAGCGTGGGCTCCAGCAGGAGGGCTGCGAGCATCGCTGCGCCGGGGAGCGCCCAGAGCGCGATGAAGGCGCGCGTGTCGCTGGCCCAATCTTTGGCACCGCCAACCGCGTCGCACTTACCCATCGCGGCCGCCGCTGCAGCAGGCGGCGGCCCCACCGCTGGCCCCTGCTTCTTGGATGGGCGGACAGGGCACGTCCGCGTAAGAGCAGAAGACGCAGCAGTCGCCCGGCTTGGGCTTGAGGACGACGCCGCAGCCCTGGCAGTCGTAGAAGTACTGGCAGGCGTCGGTCGGCATGGTCTCGGTCGCCTGGTGGCCGCAGTGCGGACAGGTGAGCGTAGAGCGGAGCTCAATCTGCACGTCGCTCATCCGCGGGCGCTCCGGATCAGCGCCAGGGCCCAGGGCTCGACGATAGGCTGCCAGATCAGAGCAAGCAGAACGAGGACGGTGGCCGCACCGAGCATGGCGATCCCCAGCCGTGATGGCGCAGCGCAGCTGCTATCGACCCGGCACGTCCGCGCCCGGCGCCAGGTGACGACCCAGCCCACGCTGATCAAGGCCAGCGCCCCGAGCGTAAACCAGGTGCGCTGACCGGCGACCCAGCCCAGACCGCCCAGCCCAAGGCCAGCCAGCGCCAACGACATCGGTAGGACGCAGCATGCGGCCCAGGCGAAGACCGCTCCGGCCGCAGCGGCGACCGCCGCCCAGTTCAAGGCGGTCTCGGCGGGCTTGCCGCCCTGTCCTTCCCGTCGGACTCGAAGCCCGCTGCTTGCCGTCACGCCGTCGTCTCCTGGTGCAATGACGACTAGGATGCCATCTGTAGCGACTACAGACTCAAGCCCTAATCGAAAGCCGCGCTCCCCATGGCCGACCAGGCGATCCAGATCGGCGAGCTCTCACGCCGCACGGGCTGCAACATCGAGACGATCCGCTACTACGAGCGGATCGGCCTGATGCCGGCCCCGCCCCGGCGCGGCCGCTATCGCAGCTACGGTGGCGACGACGTGGGCCGCCTGGGCTTCGTGCGTCGGGCGCGGGAGCTGGGCTTCACGCTGGACGAGGTTCGCGCGTTGCTGGCGCTCGCCGCCGGCGGCCAGGCG
>NZ_MHXN01000027.1 GCF_001824475.1 Phenylobacterium sp. RIFCSPHIGHO2_01_FULL_69_31 | reverse complement strand
AGCGCCCTTAGGCGAGCGTCGACGGCGGTGCGGCTGGGTCCCGGGTCTGCGCGCTCTGGCGAGCGCTCCGCCCGGGATGACGAAGGTGGGGGTGCGTGCTCGATGTCCGCAGCCATCGTCGGCGGCCGGAGCGTTCTCGCTGGACAGCCCCCCCTCACGGATCGAACCTCAGCCCCGGCTGCGCCGCCAGCGCGGTCCAGACCTCCGCCGTCGACGGCATGGCCGCGTCGCCGACGATCTGCCAGACGCCGTCCGCGCCGCGCTTCAGGGTCACGAGGAAGCGGGCGTGGCGGACGTTTTCCGCGGCCCCGGGCCGGCGCATCGCCTGGCGCATGTAGCCGGCGTCGACCACGAGGTCCTCGCCGATCACCTGGCGCCGCTCGATGCGGTACGCGCTCTCCACCGTCACGCCGTCGCGCACGATCCGCTCGCGCTGCGGCGCCAGCACGCCGGCGAGGTCCGCGCCCAGCACCGCGGGCCCGGGCCGGGCGTCGATCAGCAGCGCCTGGGGATGGAAGCCGGCGGCCATGCCCGCCACGTCGTTGGCGACCCGGCTGGCGGCGAGCCGCGCATAGACGCCGTTGATCGCCTCGTCCTGCGGATGGGCGGCGGCCGGGGCCGCGAATGAGAGGGCGATGAGGGCCGCAGCCGCGGCCAGGGGTTTCGAGATCTGCATGCCCGCCGCCTAGGGCGCCTGGGCGGGCGCGCCAGCGGCGCTGCGACGGAGGGGTCGAACCGCGCGACGGAGGGGGTCAGCCCTTCGCCGCGGGCGGGGCGGCCTCAGCCTGGCGAGCGGGCGCGACCGGCTTGGCGGCCCCCGGCGCGGCGCGGGTCTTGAAGCGCCCCTTCATCTTCTCGACCCAACCGGCGAACGCTTCGTTATCGGCGGAGACGCGGCTGAAGTCGGCCACGCTCATCCGGCCCGACGGCACGCCGGACAGGGCGATGCGCAGGGCGTCGGGGTTGTTGGCCTTCTCGTAGAAGCTCTGGTAGCGCTGTTGCAGCCGGCCCAGCGCCGCCTCGTCGCCGGCCAGGCTGTAGGCCACGCCCGCGCGCAGCAGGCGGCCCTCCTCGTCGCTGGACAGCTGCGTCGGGTTCTTCCAGCGATCGCCCAGCGACTTCTCGAACAGCGGACCGGCGCTGGCCCAGTTCTTCTGCTTCCAGGTGATCTCGCTGCGCAGCTCCGTGCCGTCCTTCGAGGCGTCCGCCCCCAGGATCTCCAGGGCGCTGTCGTACCGGCCGAGCGCGGTCCAGGCGCGGGCCTCGATCAGCCGGCGCTCGGCGTTCAGCGCGGAGGGCAGCACGGTGGTGCGCGAGCTGTTGATCGCCTGCAGCGCCTGCTCGGGCTTGCGGTCCATGAGGTAGATGACGGCAAGGTCCGTGGAGACCTGGGCCCTGGGCACGCCGTCCAGGCGGTTCTCGGCCTGGTATTTCAGGAGCTCGGCGGCCTGGGGCAGCAGGTCCACGTCCACCAGCCGCCGGACGATCTTGCGCACCATCAGGTCGCCGTCGGCGCCGATGGGGGCCAGCTCGCGGAAGTCGAAGAACAGGGCCAGCGCCTGCAACGGCTCCAGCCCGTCGGCCAGGCCGTCCAGGAAGAGCCCGCGGAAGGCGGCGTTGAGGTCGGCCTGGAGCTGCTGGGCCTCCGGCAGGTCGGGCAGGCGCACGCCCGCCGACCGCAGCGCCTCCAGCGCCTCGCGATAGCGGCCCTGGGCGAGGTAGAGCTGGCCCAGCGCCCGGATGGTCTCCAGCTCGGTCGCATCGCCACGCCAGCGGTAGCGCAGGCCGTCGTAGACCCCGGCCGCCTGGAGGGGCGTGATCTGGGCGAGCTGCAGCCGAATCTGCGTGGCGCGCAGCACGGCCGGCGCGGCGATGGAATCGATCGGGGCGGTGGCGATGGCCTTGTAGATCTTCAGCGCCCGGTCCTGGGACCCCTGCAGTTCGATGATGCGGGCCTGGATCAGGCGGCTGCGGAGCTGTTCCTCCGACGAGACCTTCTCTTCCAGCGCCATGCGGATGCGGGTGTCGGCGGCCACCAAGTCGCCCTGGGCCAGGGCCGCCTGGGCGTCGGCGCGGGCGAACCGGGCGCGCCACAGCGGCGGCATCAGGCCATAGGCCTCGACGCCCTTGGCGAACTGCGCGCGCGCTTCGGCGTGCTGGGCGATCTGGGTGTTGACGTAGGCGCGCCACAGGGCGGTCGACGGGTCGGTGGACAGGGTCGGCGAGGAGAAGTCGGCGTCGGCCTCGGCGTAGCGGCGGGCCAGGGTGCGCGCCACCCCGCGCAGGGCGCGGAACTCCGGATCGTCGAGCATCTCGGGATGCTCGCGCGCCAGGGCGTTGAGGACGCCGATGGCCTCGAAGCTCAGTTCCGAACCCACCAGGAAGCGGGCCAGGCCCATGCGCGCGGCGACCGGCGCCTCGCGGTCCTTGTTGCCGCCTTCGACCGTGGCGGCCGACAGCAGGCTGTCGTAGCGGCGCTGGAAGCCGACCGAGCCGAGGTTCGCCCATTCCGCCGGGATGATCGCCGGCATCGGCGCGGGCTGCGGGGTGCCCAGCTGGGTGTCCTCGCGCTCGCGGACGGCCCAGCTCGGCGACAGCGTCAGCCCTTCGGCGCGGCTGATGCGGACCAGCTCGCCGTCGCGCTGGACGGTGAGGTTGTCGGTCAGCGGCTCGATCGCCAGGCCCTGGATCGAGGGCAGCAGCGCGGCGTCCACGAAGTCCCGGCGGCTCGGCACGCCCTTGGGCGGTCCCAGCGCGGTGACGACGGTCAGGGTGTCGCCCACCACGGGGTCGGGCAGGTTGACGATGCGGGTCGCCCCCGCCACGGGCGCCTTCAACGTCGCCGGACCGCCGGCGGCGTCGCGGCCGACCCGGACGATGGACGGCTGCGCCTGCGGGCCGGGCCCCAGCGAAATGGTCCAGGTCGAGCCCTGGGAGCTTACGAAGATAGGGGCGTTGGGGTCGGCGTCGATCCGCAGCGCGGCGTGGTCGGCGCCCTTGAAGGCCTGGAGGCTCCGCAGCGGCCGCACGCCCTTGGGCGCGCTCGACACGTCCAGGCTGGCCGGGGCGTCGAACACGACCCAGATCGCATCGCCCCGGCGGAAGACGGCCGCGCCCGCCGGATTCGCCCAGGTGAAGGACAGCTGCGTCTGGCCGTTGGCGACGCGGGACGCCATCCGGACCACGCCGCCGGGCGGCAGCGGGCTGGGCCGGGACGGCTCGGGCTCGGCGACCGCGACCTCCTGCGGCGCGGCTTCCGGCGCGGGCGGCGGGGCCTCGAAGAAGTTGGCGTAGGCGGCGCCGTCCGCCTGGCCGATCGTCACGTCCGCGTCGTCGGCCAGGGTGACGACGATCTGCCGCCGGCCCGCCACCGGCAGCTTGACGGCGCTCTTGATCCACTTCGGCGGCGAGGTGAGCAGCCGGGCGACCTCGGGGTCGTTGTCCGGGGCGTTGGTCAGGACGACCGTGCGGCCCTCGCGGCGCAGCTTGCCGCCGCCCGTCACCTCGATGCGCGAGAAGGTCTCCGTGGTCGCGACGCGCACGTCCACGCCGCCGCGCTGGGCGACGGCCTTGGCGGCGGGGGCCGCGAGGCCCGCGGGGGCGACGACGCTGGCGATGCAAGCGGCGGCGACCCCGGAGCGGAGGACCTTCTTCAGCGCCATCGGCTATCCGGCGGGCGCCGGCGCGGCGGCCGCGGGCGGCGCCGTGGCCGGCGGAGCGGCGGGCGGCGCGGCCGGCTTGGCCGCGGCCTGCTGGGCGGGGGGCGCCTTCTTGCGCGGCGGGGTCTTCCGGGCGGGCGCGGCGGCCTGCTTCTTCGGCGCGTCGGCCGCGGCGGCTGGCGCGGCCTGCGACTGCTCGGCCACGGCGCTCGCCTTGGCGGCGGCGTCCTTGGCGTCCGAGAACCGGCGCGCCAGGGCCTCGGTCAGCTTCTTCGCCTCGGCGGCGGGCATCTGGGCCATGATGGACGAGAGCGCCCGCTCCTTCATCTTGGCCGCGATCGGGATGCGGACGTTGTCGTCCAGGGCGGCCAGGCGCGGGGCGGCGTCCTTGGCCTTCATGCCCTCGAACACCTTCACCAGGCGGTCGATCTCGGCGGCTTCCTTGGCGTTGGACTGGTTCAGCAGGCCGTTGACCTCGGCCTTCAGCCCGTTCAGGGCGCGGATCTTGGCGTCCAGCTTGGCCTCGGCGGCGGCCATCAGGGCAAGCTGGGTGTTCAGGTCGTTCTCGCGGGCGTCGAGCTGGCCGCGGCGCGCGCCCAGGCTCTGCAGCACCTGCAGCTCGGCCGGCGACAGGCCCGCCTGCTTGGCGAGTTCCGCGGCGGTCGGCGCGCAGACGGCCTTCGGCGCGATGCTGGCGGCCGGCAGCGCGACGGCGGCGTCCGTGGCGGCGGGGGCCTTCCCGGCCTCGGCCTTGCCGGCCTCAGCCTTCGCGGGCTTCTCGGCCTTGCCGCCCTTGGCGGTCTCCTCGGCGAAGGCCTGGGCGCCCGAGAGCAGGCCCGGCAGGTCCTTGGCGCCCGAGAGCGCGTTCACGGCCAGGACGCCGCCGATGGCGACGCCGACCAGCGGCAGGATGCGGGGAACGGATTTCAACGGCGCGCTCCGGGGAAGCGGTCGAACGCGGCGGGCGCGTCCTCGAAGAGGTCGTCGTCGACCAGCGAAGCGATGCGGCGGCCCGGCAACGGCGGCCGGCCGACCAGCGGCTCCGGCGCGGCGGCCACGGGCCGGTCGTCCTGGTCGATCATGCCCTCGGCCTGCAGGCGCGAGCGGGCCATGGCCAGCAGCTTGCCCAGGCGGTCCTCGGTCGTTCCTTCGCGCATCGGCGGAACGACGGAAGGCATCGGGCGCGGCGCGCGCTCGGCCATCGTGGCCCGCGGCAGCTCGGGAGCCGAGCTGACCAGCTTCTCCAGCTTGGCGGCCAGGGCGCGGCCCTTCTCGATCCGGTCCGACAGCATGTCGGTGGCCTCGTCGGTGGCGGCGCGAAGGTCGGCCAGCCCCTGTTCGGCGCGGACGGCGGCCATGTTCAGCTCGCGCACCGCGACCTCGAAGCCGGCATGGCTGTCCTTCAGCGCCTTCAGGCGGCGGTTCAGGCGGACGCCCACGACCATGGCCGCGATCAGCAGGCCGGCCAGCAGCAGGTTCATCGCAACGGCGATCAGGCTCATGAGATCCTCTGGACGGCTTGGCGGGCGGCGGGGGAAAGCGGGGCTTCCACGCGGACGGCGATGTGGGCGTTGCGGCGGCCCATGCGGCCGCGGGTGAGCGGAATGGAGCCGGCGCGCAGCTCGATCAGGCTGTCCGGCGTGGCGTTCAGCATCAGCGTGTCGCCGACCTTCAGCTCCAGCACCCGCTTCAGGCTGATCTGCTGCTCGTCGAGGACGGCGCGCACGTCCATCTGGGTGGTCCACAGCTCGGTGGCCAGGTGGCTTTCCCAGATGTTGTCGCGGCCGAACTTCTCACCCATGAACTGCTGCAGCAGCATCTTCCGGATGGGTTCGAGCGTCGCGTAGGGCAGCAGGAGCTCGATCCGCCCGCCCCGGTCTTCCATGTCGATGCGCAGCTTCACCAGGATGGCCGCATTGGCCGGCCGGGCGATGGCGGCGAAGCGCGGGTTGGTCTCCAGCCGGTCCAGGGTGAAGCTCACCGGCGTCAGCGGCTCGAAGGCCTCCTTGGCGTCGGCCAGGACCACCTCGACCATCCGCTGGACCAGCACCCGCTCGATGGTGGTGTAGGGGCGGCCCTCGATCCGCATGGCCGCCGTGCCACGGCGCCCGCCCAAGAGCACGTCCACGATCGAGTAGATCAGGTTCGAGTCGACCGTCAGCAGGCCGTAGTTGTTCAGCTCCTCGGCCCGGAACACCGACAGAATGGCCGGCAGCGGGATCGAGTTCAGGTAGTCGCCGAACCGGATCGAGCTGATGTTGTCGAGGCTGACCTCGACGTTGTCCGAGGTGAAGTTCCGCAAGCTGGTCGTCATCAACCGCACCAGGCGGTCGAAGACGATCTCCAGCATCGGCAGGCGCTCGTAGCTGACCAGCGCCGAGTTGATGATCGCCCGGATGCCCGTGCGTTCCGAGATCTCGTCGTCCGACAGGTCGAAGCCCAGCAGGCTGTCGATCTCGTCCTGGTTCAGGATCCGCTCGGCCGAGTTGGCCTCGGCCGCCGCGGCCGCGGCCCAGTCGGTCTCGCCGCCGCCCGCGTCCATCGCGGCGGTGTCGGTCTCGGACATGTTTTCGGTTTCGTCGGCCATGGCGTTCGGGATGCAACTGCGCGGGCGCTAGTTGATCAGCATCTCCTCGATCAGGACGGCGTTGGCCTTGCTGGGCGCGATGACCAGGTTCACCCGGCGCAGGATCTCCATGCGCAGCTGGTAGCTGCCCTGGCTCCCCGAGAGGTCCTCGGGCCGCAGCTCGCGCAGGAAGGTCTGGAACATGTCCTGGAGCCTCGGCATGTTCGGATCCAGCTCCTCGACGAGGCTCTCGTCGGGCAGTTCCAGGGTCAGCTTGAGCTTCAGGAAGGTCGGCCGGCCATCGGCCGTCTGCATGTTCACCACCACGTCGGGCAGCGTGTAGAAGACGACGCCGTCGGGACCTTCGCGGACCACCGCCGCGCCCTTCTCGCCTTCCTTGCCTTCCTTCTTCTCGTCCTTCTTCTTGTCTTTCTTCTTGTCCTTGGCGTGGTCGCCCTTCTCGGCGGCCGCGTCGGGCTTGGGCGACAAGAACATGAACGCGGCCGTGCCGCCGCCGCCCAGCACCACGACGGCGGCGGCGCCGGCGATGATGAGCATCTTCAGCGGCAGCTTTTTCTTGGCGGGGGCCTCGCCCTCCGCGCCTTCGGCGACCTCCGGGTTTTCGCCCTCGGCCTCCTTCGGCTTCTTGTCCTTCTTCGCCACGCGCGCGTTCCTCAGGTATCCGCGAGCCAACGAATGCCGGTCTTTGGTTAAGAAGCCGTTTTTAACACCTCTTAACGGACGCGATTCCTGCCCGGCATTTTCCGCCGCTCGGCCGCCGTTAACTTTCTTATTTGTTGATTTTGCTCGGGTTTCAAACTGGCCCGGACCTTGCATCTGAGAGGGCCAGAAAGTCGCAGTCCGACAAGGTCCCCGTTAATGGACAATGCAATCTACGTCGGTGTTTCGCGCCAGATGGTCCTCCGTCGGGAGATGGACATCATCGCGAACAACATCGCCAACCTCGACACCACCGGCTTCAAGGTGGAGTCGCTGATGCACAAGACCGACCCGGCCGCGCCCGCCCACACCCAGGGCGGTCCGCGCCCGGTGAAGTTCGTCGCCGGCGACATGGTCGCCCGGGACTTCGGCCAGGGCGCCCTCAACAAGACCGGCGCGCCGCTGGACATGGCCATCGAGGGCGAGGGCTTCTTCCAGATCCAGACCCCGAACGGCCCGCGCTTCACCCGCGACGGCCGCTTCACCACCGATGGGACCGGCCGCCTGGTCACCCAGAACGGCATGGCCGTGCTGGACGACGGCGGCGGCGAGATCCTGATCGACCCCGAGAAGGGCCAGGTCGCCATCGGCGCCGACGGCACCATGAGCCAGGGCGACGAGCGGGTGGGCAAGGTCGGCATGTACACCTTCGCCAACCAGGGCGCGCTGGAGAAGTCCGGCGACAACACCTTCCGCAACGCTTCGAACCTGCAGCCCCAGCCCGCCACGACGGCCAAGCTGCGCCAGGGCCACCTGGAGACCTCCAACGTCAAGGCCGTGCTGGAGATCACCCGCATGGTCGAGGTGAGCCGGGCCTACGAATCCACCGCCAAGATGATCGACTCCGAAGCCGAACTCTCGCGCCGCTCCGTCGAGCGCCTGGGTCGGGTTCAGTAAGAGGATAACGACCGATGCAAGCGCTCCGCACCGCCGCCACCGGCATGGCCGCCCAGCAGCTCAACGTGGAAGTCATCTCCCACAACATCGCCAACATGAACACGGTCGGGTTCAAGCGCGAACGCGCCGAGTTCCAGGACCTGCTCTACCAGACCTTCCAGGCGGCCGGCGCCCAGTCGTCCGACCAGGGCACCATCGTCCCCACCGGCGTCCAGGTCGGCGCCGGCGTGAAGGCCAGCGCGGTCTACCGGGTCGGCACCCAGGGTACGATGACCAAGACCGACAACCAGTACGACATCGCCATCAACGGCCGCGGCTACCTCCAGGTGCTGCTGCCCTCGGGCGAGAACGCCTACACCCGGGCCGGCAACCTCTCGGTCAACGACCAGGGCCAGCTCGTCACCCAGGACGGCTACCAGATCCAGCCGGCGATCACGATCCCGACCGACGCGGTCTCGGTCTCGATCAGCCCCTCGGGCCAGGTCGAGGTGACCCAGGCCGGCCAGACCGCCTCCAACGTCGTGGGCGTGCTCGAGCTCGCCACCTTCGTCAACGACGGCGGCCTCGAGGCCGTGGGCGGCAACCTGCTGAAGGAAACCGTCGCCTCGGGCGCCCCCACCACCGGCACGCCCGGCTCGGTCGGCATCGGCACCCTGCAGCAGGGCTACACCGAGGCCTCGAACGTCGACGCGGTGGCCGAGATCACCGCCCTGATCGTCGCCCAGCGAGCCTACGAGATGAACTCCAAGGTCATCTCCACCGCCGACAACATGCTGGCCACGGCCAACCAGGTGAAGGCATAGGGTCATGAGGATCCTCGCGCTCCTCGCGGCCCTGGCCGCGGCCACCCCCGCCCTCGCCGCCACCCCGGTGACGCTCAAGGCCGACGTCTTCGACGCCGACGGCATCGTCACCCTGGGCGAGATCTTCGACGGCGCCGGCGCTGTAGGCTCCACGCCCGTCGCCGCCCGCCGCGGCGCCTCGGTGATGCTCAGCGCCGCCGCGGTGCGCAGCGCCGCCTACCGCGCCGGCCTAGACTGGGCCAACGCCGAAGGCCTGCGCCAGATCGTGGTCAGCGGCGGGGCGCCCACCGGCTCCCCGGCCAATGTCGCCGCCCGCGGCAATGTCGACGTGCTCACCTGGACCCGCCCGATCTCGGCCGGCGAGATCGTGCAGCCGGAAGACCTCGTCTGGGGCAAGGCCGCCATGGCGCCCGCGGACGCGCCGAACGATCCGGACGCCGTCATCGGCCTGGCCGCCCGCCGCCCCCTGCGGGCCGGCGCCGCGGTCGCCGCCCGCGATGTTTCCGCGCCGATGGTGATCAAGGCCAACGAGATCGTAACCCTCACCTACGACAACCAAGGCGTCTCGCTCGCGCTCCAGGCCAAGGCCCTTTCCGGCGGCGCGGTCGGCGAGACCATCAACGTGCAGAACGTCACGTCGAAGAAGACCGTCCAGGCCGTGGTCACAGGACCCGGCCAGGCCGCGGTCGGCCCCGCAGCCGAGCAGCTGAAGCTGGTCCGCTCTTCCCGTTACGCCTCCCGTTGAAGGAAGCCCCCATGCGTCTTCGCCTGCTCGCGCTCGCCGCCCTCGCCCCCCTCGCCGCCTGCTCCACCGTCTCCGAGGCGGTGAGAGGCCCCGAGCTCGCCCCCGTGGGCTACCCGGCCGCCCTGGTGCCGCGGGACCAGAACATCCTGCCGCTGGCCTCGGCCCGCGAGCCCCTGCCCCAGCCGGCCAGCGCCAACTCCCTGTGGCGCACGGGCGCCCGCGCCTTCTTCAACGATCAGCGCGCCAGCCGCATCGGCGACATCCTGACGGTCCAGATCGACATCGACGACAGCGCCAAGACCACCAACGCCACGTCCAGCTCGCGCACCTCGGGCGTCACCGCCGGCGTGCCGCACTTCCTGGGTCTGGAGACCAGCCTCGGGAAGATCCTGCCGGGCGCCTTCGATCCGGCCAATGCGATCGAGACCAACTCCTCCAGCTCCAACGCCGGCGCCGGCCAGGTGAACCGCTCGGAGAAGATCAGCCTGACCATCGCCGCGGTGGTCACCGGCGTGCTGCCCAACGGGAACATGATGATCCAGGGCACCCAGGAGGTGCGCACCAACACCGACCTGCGCTCGCTGACCGTGGCCGGCATCGTGCGCCCCGAGGACATCTCCTCGGCCAATACCGTCCGCCACACCCAGATCGCCGAAGCCCGCATCAGCTACGGCGGCCGCGGCGACATCAGCCGCGTCCAGAAGACCCCGGCCGGCCAGTCCCTGGTGGAGCGGTTCAGCCCGTTCTAGGCGCTGGCGCGACCGCATGAGACGCGATCCCGTCGGCGACCTGACCTCCGCAAGGCCGCCCCCGATACCGGTGAGGCGAACCACGCGGGGCGAGGTCCTGGGCATCGTGGCCGCGATCGCCGCTCTGCTGGCCGCGGCGGACGCCTGGGACCGGAACACCTCTGCCGCCTACGCCGCCCGCGCCGAGGCCGCCCTCGCCAAGGTCGGCTACGCCCCGGCGCAGGTGCGCCGGCATCGGGGCGCCCTCTGCGGCCGCGGCAGCCGCGGCTTCCGCTGGACATCCGCCCACGCGGCGGGACGCGTCTGCGTCGCCGCAGGGCAGCCACCGCGCGTGAAGGTCTACGAGCGCTTCTGACGGCGACGCTGACCCGAGCTCGGCGAGCGGTTCCGGTCGCCGCGCGGCCATCTGAGGCCCGCCATGAGCGGCGCGACCAATTCCCCCGACCCCACTGCGGACGCCAACCCGCGCACCCCCACCTTCGTCATCCCGGGCGGAGCGCTCGCCAGAGCGCGCAGACCCGGGACCCAGCCGCACCGCCGTCGACGCTCGCCTAAGGAGCCGCACCGCCGTCGACGCTCGCCTAAGG
>NZ_MHXN01000026.1:6643-16834 GCF_001824475.1 Phenylobacterium sp. RIFCSPHIGHO2_01_FULL_69_31 | reverse complement strand
ATCCAGGCGTCGGCGGCCGGCGGATTGCGTGCTTCCCACTCCGCCTGTTCGCGCATCTCGGTTTCGTAGGCGCTCATTGCCTCGTCTTCGACGATCGCCGGCACGTCGCCGCGATCCCAGAGCGGCATCAGCACCGGGTAGTAGCGATGATATCCGGCGTCCCCGGCGTCCAGGCTGGTCAGGAACGCGCGCCACTCGTTGAGCTGTTGGGCTTCCGAGAGCTGGGTCCAGGTGGTGAAGAGGTCGATCGAGGCCATGGGAGGATCTCCGTCCTTGAGCCGCTCACCGCGAGCGGCGACGGCCTCTTCGGGACAGGCCTGGGCGCCCGGCAGTCACCGGAGCCCGCGGCGAAAGCTGGGGGCGGAGGGGAACGGCGCAGCCGTTGACTTACGGGCTGGCCTGGCACGATGGGACGACGACGCGCAGCGCCCGCGCCCCGCCAGGGGCGCTCCGTCCGGCGCCTGCCCGAAGGGCGCGCCGGGAGCAGCGGTCAGGCTGGTCGCGACGGCCCCCGAAAGCGGTTGAGCGTTCGAGCTTCGGGCGACCGCCAGGATGTCTCAGGTTATGCGCGACGGCCCGCCGGGAGCCGATCGGCGCAAAGGCGCTGCAGTTCATGGCAGAAGAGGCGTCCGGCTGGCCCCGGAGGCGCGTCCATGCGCCAGCCGAGCCACGCCGTCGCGAAGGTGACGCCGTCCGGACCGAACTCCTCCACCGGCAGGCGAACCAGCCGTCCGGCGGCGAGGTCGTCCGCCACGAGCCACAGGGGCAGGCTGCCCCAGCCGACACCTGCCACAAGGAGCGCCCGCTTGCTCTCATTGTCGCTGGCCCGCCACACGCCGGGCGACAGCACGCCGAAGTCCTGGCCCTCGGTGAGCTGGGACGGGTCGGGCACCACGATCTGGATGTGGTCGGCGAGGGCGATCCGCGTCAGCGGCTGGCCGCGCCGGGCGAGCTTAGCGAGCGGGTGATCGGGCGCAGTGACCGCGGCGCGCGGGATGTCGGCCAGGAACGACAGCTCAATCGTCGGGTCCGGGATGTCCGCGCCGGTCACGGCTAGCGCACACTGCCGGCTACGCAACGCCGCAATCGCCGATCCGAGCGGCAGGGTCCAGGTCTGAACGCCCACTGTGGGATAAGCCTCACGCACCGCCCTGAGGGCGGCCGCCGCCAGCGGCAATGGGAACTGCGGGTCGAGCGCAAGCGTGAGCCCAAGCTCCAGGCTTTGGCCGAGCCCGCGGGCCCGTGCGCGCAGCACGTCGGCCTTCAGGAGGAGGGCGCGCGCGTCGCCCAGCAGGGTCTGGCCCTCGGGGGTGAGCACCGGACGGCGGCCCGACCGGTCGAACAGGCGCACGCCCAGGTGCGCTTCGAGTGACGCCACGGCATGGCTCACTGCCGACTGCACCCTGCGCAGCCGTTGGGCGGCGGCGCGGAAGCTGCCAGCCTCGGCCACAGCCACGAAGACGCGCATCTGGTCGAGGGTGAGGGGGTCGATCACCGATCTATTCCATCGATCATATCCAGCAAGATTTCAGCGATTGCGCCGATCGCGTCGAGCCTCATCTCCAAGGCGAACCCATGGAGGCTTTCCGATGCAGCAGATCTATCCTGACCTCTGGCAGACCCGCCCCGAGCAGCCGCTGCCAAGCGTGCCCGATCTTGTGACCCGCGCGTATGTGATCACCCGGCCCGATGGAAACCTACTGATCTACTCGACCGGCCTTCCAGACGAGCACCAGGCGATCCGCGATCTAGGCGGGATCCGGCGCCAGTACCTCAGCCACGTGGACGAGGCGGGCCCGGCGCTCAAGACCCTGCGAGAGGCGTTCGGCGCCGAACTGTGGGGCCATGCCGTCGAGGCCGAGGCCGTGGCCCGCAGAGCGGGCGTCGCGCCGGACCGGACGTTCGCCGGTCCAGAGACGCACGGCGACCTGGACGTGTTGCCTCTGCCCGGCCACACGCCCGGCAGCACGGCCTATCTGTACCGCTCCCCTCACGGGCGGACCTACCTCTTCACCGGGGACACCATCGGCCGCGACGACCACGGCGCCTGGACCGCCGGCTATCTGCCATTCAGCGACAGGGTGCAGTTGGTGACGACCCTCAGGCGGCTGGGAGAACTTGCACCGGACGTCGTGCTCTCCAGCGCCTTTGGCCGCAACTTCCCCCACACGGAGATCTCGGCGCCGGGGCAGTGGCGGGCCGCCGTGGACGAGGCCCTGGCCCCGCTTCTGAAGGCGGCCTGAGCGGCTGGATGTCCAGCGGCCGCAAGGCCGCGTCAGTCCAGCGGGTGGATGCGCAGCCGCCGACGGCTGATCCAGCCCACCAGCGGCCGGTCGGAGGCGTAGTCGTAGGCCTCCACCTTGGCCCAGGCGTCCTTGGCCTCCAGCACCCGCAGCGGCTGGTCCGGATAGATCGCCCGGATCGCCAGCGCCTTGGCGTCCGGCGCCGTGCGCAGCCAGGCCTTGTCATGGACGAAGCGCATGTCGCGCTGATCCCGCACCGGCGGCTGCGCCGCCTTCAGCTCATCCAGCTTGGCGATGACCGCGGCCGTGTCCGGCCCGCGCCGCCCGGCCTCATCGCCCTGGTAGGCCATCCAGGCGATCCCGACCGAGATCACGCTCATCAGCGTGCCGACCACGGTCATGACGCCCATGAAGGTGATCGGCCTGTTCTCGCGCCGCAGGACCTCCGCCACCAGCTCCGCCAGGCGCGCCAGGGCGGCCTCCAGCCGGTCGAGCCGGGCCGCCTCGTCGGCCTCGTCCAGGGCGGTCACGCCGGACATCACCGCCGCGAAGACCGGCGCGTCCGGGTCCAGGTCCTCGCCGTAGTGGGCGAGCACTGCGGCGGAGGCGCCACGGGCGGCGACGCCGTCGAGCCCGGCGACGACCGTCGCCTGGAAGCCGGGCCGCTGCATGGCCTCCAGGACGCGGCTGGCGAGGTTCGCCTCGGCCGCGTGCAAGGCGCCGATCGACGCCAGCGCCGCGCCGGGCAGCCGAAAATCGAACTGGGTGCGCAGCAGCCTGGCGACCGAGGTCGCCTCGCCGAACAGCTGGTCGTAGACGCCCAGCTTCGGCTGGAACCCTGGCTGGGCGAGGTGCGGGTAGACCTGGCCGATCCCGAGGACCTGAGTGGCCCGCCGCACGCTCGCCTGCATCTCGGCGATCGCCGAGCCGGCGCCGAGGAGGTCCTCCAGCGGCGAGCGGAAGGTCGGCAGCCGCGCAGCCTGCTCGGCGGCCCGCAGCATCGCCGAGGCGGTTCCGCCATAGAGCGCCCTTTCGGCCGCCAGCAGGCTGGACGCCGGCTTGAACATCGCCTCAAGCTTGCGATCCCGCTCCATCATCTCCTGCATGGGGCCGAGCACCTTGTAGGTCTCCCCCAGCCGCAGGACGCTGGCGGTGCGCCGCTCCATCTCCTGCCTCATCCGCCGGGCCGGGGCGAGCGCCGCCTCGGTGTTGGCGAAGAGGATGCGGCGCAGCCGCTCGGTCTGGCGCTCGTCCGGCTGCAGGTCGGCGGCCTCGCCGGCCTCGGCCGAGAGCGGCCCCATGACCGGATCGCGCGCATCCAGGAAGCCGCCCGCCGCAGCCTCCAGCGCCTCACCCGTGAGCCCGGCCACCGCGGACGCGTCCAGCGGCGCGCCGTCGGGCCGCCGCGCCTGCTCGGCCAGGAGGTCGCGCATCAGGGCGCGGCCGTCCGGCCAGCGGCTGCGCTCCATCCCCGTGCCGAGCCAGATGTAGAAGCGGCTCTTGCGCGCCTCGATCACGACGTCGCCCAGGCCCTCGACGGCGAAGACGACGGGATTGCTGAAGGCGGAGAGGTCGATGGGCTCAGTCACCCGAGCACTTTAATCCAACGGCCGGAGATTCGCGCCGCGACGACGGGCGGCGCCTCATGCGCCGACGTCGCTCTGCGCGCGGCAGCCAGGGTGAGGGCGCCTGCGCCGCGGCTGGCCGCAACCGGTCTTGCGGACGTCCGAAGCCAGATTAGGCTTCGCACCCGAGCACATTTGGAGCGCCCCGATTGGCCGGACCCATCGATCTCGCACCGCTTCTCGGCCGCTGGCGCACCAAGATGCGTTTCCCGAAAGAGACCTTGGACGGCGAGGCCTCCTTTGAGTGGCTCGATGAAGGGGGGCTCATGGTCATGCGCTCCCGCACGCTTGAGGCAGCTCTCCCGCCAACAGCCGTCGCGGTCATCGGCTTCGACGACAGCTCGGAGCGCTGGTCGATGGTCTACCACGACGACCGGGGCGTCTCGCGCATCTACGCCATGACCTTCGACGGGACGACCTGGACGCTGCAGAGCAAGCCTAAGGACTTCCACCAACGCTTTCGGGCCACCGTTGCGCCAGCCTCGATCGAGGGGGTGTGGGAGAAGTCCGACGACGGCCAGACCTGGGGGGAGGACTTCAGCCTCACCTACCTGCGGGCGGCTTGAGACCGCCCCCAGCGCTGTGCATTCGCGCGCCGGCGGCCGGCGGCTCAGGCGCCGCCCAGGTCGCTCTGCGCGCCCAGGCTGACGTTGGCGACGGCCACCACCATCTGGGCCAGGGCGAAGGGCTTGGCGAGCATGATGCTGCCGGGCACGCCGCGCGAAGGCCACTCGTGTCCGCTGGCGCCGCTGACATAGATGATCGGCAGGTCGCAGAAGAGCTCGCGCGCACGCCGCGCGACGTCCCACCCGCTGCTATCGCCCTTAAGGTCGATGTCGGTCACGAGCGCGACGAAGTCCGCCCCCGGCGTCTCGAGCAAGGCGATGGCCGCCGCGCCACTATCCACCGCCGTAACGCGGTAGCCGCCCTCCTCCAAGGCAGTCACGCCCAGATCGCACACGGCCGGGTCGTCCTCCACGTAGAGCACGAGAGGCGCCGGCTCGACAGGCATGACTTCCCCAGCAGGCTTAAGCTTGCGTCGGCTTCCCGACAGTCGGCTTGGAACGAACATGCCCGGCGGAGGTTCCCTCCCAACGGCGCGCTTCACTCCCGAGGCGCAGGCGAGCCGACATGGCCTTTGGAACACGCATCTCCGCCCGCATCACCCGAGGCGGGCTGTTGCTCGACCTCTTCCGGGAGGGCGACGGCGGCCTCATCCTCGTCCCGACCGTGCCGGACTGGGAGCTGAACGCCGCGAGGGCGCATCGCCGCGCCACCCGGCGCCCCCTGCTGCCGCAAACCGCCGCCGACGCTCAGCTCTGATGGACCGCTGACGCGGCCAGGTCGCGGCCCGCTCGACCCGTTGGGCCGCCTGATCGCGGAAAGCTGAACCGCGCGCCGCAGCCCTTGCGCGACGCCCTGGGGCGCCTACATGGCGGGATGCGGGACCGGGCCCCTCTGACGATCACCGTGATCGTGATGTCGGACCGCACAGGTGCGCCTGGGGTCCGTTGTGCTCGTTTCCGCCTGATGGCCGCCAGGTGCGCCTCCAAACGGAGGAGCACATGAAACACATCCAAGTCTGGCGTCTGCGCCAGAGCTACCGCGAGCTGCTGCGGATGATCCGGAGCATCAGTCGCAATCCCGCCGCCCGCGACCAGGCCCCCGACCACGCCAGCGACCTGCTGCGCCGCAAGGACGAGCTTCGACGCGCCATGATGTTCGCGGAGCTGGGTCTTCAGCCCGTTCCGGTGCGTCGCCGTCGCTAAGCGTTGAAGCCAGCGGCGCCGCGCGCCGCGCCTTGCGGGATCTCACATCATGGACATGCTCATGACGGCCGTGCTCGGCCAGCCGCTCTGGATGTGGCTGGCCTTCGCCGGCCTCGTCATACTTCTGCTCGTGCTCGATCTTGGCGTGCTGCACCGTGACCAGCACGAGATCGGGGTGCGCGAGAGCCTCCTGCTTTCCGGCGGCTACCTGGGCCTGGGCCTCGCCTTCGGGGCCTGGGTCTGGCACCAGCTCGGCCGCGAGCCCGGCATCGAGTACGTGACCGGCTTCCTGATCGAGAAGAGCCTGGCGCTCGACAACATCTTCGTCATCGCCACCATCTTCGCCGCCTTCGCCGTGCCGCGGGCCTACCAGCACCGGGTGCTGTTCTGGGGCATCCTGGGCGTCATCGTCCTGCGCGGCGTCATGATCGGCTTCGGCGCGGCCCTGGTGGCGAGCTTCGAGTGGGTGCTCTTCATCTTCGCCGCCCTGCTCATCGTCATGGGGGTGAAGATGTTCTTCGCCGACAAGGCGCCCAAGGACCCGCACGACAGCCCGGTCTACCGCTGGCTGACCCGCCACATCCGCGTCACGCCTGACCTGCATGGCTCCCGCTTCTTTGTGAAGCAGCCCGGCCGGACCGGCAAGCTGGTCTGGTTCGCAACCCCGCTGTTCATGGCCCTGGTCATGGTGGAGCTGGCCGACGTGGTGTTCGCGGTCGACTCCGTCCCCGCGATCTTCTCGATCACGACGGATCCCTACATCGTCTACACGTCCAACATCTTCGCCATCCTGGGTCTGCGGGCGCTCTATTTCGCCCTGGCCGCGGTCGTCGCCCGCTTCGCCTATTTGAAGCAGGCGCTGGCGGCCCTGCTGGTCTTCATCGGCGCCAAGGTGTTCTTCGCCGAGGCCATGGGCTGGGAGAAGTTCCCCGCACCGGTGTCCCTGGCGGTCACCGCCCTGCTGCTGGCCGGCGGCATCGGCTGGTCGCTGTGGAAGACCCGCCAGCCCGCCGCCGTGGCGGCCCAGTAGCTCCAGCGAGGCGCAGGTCCCGGCCTGCGCCTCGCCGCGCCCAAGGGCCGCCGTCCGCGTGAGGGATCGCAACCCGCATGGGCGGAGACCCGGAACGGGGCTCCGGGAGCCGGCCAGGCCGGCGAGTAGAGCCCGGCCCGCCGCGCCAGCGGCGGGACACGCCCAACCTCTCGCGGCCAAAGGGACGCGCAAGAAGTTGTCGAAGTTGCGAAAGTTGCATCCAAGCCGCAACAGGACCATATTGCAGCCGAGGAGTCCGCCCATGGCCCAGGCCCAGAAGTCCACCGACGGCGGCGCGATGCGCAAAGGCGCCACGCGCAACGCCGGCAGCGGCCAGTTCGTCTACGCCTACAAGGTCAAGGGCGGCGCCCGGGCGCTCGAAAAGATCACCCCGCCTAAGGACGCCACCCTGGTCATCATCCCGGAAGGCGCCGCCGACCAGAGCTACCTGGAGAGCTCGGGCCTGGTGGAACGCTATGGACAGGTGCGGGTCCAGGACGCCAGGGGCCGCATCCTCGAACGCGCCCAGCCGGGCCCGACTGCGGTCATCGACACCGAAGCCTTCGAGCCCAGCGCCAAGGCCCGCGCCCTGCTGCGCGGCGTCCGCACCGCCCAGGAGGACCTGAAGCGGGCCGGCGGCGCCTATGAACTGGGCGAGGTGCGCGCCCTCCTGAACGGCGTCTCCCGCCAGGCCGTGGAAAAGCGCGTCCGCGAAGGCTCGCTGCTGGCGGTGCCCGGCCCCAGCAACCGCCGCCGCTTCCCCACCGTCCAGTTCACCGACGACGGCGAGGTGGTGGACGGCCTGCGCGAGGTCCGCCAGGCTCTGCCGTTCCGCAATCCCTGGGCCTTGCTGAACTTCCTGGTGAACCCCGATGATCGCCTGGGCGGCCGCCGCCCGATCGACGCGCTCAAGGCCGGCGAGACCGCCGAGGTCGTCGAGGCCGCGCGCCGCATCGGCCAGCAGGGGGCGTGACGGCGCCGCGCCCGCCCGCGGACCTCGCCGGCCGCACGCCGCTCACGCTCACTCTGACGACAGGGACCGAGCTGCACAGGTTCTACCCCGCGGGCCTCGAGCCGATCTATTTCGACAACAGCCTCTCCGGCCGGCTCAACGCGCCGGACGGCCGCTACGGCGTGCTCTACGCCGCCGCCCGGCCGCAGGGCGCCTTCGCCGAGACCTTCCTGCGCACGCCCGGAAAAACCCTGCTGGCCCCGGAGCTCATCGCCGCCAAGGGCCAGGCGCTGCTGAGGACCCTGCGCCCGCTCACCTTGATCCAGCTGCACGGGCCGGGCCTCGCGCGCCTGGGCGCCACTGCCGAGGTGACGCACGGCGGCCTGCCCTATGATGCGCCCCAGGCCTGGTCGGCGGCCCTGCACGACCATCCCCTTCAGGCCGACGGCGTCGCCTATACGGCCCGGCACGACGACGCCGAGGTCTGCTACGCGATCTTCGACCGCGCCGCCACGGCGCTCACGCTTGAGGCCAAGACCGAAGACCTCGACAACGAGGAGGGCTTCTACCTTCTGGCCGAGCACTATGGCGTGGGCCTGGCCCCCGCCCGCTAGGCGTCCAGACGGGGCGCGAGGCTGGCGCGATGGCCCTCCGAGACTCGGCCGAGCAGCTCGGCCACCGCCGCCTCCAGCATCTCGCGCGCGTCGTCCTTCCCCATGCCGGCCCCGACGCTGGCCAGCGCCGCCGCCTTCATCAGCCCGAGGAACACCGCCTCCAGGGCGCCGCCAAGCGACAGAGAGTCCGGCGCCTCTTCCACCAGCGGCCGCATCACCGCCAGCACCCGCTCATAGGCCGCCTCGGCGAGGCCCTCGTAAGCCTCCCAATCGAGCCCGCCCTCGACCCGGCTCGGCCGCGCTGGAGCCGGCGCTGCGGCCACGGCCGTTTCGATCTCCTCCACCGCCGCGTCCACCAGGCCCGGGAGCTCGCCGGCCCGCCGGTCGAGCTCGGCCCAGGGGATCACCCGCACCCCCAGCCCCTCCTGCGCGACCAGTTCGGACTCGCAGCGGCCGGCGATGCGGGCCTGGACCGTCAGCCCTTCGCCCTCGCCCCATTGGGTGAGCAGGCGCACCCGCATCTTGCGCGGCGAGCGCTGGCGATGGTGCTGGGCCCGCGCCAGGGCCTCGGCGACGGCGGCGCCCACTTCGGTCTGGTTCGGCATCGGCGGTCCTCCCAAAGCCGAGGCTGCGGCGATTCCATGCCGGCGCCGATTCAGCGGCGGTCGCCCCCACCAGGCCGCCCGCTAATCCGAACCCTTCAGACTGTAGCGATGCTCGGGCGGGATTTCCGCCGCCGTGTTGGCCGCAACCTCGGCCTCGGAGAGATCCTCCGAGGCCGGAGCGGCGCGTTCGCTCTGTTTTAGCCAGTGGAAGGTCTCGGCCGAGACGATGTACACGGTCTCCCGCCCCTCCCGGGTGACGCGGACCGGCGCGCTCAGGGCGAGGTCATGAAAGGCTGCGAAGTTGTTTTCGACCTCGCCGGCCGAGGCGGTGACAGGCACCAGCGGTTCTCCCAGCGTCCTCATCCGACGGAACACACGACAAGGACAAGGCCCGCCCGGCGAACCGGGCGGGCCGCGCGCGCCCTCAGAAGGGGATCTCGTCGTCGAGGTCCGGCTCGGGGGCGGCCTCGCCCTGGGCGGCCTCGTCGCGGGGGCTCGCCAGCTTCTCCACCCGGTGGCCGGCGCCGGTGACGGCGATCTTGGTGGCCTGGCGCTTCTGGCCCTGAGCGTCTTCCCAGGCCTCGTTGCGGAGCATGCCTACCACCTGGATCAGGTCGCCCTTGTCGACGTACTCCTCCAGGAACTTGACCGTGCCCGGGGCGTAGGTGACCACCCGGTGCCAGGTGGTGCGCGACTTCTTCTCTCCGGACTGCCGGTCGCGCCAGCGTTCCTCGGTCGCGAGGCTGAAGTTGGCGACCTTGTCGCCGGAATTGAGGGTGCGGATCTCCGGTTGGGCGCCGATGCGGCCGGTGAGGACGACGAGGTTCATGGGGTGGCTCCTTGGGCTTGA
Source organism: Phenylobacterium sp. RIFCSPHIGHO2_01_FULL_69_31 (assembly GCF_001824475.1). Lineage (GTDB taxonomy): Bacteria > Pseudomonadota > Alphaproteobacteria > Caulobacterales > Caulobacteraceae > Phenylobacterium. The sequence continues at coordinate 7,146 of NZ_MHXN01000026.1, read as the reverse complement.
CCGGCCAGACCTGTCTGACCGGCTCGCGGACATCGCCGCGATCACGTCCCCTTCGGACCAGGGCCGTCAGGGCCGGGACGAAAGCCCGCGGGCGGTGGAAACCGGCCTGCACAAGCGCAGCGCGGAAGGCCGGAGGGTCCGCCGGCCCGCGCCTCGCCCCGCGAGGTCGGCTTTTGGACCGGGCCGGCCCGGGTCAGGGATCGTGATGGAGAGCGGCGTTCCTGCGCGCCGACCGGACCGGATCAGGCTCCCGCCAAAGGACCTCGCCCCGGCATCCTCGGCCCCACTGCCCCGCGCGGAGCGCCGGAGCCGAACTCGACCGCCAAGGCCACAACCCCCTCGCGCACCACAGACCTGGCAAGCCGGCCGCCGAGAGATCAGCGCGGCCAAACACCGAGGTCAGCGCCGCGCGCCGGAGAGGAAGGACCGCGAGGGCGACGAAGCCGGGCCGGCGCAGGGTTGGCCTCTCCGGCCGGAGGCCGGCAGACCCTGGCCGCAAGAGG
>NZ_MHXN01000026.1:0-6635 GCF_001824475.1 Phenylobacterium sp. RIFCSPHIGHO2_01_FULL_69_31 | reverse complement strand
GGAGGCGGGTCGCGCGCGTCCTCGAGCCGGCGGGCAGGATCAGGCCGCCGCGCCGAGCGGCTCCAGATGAGAAGCCTCGGACCCCCACGCCGCGGACCGGCGCCCGGGCGGCGCCAGGGCGGGCAGCGGACGGCTGGCGACCCGGGCGCGCTGGGTGAGCGCGAAGGTGTAGACGTGGTTGCCCGGATGCCGGCGGGGCCGCAGGAACCCTGAGGCTGCCAGACCGTCGTACCAGCCGCGCAGGTCATCGCCCGTGGGCGCGGGCGCGCCGCGGCGCACGAGCTCGTCGACGGCGTAGGCGAAACCCCGCTCGCCGCCCCGGATCTTGGAGGCGGCGCGGGCGGAGAAGACCCGCCCGTCCGGTGTCACGTGCTCGGTGCGCGGACGCGCCCGCCCGCGGTAGGCCAGGCCACGGCCGAAGTCCCGGTAGACGGCGCCGATATGGCCGGGGCTGGCGAGACGGCCGCCCGGCCCCACCCGCGGCATAGGGTCGGAATAGGCGATCACCGCCTCGATCTCCGGCTTCTCCCGCCGGAGCAGCCGGAACGCACGGGCCAGGAACCAGGTCTCGCCGTTGCCGGCCACCTCGTCCAGCAGCACGAAGCGGCCGAGGTCGGCGCCCGCCCGCGGCTCAGGCAGGCCGGTGTGCCGCGCCACGCAGCGGTCGTTGATGGGCACCGAGAAGGCGGCCACTCCGACCAGCTGCGAGCGTCCGGCCGGCCCGGGCCCGAAGAGGCCGAGGCTCAGCCGCGCGGCCGGGAAGCTGCCGGCGTAGTGGTGGCGGACCACGAAGGCGCGGGCGAGCGCCGGGCCGATCACGTCGACGGCGTAGGCGGCCGGATCGATGACGGTCGCGTCGGGTACGAACAGCGCCCGCCGGTCGCGCCAGCGCTGGCTGCGCTGCGCGCGCCGGCGTGCGGCGGGCGAAACAGTCTCCATCAGGTCCATCGGGCGAGCTCCTCCAGGCGTTCGCCCCAGCCGGCCCTCCCTTCGCCTCCCGACCGGAGCGGGAGCGGCGGCCCGCCAGGGCCGCCGCGCGGCGCCTATCCGGCGCGGCGGCCGCTGATCGCCACGTGCCGAACGCCGCTCTCCACGGCCTTCTGGCCGAGGTTCAGGGCCGGGCCGAAGGGCTTGAGGTCCGCCGCCCGCGCCGCATCGAGGCTGTTGGGAAGCGTCAGCACCAGCACCGGCTCCAGCGCCAGCATGTCGTCGTTGGCCCGGAAGGGCGCGGCGGTGCGGAACTGGTCGAAGTCCGGCTTGGCTGCGATGTGGTCGACGCCCTGACGGCGCGCCCACTTGATCGCCAGGCGCTCGGCGCCGTTGAGGCCCGTGGTGGCGAGCTTCATCTGCGGCCAGTGGGCGAGCGCCCAGTTCAGCGCGTCGAAGATGCGGCTCACGTCCGCCTGGGTGTCGGCCTTGGGCGAGCCGCGGAAGGCCACCACCTGGGCGCCCGGCTCGACGCTCGCCTGGGCCCGGGCGCGCTTGGCCCGGAGCGCCTCCCGGGCGTCGATCTGGGCCGCGGTCGAGGCGGTGCGCCGGACGCTGCCCCGCCACGGCGACCAGATCTCGCCGGTGATGAGGGTGTAGGTCTCGCTGGCGCGGTCGCGGATCAGCTCCACGGCCTGGACGGCGGCCTCGGCGGCGTGCGCCTTGCGGGTCGCCTCCTGCAACTCGACGTCGGCGATCTCCGAGCCGTCGAAGTCGCGGGTCAGCCGCTTCACCTCGTCCGACGCCCGATCGGCCTCCCGCTGCAGCCGAAGCGCGATCGACTGGAACGCGCCGATCAGCCCCTCGGCGATGGTCGTCTGGAAGTCCTCCAGGGCGGTGTCGGCGGTGACGTCGAGGGTCTCGGTCATCAGCGCCTCGCCGAGCTGCAACAGCTCGTCGCGCTCGGGATGGTCGCGGCCGTCGTGGGCGGCGGCGCAGACGCCTTCGAAGGTGGAGAGGTCGGGGGTGAGGAGAAGGGACATGGCAAGGGCCTTTCAGGGACGCCGGAGCTGCTCCGGGAGGGCGGCTTCCTCGCCGCGCCTCTGGACCGCCCGGGCCCCACGAGCGGCGGGCCTCAAGGGGCCGCGGCACGCGGATCGCCGGCGACGGCCCGCAGGGCCGCCCTTGAAGCCCGCCGATCTTGGGGCAAGGTCCAGCCTGAACCGGCGCGGCGGAGCCGACCGCCAGCCGCTCCGCTCGCCCCGAAGACCGCCGACGCCCCCTTCCCCGCCCCGACACCGGCGGCGCCCGGCGTCAGAAGAGCCCAGGTTGGCTGTCGCAGGCCACGCGCGCGCGGCCGGCGATGCGCTCGGCGAAGCGGAAGGCCTCCATCCAGTCGTTCTGGTCGCCGCCCTGACGGCGCGCCGCATAGGACCAGTCCATGGAGTCGGCCGAGTGGAGCATCGACCGCACCGCCGCGCTGCGCAGGGCCGTGAGCTTGACGCCGAAGCCGTGCAGCCGCAGGTCCGGCCGGGCGCGCAGGATGCGTCCGAGGATCACGCCGATCGCGCGCGGATCGCCCTGGCGCTTGCAGACCGATCCGACCCCGACCCAGGCGCCGTGACCCAGCCGCGCGCCGTAGTCGTCCAGGTGCCGGCGGTAGTCGTCCGGGGTCCAGCCCTGCAGCACCGGCATCAGCCGCACGCGCCCGACCCCGGCCGCGCGGATGGCGTCGTAGCGCTCGAGCGTCAGCCGCTGGTGCGCCCGCACCGAAAGCCCCGTGCGGTCCAGCATGGCGGGCTCGCACATCCAGTCCTGAGAAACCGCCGCCTCGAGCCCGGAGCCCGGCCAGTCGCCGAAGCGGCGCACCAGGGCGGCGTAGTCGTCCGGGCTCTCGGCAAAGCCGCCGCTCAGCGCCACCTGGGTGAAGGCGCCGGAATCGAGCATCCAGCCGTCGCCCTGCCCCACGAAGGCGATGCGGCCGGCGCGGCTCCGCAAGGCGTTGGCCGATATGCAGACGGGGTGCCCGCGAAGGCTGAGCGGCCAGCCGTCCTTCGGATGATGCACGCCGACGAAGAAGCGCACTTCAGCGCTCCGGCGAGGCGGCGGCGGTCCGCAGCGGATCTACCAGGGCGCCGTCGTCCAGCCGCAGGAGAACCTCGGTCTCCAGGACCTCGAGCCCGTTGACGTCGATCAGCACCAGCCGGCCGCCCTCGCGCACCGGGCGCTGCTCTTCCCAGTACATCTGGGTCTCTCCGCCGTATTCGACGCAGAGTCGGCCTTGCGCGTCGATCTCGGCCGAAGCGATCAGGGCGCAGCCCGGCGTGCGCTCAAGGGTCCCGCGGATCTCCACGGCGGGGTCGTCGCGGCGGACCAGCTGTCCGACCGGATGGCCGCCGACGAAGGGCGTGGAAGGGGAAGTCAGGGTGGTCTTGGGCGCCTCCTGTGGCTTGGCTCACCCCGCGCCGCCCTCCCCTCCTCCTTGTGACGCCGTGTGTGATGGCCGCGGGCCGGCGAGCGCCCGGCGCACCACGTGCCGCCGCGAGCCGGCGCGGCCGACCTCCTCAAAGCCGTGGTCCGCGTAGAGCGACCGAAAGCCCATGTTGCGGTAGCTCGGCGACTCCGGATCGACGGGGTAGGCCTCGAGCACCGTTCCGCCCTGGGCCCGCGCGTAGTCGGCGGCGGCCTCCAGCAGCTTGCCGGTGAGGCCGCGCCCGCGATGCTCGCGGCGGATGAAGAAGCAGGTCACCGCCCAGATCCCGGCCTCGGCCTGGTCCTGGTCGGGCCGGAGCCGCGTGAAGCGCTCGCGCGGGCCGACGGAGCACCAGGCGGCCGGCTCGCCGGCGACGTAGCCGATCAGGCCGATCGGCACGCCCTCCGCCAGGCGCGCCTGCAGGGCCGCCTTTCGGTCCGCGTTGCGCGCCGAGGCGCGGTTCGCCATCGGCCGCCAGGCCATGCACCAGCAGTACTTGGGTCCGCCGCGCCCTTCGAACAGGCGCTCGAGGTCGGGCCAGGTCGCCGCGGTGACCGGCCGCACCTGGAAGTCAGGCTCGTCCATGAGCCCTAGCTAGGGCGCGCCCGCCGCGGCGCCAGACTGAAGCCGCAGATGTCAGCGCGGGGCGACGCCCGCCTCGGCCAGGGCGGCCCGTAGCGCGATCCAGGCCTCGAAGATGAGGTCGGCCTCCTGCGCGTCCCCTGCATGTCGCCGGGCGGTCTCGCGGTCGGCGCGCTTCACGAACTGCGCCAGCGCCCAGGCTTCGTCCGAGGAGAGGGACAGGGTGAGGTTCATCGGCTCGGGCATGGGTTCTGGCTCCTGCAGGTGAAGCTGCATGGCCCGGAGGGGCCGGGTCAAGCGGGCCACGCCGGCGAGACGCCCGCTCAGTTCGGCCCGGCCGCCTCGCCGAAGGCCCCGGCCGGCAGCCGCCAGGGCCGGGTGAAGACCGGCGCGATCCAGGTCGTCGCGCCCGCCTGAGCCGCCAACGCGGGGTTCGCCAGCGCCGCCGCATAAGGCCGGCCGCGGTCAGCAAGCTCGGAGACGCTGGCGTGCTGCTGGATCGTCAGGCCGCTCGCCGCCTCCCGCTCTACGATCCGCCGGAACGCCTCGGGATAAAGGGCGCGGAGCGTCGCCCATTGGTTGGGCGAGCCGAAGATGCAGCTGCGACAGCTCACCCGCGACCACCCAAGGCCGTAGGCCGGGTGCGGGGTCACGCCATAGCGGGCGATGATCGCCCACACCTCGGCCTCCGGCCAGGACAGCACCGGCCGCCAGTGGTCGATCCGCCGCTGCCGGGTCGCGGTCCGGTGCGGGCCGAAGGGCGCGTAGCGGGCGCGCATGGGGCTTTCCTCGGCTCGCTCGCCGGTCACCACCAGGGTCTCGCCGGCCAGGAACCGCGGCTGGTTGCGGATCAGCGCCGCCATCGCCTCGATCTTCAAGGCGCTGCTGCACCAGCGTAGCCGCAGGTCGGCGCAGACCTGGGGGAAGCGGCCACGCACCCCCGGCGGGCCCTCCCCGCCAGCCCGGCCGAGCCGCCCCTCCGGCGTTTCGAACAATGCCGGGGCCGTGGGCGCGCCGTCGCGCCCGAGCTCGGCGGCGAAGCCGCCGGCCCGCCAGGAGAGATAGGCCGGGACGCCGAAGGCTGCGCCGAGCGCGCGGGCGTAGGCCGGGGTGCAGGGCCAATCCATGAACGCCTCGCCGCCGTCGACGTCGTGATGGTGCAGCTCGATGCCCTCGGGCGGCACGCCGAGGTCCAGCAGATGCAGCAGGGCGGCGAGCGAGTCCTTGCCGCCGCTGAAGGCCACCAGCACGCGGTCGTAACGGGACAGGTCCGGGCGCATCACCGAGCCCCGTCCGATACGCCGTCATAGAGGGTCGGCGCGGCTTCGAGCCGCCAGGCCTGGCCCGCCGTCTCGTCGAAGAGCTGCAGCCACTGCCGCATCTCGGGCCGCTGCTCGGCGGGGCGCTCGGCCGCGCGGCCCTGCCAACGCACCAGGGCGTCAGGCGCCAGCGCCTCGATGGCGTCGACCTCGTCCTGCGGCAGCAAGCCTTCGCTGCGGATGAAGGCGGTCATCGAGCCCGGGCGGGCCTCCGCGCCGCGCCGGCCGGCGACGGCTTTCCGCCAGAGGCCCTCGATGGTGCGCAGGCGCGGCCGCGCGCGCGCCTCGATCAGAACGATCTGGCGCAGCTGCGCCGTCGGCAGGTCCCGGACCTCGGACGGCCGCGAGGCGGTGCAGAAGAAGCACGCCGACTTCGGCGGCGTCGGCAGATCTTCCCGCTCGATGCGGGCGGCGCAGTGCTCGCGCGTCCAGCCCCATTCCCGCAGGGGATAGCGATGGCTGTAGAGAGGATCGTCCCGCTTCGCCGCCTCGGCGTAGCGCCGGTCGTCGGCGCGGCTGCAGTCGAAGCCGATCAGCTTGACCACCTTCTGGCCGCGCGCCCAGGCCGCCTGGGCGGCCGGCCACCGTCTCGCCCAGGCGTGCTGCGGCGCGACCTTCCATTTCTGCGAACACGTGCCCCGGCCGAAGGCGATGCTCGGCAAGGTGCCGTTGGTCAGCAGGTTTTCGGTGAGGGTTCGGTAGGGCGGCCAGTTCTTGAAGCGGGCCGGCTGGTAGCGGACGACTTCCGACGGCACGCCCCGCTCGCTCAGCCAGCGCCGGAACAGCGGGATGAAACGGTAGGTCTCGAGCTTCTCGGCGCCTGTGTCGGCGAACAGGACCTGGTCGACGGGCTCGCCGCGGCTCACCAGCTCCACCAGCATCGCCGTGGAGTCGAGGCCACCGCCCCAGGCCGCCAGCACCGGCGGCCGATGATGACCAATTCGCATGGGAATCCTCCGGGCGCCTCGGAGGACCTGCGCCCCCGACCGGCTGCCCGCCCCGTCCCTCCCGTTCGCTTTGCTGCGGCTGTGCTTGCCCGCGAGCCCCGGAGTGTGGACTATAGTGCTCAGCCACCCTCCACCGGAGCTGCCTCATGGCGAAGGTCCGCTACTTCCTCGTGCCCCGCGAACGGCATTGGACGCTGCGCTGCGCCCGCCGACGCATCGGCGCCTTCGCCGACCGCTCCCAGGCCGTCGGCGCGGCGATCGCCGTCGTCTCCGTCGCCCAGGTGCGCGGCCGTCCGATCGAGGTCCTGGAGCAGGACCCCGACGGGCGCTGGCGCGAGGTGGCGCCGGCGCGCCAGCGCCTGGTATCGCCGCTCATCGTCTGAACGC
>NZ_MHXN01000025.1 GCF_001824475.1 Phenylobacterium sp. RIFCSPHIGHO2_01_FULL_69_31 | reverse complement strand
TACCAGACGAGAGTCTTGCAGCCGTAGGTCTTGGTGAAGCCTTCGAAGGTCCCGAGCTTGTGCTGACGGATACGCGCCGCAAGCGCGCTGGTCACACCGGTGTAGAGCGTTCCGTTCCGGCGGCTCGCCAGGATGTAGACAGCGATGAAGGCATCCTGCCCGACCATCGGCGAAAGCTAGGCCGTGACGGGGATTGCGTCATCCGTCGTGGCGCAGCTTCGAGGTCCTGTCTGCTGGGTCCCGGGTCTCCGCGCTCTCGCGAGCGCTCCGCCCGGGATGACGGGCGCGGGAGGCGCGAACGACTGTAGCCTGCGCCTCGCGGAGGAGGCCCTAACCCCCGCCGGCGCCGCGCTGGAAGCTTTCGACGAGGCTGCCGCAGACCAGGCGCCAGCCGTCCACCAGGACGAAGAAGATCAGCTTGAAGGGCATGCTGACCACCACGGGGGGCAGCATCATCATGCCCATGCTCATCAGCACGCTGGCCACCACGAGGTCGATGACCAGGAAGGGGATGAACAGCAGGAAGCCGATCTCGAAGGCGCGCTTCAGCTCGGAGATCATGAAGGCTGGGGTGACCACCCGGATTGGGATGTCCTGGAGGTTGGCCGGCCGCGGCACCTTGGAGAGGCGCATGAACAGGCCGAGGTCGTCCTGGTCCACCTGGCTGAGCATGAACTGCTTCAGCGGCCCGCCCGTGGCGTCGAAGGCCGCCGGGAGCTCCATCTGCTGCTCCAGCAGGGGGCGGACGCCTTCGTTGTAGGACCGCTCGAAGGTGGGCCCCATGACGATGGCGGTGAGGAACAGGCTGAGCGAGATGATCACCGCATTGGGCGGGCTCTGCTGCAGGCCCAGCGCGGTGCGCAGCAAGGAGAGCACCACCACGATCCGCACGAACGAGGTGGTCATGATCATGATCGACGGCGCCAGCGACAGCACCGTCAGCAGGCCCACGAGCTGGACCACCCGTTCGGTCAGGCCGGCGCCGGTGCCCAGGTTGACGTTCAGCGTCTGGGCCACGGCGGCGGCGGGCAGGATCATGGCCGCCGCGGCGGTGATGGCCGCGATCAGGCCGGCGCGGCGCCAATCCTCGGCCGGCAGCGTGCGGATCGCCTTCCAGAGCTCGCGCATCACGGCGCGTCCTTGGCGGGCAGGTCGCTGAGCAGGCGGCCTTCGCCCAGCAGGATCAGGCGCTCGCGCCCGTCGCACTCGACGATCAGGATCCGCCGGGCCGGGTCCAGCACCAGGCTTTCCACCACCTTCAGGCGGCGGTCCTTGCGCTGGCTGGCGAGCCGCGCCATGGCGTCCGGGCCGTACTTGCGCAGCGCGATGGCCGCGAGGCCGACCAGGCCCAGGGTGAGGGCCAGGGCGAAGACGGCTCTGAGGAAATTGGAAAGGTCCATGGGCGACGCTTCTGGCGGCGGATACGGCCCCCATTCGCCGTTGAGTCTCTTAAACCAGGATTAACCCTGTTGATTAAGGATCAGGTCCTATGAACCTGGCCGAAATCCCGCTCTTCTCGATGCTTCGGGGCCGCATGGGCTACCTCACCGAGCGCCAGAAGGTGATCGCGGAGAACGTGGCCAATGGCGACACAGCGAAATACGTCCCCAACGACCTGAAGCCCTTCAGCTTCGACGCCCGGATGGAGGCGCAGAAGAAGGCGCAAGGGGTCAGCGGCCTGCCGCTGATGGCCGCAACCCAGGCCGGGCACATGGCGCCGAAGAACGAGCGGCGCGGGGTGGGCGCCCAGTACAAGACCATCAAGAGCCCCGACTCCGAGACCACCCTGAACGGCAACGCCGTGGTCCTGGAGGACGAGATGCTCAAGATGAGCGAGGCGCGGATGAACTACGACGCCGCCATCAGCTTCTACCAGAAGTCCATGAACCTCCTGCGCATGGCCGCGCGCCGGCCCGGCGGCTAGGAGAGACTAGATGCCCGAAATCAAACCCGTTTCCGGCATCGCCCAGGCCGTCGCGGCCTCGGCGTTGCGCGCCCAGCAGGCGCGGATGCGGATCATCGCCGAGAACCTGGCCAATGCGAACTCGACGTCGCGGACGGCAGGCGGCGACCCGTACCGCCGCCAGGCGCCGGTGTTCGAGCCTGCCAAGGTGGCCGGCGCCAAGGGCGTCAAGATGGCCAAGGTCGAGCCCGACCAGTCGGACTTCCGCCAGGAGTACGACCCCGGGCACCCGTCCGCCGACGCCAAGGGCTATGTGAAGCTGCCCAACGTGAACAGCCTGGTCGAGGCCATGGACATGCGCGAGGCGCAGCGGGCCTACGAGGCCAACCTAAACGTCATCGAGACGGCGCGCTCCATGGAGATGCGCACCCTCGATCTCCTGAAGAAGTAGGGCCTGACCGATGATGACGCCGCTTGCCGCCGCCAAGGCCTATGCCGCGACCCAGAAGGGCATGGGCGTGGGCGACAGCGTGGGCGCGACCGGAGCCCAGGCCCTGCCGCAAGGCGGCGGGTTCGCCGACGTCCTGAAGTCGGCCATGACCGACGCGGTCCACGCCTCGAAGCACGCCGAGCATCAGATGGCCGCGCAGGTGGCCGGCAAGACCGAGCTCATCGACGTGGTGACCGCGATCTCGGCGGCCGAGGCCAGCCTGGAGACGGTGATGGCCGTCCGCGACCAGGTGATCTCGGCCTACCAGGAAATCCTGCGGATGCCGATCTGACGGCTTTCCCTCCCTTGATGGGGAGGGTGGCTGGAGCGAAGCGACAGTCGGGTGGGGAGCTCGCGATCGGGCGCTGAACCTGATCCCGACAGCCTCACCCTGACCGCTTCGCGGTCTGTCCCTCCCCATCAAGGGAGGGATGGGCCTACTTTATCTCGGCGCAGCCGACCCGGGCGCCCGCGCCGCCGATGGGCTGGGTCTGGTGGTCGTCGGCGCCGGCGTGGATAACCACGGACGAGCCGTCCGCATCCTTGAGCGCCGCCAGCGTCGTCAGCGACGAGTAGATCTCGGTGACGCCGGTCCCGTCGGCGGCGACGTAGAGGTTCGGCAGGTCGCCCGTCTCGTTGGCCTTCGGGTTCAGGAGGCCGTGGACGCGGTCGCCGCCGCCGTGGGTGTGGCCGCCGGCGGAGGTGAAGTCGGCCTTCGAGCAGTCTGCCTTTTCGTGCAGGTGCAGGCCATGCCAGCCCGGCGTCAGGCCCTTGGCCTCCACCTTCAGCAGCACGCCCTTGGGGGCCTCGACGAGGGTCACCTTGCCGATCGCCTGGCCTGTGCCGTTCTTCAGCTCGGCCACGGTCTGGGGCGCCTGGGCGGTGGCGGACGAGGCGCAGAGGGCGGCAGCGGCGGTCAGGGCGAGCAGGCGAGGGGACATGAGGCGACTCCGGTTTGAACGGGAGGCTAACGTCTAGTCCCGCCCGACGGCTCCCCCAACCCCTCGCGAGGTGCTACGCCTCCGCGATGGCCGCACCGATGATCGAACTGGCAGGCGTGTCCAAGCGCTATGGCGGCCACGCGGCCCTCGACGATGTGGGCCTCTCGGTCGGCGAGGGCGAGTTCGTGGCCCTGGTCGGCGGATCGGGCTCAGGCAAGACCACCCTCTTGAAGACGATCAACGGGCTGGTGCGGCCCGACGCGGGCCGCATCGTGGTGGCTGGGGAGGATGTGGCGACGGCGTCGCCGCACCTGCTGCGCCGGCGGATCGGCTACGTCTTCCAAGAGGTGGGCCTGTTCCCGCACCTGAGCGTCGCCGAGAACATCGGGATCACGCCGCGCCTGCTGGGCTGGGACAAGGCGCGCATCGCCGCCCGCGCGGCCGAACTGCTGGCCCTGGTCGATCTGCCGCCCGGGGTGGCGGCGCGGCCGCCCGCGGCTCTGTCCGGCGGCCAGCGGCAGCGGGTGGGCGTGGCCCGCGCGCTCGCCGCTGAGCCGCGGCTGATGCTGATGGACGAGCCGTTCGGCGCCCTGGATCCGGTGACCCGCGACGCGCTTGGCGCCGACTACCGCGCCCTGCACGAGCGCCTGGGTCTGACGACGATCATGGTCACCCACGACATGACAGAGGCGGTGCTGCTCACAGACCGCGTCGTGGTGCTGAAGACAGGCCGGATCCTCGCCGACGGGGCGCCCGGGGCGCTGCTGGCGCAGAGCTCGGATCCGGACGTCCTGGCGCTGCTGGAGGCGCCGAAGCGACAGGCGCAGCGGCTGGCGGAAAGGCTTGGCGCGTGAGCGGTCCGCTCGCCGCCGCCTTCGACCTCCTGCCCGAGTATCTCGGCTGGCACGTGCTGCTGAGCCTCAGCGCCCTGGTGCTGGGCCTGACCATCAGCCTGCCGTTGGCGGTGGCCGCCGCGCGCAGCCCGCGCCTGCGCTGGCCGGTGCTGGCCCTCGCCAGCCTGATCCAGACGATCCCGAGCCTGGCGCTGCTGGCGCTGTTCTATCCGCTGCTGCTGGCGCTCTCGGCGCTGTCGCAGGCGGTGCTGAGCCAGGGGTTCTCGGCGCTCGGGTTCCTGCCGTCCCTGCTGGCCCTGACCCTCTATTCGGTGCTGCCGATCCTGCGGAACGGGGTGGCCGGGATCACCGGCGTCGATCCCGCCATCGCCGAGGCCGCGGACGGGGTCGGCATGACCCCGCGGCAGAAGCTGCTGCAGGTCGAGCTGCCGCTGGCGGCGCCGGTGATCATGGCGGGGGTGCGCACGGCCGCCGTGTGGACGATCGGGGCGGCCACGCTGTCGACCCCCGTGGGCCAGACCAGCCTGGGCAACTACATCTTCGCCGGCCTGCAGACCGAGAACTGGGTCTTCGTGCTGTTCGGCTGCGCGGCCTCGGCGGCGCTGGCGATGGCGGCGGACCAGCTGCTGGGGCTGGTGGAGACGGGCGCGCGCACCCGGCGGCCCGCCTTCGTGGCCGCGGGGCTGGCAGGGCTGGTGATCGGGGCCGGGGCCGCCCTGGCGCCGCTCGCCACGTTCGGGCAGACGGCCGCCTACACGGTGGGGGCCAAGAACTTCTCCGAGCAGTACATCCTGGCCGAGCTCATCGCCGGCCGGCTGGAGCGGGCGGGCGCGGCGGTCTCGCGCAAGGAGGACCTGGGCTCGGCCGTGGCGTACCGGGCGCTGGCGGCGGGCGAGATCGACGTCTACGTCGACTATTCGGGGACGCTCTGGACCAACGTGCTGGGGCGGGCCGACAACCCGGGACGCAAGGCGGTGCTGGACCAGCTCACCGCGGAGCTGAAGCGCCGGGACGGGGTGCTGGTGCTCGGGTCGCTGGGCTTCGAGAACGCCTACGCCTTCGTGATGCGGCCCGACCGGGCGCAGGCGCTGGGGATCGCGAGCCTGGCCGACCTCGCCCAGGAGGCCCCGCGGATGAAGCTGGGGTCGGACCTGGAGTTCCTCTCGCGGCCGGAATGGCGGGCGGTGGACGGCGCCTACGGCTTTGCGTTCCGGTCCGAGCGGTCGTTCCAGCCGACGTTCATGTACCGGGCGCTGGCGGGCGGCGAGGCCGACGTGATCAGCGCCTTCTCGTCCGACGGACGGATTGCGGCCGACCGCCTGGTGGTGCTGTCCGACCCGAAGGGGGCGATCCCGCCCTACGACGCCGTGATCCTGGTCTCGCCGAAGGCGGCGGCCGACCCGCGGCTGGTGGAGGCGCTGCGGCCGCTGGTGGGGGCCGTGCCCGTGGAGGCGATGCGGGCGGCCAACTACAGCGTCGACCGGGACGCCGGCAAGGTCACCCCCGCCGAGGCCGCGCGGGCCCTGGAACGCGTCATCGCCGGGAATTGAGGCGCCGCCCGGCGACATCTACGCCTGAGGCGAGAACCCTGTTGCCGAAGCGTCACGCCCCCGGTGTAGGGTAAACGAAGTGTTTATGCGGGCCGCGGCCCGTGGTTGGGGGATCGTCTATGAAGTTCAAGAGTTTGCCGGCCGGAGCCGCGCTGGCGGCGCTGGTGTCGGCGGCTGTCGCCGGCCCGGCGGGCGCCGTGGTGATCAGCAACGGCCAGTTCAGCGTCGGGATCAACGAATACGGCCAGTTGTACGACTCTGCCGCGGGCGTGGGCTTCCGCCGCGAGGCCGACGGGGTGGACGTGATCAGCCCGGGCATCGCGCGCGAGGGCTGGGGCCTCAACGCCGACTATGCCGACGAGAACTACTATGGCTCCAGCGGCGTCACCGCGGGCAGCTTCGACTTCACCGCCGACAGCGCGCTGGTCAGCGTCCTGACCGACGGCGGCTTCCTGGTGACCCAGTCGTTCGAATTCGTCGCCCCGAACGTCCTCGGCATCGTCACCGAGATCACCAACACCACCGGCGGCGACCTGTCGGCGCTGTTCCAGCGGGTCGCCGACTTCGACGCCAGCGCCCTGGAGCCCGAGACCGACACCGTGTCCGGCGTCTATGGCCCGGGCGGCTTCGAAAGCGGCTTCTTCGGCTTCGAGGACCCGTCGCCGCTGAGCGGCGCGTTCCTGGGGCCCTGCGACAGCGGGTGCAACGAGACCGGCGACAACGGCGCGGCCATCCGCCTGGACCTGGGCGTGCTGGGCGCCGGCCAGAGCCGCAGCTTCACCTACTTCTACGGCCTGGGCGCCGTGGGCCAGAGCCGGGACGACCTGATCGCCCAGACGCTGGGCGCGGGCGCCGGCAACGTCCTGGCCGCGGTGAGCCAGGACGGATCGGTCAGCGCCACCATGGGCGCGGCGATGAGCGCCGCCGTTCCCGAGCCGGCCACCTGGGCGATGATGCTGCTGGGCTTCTTCGGCCTAGGCTCCATGCTGCGCCGCCGGCAGGCCGCCCTGGCCTGATCCTGCCGCCAGGCTGCGACATCTGGACCCCCGGCGGCCACCGCCGGGGGTTCATTCGTTAATGGGCTCTAGCCCTTTGTTAACCATGCCGCGCCAGATTGGGTGCGTCGGCGGGTGGTTCCGTCCGGCGAGCTTTCCCGAAGAGGTTTCCCATGAGCGGCGCCGAGGTTCTGGACGTCGGGCGCGACGCCATCTGGCTCACCATCCAGCTCTGCGCGCCGGTCATGCTGGTCGGCCTCGTGGTGGGCGTGGGCATCGGCCTGTTCCAGGCGCTGACGCAGATCCAGGAGCAGACCCTGATCTACGCGCCGAAGATCGTCGCCATCTTCGTCTCGCTGCTGGTCTTCATGCCGCTGATGGGCGCGCTGATGAGCGGCTTCATGCGCAACATCGCGGCCCGCATCGCGGGCATGTAGGCGGGGAGGTCCGGCTCCGTGGAGTCCTACGCGACCGCCCAGCAGGTCTTCGCCGCCGGCCTCGTCTTCGCGCGGATCGGCGCGGTGATCATGCTGCTGCCCGGCCTGGGCGAAACCCTGGTGCCGCCGCGCATCCGGCTGTCGTTCGCCCTGGCCTTCACCCTGATGATCTTCCCCCTGATCGGCGGCACGGTCCCGCCGATCCCGAGCGGTGCGGCCGACCTCGGCCTGGCGGTGATCAAGGAGGTCCTGATCGGCCTCCTGATCGGCAGCATCCTGCGGCTCTTCATGGTGTCGCTGTCGGCGGCCGGCGAGATCGTCTCCATGGCGACGACCCTGTCCTTCTCGCAGACCGCGAACCCGATGCAGGCCCAGCCCTCGACCTCGCTGGGCACCTTCCTCGGCATGATCGGCATCGTGCTGATCTTCGCCACCAACCTCGACCACCTGTTCATCGCCGCGATCGTCAATTCGTTCGAGCTGTTCCCCTTCACCCGCGACATTCCCGTCGCCGACGCGGGGCAGCTGGCGGTGCAGACGGTCAGCCGCTCGTTCGGCCTGGGCCTGCAGCTCGCGGCGCCGGTGGTGGTGTTTTCGCTGATCCTCAACGTCGCCACCGGCCTGGTCGGCCGGGTGATGCCGCAGTTTCAGGTGTTCTTCGTCGCCACGCCGCTGATGGTGCTGGGCGGGCTGTCGATCTTCGCCCTCAGCCTGGGCGTCATCGGCATGGTCTGGATCGACCGCTTCCGTGAACTGGCCGGGACGTTCGCCGGCCAATGAGCGACGCGCCCGAAAAAGACTCAAAAACAGAAGAGGCGACACCCCAGAAGCTCGAGAAGGCCAAGGCCAAGGGCGATGGGATCAAGACCCCGGACCTTGGCCCGTTCGCGGTGCTTGCCGCGGTGTCCGGTGTCCTGGTGATGGCCGGCGGCTGGCTGGCGAAGGACATGGCCAATCGGCTGCTGCCGTTCTTCGCCCATCCCGCCGACATGTCGGTGGAGGGCCACGGCGGGGTCGAGATCCTGCGCTATGCGATGCTGGCCGGCGCGCCCGCGCTGCTGGCGGTGATGCTGACGGCCGCCGTCGCCGGCTCGGGCGCCAGCCTGATGCAGACCGGCCTGCGGTTCACGCCCGACAAGCTGAAGCCCGAACTGTCGAAGATCTCGCCGAAGAAGGGGTTCGAGCGGATGTTCGGGCCCGACGGCCTGATGCAGTTCGCCAAGTCGCTGGTGAAGGTGTCGGTCATCGCGATCCTGGCCTGGTGGATCCTGAAGCCGGTGGTCCCGAAGTTCTCCTCGCTGTCGGCGCTGGACGTGGGCGCGATCCTGCCGTTCTGCATGGACATCCTGAAGCGGCTGGTGTTCGCGGTCGTCGGCCTCAGCCTGCTGGTCGCCGGCGGCGACTGGTTCTGGCAGCGCCAGCGCTTCCTCACGCGTCAGAAGATGACGAAGGAGGAGGTCAAGGAGGACTACAAGAACAGCGAAGGCGACCCGCACGTGAAGGCGCGCCAGAAGCAGCTCCGCTATGAGCGCGCGCGCCGGCGGATGATGCAGGCGGTGCCGCAGGCGACCGTGGTGGTCATGAACCCGACCCACTACGCCGTGGCGCTGAAGTACGAGCAGGGCGAGACCGCCGCGCCCATGTGCGTCGCCAAGGGCCTCGACAGCCTGGCCCTGAAGATCCGCGCCATCGCCGAGGAGGCGGGCGTCCCGGTGATCGAGGACCCGCCGCTCGCGCGGGCGCTCTACGCCTCGGTCGATATCGACGAGATGATCCCGCCGGCGCACTTCGAGGCCGTGGCCAAGATCATCGGCTTCCTCCTGGGCGCGGGGAAGCGCCGCGCCGCCCACCGGTAGAGACGGCTCGCCGACTTTGCCCCCTGACGCCCTAAACCGTTGTGACACAATGCAGACCAACGATTCGCGAGAGGCGCTGACGCTGCCCATGGCCGAGCCTTCGTCCAAGCCATCGAAGGTCGATCCGTTCATCGCGCTCGCGGTGTTCTTCTTCCTGCTGGCCGCCGCCTTCGCCTTCGCGCCGGCGCTCAACGCGGGCCTCGAAACCCTGGCCGGCACCATGCTGCTGGTGGGCCTGGCGGGCGTCTGCTGCCTGGGCCTTTTCGTGCTGCGGGGCCCGGTGGAGGCGCCGGCCGAGACCGAGGCGGGCGCCGAAGCCTTCCTGTCGGCCCTGGGCGAGCCGTCCGCCGTCGCGGCGCCGGACGGCCGGCTGCTGACCACCAACCCCGCCTGGCGCGAAGCCATGGGCACGGCGCCCCGGCTCCCGAAAAGCGGGGCGGCGGCCTCCAGCCTGTTCGGCGCCCTGGCGGCCGCGCGTCGCGGCGAGCTGGGCCGAGCCATGGTCAGGACCGGCGGCCAGGAGCGCGAGGCCCTGGTCTCTCCGCTGGGGCCGCGCCGGTTCCTGGTGCGCCTGACCGGCCGCGGGACCGGCCCCCTGGCGCTGCCGTCCTCGGCCATGGAGGTGCTGAACGCGGTGGCCGGGGCCAAGGCGCCGCCGCCCAAGGTGCTGGACGCCTTCGCCGCCGCCTCGCCGTTCGGCGCGGCGCTGCTGGAGGGCGACGACCCGTTCGAGGCCCGGATCATCGAGGCCAACCCCGCGCTGGCCGCGGTCGCCAAGGGCGGCGAGCCCGGCCAGGTGTTCGGGGACCTGATCGAGCCCACCAGCCGGCTGGACGCCGCCATGCGCCTCAGCGAGGCCCGGGACGGCCACGCGCCGCTGGAGGTGCGCCTGGCGCACGACCCGACCCGCATCGCCCACCTCTACCTCTCGCAGAGCCCGGGCCGCTGGGTGGCCTATCTGGTGGACGTCTCCGACCAGAAGCAGGTCGAGCTGCAGCTCTCCCAGAGCCAGAAGATGCAGGCCATCGGCCAGCTGGCCGGCGGCGTGGCGCACGACTTCAACAACCTGCTGACCGCGATCCTGATGCAGCTCGACGTGCTGTCGACGCGCCACCCGGTGGGGGATCCGTCCTACGAGGGCCTCAACGAGATCAAGCAGACGTCCATGCGGGCCGCCGACCTGGTCCGCAAGCTGCTGGCCTTTTCGCGCAAGCAGACCGTCCAGCGCGAGATCCTGGACGTGGGCGAGATGGTCTCGGAGTCCGAGGTCCTGCTGCGCCGGCTGCTGTACGAGGACGTGAAGCTGGTCACCGACTATGGCCGCAACCTGCCCCACGTGCGCGCCGACCGCAGCCAGCTCGACACCGCGGTGATGAACCTGGTGGTCAACGCCCGCGACGCCATCCGCAGCCATGGCGGCGGCGTGATCCGCATCCGGACCGCGCGCGTGACGCAGGAGGAGGCCCGCAGCCTGGGCTATCCCACCGCCCAGGGCGACCAGGCGATGGTCGAGGTCTCGGACGACGGCCCCGGCATTCCGCCCGAGGTGATGGACAAGATCTTCGACCCCTTCTTCACCACCAAGCCGGTGGGCGAGGGCACGGGCCTGGGGCTCGCCACCGTCTATGGGATCGTCAAGCAGTCCGAGGGCTGGATCGCGGTGGATTCCAAGCCCGGGCAGGGCGCGGCGTTCCGCATCTTCCTGCCGGTGCACGTCGCGCCGGTCGCCGAGACGCCCGCGGTTCCCGCGGCGGCTGCGCCTGCGGCGCCGAAGCGTCCGGCGGCCCGCGACCTCTCCGGGGCCGGCCGGATCCTGTTCGTCGAGGACGAGGATGCGGTCCGCGGCGTCGCGGCCAAGCTGCTCCGCGCGCGCGGCTACGAGGTCATCGAGGCGGCCAGCGGGGAGGAGGCCCTGGAGATCGCCGAGGAGCACGCCGGCCGGATCGACCTGATGATCTCCGACGTGGTCATGCCCGGCATGCAGGGGCCGGACCTTCTGAAACAGGCCCGCCAGTACCTGGGCAGCGCGCCGGTGATGTTCATCTCGGGCTATGCCGAGAGCGAGTTCTCCGACCTGCTGGAGGGCGAACGCAACGTCTCCTTCCTGCCCAAGCCCATCGACATCAAGACCCTGGCCGAGCGGGTGAAGCAGGAACTGCAGAAGGCGGCCTGATTTAGAGTCGACTTATATAAGCGCTGGCTGCTAGAACGCCTCCTTCAAGGAGGAACGCATATGCTGTCGAACGCCATCGGGGCCGAGTTCCGGGAAGTCGCCGACCGGGAATGGGACGGCAAGCCGGCCAAGGCGGTCGTCGCGGCCCGGGTCTATCCCACCGACCCCGAGGACCTCTGGGACGCGCTCACGAACGCCGAGCGCCTTCCGCGCTGGTTCTCGCCAGTCAGCGGCGACCTGAGGCTGGGCGGCCGCTACCAGGTGGAGGGCAACGCCGGCGGGACGATCCTGCGGTGCGAGCCGGCGCAGGCGCTGGACCTGAGCTGGGAATTTGCGGGGGCGACGAGCTGGGTGACGGTGAGGCTGACCCCGGAGGGGCAAGGCGCCCGGCTCACCCTGGAGCACATCTTCCCGGCCACGGATCTGGACGGAGAACACTGGCGGAAATACGGGCCCGCCGCGGTGGGCGTTGGCTGGGACCTGGGCTTCCTGGGCCTTGGCCTGCACCTCGCTTCGGGCGAGGCCAAGCCGCCTGAAACCGATCCGGCCTGGATGGCCTCGGAGGAGGCGAAGGGCTTCATGCGCGGATCCGCCGACGCCTGGTCGGCCGCCCACATCGCGTCGGGCGAGGATCCGGCGACCGCACGTCGGATGGCGCAAAACACCGCGGCCTTCTACACAGGCGGCTGATGCATGCGTTCGATGTCCTGGGCGATCCTGTCCGCCGCCGGCTGCTGGAACTGCTGGCCGAGGGCGAGCGGTCGTCCGGCGACATGACCGCCGTGGTCCAGGCCGAGTTCGGCATCACGCAGTCCGCGGTCTCGCAGCATCTGAAGGTCCTGCGCGACGCCGGATTCGCCAGCGTCCGGATCGATGGTTCGCGACGCATCTATGCGGTGGACGCCGGGCCGATGCGCGAGGTCGACGCCTGGCTCGACCGCTTCCGGATGTTCTGGGCGCCCAAGCTGGAGGCGCTGGCGACCGAGGTGGCGCGCGGCAAACGCAAGCGGGAAGGCTAGCGCTTGAGTCCTCCGCGCGGGGGCGCGATGGATCGGCCTTGGCCAACCGGAGTTCCGGCATGAGCGACAAGACCCTGCCCACCCGACGCACGGGCGCGACGGCTGTGGGCGCCAGCGCCACCGGGGCCGCCACCCTGTTCGCCGCGTCGGCCGGGGCCCTGGCGGTGGGCGCGATGGCGATCGGCGCCCTGGCGATCGGCCGGCTGGTGCTGGGCCGCGTGACCGCCCGCACGGTGCGGATCCGCAAGCTGGAGATCGACGAACTGACCGTCGGCCGGCTGACTGTCCGCAAGCCCGACTAGAGACCGCCCTTGCGCCCGGCCTCGCGCCGCGCGACCGTACCGGCAATCAGAAAGAACGGTACGGGAGGACGATGCGATGGCGAGCGTGAACCCCAATGGGCCGCTGAAGGGCCGCACGGCCCTGGTCACCGGCGCCAGCCGCGGCATCGGCGAGGCGATCGCCGTGCGGCTGGCCATGGAGGGCGCCAAGGTGGTGGTCTCCGCGCGGACCGCCGAGGCGGGCGAAAGCAAGCTGCCTGGGACGCTGCACGACACCATCGACCGCATCCGCCGCCTGGGTGGACAGGCGGCGTTCGTGAAGGCCGACCTGTCCGACGCCGCCGACCGGGAGCGGCTGGTGGCCGAGGCGGCGGCGCTGTTCGGGCCCATCGACATCCTGGTCAACAACGCGGCGGTGACCTTCTTCATCCCGGTGGAGACGTTCCCGAAGAAGCGGTTCGACCTGATGATGGAGGTCCAGGTCTGGGCGCCATTCCACCTCAGCCAACTGGTGCTGCCGTCGATGCGCGAGCGGAAGGCCGGCTGGATCGTCAACATCTCCTCGCCCGCGGGCCTGCATCCCAAGCCGCCGTACAATCGCCGGGGCGGCGGCACGGTCTATGGCATGTGCAAGGCGGCGCTGGAGCGGTTCACCACCGGTCTCGCCTCGGAGGTCTACGACGACGGCATCGCCGTGAACGTGGTCTCGCCGGGCCTGGTCGACACGCCCGGGGTGGCGGTGCACGGCCTGATCAACGACCAGACCCGCGACCGCGTCCAGCCGATCGGGTTCATCGCCGAGGCCGTCTATCGCCTCGCCAGCGGCGACCCGAAGACCATGACGGGACGTATCGACTACGCCGAGCCTTTGCTCAAAGAATTGGGGATCGCTCCCACCGAACTGGCTTGACCCCCATGCTCGAGCAGACCGTCGACATCGCCACCAAGGACGGCAAGACCACCACCTTCATCGCCCATCCCGAACGCGGCGGACCGCACCCTGTCGTGCTGTTCTTCATGGACGCGCCCGCGATCCGCGAGGAACTGCGGGACATGGCCCGGCGCATCGCCACCGCGGGCTACTATGTGATGCTGCCGAACCTCTACTACCGGCGCGGCGTGCTGGAGCTGGCCAGCCTGCCGCCGCTGCCCGAGGCGGAGGCCCGCGCCCGCATGTTCGACCTCATGGGCTCGATCAACATCGCGATGGTGATGGACGACACCGACGCGCTGCTGGATTTCGCCGGTCGCGACCCGGCGGCCAGCCCCGGCCCGGCGGCGGCCATCGGCTACTGCATGAGCGGGCAGTACGCGATCAACGCCGCCGCGCGCCATCCGAAGCGCATTGCCTGCGCGGCCTCGCTGTATGGCGTCCAGCTCGTCACCGACCGGCCGGACAGCCCGCACCTGGCCGCGCAGAGGACGAAGGCCGAACTCTATTTCGCCTGCGCCGAACATGACACCTATGCGCCGCTGGAGATGGTCGAGGCGCTGGATGCGTCGCTGAAGAGCGCCGGCGCCAACGCCGAGGTCGAGATCTATCCCGGCGTCCACCACGGCTTCGCCTTCCCGCAGCGCCCGGTCTACGACAAGCCCGCCGCCGAGCGGCACTGGGAACGCCTGTTAGCGCTCTTCCGGCGGAACCTGGGGTAGGGGCTCGCCCCTCGGGCGACTCGGCTTGCGAGTGTGCGCTGCGCGCATAGGTTGCCACTACGGCGACGCCTCGAGTCGCGTGGGGAGTGGGAATCCATGAAGCAGCTGTTCGTCGCCTCGGCGCTTGTCGCCCTTGCCGCCTTCGCCACGCCGGCCGCGGCGGCCATCGTCACCTTCGACGCCACCGCGACGCCAGCCCTGGGCGTGACGGGCGACGGGACGACCTATTCCGAAGCCGGTCTGACCTTTGTGTCCAGCGTGGGTGGGCCGGGCAACCTGCATGAGCTGAACCACTGGGGCGAGGGCGACGCCTACAACGCCGATCCCGGCGGCGCGACGCTCTTCCAGCGATTCATCGGGTCGTTCCTGACGATCACGCGGACCGGCGGCGGGGCCTTCTTCCTGGCGGGCTTCGACGTGGCCGACGTCTACAACAACGGATCGGCGGGACCCATCGTCTACAGCTGGGTCGACGGCGGCGGCGCGCACGAGGGCTTCTTCAACCTCGACGCTGACGTGGGGCTGCAGACGCTTAACCTCAACCTCAGCGGCGTGACCTCGTTCACTCTGCAGCAGAGCGCGCCCTACCTGCAGATCGACAACGTGGCCTTCGAAACCGCGGCGGTCCCGGAGCCGGGCGCCTGGGCGCTGATGATCCTGGGCTTCGGCGCGGCGGGCGCGGCGCTGCGGCGCCGGCCGTCCGCGCAGCCGGCGGGCTAAGCCTCCGGCGCCTGCGCCACCACCGGCGGGACCCATCCGGGCTCCAGCGCCTTGCGGGGGTGGAGCGAGCTGACCATGCCCATGAAGGGCGGCCAGATGTCGTAGCCCAGCAGGGTCTGTAGGCGGCGCGACATGGTCCGGGCGCGCTCCGGCGGGATGCCGAGGAAGAAGTTCTCCTGCGTCCGGCCCCAGGGCTCGCAATACTGGTTGGTGAAGGCCAGGCGGGGCTTGTCGCTGCGGTTCGCGCCGCCGCGGTGGATGGTCGTGCCGGCCATGACGAAACAGGCGCCCGCCGGGATCTCCATCGGGACCAGCATGGCGGTCATCTCCTCGACGGTGTTCGGGCGGCCATCGGCCCCGTAGTCGCCCCACAGGTGGCTGCCCGGGATCACCTCGGTAGCGCCGTTCTCGGCCGTGAAGGGATCGATCGCGGCGATCACGGTCATGCTGAGCGCCGGCCGGGGCCGGGGCTGGCGGTAGAAGCCGTCGTCGGTGTGGAGGTCCTGGGCCGCCTCGCCGGGATTGATCTGGATCGACTGGCTGGCGGTCAGGAGGTAGCCAGGCTGCAAAAACCGGTCGAGCAGCGCCAGGATGCGCGGCTCCTCGGTCAGGTCCTCGAACACCTTGGCCCGCGCCACCAGGGTGTAGATGCGCTCGGTGCTGAAGCCCTCGAACGCGTTGCGGCCCCGATGGGAGCCCATGTAGGGCGCCAGGCCATCGCGCACCGCCTGCAGCGTGCCCGCGTCCATGAAGTCCCGGATCACCGTGAAGCCCTGCTCGCGGATCTCCGCGGCGTGGGCGTCGGCGTCGAATCGGGCGGTGGGTTTGTCCATCTCGCTGCGCCTCCCTATTCTGGCAGCATAACACGCCGACCGGAGGACGCCCGATGAGCCAGAGCCTGAACATCCGCCGCGTGGCCGGCGCGCTCGGGGCCGAGATCTCCGGCGTGGACCTGGCCCAGCCGCTGCCCGACGAGACCATCGCCGCGATCCGCCGCGCCCTGGTCGAGCACCAGGTGATCTTCTTCCGCGACCAGGACCTGACGCCGGCCCAGCAGGTGGCGTTTGGCCGGCGGTTCGGGCCGCTGAACATCCACCCCTACGTCACCGGCATGGCCGGCCAGCCGGAGGTGATGGAGATCATCAAGGAGCCCTCCGACCGCATCAACTTCGGCGGCGGCTGGCACTCGGACATGAGTTTCCTGGAGACCCCGGCCATCGGCTCGATCCTCTATGCGGTCGAACTGCCCGCGTGGGGCGGCGACACCCTGTTCGCCAGCCAGGCGGCGGCGTTCGAGGCCCTGTCGCCCGGCCTGCAGAAGACGCTGGAGGGGCTGAACGCGGTCCATTCCGCCAGCCGCGAATACTCCGCCCAGGGCCACTCGGCCCAGAAGCGCGGCGCCATGCAGGTGGCCGAGGCGGACGGCTATGTGGGCGAGTACGTCCATCCGATGGTGCTGGTGCACCCGGAAACGGGCCGCAAGGCGCTGTACGTGAACCCGGCCTTCACCCTGCGGATCGAGGGCTGGAAGACCAAGGAATCCAAGGCGCTGCTGGACTATCTGTTCGACCATTGCCGCTACGAGGCTTTCACCTGGCGGTTCGCCTGGGCGAAGGGGTCGGTGGCGTTCTGGGACAACCGGTCGGTCTGGCACTTCGCCCTGAACGACTACCCCGGCCAGCGCCGCCACATGCGGCGGGTGACGGTGGACCCCTGGCCGGCCGCGCAGGCGGTGGCGGCGGAGTAGCCTGCTCAGGCTTTGAGCCACGCCTCCGCGCCGCGCGCGGCCGTGAGCGCCGTGGCGAAGCTGGCCTGGAGCAGGTAGCCGCCGGTGGGGGCTTCCCAGTCCAGCATTTCGCCGGCGACGAAGACGCCCGGGCGGGCCTTGAGCATCAGATGGTCGTCGAGGGAGTCCAGGCGCACGCCGCCGGCCGAGGAGATCGCGCGGGCGAGGCCTTGGACGCCGGTCAGGCGGATCGGGGCGGCCTTGATCGCGGCGGCCAGGGCGCCCGGTTGGGTGGGCAGGTCCTTGCCGTGGGCTTCGCGGAGCAGGTTGATCTCCACCGGCGACAGCTTCAGCGCCTTGCGCAGGTGGTTGGCGAGCGACTGGCCGGGCTTGCCTTGGCTTAGGCGCGCGGTGAGGGCGCCCGCGGTCATCTCGGGCCGCAGGTCGAAGGTCGCCTCCGCCGAGCCTTTCGCCTCGATGGCGTCGCGGAGCGGGGCGGAGAGGGCGTAGAGCGCGCCGCCTTCCAGACCGTAGCGGGTGACCATGGCCTCGCCGCGGACGGTGCGACCTTCGAAGCCGAGGGCGATCCCCTTGAGCGGCTGGCCGGCGAAGGCCTGCATCACCGGGCTCCAGGCCACGTCGAAGCCCATGTTGGCGGGGCGGAAGGGCGCCACGTCGCCTAGCCAGGCGGCCCAGCCGCCGTCCGAGCCGAGCCTGGGCCAACTCGCGCCCCCGAGGGCCAGGACGGTCGCATCGGGGCGCTCGGTGGTCTCGCCGTCCGGCGTGCGGAAGCGCAGGGCGCCGTCCTCGGTCCAGCCCAGCCATTCGCTGCGGGTGCGGATGGTGACGCCCAGCTCCACCAACCGGGCAAGCCAGGCCCGCAGCAGGGGCGAGGCCTTCAGCGTCTTCGGAAAGACGCGGCCCGACGAGCCGACGAAGGTGGGCTGGCCCAAGCCTTCGGCCCAGGCCGTGAGCGCCGAGGGCGGGAAGGCCTCCAGCATCGGGCGCAGTCGCGCGGCGGCCCCGCCGTAGCGGCCGACGAAGGCTTCGAAATCCTCGGAATGGGTGAGGTTCAGCCCGCCGCGGCCGGCCATCAGGAGCTTGCGGCCCACCGAGGGCATGCGGTCGTGGAGGGTGACCGCATGTCCCGCCGCCGCCAGGGTCTCGGCCGCGAACAGGCCCGCGGGCCCGCCGCCGATCACCGTGACGGCGGCCATGCGCCTAGTCGCCCCCGGCCATCGCCAGCAGGGCCGCGAGGCCCACGGACATGCCCTTGAGGCTCTCCGGCTTGGCCACGTCGATCCACTCGTCGAGCGCGTGGGCGCGGCCGCCGACACCGCCCGATCCGATGGTCACGGCGGGAATGCCCAGGCTGATCGGGATGTTGGAATCGGTGGAGCTGGCGCCCAGCACCGGGGTGTAGCCGGCGGCGCGCACGGCGGCGGCGGTCATGCGCACGATCTCGGCGTCTTCCCGGGTGGCGCCGGTGGGCCGCTCGCCGATCTGCTTGATGTCGGCCGAGATCTCGCCGGCGCGGGTGGAGCGGGCGGCGTTTTCGGCCTTCACCGCCTCGCCCACGATCTGGAGGAACTTCGCGTCGATCTTGGCCAGCTCGTCCTTGCTCTCAGAGCGCATGTCGACCTCGAGCCAGATGGCGTCGGGGATGGAGTTCACGCTGGTGCCGCCGCCGACCACGCTGGTGGCGTAGGTGGTCTTGGGCTGGGTGGGCGTGACGATCTTGTTCATTTCCACCACCGCCGTTCCCATGGCGGCCATCGGGTTGACCAGGCCATAGGCGCCGTAGCTGTGGCCGCCGGGGCCCTTGAACGTCACCCGGTAGCGCTTGGAGCCGACGGCGCCGAAGGTGACCCGCTCGGCCGAGGTCCCGTCCATCGAGAAGAAGGCGGCGATGCGGTCCTTGTACTTGCCCTTGGTGAAGATGTAGCGGACGCCGCGCAGGTCGCCCGGCCCCTCTTCGCCCACGTTGCCGACGAACAGGATGTCCTTCTTCGTCTTGACCTTGCCGGCGTCCAGCGCGCGGACATAGCCCAGCAGCACCGCCAGCGAATGGGTGTCGTCGCCGACGCCCGGGGCGAACAGCTTGGTCCCCTCGCGGCGGACCTTCACGTTGGTCTCCTCGGGGAAGACGGTGTCGAGGTGCGCGGCGATCACCACCAGCGGGCCGCCGGCGGGGCCGGTCCCGCGGCGCAGGCCCATGACGTTGCCCTCGGCGTCCATCTCCACGTCGGTCAGGCCGTGGGCCTTGAGCATGGCCATGTAGGCCTCGGCCCGCTTCTGCTCCTTGAACGGCGGGGCAGGGATCTCGGTCAGGGTGATGGTGTCTTCGACGATGCGGTCGTGCTCGCGGTCCAGGGTCTTCATGGCGGCCTGGAAGCCGGCGCTGTCGCGGATGTCCTGGACGGTGCGCTCGGCCGACGAGGATCGCGGGGCGGCGGTCGCGCCGGCGGCCAGGGTGAGCGAAAGGACGGCGGCGAGCCCAAGCCGCGAGACGCGTAACATCGTGATGGAATCCTTGCTTGCGAGCGGGGTCATATCAACCGATCCGACCGCCCTTCGCTAGGCTGTAAGGGCAGGATGTTTCGCATTACCGGGAATTAATGCGCCGATCCGTGCCCCTCGCTTGCCGCTCGCATGCCGGGACCTCTAAGCCTTCGCGTCACATAACCTGTAACTGGGGAGGCGCGTTCGTGCAGAACCGTCGGCAGCTGATGATCGCCGCTGGGGCTCTCGCCACACTGGCGGCGACGAGGGCCACCGCTCAACCCGGCGGGGCCGAAGCCCAGCTGGCCCGCTTCCTGGACGAGGTGTTCAAGGAGACCCTGGACGAGCAGCCCGAGCTTGTGACCTCCCTCGGCCTCGACAAGGGCGAACGCGCCGCGGCCAAGGCGCAGCTGCACGACGCCTCCCTGGCCGGCGTCGAGAAGCGCAAGGCGCGCAACACCGACCAGCTCCGGCGGCTGAAGGCCATCGACCGCTCGAAGCTCTCGGGCATGGCGGCGGTGAACTACGACACCCTGCTGTTCGAACTGCAGACCACCGAGGACGGCAACCGGCGCTTCAAGTACGGCGCGGCCGGCGCGGGCAGCCCCTATGTCCTGGCCCAGATCTGCGGCGCCTGGCAGGAGGTGCCGGACTTCCTGGACAGCCAGCACTCCGTCGAGACCCGCGAGGACGCGCAGGCCTACCTCGCTCGCCTCGAAGCCTTCGCCGCGATGATGGACGCCGAGGTCGAGCGCGTGCGCCACGACGTGGGCCTGGGCGTAATCCCGCCCGACTTCGCCATCGCCGGGGCCCTCAAGGGCATGGCGGTGCTGCGCGCGCCGGCCGACAAGTCGACCCTGGTCACCTCTCTGGCGACAAAGGCCAAGGCCAAGGGCGTGGCCGGCGACTGGATGGCCCAGGCGACGGCGATCTACGACGGCAAGGTGATCCCGGCCCTGGACCGGCAGATGGCGCTGCTGGAGAGCCTGAAGCCCAAGGCCGTGCACGACGCCGGCTGCTGGCGCCTGCCCGACGGCGAGGCCTACTACGCCCAGGTCCTCTACGCCCAGACGACCAGCAAGATCAGCCCGGCGGAAGTCCACAAGCTGGGCCGCGACGTCACCGCCGAGCTCTCGGCGCGGGCGGACGTGCTGTTCAAGGAACTGGGCTTCACCAAGGGCACGGTCGGCGAGCGCTACATCGCGCTCTACGAGAGCAAGAAGGGCGTCTATCCCAACACCGACGAGGGCAAGGCGAAGATCATCGCCGACCTGAACCAGGTGGTGGCCGGCATCCAGAAGCGGCTGCCCGAACAGTTCGGCACGCTGCCAAAGGCGCCCCTGGAGATCCGCCGGATCCCGCCGGCCACGGAGGGCGGCGCCTCCACCCACTACGAGGCGGCCAGCCTCGATGGCTCGCGGCCGGGGGTCTACTGGCTGAACCTGCGCGACACGGCCGAGAGCCCGTACTGGTTCCTGCCCACCACGACCTACCACGAGGGCAATCCCGGCCATCACATGCAGATCACTCTGCAGCGCGAGGCCGACCTGCCGATGATCCGCCGCGTGATGGGCTTCGGCGCCTATGCCGAGGGCTGGGCGCTCTATTCCGAGCAGGTCGTCCAGGAGATGGGCGTCTACAAGGGCGAGCCGCTGAACGAGCTGGGCTATATCCATGACGCCCTGCTGCGCTCGGCCCGCCTGGTCACGGACAGCGGGCTGCATGACCTGCGCTGGAGCCGCGAGAAGGCCATCGCGGAGATGCGCGCCATCGAGGGCGACCCCGAGCCGCTGGCCGCCCAGGAGATCGAGCGCTATTCGGTCTGGCCGGGTCAGGCCTGCAGCTACATGGTCGGCAAGGTGACGATCCTGCGCCTGCGCGAGAAGGCGAAGAAAGCGCTCGGGGCCAAGTACGACCCGCGCAAGTTCCACGACGCCGTGCTGCTGTCGGGCTCCATGCCGCTCACGGCCCTGGAGAACGTCGTCGACCTCTACATCGCCGGAGCCAAGGCCTGATGGATCGGCGCGCATTTCTCGCGACCGCGGCTGCGGCGGCGCTGGCTCCCGCGGCGCACGCCGCGACGCCGGAGGACGCCAGGCTTCGGGCCGTTTTCGACCGGTTCTTCGAGGACAACCTGGCGGACTCGCCCGAGGCCGTGACCCGGCTGGGGCTCGACAAGGGCCCCCGCGCGGCGGCCAAGTCGAAGCTGGACAGCGCCTCGCTGGAGAACCTGGCCCAGTCCAAGGCCCGCACCGTCCGCCACCTGGCCGAGCTCAAGACCATCGACCGCTCGAAGCTGAGCCCGTCGGAACAGCCGAACTACGACGCGGTGCTGTTCACGCTTGAGGGCGACGCGGCGGCGGGGAAGCGCTACGCCTACGGCATGGAGGGGGCGGGCCAGCCCTACGTCCTGTCGCAGCTCACCGGCGCCTACCAGGACATTCCCGACTTCCTCGGCTCCCAGCACGCCATCGAGACCAGGGCGGACTGCGACGCCTATCTCGCCCGCCTCGCCGCCTTCGGGACGGTGATGGACGAGGAGGTGGCGCGGGTGCGCCATGACGTGGGCCTGGGCGTGATCCCGCCGGCCTTCATCCTGGAACGGGCGCTGCAGCAGATGCAGGGCCTGCGCAGCTCCGCGCCCGCCGCCTCGCCGCTGACCACGCAGTTGACGAGTCGCGCCCAGGCCAAGGGCGTCGCCGGCGACTGGGGCGCGCAGGCGGAGAAGATCGTCGCGTCGGACGTCTATCCGGCCCTCGACCGGCAGATCGCGCTGCTGCAGTCGCTGCAGCCCAGGGCGAACCGCGACGCCGGCGTCTGGAAGCTGCCGGACGGCGAGGCCTACTACCGCGACGCCCTGCGCAATTTCACCACCACCACGCTGACGCCCAAGGAGGTCCATCAGATGGGCCTCGAGACGGCCAAGGAGCTGGGCGCGCGGGCCGAGACCATCCTGCGCGGGCAGGGGATGACCAAGGGGACGGTGGGCGAGCGGATCGCCGCGCTCTTCAAGGACACCCGATACCACTATGCCAATACGGACGAGGCCAAGGAGAAGCTGATCGCCGACCTGAACGCCATCGTGGCGGAGATCCGGCCGCGCCTGCCGTCCATGTTCGGGACCGTGCCCAAGGCCAATGTCGAGATCCGGCGGGTGCCCAAGTTCATCGAGGCCGGCGCGCCGGGCGGCTACTACAACCGCCCCGCCCTGGATGGCTCGCGGCCGGGCATCTACTGGATCAACCTGCGGGACAGCGCCGAGAACCCGTCCTGGACGCTGAAGACCCTGACCTACCACGAGGCGGTCCCGGGCCATCACCTGCAGCGCTCGCTGCAGCAGGAGGCCGACCTGCCGATGCTGCGCAAGATGGCGGGCTTCCCGGCGTTCGCCGAGGGCTGGGCGCTCTATTCCGAGCAGGTCGCCCTGGAGATGGGCGAGTACAAGGACGACCCGCTGGGCGAGCTGGGGCAGATCCAGGCCTCGCTGTTCCGGGCTGCGCGCCTGGTCGTGGACACCGGCCTGCATTCCATGCGCTGGAGCCGCGAGAAGGCGATCGAGACCATGAGCTCGATCGACGGCAGCCCCACCTCGTCCGCCACGACCGAGATCGAGCGCTACTGCATCCGTCCCGGCCAGGCCTGCGCCTACATGGTGGGCAAGCTCACCTGGCTGCGTCTGCGGGCCAAGGCGCAGGCCGAGCTCGGGCCCCGCTTCGACATCCGCAAGTACCACGACGCCGTGCTGCTCGGCGGCGCCATGCCCCTGACCGTGGTCGAGGGCGTGGTGGACCGCTGGATCGCGGCGCAGAAGGCTTAAGAGACCCCGATGACCCAGATCGACCGCCGCCGCTTCCTCCTCACCACCGCCGGGGCCGCGCTCGCCACCGCCGCGCCTGCGTTCGCGCAGGGCGGCGCCGAGGACGCGAAGCTCCGCGCCCAGCTCGACAGGATGTTCGAACAGACGGTGGACGACAGCCCCCGGTTCGCCACGTCGCTGGGCCTGGACAAGGGCGCGCGGGCGGCGCTGAAGAGCCAGCTCGACGACAATTCCGCCGCCGGCAAGCAGAAGCGCCTGGAGCGGGCCCGCCGCTGGGTGGGCGAGCTGAAGGCCATCGACCGCGAAAAGCTGTCGGCCGGGTCGAAGGTCGACTTGGACGTGGTGCTCTATGCGAACGAGCAAGCGGTCCGGAACGGGGACAAGTACCGCTTCGGCGACGTGGGCGGCAACTTCAGCCCCTACGTCATCAGCCAGCGCGGCGGCGCCTATGCCAATGTGCCGGACTTCCTGGACAGCCAGCACCGCATCGCCAATGCCGAGGACGCGCAGGCCTACCTTTCGCGCCTGTCGGCCTTCGCCAAGGCTATGGACAACGACGTGGCGCGGCAGGCCACGGACGTCGCCGCCGGCGTCGTCCCGCCGGACTTCGTGTGCGACCTGTCGCTGGGCCAGATGCGGGCGCTGCGGGGCCAGCCCGCCGACAAGGTCATCCTGACCACCTCCATCGGCCGGAAGGCCGCGGCGGCGAAGCTGGACGGCGACTGGGCGGCCCGTGCGCAGAAGATTGTCGAGACCGAGGTCTATCCGGCTCTCGACCGCCAGATCGCGGCCATGGAGAAGGTGCGGGCCAAGGCCAAGCCCGACACCGGCGTGTGGGCGCTGCCGGGCGGGGATGCCTACTACGCCGACGCGGTGAAGGCCTCGACGACCACCAACTATTCGCCGGAGGAGGTCCATCAGCTGGGCCTGACCCAGGTGGCCGAGATCGGGGCGCGGCTGGACGCGATCCTGAAGGCCCAGGGCATGACGCAGGGCACGATCGCCCAGCGGCTGATGAAGCTGAACGAGGACCCGCGCCAGGTCTATCCGGCCACCGACGCCGGTCGCGAGCAGATGCTGGCCGACCTCAACAAGGACGTGGCCGACCTCTACGGCCTGTTGCCGCGCGCGTTCAACAGCCTGCCCAAGGCCAAGGTGGAGGTGCGGCGGGTGCCGGCGTTCATCCAGGACGGGGCGGCGAACGGCTACTACCAGAGCGCCGCGCTGGACGGCTCGCGGCCGGCGGCCTTCTACATCAACCTCAAGGAGACCAGTGACTGGCCGCGCTATAACCTCAAGACCCTGGCGGTCCACGAGACCGTGCCCGGCCACCACCTGCAAATCGCCCTGGCGCAGGAGAGCGACCGGATCCCCATGCTGCGCCGGGCGGGCTTCGGCTTCTCGGCTTTCTCGGAAGGCTGGGCGCTGTACTCCGAGCAGCTGGCCGACGAGATGGGGGCCTATGAGGGCGATCCGCTGGGCCAGGCGGGCTACCTGCAGTCGCTGCTGTTCCGCGCCGCGCGCCTCGTGACCGACACCGGCATCCACTACAAGCGGTGGGGCCGGGCCCAGGCGACGCAGTACATGGTCGACACCATCGGCAACACCGAGAGCCGCGCCCAGCGCGAGGTCGAACGCTACTTCTCCTCGCCCGGCCAGGCCAACAGCTACAAGGTCGGCCACACGGTCTGGGCCAAGGTCCGCGAGGACGCCAAGGCGAAGCTGGGCGCCAAGTTCGACCTCAAGGCCTACCACGACGCGGTCCTGCTCTCCGGCGCCATGCCGCTGACGGTTCTGGAGCGGCACGTGCAGGCGTGGGTGGCCTCCCAGACCTGAGGTCGGGGACGGTCTTTTCGGCCGTTCACGGAAAACCGACCGTCGGTACAGTCGTCATGGGCGCGGATTGGCGCCAACCTCCCGGCCTCGAAGGTTTGGGAGGGACAGCCATGAAGATCCGCGTCGCATTGCTCGCCGCCGCTGCGGGCCTGTGGGCCGGCGGGGCCGGCGCCCAGCAGCACGACATGTCGAAGATGACCGGCATGAGCATGGGTCTGCCGCCCATGCCGTCGATCTACGCCGGCCAGGCCGACAAGCCCGGCGCGCCGGTGTTCCAGGGGCTGGGCGCCCACACCATGAAGGTGACGGCGACGCCCGAGGCGCAGAAGTTCTTCGACCAGGGCGTCAACCTGGTGTTCGGCTTCAACCACGCCGAGGCGATCCGCTCGTTCCGCGAGGCCGCGCGCCTGGACCCCAACTGCGCCATGTGCTGGTGGGGGGTGAGCTTCGCCCTGGGTTCGAACATCAACCTGCCGATGCCGGACGATGCGATCCCGGCGGCATGGATGGCGCTGAAGAACGCCCAGGCCGCCGCGCCCAAGGTCAGCGAACGCGAACAGGCCTGGATCGCCGCCCTCGCGACCCGCTACGCGGAAAAGAAGGGGGCCGACCGGGCGGCCCTGAACGCCGCCTTCGCCGCCGCCATGGGCGACCTGGCGGCCAAGTATCCGGACGACATCGACGCCCAGACCTTCTGGGCCGAGGCGATGATGGACACCCAGCCCTGGGACTACTGGCAGGCTGATGGCAAGACGCCCAAAGGCCACGGCGCCCAGATCGTCGCCACGCTGGAGAAGGTGCTGGCCACGGCGCCGGACCATCCGGGCGCGCTGCACCTCTACATCCACGCCGTCGAGGCCTCGACCACGCCGGAGCGCGCGGAGGCGGCGGCGGACCGGCTGCTGAAGCTGATGCCGGGCGCCGGGCACGTGGTGCACATGCCCAGCCACATCTACTACCGGGTCGGGCGCTATGCCGACGCCGCGGCGGCCAACGAGGCCGCGGCCAAGGTGGACGAGGACTACATCATCGCCTGCAAGGCGCAGGGCTTCTATCCGGCCGGCTACTACGGCCACAACATTCACTTCCTATGGACCTCGGCCGAGATGGAGGGGCGCTACCAGGCCGCCATCGACGCCTCGCGCCGGCTGGTGAAGGCGGTGGACGCGCCGAACCTGGCCAAGCAGCTCTCGGTGGCCGAGCTCTACAACTTCACCCCGACTGTCACCCAGCTGCGGTTCGGCAAGTACCGCGAGATTCTGGCCGAGCCCGCGCCCGACAAGATGCTGACGCTGGACAACGCCATGTGGCTGTACGCCCGGGCTTTCGCCCACGCGAACACCGGCGACCTCGCCGCCGCCCGCGCGGACCGCAAGAAGCTGGCGCCGCTGCAGAACGCCAAGTTCGACCGCTATGATGCGTTCGGGGTTCCGGCGGCCGGGATGATCGCGGTGGCCTTGGCCAGCGTGGACGGCGAGATCGCACGCAAGTCGGGTGACCTGCCCGGGGCCATCGAGCACTTCCGCAAGGCCCAGACGCTGGAGCGGGCGCTGCCCTACACCGAGCCCGCCTACTGGCACCGGCCGGTGGCGCATCTGCTGGGCGCGGCGCTGATCGAGGCGGGCAAGCCGGCGGAGGCGGAGGCGGTCTACCGCGAGAGCCTGCACCACTACCGCCGCGACGGCTGGGCGCTCATGGGCCTGGCCAAGGCGCTGGAGGCCCAGGGCAAGGCCGCCGACGCGCAGAAGGCCCTGGCCGAGTTCGGCGAGGCCTGGCGGCGCTCGGACACCCCGATCGCCACGTCCCGCCTCTGATCGAAGAGGCAGACTGCAACAGGTGGCGCCATCCTGCTGACATGGCCCTGTCAGCAGGAGCGGTGTTGAATGGGTCCGGACCAAGGGAGAACACCCATGTCGGACATCGTCTTCTACACCAACCCCATGTCGCGCGGCCGGATCATCCGCTGGATGCTGGAGGAGGTCGGCCAGCCCTACGAGACGAAGATCCTCGACTGGGCCAGCGGAGCGGCCAAGTCGCCCGAGTACCTGGCGATCAACCCCATGGGCAAGGTTCCCACCATCGTCCACGACGGCGTGGTGGTGACCGAGTGCGCGGCGATCTGCGCCTACCTGGCCGACGCTTTTCCGCAGGCGGGCTTGGCGCCGCCGTCGGGCAGCAAGCTGCGCGGGCCGTACTATCGCTGGCTGTTCTTTGGCGCGGGGCCTATCGAGCAGGCGGTGGCGTTCGGGACGCTGAACGTCGACGTACCGGAGGACAAGCGCATCTCGGTCGGCTTCGGCAGCATGGGCGACGTGTTGAACACGCTGGAAGGCGTCCTGAAGGGGCGCGAGTTCCTGGATGATCACGGCTTCACGGCCGCCGACCTCTACATCGCCTCGCACCTGTCGTGGGGCATGAACTTCGGCATGATCGAGAAGCGGCCGGTGTTTGAAGCCTATGCCGAGCGCCACGTGAACCGGCCGGCCGCCCTGCGGGCCGACGAGATCGACAATGCGCTCATGGCCGCCCAGCCGCAGCCGGAGCCCGCTGAATGAGGTCGAACTTCGTCCCGTAGAGATCCTCGAACACCGCCACGGACCCGTAAGGCTCGTGGCGGGGTTCCTCCAGGAACCTGACGCCGGCCGCGCTCATGCGGGCGTGGTCGCCGGCGAAGTCGTCGGTCTCCAGGAACAGGAAGACGCGCCCGCCGGCCTGATCGCCCACGGCGCGCGCCTGGTCTCCCACGGCCTTCGCCAGCAACAGCCCGCCCTGCGAGCCGCGGGGCCGGACGACCACCCAGCGCTTGCCGCCGCCCATGTCGGTGTCCTCGACCAGCTCGAAGCCGGCCTTGCGGACATAGAAGTCGATGGCCTCGTCGTAGTCGCGGACGAGGAGGGCGGTGAGGGCGAGTCTGGCAGGCATGACGCTTCACTACTCACTCCTCCCCCGTTGGGGGAGGGGGACCGCGGAACGCGGTG
>NZ_MHXN01000024.1 GCF_001824475.1 Phenylobacterium sp. RIFCSPHIGHO2_01_FULL_69_31 | reverse complement strand
GCTCGGCCGTCGGGCGCATAGCGGATCAGGCAAGCGGCGCCCCAGCGCGCGTTCCACAGGAAGCCGTCCGCGTCCATGGCCGAGCCGTCCGGAACGCCCGGGCCGCCCTCGACGAACACCTCCTGGTCGTGCAGCGTCGGTCCTTCCGGATCGTAGCGGAAGCGCCAGATCAGCTTGCGGCGGCTGTCGGCGAAATAGAGCCGCTCGCCGTCGGGGCTCCAGGCCAGGGTGTTGGCGACGGCGATGTCGCCCAGAAGGCGACGGCTGCGGCCGTCTGGCCCAACGACAAAGAGGCCGCCGGTGAACCGGGTGACCGGACGTGGGGCGCCGTCGGGAGCGATGTTGTTGTGCATGGTCCCAAGCCAGAGGCGGCCCTGCGGGTCGCAGCGGCACTCGTTGGACCGGTTCTCCGGATCGGCGTCGGCGCGGCAGAACAGCCGCAGGGTTTCCTGCTCGGGATCGAACCGATAGATGCCGTCCTGCATCGCCAGCATCAGCGCGCCGGAGCGAGCCGGCACAGCGGCCGAGACGAGCAGCGGCGTCGCCCACTGCCGGGTCAGTCCTGTCTTCGACTCCAGCGCGTGAACCTGCCGGCCGACGATGTCGACCCACAGGAGCCGGCCTGCGCCCGCGTCCCAGAAGGGCCCCTCCCCGAGGATGCAGGACGGCGCCTGCTGGATGGCCGTGACCTGGACCGTCATCGGCAGGCCCGATGAAGGCTAGGAGGCGAGCCGGATCTGGTCGCGTTCAGGCGGGAAGTAAGGCAGCAGCTCGACCTCATCTGGCCGTACGCGCGAAGCGGTCAGGTGGGAGAGGAGCTCGGCCCCGCGTTGCAGCAGCTGCGCGCGATCGGTGCTCTCCGGCAGGATGATGCCGGAGACGTCCTGCGAGCCCCGAAGCTTGGCGACCACAAAGCGGCGGTTCATGCCCGGAAAATGCGCTGGCCGCAAAACTGTTGCAGAGCGCCATAGCGGCGCTTCAAGCTGTGGCGCCGACGCCATCCTCGAGCGCGCGGCGCACCCGCTGGGCGAGCTCCGCCTCCGAGAACGGCTTGGTGAGAACCTGTTCGGCGGCCAGGTGCTGGATCGCGCTGTGGTCGGCGAAACCTGTGGCCATGAGGATCGGCAGCTGGGGCCGCTTGGCGGCGGCGAGCTTGGCGAGCTCGACGCCGTTCATGCCCGGCATGGCGAAATCGACGATCAGAAGGTCGAGCTTGCGGCGGCTGTCGAGGATCTCGAGCGCCGCGCCGCCGCTGCCGGCCTGGACGACGCGGTAGCCGAGCTGCTCCAGCATGTGCGCCGTGGTCTCGCGGACGAGCTCGTCGTCGTCGACGATCATCACCGTCCCGCCCTTGCCGGTGGCCCTGAGCCCGTCGGCCAGGAGGGACGCCGAGGCGTCCTGCTGGAGGCCCTTGGCGCGGGGCAGGAACACCTTCACCGTCGTGCCCTTGCCCGGCTCGGTCTCGATGGAGACGCCGCCGCCCGACTGCTTGGCGAAGCCGAGCACCTGGCTGAGCCCCAGGCCGGACCCCTTGCCGACCCCCTTGGTGGTGAAGAAGGGTTCGAACACGCGTTCCAACACCTCCGGCGGCATGCCGGACCCGGTGTCGCTGACGGCCACCATCACATAGTCGCCGGGCTCGGGCTCTTCGGGCCGCGCGCGCGCGCCGCTGATGGTGACGTTGCGGGTCAGCACGGTCAGGCGCCCCCCCACGTCCATGGCGTCGCGGGCATTGATCGCCAGGTTGAGGACGATCATCTCGATCTGGGTGGGGTCGACCAGAGCCGGCCAGAGCGCTGTCCCGAGCTTCAACTCCAGCGCCATGCTGCCGCCGATCGCGCCCTGCAGCAGGCCTTGCATGCCCTCCAGCGCCTCGTTCAGGTTCACCGCCTGGGGCGCGAGCTTCTGCCGGCGCGAGAAGGCGAGCAGTTGCTTGGTGAGCGTGGCGCCGCGCTGGGCGGCCTGGCGCATCATCTGGATACGCGACTGGACCCTGGCGGGGTCGCCGCCCTTCTCGACCATGCTGAGCCCGCCGACGATGACCTGCAGCAGGTTGTTGAAGTCGTGAGCGATGCCGGCGGTGAGCTGGCCGACCGCCTCCAGCCGCTGCATCTTCAGCAGCGTCGCTTCCATCTTCTCGCGCTCGGCGATCTCCGCCAGGAGCTGGCGGTTCGCCGCAGCGAGCTCGGCGGTTCGTTCCTCGACGCGCCGCTCCAGCTGCTCAGCCGAGAGCTTCACGTCGGTCACGTCAGTCGCCGAGGCCACGTGGCCGATGTAGGTCCCGTCGCTTCCGCGCGGCGCCGCCTCGCAGTGCAGCCAGCGGAGCTGTCCGTCGCGGTCGAGAACCCGGTATTCGAAGCTGGCGCTCTCCCGGGCAACGCAGGCCTCGCGCCAGGCGGCCTGCACCGCCTCTCGGTCGTCATCGAAGACGACGCTCAGCCATCCCGCCCCCGTGAAGGTGTCGGCCGGCCGCCCGAAGACATCGGCATGCCGCCGGTTGGCGTAGATCACCTGGCCGTCGGCGTCGGACATCCAGATCAGGGCTGGCGCGCTGTCGGCGAGGTTGCGGAACCGGCCTTCCGTTTCGCGCAGGGCCTCGCTGGCCCGCAGGCGCTCGAGTAGATAGGCCTCAGCCTCGCGCTGGCGCAGCCGCGCTCGCAGCGCCGCGCTGGCCGCGCTCACCAGGCTGGTCGGGTGCAGCGGCCGCTCGAGGATGGTCACGTTGCCAAGGCGGTTGAAGCGGGCCTCGACCTGCGGGGTGACGCCGCTGTCGCGGTTTCGCAGCAGGATGATGGGGTAGTCCGACCAGGGCGGCTGGCTCTTCAGCCAGGCGAACAGCGGCTCCGGATCGGCCCGTTCGAAGGCCTCCTCAGCGACCAGCAAGCCCCCGGTGTCCGTGTAGCCGCCCGGAGGATCGAAGCTGTCGATGACGCGCGCCGGCAGGCCGCCTTTGCGGAGCAGCTCGACTCCGACCCGGCCGTCGCGGCCGATCGGGCAGAAGACCAGCAGCGGATCCTGGACCGGATCAGGCCTCATCCGCTTTCGGCTCCAGGAGGGTCGAGGTCGGGCCCGAGAACGCCGGGACGCCCGTCAGCACGCCGTGGAACTGCTCCAGGGCGGGTCCGACGCGCAAACCCTCCGAACCGATGCGGAACTCGCGAATGGTCTCCTCGTGTGGTCCCGTACGCTTCTTCATCACCGACAAGGCCCGTCTGATCCGGCCGCCGGCCTCGAAGAAGCGCAGCAGCAGCACCGTGTCGCTGATGTAGGTAAGGTCGACGGGGCTTTGCATAGGCCCGACGAGGCCGTGTTGGGCCAGCACCAGCAGGGTGACCACGCCCTTCTGGCCGAGGTAGCTCAGAAGCTCGTGCATATGGAGGATGAGATAGCTCTCCTCCGGCATGGCGTTCTGGTAGCCGGTGAGCGAGTCCAGGACGACCATCTGCGCGCCGGCCTCGACGTGCTGGCGGATCATCCCCATCATCTCGCCCGGCGACAGCTCGGCGGGATCGATATGCTCCAGCGCCAGGCGGCCCTCGGCGACGGCGGCCTCGAGGTCGATGGAGAGGCCCTGGGCGCGGGCGAGCAGAACGCGGCGCGTCTCGTCGAAGGAGACCACAAGGACCCGCTCTCCGCGCTCAAGCGCGGCCGCCACGACGTGCAGGGTGAGAGAGGACTTGCCGGTGCCGGACGGGCCCATGATCAGGGTGCTGGTGCCGCGCGACAGGCCGCCGCCGAGCAGCGCGTCCAGCTCCACGATCCCGGTCGTCACCGGCGGCGTCGCCGCGGCGTCCTTGTCGTGCTCGGCGGCGATGAGACGCGGAAACACCCGCAGGCCGCCCTTGCGGATGACGAAGTCGTGGAAGCCGCCCTTGTACTCCCGGCCGCGCAGCTTGGAGATCTGCAATCGCCGGCGGTCGCCGCCGAACTGCAGGGCCGTCTGATGCAGCCGCACGACGCCATGGACCATGCTGTGCAGGCTGGTCTCCTCGGCCTGCTGCGTCAGATCGTCGAGGAACAGCGTCGTGCAGTTCTGGAGCGACAGGAAGTTCTTCAGCGCCAGCACCTGGCGGCGGTAGCGCAACGAGCCCTGAGACAGGAGGCGGATCTCCGAGACGCTGTCGAAGATCACCCGGTTGGGCTTCACCCGCTCGACCTCCTTGCGCACCATCGCCACGGTCTCGCCCAGCTCCAGGTCCGAGGCGTAGACCAGCGTCTGTTCCTGCTCGGGATCGAGCGTCAGCTCCGGCGGAACCAGTTCGAAGATGTCGATCCCGTCCAGGCTCCAGCCATGGGTCCGCGCCGAGCGCATCAGCTCGCGCTTGGTCTCCGACAGGGTGACATAGAGGCCCCGCTCGCCGCGCTCGCGGCCGTCGAGCAAGAACTGCAGGCCCAAGGTCGTCTTGCCGGTGCCGGGGGCGCCTTCGACGAGGTGCACGCTCCCGCGGGAAAATCCCCCCGCCAGGATCTCGTCTAGTCCTGCGATCCCCGAGGGCACCGGGCGATCGTCTTCGAGCTCCTGCGAAACAGCATCCATCATTCCTGAACCCCTACGGGGTGCAGGCGTGGCCCCCGATACGATTTAGCGGCTGAACTTGCGTGCACTATAGACCACATGGGAATAGGCCGCGCCAGCCGGCGCGACCTCCCGAAATCCTGCTACCGCGTTGTTTCCGCCTGCGGAAGCGCCTCACCCAGCAGAGGTTGGATGGCCCCGAGAGGCACGTCCTCGCGGGTCCGCCGGATGTCGATCTCGTGCACGTGCACGTTGTCGGCGCCGACATCGCGCATGATCTTCAGCGCCTGGGTTTCCTCGTCCGGGGTGTCGACCCGCACGAACACCACCAGGCCGCCGCTCGTCAGGTCATCCTCCAGGCGCGCAGCGTCACGCGGGTTGACCACCTTGTCGCGGATGATGCGGGCCAGGGCGCCGGCCGCCGCGCCGCCGCCGATCGCGGCCGCCACAGCCGCCGCCAGCGCGCCGCCCGAGGCGACGATCGGCAGGGCCG
This sequence comes from Phenylobacterium sp. RIFCSPHIGHO2_01_FULL_69_31, assembly GCF_001824475.1. GTDB lineage: Bacteria > Pseudomonadota > Alphaproteobacteria > Caulobacterales > Caulobacteraceae > Phenylobacterium. The sequence goes on along the minus strand of NZ_MHXN01000024.1, from coordinate 15,361 downwards.
CGCCGAAGCTGCCGACGGTCAGCAGGGTGCCGAAGACGAGCGGCGTGGCGACGAACACGTCGTCGCGGGTGACCAGCGCCCGGCGCGGCACGTCCGGCAGGTCCGCCACCTCGTCAGGGCGGCGATAGACCTTCTTCAGCTTGTGGAAGACCGCCGAGAAGGAGCCCATGAGGCTGATGTCGGTGCGGTCCACCCCGTGGGTGGTCAGCTGGTTCACCAGCTCCTCCAGCTCCTCGAGGCTGTCCACCACGCCGACCGCCTCGCGCACGTGGGTCGCAAGGATGGCGGGGTCCTTCACGCCGGGCTCGGCGAACGACCGCGGCTCCTCCGGCGCGCGAACGGTCGGGTCCGGCTCGGACGACGGCGCGGTCTGGGGTTCTGCGGGTCGCTCTTCGACGCGCAGCTGGTTCTGGAGGTCCTTCACTCCCTTCAGACGCCGAACGACGCGCGCCGCGGCGAGGCGCTGGGCCGGGCTGTCGACCGTTCCGTCCAGGGTCAGCACGCCGTCCTTCACGCGCACGAAAATCCGCTCGGCGACGCCGAGGTCCTCGGCTTCTAGCGCCTTCAGTGCGGCGCGGGCGATGTCCGGGTCGCTGCGGCGGTCGAGCAGCGGAAGGCGAACCTCGATCTCATTGGCGACGCCGCGCGCGCCGGCCTTGCGCACGGCGTGCTCGGCGATGCAGGCGTCGGAATAGCGCCTCACGAAGCCGCTCAGGGTGGCGACGGAATCCTTCACAGCAACCGCGAGATCGCACGCGTCGTCGCCGAGGGCCGCAGAGATCTCCGCCTCGGCCCGCTGTTTCAACTCCACATCCGAGATCATGGCCTTTCCTCGCTTCCGATTTCAGGTCTCATGGCGGCGATTTAGGGCGGGCGCCGACGAGGGGAAGACGTGCGAAACCGAACCTGCGCCTTGGTCGTTTGCTGGGCCGACGCGGCGGCGCAGGCGCGCGTCGCCTCAACCTTGATCGACCACGAGACGGAGCATGTCGCCTCGGGCTTGGCGGATATTGACCTTGGCGCTCGCCTTGCTGGCGGCCGCGCTGGGCGGCGCGCTGATCGCCACCCACTGGCCGTCGAACGGACGGGTCAATACGGCCGTGGCGCCGCTCGCCCGGGGCGGGGCGCCGGACAGCTTCTCGCCCGTCATCGAGCGGGTCGCGCCCGCCGTGGTGTCGATCTACGCCGAGGGTGCTCCCTCGCCGCCGATGCTGGTGCTGCCGGACCTGCCCTTCCTGAACCCTGAGCTCGTCCCCCCCACCCGGCGGATGTCCTCCGGATCGGGCTTCTTCATCACCGAGGACGGCTATGTGCTCACCAACCATCACGTGGTGGAGGGCGCCGAACGGATCGAAGTCGTCCTGCACAACGAGCGCCGCCTGCGGGCGCGGCTGATCGGCAGCGATCCCGCCACCGACCTGGCCGTCCTTAAGGTGTCGGGCGGACGCTTCAGCTATGTCGACCTGAAGCGGGCCGGCTCGCCGAAGGTGGGCGACTGGGTGATCGCCATCGGCAATCCCTTCGGCTTGGGCGCGACGGCCACCGCCGGCATCGTCTCGGCCTACGGACGGGACCTGGGCTCCTCCTTCGTGGACTATGTGCAGATCGACGCGCCCATAAACCGCGGCAACTCGGGCGGCCCGAGCTTCGACGCGCAAGGCCAGCTCGTGGGCGTCAACACCGCCATCCTCTCCCCGTCCGGCGGCAATGTCGGCATCGGCTTCGCCATCCCGGCCGACACCGCCCGCTCCATCGCCGAGCGGCTGATCGCGCGGCGACCGATCGAACGGGGCTACATGGGCGCGGCCCTGCAGGACATCAGCCCCGACGCGGCCGCCGCGCTGGGCCTGTCCGAACCCAAGGGCGCGCTGGTGGCGAGCGTCACGCCCGGCGGGCCCGCGGCGGTCGCCGGCCTCAAACCGGGCGACGCTATCCTCAAGGTCGACGGCCGCGACATGGAGGATGCCGAAGCCGTCACCCGCGCCGTCACCGGCAAGCGGCCGGGCGACCGCATCGCGCTCGAGCTGTTCCGCACCGGTCAGCGCCTGCGCCTGGAGCTCACCCTGGTCGCCCGGCCGCCGGAGGACATGCTGCAGCGCCTGGCCGAATAGCGCGCCTTGCGCGCCCCCTGCCCCGCTCTACATCGCCTCTTGAAGGATTGTTGTGTCGAGACGGGATGTTAGGCGTGTCGAGGGTCAACGGAGCTGAACAGCATGTCGCGGAGGTCGCCCGGCCGATGGCTGCAGCGGCCTTCGCCGACGCGCTCATCGACCCGGCCTCGTCCTTCACCCGACCGGCCGACGTGATCGCGCACCCGGGCCTGCGCGACGACCAGAAGCGTATCATCCTGCTCGCCTGGGCCAACGACGCCTTGGGCCTGGAGTGGGCCGACGCGCGCGACCTCACCGACTTCGAGGCCGTCTCGCACCTCGATGCGCTGATCGACGCCCTCGAGCAATTCGATCCGAACGCCGCCGCCGACTACCGCGCCGTGCGCAAGCAGGTGCGCAGCCCCTCGGCGCGGCGGGAGCGTAAGAAGAGATGATCTGGACCGCCGAATTCCTCGACAAGCCCCTCTGGCTCTGGGCGATCTTCGTGACCGTGGTCATCGGGCTGCTCGCCTTCGACCTCGGCGTGCTGCACCGCAAGAGCCGCGAGATCCCCCTCAAGGAGAGCCTTCTCCTCAGCGGCGCCTACATCCTGGTGGCCGTGGCCTTCGGCGTGTGGACCTGGGCGACGCTCGGGTCGGACGCCGGCGCGGCCTTCTTCAGCGGCTATCTGCTGGAGAAGAGCCTCTCCCTCGACAACGTCTTCGTCATCTCGGCCATCTTCGGCATGCTGCTGGTCCCGCGCGAGCTCCAGCACCGCGTGCTATTCTGGGGGATCCTGAGCGTCCTCGTCTTGAGAGCGCTGCTGATCGGGCTGGGCGCTGCGCTCGTGCACGAGTTCGCCTGGGTGCTGCCGGTGTTCGGGGCCTTCCTGCTCTATGCGGGCTGGCGCCTCAGCCGCCCGCACAGCGCGGCCGCCGACGCGCTCAACAATCCCCTCTATCGGTTCATGATCGGACGCCTGCCGGTGACGAAGGATTTGCACGGCAGCCGCTTCTTCGTCCGAACCGACACCGGCCGGCTGGCGGCCACGCCGCTCTTCCTGGCCCTGGTGCTGGTCGAGCTCAGCGATGTGATGTTCGCGATCGACAGCGTGCCGGCGATCTTCGCCATCACCACGGACCCCTACGTGGTCTACACCTCGAACATCTTCGCGGTGCTGGGCCTGCGGGCGCTCTATTTCGCCTTGGCCGACGTGATCAACCGGTTCGAGCACCTCAAGGCCGCCATGGGCCTGCTGCTGGCCCTGGCCGGCGCGAAGATCTTCTACAACGTCATCTTCGGGAAGATCGACCCGATGATCTCGCTAGCGGTCACCCTGAGCGTGCTGATCGGCGGGGTGTCCTACTCGCTCTGGCGCACCCGCAAGGCCGCCAAGCCGGACGCGGCGGCGCCGGCGTCGGAGCGGCTGGCCCAGTGATGCAAGAACCTGCGTCGGGGCGCTTCGAAGCCGATTGCGGGCGGCCCGCCCCGACCTAGATCAGCTCTGAGCGGCGAGAGCCGCGAGGCCCGACAAGGGCCATCCATACCCATGTGCTCACGGAGGATGTGGCTATGGCAAAGCTGAACCCATGGACCCGCGCCGGCTGGCGCCGCGTCCGCCTGACCCTGCGGCGACTCGGCCGCGAGCTTGGCCGATCGCTGGAGCGGATGGGCCAGACCGGCGGGTTCATGACCCCGTAACCGCACGCCGCGGCGGCGCCGACCAAGGGCCGCCGCGGCGGCAATCTTGGAGGACAAGCATGCTGACTCAAGAGACGCCCAAGACGAGTTCGCCGGCGGCTTCGGCGCCCGCGGCCGGCGCCAATCAGGTCGCGCTGGCGCTCGGCAAGCTGCTCGCCGACACGCACGCGCTCTACCTGAAAACCCACGGTTACCATTGGAACGTCCGCGGGCCGCAGTTCCCGGCGCTGCATCATCTGTTCGAGGAACAGTACAAGTCGCTCTGGGCCTCCCTCGACGAGATCGCCGAGCGGATCCGCGCGCTGGGGGCGCTCGCGCCCCAGGGCTACGCCTCGATGGCGAACCTGACCGGAGTGAAGGACGGCGATCCGCACTGGAGCGCTCAGGAGATGCTGCGCGACCTGCTGAGCGACCACGAGCAGGTGTGCGGCACGGTCAAGGCCGCGATCCAGGCGGCGGAGGCGGCGGGCGACGCCGCGACGGTCGACCTGCTGAACGATCGGCTGGCCGCGCACGAAAAGCACGCCTGGATGCTGCGCGCGACGCTCGCGCCCAACTGATCTGCAGCGTTGCGCGCCGGTGCGCGCGCCCTAAATCGCCTATTGCCGGGCGCCGCCATGGGCCCGGCAGACGGTCGCGGGGACCCTCCCCGCGGCCCTCTCGTCACCATGTTGCTTTTCGGAGGATGTGGTCATGAGAAACCTGTTCCGCGATGTCCGGCGCTGGCTGTCGGCCGAAGGCACAGACCTGCGTCGGCGGGAGGCCGAGGCCATCCACGCCCTGGAGACCGCGGCCTTCCCGAAGCTGGAGCGGACTGTCGATCGCGTCGGCATGATCGGCCTGCTTACGCTGGGCCTGCTCGCCGCCGCGGCGATGCTGATCGCTCCCAACTTCAAGTAGCCAAGGCAGCCGCGCGCCCGCCCGGGCCGCGGCTGTTCCCTTATCCTCACCCGCTGTTGCGCAGGCCTGAGGCGATCCCGTTCAGGGTCATCAGCAGGGCTTCCTTGAGCTTGGGGTCCTCCTCGCCCGCACGGCGGCGGCGGATCAGCTCGATCTGCAGGTGGTTGAGCGGATCGATGTACGGGAGCCGTCCCTTGATCGCCTCGGCGAGCTGGGGCTCGCGCTCCAGCAGCTGCGATTGGCCGGTGATCTGCAGCAGCCTGTCGACCGTGCGATCCCACTCCCCACGGATGCGCCCGAACACGTGGTCGCGAAGATCGGCGTCCGGCACGAGATCGGCGTAGCGCGCGCCGATCGCCAGGTCGGCCTTGGCCAGCACCATCTCCATGTTGCGCAAGGTGGCGAGGAAGAACGGCCATTCGGCCCACCAGGCTTTGAGCCGCGCCAGATCCGCCTGCGTCGTGGCCGCGCCGAACCCATACCAGCCGGGCAGCATCACGCGCGCCTGCGACCAGGAGAACACCCACGGTATCGCCCGCAGGCCCTCGATGGTCCGCGTGGCCTGGCGCGACACCGGGCGGCTGGCGATGTTGAGTTCGCCCAGTTCGGCGATCGGCGTGGCCGCAAAGAAGAAGTCGGCGAAGCCCTCGGTCTCGTAGACGAGCGCGCGGTACGCCTGGCGTGAGGCCTCGGCGATGGCGTTCATGGCCTCAGCGTCGGGGGCGGGCGTATCCCGAGCAGCGGGCTTCAAGGAGGCGCTGATCACGCCGCAGGCCAGGGCTTCCAAGCTGCGGCGCGCGAGCGCAGCGTCGCCATACTTGTTCGCGATCACCTCGCCCTGCTCGGTCAGCCGCATGCGGCCGCGCAGCACCCCCGGCGGCTGGGCGAGGATGGCCTCGAAGCTCGAGCCGCCGCCACGGCCAACCGCTCCGCCCCGGCCGTGGAAGAGCTGCAGGCGGACCCCCTTGGCGTCGGCCAGGGCGGACAGCGCGGCGGAGGTGCGGTGGAGCTGCCAACTGGACGTCAGGTAACTGCCGTCCTTGCTGGAGTCGGAATAGCCGATCATCACCTCCTGACGCGGGTCGGCGCGCAGCAGCGACGCCACGGCCGGGGTCTCCAGATAGGCGGCCAGCACCTCGGGCGCGGCCCGCAGGTCGGTGATGGTTTCGAAGAGCGGCTCCACACGCAGAGCCGCCGACGGTCCGCCCGGATCGAAGAGGCCGACCTCCTTCATCAGGACGTAGGGCTCCAGCAGGTCGGACACCGAACCGGCGTTGGAGACTATGTAGGCGCCAAGCGCCTCGGCGCCGAACCGGGCCCTCGCGTCGGCGGCGGCCTTGAAGACGGCGTGCTCGCGCAGGGTCTCTTCGGAATAGCGGCCGAGCGGGGAGAACAGCGGACGCCGATGCGACAGCTCCTCCAGGAGGAGTCGTTGGCGGCCGGGCTCGTCGAGGGCGAGGTAATCGCGGCAGGCCCCCGCCTCGGCCAGGAGCTCGGCCACCACCCGTTCGTGCACCGCGGCGTTCTGGCGAAGGTCGAGGCTGGCCAGGTGGAAGCCGAACACACGTACCGCGCGGATCAGGTTTGGCAGCGGCCCGTGGGCGAAGGCCTGGGCGTGCGTCTTCAGAAGCGACGTCTGCAAGATCTCCAGATCGGCGATCAGCTCGTCCGACGCGGCGTAGGCCCGGGCTGCGGCGGCCGCCGGCCGGGGCGGCGCGCGGCCGGTGAGCGCCTGGAAGGTGGCCGCGAGCCGGGCGTACACGGCGGTCAGCGCGCGGCGGTAGGGCTCTCCGGCGCTGGTGGGATGGACGTCCCCGAGGCTCTGGGCCAGGGCGGTCAGCTCCGGCGGCGGCGGGGCGAGGTCCTCAGACAGCGAAAGGCTGACGCCCAGCCGGCGGACCTCCTCGAGGTAGTGGCCGAGCACGGCCTCGGCCTGGCGGGCCAGCGCGCGCAGCAGCACCTCGCCGGTGACGTAGGGGTTGCCGTCGCGGTCGCCGCCGACCCAGCTGCCCAGGCGCAGGAAGCTCGCCAGCCCGACCCCGAGCCGCCGCTCCCAAGCCTCGTAGAGCTGAGGCACGGCTGAGAGCAGGCTCGTGCGCATCACCGCGACGGCGTTCTGAACCTCGTCCAGGGGCGACGGCCTGGCGCTTCGCAGCAGCCGCGTGCCCCAAAGCAGCGCGACTTCGCGCAGCAAGGCTTCCGACAGCGCGGCCTCCCCGGGTCCGCAGTCAGGACGCGCCAGCGCCTGCAGCGTCTCGCGCAGGACGCGGGCGTGTTCGAGGACGCTGCGGGGGCGCACCTCGCTCGGGTGGGCGGTGAAGACCGGAACGACAAGGCTCTCCTCGAGCAGGGCGCGCACCTGATCCTTGTCGATCCCGGCCTCGGAGAGGCGCGCCAGCACGTCGTCGAGGCGCACGGCGTCCTCGCCCAGGCTCGCGCGCCGCACCTGCATCGCGTCCTCGGCCGCGTTGGCCGCCTGGAGGAAGCAGGCGAAGCCGTGCACGACCTTGAAGGCGTCGTCGGCGCTCAGGCCGTCGAGCAGCGCCGGCAGCTCCCCGGCCGCGCCCTGGAAGTGGCGGGCCACGGCGAGCCGACGCACCGCCTCGATGCGCGCGAAGGCGGCCGGGTCCTCCTCGCGGATGATCTGCCCCAGCAGCGCCCCCACCTCCTGGGTGGCCGATCGAACGTCGCCCGGCGGGGTTGCGCTCATGGTCCGTAGGCTCCGACGGCTGCCGAGAACCTTCGCGGCAAGGCCGTGTTTGTTTCCCCGGAGGCTTTCAGGACGGACCGATGACGCTCTTCATGTTCGCCACGGGGATCGAGAATTCCTACCCCACCATCCACCAGGGCCGCACGCGGGTCGACGAGATGGACGCCTGCCGCCACTACGCGCGCTGGCAGGAGGACTTCGCCCTCGTCCAGGATCTCGGCGTCCACTTCCTGCGCTACGGCCCGCCGCTGCACCGGGTCTGGCTGGCGGACGGGCGCTACGACTGGGAATTCACCGATCAGGCGTTCGCCGAGCTGAGACGGCGCGACATCGTCCCGATCGCCGACCTCTGCCACTTCGGCGTGCCGGACTGGATCGGCAACTTCCAGAACCCCGACTTCCCCGCCCTCTTCGCCCGTTACGCCGGCGACTTCGCACGGCGCTTTCCCTGGGTGCAGCTCTACACCCCGATCAACGAGATGTTCATCTGCGCCACCTTCTCGGCCAGGTACGGCTGGTGGAACGAGCAGATGACGACCGACCGCGGCTTCGTCACCGCCCTCAAGCACATCGCCCGGGCCAATGTGTTGGCCATGCAGGCGATCCTGGACGTGCGTCCCGACGCGCTCTTCGTACAGAGCGAGTCCTCCGAATACTTCCATGCCGACAGTCCCGCGGCCATCGGCCCGGCGGAGTTCATGAACGCCGTGCGCTTCCTGGCGCTCGACCTGAACTACGGGATCCGGGTCAATTCCGAGATGTACCGCTACCTGATGGACAACGGGATGACGGCGGCGGAGTACGACTTCTTCATGCACGCGCGGCTGAAGTCGCACTGCATCCTCGGCAATGACTACTACGTCACCAACGAGCACCGGATCTGGCCGGACGGCCACACCCGCGCCGCCGGGGAGGTGTTCGGCTACGACGAGATCACGCGGCAGTACTACGCCCGCTATCACCTGCCGGTGATGCACACCGAGACCAACTACCTTCAGGGCGAACGGGGCGACGAGGCGGTCCTGTGGCTCTGGAAGGAGTGGGCCAACGTCCTGCGCATCCGCAACGACGGCGTGCCGATCGTCGGCTTCACCTGGTATTCGCTGACCGATCAGGTCGATTGGGACACGGCGCTTCGCGAAAAGAACGGGCGGGTGAACGCGCTTGGGCTCTATGACCTCGACCGGCGAATCCGGCCCGTAGGCCAGGCCTACAAGGAGCTGATCGCCGCCTGGCGCGACGTCCTTCCCACCCAGAGCATCTGCCTGCAGGTCCCGGTCATCCTGCCCAGCGAGTTCGAGGAGGGCTTCGTGCAGCGCCGGATGGCCGAAGCGCGCGAGCGCCGGCTCGCGCGGGGTTCGGCCGGGACGCTTCCTGGCGCGGGTCGAAGCGACTGAAAGGAAGCTCCTGGTCACGGCGGCGGCCCGACGGCCTCAGAGCATCGGCCGGCCGCCGGTGACGGCCACCGTTGCGCCCGAGACGTAGCTCGCCTCGTCCGAGGCCAGGAGCACATAGACCGGTGCGACTTCCTTGGGCTGGCCCGGCCGCTTCATCGGGGTGTTGGCCCCGAACTGCCTCACCTTCTCGGGCGGCATGGTGGCCGGGATCAGCGGGGTCCAGATCGGACCCGGCGCGACGCAGTTCACCCGCACCCCCTTCTCGGCGAGCATCTGCGCCAGACCTGCGGTGAAGTTCTGGATGGCGCCCTTGGTGGTCGCATAGGGCAGCAGGGAGGGATTGGGATCGTCCGCGTTGATGGAGGTGGTGTTGATGATCGCCGACCCCGGCTTCAGGTGCGGCAGGGCCGCCTTGGCCAGGTGGAACATGGCGTGGATGTTGACCTGGAAGGTCCGCGCCCAGGCCTCCTCGCTGATCTCGTCGAGGCTCTTGTAGGTCGCCTGCTCGGCGGCGTTGTCGACCAGCACGTCGAGCCGACCGAATTCGCTGACGGTCTTCTCCACCAAGGCGCGGCAATGCGCCGGGTCGGCAAGGTCGCCGGGCAGCAAGAGGCAGCGACGTCCCGCCGTCTCCACCCAGCGCCGGGTCTCCTCGGCGTCGTCGTGCTCGTTGAGATAGCCGATCGCGACGTCTGCGCCCTCCCGCGCGAACGCGATGGCCACGGCCCGCCCAATGCCGCTGTCCCCGCCGGTGATCAGGGCTGCCTTGCCTGCCAGGCGGCCCGATCCCTTGTAGGACTGCTCGCCGTGGTCGGGCTTGGGCTCCATCTGTGACGTCGTCCCCGGCGGGGTTTGGCTCTGGTCGGGGAACGGCGGCTGGGGCTCGGTCATCTTGGCCTCCGAGTGGAACGGACCAGCGCAAAACGTAGGGCTGGGCGACGGGGTTTCGCGGAACTCCACTTGGCCTGCACTGTCTAGACGGTGCACTGTGGTGCACCATCGGAGCCCGCCGCAAGCAACGTCACCGCACGAGTACTTCCTTTTGCGGAACTTTGCCGCTTCGCCGACGTTTCGCGCGCGAGGGGCCGGCCGGGCTGACATGGCGCAGCTGGCGCGCCGCCCTTTCGGCTGAACTTTAAGAGGATGAAGGGGCTGGGCCCCTGGGCCCGGCGGAGGAACGGAGGCTGGAATGACGTTTCGACCCCTCGGGGACCGGATCCTCGTCCGGCGCGTCGAAGAAGACGCCAAAACGCCGGGCGGGATCATCATCCCCGACACCGCAAAGGAAAAACCGCAGCAGGGCGAGGTGCTCGCCGTCGGCCCCGGCGCCCGGGACAAGGACGGCCGGCGTCTCGAACCCGAACTGAAGGCCGGGCAGAAGGTGCTGTTCGGCAAGTGGTCCGGCTCGGAGGTCCGCATCGACGGCGAAGACCTCCTGATCATGAAGGAAAGCGACGTCCTGGGCGTCCTGGACGCCGCCTGACGCAGGAGTGCTGAACATGGCAGCGAAAGAGATCCACTTCTCCACCGACGCCCGCGACCGCATGCTGCGCGGCGTCAACATCCTGGCGAACGCCGTGCGGGTGACCCTGGGCCCCAAGGGCCGCAACGTGGTCATCGAGAAGTCCTTCGGCGCGCCGCGCACCACCAAGGACGGCGTCAGCGTCGCCAAGGAGATCGAGCTGGAGGACAAGTTCGAGAACCTCGGCGCCCAGCTGCTGCGCGAGGTCGCCTCCAAGACCAACGACCAGGCCGGCGACGGCACGACTACGGCCACCGTCCTCGCGCAGGCCATCGTCCAGGAAGGCCTGAAGTCGGTGGCGGCCGGCATGAACCCGATGGACCTGAAGCGCGGCGTCGACAAGGCCGTCGCCGCCGTCGTGGAGGAGATCCGTTCCACCTCCAAGAAGGTGTCCTCCAACGAGGAGATCGCCCAGATCGGCACCATCTCGGCCAACGGCGAGCGCGAGATCGGCGCCATGATCGCCCAGGCCATGGAGCGGGTGGGCAACGAGGGGGTGATCACGGTCGAGGAAGCCAAGGGCCTCGAGATGGAGCTCGAGGTGGTCGAGGGCATGCAGTTCGATCGGGGCTATGTCTCCCCCTACTTCGTCACCAATCCCGACCGGATGGAGACCGTGCTCGAAGACGCCCTGGTGCTGATCTTCGAGAAGAAGCTGACGACCCTGCAGCCGCTCATCCCGCTGCTCGAGCAGGTGGTGCAATCCGGCAAACCGCTCCTGGTCATCGCCGAGGACATCGAAGGCGAAGTGCTGGCCACCCTCGTGGTCAACAAGCTGCGTGGCGGCCTGCGCGTCGCCGCCGTGAAGGCGCCCGGCTTCGGCGATCGTCGCAAGGCGATGCTGGAGGACATCGCGATCCTGACCGGCGGCCAGTTCATCAGCGAGGACCTCGGCGTCAAGCTGGAGAACGTGACCATCGACCAGCTCGGCCGCGCCAAGAAGGTCATCATCACCAAGGACGACACCACCATCGTCGAAGGCGCCGGCGACAAGGCCGACATCCAGGGCCGTATCGGCCAGATCCGGCGTCAGATCGAGGAGACGACTTCCGACTACGACCGCGAGAAGCTGCAGGAACGGCTGGCCAAGCTCGCCGGCGGCGTCGCCGTGGTGCGGGTCGGCGGCTCGACCGAGGTGGAGGTCAAGGAGAAGAAGGACCGCGTCGACGACGCCATGCACGCCACGCGAGCGGCTGTCGAGGAAGGGATCGTCCCGGGCGGCGGGGTAGCGCTCCTGCGCGCCAGCAAGGTGCTGGAGGGCCTGAACGGCGCCAACGACGACCAGAACGCCGGCATCGCCATCGTGCGGCGTGCGCTGCAGGCGCCGATCCGCCAGATCGCGGAAAACGCCGGCGTCGAGGGCTCCATCGTCGTCGGCAAGATTCTGGAGAACGCCTCGCCGACCTTCGGCTTCAACGCCCAGACAGAGGAATATGTCGACCTGGTGCAGGCCGGCGTGATCGATCCCGCCAAGGTCGTGCGCACCGCCCTTCAGGACGCCGCCTCCGTGGCCGGACTGCTGATCACGACCGAGGCTGCGGTGGCCGAGGCGCCGAAGAAGCCCGAGGCCGGCGCGAACGCCGCCATGGCGGCTTAAGCAAACCCACTAGCACGACGCCGGCCGCCCCTCTCAGCGGCCGGCGTTCTTTCTCTGACACTATATATACGTGTCGCTGCGAGCGCCTTCTGCGCGGGGCGCTCAGGGCGAACGCGCCACCGCCTCCAGGCCTTGTTCCGGCTGAGGCGGCAGCAGGATGCCGGCCTCGCTGAGATCGGCCAGCATGGTGCGGGCGATCTCGCTCTCCCCCATCACCACCCGGTCCGCGCCGCTCGCCAGGAGACGGTCGGTCTGCTCCTCCGAATGGGCCCTGGCCACGATGCGAAGCTGAGGATTAAGGGCGCGGGCGCGGGTGACGATCTCGCCGCTCTCGAACCCGTCGGGGATCGCCAGGACGAGGCAGACGGCGGTCTTGGCGCCGGCCGCCAGCAGCACCTCCTCACGCGTCGCGTTCCCGAGGATCGCAATCTCAGCGTTGCGCCGTAGGGCTTCGACCCGCTCGATGTCGGTCTCGATGACCGCCGCCTTCACGCCGTCCCGGTCGAGGGCCTCCTTGATCCGCCGGCCGACGCGGCCGTAGCCCACCACGATCACATGGTCGGCCAGTTCGCTCTGGTGAGGCGCGGCGATATCGATCTTGAGCGGCTCGTCGCCCAGGTCCCGGATCGGGGTGCGCCCGAGCCGCCTCGCCCGCATTTCCGTAGCCAGCGAGAAGACCGCGGGATTGAGCAGGATCGAGCCGATGGCGCCTGCCAGAACCAGGTCGCGCGCCTCCTCGGGCAGCAGGCCGAGGTTCTGGGACATGGAGGTGAGGATGAAGGAGAACTCGCCGATCTGGGCGAGGCTCGCGGCGATGAGCACCGCCGTGTCCTGCGGGTGGCGGAAGGCGCGCACGATCAGGAAGGCGGCGACCGACTTGCCCACGACGATGGTGAGCACCGTCGCCAGCACCGCAAGCGGCCGCTCGAGCAGGGTCCGGGGGTCGAACAGCATGCCGACCGAGACGAAGAACAGCACCGCAAAGGCGTCGCGGAGCGGAAGGATGTTGTCGCCCGCCTTGTGGCTGAGTTCCGACTCCTTGAGGATCATGCCGGCGGCGAAGGCCCCCAGGGCGAAGGAGACGTCGAACAGCTTGGCGGCGCCATAGGCGACGCCCACCGCCATGCTGAGGACGGTCAGGGTGAAGAGTTCACGCGACCCGAAGCTGGCGACCTTGGCCAGCGACCAGGGGATCACCCGGCGGCCGACGAGGATCATCAGGGCGACGAAGGCGGCCAGCTTGCCGAAGGTCGCGGCGAGCGACAGGCCCACGCCGCCATGCTCGGCGAACATGTCGGGGCGTCCGCCCGGCAAGGCCCCGGCGATCACCGGAAGGAACACCAGGGCGGCCACCATGACCAGGTCCTCGATGACCAGCCAGCCGACCGCGATGTGGCCGCTTCGGGTGTCCAGGAGCTGGCGCTCCTCGAGCGCGCGGACGAGGACGACCGTGCTCGCCACGGAAAGGGCGAGGCCGAAGGTGAGGCCGCTGGCGAGCGGCCAGCCCATCCCCAACGCCAGTCCTGCGCCGAGCAGGGTCGCGACCACGATCTGAGCGATCGCGCCCGGCAGCGCGATGCTCTGGACCTTGACGAGGTCGCGGTAGGAGAAGTGCAGCCCCACCCCGAACATCAGCAGGATGACGCCGATCTCGGCCAGTTCGGAGGCCAGCTCCGGATTGGCCGTGAAGCCGGGGGTGGACGGGCCCAGCGCGACGCCGGCCAGCAGATAGCCCAGGATCGGCGGCAGGCGCAGCCGGCCGGCGATGAGTCCCAACACCGACGCCCCGACGAAAGCCAGGGTAAGGGTGGCGATCAGGGGCGTCTCGTGCAGCATGCGGACCCGTCCTCGGCTGGGCGCGCCGGCGGTCGGATCTGGTGTCCGCCGCCGGCGACGCCGTGTCGCCTCAGCTCGTCAGCCGCAGCGGCACGAACAGGCTCCGCCCCTCACGCCACACGCGCACCAGCACCGAAGGCCGGCCTTGGCGCCGCGCCGCATCGATCGCCTCGCGGACATCGGCCGGCGCTGCGACGCTGCGCTCGCCCACACGGTCGATCACGTCGCCGGCGCGGAGCCCCTTCTCAGCGGCGTCCGAGCCTGGCGAGACCGCGTCGATGACGACGCCGCGCGCCGTCGCCGGCAGCCGGTATTGCGTGCGGGCCGCCTGGTCGAGCGGGCGCAGGGTCAGGCCGAGGCTCGCCGCGTCCGCCGGATTGACCACGCCGGGCGCATCATCGGCGGGCCGGCGCCCGGCCCGCAGCTCCAGGGTCTGGCGACGGCCTTCGCGCCAGATCTCCAGCCGCAGCCGGTCGCCCTCGCGGGCGGCGCCGACGCGCCGGGTCAGGTCGGACGACGAGGTCAGCTCCTGGCCGTTCAGGCTGAGGATCGCATCGCCCGCGCGCAGGCCGGCCAGGTCGCCGGGCCCGCCCGGGGTCACCTCGGCCACCAGGGCGCCCTTGCGGCCTGGAATGCCGAGGCTCTCGGCGATCTCCGGCGTGAGGTTCTGCACCATGGCGCCGATGTAGCCGCGGACGATCGAACCGCCGGAGATGAGCTGCTTGGTGATGCGGTCGGCGATCTCGGCGGGAATGGCGAAGCCGATGCCGACCGAGCCGCCCGAGGGCGAGAAGATGGCCGTGTTGACGCCGATCACCCGGCCGTAGACGTCGAAGGTCGGACCGCCGGAGTTGCCCCGGTTGATGGGGGCGTCGATCTGCAGGTAGTCCACATAGGCCTCGCCGATGTCGCGGCCATAGGCCGAGACGATGCCCGAGGTGGCGGTGCCGCCGAGGCCGAAGGGATTGCCCATGGCGATCACCCAGTCGCCGACCCGCGGCCGCGCGTTGGTCTCGAAGGTCACATAGGGGAAGTTCGAGCCCTCGACCTTCAGCACCGCCAGGTCCGTCAGCGGATCGCGGCCGATGACGCGCGCCTCGAGCTCGCGCCCCTCGTTGGTGCGCACGCTCACCTTGGTCGCGTTCTCGACGACGTGGTTGTTGGTGACGATGTAGCCGGTCGGCGTGATGAAGAAGCCCGAGCCCGACACCCGCGCATTCGGCAGAGAGGGCGTCCCGTTGTTGCCGTCCGGCGTCCCGGGGAATCCGAAGAAGAACGGGAAGCCGGGGAACAGCTGCGGCAGGTTCGGACGGGCCGGGGCGCTGCGAGTCACGTCGATGGAGACCACGGCGGGCGCGACGCGCTGGACGATATCGGCAAAGCTCGACGGGACGCCGGCCGGCAGATTGCGCGCCGGCTGGGCCACGGCCGCCGGCGCGGTCAGCGGACCCACGCCGCCCGCGGCCAGCGCGGCGGCGAGGGCGACAGAACAAAGCAGGCGCGATTGGCGCTTAGGCATGTCTCTCCTCTCCTCGGACTAAGAAAAAGGAAACCGGCGGGAGCGCGGCCCCGCCGGTCTCCGGTTCAGGCCGCGCGGGGCGGTTCCCA
>NZ_MHXN01000023.1:94197-135358 GCF_001824475.1 Phenylobacterium sp. RIFCSPHIGHO2_01_FULL_69_31 | reverse complement strand
AGCAGCCAGCCAACAAACAAGGGGGCGAGCCACAGCTCCGGCGCCCGCCTCCGCCCCGACCGCATTGTGACGCTCCCCGCGCCGGCGTAACCAGGGCGGATGGCGCCCCTCTCCAGCATCCGCGTTCGCCGCAGCCGTCCGTCCGACGCGGCGAGCCTGCGGGAGGTGCTCCACGACACCTACGAGATCACCTGGCTGCCCCAGCTGACCCCCGAGGCGGCGCGAGCCTTCCGCGAGGCGGACCGCCCGGCCGCCTACGTCGCCGAACGGGGCGGCCTGTTCCACGTCGCCGAGGTGGACGGCCAGGTCGTGGGCTTCGTGGATTGGGAGGCTGATTTCGTGAACGCCCTGCACGTGCGGTCCAGCCACGCGCGCCTGGGCATCGGCAGCCGCCTGATGGACGTGGCAGAGGCCGAGATCGCCCGCGCGGGCTTTCCCGTCGTCAGGCTGGAGACGGACACCTTCAACGCCCGCTCCCAGGCCTTCTACCGGGCCCGCGGCTACCGGGAAGTCGATCGGTATCCGGACGAGGAGTGGAACAGCGGTCTTACGACGCTCTTGCTGGCGAAGGCGATCAGCCGCGTGGGTAACTGAGTTGCAGTAGGCTGGGGCTATGAGGAAATCTTGGCATCCAGGCGGGAAGCCGACGCTAGTCAGTGGCGGCGAAATTCGAGGATTCCCACGACGCGCCTCCTAACTTAGAAGGAGAGTCGTGTTTCCGAGCGACCCGCCCGGCGGGACGCGGAGGGATTGTGGTGCACACCCCCAGCCAACTAGCAGCGCTTTCACGCCTATTCTCAGCGACCGTGTTTCGCGAAATGGCGACCAAGGGGCGCTCTGCGACGTTTGCGAGGCTGATCGGCGAAACCGGCCTGCTGGACGGCCGATTCACTGGCCCTACCGTGGCGGAAGCGTTTGACGCGGCGTTCTCACGCTTGAGACGGGCGGGAGCCAGAGACGAATACGTCTATCGCTCCGCCCTGACCCACAATGTCCTGCTCGGGAAACACTCGCTCAACACTGCTGCAATGCTCGCTGAGTTTCGCGCAGGGGCATGTAAGGCCGACCTGGTAATCCTCAACGGCACGGCGACGGTCTACGAAATCAAATCGGAGAGGGACTCGCTTGTCCGTCTTGAGAATCAAATTCGCCAGTACCGACGGGTCTTTGCCAAGGCCTACGTGATTGCAGGCGAAGACCACGTCAGCGACGTGCTCAAGGCCACGCCCGCCGAAGTCGGCGTCCTGAGCTTGGTTCGGTGGGATCGAATAAACACTGTGCGAGAAGCCGTTGAAACTTTCGACGCCGTGTGCCCGGTCGCAATCTTCGAGGCGCTACGGACTGCTGAGGCGTGCAAGATTTTGACCGCGTTGGGTGGCGAGCCGCCGGACGTCCCGAACACGGAGCTACATCGCGCATTGCGCACGAAGTTCGAACAGCTAGACGCGGCTGCAGTGCATCGCGAAATGGTATCGGTTCTGAAGCAGACGCGTAATCTCGCGCCGCTGCATGCACTGGTTGACCGCTTGCCAGCTTCGCTACAGCCTGCTGCCCTGTCGATTCAGGTGCGACGCGCCGACCATGAACGGCTAGTCAAAGCTGTGTCTACACCCTTCGAGGAAGCGCTAACCTGGGGCTGACACGGCATGTACTACCCCTATTTTCGCGGCAAGCAGTTCGAACTGATCACAGTCCGCGAAACTGCCGCCGTGATGGCGGCGGCCGGATTCGTGCCCATCATTGAACCGGTGAAGGAAACCCTTAACGGCCTTGATCGCGCTCTGAAGGCGGTTTGCGAGGCCGGGGGCAACGCCATCGTCATCGTCAACCCCTACCACGGGGATCATTCCGACGACGGCGCGGGTATCTCCACACTTTTGAGAGCCAAGTATCTTGGCAAGGGAGGCATCAGCGCTGGCATTTTGCTTAAGGAGCATATGTCGCGACGCGACGCGCTGGGATGTTACAAGGCCCACGAAGACCACAGACCCGTCTTCGTTCACGCCGGCTTCACTGACGGCAAGGGCTTGGCCGAGGATATCGGCGACATCCTCCCTGACACTCAACACGTATTCTTCGAGAAATACTGCGGAACTCTATATCGGAAACACTTTCGCGGCAGCCGAAGGATTCTGTTGCGAGACGGGTTCGAGAGACGGCGCAACGCCGACCATCCGCCGATGGAGGTCTTTTCAGAGCTACACCTAACGTACGCAGACGACGGCATGGACGGCTTCGGCGATTTCCTGATCGTCGGCGACGACTTCACCGAAGGCGGCGGGCCTGCGTACGCCGTGGCCATCCATCTGACCTTCATCAACCCGGAGAAAGACGACGTGATGTATATTTATCATTTCGTCTCAGACTCCAAAGATACCCCTACCGATCCAGCGGGAAAATTCGCCCAAGCCTTAGCAAAGCTGATCAAAAAGCTTGATGGTAGAATGTCACATTTGGAAGACACCTCCGCGATCACGGAGTTCCGTGACTTATACGCCAAAAAGCACTTCCCTGGGCTCGGCCAAGTGAAGAAGCTGTCGATGATCCACCACGTCGAAACGCTGGCTCGCTATTTGTCATAGCACCGGAGATGGGCGCGCTTTGCTGTCCGGAATGTTTCGGCGATCGCGGCTTACGCCGCGACATCATCCCGTCGCTGAGTGCAGCAACAGGCGACTGCGGCTACTGCGGATCAAGAGACGTGCCCTTGGTACCGCCCAATGCACTCGCAGATGTTTTCGAACTCTTGATCAGCGCCTACGAGGCAGACGAGGAAGGTTCCACGCTCATTGAGCTGATGAAGCGGGATTGGCAGCTATTTTCGCATCCGGCGATGGATGCCGCCCATGCCAAGGAGTTGCTCAGCGAAATTCTCGATGACGGCGAGATTGTGCGGAAGCGGTTTTCGCCATCCTCCAGCTTCACCAGTACCGGCCTAGTGCAATGGGAGACGCTGCGCGAGGAGCTGATGTGGAAGAACCGCTACTTCCTCGATCAGGCGATCGACGAGGACCGGCTTCGAGATCTCCTGGCCTTCCTGCCGGCGGACGATATGCCGGACGTCTGGTATCGCGCTCGCATCATGACTGGCGACAACCCCCACTCCATTGAGGAGATGGGCGCTCCGCCGCCACGTGAGGTCTCCCATGGCCGCGCTAATCCGCCGGGGATTCCCTATCTCTACGTCGGCTCCAAGCCTGATACGGCCGTCGCCGAGGTGAGGCCGCACACAGGTGAGAAGGCGTGCGTCGCAGACTTCAAGATCAAAGGAGCTCTTACCGCCGTTGATCTGCGCAATCCCCGCCAGCTGGTATCCCCGTTCTTGCTGGCCGATGCTGCTGCGATCGGCCAGCTGCGGGCAGACATCCCTTTTCTTGAGCGCCTTGGTGACGAACTGACCCGCCCCGTGCTGCCGCGTGGCGCAGCTATCGATTACGTACCCAGTCAATACCTATGTGAGTTTATCAAGAAGCGCGGCTATGACGGGGTCGTCTACCGCAGCTCGGTCAGCGACGGGATCAACCTTGCGCTGTTCGACCCTAGCCGCGCGGTAGCCGGCGCGGTCGACATCTATGACGTCAGAGGCGTCTCCGTTCAGATCGAACGGGTCTAGCGCAGCGCGCTCTTAGTCCTGGCGGCTAGCCGGTCCAAACTCTCGGAGCCGCCATTCCCAACGTTGGAAATGAGTCAAGCCCCCCAACAAACTTTGACTCCCACCCCCACCCCATGTTCCCTTTTCGTTCATGGCGTCGGATCTCGACCTCACCGAACAGGAACAGGCGTCCCTCGCCGAGCTGGCTGAGCTCGACATGGCGCTGGCGCGGCATGTCCATGCCCATGCGCTGGCGGCGGACGATCCGGCGACCATCGCCGACCTGGCCCGCGCCTATCAGCGGATCGCGCGCTCGGCGCGGCAGAGCCTGGCGCTCACCGCCAAGCTTCGGCGCGATGCGGCGCGCGACGCCCTGGAGGCCGCCCGCGAGGCGCGGCTGAAGGCCGACCGCGACGCGATCCTGGCGCCCTTCGCCATGCGCTACGCCCGCCCGGCCTATGAGCCTCATGACGACGAGGCCTATGACGACGAGGACGAGGCCGACGAAGACTTCGACGATGACGAGGACCAGGACGGGGCCGGCGACGAAGACGGCGACGATCCCGCCGCCGCCGCCGCACCCGCCGCCACGCCCGACCCCGCCGTCCTCGCCCGCGAGGCCGAGCTGCGCACTGCCCTGCGCCGGCTGATCTGGGACGAGCGCGAGCGCCTCGAGACCGAGGAGACGCCGGAGGACCTGTTCGTCCTCCTGGACGAGCGCCTGGAGGCGGTGCGGCGCTGGCCCGCCCCGGCCGCCCGGCCGCTGGACGAGGACGTGGTCGAGGTCAGCCGCATCCTGGGCCTGCCCCCTCGGGCCCTGGGCGAATGGCGCAGCCTGCCCGATCCCGAGCCGCCGCCGGAGCCGCCGGCCCCGCCAGCGCCTTCACCCCCGGACCCGGACCCGGCCGACCCGTGGCGCAGCTCCGCCTGACGCCGCGCCCATCGCCCCCGGTGCGGCCCGTTCCCCCGATCGCAACACCCGAAACGCCGCCCGCCGCGCCGCCGGCGCGTGCGCCTGCGCGCCGGCGCGACCCCGGCCGCACTGGACATCGGGAACCGGCGGCCCCATCCTTCGCGTTCAAACGACCGTTCGACGCGAGCTGCCGATGTTCATGCGCTTCTTCACCGAGCTTCGCGAGGCCAAGGTGCCCGTGACGCTGAAGGAATACCTCGCCCTGATGGAGGCGATGGACAAGCAGGTCATCGACCGTTCGGTGGAGGACTTCTACTACCTCTCGCGCGCCGCCCTGGTGAAGGACGAGAAGAACCTCGACAAGTTCGACCGGGTGTTCGGCCACGTCTTCAAGGGCCTGGAGAAGACGGACGGCGAAGGGCTCACCGCCGACATCCCAGCCGAGTGGCTGAAGAAGATCTCCGAGAAGTTCCTGACCGAGGAAGAGAAGGCCCAGATCGAGGCCATGGGCGGCTTCGACAAGCTGATGGAGGCCCTGGCCCAGCGGATCAAGGAACAGAAGGAGCGCCACGAGGGCGGCAACAAGGCCATCGGCACCGGCGGCACCTCGCCCTTCGGCGCCAACGGCTATCACCCCGAGGGCGTGCGGATCGGCCAGGACAAGGGCCGCCACGGCAAGGCGATCAAGGTCTGGGACAAGCGCGAGTACAAGAACCTCGACGACAGCGTCGAACTCGGCACCCGCAACATCAAGGTGGCGCTGCGGCGGCTGCGCAAATGGGTGCGCGAGGGCCACGCCGACGAGCTGGACATGAACGGCACCATCCGGGGGACGGCCGAAAAGGGCTATCTCGACATCCAGATGCGGGCCGAGCGGCGCAACAAGATCAGCGTGCTGCTGTTCCTCGACGTGGGCGGGTCGATGGACAGCCACATCAAGGTCTGCGAGGAGCTGTTCAGCGCCGCGCGCTCAGAGTTCAAGAACATGGAGTTCTTCTACTTCCACAACTGCCTCTACGAGGGCGTGTGGAAGGACAACCGGCGCCGGCACACCGAAAAGATGAACACCTGGGACGTGCTGCACAAGTATCCGCACGACTACAAGGTGATCTTCGTCGGCGACGCCACCATGAGCCCCTACGAGATCACCTATCCGGGCGGCTCGGTGGAGCATTGGAACGAGGAAGCGGGCGCCATCTGGATGGACCGGGTGGCCCAGATCTACGAACACATGGTCTGGCTGAACCCGACCGCCGAGCGCCACTGGGACTACACGCCCTCGATCGGCGTGATGAAGCAGCTGGTGGGCGACCGGATGTTCCCCCTGACCATCGACGGGCTGGAAAAGGCGATGCGGGAGTTGTCGCGCTGATCGCGCAATAGGCCTAGCATCCGGTAGCGCTTATGGGATTCGCATGACCGATCCCCTGATTCAGGACCCGTCCGAGACCGAAGAGGCCGAGGCCGCCACCAAGCAGGCGGTCTTCAACGCGGCTGAGCGATTGTTCGCCCTGCACGGCTTCCAGAACGTCTCGGTGCGCGACATCACCGCCGAGGCGGGGGTGAACCTGGCCAGCGTGAACTACCACTTCGGCTCCAAGGACGCCCTGCTCTTCGAGATCTTCCGCCGGCGCACCTCCGAGCTGAACCGCGAGCGGGCGCGGATGCTGCACGAGGCGGCCGCGAGGCACGACGGCAAGCCGCCGGTCCGCGACATCCTCGAGGCCTACTTCGCCCCGCCCCTGCGCTGGGCCAATCCCGACAACGACCGCCGCATCTCGGTGCAGTTCATCATCCGCGCCCGGTCCGAGGGCACGGCCGAGATGCGCGAGGTGCTGCGCAACGACGTCAGCCATCTGGAGCGGTTCGCCGGCGCCCTGATGGCCGCCCGCCCCGACCTGCCCAAGGAAGACGTCTACTGGCGCCTGCACTTCGTGCTGGGCATGGTCCACAACAACCGCTTCGCCGAGTTCGACCGCCTGCACCACCTGTCCGGCGGCCTGACCCGTGAGGGCGACGTCGATGCGCTGCTGAAGCGGATGCTGGACTTCGCCGAAGCCGGGTTCAACGCCTGAACCGGCTGGTCCTCAGCGCCTGCGCGCTGAGGTTCCTGGACACCTTCCTGCTGATCGTCCCGTTCTACACGGTGATGTTCGCCGAGAAGGGGCTGTCGCCGGCACAGATCGGCTTGGCCCTCGGCGCCTGGTCGGCCACGGGCCTGCTGCTGGAGATCCCCTGCGGCGTCCTGGCCGACCGCATGTCGCGCCGCTGGCTGCTGGCCATCTCCCAGCTCCTGCGGGCGGCGGGCTTCCTGGTCTGGCTGGCGTTCCCGAGCTTCTGGGGCTTCCTGGCCGGCCTGACCTTGTGGGGCATGAAGAGCGCCACCATGTCCGGCGCCTTCGAGGCCGTGGTCTACGACGAGCTCAAGGCCCTGGGGCGCGAGGCCGAGTACGCCCGGGTCTTCGGCCGCGCCAAGGCCGCCCGCGGCGTGGGCCTGGTCGCCGCCTCGCTCACCGCCGCCGCCGCGGCGCCGCTGGGCTACGACGTCCTGATCCTGGCCAGCGCCCTGGCCGGCGTGGCCGCCGCCGCCTCGGCGCTCTGGCTGCCCGCCGCGCCCCGGGCCGTCGCCGTCGCCGACTGGGACTACCTCGCCCACCTGCGCCGCGGCGCCCGCGAGGCCCTGAGCCTGCCGGGCGTGCCGGCCCTGATCGCCTTCATCGCCGGCGTCCAGGCCGTCGCCTACGCCACCGCCGACTACTGGCAGCTCTTCGGCCGCGACGTGGGCCTTGCGAAGTCCGCCATCGCCCTCTTCATCGCCGCCCTCGCCACGGCCGAGGCGGTCGGCAGCATCCTGGCCCACCGCATCCGCGGCCTGGACGTGCGCTGGTCCTACGGCCTCACCTGCCTCGGCGGCCTCAGCATCGTCGCCGCCGCGGCGACGCACCAGGCCTGGTCGGTCGTCCTGCCGCTCGTCTACCTGGGCCTCTACAGCCTGGTGGACGTCAGCGCCGACGCCCGCTTCCACCACGCCATCCGCATGGAGACCCGCGCCACCGTCGCCTCGGTGAAGGGCTTCGCCACCCAGTGCGCAAACGGCGTCCTGATCCTGGGCTTCGGCCTCGTGGCCCAGGCCTCGGACTACCGGACCTCTTTCCTGACCTACGGCGCCGGCCTGACCCTGCTGGGCGCGGCCTACGCCGCCGCCAGCCTCCGCCGGCGCTAGCGGCGCCGCTTGCGCGGGCCTATCTGGACGCCATGCCCAAGATCGTCACCGACGCCCGCCAGTTCACCGCCGACGGCGCCTGGGGCGCCCGCGACCTCGCCGCGATCGAAGGGGCCAGCGTGCGCCTGCATTGGACCGACCAGCCCTACAGGTGGCACGTCAACGATGGCGCCGAGGTCTTCGTGGTCCTGGACGGCGAGGTGGAGATGCGCTGGCGCCAGGACGGCCGCGAACACACGACGATCCTCCGACCCGCGGACATGTTCATCGCCGACGTCGGCGACGAGCACGTGGCGCATCCCATCGGCCAGGCGCGCATCCTGGTGATCGAGAAGGCCGGTTCGGTCTAGGCCGCCAGCGCCCAGGCGTACCTCAGATCCTCAACGAACATGGCGTAGGCCTCCGCCTTGGCCGCCGCGTCGGGGAGGCGGAGCAGGTATGACGGGTGGTAGGTGACCACGCCCTGGGCCTGGTCTGAAAGCTGAAGGGCCTGGCCGCGGAGCTTGCCGATCGGGGTGGGTTTGCCGAACACCGCCAGGCCGGCCGTTGCGCCCAGGGCGACGACGACCCGGGGCCGCACGATCCGCCGCTCGGCGTCCAGCCACCAGCGGCAGGCGGCGACCTCGCCGGCGTCGGGCGTCTTGTGGATCCGCCGCTTGCCGCGCAGCTCGTGCTTGAAGTGCTTCACCGCGTTGGTGACGTAGGTCTCCGTGCGCGGCACGCCCGCTTCGGCCAGGGCGCGATCGAACACCTGCCCCGCCGGCCCGATGAACGGCTTGCCGGCCAAGTCCTCCTGGTCGCCGGGCTGCTCGCCGACGAACAGCAGCCGCGCGCCGGGGGGCCCCTCGCCCGGCACGCCCTGGGTAGCGTCGCGCCAGAAGTCGCAGCGTCGGCAGTGATCGACGCCGGCCGCCACCTCGGCCAGCGAGGTCGGCGCCTGCCCGTCCCACGGCGCATCGCGGCTGTTGCGAACCGCTGTCTTCACGACGCGGCGGTTGGGTTCGGTGGGAGCCTGACGGACCATGGTGTCGGTGCGGCCTTGGGCCTGGGCGATGAGTTCGGGAATGAGCGCCGCCTCGGGCAGGTTCCGCCAATAGCGCTTGGGCATCTCCATCTGCATCGCCCCGACCTTCAGCCGGGCCGGGTTGAAGATCGAGGCGTAGTAGGTGCGCCAGTAGTCCTCCAGCGCATCCTCGCTGGGCGCGTCGGCGGGATCGGCGCCGGCCGTGAAGCTCAGCTCCACCATGTCCCAGTGGACGCAGGCGTCGGGCGTCAGGATCGAGAAGCGCATGTTGGCGTACCGGCGGGCGAAGAACGGCGCCGTCGCCTCGGCCACCCGGTGGGCCGGTTCGAACCAGGCGACATAGGCCTCACCCCCCTCGTCCGCCGCCAACCGGAAACGGACGAAGGCCTTCATCTTGTGGGCCGCCCGGCTGACCTCCTTGGCGAAATGGTTGGCGCGGGCGACGTCCGGATCCGAGGCGATGTGCATCAGATCCCGCTCATCATGCAGCCGCCAGAGCAGCCGGTACAGCAGGGTGAAGCGCTCGTTCGAGCGGTGCAGGATCACCCGGGCGGCGAGATCGACGAAGGCCTTGGGAACCCGGAAGTCGGCCCTGATGTCGGTAGGCTGGACAGGTTCGGCGGCGTTACCGAACAGGGTGGCCTCGCCGTCGACGGTCCACAGCGCGGCTTCGGGCGGGACCTTGCGGGCCCGCAGGCCGCGGGCGGCCTGGCGCCAGCCGTCGAAGTCGGTTTCGTGGGCAAGGCGGACCACGTGCATCAGAAGAGGTCCAGTTGCTGCGGCTCGACCTCCTGGCGCAGGTTGGCGCTGTCGGTGAGCGCGCCCGGGCTCCAGTCTGCGCAGACCAGGAACGGCTTCAGCTTCTCGATGCCGCGGGACAGCCGCTTCACGTCCGCGAGCTCCAGCCGCTTGAAGCGGCGGACATCCAGGATGCGATCCACGGCGCGCACGCCCAGACCGGGCACCCGCAGCAGCCGCTCACGCTCGGCGGTGTTCACGTCCACCGGAAAGTCGCCGCGGTTGCGCAAGGCCCAGGCCAGCTTGGGGTCTACAGCGAGATCGAGGTCCTCGGTCTCGCCGATGATCTCGGCGCGCTCGAAGCCGTAGAACCGCATCAGCCAGTCGGCCTGGTACAGCCGGTGCTCGCGCACCAAGGGCGGGCGTTGCAGCGGCAGGCGGGCGGTGGCGTCGGGGATCGGGGAGAAGGCGGAGTAATAGACCCGGCGCAGCCGGTAGGCGCCGTAGAGGCTCTCGCTGCGCTTCAGGATCGCCCCATCGGTGGCTGCGTCGGCGCCGACGATCATCTGGGTGGACTGGCCGGCCGGCGCGAACCGGGGCGGCGAAGCCTTGCGACCCCTTTCCTTGGACGCCTCCTCCGACACCCTGACCGCCCCCATGGCCTTCTTGATGCCGGCGACGTCTTTCTCGGGCGCCAGGGCGACGAGGCTTTCGTCCTTCGGCAGCTCGATGTTGATCGAGATGCGGTCGGCGTAGAGGCCCGCCTCGTTGACCAGCGCCGGCGAAGCCTCCGGGATCACCTTCAGATGGATGTAGCCGCGGAAATCGTGGACCTCGCGCAGGGTCCGCGCCACGCGCACGATCTCCTCCATGGTGTAGTCCGCCGAGCGGATGATGCCGGAGGAGAGGAACAGCCCCTCGATGTAGTTGCGCTTGTAGAAGCTGAGGGTGAGGTCGACGACCTCGTCCACGCTGAACCGCGCGCGCGGCGTGTTCGAGCTGACCCGGTTCACGCAGTAGGCGCAGTCGTAGACGCAGAAGTTGGTCAGCAGGATTTTCAGCAGGCTGATGCAGCGGCCGTCTGGCGCGTAGGCGTGACAGATCCCCATCCCGCCGTCCGTCGAACCGACGCCCTTCCCGCCCCGCGAGTCGCGCTTGACGCTGCCCGACGAGGCGCAGGAGGCGTCGTACTTGGCCGCGTCGGAGAGGATTGCGAGCTTGCGTTTGAGATCGAGGGTTGGCACCTGGCGAACGTAGAGTTCTTATTTTGTTCGCGCAAGCGAGGCTGTGGTTGTTTCCGCGCCGCCGCCGATAGCTGACATATCGCGAACTGTGGAACCGTAGCCGTGGGCGCGCATTGTCAAGCTGCGGCGTCCGCTCTGCCATCCCCCCCCGGATGCGGAGCGGAGTCCGCCGGCCCCTGCACCGTCCCTCGAGGCAGGGGCCTCTTTCTATTTGCGCCAGGCGCAACGCGTTCCGAGCGCGGGTGGGGCTGCATTGCCCGCAAGCTCGGCCGAGGGTCTCCGATTTAACGTCACCGCGTCGGAGACCCTCGTAGCCGAGGCGCCTGAGGCCGGTTGCGGCTCCCCCAACGTGGGGGCGTTCTTACGGGGGAGCCGCGTTCAGGAGCGCTTCGGGACGGGTCGGTCCGGGGGGAGAGATGAACCGGTGTCCCTCAAGCCCGGACACCATCGCCCCAAGGCTTGACCGCAGTAGGGCGGGTTCGTGTCCGGCTTGTATCATGCGGCGGTATTTGCGGGGCGGCCCAGCCCGGCCGCAAGGGAGACTTGCCTTGGATTGGTGTTATAGTCATATATAACACTAGACCAGATGACGGTGGGTGCAGACTCACGGTCTCGGTCGCCTGGCGCGGGGGCGTGCAGGCCATTCGGAACGGGCGATGGATCCAGAGTGGAACGACAGTCAGCCGATCTACCGCCAGATCCGCGATCGCGTGGTCGCCATGATCCTCGACGGCCTGCTGAAGGAGGGCGATCCGCTGCCCTCGGTGCGCAACGTGGCGACCGAGAGCCGGGTCAATCCGCTCACCGTGCTGAAGGCGTACCAGCAGCTGACGGACGAGGGGCTGGTGGAGAAGCGGCGGGGGCTGGGAATGTTCGTCAACACCGGGGCGCGCGACCTGCTGTTGGCCGCCGAGCGGGAACGCTTCCTCACCGACCAGTGGCCCGAGATCTTCGCCACGATCCAGCGCCTGGGACTGGCCGGCGACCTGCTCGGCAAGCCCGACAAGCCGACGGGGAAGGGCTGAGCGCATGGCTTGCATAGAAGCCCGCGGCCTGCGCAAGGCCTTCAAGAACACCGTGGCCCTGGATGGCGTCGACCTGACGATCGAGCCGGGCCGCATCGTAGGCCTGATCGGCCCCAACGGCGCGGGCAAGAGCACGGCGCTGCAGGCCATCCTGGGCCTGACCGCCTACCAGGGCGAGCTGAAGGTGCTCGATCTGGGCCCCTGGACCGCGCGCGACCAACTGATGAGCGAGGTCTGCTTCATCGCCGACGTGGCGGTGCTGCCGCGCTGGATGCGGGTCTGGCAGGCGCTGGACTACGTGGCCGGGGTGCATCCTCGCTTCGACCGGGCCAAGGCCGAAGGGTTCCTGGCCCGGACCTCGATCCGCAAGACGAGCCGGGTGCGCGAACTGTCCAAGGGCATGGTCACCCAGCTTCACCTGGCGCTGGTGATGGCGATCGACGCGCGCCTGCTGGTGCTGGACGAGCCGACACTGGGCCTGGACCTTTTGTACCGCAAGGCCTTCTACGACAGCCTGCTGAACGACTACTTCGACGGCGACCGCACGATCCTGGTGACCACCCACCAAGTGGAAGAGGTGCAGCACATCCTGACCGACGTGGTGTTCCTGGACCGCGGGCGCGTGGTGCTGGATTGCAGCATGGAGGCGTTCGAGGCCCGCTATGTGGAACTGCTGGCGGCGCCCGAGCACCTGACGGCGGCGCGGACGTTCCGGCCCATCCACGAGCGCCAACTGTTCGGCCGCAGCCTCCTGATTTTCGACGGCGCGGACCGGGACCGGCTGGCGACCCTGGGCGAGCTGCGCAATCCCAGCCTGGCGGACGTCTTCGTCGCGCTGGTCGGAGGCCCGCAATGAGCGCCCTGCCCTGGACGCGCGTGCTCTATTGGTCGGTGCGGCGCGAGCTGTGGGAGCACCGGGCGGTCCTTATGGCGCCGGCGGTGATCGGCGCCGTCGCGCTGGTCGGCGCCTTGCTCAGCACGTTCCGCCTGCCGGCCGCCTTGCGCAGCCTGGAAGCGGGCTCGGCCAAGGACGGCGACATGCTGATGGCGTCCTACAGCTTCATGGCGCTCGCCGTGCTGCTCACCGGCCTGCTGGTGGCGGCGTTCTATTCGCTGGGCGCCCTGCAGGGCGAGCGGCGCGACCGCAGCCTGCTGTTCTGGAAATCCCTGCCGGTGTCCGACCGGATGACCGTGCTGTCGAAGGCGGCGGTCCCCCTGGTGGTGACGCCGGTCGTGACCTTCGCGGTGATCTTCGCCGCCCAGCTGCTGATGCTGGTCTGGAGCACGGCGGTGACGGTCGCCAACGGGATCAGCCCGGCCGTGCTGTGGAAGCACGCGGACCTGACCACGATGTGGGTGGTCCTGCCCTACGGCCTGATCGTCAATGCCCTGTGGCAGGCGCCGGTGTTCGCCTGGTTCCTGCTGGTCTCGGCCTGGGCGCGGCGGACGCCGATCCTCTGGGCGCTGGCGCCGTTCGCGATCCCGGCGATCCTCGAGGGCCTGGCGTTCCGCACTTCGCACATCGGCGGCTTCATCGGCGAGCGGCTGCTGGGCGGCTTCGCGCAGGCCTTTAGCGTCGACGGCAAGGCTGAGGCGGCAATCGACAACATCGGCCAGGTCGCCCCCCTGCGCGTCCTAGCCCAACCCGACCTCTGGCTCGGCTTCCTGTTCGCGGCCGTGTTCCTGGCCGCCGCCATCTGGCTCCGACGACGACGCGAGCCGAACTGACACCCCTCCCCTTCCGGAGATAGTCCCATGACCACTGCAGTCCTGACGCCCGGCGGCTCCGCCCGGGCGACGGCGGAACGCGCCCTGAAGGCGGCCGCAGGCTTCTGGTTCGCCACTGTGGTGACGGGCCAGGCCCTGTTCCTGGCCTACATCCTGGCCGTCTACGCCCCGACCTCGCTCAGCGGGAACTTCGCCGCCTGGAACGAGAACAAGATGCTCATCAAGGGCTATGTGCCGGGCGACACCGTCGGCAACCTGGCCTTCGCGGCGCACGTGCTGATGGCGGCCGTGGTGACCTTCGGCGGGACGCTCCAGTTCGTGCCGCAGATCCGCGCTCGCGCGCCAGCGGTCCACCGCTGGATAGGCCGCGCCTTCATGACCACCGCGATGGCCGCCAGCGTCGTCGGCCTGTGGATGACCTGGGGCCGGCCCACCGACTCCGGCCTTCCCGCCGCCATCGCCATCACCCTGGACGCGGCCCTGATCCTGGCGTTCGGCGGCCTGGCCTGGCGCACCGCCGTGGCCCGCGACTTCACCGCCCACCGCCGCTGGGCCATGCGCACCTTCATGGTCGCCAACGGCGTCTGGTTCCTGCGGCTGGGGATGGCGACCTACGGCATGGCCTACCTGGCGACCGGCAAGGTCCTGCCCAGGCCCGGCGATGTCTTCGACGTCTGGAGCTTCGGCGCCTACCTCGTGCCGCTCCTGGTCCTCGAACTCTACCTGCGCGCCAAGGCCGGCGGCGGCCCCGTGATGCGGGCCTCGGCGACCGGCGCGGTCGTCCTCGGCGCCCTGCTCATGGGCGTCGGCATCTTCGGGACGTGGGTCGGCATGTTCGCCCCCGTCCTCGCCAACGTCCTCGCCAAGCTCTGAAGGCCGTCGCCATGAATCTCGAAGCCCCTCCGGGCGCGCCCTGGATCCTCCATTTCGCCGCCACCCTCCTGCTGGTGCTCCACATTGCGGGCGGCGCGACCGGCATCCTCTCCGGCGGGGTCGCCATGTTCGCCCGCAAGGGCGGTCGGTGGCACACCGTGGCGGGGACGGTCTTCTTCGTCTCGATGCTGACCATGACCGGCGTGGCCGCCTGCACCGCCCCGTTCCTCGCCGACGGGCGATGGACAAACACCACCGCGGCGGTCTTCACCCTCTATCTGGTCACCACAGGCTGGGCGACGGTGCGCCGGCGACCAGGGGAGGCCGGCGCCTTCGAGCGAGGCGCGGTGCTCGTGCCGCTGGGCATCGCCGCCATGGGCCTGGGCCTGGTTCCTTGGGGCCAGGCGACCGGTACGGCCGACAGCTTCGCCACAGTCTACGCCTTTGCCGCCATCGCCGGCCTGGCGGCGGCCAGCGACCTGCGGATGATCCGGCGCGGCGGCGTCGCCGGACGCGACCGTACCGTGCGCCATCTGTGGCGCATGGGCCTGGCGCTCTTCATCGCCACCGGCTCGTTCTTCTTCGGACAGCAGGACCGGATTCCCGAGGCGATCCGCACCAGCATCGTCCCCTCCATCCTCGGCCTCGCGCCCCTGCCCCTCACCGCCTTCTGGTGGATCCGCACCCGCCTGCCCCGGCGAGCCCGCCGGCCGGCTCGGGTGACGCCCAGCGAGTTCCGCAAGGCGCTCTAGGGAAGCTTCGCTATACTGCGCCCCAGGCGTCGTCGGGGGACCTCGCCGATTGGGGGGCTCTGCGATGACCACGGCCAATGCGGCAGGCGCCGCCGGGGGTCCGGGCGAGCGGCGCGGTCTGTTCGAGGACCAGCTGGCCGACTGGACCAACGACGACGTGCTCCAGACCAAGGAGGCGCGGGCGGCGCTGGGGGCCAAGCATCCGGCCGGTCTGCGGGTGCTGGACTGGCCGGAGCTGCGGGCGCTTTTCGCCCGGTACGATCCGCCCGCCACGCGCCACGGACGGCGCGATCGGCGCTTCGGCCTGTTCTCGGTGGCGCTGGCCGCCCTGGGTCTGGTCCTGGCGGCGCTTGCGCCACTGACCGTGGGCGCCGAACGCTACATGGGCTTCGCCGCCGCCGCCCTGACCATCGCGGGCCTCAGCCTGATGGCCTTCCACGAGTTCGGCGCCAGCTCGAAGGCCCGGTGGCTGGCGCAACGGTTCGGGGCGGAGCGAGTCCGCGCGCTCTATTTCCAGGCCGTGGCGAACAACCTGGACCTAGTCGCTCGAGCAATGACCAGCGACGCCGCGCTCGGCGAATGGAAACAGGCCCGGTCGCGCCTGCTCTCGCTGCTGCCGAGGCCGGAAGACCTGCCAGGCCAGGTGCCGAAGCTGGCTGGGCCGGTGGACGACGCGGACACCTGGGTGGCTCCCGAATGGACGACGCCGCCGGGGCCGCCGCAGCCGTCGCCGGACCTCGACCTACTGCTGTCCCTACTGCGTGGCCAGCGGCTCGACGCTCAGCTCGACTATGTGCGGCGCAAGCTGAGCGACTCCCTGGGCGCCCCCGGCCAGCGGGCCGCCGCGGTGCGACGGCTGAGCCTCCTGCTGCTGGCCGCCGCCGCGGTGACGGGCGCGGTCGCGGGCGTGCTGCTCGCCACCGGACGAGCCCCGGCGGACACGGACGTGAAGCTCGCCCTGGAGGTCACAGTGGGCGCGCTGGTCGTGGCCCTGGCGCTGCGCGTGATCAACGACGACCGACTGCTGTCGGGCGACGCCGCGCGCTATGCCTCCTACGCGGAG
Organism: Phenylobacterium sp. RIFCSPHIGHO2_01_FULL_69_31; assembly: GCF_001824475.1. Classification (GTDB taxonomy): domain Bacteria; phylum Pseudomonadota; class Alphaproteobacteria; order Caulobacterales; family Caulobacteraceae; genus Phenylobacterium. The sequence continues at coordinate 119,183 of NZ_MHXN01000023.1, read as the reverse complement.
GCGGTATCGAAGGCTCGCGCCCGGTTCGATGCGGGCGACTTGGCCGAAAAGCAGGCCGCTCTTCGCGAGATGGAGGTCGTGGCCTACCGGGACCTGCGGCAGTTCGTCGGCGCTCATTGGCGGGCGCGGTAGGCCGGTCGGTTCAGATCCTCCGGCGCCTCACGTCGCGAAGGATCTCGGCCGCGGCGTTGTGGCCGGGCGCTCCGGTGACCCCGCCGCCCGGGTGCGTGCCCGCGCCGCACTGGTAGAGGCCCTTCACGGGCGTCCGATAGTCGCCGGCGCCCAAGACGGGGCGTGCGGAGAACAGCTGATCCAGGCTGAGGCGGCCGTGCATGATGTCGCCGTTCACCAGGCCGAAGGTGCGCTCCAGGTCCAGCGGCGACAGCACCTGGCGGCCCAGCACCGAGGCGGCGAAGCCCGGCGCGTGCTTCTCGACCGTGGCGATCATCAGATCGGCCACCTCGTCGCGGCAGTCGTCCCACGATCGGCCGCCCGGAAGCTCGGGCGCCACGTGCTGGCAGAACAGGCTGGCCACGTGGCGGCCGGCGGGCGCCAGACTATCGTCCAGGGTCGAGGGGATCAGCATCTCGACGATCGGCGCCTTCGACCACCCGTGGACGCGGGCGTCGTCATAGGCCCGCTCCATGTAAGCCATGGTGGGCGCGATGATGATGCCACCCGTCATGTGGTCGCCCGGCTCCGGCGCCACGGTGAAGCGGGGCAGGTCCGACAGGGCCACGTTCATGCGGAAGGTCGCCGAGCCCGAACGGTAGCGCGCGATGCGCTCGACGAAGTCGGCGGGCTGCACGCCCGGGCCCACCAGCTTCTGGAAGAGCAGTTGCGGGTGCAGGTTCGAAACCACCGCCCGGGCCTTGAGCGTCTCGCCCGAAGCCGTGACGACCCCGGTCGCCCGTCCTTTCTCGGTGAGCACTTCGGCGACGGCCGTGTCGGTGCGGATCTGGACGCCGCGTTCGCGGCAGCAGGCGGCCATGGCGCCGCTGATCGCGCCCATGCCGCCGACCGCATGCCCCCAGGCGCCCTTCTTGCCGTTCACCTCGCCGAAGACGTGGTGCAGCAGCACGTAGGCTGAGCCCGGCGTGTAGGGGCTGGCGTAGTTGCCCACGACGCCGTCGAACCCGTAGGCCGCCTTGATCGGGTCGCTCTCGAACCAGCCGTCCAGCCAGTCGCCGGCCGACTGCGAGAACAGGGCCAAGAGGTCGCGCTTGGCGGTCAGGTCGAGGCGCGAGAGCTTGCGGCCGATCACCGCGCTCTTGATGAGTTCGGGGATGGCCTCCTTCAGCCCGCCCTCGACCAAGTTGGGCGGCGTCTGGATGACCAGCTCGCGCAGGACGTCGGCGATGGCGTCCAGGCGGTCCCAGTAGGCGGGCAGGCGCTCGGCGTCCTTCTGCGAGAACCGCGCCGTCTCGGCCTGGGTGCGGCCCTCGCCGACGAAGAAGTGGTCGCCGTCCAGTGGCAGGAAGTTGGCCATCTTCCGCTCGACCACTTTCAGGCCATGGCGCGGCAGCTCCAGGTCGCGGATCACCTTCGGGTTCAGCAGCGAGACCGTGTAGCTGGCCACCGAGTTGCGGAAGCCGGGGTGGAATTCCTCCGTCACCGCCGCGCCGCCCACGACAATGCGCCGCTCGAGCACGGTGACCTTCAGGCCGGCCGCCGCCAGATACGCCGCACAGGTCAGGCCGTTGTGCCCGCCGCCCACCACGATCACGTCAGTTGTCATGGGCCTGTGCTCGCATGGGCGCAGGCTTCGCCGCAAGCCGCGGAACCGTAACCCGCGCGAACGGTTCCGCCCGCATGGCCCGCCTCCGCATCCGTCACGAGACGATCTACGCCTACGAGCGCCCGGTGGCCTTCGCCCAGCACCGGCTGCTGCTGCGCCCGCGCGACAGCCACGCCATCCGGGTGATGGATGCGGTGCTCACGGTCTCTCCGCCGGGGGAGACCCGGTGGCTGTACGACGCCCTCGGCAATTCGGTCTGCTGTTTCACCCCTGGGGGCCAATCGAGGGCCCTGTCGATCACGAGCGAGCTGGTGATCGAGCGCTACCCAGCCCATCTCGCCGACCCGCGCGTCGAGGATCCGCAGACGGCGACTCCCATCGTCTATGCGCCTCAGGATCGAACGGTGCTGGCGCCCTTCATCGACCCCGCTACCGAGGACGCCGACGGCGACCTGCTGAGGTGGCTGCGGGGCCAGGTCGGCAGTCCGCACGAACCGGCGCTGGAGCTGATCCTCAGGCTGAACCAGACCATCCACGACACCTTCGAATACCAGCCCCGCGATCTGGGCGCAGCGCAGGAGCCGTCGCACACGGTCAGGCTGGGCGCCGGGACGTGCCGGGACTTCGCCTGGCTGATGGTCGAGGCGCTGCGGCGGCTGGGCTACGCGGCCCGGTTCGTGACCGGCTATCTCTATTCACCGGCCCACGGCGAGATGCGCGGCGCCGGCGCCACCCATGCGTGGTGCGAAGCCTTCCTGCCGGACCTGGGCTGGACCGAGTTCGACCCCACCAACGCCCTGGCCGAGAGCGGCGACCTAATCCCGGTGGCGGTGGCGCGCACGCCGCTGGAGGCGACGCCGATCAGCGGCGCGATCTATGGCGATCCCGGCGCCACGAACATGGCCGTTCACGTGGATGTGCGTCCGGTCGATTCGCTTCAGGCCGCCGCGTGAGTCATGGATCTCCGGGCGAGAAGGAGACGACCGATGACCCACGGCCTCCAGCAGCAGAGCCAGGTGCTGGCCTATCCCTTCACCAGGTCGGCCGCGACGCCCCAGCATGGGCAGAAGCCGCCGGAGAAGCCCCTGCCAGTGCGCGAGCCCCGCAGCTATAAGCCGCGTCCAGGACACTAGATTGCCCGTATAGGCCGACTAGACTGGCGCGTGGGGCGCTAGAGGATTTCGATATGAGCCTTCTGCTCGGACGACGCGAACTGATCGCCGGCGGCGTGGGGCTGTTGCTGCCCGGCGCGGCGCTGGCCGCCGCGCGCCGCCTTGCCTTCCAGGTCTTCCGCAACGGCGCCAAGGTCGGCGAACACGAGATGACCTTCTCGGGCGACGAGGCCAACCAAACCGTCTCGACCGACGTGGACATGGTGGTGAAGATCGGGCCGGTCCCGGTCTACAAGTACAAGCACAATGCCGTGGAGCGGTGGACGGCCGGCAAGTTCGCCAGCATCGAGGCCACCACCAACGGCAACGGCAAGATCCAGAAGACCACCGCCCGCGCCATGCCGGGCTACGTGCAGATCACCGGCTCCAAGGGCGTCGTCCGCGGCCCGGCCGATGCGGCGCCGCTCAGCCACTGGAACCAGGCCAGCTTCGGCAAGCCCCTATTCAACCAACAGGAAGCCAAGCTGCTCAAGGTCACCTGCACCAAGGTGAAGCCCGGTCACTGGCAGATCCGCGGCGAGGCCGAGATCGACGACTTCTACGACGCCTCCGGCAACTGGCTGGCGCTCAAGGGCAAGCTCGAAGACGGGTCGAAGATCGAGTACCGGCGGATCTGACCGCTGCTTGCGCGCGCCCGGGCGGCGTGCGTAACTTCGCCCATGTGCACAGAGCGCCTCCGCGACTGACGCAAGTCCGCCGAGCCCCCGGCTCCGCCGCCCTGCGGCCGTGAGCCTGCACGCGTCTCTGTTCGCAGGCCTTCCATGAGCTTCTTCGGCAACGACGCGATCAACCGCGTCAATCTCCACTCCGGCGTCCAGGCGCTGGCCCAGGGCGCGGGCGGCGTCTTCGTGCTGGTGTTCCTGCTGAGAGCAGGCGTGCCGGCGCCCATGGTCCTCGCGGCCATGGCGGCGATGAACGCCGGCCGGTTCGTGCTGCGCCCGCTGGTGCTACCACTGGCGCGCCGCATCGGGCTGCGCGCCACCCTGATCCTGGGCACCGTGCTGGAAGCGGCGACTTTCCCGCTCCTGCCACTGGTCCAGGGCATGGACCTGGCCTTCGCCGCGGTCGTGGCGGTGGGCCCGATCGGCAGCGTTCTCTACTGGACCTCGTACCACGCCTATTTCGCCAGCGTCGGCGACGACGAGCACCGGGGCGGGCAGGTCGGCGCGCGCGAGGCCCTGACCGCCGTCATCGGGATCGCAGCGCCGCTGCTCGGCGGCTGGGCGCTGGTGCTCTTGGGGCCCTGGCCGGCCTTCCTCGGCGTCGCAGCGATCCAGGCGGCGGCGGCGTTGCCGCTGTTGGGTGCGCCGCAGGTGGCCGTGGCCGACGAGGCGCCTGGAAGCTTCAAGGCCGCCTGGGCCGGCATGGGGCTCATGGCCTGCGACGGCCTGTTCGCCGGCGGCTACTACTATGTCTGGGAGCTGGCGCTGTTCGTCTCCCTGGGCGAGAGCTTCACCGCCTATGGCGGCGCCATGGCGCTGGCGGCCCTGGTCGGGGCCGCGTTCAGCCTGCTCATCGGCCGACACATCGACGCCGGAAGGGGACGGTCGGCGGCGGTCGTCGCCTTCGTGGTGGCGGTAGCCGTCCTGGGCCTGCGGGCGGCCAGCGTGGGTTCGCCCTGGCTTGCGGTGACGGCCAACGCCCTGGGCGCCCTGGTGACGGCGCTCTGGATCCCGGCGCTGATGACGCCGCTCTACAACCTCGCCAAGGCCTCGCCCTGCCCGCTCCGCTTCAGCGTGGCGACTGAGGCGGGCTGGGACCTGGGCTGCGCGGCGGCTTGCCTGGCCGGGGCGGCGATGGTCGCCGCCGGACAGACCTTCGCCGCCCCGATCCTGGTCGGCCTGGCTGGGGCGGTGATGGGCTTCGTCCTGCTCTGGCGGCGTTACGCCGCCGGCTCCGGCCCCGCAGCCTTGCCCACATAGGCCTCGAACGCTTCGCGGGCGCGAGTGAGGCAGCCGTCGACGGGCGCGACCGTCAGGATGCCGTCGAACGTGGTGAGGTCGGCCTCGGGGCAGGTCGGGTTCAGCGTCGGCATGGCCCGGCGCATGCGCGGCGGCGCCACCAGCAGCTTCACCACCGCCATGCGCTCCGCGTCGACGCTCGCCAGGTGGCGCCGCGGCAGGGTTACGGCCGCCGCCGTGCCCGTGAGCCGCTTTACGGTTCCGACCGGGTCGATCAGCACCACGGACTTGCCCGGCGCGATCTGCAGCGCCTGGCCGCTGGCGTACTCCGTTCCGCGAGCGATGGCCGGATCGGTGGACGAGACCACCACGAAATCGGCGGCCTGCGCCGCCCCCGCAAGCCCCGCCGCCAGCGCGCCTCCCAGGATCAACCGTCGCATACGCCCCTCCACTCTCAACCGGCGCGGAAGGTGCGGACACGCCAGCGGCGTCGTCAAGCTTGCGCGCGCGGGAGGCGAAGCCGTCTGCGGCCGACGTTGGCGATTGCGCCCACGCCAAATCCCCCTAGCATTGCGGAAAGGGTTCGCCGGACCGAACCTTCGAAAATTCCACTGCGCGAGGGAGCCGTGGGAGGCGGGCGTGAAGAACCCGTCCGACGCGGGCTGAGGTTTGAACGCCAAGCTGGACGAAAGCGAGGACGGCGCGCAGGTCGCGGCGGACGATCTGGCCGCCCGCGAGGCGGCCTACGAGAAGTTCGTCTGGGACAATCTCAAACGGAACTACCTCGGCAACTACCTGCACGGCATGCTGGGGATGACCGGCTTCCGGCTGGTCAACGCGCCCACCTTCCTCCCGGCCTATCTGCTGGCGGTCTCGGGCTCCAACGTGGTGGTCGGGCTTGGTCTGGCGCTGCAGCAACTGGGCGGGGTGATCTCGCCGATCTTCGGGGCCACCAAGGTCGAGCACCGCACCAAGGTCATGCCGGCTGCGATCTGGATGGGCAGCCTGGGGCGGCTGGCCATCCTGGGCATGGCGCTGTCGGGCTGGTTCCTGTCGGGGCAGCCGCTGGTCTACGCGCTCCTGTTCTTCATCCTGATGTTCGGCGTGTTCATGGGCGCCCAGCGGGTGGTGTTCAGCCTGCTGATGTCCAAGGTGATCCCGATCAGCCGGCGGGGACGCCTTCAGGCGTGGCGCAATGCGACCGGCGGTCTGATCGCGGCCGTGCTGGCCTGGGTGGCGGGCAAGTACTTCATCGGGCCGAACCTGTTCGGCAACGGCTATTCCACCACCTTCGTCTTCGCCTTCCTGCTGACCAGCGCCGGGCTCTGGGCGCTGCAGCTCCTGCTCAAGGAGCCCGAGCCGCCGACCACCCGGCCGCAGGCCCGGTTCCGCGACCGGCTGCGCGAGTTCCCCGAGCTGATCGCCCAGGATCGGGCCTACGGCTTCTTCCTGGTGGTGCAGATGCTGGCCACCTCGGCGCGGATCGCGACGCCCTTCTACATCCTCTACGTCGGCAAGGTCGTTGGAGCCGACGGCGCCACGCTGGGCCTGCTGACGTTCGCTTTCCTAGGCGCCGACACGGTCTCGAACCTGGTCTGGGGCTACATGGGCGACAAGGTCGGTTTCCGCGCCGTGCTGATCGTCTCCCTCGCCGGCTGGGTAGGGGCTACGGTTATGCTGCTGAACCTGCACACGCCGGGCCCGATCTTCGCCGCCTTCGCCCTGCTCGGCGCGTCGCTATCGGGCTACATGATGGCATCGCAGACGATGATCCTGGAATTCGGCAGCCGTGACGACCTCCCGATGCGCATCGCCGTGTCCGCCACCGCCGAGAGCATCACCGCCACGGCCGGCCCCCTGGTGGGTGGCCTGATGGCGGAGGCGTTCGGCTACGATGTGGTGTTCATGTCGTCCCTGGGCTTCCTCGCCGCGGCGTTCGCCATCCTCGTTCTGGCGGTCCGTGATCCACGGCGCGGCACGGCGGGCTGAGCGGAACCGCAGCGCTTCGCGTGCATTTGCTGTCGGGGGGTGGAGCGGCCCCGCCGCCACTTCAACGGTTCGCACGAGGAGCAATGAGCAAGATTCCGGCGGCGAGCCACGCCGACGACGCAGCCACCGGCATCGCCGGGCTCGACGACATCCTCGGCGGTGGCCTGAAGCGCGACCGCGTCTATCTGTTCGAGGGCAGCCCGGGCACGGGCAAGACCACGGCGGCGCTCAGCTTCCTGATCGCCGGCGCGGCAGCCGGCGAGCGGGTGCTCTACGTCACGCTCTCCGAGACCGAGACCGAACTGCGGGACACCGCGGCGTCGCACGGGTGGACCCTCGAGGGCGTCGAAATCTTCGAACTGGCTCCGCCCGAGAACCTTCTCGACGAGACCCAACAGCAGAGCCTGCTCTATTCGTCCGACCTGGAACTCGGCGAGACCACGCGGATGATCCTGGACGCCGTCGAACGTTCCCGGCCCAGCCGCGTGGTGATCGACAGTCTGTCAGAGATCCGGCTGCTGGCCCAGGGGTCGCTGCGCTATCGACGGCAGGTGTTGTCCCTGAAGCACTATTTCGCCACCCACGGCGCGACCGTGGTGCTGCTGGACGACCTCACGGCAGAGGTCGCGGACAAGACCGTGCACAGCGTCGCCCACGGCGTGGTGCGCCTGGAGGAGCTGGCGCCCGAATACGGCGCCGAGCGCCGGCGGGTGCGGGTCACAAAGTACCGGGGGCGGAAGTTCCGCGGCGGCTTCCACGACTTCACCATCAAGACCGGCGGCCTGCAGGTCTACCCGCGCCTGGTGTCGAGCGAGCACCGGACCCGGTTCGATCGGACGCCGATCCCGAGCGGCATTGCCGGCCTGGACGACCTTCTGGGCGGCGGACTGGAGCGCGGCACCGCGTGCCTGGTCCTGGGTCCCGCCGGCACCGGCAAGTCGCTGCTGGGCCTTCAATTCTCGCTGGCGGCGATCCGGCGGGGGGAGAAGGCGGCGGTCTTCGTCTTCGACGAGGAACTGGGCCTGCTCTTCGAGCGCGCGAAGGCCTATGGCTTCGATCTGGCAGCCCTGCAGGAGAGCGGCGATCTGCTGATCGAACAGGTGGATGCGGCAGAGATGTCGCCCGGCGAGTTCACGGCGCGGGTTCGCCAATGCGTCGGCCGGTCCGGGGCGCGGACGGTGGTGATCGACAGCCTGAACGGCTACCAGGCCTCGATGCCCCAGGAGCACTATCTCCTGCTCCACATCCACGAGTTGCTGCAGTTCCTGAACCGCCAGGGCGCCACAACCTTCTTGACGGTCGCCCAGCACGGGTTGGTGGGCGAGATGAAGTCGCCCGTGGATGTCACCTACTTGGCAGACACGGTCCTGCTGCTTCGCTACTTCGAGGCGATGGGACAGGTCCGCCGCGCCATTTCCGTCGTCAAGAAGCGCGCCGGCATGCATGAGCGGACGATCCGTGAGTACGAGATCGACAGGCGCGGCATCAGCCTGGGCGAGCCCCTGACGCAGTTCCAGGGCGTTCTGCGCGGCGTTCCCGACTTTGTGGGCGACCGCAATGGCTTGCTGAACGGACCGGCGGAATGAACGTCGCGGCCTCGGGGCCGGAGCGGGTTCTGATCCTAGCGCCCTACGGCCGTGACGCTGCGGTGGCCGCCGCAGTGCTCCGCGAAGCGGGCCTGGACGCCGAGGTCTGCCCCGACATCGGCGCGGTGCGGCGGGAGTGCGAGGCCGGGGCCGGCGCCGCCCTGATCGTCGAGGAAGTACTGCAGGAAGACGACTATTCGCCGCTGGCGCGGTGGGTCGAGACCCAGCCGCCGTGGTCCGACTTTCCGGTCATCGTTCTGGCGCGCCGGGGCGGCGGGCTTGAGCGCAACCCGGCCGCCGAGCGGTACGGCCGGGCGCTCGGCAACGTCAGCTTCCTGGAGCGGCCGTTCCACCCCACCACCCTGGTGAGCATCGTACAGACGGCGCTGCGCGGCCGTCGGCGCCAGTACGAGGCGCGCGAGCGGCTGGAGACCCTGCGGGGCGCGATCCACCGTCAGCAGCAGGACCAGACCCACCTGCGCCTGCTGATCAACGAGTTGAACCATCGGGTGAAGAACACCCTCGCCACCGTGCAGTCGATCGTGACCCAGACCCTGCGCAGCGGCGGTGCGCCCCTCTCCACCCGGGACAGCCTGACAGCGCGCATCGTGGCGCTAAGCAAGGCCCACGACGTACTGACCAACGAGCAGTGGGCCGGCGCGGACCTGGGCGAGATCGTCGCCCAGGCGCTGCAGCCCTTCCGCCTGGGCATGGGCGATGAGCGCGTGTTGACGCGCGGCCCGAAGGTCCGCCTCGAGCCCAAGACCGCGATCGCCATCGCCCTGGCCCTGCACGAGCTGGCCACCAACGCCGTGAAGTACGGCGCGCTGTCGGCCTCCGGCGGCCGGGTGGAGTTCGAATGGGCTCTCTCGAAGGGCCGCACCGCCCGGGAGCTCACGGCGACCTGGCGCGAGATCGACGGGCCGCGGGTGAACCCGCCGACGCGGGCGGGCTTCGGGACGCGGCTCATCGAGCGCGGCCTGGCGGCAGACCTGAACGGCGAGGTTCGGATAAGCTACCCGATCGACGGGGTGGTCTGCACGATCCGGGCGCGACTGGACCCGAGCGACGGCCACGAGCCTCTGGCTCCTCCGGCGCGCTCCGGCAATCGCCGCCCGACCGTAAGCTCAAGCGCCGCGGCCCCGCCGCCAGCCTGAAGCTGGGCCATCGCCCGCCGGCGTGCTATGTGCCTGGCCATGGATCGCCTGTCCGTCCAGCAACCGTCGGGTACCAACGGCGCCGCCCTCGCGGGGCGTCGGGACGGTTCTGCGCGCACTGACGCGGCCTAGCCTTCCCAGACGAGCCCCCGCCGGACCGGCCGGGGCTCATGCGATCGAAGGAAGGCGCCCCGGCCTCCGGCATTTCCCAGAGAGACCGGAGATGACTGATCCCTTGCCCCCGACGCCCGTGCTGGAAACCGCGCGGCTGATCCTTCGACCCTACGAACTGCGCGACGTCGACGCCGTGCAGCGCATCTTCCCGAACTGGGCGGTGGTGCGCTGGCTGCACGCCGGCGTTCCGTGGCCATACCCCGACGACGCCGCTGCGACGAACATGGCGGACTGCCTGGCCCGTCGGGCGCGTGGGGAACGATTCTTCTGGGCGATCACGCTGAAGGGCGGCGACGACGAACTGGTCGGCCGCATCGACCTGTGGCCCTTCGACGGCAAGACTCGCGACATGCGCGGCTTCTGGCTGGCGCCCGACCTGCACGGCCAGGGCCTGATCACCGAGGCGGCAGAGGCGGTGACGGCCTACGCCTTCGAGGCCCTCTGCTGGCCCTTCCTCTACCTGACGAACGCGGTCGAGAACCGCGCTTCGGCCCGGGTGAAGGAGAAGCAGGGCGCCGAACTGATCGCCGTCGAGCCGCGGGAGTATGTGAGCGGCATGGGCCAGTCGCAGGTCTGGCGCCTGGACCGCGAGGCCTGGCTGGCGCGGCGGGCGAATCCCTGCGCTTGATCGCCGGCCATGATCGATGTCCCCACGGCCGCCTGGGCGCACACCGCCTTCGACCTGGCGGCCTGGGGCGCGGGCCTGGCGCTGAGCGTGGTCCTCTATCGCTGGCGGCTGAAGGGCCTGACCGAGCAGGTGGCGGGCAAGGTGGGCGGCGGCTACTTTGCGGCCCTGGCCGCCGGCGCCGTCCCGGGCGCCTGGCTGGCAGGGTCGATGAACAGCCTGGCCGGCGCCGATCCGGCCCTGTCGCACAGCGTCGTCGGCGCCCTGGTCGGCGCGATCGTGGGCGTGGAGGTCTACAAGGCCGCGCGAGGGATCAAGGGCTCCACCGGAGGCGTGTTCGTGGGCCCGTTCGCGCTCGGGGTTGTGGTCGGCCGCTGGGGCTGCCTGTTCGCCGGCCTTCCCGACGGAACCTATGGCTCCCCTGCCGACCTCCCCTGGGCGGTGAACCTGGGCGACGGCGTCGGACGTCATCCGGTGCAGGTCTACGAGAGCCTGGCCATGGGCCTGTTCCTCGCCGCCTATCTCGAGGGCCTGGCGCGGCGCAGGCCGTGGGCGATGCGGCGCGGGTTCTACGCCCTGTGCATCTGGTACGGGCTCACCCGTTTCGGTTGGGAGTTCCTCAAGCCCTATCCCCCGTTGATCGGGCCGCTTAACCTGTTCCACCTGCTGTGTGGGGGGCTGGTCGCCTATGGATGGGTCTACTATCGCGCAAGCCTCGCCCGGGAGCGTGCGCAAGGCGGCGCCCTATCTGTTCCTGGGGCAGACCACGAGCCTGTGTGAGACCTGCCTGGCGCTGGTCCCTGCGAAGGTGATCGGCGAGGACGGCGCGGTCTTCTACCTCAAGCGGTGCCGCGAGCACGGGGTGCAGAAGACCCTGATCGCCGACGACATCGACTACTGGAAGTCCCAGCGCGACTGGCTGAAGCCGGGTGATCGGCCGCTGTCCGTCGCCACGCGCACCGACCACGGGTGCCCCTACGACTGTGGCCTCTGCCCGGACCACGAGCAGCATTCGTGCCTGGCGATCGTCGAGGTGAACGAGGCCTGCAACCTCTCCTGCCCGGTCTGCTTCGCCGACAGCTCCGTCAAGCGCGAGGCGCACCGGCCGCTGGCCGAGATCGCGCGGATGCTGGACGCCATCGTCGCCGCCGAGGGAGAGCCCGACCTAGTCCAGCTCTCGGGCGGCGAGCCGACGATCCACCCGCAGTTCTGGGACATTCTCGACGCGGCCAAGGCCCGGCCGATCCGGCACCTGATGATCAACACCAACGGCCTGCGCATCGCCCGGGAGGCCGGCTTCGCCGAGCGGCTGGCGGGCTACATGCCGGGCTTCGAGGTCTATCTGCAGTTCGACAGCCTGAAGCGCGACGCCCTCATGGAGCTGCGCGGCGCCGACCTGACCCGCGTGCGGATCGAGGCGCTGGAGGCGCTGGAGCGCAACAACATCTCCACGACCCTGGTCGTGACGCTGAAGAAGGGCGTCAACGACGACGAGATCGCCGACATCGTCCGCTTCGCCCTGGACTGGCGCTGCGTACGGGGCGTCACCTTCCAGCCGATCCAGGACGCCGGGCGCAACGACGGCTTCGACGCCAAGCGGCACCGGATCGTCCTGACCGAGGTGCGCCGCCGGATCGCCGAGGCGGGCGTCTTCGAGCTGGACGACCTGATCCCCCTGCCCTGCAACCCGGACCAGATCTGCATCGGCTACGGCCTGCGCAACGGCCGCGAGGTCCGGCCGGTCACGGCCATGCTGCCCCGCGACCTCTTCGTGGCGGCCGCGCCCAACACAGTGACCTTCGAGAGCTATCCGGAACTGCGCCGGCAGGTGTTCGAACTGCTGTCGCTCTCCACAGCCCAGGGCAATACGTCGGAGAAGCTGGCCAGCCTGCTGTGCTGCCTGCCCGAGGCGGCCGTGCCGCAGGAGGTGGCCTACGAGAACACCTTCCGGGTCGTGGTCAGCCAGTTCCTGGACCGCTTCAACTTCGATCTCGGCACGGTGAAGCGCAGCTGCGTCCACTTCGTGCAGCCGGACGGGACGATCATCCCCTTCGACACCTTCAACACCTTCTACCGGCCCGGCGCCGCCGGGGCGGAAGCCCTGAGGAAAGGTCAGGCCCGATGAGCGAGGTCCAACCGCCGGGCTCGCCCGGACCCGTCCGCGCCTTTGTCGGCGCGGCGCTGATAGCGGTCGGCGTCCTGATCATGGCGCTGTGCGGCGGCTGCGGCGCCATCTTCTTCGCGGTCTTCTTCGTCGACGCGATAGCCCACCCGAACGACGCCGGAACGATGCTGATTCCCTTGGCCCTTGGCGGCGTGCCGGCCGCCATCGGCTTTGGCCTGTTCCTCGTCGGCCGGGAGTTGCGCCGCCGCCCGCCGCCGGGAGAGACATTCTCTTGAGCGATCGGCTGACCCGTTTCGTCGCCGGCGCCCTGGTCGCCGTCGGCGGGCTCATGGTGCTCCTGTGCGGATCTTGCACGCTCGTGTTCGGGGGCGGCGGCCTGGTTTCGCTGATCCGCGGCGAAGACGCCGGGCTCAGCACCTTCATCCTGGCCATAGCCGTGATCGTCGGCGGCCTGCCTACCGCGGCCGGCGTGGTCTTGCTGGTCAACGGCTGGAAGAGCTGGCAGGCAAATCGCCCGCGATCCGGGTGACATGTCGGATCGCCCTGACGTCGTACGTCCTCGCCAGGACGAGGAGTGCGCATGACCGCTATGGCTGACACGCCGCCCGCAAAGGCGACCCGCCGGGAGTGGATCGGCCTGGCGCTGATCGTACTGCCCTGCCTGCTCTATTCCATGGATCTCACGGTCCTGAACCTGGCCGTTCCCTCGCTTTCGGCCGACCTGGCGCCCAGCGCCACCCAGTTGCTGTGGATCGTCGACATCTATGGCTTCATGGTCGCCGGCTGGCTGATCACCATGGGGACGCTGGGGGACCGGATCGGTCGGCGGCGGATCCTGATGTTCGGCGCCGCGGCGTTCGGCGCCGCCTCGGTGATCGCCGCCCTTGCCCCCACCGCCGAGGCCCTGATCGCGGCGCGCGCCCTGCTGGGCGTGGCCGGAGCCACCATCGCGCCATCCACGCTCTCGCTGATCCGCCACATGTTCCAGGACGAAGGGCAGCGCACCGTCGCCATCGGCGCCTGGGGCACCGGCTACGCCGCGGGCGGCCTTATCGGGCCGGTGCTGGGCGGGGTGCTGCTGCAGTGGTTTCCGTGGGGATCGGTCTTCCTGCTGGCCGTGCCCGTCATGGTCCTGGTGCTGATCGCCGCGCCCATCCTGCTGCCGGAGTACAAGGACCCCAACGCCGGCCGGCCCGACCTGCTCAGCGCCGGCCTGTCACTGACCGCGGTGCTGGCGATGGTCTATGGCCTCAAGCACCTGGCCGAACATGGTCCTTCGACCCTGGCGGGGGGCAGCATTTTGCTCGGCGCTTTGCTGGCCTTCGGCTTCGTTCGTCGCCAGCAGCGGCTGACCGACCCCCTGATCGACCTAGCGCTGTTCCGGTCGAAGACGTTCTCGACCGCCCTGACCATGAACATGATGGGTTGCCTGGTGATCTTCGGAACCTTCCTGTTCATCGCCCAGTACCTGCAGCTGGTGCTGGGGCTCTCGCCGCTGGAGGCGGGGCTCTGGCAGCTTCCGTCCGCCGCAGCGACCACGGTGGGCTCCATGGCCTCGCCCTGGTTTGTCAGCCGGGGCCGACCGTCACGGGTGGTGGCGGGCGGGTTCGCCCTCATGGCGGCCGGGTTCGTGCTGCTCAGCCTGGCGCCCTGGGGCGGCCTGCCGGCGATCGTGGCCGGCTGCGTGGTGATGTCGATCGGGCTGGGCCCGACCTTCGTCTTGACGTCCGACCTGATCCTGAACGCCGCCCCGCCCGAACGGGCCGGCGGCGCGGGCGCCATCTCCGAGACAGGCTCGGAGTTCGGCGGTGTCATGGGCATCGCCCTTTTGGGCAGCCTGGGCGTGGCGATCTACCAGGCCTTCGCTCCCGCCACGGACCACGCCTCGTTCGGCATGGCGGTCGCGGAGGCCGAGCGGATCGGCGGTCAGGCCGGTGCGGCGCTGCTGGCCGACAGCCGGGCGGCCTTCGTCCGCGCGATGCAGGCGGTCACCGTGGTCTGCGCGGCCATCTCGGCGGGCGCAGCAGTCGCGGCGCTGGTGTTGCTCAGCAACGCTCGTCGGGGGCAGTCTTAAGCCGCCGCCCGCTTCTCCGCCGCGCCGACGATACGCGCGCGGGCGATCTGGTTGGCCACCTCATTGGTCGGGCGGCGCTCGGAGCGCGCCTGTTCCAGCACTTCCTCGAGCGTCAAGGCCAGGCGGTCCAGCTTGGCGTCGACCCAGGCCGGATCGAAGGCTTCGCCCCGCTCAAGCGCCCGGATCTCGCCGGCCACGTTGATGATGCCGCCGCCGTTGATGACGTAGTCGGGCGCGTAGAGGATGCCGCGTTTGAACACCTCCCGGCCGGCCTCGGCGTCGGCGAGCTGGTTGTTCGCGGCGCCGGCGATGATCTTCGCCCGGATGCGCGGCAGGGTGTCGAGGCTGATCGCGCCGCCCATGGCGCAAGGGGCGAAGACGTCCACATCGGCATCGAAGATGGCGCTGGGGGCCACGATCTGCGCGTCGGTCTCGGCCGCCACGCGGCGCAGGGCCTCGGCGTTCACGTCGGTCAGCACAAGCTTCGCGCCCGCCGCGTGCAGCTTGCGCGCCAGGTAGCCCCCGACGGAGCCCACGCCCTGGATCGCCACGCGGACGCCGCCTAAGTCGCGCTTCAGGCCCCGCTCCACGCAGAGGCGCACCCCGCGGAACACGCCCTCGGCGGTGACCGGGCTCGGGTCGCCCGAGGCGGCGGGATGGCCCTCCAGGCCGGCGACGTACTTCGTGTGCTTGCGGGCGTTCTGCAGGTCGGCCACCGAGACGCCGACGTCTTCGGCCGTCCAGTACTTGCCGCCGCAGTCCTCGACCGCACGGCCGAAGGCTTCGAACAGGGCGGGCGTCTTCTGGGTGCGGCTGTCGCCGATGATCACCGACTTGCCGCCGCCCAGGTCCAGGTCGGCCATGGCGTTCTTGTAGGACATGGCCCGCGACAGCTTCAGCGCATCGTCCAGGGCCTCGGCCGCGCTGGCATAGGGCCACATGCGGCAACCGCCCGCCGCGGGGCCGCGAGCGGTGGAGTGAACGGCGATGATCGCCTTCAGCCCGGTCTTTTCGTCCGAGAAGGCGTGGATCCCTTCATGGCCCTCGAAGGCGGGAGAATCGAACAAGGTCATGCCGGGAACTCTGCGTCCTGAGGGATGAATTTGGCGGGGGATACGCTCCTGCGGGGCATATCACAACCCCGCGGCGCGACGTGACGCATCGGCCGGGTCGTTGTTCCTGGACGCCGCGCCGGGGATCGGCGGGGCCGCCGAGGGTAAGGGGGCCTGGGGATCACGGATGAAGCTCAGCACGTCGGCGATCACCACCGCCCGCTGCTTATCGCGCGTCAGGAGATGGTGGCCCGCGGCGTAGTAGGCGCTGCGGTCCGACGGGTGCAGCCGCTTTACGGCCTTGAAGGCCGCGTTCTTGGGGATGATCTGGTCGTTGGCCCCGTAGAGGTAGAACGTCGGCACATGGTCGTCGCCCACCGCCTTCGCGGCGCGGTCCATCAGGCGGACGAGGCCATAAAGGGTGTCGGAGCGGGCGCCCCAGATCATCAGCCGGTCGCGGCCCATGGCGATCAGCTCTTCGCGATTATCGGTCGGGTAGATCCGGTCCGTGACCCAGCGTGGCGGCGTATAGACCTTCGAGGCGGTGAAGTTGGCGGCGAGCCACAGGAGCGTCTTGTTGGGCAGCGGCTGGGCCTTGAAGCCCCAGACACCCGGCGCCAAGAGCACGAGCCGATCCGCGGCCGGCGGCCGGTCGCTGGCGAAGGCGGCGGCGGCCACCGAGCCGCCCATGCTCTCGCCCACCACGGTGACGATGGCGTTGGGATGCCGGGCGCGGGCCAGCGCCGTGACCGTGCGCAGGTCCTCGACCATCAGGTCCTCGCCGGCCCAGATGCCACGCCCCGGAGACCGGCCGAAGCCGCGCTGGTCGTAGGCATAGGTGGTGACCCCGTCCTTCGCCCAGGCCTCGGCGGCGAAGTGGAAGGCATTGGCGTAGTCGTTCATCCCGTGAGCGGCCACCACCACCGCCCAGGGCTCGCCCGTCGCCTCCCAGGCGCTGAGGCCCAGCCGCGCCCCGTCGAAACTGACCACGGCGTCCGCCTCGATGCGAGGCCCCTGGAAGCCGGCCGGCGGCGTGCCCGCCTGCTGAACCAGCATCGGGGCGCACGCCGACAGCGTGAGCAGCAGGAAGACGAGGGCCAGGCGCTTCATGACGAGGACAGACTATAGAGCCTGCCGATTAACCTCGGGAAAAGGCGGGAGTCAGGCGCCGTCGCCCTCCATCGGCAGGCGCATGCGCCAGACGCCGCGGAAGGTGTCCGGATCGGCCGGCTTGTTGTGCCGCAGGATGACGATCTTACCCTGGCGGGCGAGGCCCACGGCCGTTCCGCGGACACGGCCGAGCTGACGGCGCCAGCCCTCGGCGTCGAGCCCGCGGGCCACGTCCTCCGGGGCGATGGACTTGCCCGCCGGGACCTTGGCGAGGAGATCGAGGATCAGGGCTTCGATCGGATCCATCACCCACCCCGCTTCAAGGTCTCGCGGGCGATGATCACCTGCTGGATCTGGCTGGTGCCTTCGTAGATCCGGAAGATCCGGACGTCGCGGTAGAAGCGCTCGATGCCGTACTCGGCGATGTAGCCGGCGCCGCCGAAGATCTGCACCGCCTTGTCGGCGACCCGGCCCACCATCTCGGACGCGAAGTACTTCGCCGCGGCGCCTTCCATGGTGACGTTCTGCCCGGCGTCGCGCTTGCGGGCGGTCTCCATGGTCAGCGCCCGGGCGGCCAGCGCCTCGGTCTTGCAGTCCGCGATCATGCCCTGGACCAGCTGGAAGCCGCTCAACGACTGGCCGAACTGCTTGCGCTCGGCGGCATAGGCGACGCTGTCGGCGATCAGGCGCTCGGCGACGCCGACGCAGAGGGCGGAGATGTGCAGCCGCCCCTTGTCCAGCACCTGCATCGCCACCTTGAACCCCTCGCCCTCGGCGCCGATGCGGTTCTCGACCGGCACGCGGACGTTGTCGAAGATGACGTCGCAGACGTGGGCGCCCTGCTGGCCCATCTTCTTCTCGGGCTTGCCGACGCTGAGTCCCGGCAGGTCGCGGGGCACGAGGAAGGCCGATACGCCGCCGGCCCCCGGCTTGGAGGGGTCGCTGCGGGCCATGACCGTGAAGAGGTCGGCCTTGTTGGCGTTGGTGATGTAGCGCTTGGCGCCGTTCAGGACGTAGTGGTCCCCGTCGCGGATCGCGCGGGTTTGGACGGCCGCGCTGTCGGAGCCGGCCTCGGGCTCGGTCAGGGCGAACGAGGTGATGATATCGCCCGACGCGATGCCGGGCAGGTACTTCTGCTTCTGCGCCTCGGTGCCGAACATCACCAGCGCCTGCGAGCCGATGCCCACATTGGTGCCGAAGGTCGAGCGGAAGGCCGGGCTGGTGCGGCCCAGCTCGATGACCACCAGGCACTCCTCCTCCATGGAGAGTTCCAGGCCGCCGTAGGCTTCGGGGATCGACAGGCCGAAGAGGCCCAGCGCCTTCATCTCCTCGACCACGTCCTCGGGCATGGCGTCGTCCTCCGCCACCTTGGCCTCGAGCGGGCGCAGGCGTTCGCTGACGAAGCGGCGGACAGTGTCGATGAGCTGGTCGCGGGTCTCGGCGTCAAGCGCCATGGTGGCAGTTCCCCTTACTTGCAGGCCCTGGCGGCCGCTGTCTGTTTGAAGCGTTGCAGGCCCACCGCCACCACCGGCCGCGGCCAGGTCTCGGTGCGCACGGTCCCGGGCGCCACGGCGCAGATCGGCGCCGGCTCGGGCGTCACCTTGCCCTGGCGCAGGATCAGGGCGATGGCGCCGTAGTCGATGGCCTTGTCCGTCTGGTTCCACACCTTGAGCACCGTGGCGCGCTTTTCGGCTGAGCCGTCCAGCGCCGCCGCGATCTGGCCCTCGGCCGGCGCCTCGAAGGTTTCGGTGACCGCGCCCTCCGCATGGGCGTCGGCCAGTTGGCCGTCCTCCACCCGCTCCAGCACCGGCATTCCCTTGTCGTCCAGGCGGAACACCGCCCGCTGGCCCAGCATCACCTGCACCGTTCCATCCTGCACCAGGGTCTTCGGCTCGACGGTGATCGCCCTTGCCGCGGCCACGGCGGCGGGCGCGGTGGTCGTCTCGTCGGCCGGCTTCGCCGCGGGCCGGATCTCGACCTGCTGCTCGTCCAGGCCGGGCAAGGGATCGTCGCTCACCGACCGCTCCTTGGGCGCGGTCTGCACGGGGCCGTCGTCGGGCGGCGTTGGCTGGGCCGCCAGCGCCAGCGCCAGGAGGGCGGAGGCGAGCACGCGGGTCAGGCCTTGGCGAGCGCCAGGGCCGAGCCCTGGCCGACGCCGACGCACATGGTGGCCAGGGCTCGCGCCCCGCCCCGCTCCTGCATGGCGCGCGCCGCGGTGAGCGCGAGCCTCGCGCCCGATGCGCCCAGGGGATGGCCGATGGCGATGGCGCCACCGTGCGGGTTCACGTGCTCGGCATCGTCCGCCAGGCCCCAGGCGCGGGTGCAGGCCAGGGCCTGGGCCGCAAAGGCTTCATTCAGCTCGACCACGTCGAAGTCGCGCGGCGTGATCCCGAGGCGGGCGGTCAGCTTGTCCACGGCGGGCACCGGGCCCACGCCCATTACCCGCGGCGCCACCCCGCCCGAGGCGCCGCCCTCGATGCGGGCGATGGGCTCCAGGCCGTACTTCCGGACCATCTCTTCCGACGCCAGGATCATGGCCGCGGCGCCGTCGTTGACGCCCGAAGCGTTGCCGGCGGTGACGGTGCCGTCCTCGCGCACGATGGGCTTCAGCGCCTGCAGCGCGGCCAGGGTGGTGTCGGGCCGCGGATGCTCGTCTTGGGCGACCACCACCTCGCCCTTGCGGTCCTTGATGGTGACGGGGGCGATCTCACCGTCGAAGAAGCCACGGTCGCGCGCCTTGCCCACCCGCTGTTGGCTGCGGAACGCGAAGGCGTCCTGGTCGTCGCGGGCGATCTGGTAGTCGGTGGCCACGTTCTCGGCCGTCTCCGGCATGGCGTGGGTCCCGTACTGCTTCTGCATCTGGGGGTTCACGAACCGCCAGCCGATGGTGGTGTCGAAGATCTCGGCGTTGCGCGAGAAGGCGCTGTCGGCCTTGCCCATCACGAAGGGCGAGCGGGTCATGCTCTCCACGCCTCCGGCGATCACCAAGTCGTTCTCGCCCGTGGCGATCGAGCGGGCGGCGGTGATGGTGGCGTCCAGGCCCGAGGCGCAGAGGCGGTTGACCGTCATCCCCGGCACGCTTTCCGGCAGGCCGGCCAGCAGCAGCGCCATGCGGGCGACGTTGCGGTTGTCCTCGCCGGCCTGATTCACGCAGCCGTAGACGACCTCATCCACCTCGGCCCAGTCGATCTGGGGGAAGCGCGCCATCAGCACCTTGAGCGGGTGCGCGGCCAGGTCGTCGGCGCGCACCTTGGCCAGGGCCCCGCCGTAGCGGCCGATCGGGGTGCGGGCGCCTGCGCAGAGATAGACGGTCCGGCCTTGCATGGGTGCGTCCTCGATCGGGTCAGAAGCGGGCCGGCAAACTAGTGTTCGAATGTCCGGTCGGCAAACCCTTAGGACGAGGCGTCGGCGTCACGGACGCTTCCCCATTCCGCGGCCTCATGCTTAGACGCCCCACTCCGTGGGTTGGGTGAGGATTTCAGGGCATGGACGGCGGCGACGAGGACGAAGGCAGCTACAGCTCGAAGCTGACGCAAGTGACCGAGGGCGAATGGGCTGGGTGGTCCTGGTACCCCGGCGGCGACCCGTTCGAGGATCTGGCGGGGCCGTTCTACTTCCGCATCGACGAACAGGGGCCGGTGTGCGCCTTCAAGGTCGAGAAGAAGCACCTGAACGGCGGCGCCTTCCTGCACGGCGGCTGCTTCATGACGTTCGCCGACTTCTCGCTCTTCGTGATCGCGCGCGAGGCGCTGAGCGACCAGCATGCGGTGACGGCGACCTTCAACTGCGAACTGGTGGGCGCAGCCTACGAGGGCCAAGTGATCGAGTGCCGGGGCGACATCGTGAAGAACACCCGCAGCATGGTGTTCGTGCGAGGCCTCATGAAGGTGGCCGGCGAAACGGTGATGAGCTTCTCGTCGGTCCTGAAGAAGCGTGGCCCACGCAGGGCCGCGTAAACGAGCGGAGGAACGGGCGATGAGCGACTGGAACCTGCCCTGGGAGGGCGCGTGCCGGTGCGGCCGGGTGAAGCTGAAGGTCAGCGCCCCGCCGCTGCTCACCATGGCCTGCCATTGCACCGGCTGCCAGCGGATGACGGCCAGTGCGTTCTCGCTCAGCGTCATGGTTGCGGCCGCCGGCTTCGAGCTGACGGCGGGCGAGCCGGTGATCGGCGGGCTGCATGGTGACGACGTTCACCACTACTTCTGTCCGCATTGCATGAGCTGGCTCTATACTAGGCCGCAAGCCGCCGACTGGCTGGTGAATGTGCGCTCCACGATGCTGGACGGCGCCCCGGGCTCGGAGCCGTTCATGGAGACCTACACGTCCGAGAAGCTGGCCTGGGTGACGACGCCTGCGCAGCGCAGCTATCCCAAGTTCCCGGAGTTCGACGAGTACGCTAGCCTCACCCAGGCGTTCGCCGAATATCACGCGAAAAGCGCGACATAGCGGCGTGCGCCCTAGCTTCGCCCCACATTCTGCCTACATGGGCGCGAGCAGGGACGCTCCCCAAGGATGCCTATGAAGAACCTTTCCGCCCTCGCCGGCCTGGCGATTGCCGCCGGCCTGGCCCTCGCTTCGAACGCCGCCGCCCAGCCGGCCGCCGGCGTCGAGGGCGTCTGGCGCAACCCCAAGAATTCGGTCCACGTGAACATCAAGCCCTGCGGCCAGAAGCTGTGCGGCTACGTGGTCTGGGCCAGCGACGACGCCAAGGAGGACGCTCGCAAGGGCGGCACGGAGAACCTCGTCGGCCTCCAGCTGCTGCGCGACTTCGGCCCCGAGAAGCCCGGCGTTTGGAAGGGCAAGGTGTTCGTCCCCGACTTACGCGCCACCTTCGCGGGCCGCGCCGAACTGGTCGACGCCAACACCCTGCGGGCGCGCGGCTGCCTGGTGGCCGGCGTGTTCTGCAAGGGCCAGACCTGGCGCCGGATCGGCAACGCCGCCGACTGAACCTTGGCCGCGGGGCTTGCCTTGCGGTCCCGCCGACACGAAGTGGTCCGGTGATGGACCTTTCGCCGCTCACCCCTGCCGACATCCCCGAGGTGATGCGCATCGAGCGCACGCCCGGCTACGACGCCGTGGTCGGGCGCTTCGACGCCGAAGAGCATGCGGCGCAGATGGCCTCGCCCACCGTGCGCTACGTGGGGATCCGGGACGGCGACGGGTTGGCGGGGTTTGTCATCCTGCAGGAGTTCGACCAACCCACGGTCCTGCTCCGGCGCATCGCCGTCCGCCACGTCGAAAAGGGCGTCGGCACGCGGCTGGTGCGCGGCGTCCTGGACTGGGTGTTCCAGACCACCTCGGCGGTCGCCATGAGGCTGGACGTCGCCGTGGGCAACCCGCGGGCCCGCCACGTCTACGAACGGGAGGGCTTTCGCCAGTATGACGCCGACACCGTCCACCACCTGATGCGGATACCCCGCGAACGGTGGGCGGAACTGCGCGGCCTTGGCGCCTGAGCTGGCTCAGGCGGCGCGCCTTTAGCCACCCCGCCCTACGCGGTGGACTTCTGCGGCATGCCGGCCTTGGCCGCGGGGCGGGCTCGCATGGCGTCGGCCCAGCGGGCAAGGTTCCGCAGCTCCTCCGGCGAGCGGAACTTGATCATCCGGCCGAAGTCCAGGGCGGTGAAGGCGACGATGTCGGCGATGGTCAGGCGATCGGCGGCGACCCAGTCGCGCCCCTCAAGCTGCCGGTCCAGCACCTTCAGCGCCCGCGTCGCCCCCTGGAGGCTGTGCTCGCCCACAGCCGGCGCCTGCTGCTCCAGCGCGCCCATGGCCGGATGGGTGTGGCGCACGCCGATCATCAGCGGCGTCGCAATCATCATCTCCACCCGGCGCAGCCACATTTCAATGACGGCCACCTCCTCGGGCGTGCGGCCGAACAGGTTGGGCTCCGGGTAGCGGCTCTCGAGATAGCGGCAGATGGCGATGGATTCGGTGACGCAGGTCCCGTCGTCCATCTCCAGCATCGGCACGTTGGCTAGGCCCGCCTTGGCGAGGTAGTCCGGCGTCCTGTGCTGGCCTTCCATGAGGTTGAGCGTGATCACCTCAACGTCGGCGATCTCCTTCTCGGCCATGACCCAGCGGACCCGCCGCGGATTGGGCGCGAGCGGCGTATCGTACAGCTTCATGGTCGTCCTCCTGCCTTCCGGGAGGCTAGCGCCCTTCCCGTCCCGTGAGGCAAGCGGCGCCGGCGCGTCTAGCCGAACAGGCTGGCCGGCAGCAGGCCGACGATCGAGGCGGTGAGGCAGGTAGCGAGGAAGCCCGCCATCATCGCCTTCCAGACCATGCCCACGATCTCGTTGCGCCTCTCGGGCACCAGCACGGAGAAGCCCGCCAGGTTGATGCCCACCGACGCGATGTTGGCGAAGCCGCACAGCGCATAGGTCATCAGGACGCGGGTGCGCGGGTCCATGGCGTCGACCGGGATCGCGCCCATCTTGATGAAGGCGGTGAACTCGGTCAGCACCAGCTTCACGCCCAGCAGAGAGCCCGCGGTCGGCGCGTCGTGCCACGGAACACCGATGGCCCAGGCCAGCGGCGCGAAGACCACGCCCAGGCCCCGCTCCACCGACAGGGGCGCGCCGGCCACATCGCCGAACGCCCCCAGGATGTTGTTGACCATGGCGGTGAGGGCCACGAACACGATCAGCGTCGCGCCCACGTTCAGCATGATCTGCAGACCGTCGGTGGTGCCCTTGATCAGCGCGTCGATCGAGCTGTCGTACTTCTTGGCCGCCAGCGGGTCGTAGGCCTGGGCCTGCTCGATGGCCGCGTCGCGCGGCACGATGATCCGCGCCAGCAGCACGCCGGCGGGGGCGGAGACGATGGAGGCGGTCAGGACGTGGGCGGCGGCGCCCGGCAGCACGCCGGCGAGGATCGTCGCATAGGCCACCATGGTCGAGCCGGACACGCAGGCCATGCCGACCGCGATCAGCATGAACAATTCGGAGCGCGACAGACTGGGCAAGTAGCTGCGGATGAAGATCGGCCCCTCGACCTGCCCCATGAAGACGGTGGCCGCGGTGGCCAGGGCGGGCGGGCCGCGCAGGCCCATGGTCCGTTCGAAGACGAAGCCGAAGCCTTGCGTGATCCAGACCAGGATCTTCCAGTGCCAGAGCAGGGCCGCCAGGGCGCAGACCACCAGGATCACCGGCAGCACGCGGAAGGCGAACACGAACAGCGAGCCGGCGTCGGTCAGCGGATAGGGCTGGTTCGGCGTGCCGGCGAGGAAGCCGAACACGAAGGCGACGCCCGCCTGGGTTGATGAGGCCAGCCCGTCGACGGCGACACCCACGCCCTGCAGACCCGAGCGAAGCCACGGCAGGCCGAACAGCGCCAGCACCAGCAGCCCCTGAACCAGCATCGCGCCGATGGCGAGCTTCCATGGGAACTTGGCCCGGTTCTCCGACAACGCCCAGCAGACCGACAGTATGACCGCCACGCCGACGAGGCTCTGGGCGTTTTCCGGACCGAACATGCATCCCCCGATGCGCCGCCGATTCAGCGGCCTAGCCGGGCAATCCACGCCGAAAGCGGTCCGGGCGCAAGCGCGGCGTGGCGCGTGCGCCCTGTAGCGCTACAGGTTGACCATCGAAAGCCCGCGTTCGTCGTAGCGGGCGCCTTCGACAGCGGTCTCGGGCACGGCCGCTTCGATGGCGGCCAGGTCGTCGGGACTCAGGACGATATCCGCCGCGGCGACGTTCTCTTCCAGCCGCGGGATCTTGGTGGTGCCGGGGATGGGCGCGATGTCGTCGCCCCGGCTTAGCAGCCAGGCCAGGGCCAACTGGGCCGGGGTGCGCCCTTTCTCGGCGGCAAGCGCGGTCAGGGTCTCCACGAGGCCCAGGTTCTTCTGCAGCGCCTCGCCCTGGAAGCGTGGCATGAAGCGGCGGAAGTCGGCGGCGTCCGGCTGGCCTTTGAAGCCGCCGGCCAGGAAGCCGCGGCCCAGGGGGCTGTAGGGCACGAAGCCGATCCCCAGTTCGCGGCAGACCGGCAGGGCGGACCGCTCCGGGTCTCGCGACCACAACGAATACTCGCTCTGGACGGCGCTCACCGGATGGACCGCGTGGGCGCGGCGGATCGTGTCCGGCCCGGCCTCCGACAGGCCGAAGTACTTCACCTTGCCTGCCTTCACGAGCTCGCCAAGCGCGCCCGCCACGTCCTCGATCGGCACGTTGGGGTCGACGCGATGCTGGTAGAACAGATCGATGACTTCGACGCCGAGGCGCTTCAGCGAGGCGTCGGCCACGGCCTTGATGTTGTCGGGCCGGCTGTTGGTGCCGGCCGG
>NZ_MHXN01000023.1:0-94172 GCF_001824475.1 Phenylobacterium sp. RIFCSPHIGHO2_01_FULL_69_31 | reverse complement strand
GTTCAGGAAGGGGGCAAGCCCCTTGCCCACCTGCACCTCGTTCGTCTGCATGCCGTAGATCTCGGCGGTGTCGAAGAAGGTGACGCCCAGGTCCACCGCCCGGGCGAGCACGGCCAGCGCCTGCGCCTCCTCAGCGGCCGGCTGGTACACGCCCGAGAGCCCCATGCAGCCGAAGCCGATGGCGGACACTTCCAGGCCCTGGGTTCCGAGCTTGCGCATATGCATGGCGATCTCCTTTGCGGCGGCGGTGTCCAACAGGTGGCGCTGAAGCGAAGCCGCGAAAACCGCTTGTGGCGTCATCGATCCATTGAGCAGAATTCAGCAATGGACCGCCGCTCGATCCCCGACCTCGCCGCCTTCGCCCTGCTGGCCGAGCTGCGCAGCTTCCGGCGGGCGGGCGAGGTGATGGGAGTCTCGGCCTCGGCGCTCAGCCACAGGCTGCGGCGGATGGAGACGGCCCTGGGGGTGCGGCTGCTGAACCGTTCGACCCGCGCCGTGGCGCCCACGGAGGCCGGAGAGCGGCTGCTGGCGCGGCTGTCGCCGGCGCTGGCCGACATCGAGGCGGGCCTGATGGAGGTGGCGGCGTTCCGCGAGCGCCCGGCCGGGCGGCTGCGGCTCAGCGTGCCGCGCTCGGCGGCTCGCCTCGCCATCGCCCCGCGCCTGGGCGGGTTCCTCAAGGCCTACCCCGACATCCGGGTGGAGGTGGTGAGCGACAACGCCCTGATCGACATCGTGGCCGGCGGCTTCGACGCCGGCATCCGCTTCGACGAGAACCTGCCGGCCGAGATGATCGCGGTCCGGATCGGCAAGCCGCTGCGCATGGCGGCTGTGGCCTCGCCGGAGTACCTCGCCCAGCGCGGCATGCCGAGGACCCCGGAGGACTTGGCCGGCCACGCCTGTTTCCGGCTGCGCTGGCCCTCCGGCGCCTTCTACGACTGGGAGCTGGAGAAGGGCGACGACGTGCGCCGCGTGGCGGTCGACGGCCCGCTCATCGTGGACGACGCCCAGCTCCTGAAGGACGCCGCGATGGACGGCGCGGGGATCGCGTTCGTGGCCGAACCGTCCGTGCGGGAGGAGCTGGAATCGGGCGCCCTCGTACGCCTGCTTGAAGACTGGTGCCCGCCCTTTCCGGGCTACAGCATCTACTATCCCAGCCGCCGCCAGGTCTCGCCGGCGCTCCGGGCCTTCATCGACTGGATGCGCGGCGCGCCGCCTGAGCGGATTACGAAGGTTTAATCGGGACCGCCGCATCCGCCCGATCCCTCTCGCGCCTCCAAGTCAGCGAGCGCCCCAAACGCGCCCGACGGTTGCCGGCCTTACCGCGATTTAACTGGCTCGGCAGGCCGACCGGCGGCGACATCCGCGCTCGAAGGTTGAGGGCTGTTCGTCACAATGTCTCTGGCGCTTGCAACACTGCTCTACGAGTGGCGGCGTTACACGGCCGCCGTGGTGGCGCTGGCCTTTTCCGGCCTGCTGATCCTGGCCCAGGTGGGCATGTTCACCGGCATCGTGAAGGGTGCGACGGCCACCATCGACCGGTCGCGCGCCGACATCATGATCCTGCCGGCCAAGATGGAGAGCCTGATCAACTCCGGCGGCGGCTCGCTGCCCGCCCGGCTGCAGCCGCAGATCTACATGCATCCCGAGGTGGTCGAGGTCGCCGCCTTCGACGGCGACGGCGGCCGCTGGATCAACCGGCCCAAGGACGGCAAGAAGGCCGTCACCACCTATGTGAACGTCAACATGGTCGACACGCGCCCCGGCGCCGTGAACCTGCCGACCGACTTCACCGAAGAGATCCGCACCGCGCTCCTGGAGCCCTACTCGGTCGCCATCGACCAGAGCCAGTTGGGCCGCCTGGGCGTGAAGCTGGGGGATGCGGCGTCGCTGAACGGCAAGACCGTCTACGTGCGCGCCATCCTGACCGGCTATCCGGACGTGAACAACGCCTCGGTGACGATGTCCCGCGACACGATGCGGATGATGGGCATGCTGACCAAGGGTGGGAAGACCGGGCCCCTGATGGTCCGCATCAAGGACCCTGCCCGCGCCGAGATCGTCCGCGACCAGCTGAACGCCGACGCCAAGGGCGCCTACAAGGCCTGGACCCGCCAGCAGCTCGCCGAGGCCAACGAAGGCGCGCTGATGAAGGAACAGATCATCGGCATCTTCCTGGGCTTCTCGGTCTTCCTGGGCTTCCTGATCGGCGTCGGTATCACCTCGCAGACCCTGCGCGGGGCCATCCTGTCGTCGATCAAGGAATTCGCCTCGCTGCGCGCCCTGGGCGTCGGCATGGGCTCGCTCCGCCTGATCGTGGTCGAGCTGTCGTTCTGGGTCGGCCTGGTGGGCTTGGGCGCGACGGCCCTCTTCACCGGCGGGGTCTATCTGCTCGCTACCCGCGGCGGCCTGCCGATGGGCTTTCCCGCGCCATGGGTGATCGGCGTCTCCATCCTGCTGCTCGTGATCTCGGGCGTTTCGGGCCTGCTGGCCCTGGGCGTGCTGAAGAAGAGCCAACCTGCGGACCTGCTGCGATGAGCTCTGCCAAGCCGGCCATCGTGGCCCAGGGGATCTACAAGCGCTTCAAGACCGGGCGCAGCCACATCGAGGTGCTGAAGCGCGTCGACTTCGACGCCCGCCACGGCGAGGTGACGATGGTCATGGGCCCGTCGGGCTCGGGCAAGTCGACCCTCGTGGCGGCGCTGTCCGGCCTGCTGAGGCCCGACGAGGGCCGAGTCACCGCCCTGGAGCAGGACATCTGGGGCATGCGCTCGGGTCGTCTCGACCGGTTCCGCCTGGACCACTGCGGCTTCATCTTCCAGGGCTTCAACCTGTTCTCGGCGCTGACCGCCCTGCAGCAGGTCGAGATCATCCTGAAGTACCAGGGCCATTCCAAGACGGTCGCCCGCGAGAAGGCGGCCAACGCCCTCATGGAAGTGGGCCTCGAGACGCGCATGAACCAGCGCCCGTCCGAACTGTCGGGCGGCGAGAAGCAGCGGGTCGCCATCGCCCGGGCGCTGGCCAAGGACCCGCGCCTGCTGTTCGCTGACGAGCCCACCAGCGCGCTCGACGGCGAGAACGGCCAGGTGGTGATCAAGCTGATCCAGCGGGCGGCCAAGCAGCACGGCGCCGCCGTGATCTGCGTCACCCACGACCCGCGCCTGGAAGCCTACGCCGACCGCGTCATCCACCTGGAAGACGGCCGCATCCTGGACGACCGGCGCGTGCAGCCGACCGCCCAGGCGGCCCCCGCCCAACGACAACCCGAGCTCATCGAGGCCTGACGTCCATGCCCGCCCTCCTCCGCAACCGCTTCGTCTGGATCGCCGTGGTCCTCCTGCTCCTGGGGGGCGGCGGCGCGATGTTCATGTCCAACCAGGCCAAGGCCAAGAAGGCCGAGGAGACCAAGGCCGCCGCCGCCGTGAAGCCCAGCCCCTATGCCGCCATCGCCAACGGCAAGGCCGACGTGGAAGGCGGCATCATCCAGGTGGCCGCACGCCGCGCCGGCGTCATCCGCGATGTCCTGGTCCAGGAAGGCGACGACGTGGTGAAGGGCCAGGTGCTGGCGCGCCTCGAGGACGACGAGCCACGCCTCGCCGCCGAACGCGCCTCCGCCGAGGTGCGCCAGGCCCGCGCCGCCCTCGCCCTGCTGCAGGTCCAGCTCTCGGCCGCCCAGCGCGAGCACCGCCGGCTGGAGGGTCTGGCCCCCTCGAACTTCGTGGCCGCCCAGAGGCTGGATCAGGCCCGCGACGCGGTGCGCGAGGCCGAGGCGCGGATCATGGCCCAGCAGGCGGTCGTCGCCACCAACCAGGCCCGCCTGAACGAGTCCCGGTACGATCAGGAGCTGTCGATCATCCGCGCGCCGGCCGACGGCCGCATCGTCCGCCGCTACGCCAACCCGGGCGCCGGGGCCTCGACCCTGAACGTCTCGAACATGTTCGACGTGGAGCCGCGGGCCGGCCGCATCGTGCGCGCCGAGATCGCCGAGGGCTCCCTGCCCTTCGTCGGCATCGGCCAGACGGTGCAGATGTCGCCCGAGAGCGATCCGACCAAGGTCTACCCCGGCAAGGTCCTGCGCCGAGCGGCCGTGTTCGGCGCCCGCAAGCTACAGTCGGACGATCCCACCGAGCGCACCGACGACCGGGTGGTCGAGGTGGTGGTGGATTCCACCGGCGCCCCGTTCCTCATCGGCCAGCGGGTGCTGGTGAAGTTCGTCCGGGGCCAGCAGCAGGCGCAAACCACCGCCACGCCCCGCAGCTGACCTCCCGCGACTGGCCCCATTCCCTGACGTCGCCTTGACGCCATCCCTCCCGCGCCGCACAACGCGCGCCGATTTCGAACACCTGTTCAATGAGGGATCTCATGGCGGACATCCGCTTCGACGGCAAAGTGGCGATCGTGACGGGCGCGGGCGGCGGCCTGGGCCGGCAGCATGCGCTGGAACTGGCGCGACGCGGCGCCAAGGTCGTGGTCAACGATCTCGGCGGCTCGATGGACGGCTCGGGCGGCGGCTCGGACGCGGCCAACAAGGTCGTGGAAGAGATCAAGGCGCTGGGCGGCGAAGCCATCGCCAACGGCTCGTCGGTCACCGATGACGCCGGCGTCGCCCGGATGGTCAAGGACGCCATGGACGCCTGGGGCCGGATCGACATCCTGGTCGCCAACGCCGGCATTCTGCGTGACAAGACCTTCGCCAAGATGGAATTCGGCGACTTCAGTGTCGTGGTCGACGTCCACCTGTTCGGCACCGTGAAGCCGGTCAAGGCGGTCTGGGAGATCATGCGCACCCAGAACTACGGCCGCATCGTCGTCACCACCTCGTCGTCGGGCCTCTACGGCAACTTCGGCCAGTCGAACTACGGCGCCGCCAAGCTGGGCCTCATCGGCCTGATGAACACCCTGAAGCTCGAGGGCCAGAAGAACAACGTCCACGTCAACGCCATCAGCCCGGTGGCAGCGACTCGGATGACCGAGAACCTGGGCATGCCGCCGCAGGTGCTGGAGCAGCTGAAGCCCGAATACGTGACCCCGGGCGTCGTGTTCCTGTGCTCGGACGAAGCGCCCACCGGCGCGATCCTGACCGCGGGCGCCGGCGCCTTCGCCCTCTCCCGCATCGTCGAGACCGAGGGCGTCTACCTCGGCGACAAGGCCTCGGTGGAAGCGGTCCGCGACAACTGGGCCAAGATCACCGACGAGACCGGCGCCAAGGCCTACATGAACGGCGGCGAGCAGACCCAGAAGTTCTTCCGCAAGATGCAGGGCGGTTGAGTCCCGCGGGCGCGCCTCCCTGACGTTGCAGGGGGGCGCGGCCATGCGCCGGGGCATGGCTGTCTTTCTTGTTTGTAACCCAATTCCACTTGCGCCCGTGTGAGTGAACGCGCGTAACCTAAAACGCAGCGCCCTTTCAGAGGCGTCGTTCCAGGAGAGGGTTCACGTGTCAAAGGCTACGCCGTCCGCAGCGAATGGCGCGCTCCCGCTTCCTGCGGTCCTGGCGTTCGCCAGCGCGGCGGTTCCGGTCGGGGCCCTGACCCTGGCGGCGACGGTCCACCTTCCCCGATATTTCGCTTCCGAGCTCGGTCTTTCCCTGGCGGTGGTCGGGACGGTCTTTGCGCTGGTGCGGTTCATCGACATCCCCATCGATGCGGCCATTGGCGTCGCCATGGATCGCACCCGGACGCGCTTCGGCCGCTATCGGATCTGGATGGCCTGCGGGGCGCCCGTGCTGATGCTCGGCTTCTACATGCTGATCCAATCCAACAGCCAGGTCGGCGCGCTCTACCTCGGCTTCTGGCTGCTGGTGATGTACCTCGGATACTCCGGCATCTACCTCTCGCACCTGGCGTGGGGCGGACGGCTCGCAGCGACCTACAAGGAACGATCGCGGATCTTCGGGGCCATTACCGCCCTGGGCGTCGTCGGCGCCATGGCGGTACTGCTGATCCCTGTGTTCATGACCCAGGCCGGCGCCAGCGACGCCGAGGGCGTGCGGGCCATGATCTGGTTCATCATCCTCAGCACGGCGGTGACCTGCCTGCTGGTCGTGGCGTTCTCGCCGGAGCGTATCGCCAAGGACCACGCCACCCACTTCACGCTCAAGGACTACGCGGCGCTCTTCACCCGCGGCAACGTCGTCCGCGTGCTGGTCGCGGACCTGCTCGTCACCCTGGGGCCGGGGTGGATGGCGGCGATGTACCTGTTCTACTTCAAGGACAGCCGCGGCTTCGACACGGCCGAGGCCAACCTGCTGCTGCTGATCTATGTGGCCGCCGGTTTCGCCGGGGCGCCCTTCGCCGCGTGGCTGGCCAACCGGATCAGCAAGCACCGGGCCCTGATCGTGAACACCACGATCTATTCGCTCGGCCTGATCGTGATCCCGTTCTTGCCGCCGGGCGAGTTCCTGATCTTCGCGCCCGGCATGTTCGTGGTGGGCGCCATGGCCGCGGGCTTCACCGTGATGATCCGCGCCATATGCGCCGACATCGCCGACGAGCTGCGGCTGGATAGCGGGCGCGAGTGGATGGGCCTGATGTATGCCGGCATTACCGCGACATCGAAGCTGGCGACCGCGGGGTCAATCTTCCTCACCTTCAACGTGCTGGCGGCCATCGGCTACAAGGCCCAGGCCGGCGCGGTGAACACACCCGAGGCGATCCAGGGCCTGGAGATCGCCTATATCGCCGGCCCCATCGTCTTCGTGATGGCCGCCGGCGCCTGCTTCATCGGCTATCGCCTGAGCGCGGACCGGCACGCCGAGATCCAGCGCAAGCTGGAGGAGCGCGACGCCCTCATTGACCCGGCGGCCGCACTCGAAGCCATGACGGGCGAAGACCTAGCCCCAGCCAATCGGCCCTCGTGATCGTCGGGGCGACGCCTTCCCGGCCCTCTCGCCTGCCCCTGGGCACGGCGCTGGCCTTCTCCGCCACCAGCCTGCCGCTGCAGGCCCTGATGATCGCCGTGGCGGTCCACCTGCCCGCCTACTTCGCCGCCAGCATCGGCGTCCCGCTGGCCGTGGTCGCCGCGGCCTTCGGCACGGTCCGGCTGATCGACGTGCCCATCGAGGTCATGCTCGGTCTCGGCATGGACCGGACCCGCAGCCGCTTCGGCCGCTACCGCGTGTGGACCCTCGCCGGCGCGCCGCTGATGATGCTGGGCCTCTACATGCTGCTGACCGCGGGTCGTGGGGTCGGCACCGACTACCTCATCACCTGGCTGCTGGTGATGTACCTCGGCGTCTCGATCCTGATGCTGTCGCACCAGGCCTGGGCCTCGACCCTCGCCAAGTCGTATGACGACCGCGCCCGGTTGTTCGGCGTCATGATGGCGGTGGGCGTTCTGGGGGCGGTCAGCGTCCTGGCGATCCCGATCGCCATGGAGAACGCCGGCTACAGCGACGCCGAAGGCGTCCGCGCCA
Organism: Phenylobacterium sp. RIFCSPHIGHO2_01_FULL_69_31; assembly: GCF_001824475.1. Classification (GTDB taxonomy): domain Bacteria; phylum Pseudomonadota; class Alphaproteobacteria; order Caulobacterales; family Caulobacteraceae; genus Phenylobacterium. The sequence goes on along the minus strand of NZ_MHXN01000023.1, from coordinate 86,764 downwards.
TGGTCTGGTACCTGATCTTCCTCACGCCCGTCGCCGTCGCCCTCGTGGTCTGGCGCACGCCCGAGACCGTCGCCGCCGAGGCGCCGGGCCAGCGTTTCCGCCTGCGGGACTACTGGGAGCTGGTCACCGACCACAGCATGTCTCGGATCCTGCTCGTCGACCTGGTGGTGTCGCTGGGCCCCGGCTGGATGGCCGCGCTCTACCTTTTCTATAGCCGCGACTACATGCAGTTCACCGCCGCCGAGGCGAACATCCTGCTTGCGGTCTACATCCTGGCCGGTGTCGTCGGAGCCCCGTTCCTGGCCTGGCTGGCGACGAAGATCAGCAAGCACCGCACCGTGATGCTGACGGCGGTGGGCTATTCCCTTCTGCTCGCGACGCTGCCCTTCCTGCCCAAGGGCTACGTGCTGGCGACGCTGCCGACCCTGTTCTTCACCGGCTTCCTGGCAGCCGGATTTAACGTGCTGACGCGGGCCATGACCGCCGACGTGGCCGACGAGATCCGCCTGAAGCAGGGCAAGGAGCGCAGCGGCCTGCTGTTCGCCATGACCACCCTCACCACGAAGATCGCAGCCGGCGGCTCGATCTTCCTGACCTTCGGCGTGCTCTCGCGCGTGGGCTACGATCCCCAACTGGGTCAGCGGAACACGCCGGAGGCGATCAACGCACTGATGCTGTCGTTCCTGGTCGGGCCGATCGTGTTCGTCATGCTGGGGGCCGCCTGCCTGATCGGCTACCGCCTGACGGCCGAGCGCGCCGCCGAGGTGCGCCGTCAGCTCGAGGCCCGGGAAGCGACCACCTTCGACCCCGCCGCCGCCCTGGAAGGCCTGACCGGCGAGGAGCTGCCGAGCCCCGCGTCCACCCGCTGATGGGCCCCCTCTAGGAGAGCTTGCGCGCCAGTTCCAGGAAGGCCTGGGCCGCCGCGCTCTCGGTGTTGGTCGCCACCAGCGGGCGGCCGGCGTCGCAGGCCTCGCGGAGCGGCACCTCGATGGGGATTTCGGCCAGCAGCGGCACGCCCAGGCGCTCGGCCTCGCGCCGCGCCCCGCCTTCGCCGAAGATCGGCACGCGGACGCCCGAGCTGTCGGCGAAATAGGCCATGTTCTCCACCACGCCCAGGATCGGCGCCCCGGTCTTCTCGAACATCTGCGCCGCGCGGCGGGCGTCGATGAGGGCGATCTCCTGCGGCGTGGAGACGATCACGACCCCGTCCATCTTCAGCTTCTGCACGAGGGTGAGCTGGATGTCGCCGGTGCCGGGCGGCAGGTCGATGACCAGCACGTCCAGCGGTTCGGCCTCGGTCCCCCAGTTTGAGTTCAGCAGGCTGCGGAGGGCGGAGGAGGCCATGGGCCCGCGCCAGATGTTGGCCGTGCCCGGCTCGACGATGAAGCCGATGGACATCACCTTCACGCCCCAAGCCTCCATGGGGTTGAGCCGCTTGTCCGCGTCGAAGGTCGGGTCGCCGTCGACGCCCAGCATGGTCGGCGCCGACGGGCCGTAGATGTCGGCGTCCAGCAGGCCGACCCGCTGGCCCAGCACGGCGAAGGCTGCGGCCAGGTTGGTGGAGACCGTCGACTTGCCCACTCCGCCCTTACCGCTGGCGATGGCGATGACCTTCTTCACATGCGGCGGCCGCACAGCGTCCACCATCGGATGAAGCTGGGCCTGGGGATCCTCTGCGATGCGGGCGCGGCGGGCCGGCGGCGTTTCCCCCGGCTGCGGCCGGCGGGGACTGACCTTCAGCTGCGGCGTCGACGGGGCCTGGAGTTCCGAGGTCAGCACGACCTGCGCCGTCTCGACGCCGTCCGCGTGGGCCAGCACCTCCTCGGCGCGGTCGCGCACGGCGCGGTAGAGGTCGATGTCGGAGGGCGCGACCTCCAGCATGAACGCGGCACGGCCGCTGCGAAGGACCAGGCCGCGCACCAGACCTGCGCTGGCCAGCCCTTTCCCCGACTTGGGGTCGATGACCTCGTCGAGGGCCTTCAGGATCGCCGTCCGGTCGGGGCCTGTCGCTTCGCTCATGCCGCTTTGTCTTGCTTTGCTCAGGTGGGGGTCTCATATCCGGCTGGAGGCGCCGGTTTACAAGTCCGTTGGGGGCTTTAGAGACGGGCGTTCAAGGGACTGAGTGAATGTCCCGAGGGAGCATGACGCGAACCACCTGATGCCCTGGAACGACAACGCAAACCCGGGACCCTGGGGTTCGCCGTCCGGCGGTGACGACAAACGCGACCAGCCACGCCGCCCATCGGGCGGCGGCGGCGGCCCGCGCCGTCCCGGCGGCCCCGACTTCAACGCCAACTTCGATCAGATCGCCCAACGCCTGCGCGACATGATGGGCGGCCCCGGCGGCCGGCCCCGGCGCGGCCTGATCCCCATCGTCGCGGGCGGCGTTTTCGCCCTCTGGGCGGCCTCGGGCATCTACCTCGTGCAGCCCGGCGAACAGGCGGTGGTGCTGACCTTCGGCTCCTATTCGCGATCCGCCTCTCCCGGGCCCAACTACCACCTGCCCTGGCCTATCGAGCGGGTGGAGAAGGTGGCCGTCACCAAGCTCAACAACACCTTGGTTGGCGGCAGCGGTCCGGAGGCCGATTCGCCCGCCGAGAGCCAGATGCTGACCGGCGACGAGCAGATTATCGACATCGACTTCAGCGTAACTTGGCGGGTGTCGGACGCGGCCCGGTACCTGTTCGCCACGCGCGACCCTGAGGCGGCCGTGAAGGCGGTGGCCGAGAGCGCCATGCGCGAGGTAGTCGGCAAGACCCAGCTCCAGCCCATCATCTCCACCGGGCGGGGACAGGTGCAGCAGCAGACCGCCGAACTCATGCAGCGGACCCTGGACTCCTGGGGCGCCGGCATCAGCATCGTCGAAGTCCAGATCCGCTCGGCCAATCCGCCCCCGGAAGTCGTCGGCGCGTTCCGCGAGGTGAACAACGCCCAGCAGGACGCCGACAGCGCCGAGAACGAGGCCAACACCTACCGCAACCGGGTGATCAACGAGGCCAAGGGTGACGCCGCGCGCATCACCCAGGCCGCCCAGGCCTATCGCGAGCAGGCCGTGCGCGAGGCGACGGGTGAAGCGGCGCGGTTCAACCAGATCTACACTGAATATCGCCGCGCCCCCGGCGTGACCCGCGACCGGCTCTACATCGAGACCATGCAGCGCATCCTGCAGTCGTCGAACAAGGTGGTGATCGACGCCAAGGGCGCCACGGCCCCGATCATCCTTCCGCCCGACGTGTTCCGGCCCCGGAGCCAGGCCGCCGCGCCCGCGCTGCAGGTCGAGGCCGCTCCGGCCCAGCCCCAGTCGAAGGGCGCCCAATGACCAGCACTCGTCATGTCGTTTTCGGCCTGCTGGCCGCCGCGCTCCTGTTCACCCTGACGCAGACGTTCTTCGTGGTCGACCAGCGCCAGCAGGCGCTTGTGGTCGCGCTCGGCGACCCGGTCCGCGTGATCAACGCGCCCGGCAAGAGCGAGGCCGGCCTGCACCTGAAGGTCCCGTTCTTCCAGCAGGTCTTCAAGATGGACCGGCGCAACATCGCGCTGGAGGCCGACCAGGAGGAAATCATCACCGCTGGCCAGGAGCGGCTCGTGGTGGACGCCTTCATCCGCTACCGGATCTCCGATCCCCTGCAGTTCTACCGCACCCTGCGCGACGAGACGACCGCGGCCGACCGGATCGAGCGGCTGGTGAACTCGTCCCTGCGCCAGGTGCTGGGCTCGGCCAGCGCCACCGACATCATCTCCGGCCGCCGGGCGCAGTTGATGCAGCAGGCCCGCGTCGACGTCGACCGCCGCGCCAAGGCCTCGCGCCTGGGTATCGAGGTGATCGACCTGCGGATCCGGCGCGCCGACCTTCCGGCCCAGAACCGCGAGGCCGTTTTCCGCCGCATGTCCACCTCTCGCCAGCAGGTGGCGGCCCAGCTGCGCGCCGAGGGCGAGCAGAAGAAGCGCGAGATCATCGCCCAGGCCGACAAGGAGGTGGCGATCACGCTGGCCACCGCCCGCGAGCAATCGGGGCAGATCACCGGCGAGGGCGATGCCCAGCGCACGCGGATCTTCGCACAGAGCTTCGGCAAGGACCCCTCGTTCGCGGCCTTCTTCCGCTCGATGCAGGCCTACGAGGCGAGCCTGGCCGACGGCGAGACGACCCTGGTCCTGTCGCCCGACAGCGCCTTCTTCCGCTACTTCGAACGCGGCCCAACAGGGCGGTAGGCCGCCGCTCGTTCGGTAAGCCACGCTCGAAGCGCTGTTGACTCCAATTATTACGCGTGTAGAAATTTACGCACGTAGCAATGGAGGCGGCGATGCTTCGCATGGGCATGATGTTGCTGGCGGCCGCGTCTCTGGCCGGTGCGGCGCAGGCGGCGCCGCGGCGCGAACTCCTCATGGCGCGCGTGGAGATCGGCGATCTCGATCTCGCGAGCGAGGCCGGGGCGGCGACCATGCTCTCAAGGCTGAGCAGCGCCGCGCGGGCACTCTGCGCCTTGCCGCGGTCCGAACTGTTCCGGGGCCGCGAGGGCCGTGAGTGGCGCTGTCGTCGCGAAGCCGTCGCCGCCGCGGTCGCGCGGCTGAAAGCGCCGCCGCTCACACTCGCCTACGCCCAATGGCTCTCCGCAGAACCGGCCGAGTGGCCCCCGAGCCCATAGGCCGGTGACCTGTCCCTCCTCCCCGGCTCCAGCCAGGGAGGAGGGTTTTTCTAGCCCAGCCAGGCCCTGACCTCATGCAGGTCGCGGGCGATGCGGACGCAGAGCGTTTCCATCTCCTCGTTCGGGTCCAGCATGTCCGGCACCATGACCGTCATCATCCCCGCCGCCGACGCGGCTCGGACGCCGTTGTGACTGTCCTCCAGCGCCAGACAGTCGGCGGGATCCACGCCCAGCGCTTCCGCCGCCTTCAGGAAGGGCTCGGGATGCGGCTTGCCGCGGGTCTGAACGTCGCGGGTGATGAGGGCGTGGAAGCGGTCCACCAGGCTGTGCGGACCCAGGCTGGCGCGCACGCTCTCCAGGCTGGACGAGGTGGCGATGGCGCGCGGCAGGCCCAGGTCGTCCAGATGGTCCAGGATCTCCACCGCCCCCGCCTTCAGCGCGATGCCGGCCGCCAGCTCTTCCCGGAAGTGGGCGCTGACGGCGGCGGACCACGCCGCCAGGTCGAAGTCGTCGCCGAAGTGCTCGATGAGGATCAGGTCGCTGTGCGCATGCTGCAGGCCGACCATGCGCTGGAAGGTCGCAAACGGCATCTCCGAGCCGATGCCGCCAGCCGCGCGCTGCATGGCGCGGTAGACCACCGTCTCGGTGTCCACCAGCAGGCCGTCCATGTCGAACACCACGGCCTTGGGCGTGCGGGGAAGCGCCATCAGTCGGTCACGAACTGGTCGGCGCGATAGCCCTGGAAGTAGAGCAGCGCGGTGAGGTCGGCGTGGTCCACCTTGGCGTCGGCCTGGGCCGCGACGATGGGCTTGGCGCGGTAGGCTACGCCCAGTCCCGCCGCTTCGATCATCGCCAGGTCGTTGGCCCCGTCACCCACCGCCAGTGTCTGCGACAGCGGGATGCCCAGGTTGGCGGCCTCTTCCTTCAGCGCCGCCAGCTTCGCCTCGCGGCCGAGGATGGGCTCGCCGACCCGCCCCGCCAGGACGCCATCGGCCTCGATCAGGGTGTTGGCCCGGTTGGCGTCGAAGCCGGCGGCCTCGGCCACCCGGCGGGTGAAGAAGTTGAAGCCGCCGGAGACCAGGAACGCCTTGGCGCCGTGGGCGGTCATGGTCCGCACCAGCGTCCGTGCGCCGGGGTTCAGCCGCACCCGCTCGTCGTAGGCTCGCTGCAGGTCGGCCAGCGGTAGCCCTTTAAGCATCGCGACGCGCGCCTTGAGCGCCCCTTCGAAATCCAATTCGCCCCGCATGGCCCGCTCGGTGATTTCGGAGACCTGGGCCTTCACCCCGGCGAAGTCGGCCAGCTCGTCGATGCACTCGACGTTGATGATCGTGGAGTCCATGTCGGCGATCAGCAGGCGCTTGCGGCGGCCGGCGGCCGGCTGGAGGCAGGCATCAACCGCCACGTCGGCCAACGCCTCCTCCACCCTCGCCCGCACGTCCGCCGGCGCGGCGATCACCGGGATGTCCAGGGCGCCGTCGCCCAGCGGGGTGGGCGCCTTGACGCCCGCCCCTACGGCTGCGAGCGCTGAGGACGCGCGACCCGCGGCTGTTGCCGCCTGGGCCGGATCGGGGCCGACGAGGGTGAGGACGAGTTCCATGACGGGCCGCATCTGGCTGATCGCCGGACCGACCGCAAGCGGCAAGTCCGCCCTCGGGCAAGAGCTGGCGCGCGCAACGGGCGGCGAGATCGTCAACGCCGATTCCATGCAGCTGTACGCGGGCCTCTCCGTGATCACCGCCGGACCGACGGCCGATGAGTTGGCCGCCGCGCCGCATCACCTGTTCGGCACGGTCGATCCGGCCGATGGATGGTCGGTGGGCCGCTGGCTGAGGGCGGCCTCGGACGTCATCGGCGACATCGGCGCCCGCGGCCGCGACGCGATCGTGGTCGGCGGGACGGGCCTCTACTTCAGCGCCCTGACCAAGGGCCTGGCCGAGATCCCAGCGATTCCCGCGGAGGTCCGCCACGCCGCGGCCGCCGCGTTCGAGGCGATGGGCGAGGACGCGTTCCGGTCCAGGCTGGCGGCCGTCGACCCCGCCGCCGCGACCCGCATCGAGGCGGGCGACCGCCAACGGCTGACCCGGGCCTGGGAAGTCCATGCTGCCACCGGCGTCTCCCTCTCCGACCACCAGGCCAAGGCCTCGGGCGCCCTGCCCGCCGGCTCCTGGTCCGGGGTGGCGCTGGAGCCGCCGCGCGAGGCGCTCTACGCGCGCTGCGACGCCCGGCTGGAGGCGATGATCGCCACCGGCGCCCTGGACGAGGTGCGCGCCCTGATGGCCCGCAACCTCGACCCCGCCCTCCCCGCCATGAAGGCCGTGGGCGTCCGCGAGCTGGCCGCCCATCTGCGCGGCGAAACGGGCCTTCGCACTGCCCTGGCCGCCGCCCAGCAGGAGACGCGCCGGTACGCCAAGCGGCAGATGACCTGGATGCGCGGGCAGACGCCCGACTGGCCCCGCCTGACCGCCTCGGACGCCCGCGACCAATGGAGGCAGTTTCTTGCGCTCCACCCCACCTTGACGGGCTAAGCAGAGCATGCGACACGCCATTTCCTATCTTTCGCGGGAAATCTCGTGCGCAACATTCTCGTACTCGTAGGGCGGCCGTAACGGACTGACGATGGCGTCAGGACCGACCGGTCGCTTGTCCCAGGCCCCCCGCGGGCCTTTTTTATTGCCCTGAACCCAGAGCCCCACATGTCCGCCCACCAGACCATCGAAGCCCAGCAAGACACCATCTCCGGCGCCGAAATGGTGGTGCGCGCCCTCATCGATCAGGGTGTCGAGGTGCTGTTCGGCTATCCGGGCGGGGCGGTCCTCCCGATCTACGACGCGCTGTTCGCCGAGCCGCGGCTGCAGCACGTGCTGGTCCGCCACGAACAGGGCGCCACCCACGCCGCCGAGGGCTATGCCCGCTCCACCGGCAAGCCGGGCGTGGTCCTGGTCACCTCCGGTCCGGGGGCGACCAACGCCGTCACCGGAATCGTCGACGCCCTGATGGACTCGATCCCCATGATCGTGATCACGGGCCAGGTCGCCACCCACCTGATCGGCACCGACGCCTTCCAGGAATGCGACACCATCGGCATCACCCGGCCGTGCACCAAGCACAACTACCTGGTTAAGGATGTCGCCGACCTGCCGCGCGTCCTGCATGAGGCCTTCCACATCGCCACGTCCGGCCGCCCCGGCCCCGTGGTCATCGACATCCCCAAGGACGTCCAGTTCGGCAAGGGCGTCTATCAGGGCCCGGGCGAGGTGAAGCACGCCCACAACTATTCGCCCCGGACGAAGGGCGACGCCGGCAAGATCGCCGAGGCCGTCGCCATGATCGCGAAGGCCAAGAAGCCGATCCTCTATACCGGCGGCGGTGTCATCAACGCCGGCCCGAAGGCGGCCAGGCTGCTGCGCGAGTTCGCCGAACTGACCGGCGCGCCGGTGACCTCGACCCTGATGGGCCTGGGCGCGTTCCCCGCGTCGGATCCGAAGTGGCTGGGCATGCTGGGCATGCACGGCTCGTTCGAGGCCAACAACGCCATGCACGATTGCGACGTGATGGTGGCCATCGGCGCGCGTTTCGACGACCGGGTGACCGGGCGCCTGGACGCCTTCGCCCCCACGTCGCGCAAGATCCACATCGACGTCGACGCCAGCTCGATCGGCAAGAACGTCCGCGCCGACATCGGCATCGTCGGCGATGCGGGCCAGGTGCTGGAGGACATGATCGCCGCCTGGAAGCAGCGGAACCTCGCCACCGACCCCGCCGCCATGAAGACCTGGTGGACCCAGATCGACGGCTGGCGGGCGCGCAATTCGTTCGGCTATGCGCCGGACAGCAAGCTGATCAAACCGCAGTACGCGATTCAGCGGCTGTACGAGCTGACCAAGGACCGGGACACCTACATCACCACCGAGGTCGGCCAGCACCAGATGTGGGCGGCCCAGTTCTACCGCTTCGAGGAGCCGAACCGGTGGATGACGTCGGGCGGCCTGGGCACCATGGGCTATGGCCTGCCGGCCGCCGTGGGGGTGCAGATGGCTCACCCGGACGCCCTGGTCATCGACATCGGCGGCGACGCCAGCGTGCAGATGACGATGCAGGAGATCTCGACGGCGGTTCAGTACGATCTGCCGATCAAGGTCTTCATCCTCAACAACGAGTGGATGGGTATGGTGCGGCAATGGCAACAGCTGCTGCACGGCGAGCGCTATTCGCACTCCTATTCCTCATCCCTGCCCGACTTCGTGAAACTGGCCGAAGCCTATGGCGGCGTCGGCTTCCGCGCCGAGCATCCGGACGAGCTGGACGACAAGATCCGCGAGATGATCGAAGTCCGGAAGCCGGTGCTGTTCGACTGCCGGGTCACCAAGGAAGAGAACTGCTTCCCGATGATCCCGTCCGGCAAGGCGCACAATGAGATGATCATGGCCGAAGAAGCCCGGGATCTGGGCTCGATCATCGACGACGCCGGCAAGCGGCTGGTCTAGCATCGCGCCTCTGAGCAGGAGGCGCCCATGTCCGACCACGGCCGTTTCATCTGGTACGAACTCATGACCCCCGACGTCGCGGGGGCCCGGGCCTTCTATGGCGACGTCGTCGGCTGGACAGCCTCGCAGATGCCGGGCGGCGACATGCCGTACTGGGTGCTGGAGGCCGACGGCTACGGCGTCGGGGGGATCATGGTCCTGGGCGAAGAACACAAGGCCGCGGGCATCCCGCCGAACTGGACCGCCTACGTCGCCGTGGACGATGCCGACGCCGCCGTGGAGGCGGCCAGAAGCCTGGGCGGGTCGGTGATGCGGGAGCCTCAGGACATCCCCGGCGTCGGACGCTTCGCGATCATCGCGGACCCGGCCGGCGCGGTGCTCGCGGTGATGAAGCCCACACCGCCGCCGGGCGGCCGGCCGGAAGCCCCGAAGGACGCCCTGGGCCACACGGCCTGGCATGAGCTGTACAGCGGCCCCACCGAGGCCACCTTCGCCTTCTATCAGGGGCTGTTCGGCTGGACGAAGGACGAGGTTCACGACCTGGGGCCGATGGGCGCCTATCAGCTGTTCAGCAATCAGGACGGTCAGGTCGGCGGCATGATGCAGAAGCCGGACAATGTCCCGGCCCCTTGCTGGTTGTACTACGTCCGCGTCGGCGACATAGACGCCGCGGCGGCGCGCGTCCGGGACGGGGGCGGCCAGGTGTTGAACGGCCCCATGGAGGTCCCCGGCGGCGACTGGGTGCTGCAGGGCATCGACCCGCAGGGCGCCATGTTCTGCCTGATGGGCAAGAAGGGTTGAGGCCTATTCCGTCGGCTGGATCGGCGCCGAGATCGGGCAGGTCAGGATCGCACGCAGCCCCGGCTTGTTGTCGCCGAAGGTCAGCTCTCCGCGCAACTGCTTGACCATGGCCGACATCATCCGGCTGCCGAAGCCCTCGCCCGGGGCGTGCTTGCCCTTGCCGTGGTCGGCGACGATCACGCGCAGATCCGCCCGGTGCTCCTCCAGGCTGACCTCGATCTGGCCGGGCTTGCCGTCGTAGGCGTACTTGTTGGCGTTGATCACCAGCTCGGTGACGACCAGCCCCAGGGTGACGGCGCGGTCGGTAGGAACCAGGACCGGACTGGCGTCGACAATGATCTTCCCGGCCCATTCGGCGCCCAGGGAGTCGTTCATGTCCGCGACCAGCTCTTCCATGTAGCGCGCCATGTCGACGATCTCGATCTGGTCGGCGCGGTAGAGGCGACGGTGCACGAGGGCCACCGCCTGCAGTCGGCGGCGCGCCTCCTCGAAGGCTTCATGCAGCTTCGGGTCGCCCATGGATCGGGACTGCAGCCCCAGGAAGCTGGAGACCAGCTGCAGGCTGTTCTGGATCCGGTGGTTCACCTCCTTGAGCAGCATCTCCTTCTGCTCCAGCAGGCCGTCCTTCTCGTTGAGGGCGTCGCCGAGCCGTGTGTTGAGCTCCTGCAGGCGACGGCGGCCCCGGGCGTCGAGCAGGGTCTCGCGCAGGCGCACCGCCGCATCGACCTCCGCCAGCGTCCAGCGTCGCGAGCGTCCGTGCACGGTCTGGCGCCAAGCTTCGAACGAGGCGCGCGGCGTCAGCGTCTCGCCCGGCCCCAGCGTCAGGGCCTTGTGCGGATTACCCGCCCAATTGACCACCTCCACCTCCTCGGCGCGGAACCAGAGGATGACGAACGGCTCGTCGGCCGAGACGACGAGAGCCAGCAGGCCGCTCGCCTGGGCCTGGAAGGCCTGGGCGTCGGGGTAGTCCTCCGGCAGGCAGTTGGTGACGATCGGATCCTGGCCGCGTTGCAGGGCCCAGCGCGCCAGGGCGTGGACATGGGTCTCGGGCGGCCGGACGCCATCCATGTACAGCACGCCGCCCCGCAGGGCGGCGACGCCGTCGGCGTCCAACATGCGCCCCAACTCGTGGACGCCATCGACGAGATTGGCGTCGAGGCCGCCGGCGCGCGCGAAGCGCGAGGTCACCTCGTCCTCAAGGCCGCGCAGCCGCAGGCGTTCACGATAGGCCTCGGCCTCCTCCTTCGCGCGGACTTGCCGGGCGAAGCCGCCGGCCAGCGTCCGCGCCGCGGCGCGGATGTCGTAGGGCATCAGCTTGGGCGACCGGTGATGGCAGGCGATGAGACCCCAGAGCAGGCCGTCCTTCACCACCGAGATCGACGCCGAGGCGCCGACGCCCATGTTGCGCAGATACTGCATGTGGACCGCCGCAACGCTCCGCAGGGCGCAGTCGCTCATGTCCAGCGGCTCGGCGCCCCTCCATTCGGGCCGGAGCGGGGCCGGCGTGTAGGCGACGTCGGGGATCACCCGCACGAGGTTGCGTACGTAGAGCGCGCGGGCCTGGGCCGGGATGTCGGACCCCGGGAAGTGGTGGTTCAGGAACGACGGCATCCCCTCGGCGCGGTCCTCCGCCAGCACCGCGCCCGCGCCCTCGTCGAGGAAACGGTAGATCATCACCCGGTCGAAGCCCGTCAGCCGGCGGAACTCGACGGCCGCGCGGTCGCAGAGCGCCTTGAGGTTCGGCGCGCGCTCGAACGCGGCGCCCGCCGCTTCGAGCTGGCCCAGGATCGCGGTTGCGGGGAGCGGCTGGTCCAGGCCCGGCTCGATCTCGACGATGAGCCAGTCGCGATCCACATGCGCCGAGACGTCGAACGGTCGCGCCCCACGCACTAAGTGGCCTGCGTAGCCGCCCACGTGGCCGGACTGGGTGACCTGGGCCAACCGTTCCGCCAGCGGGTCGCCGAGGATCGCGCCGAGCGAGAGGCCGATCCAGGCGTCGACTCCCAACAGGCCCGCCACGTCCCCAGCGCCATGGGCGATCTCCTGGGTGGTGCGGTCGGCGATCAGCATCGCGCCATGGGGCTGGATGGCCCCCGGGATGTGGATGGGCTCCCGGACGCAGACTTCGAGGTCGAGGGTCGGCGCCTCAGACATCGGCCATCGCCCCGCACAGCCGGTGCTCGGCATGGCGGAAGCCGTCGCGGGCGCCCGCGATCATCGCGTCGGTATCGGCCGGCGTCGCGGCGTGGGCGTCCAGGACAGCCAGGAACGCCCGCCATCGCTCGCCTGTCCGCGCGCCATACGGATCGAGGAACGACAGGCCCAGCATGCCGTCGCCCCGGGCTTCCACGGCGCGGCGGATCACCTGGCCCCCGAGCGTGGAGCCCTCCAGCACGTACATGCGTCCCAAGGCCTCGGCCACGTTGGCCACGATCGGGCGTTCTGCCGCCGCCGAGCCGGGGCGGCCGCCCAGCGCCGCGAGATCCCGCGCCAGCCGGTCCGAACGTCGCCGCGCCTCGAAGTCCAGCCCGGGCAGGTCCGCCAGCCACGGCGCCAGGGCGGCCTCGGCCTCGGCATGCAGGACGCGGAACCCCTCCACCAGGGCCCGCCGCTCATCGGGCCGGGCGATGCGGGCGAGGATGTCCGTGCGGATCTCCAGACGCCGATGATCGGCCTGCGTGGCGTCACGCAGGCGCATTTGGGCTTGGTTCGTCATCGCGTCTCTTGAGGTGGGGTCCCGACATGCACGATAGAGACGCGGCGACGCCCCTTCGGTGTGATAGCCGACAGAGGCGCGATCTGTTCCCGTTCCAGGCTGAAAACCTCGCATGAGCCGCAGGACGCCCGCCACGCTTGCCCTGGATGCGACCGGGATCGCCTATCGGCTGGCCACCTACGACTACGACCCCGACGCGGCTCGGGTCGGCCTGCAGGCGGCGGAGGCGCTTGGCGCGCCCGCGGGCGAAGTGCTCAAGACGCTGATGGTGCGCGCCGACGGCAAGCCGGCCTGCGTGGTGCTCGCCTCGGACCGCGAGGTCAGCATGAAGAAGCTGGCGGCCGCCCTCGGCGCCAAGTCCGCCGAGATGATGAAGCCCGCCGACGCCGAGCGGATGACCGGCTATCGGGTGGGCGGGGTCAGCCCGTTCGGCCAGAAGCGCGCGGTCCCCACGGTGATCGACGCCGACGCGGCCGCGCTTCCCGAGGCCTTCGTCAACGCCGGCCAGCGCGGATTGCAGGCCAGACTCGCCCCGGCCGACCTCGTGCGGGCGCTGGGCGCCACGGTGGCCCGGATCAGTTGAGCTCAGCGCGCGCCCAGGCGCACCAGCACTTCGCGCGGGATCCCGTACTCGGCGATCACGGACCCGCGGTCGCGCAGGCCCATCACCTCGCGCTGGACGAAGAAGCCCCAGACGGCGTCGGCGGCGGCCTTGACCAGGAGCGGGCGGCCCTCGCCCCCGGGGTGGTCCCGAAGCGCCGCCAGCGCAGCCTCGACCTTGCGGCCGGCGCGGCCCAGGGACTGGGCCTGCTCCTCCATCAGCTCATGGTGCAGCACCGCATCGCCGGACTCGAAGTCGAGGCGGCGGCCCAGGTTACGCGGGGGGCGAAGCGAGGACATCGGGGCCATGTTGGCGCCCGATGTCCCCAAGGCAAGCGCGGCCGCTCAGGCGCCGAACACCTCGACCAGGTCCTCGGCGACCGACGGCAGCCGCCAGTCCCGCCCGACGTCGCGGCTGATCGCGCGTTCCAGCTGCCAGCCGCTGCGGCCGACGTGCACGCCCAGGGCGGCGAGCTCCGCGGCGAGGTCCTGGCGCGCCTGAGGGTCCAGCACCTCGTTGTTCGGCCCCTTCGCCTCCTCCAGCCGCCAGCCGAAGATGGCGTCGCGGCTGATCTCGACGATGGCCCCGGCCCCGCGCGTCCATTCGTAGTAGGCGGAGAACCCACCGACGGCATGGGTCACGCGGGTCGCCAGGCAGTTGGCGTAGCGCCGGGCGGCGTCGCGCAGGGCCGCCTTGGTGGCCAGCGGCCTCAGCGTCGCCGTGCCGGCGAACGGCGGGGGCGGCGGCTCGGGATAGAGGTCTTCCCGCACCGCGTCGAACAGCGCCGCCTCGCTCTCGGCGCCGGCCCACCGCGCGGCGGCCGTCCGCGCCACGGCCGGACCCGACCGGCGCGCGATGGCGCCCGCCGCCTCGCCCAGGGCCTGGGCGGCGTCGTCGGTCAGCACCAGGGCGAGCTGCAGCGACCGGCCCATCGGCTCGGGTAGCCGCGTCAGCCGGCCGACCGCCGCGCCGTCGATAGCTTCGGCGTGGCGCAGCAGCTTGGCCGCCGCCGGATCGGCCAGCAGGTCCAGAAGCCTGCGATAGGCCGACCCGGTCCAGGCGGTCTCGCCCAGCCGCCCCAGCGCCCGCTCCAGGCCAGGGGGCGAGCGCCCGAGCGCCAGTCGGATCGCCTCGCGCAGGCGGCCGCGCAGGATCACGCCCGCCAGGGCGCCGAGGTCCCGCCCCTGCGCCAGCGCCAGGCAGACGAGGTGGCGCCGCGACGTGGCGGCGGTGAGGAAATCGGTGTGCGGATCCGGCCACATGCCGGCCACGGCGGGTGCGAACTCGCCCGCCACCAGCTTGAGGAGGGCCGTAGGTTCGGTCCGCTCCGGAACCGGCGCAACGCCCGAAAACAGCTTGAACATCTTAGGCTCCGAGGGATGCGCGGTGATCCCAGGGAGCACAGCGCGGTCAGCGTCGAGTGATCGGCGCGTCCGGCCCGGCGGCGACGCGCACGCAAAGGTCCGCCCGCGGGCGATCCTTTTCCGGCATGCGATTGTGCGTCGTCATTCGAAGGCTCTCGTTCGAGAAGGAAGGCTGTCTCTCACGCCCCGCGACGGTGGGGCAAGGCAAAGGTCAATGCCGGCCGCGCAACACCCGATGGCTGTGGCGTCGGAGCCACGCCAGGTTGTGGCGCGGCCCCTTGGGTCAGCCCTTTACGCAGACCACCTGCCGGAGGGTATGGACGATCTCGACCAGGTCGGCCTGCGCCGCCATCACCGCGTCGATGTCCTTGTAGGCCATCGGCGTTTCGTCGATCACGTCGGCGTCCTTCCGGCACTCGACGCCTGCCGTGGCGGCCACATGGTCGTCGAGCGTGAAGCGCCGCTTGGCTTCCGCCCGGCTCATGGCCCGGCCGGCGCCGTGCGAGCAGGTGCAGAAGCTGTCCGGGTTGCCCTTGCCGCGCACGATGAACGACCGGGCGCCCATCGAGCCGGGGATGATCCCGAGCTCGCCGAGCCCCGCCCGCACCGCACCCTTCCGGGTCAGCCAGACGTCCTTGCCGAAGTGCCGCTCCTGGGTGACGTAGTTATGGTGGCAGTTCACCGCCATCTCACCCGTCGCCAGGTCCGGGAACACGCCCCGGAGGACCTCCAGCACCTGGCCCATCATCACCTCGCGGTTGGCCATGGCGTACTTCTGCGCCCAGCCCACTGCGCGGATGTAGGACACAAAGCCGTCCGACCCTTCCGGGAAGTAGGCCAGGTCCTTGTCCGGCAGGTGGATGAACCACCGCTCCATGTCCTTCTTCGCCTTTTCGATGAAGTAGGACCCGAACCGGTTGCCGACGCCCCGCGAGCCGGAGTGCAGCATCACCCACACGTCCCCGGCCTCATCGAGGCAGAGCTCGATGAAGTGGTTGCCGGTCCCGAGCGTGCCCAGGTGGCCGAGCCCCCGCGGGTGCGCGGCCTTGGCGTCGCGCTCGACGATGGCGTCGTAGCCGTCCTTGAGACCGGCCCACTTCTCCAGCGCCAGCGCCGGCGGATCGCCCTGGTGGGCGCCGACGTCGTTGCGCCCGCCGTTGTCGGTCCGGCCGTGCGGGACGGCGGCCTCGATGGCGCTGCGGATCGCAGCGAGATCATCCGGCAGATGCTCGGCGCGAATGGAGGTCTTCACCGCCATCATGCCGCAGCCGATGTCCACGCCCACCGCCGCCGGGATGATCGCGCCGAGCGTCGGGATCACCGAGCCCACGGTCGCGCCCATTCCCCAGTGCACGTCGGGCATCACCGCGATGTGCCGATGGATGAACGGCAGGCTGGCGACGTTTCGCAGCTGCTCGCGCGCGCTGTCCTCCAGCTGGACGCCGCGGGTCCACGCCTTGATGTGGACGCTCTTGCCTTCGATCACGTCATAGCCGCTCATCGGACTTGTCCTTTCGTTGTCCGGTCCTCCCGGCCCTCCGCGGCGGCAAACGTCCTTCCGAAACGAAGAACCCCTCCGCGGCCGGGCCGGGAGGGGTTCTTTCGATCAGCCTCAAAATGATGAGACCTAGTTCGAAGCATCCTCCCACGCGCACGCGCCCATCCGCTCGACCTGGCGGCCGAGGGTGGTGGCGGGATGGCGATTGGGCAGAGACTTCGACATGGCTCTCGTCCTTGAGGGCGGCGCGGATAGCACGTTCGCCCAGGACGTCCAAAGCCGTGTTGCGGTGGAGACCAAGCTTGGCGGCAGGTGTGGCCGCGGAACCACGATCACCCCGGCGGGCCGGTCGCGCGCCGGCGACCCAGCGAACCTTGCGGCGCGCGCCCGGCCGGTGATGGGGCGAGCCTCAGGCTGGCGGCGGAGCCGGTGAGGCGTGCGCGGAGCGCGGCCTGCGGGCGGGCGCGGGCGAGGGCAAATTCCGGCGGGGTGGGCGCGACCTGGGCGAGGAGTTCGCGCAGGGTCGGAAGCTCGGCGGGCGGCGGGCCCGGAAGCCGCGCCGCCGCGTCGGCGACGCCCTCCAGCGTGCGCAGGAGGACGGGAAAGCTGGCGCGCTCGACATCGCGGTCGCGGTCGCGCTCGGTGTATCGTTCGCCGGTTTCGGCGGGATCCCGCTCCAGCGGCTCGGCGCGCTCGTCTTCGCGTTCGGCCTCGCGCTCCGCCGGAACCGCGGCCTCGCGGCGCAGGCGCAGCTGCAGGGCGATCCCCACCCGAACCGAGAAGAAGGCGCGGTCGAAGGCGCTGAACAATTCCAGCCGCTGCTCGTGCGTCTCGGCCTGCTCGGCCGCCTGGCCGAACGCCTTGCCCAGGCGATAGGCCACCTGGGTCAGCTCTGCGAGCTGGAGGCTGCTGGGGACGGCGTCGGCCATAGAACAAATGTAGAACATCCGCAGAGTGCGGTCAAGCCTGGGCGTTCAGCGGTTTTCTGGCAGCGGGAGGAAAGGTCGGCTCGCGACCCTTGCGGACCTTGACCACTGTGCACCGGTCTTAGCAGTTCGCCCGATGTCCTCACCCAACCTGATCGGGCCGCTGACCGGCTTCCACGACGGAAAACTGGAGTCCGTATCCGTGGCCGACGGCACCGCTGTGTTCGGACTTGTCCATGTCGATGGCCGGCGCTTCACGTTGAACTTGTCAGGCGTGGAAGCTCTCTCGATCAACGATTTTCGTGAGGACAACATCATCCTTGAGCTTCAGGTAGTTGCGGGTTCGGATTTCCAAGCCGCGGGACTAACCCCAGGAGATGTTCGCGCTACGCTTGAGGTGCTTTTCCTCCGCCCTCATGCGGAAGCTGCATCCGAGTATCACGAGGCCTACGATAATTTGCTGCAGAGGAAGCTTGAACTTCTGGAGAAAGGTGCAGCCAAACTGGTGATCCTCGACCCGGCCTACGGCGCCGATCTGGTGGCGTTTTGTACCTCGGCCGAGTTGATCGACGCTCCGTACGCCTAGGTCGGCGATGTCCGCAACCGACCCATTGCCGACATCGCCGCTAGCTCATAGTCAAGCTACGTGAAACTGGATTTCATCTGGCACCTGCGAGGCTCTGTCGTGCTCGGTGCGTCGACATCCGGAGACGCGGCGCTCCGTCGTGTGGAGCGGCTGTTAGATAAGCAGCGCAAGCCAGTGACTGAGCGCGGGCCGAACTACCTCGTCTTCCAAGATCCCCTTTGGCGCGAGCCGTTCGGACCCAACTGGCTCGCCATGGTCATCTACGATCGCGGGCGCTTCTGGGTAGAGGGAGGTAGGGTTTTTTACGAGCTGCGCAGTTTGCACGGCATGATCTTCTGCCTACTGGGGGCCGTCATGGTCTTCCTCTTCGGGTTGGCTGAAGGCCTGGCCAACGGACTGAAGCTCGCTGCGCTTGCTTTCGGGTGGCTCTACGGAATGAACATCCTGCTGGCTCTAGCCCGTGTGCAAAGTGCTATTCGTAAGGCCGTGGAGGGCGCTTAGGACCGCTACCCACCCATTGCGGACACCGGGTCGCGTACGCGCGACGAGGGCGCTCGTGACGCCGGTGTAGAGCGTTCCGTTCCTGCTGCTCGCCAGGATGTAGACGGCGATGAAGGCGTCCTGCCCGACCATCGACGAAAGCTAGGCCGTGACGACGCTTGCTTCATTCGTCGTGGCGCAGCTTCACGGTCGCGTCTGCTGGTCCCGGGTCTCCGCGCTGCGCGCTGCGCCCGGGATGACGAGCATCGGGGGCGAAGGCCGGCCTCCCTCCCCCATTGCGACGCGACCTGTCCTGTGACACCTCCTGCCGGACCGTTCAGGAACCGCGCGATGACCGACACCCAGCCCGCCTCCGTCTATGACCTCGCCCATACGGACCAGGAGGAGAGCCGCGCCACGTTCGCGGTGCTGGTGGACAACGAGCCGGGCGTGCTGCACCGGGTGGTCGGGCTGTTCGCGGCGCGCGGGTACAACATCGACAGCCTGACGGTGGCGGAGACCGACGCCAACGCCCACACCAGCCGCATCACCATCGTCACCCGCGGCACGCCCCAGGTGCTGGCCCAGATCGAGGCCCAGCTGCAGAAGATGGTCTCGACCCGGCACGTGCAGGACGTGACCAAGGACCCCAACGGCATCGAGCGCGAGCTGGCCCTGGTCAAGGTGCGCGGCACGGGGGCCGAGCGGGTCGAGGCGCTGCGCGTCTCGGACATCTTCCGGGCCAAGGTGGTCGACACCACCCACGAGAGCTTCGTCTTCGAACTGACGGGCGCCTCGTCGAAGATCGACAAGTACGTGGACCTGATGAAGGGCCTGGGCCTGGTGGAGGTTTCGCGCACCGGCGTCCTGTCGCTGCAACGGGGCGTCGAGGTCTTCTAGGGAACCGCCGCCGCGGCCCAACTCTTTCATGGCGTGTCGATACGCCTCGCCCTTGCCTGCCTGATCGCTGTCAGCGTGGCCGCCCCGGCCTCGGCGCAGCTTCCCCTGTTCGTGCCGATTCCGGGGAAGAAGGCGAAGCCGACGGTGATCGGCGCGCCGCCCGGCACGCCGCCCGCCGAAGCCGAGATCTGGCCGTTCCCGCCGCCTGACCCGAAGAGCTGGTGGGAGGAAAAGCGCCTCAAGACCCCCGAGGCCGCCGACCCGCTGGGCGGCCGGCGCATCCGCCGCGGCGAGGCGCAGGCGGCGCCGGACAACGGTGTCGCGCCCTCCACCTATCGCCTGTGGGGGTTGATGCCGCTGCAGTGGCAGCTGGTGCGGGGCGACGAGATGATCCTGGAGGTGTGGACGCGGCCGTCCAACAGCGTGCGTCAGACCGTAACGCGCGTGACGGTGCGCAGCGACGGCAAGGCCTTCGTCCAGGGGCGCGCGGGCCTGGCCTGCTGCGAGGCGGTGATCGGCCGGCGCATGGGCTTCGACGCCGAGCTGCCGCCCGGCTCGGCGCAGCGGTTCGAGGCGCTGCGCGACCTGCCTCTTTGGAAGTCTCCCCGCGACGTGCGCGTGGTGGAGGCCGACGCGGCCGATGCGCTGTGCCTGCTGGGCTCATCCTACGACCTGACCCTGGTGACGCCGGGCCAGGCGGTGACGCTGCACCGCGCCTGCGATCCGGCGGAGGTGGGCGAGGCGGCCGATGTGCTGGAGGCCGTGCTCGGCGCCGCCATGGGGCATGACCCGCGGTTCGACGTGATCTTCCCGGGCGGCGCCAACTTTTCCAACGCGCGGGAAGCCTACCGCGAGCTCGTCGCCGGGGGCGGGCGGCTGAAGGTGAACCCCGACGCCCGCTTGCCGCCGCCCGGCGCCGAGCCGGCCCCCGCGCCTGAGATCGAGCCGCCGGCGCCGGAGCCGCAGGTCGCTCCTCCGCCCATGCCGCGCGCGGCGGGTGCGACAGAGCGCCCGGTTCTTTGAATTTCGATGCGCAGGGCCTATATGTAGGGCGTCGGGTTCGCCCGACTATGGAGATAAACGCGCGTATAATAAGCGGACTGGACCCGGGTGCGATTCCCGGCGGCTCCACCAATCTTCCTCCGGGTTATCGCCGGAAAGTGAGGGGCCGATCAGCATCGACAGACGTGTAAAGGCGCTGCTTTCTCTCGGCCTGACCCACCGTTCCGGGTTTTAAACTAAATGCGAACGATAACTTCGCTGAGGAAGTTCGCCTGGCTGCGTAATGCGGTCCGGTAACATCCGAACCAAGTCCTAGGGGTTCAGATCCTTAGGCGGGGCCCGGGAGGCGCCTGCCAACAGAAGCCTCCCACTTTCCCCTCGATAAGACTCTATAAGACTCTATCTGCCCCAAAGCCGCGACTTTCCGGCTTCTAGCCTTGCGTACGGGCCGGCAGTCGCTACCTTCCAAACATTCGTTCTGCTTCGGAGTTTTGCGTGTGGCCCAGGATCCGCCGGTCCAGGATCTGATGAACTACGAGGCCCTGGCGCAGGATGCGTTGCGGGGCGTCGCCAAGGCCGCGCTGAAGCGCGCCGCCGCGCCCGAGGGGCTGCCCGGCTCGCACCACTTCTACATCACCTTCAAGACCGACGCGGCCGGCGTCTCGGGCCCGGTGGACCTGTTGTCGAAGTACCCGGACGAGATGACCATCGTCCTGCAGCACCAGTACTGGGACCTGGCGCCCGGCGAGACCTTCTTCTCGGTGACGCTGCAGTTCGGCGGCCAGCCCAAGCGGCTGTCGATCCCCTATGCGGCGATCACGCGCTTCTACGATCCGTCGGTGCAGTTCCTGCTGCAGTTCGAGGCGCCGCCGGCGGCGCCCGCCGAAGCCAAGGCCGCGCCGGAGGCCAAGCCCGACGCCAAGGCCGACGAGGCGCCCGCCAAGCCCGCCGAGGCCACGATCGTCTCCCTCGACCAGTTCCGGAAGAAATGACCGCATGAGCGACGTGGCGGCGCCGAAGCCCCCTCAGGCCGAGGACGGGGCCCTGACCGACGAGGCCATCCTCGAGCGGTTCCTGCGCACCAAGAACCAGCCGACCGGATCCCAGACCCTGGGCTTCCGGATGGTGGGCGTCAGCCAGGCGACCAAGTCGGTCGAGGTCGAGTTCGACGCCAAGGCCGAACTGTTGCTCAACCCCATGAAACAGATCCAGGGCGGCTATCTCTGCGCCATGCTGGACGAGGCCATGAGCGTGGCGTGCATGGTGGCCTCGGGCATGACCGCCGTCGCGCCCACGCTGGAGATGAAGACCAGCTTCTTCCGCCCCGGCCAGCCGGGGAAGATCAAGGGGATCGGGCGCGTGGTGAAATGGGGCCGGCAGGTCGCCTTCACCGAGGGCGAGCTCTATGACCCCGAGGGCCGGCTGCTGGCCAAGGCCACGGGCACGGCGATCCCCACGCCCTTCGCGAACTACAAGAAGTAGGCGTCTCGGATGGCCCGCCTCCTCGCTTTCCTCGCAGCCTTCTGGCTGGCGGCGGCGAGCGGGGCGCAGGCGGCCTCGGCCTTTTCCGACTGGTCGGCCGTTGTGGTCGCCGGCGATTGGCATGCGCACGACGGCGCGCCCTCGGAAGGCTTCGACAACGCCCGGCGGGACGTGAGCGCCGCCCTCGCCCGCGCCGGCTTCCAGGCCGACAACATCCGGCAGTTCTCGGTGCGGCCTGAGCGCTACAAGGACACCAATCCGCAGAAGAGCGAGCTGCGCGGGATCTACGCCGCGCTGAGCGATCTCTCGGCGCGGACCGCGGGCGGATGCCTGTTCTACATGACCTCGCACGGCCTGCCGCAGGGCGCGCAACTCGACCAGGGGCTGCTGCGCCCCGGGGTGCTGGCCGACATGCTGGACCGCACCTGCGGCCCGCGGCCGACCGTGGTGGTGATCTCGGCCTGCTTCTCCGGCGTCTTCGTGCCCACCCTGGCCAGGCCGAACCGGATGGTGGTGACCGCGGCCCGGCCCGACCGCACCTCGTTCGGCTGCGGCCAGGACATCAAGTATCCCTATTTCGACGACTGCTTCCTTTCGGCCATGCCCCGGGCCAACGACTTCGGGACCCTGGCCGGCGCAGTGCGGGAGTGCGTGCGGCGGCGCGAGATCGCCGAGAAGCTGAGTCCGCCGTCCGAGCCGCAGATCTGGGTCGGCGCGCAGTTGCGGCCGATGCTGCCGCTCTACGCCTTCGACAGCCTGCGCACGACCGACTAGGCGCGGCCTTCGACGACCCGCGTTACAGGCGCCGCGACTCAACCGAGATGCTATGGTCGAGAATCATAGTGGAGCGGCCTCGAAGATGCGCAGGTTCGGCAAGGCGATCGCGGCGGCGTTGGCGCTTCTCATAGCCCCGGTCGCGCTCGCCCAGGACACGCCGCCGGCCCCGGCCGCCCTGCCCAAGGCGCCCGTGCCCTACACGAAGATCCGGCCGCAGACCCCGCCGTCCGCGCCCCTCAGAACCACCGCTGCCGTCGCGACCGAGGCCAGCGCGGTTCCGGCGCCGCGGCCCGACGGCGCGCGGCTGGCCGCCGGCCAACCGATCGAGGCGGCGCAGCTCGAGGCGTTCGTGGACGGCTGGATCGCCGACGCCATGGCCCGCGAGCACGTGCCCGGCGCCGCGGTCTCGGTGGTCCAGAACGGCCAGGTCGTGCTGAAGAAGGGCTACGGCTTCGCCGACCTCGCGCCGCGGCGGGCGGTGGACGCCGACCGGACGCTGTTCCGCATCGGATCGATCTCCAAGACCTTCACCTGGATCCTTCTGATGAAGGAGGTGGAGGCCGGCCGCATCCGCCTCGACCGGCCCATCAACCTCTATCTGCCCGAGAAGGTGCGGTTGCCGGGCGCGTCGCGCGACGTGACCGTGGGCTCGCTCCTGAACCACACGTCGGGCTTCGAAGACCGGGCCATGGGCCAGCTCTTCGAGAACGATCCGCGGCGGGTTCGCCCCCTGGACCTCTACCTGCGCCAGGAGCGTCCCAGCCGGGAGCGGCGCGCGGGCGTGATCTCCAGCTATTCGAACTATGGCGTGGCCCTGGCGGGCGAGGCCGTTTCGTTCGTCTCGGGGAAGACCTTCGAGCGTCGCGTCGAGGACGAGATCACCGTGCCGCTGGGCATGAACGGCACCACCTTCCGCGAGCCGCGCGCCGAACGGCGGGGCCTGCCCGCCGCCATGCCCGAGCGGCTCCGCGGCGACGTCGCCGTGGGCTACGCCTGGCGCAACGCGGGCTTCTTCCCCGCCGATTACGAGTACATCGGCCACATCGCGCCGGCGGGCTCGGCTTCGTCCACCGCCGGCGACATGTCGCGCTACATGCTGATGCTGCTGAACGACGGATCCTGGAACGGAACCGCCGTCTTCGGGCCCCGCGCCGCCCGGGCGTTCCGCTCGCCCATGCGGCAGACCCCGCCCGGCATCAACGGCTGGGCCCACGGCTTCATGGTCTTCGACCTGCCCGGCGGCCACCGCGGCTATGGCCACCTCGGCGACACCCTCGCGTTCCATTCCGCCATGGTGCTGGTCCCGGACCTGGGGCTCGGCGTGTTCGTGACCACCAATGGCGAGGGGGGCGCCAACCTGGCCGCCGCCCTGCCCGACGCCGTGGTCCGTCAATTCTACGCCCAACCCACCGCCTTCCCCCGCGCCGGCTCAAGGGACCTGCTCGCCGCAGCCAAGACCTTTGAGGGGGACTATCTGTCCACCCGGCGCGCCTATGGCGGCCTCGAGGGCTTCGTGGGGCTGATCGCCGGCGCGGCGAAGGTCGAGGTGACCTCGGGCGGGCGGCTGCTGACGCGGCGCATGGGCCAGACCCGCGCCTGGGTTCCGGAGGGGCCGGCCGCGGAGGGCCGGTTCGTGTCGACCATCGGGGACGACCGGCTGACCTTCCACATGCAGGACGGCGAGGCGGTGAGTTTCCGGCCCGCCTACAACGCCGAAACGCTGCAGCGCGCCGACGTGACCCAGAGGCCCGGCACGCTCCTGCTGGCGGCGGGGCTGACGATGTTCGCGGCGCTCGCAACCCTGATGGGCCTGGCCCTGCGCAACCGCCGCGAACTGCGGCAGAATCAGATCCAGGCCCGGGCCGCGCTGGTGCAGAACATCCAGGCTGGTCTCTGGATCGCGGCCATCGGGCTGTTCGGCGTCTGGGGCGCGGGCGCCTCCGACATTCCCTCGATCATGTACGGCTGGCCGGGGCCCCTGATCATCACCGCCTCGACCTGCGCCCTGGTGGCGGCCGTGCTGACGCTGGTGACCATCGCCGCCGCGCCCGCCATCTGGCAGGGCGGGCGACGGGTGGATTCCTGGACCGCGCTTCGGAAGGTGTTCTTCACGATCACCGTGCTCATCTACGCCGGCTTCTCGGTGCTGCTGGCCATGAACGGCGCCCTGGAGCCCTGGAGCCGGTAGGCAAAAAAAGCCGACCTGCGACAGCCTGTCCCGCTCGCTACGGCTCCGCTTAAACGGCCCCTTAACCAAGGACTGGGTAAATCCTGCCTACCTGAGGGGGAGGACCGCTTTCAAAGCGCCCCTGCGTGACGGGAAGGGGCGACGGGTTGAACCAGTTCGTTGGCATGCTGCAGAGGTTCGGGATCGGCCGGCTGGCCGCCATCCTGGGCATCGGCGCCGGCCTCGCCGCCGTTCTGGCGGCCGTCTTCATGAACCTTGGACAGCCCAAGGCCCTGCTCTATTCCAACCTGGACCTCAAGGAAGCCGGCTCGATCACCGCCGCCCTGGACCAGGCCGGCGTCAAGTACGAGGTCAAGGGCGACGGCTCCACCATCATGGTGCCCCGCGACGAGGTCGCCTCCACCCGCCTGATGCTGTCGTCCAAGGGCCTGCCGACCGCAGGCTCGGTCGGCTATGAGATCTTCGACGAAGCCAACGCCCTGGGGCAGACCGACTTCGTCCAGCAGCTGAACCGCCAGCGGGCGCTGGAAGGCGAGCTGTCCCGCACCATCCTTTCCCTGGACGGCATCACCTCGGCCCGGGTCCACCTGGTGCTCCCGAAGCGCCAGCTGTTCGAGGAGGAGGCCGAGCAGCCGTCCGCCTCCGTCAGCATCGGCGTCGGCGGCCGCGAGCCCAGCGCCGAACAGGTCCGCGCGATGCAGAACCTGGTGGCCGGCGCCGTGCCCAACATGAAGCCCGACCGCGTGACGGTGGTGGACCAGCACGCCAAGACCCTCTCGGGGGGCGAGACCGGCATGGCCGCCGAGGCCGACGGCCGCAAGTCCGAGGTCGAGCAGCGCATCGCCAAGCAGGTGAAGAACCTGGTCGAAGGCATGGTCGGGGCGGGCAAGGCCCGCGTGAACGTCACCGCCGACCTGGAGCTGGCCCGGGTCACGGTCCAGCAGGAGACCTTCGACCCCGACGGCCAGGTCATCCGCTCGGAATCCACCACCGAGGAGAACGCCCGCGAGAACGACCAGGCCGGCTCGGGCCAGGCCTCGGTCGCCGCCAACATCCCCGGCGCGCCGGGCGGCGACGAAGCCACCAATTCCTCCACCAGCGGCCGCACCGACTCCACCACCAACTACGAGATCTCCAAGACCGTCCGCACCGAGGTGCAGGAGCCGGGCACGGTGAAGCGCCTCTCGGTCGCCGTCGCGGTCGACGGTGCGACGGCGGTCGGCAAGGACGGCAAGCCCGGCGCCTACACCCCCCGCTCGGCCGAGGAGATGCAGCGCATCGAGCAGCTGGTCCGCACCGCCGTGGGCTACAACCAGGAACGCGGCGACCAGGTCAGCGTCATCAACGTCAAGTTCCCCACCGTGGACGCCGGCGCCGGCGTGGTGGCCTCCAGCCCGCTGATGGGCTTCGACAAGAACGACATCATGCGCGCCGTCGAACTGGCCGTGCTGGCCCTGGTGGGCATCCTGATGATCTTCTTCGTCGCCCGCCCGCTGCTGAGCGGGGGCGGCGGCAAGAAGGGCGCGGCCGGCGCCATGGGCGGCGGCGGCGGATCCCTGGTCGGCCCGGCCGGTCAGATCACCCGGGTGATGGTCACCCCCGACGGCCAGCCGATGCAGATCAGCGCCGACGGCAGCCAGCTGGCCCTGCCCGGGCCGGGCGGCGACGACGCGAACGCGCGCATCGACATGGCGCGGGTCGACGGCCAGGTCCGCGCCAGCGCCGTCAAGAAGGTGTCCGAATTCGTGGAACGCCACCCCGACGAGTCGGTCGCGATCCTCCGCTCCTGGCTGCATGAGACCACCTGATGGCCGTCGCACGCACCAATTCGAAGAGCATCGTCGACCCCTCCCGTCTGAACGGGGCGGAGAAGTGCGCCGTCATCCTGCTGGCGCTGGGCGAAGAGCACGCCCAGGTGTGGCAGGCGCTGGACGAGGAGGAGATCAAGGAGATCTCCCAGGCGATGGCCAGCCTCGGGAACGTCACCGCCAGCGTGGTCGAGGACCTGCTGGTCGAGTTCGTGTCCGGCGCCGCCGGCACGGGCGCGATCATGGGCTCGTTCGAACAGACCCAGAAGCTGCTGGCTTCCATCATGCCGCCCGACAAGGTCGACGCGCTGATGGAGGAGATCCGCGGTCCGGCCGGCCGGACCATGTGGGACAAGCTCGGCAACGTGAACGAGGCCGTGCTCGCGAACTACCTGAAGAACGAATACCCGCAGACCGTCGCGGTGGTGCTGTCGAAGATCAAATCCGAGCACGCCGCCCGGGTCCTGGCCTCGCTGCCCGAGGACTTCGCCCTGGAATGCGTGATGCGCATGCTGCGGATGGAACCGGTGCAGCGCGAGATCCTGGACAAGATCGAGCAGACGCTGCGCAACGAGTTCATGTCGAACCTGGCGCGCACGTCGAAGCGCGACAGCCACGAGATGATGGCCGACATCTTCAACGCCTTCGACCGCCAGACCGAGACCCGCTTCATCACCGCCCTGGAAGAGCGCAACCGCGAGGCGGCCGAGCGCATCCGGGCCCTGATGTTCGTGTTCGAGGACCTGTCCAAGCTGGACCCGGGCGGCGTGCAGACCCTGCTCCGCAGCGTCGAGAAGGACCAGCTGGCGCTCGGCATGAAGGGCGCCTCGGACAGCCTGCGCGAGATGTTCTTCTCCAACATGTCGGAACGCGCCGCCAAGATCATGCGCGAAGACATGGAAAGCATGGGCCCCGTGCGCCTGCGCGACGTCGACCAGGCCCAGATGGCCATCGTCCAGGTCGCCAAGGACCTCGCCAACAAGGGCGAGATCATGCTGGCCGGCTCGGGCAGCGACGATGAGCTGATCTACTGATGTCCGAAGCGCTCCAGAAATTCAGTTTCGACACCGAGTTCGACGCCAAGGGCGGGGTCGCCTATGCCGCGCCGCGGCCGAAGCGGCTGTTCCCGATCGAGGAGGTCGAGCAGATCCGCGCCGCGGCCCGCGCCGACGGCGAGCGGGCGGCCATGGCCAGCATCGCCGCCCAGCAGGCGGCCGCGCTCGGCCAGATCGCCGCGGCCTGCGCCCAGGCTCTGCCCCGGCTGGCCGAGGTGGCGCACGAACACCGACAGGGCTCGGCGGCCCTGGCGCTGGCCTGCGCCCGCGCCATCGCCGACTCCGCGCTCGAGAAATTCCCCCAGGCGCCCGTTCTGGCGGCTCTTGAGACCCTGGCCCGCGAGATCGACGCGCAGCCCCGGCTGGTGGTGTCGGCCGATCCGGCGCTGGCGGAGAACCTCCAGGGCCTGCTGGAAGAGACCGCCCGCGGCCTCGGCTTCGAGGGCGCCGTGGTGGTCAAGCCGGACGGCGCCTTCGGACGTCATGCCTTCACCCTCGACTTCGGCGACGGCCAGGCGGCCTTCGATCCCGCCCAGGCCGCCGGCCGAGTGACCCTGGCCCTAGAAGCGGCGCTCGCCGCCGAAGGGCTGCACGCCGAACCCCTGATCCCCGGCAGCGAAAGCTAGACCCATGGCCGAAGACGACCTGAAACTCGACGAATTCGCCCCGGAGGCCGACGCCGACAACGTGCTGGCGAACCTGCTCGGCGAGGAACGCACCGCCGGAGACCTAGCGCCGGTGTTCGACGTGCCCGTGGCGATCTCGGCCGTGCTCGGCCGCTCGTCCATGTCGGTGGCCCAGCTGCTGCAGCTCTCCCAGGGCTCGGTGCTGGAGCTGGACCGCAAGGTCGGCGAGGCGATCGACATCTATGTGAACAACCGCCTGGTGGCCCGCGGCGAAGTCGTGATCGTCGACGAGCGGCTGGGCGTGACCATGACGGAAATCATCAAGGACGGCGACGCCCAGGTCTGAGACCGGCGTTTGAAGGAGTAGGGATATGCGGCTTCTGGTCGTCGGAAAACTGAGTGGGCAGCTCTCCACCGCCGTGAAGATGGCGATGAGCGCCGGGGCGAAGGTGAGCCACGTGGAGACCATCGAGGCGGCGACGCACGCCTTGCGGGCCGGCCAGGGCGCCGACCTTCTGATGGTCGACTACGACCTCGACATCGCCGGCCTGATCGCCGCGAACGAGGCCGAGCGGATCCGGGCGCCGGTGGTGGCCTGCGGTATCGCCGCCGACCCGAAGCGGGCCGCCGACGCCATCCGCGCCGGCGCCAAGGAATTCATCCCCCTGCCGCCGGACGCCGCCCTGATCGCGGCGGTGCTGGCCGCGGTTAGCGACGACAACCGGCCGATGGTGGTCCGCGACCCGGCGATGCAGTCGGTGATCCAGCTCGCCGACCAGGTCGCCCCCTCCGACGCCTCGATCCTGATCACCGGCGAGAGCGGCGTGGGTAAGGAAGTCATCGCCCGCTACGTCCACCAGAAGTCGCGCCGGGCGAACCGGACCTTCATCTCGGTCAACTGCGCCGCCATCCCCGAGAACCTGCTGGAGAGCGAACTGTTCGGCCACGAGAAGGGCGCCTTCACCGGCGCGCTGGCCCGGCGGATCGGCAAGTTCGAGGAGGCCAACGGCGGCACCCTGCTGCTGGACGAAATCAGCGAGATGGACGCGCGCCTGCAGGCCAAGCTGCTGCGGGCGATCCAGGAGCGGGAGATCGACCGCGTCGGCGGCTCCAAGCCCGTGAAGGTGGACATCCGCATCCTGGCCACCTCGAACCGCGACCTGACGCAGGCGGTGAAGGACGGCACGTTCCGCGAGGACCTGCTCTATCGACTGAACGTCGTGAACCTGCGCATCCCGTCCCTGCGGGACCGCCCGGGCGACGTGCTGGCGATGGCCGAATTCTTCGTGAAGAAGTACGCGGCCGCCAACGGCATGCCCGAGAAGCCGCTGTCGACGGAAGCCAAGCGCCGGCTGGCCGCCCACCGTTGGCCCGGCAACGTCCGCGAGCTCGAGAACGCCATGCACCGCGCGGTGCTGCTGGCCGTGGGTCCGGAGATCGACGAGAACGCCATCCGCCTGCCGGACGGCCAGCCGCTGGCCCCCGCCGACGCGCACGCCCGCACCGCCCAGGCCGCGGCCAGCGCCGCCGACATCGCCACCCGCTCGTTCGTCGGCCAGACCGTCGCCGAGATGGAACAGCAGCTGATCATCGACACGCTCGAGCACTGCTTCGGCAACCGCACCCACGCGGCCAACATCCTCGGCATCTCGATCCGGACGCTGCGCAACAAGCTGAAGGAATACACCGAGGCCGGCGTGTCCGTGCCCGCCCCGCAGATGGGCGCGAGCGCGGCCTGAAAAGGCCCGGCGGTCATCTTCGTTAACCATATCGGCGCCCGCTGGCGCGGATAACGTCTTCAGGGTCGACGACCGCCTCTTGGAGCATCACGGCTGATGGCCGACACCGGCTTCTCCTCCCGCATGACCAGCGCCCCCTCCGGCAAGGAGATGATGGGCTGGGTGATGCGTGGCGAAGTGGCCATGGCGCTGGGCGTCATCGGGGTCGTCGTCCTGATGATCCTGCCGATCCCGGCGTTCCTGCTGGACGTCTTCCTCTCGATCTCGATCGCCATGTCGATCCTGATCCTGATGACCGCGCTCCTGATGAAGCGGATCCTGGACTTCACCGCCTTCCCCACCGTCCTGCTGGTGGCGACGCTCTATCGGTTGGCGCTGAACATCACGACGACCCGCCTGATCCTCAGCCACGGTCACGAGGGCGCGCATGGGGCCGGCCACGTCATCGAGACGTTCGGCCGGCTGATGATGGGCGGCAACTTCATCATCGGGGTGATCGTCTTCGCGATCCTGGTGGTCGTGAACTTCGTCGTGATCACCAAGGGCTCGGGCCGGATCGCCGAAGTGGCGGCCCGCTTCACCCTGGACTCCATGCCCGGCAAGCAGATGGCCATCGACGCCGACCTGTCGAGCGGCCTGATCGACCAGGACGACGCCAAGAAGCGCCGCAAGGAGCTGGAGCAGGAGAGCACCTTCTTCGGCGCCATGGACGGCGCCTCGAAGTTCGTCCGCGGCGACGCCATCGCCGGCCTGATCATCCTGGCCATCAACATCATCGGCGGCATCCTGATCGGCGTGCTGCAGCACAAGGTGCCGATCGGCGAGGCCTTCTCCACCTACACCATCATGTCGGTCGGCGACGGCCTGGTGAGCCAGATCCCGGCCCTGATCATCTCGATCGCCGCCGGCTTCCTGGTGTCGAAGGCGGGCGTCGAGGGCTCGGCCGACAAGGCCCTGGTCACCCAGCTGGCCACCAATCCGGTGAGCCTGGGGATGGTCTCGGCCGCCGCGGGCGCCCTGGCCATCATCCCCGGCATGCCGATCATCCCGTTCGCCTTGCTCTCGGTGGGCGCGGGCGTCCTCGCCTGGCGGCGGTCCCACGCCCCGCCCGAGACCGAGGTGGTGGACATCGCCCCCGCGCCGGCCGAGGCCGAGGATGAGCCGATCGCGCAGACGCTCGCCATCGACGAGATCAAGATCGAGCTGGGCTACGGCCTGCTGCCGCTGATCAACGACCTGGAGGGCCGCCGGCTCACCGACCAGATCAAGGCCCTGCGCCGCACCCTGGCCACCGACTTCGGCTTCGTGATGCCCAGCGTCCGCATCCTGGACAACATGCGCCTGCCTTCGCAGGGCTACTGCCTCAGGATCAAGGAGATGGAAGCCGGCGCGGGCGAGGTGCGCATCGGCCAGCTCATGGCCATGGATCCGCGCGGGGCCCAGGTGGAGCTGCCCGGCGAGCACATGAAGGAGCCGGCGTTCGGCCTGCCCGCCACCTGGATCGACGACGGCCTGCGCGAGGAGGCCACATTCCGCGGCTATACGATCGTCGACCCGGCCACGGTTCTCACCACGCACCTGACCGAGGTGCTGAAGGAGAACATGCCGGACCTGCTGACCTACGCCGAGGTCCAGAAGCTGATCAAGGACCTGCCGGCCGAGCAGAAGAAGCTGGCCGACGATCTGATCCCCAGCGTGGTCACCGCCACCACTGTCCAACGCGTGCTGCAGTCGCTGCTGCGCGAGCGCATCTCGATCCGCGACCTGGGCGCCATTCTGGAAGGCATCGGCGAGGCCGCGCCGCACACCAGCTCCATCACCCTGCTGGTCGAGCAGGTCCGTGGTCGCCTGGCCCGCCAGCTCTGCTACGCCTACCGCGGCGACGACGGCGCCCTGCCGATCGTGACCCTGTCGGCGGACTGGGAGAACGCCTTCGCCGACGCCCTCGTGGGGACGGGCGACGAGAAGCAGCTGGCGCTCGCCCCCTCGCGGCTCCAGGAGTTCATCCGCGGCGTGCGCGAGACCTTCGAGCGCGCGGCCCTGGCCGGCGACAGCCCCGTGCTGCTGACCAGCCCCACCGTCCGCCCCTATGTCCGGTCGATCATCGAGCGGTTCCGCGGCCAGACGCCCGTGATGAGCCAGAACGAAATCCACCCCCGCGCCCGCCTGAAGACGGTCGGGTCGATCTGACCGACGTTGCAGCCCGCCCGTTCGGCTGATAGCGGTTCGGGCCTGACCGGCGCCTCGCCCGGTTTTTGAGTCTCGGATTTCGGATGCGCCGACCCCTCCAGCGACCCCAGAGCACGAACGGCCAATTTCTCTGGGACCTGCTGACTTTCGAGCGCCTGATCACAGGCAATGTCGTCCACCTGGTCTACTGGGCGGGCCTGGGCATCATCGGCGTGATGGCGTTCGGGGTGCTGGGCGCCTCGGTGGGCGTGGCGATCCGCGAGGGCGGCTGGGGGATCCTGCTAGCCGTCGGCGTCCTGGGCGTGGGCATGCTCGGCGTGTTCATCGCCGTGCTGCTGTGGCGGGCGTTCTGCGAGTTCTACGTGACGATCTTCAAGATCAGCGAAGACCTCCACGTCCTGCGCCAGGACGTGGAAGCCGAACGCGCCCGCCAGGGGAAATAGGCCGCTATCTATTTGATTTGAGCGCAATCTCTTCGCCGAACTGGCTTCCACTTCGGCGGATTGCGCTCTAGCGCCGACGGATCGGCCCCGGGTCCAGCGCTTCGCCCCGCACGGGCTTGCCGTCCAGGTCGCGGCTTTCGATGGTGCGGGCCTTCAGCAACGAGTTGTAGATCGCTTCCTCCGTCGCGTCGGCCACGGCCACGAAGAGCGGCGAGAGCTGGTCGTTCGGAATGTCCGCCGTCGTCGAGGTCGCCCGCCGCCGGGCCGGGGTGCGCCGCACCTGGTCCGCCGTCGAGAAGGCGATGGCGTAGTCGCCCGATCCGTTGGTGAAGGCCGACCCGGTGCGGGCCAGGCCCGCAAAGCTGCGCTTGGCCAGGCGCTCGAGGTTGCGGTCGCTGAGCGGCGCGTCCGTGGCGATCACGATCATGATCGACCCGTCGGCCACGGACGGCGGGGCGCCCCCCGGCGCCGGGGCGTGTTCGTGCAGGTAGTAGCGGCCCGACCGCCGGCCGACGGGATCGCCGTCCACCGCCAGCGTTCCGCCGTAGTTGGACTGGACCAGCACGCCCACGGTGTAGCCGCCAAGCGCCGCGGGCAGCACCCGTGAGCTGGAGCCGACGCCGCCCTTCCAGTCGAAGGCCATCGTTCCGGTCCCGGCGCCCACCGCGCCCTGCTCCACCGGCCCAGGCTTGGCGCTGCGCAGGGCTTCCAGCACGTCCTCGGCGGTGATGGCGCGCTTGCGGATGTTGTTGAGGTAGCCGTCGTTCGTCTCGCCGACCACCACATTGACCGACCGCACCTGCTCGTTGCCCGGCTGGCCCAGGGTCCAGGTCACCAGGGCGTCGGCCGCGCGCCAGACCGACAGGGTGTTGGTGAGCACGATGGGCGTCTCGATCTCGCCCAGCTCCAGGATCTGGGTCGTGCCCGTGAGCTTGCCGAAGCCGTTGGCCACCGCGACGCCGGCCGGGACCTTGTCCTGGAACAGGTTTCCGCCGTGCGGGAGGATGGCGGTGACGCCCGTGCGGACATCGGCGCCTTCGATGCGGGTGACCTGGCCGACCTTGACCCCGGCGACATCGGTGATGGCGTTGGCCGGGCCGGGGGCGAACACGCCGGGCGCGACGCCGAGGTCGCGCGCGCTGGGCCGCTCGGCCGCCTGAGCGCTGTTCGCCATGAGGACAGCCGCCAGCACCGCGGCCTTCACGCCGTATCTCATCGAAACCTCGCCTGTGGGCTCAGTCCCGCAACGGATCGGGATTCGCCGGCGCCGTCACCGCGGCCCGGGGGGCGAGCGGCCTAGCCGGCCTTCTTGCGGAGGCCCAGTTCGTCCAGCGCCGCGGAATCCAGCCGGCCCTGCGCCTTGCGCGCCTCCAGCTTGAGGTTCTCGGCGATGTGCTCGTACTTCTTCTGGGTCTCGAAGGCTTCGGAGAGCGCGTCGCGGGCGCCCTGCTCCTCGATCAGGATGACGTCGATCTCGGACTGGATCTTGGCCTTGCGGAGCTTGAGGCCTTCGAAGAAGCCCGCGCGGTAGATGCCGGCGGTGGCCTCCTGGGCCGAGAACATGGCCTCCGCCTCGCCCTCCGCCTCCAGCATCGCCAGCCGCAGCTCGACGGCGACGCGGCGATCCACGATCTCGGCGAGGCGCTTCTGCAGGACCTCCGCCTCATAGGTGGAGAGCTTGATCAGCGACTCTGCCCAACTCACGCGGCGGCTCCGTTCAGGATATCGGCAAGGCCGGCGAAGGACTCTTCGAGGCCGGTGGCGTCGTTGGGATCCTGCGAGAGGAACCCTTCGACCGCCGGATTGAGGGCGATGGCCCGATCGATCAGCGGATCGGCGCCGGCGCGATAGGCGCCGATGCGGATCAGCTCTTCCATATTCGAATACGCAGACAGCGCTTCGCGGGCCTGTCTGACGACGAGCCGCTCCTCGGGCGTCTGGCAGCCGGGCATGGTGCGGCTGATGGACTTCAGGACGTTGATCGCCGGGAAGCGGCCGCGCTCGGCGATGGCCCGCTCCATGACGATGTGGCCGTCGAGAATACCGCGGACGGCGTCGGCGATGGGCTCGTTATGGTCGTCGCCGTCCACCAGGACGGTGAAGAGGCCGGTGATGGGGCCGGCCTTGGTGCCGTCGGGGCGGATGGGGCCGGGGCCGGCCCGCTCCAGTAGCTTCGGCAGCTCGGTAAAGACGGTGGGGGTGTAGCCCTTGGTCGTCGGCGGCTCGCCGGCGGCCAGGCCGATTTCGCGCTGGGCCATGGCGAAGCGGGTCACCGAGTCCATCAGGCAGAGGACTTCCATGTCCTGGTCGCGCAGGAACTCGGCGATGGCCATCGTCATGTAGGCGGCTTGGCGCCGCTTCAGAGCCGGTTCGTCGGAGGTGGCGACCACGACGATGGCGCGGCGCAGGCCCTCCTCGCCGAGCGTCTCCTCGATGAACTCGCGGACCTCGCGGCCCCGCTCGCCGATCAGGCCCACCACGACCGCGTCGCAGTCGGCGTTCTTGGCCAGCATGGAGAGCAGCACCGACTTGCCCACGCCCGACCCGGCGAAGACGCCAAGGCGTTGGCCGCGGCAGCAGGTGGTGAAGACGTTCATGGCCCGCACGCCCAGGTCCAGCCGCTCGCCGACGCGGGCGCGGGCGTGGGCCGAGGGGGGCGAGGCGCGGAGCGGATAGGCGGCGATGCCCTGCGGCAGCGGCCCCTTGCCGTCGATCGGTTCGCCGAAGGCGTCGACGATGCGGCCCAGCCACGCCTTGGTGGGGCGCACGGCCGAGCCCAGGGGCTGGATGCGGATCTCGGCGCCGGGCGCGACGCCCTCGACGGGGCCGAACGGCATCAGGAGGGCGCGGTTCTCGCGGAAGCCCACGACCTCGGCGGCCACGGGCTTCTCGGCGAAACGGTCGATTTCGGCGCGCGCGCCGACGGCCAGGCGGGACAGGCCGCCACGGGCCTCGATGAGGAGGCCGTTAACGGCGGCCACCCGCCCGGAAACCGTCAGAGGATCAAGCCGCTCGACCGCGGCCACCAGGCTCTTCACGCACGCCCCTCAGCTACGCTGGGGACATTGCCTCTTCAGGCTTAAGGGGGTGTGAAGAACAGGCTTCAGTGTAGCTCTGGCGTGGTCGTTTCGGCTGCGGCGCGACGACGCGTCTTCGCCTTGGCGACCACGGCTTCGCCGGTGGACTTGGCCTGTTCGATGAGCTCCTCGCCCTTGGTCCGGGCCTCTTCGATCAGGGCCTGGCCCTTGGCGCGGGCGTCGTCGATCACCGGGCTGGCCGCGGTGGCGATCCGCTCGCGGTTGCGCCAGGCCATGACGCCGGCCACGCCGACGACGGCGGCGCCGATCAGAAACAGGGGATTCTTGGGAACATACCTAAGCATCGGGGTTAGCGCGCCGAGCTGCTTCATCTGGTCGCGCCGCCACGGCATCCGGTACGGGGCAAGGGTTTCGGGATGGTCGGTCATGGGGATCTCCGGCCTCTATTGTCCCGGTCAGAACCCCTCGTAGCGCAAGGCGTTCCCACCCTCGCTTCGCGCGTCACGTCCAATCACAAAAGATTCAACGCGCCCAAGACTCGCCACGGAGCCGGCTCAGCTTGAGTCGGATTCCGAAATCAGATTAACGATTCGGAGGTCGGGACCAGCGACCATTAACCTGTCTTAAAGGACGGTAGGGCAGGTTAACGGCGAGGCATAACGCGGATTCACCAGAATTCGTGGGGGAATGCGGGGACGCGGCAGGAGAGGCCAATGCGCGTATTGTTGATCGAGGACGACAGCGCCACCGCGCAGAGCATCGAATTGATGCTCAAGTCGGAAGGTTTCAACGTCTATACGACGGACCTGGGCGAGGAAGGCGTCGATCTGGGCAAGATCTACGACTACGACCTGATCCTCCTCGACCTGAATCTGCCCGACATGAGCGGCATGGACGTCCTGCGGACGCTGCGCGTCGGCAAGATCAATACCCCGATCATGATCCTGTCGGGCACCGCCGAGATCGAGACCAAGGTGAAGACCTTCTCGGGCGGCGCCGACGACTACATGACCAAGCCGTTCCACAAGGACGAGCTGGTGGCCCGCATCCACGCGGTGGTGCGCCGCTCGAAGGGCCACGCCCAGTCGGTCATCAAGACCGGCGACATCGTGGTGAACCTGGACGCCAAGACCGTGGAAGTGAACGGCATCCGCGTTCACCTGACGGGCAAGGAATACCAGATGCTGGAGCTGCTCTCGCTCCGCAAGGGCACGACGCTCACCAAGGAAATGTTCCTGAACCACCTCTACGGCGGCATGGACGAGCCCGAGCTGAAGATCATCGACGTCTTCATCTGCAAGCTGCGCAAGAAGCTGGCCGCGGCCGCCGAGGGCAAGCATCACATCGAGACGGTCTGGGGCCGCGGCTACGTGCTGCGCGATCCGCAGGACATGGGCGCGACCATCGCCGCCTGATCCGGCTCGACCCGCGAATACCGAACGCCCGGCCTTACCGCCGGGCGTTTTCGTTTCCGGCGATACACTCTAGCGTAGCTCCAACGAGACTCGGGGGAGACGCGGATGGGTCGCTACCTGGCGCTGCTGATCGCGCTGATGCTCGGGTCGTGGATCGCCTTCAACGAGCAGCTCCTGCCGGAATCCCGGCCGGTCGGCGCCCCAGCCAGCGAGTTCTCCGCCGAGCGGGCGTTCGCCGACGTGACCCTGATGGCCGCCGCGCCCCACCCGACGGGCTCGCCCGCGAATGCGCGCGTCCGCGACGCCCTGGTCGGCCGGATGGCGAAGCTGGGCCTTTCGCCCCAGGTGCGTCCGGGGGTCGGCGTCCAGACTCCCCGGCGCGCGACGGACCGCATCTATGCCGGCGCCGTGGAGAACATCGTGGGCGTGCTGCCCGGACGGGACCGCAGCGCCCCCGCCGTCGCGCTGATGGCCCACTACGACAGCGTGCCCGCCTCGCCCGGCGCGGCCGACGACGCCATGGGCGTCGCGGTGGCGCTGGAAACGGTGCGGGCGATCAAGGCGCGCGGGACCCCCGCGCGCGACGTCATGGTGGTGATCACCGACGGCGAGGAAGCGGGGCTCCTGGGCGCCAACCACTTCTTCCGCCGCGACCCGCTGGCCAAGCGTATCGGGCTCGTCATCAACGCCGAGGCGCGCGGCTCGAGCGGCCGGGTCAACATGTTCCAGACCAGCGCCCAGAACGGCGAGCTGGTGCGGATGTTCGCGCGGACGGCCCGGGCCCCGTCGTCCTCGTCGCTGTCGGTGCTGATCTACGAGAAGATGCCGAACGACACCGACCTGACGGAGTCGCTGAGAGCCGGCATCGCGGGGCTGAACTACGCCATCATCGGTCGCCAGTTCGACTATCACAGCCCCACATCGACCCCGGCGAACCTGGAGCGGGGCTCGCTCCAGGACATGGGGACCCAGGTGCTGGCGGCGACCGCCGAGACCGCCTTCGCCGCACAGCTTCCAGGCCGGGCGCCGACGGTCGTCTATTCGAACCTCTTCGGCGACGTGGTGATCGCCTACCCCGTCTGGTTCGGCTGGGTGATCCTGTTGGCCGCAGCGGTGCTGCTGGCCTTCGCCGTCCGCTGGGCGCGGCACTCGGGCGAGTTCCCCGCCAGCGATATCGTCCGGGGCATGGGGGCGCTGGCCTTCGCCGGCGGCGGGACGGTGGCGGTCTTGGAGTTCGCCCGGCGGCTGACGGGCGCGGGCTTCGGCTTCATCGAGCAAAGGTTCCTGCTGGCCCAGTCGGCGCCGTGGGAATGGGCGATCATGATGCTTTCGCTCGGCTTCCTCATGCTGGCGGCCGGCGACATGGCGCGCGGCCGACGGTGGATGGCCGCGATCCCCCTGGTGCTGGGGCTGGCCGCCTCGGCGTTCGGCGAGATCGACTGGATCGGCATCGTCGCGGGCGTGGTCGCCGGCGCCATCGGGGCCTTCGTCTACAGCCGCCCGGCCAGCCGCAAGGGCGCCTGGGCCGGCGCGCTGATCCTGGGCCTGATCCTGGCCGCGATCCTCCAGATCGTCGCGCCCGGCGCGGCCTACGTCATCGCCTGGCCACTGCTGGTGGCGGCGACCGGCGCCGCCGCCACGGCCCTCAGCGCCCGGCGGGGCATCCTGCCCATCGGGCTTCTCGTGGTGCTGGCCGCCGCGACGCTGGGCTGGCAGGGCGGCATCTCGCACTTCGCCTACGAGGGCATGGATCTGATGCCCCTGTTCGCGATCCAGATGATCACCGCGGGCCTGGTCCTCTGGCCGCTGGCGCAGCCCGACACCGGGGCCCAGAAGGGCCTGGTGATCGGCGGCCTGCTGCTGGCCGGCGGGCTGGCCATGACGCTGATCATCCGGGCGGAGGATCCCTGGACGCCCCGCTACCCGCAGGTCAGCTACGTGGGCTACCACGTCGACCAGGACACCGGCCGGGCCTGGCGCTACAGCCCGCCGACGATGGGCGGCCCGTGGACCGACGCCGTGCTCAGGGCGGAAGGCGGGCCCGTCGAGCGGCTCTCGCATTGGGCCTGGCGCCAGCCGATGCTGGCGGCCAGCGCACCGCCCGTGGCCGAGGCGCCGCCAAGCCTGGAGCTCGGCAGGGCGCCGGACGGCAGCCTGCTGCTTTCGGCCGCGCCGCCGTCCGGCGCACGGACGCTGGAGTTGCGCCTGCGCTCCAGCGTTGGCGGCCAAGTGACGCGGGTCGCGGGCGTTCCCGCCGAGATGGCCCTGCCGCCCGGCCAGTGGGTCCGCGTTTACTGGCTTTCTGCGGGGACGGGGGTGGACATCGGCGTGCGACCCGCCGGGGCCGGCCGGCTCGACGTGCGCTATGTGGCCGGGTTCGACCGCTGGCCGGCGGGGGTCGCCCCCCTGCCCGCGCGGCCGGCCGACCTGATGCCGTGGGACAGTTCGGACTCCACCTTCGTCTCCGGGACCCGTTCCTTCACTTGGTGAACCGAACGGGCTAATGGGGCGGCATGACGAGCGTCACGATCTACCACAACCCAAGCTGTGGAACCTCGCGCAACACGCTGCAGCTGCTGCGCGACAAGGGCGTCGAGCCGACCGTGGTCGAATACCTGAAGGCCGGCTGGACCAAGCCCCAGCTCGAAGATCTGCTGAAGAAGATGGACGTCGGCGCGCATGCGATACTTCGCACGAACGGCACCCGCGCGGACGAGCTGGGCCTCACCGATCCCAGCGCGTCGGACGAGGCGCTGATCGCAGCCATGATCATCGACCCGATCCTGGTGAATCGCCCTATCGTGGTGACGGACAAGGGTGCGGCGCTCTGCCGGCCCGCCGAACTGGTCCTAGGTCTCCTCTGAGACAAATCGACCGGGTGCGCGGCTCGCCACGTTCCGGTCATTTAGAACGTCGACTGCTGGGGCGCCGGGGGGCGCTTTCCCGGCCCTGAGCGTCCAGGGCCGCGCATCGGTGGATACCGGGGGTGCGATGCAGATCTACAAGTCGGGCCGATTTCCCGTTCGTCTCGCGCCGGCCCTGACCGCGGGCGCGGTCGCCGTCTGCGCGGGCCTCGTAGGCTGGCAGGTCGCCGCGCGACTGGACAAGCCCGAGCCGGTCACCCTGGCGCCCGAGGCGGTCGCCGCCCTGCAGCATGCCGCCTTCACCCAGGCCGAGGCCCAGCCCGGCTATGCCCGCTCGCGAAACGTCGAGGTCAGGGTGCGACCGGGCGAGACGCTGGAGCGGGCCGTCGAGCGGGCCGGCGTCACCGCCGAGGAGGCGCGGCAGGCCGTCGAGACCCTCGGCCGGGCGATGGACACCATCGACATCAAGGCGGGCATGGCGTTCGACGCCGCCGTGGCCCAACCGCATGGCGAGGACCGGCCGGCGCGCCTGGTGGGCCTGGCGCTGCGCACCGGACCGGCCACGGCCCTGACGCTCACCCGCACCTTCGACGGGGCGCTGCGGCTGCGCGCGCTGGAGGAGAAGGTCACCGCCGAGACCACCGTCGCCGACGGTGAGATCAAGGGCTCGCTCTATGAGAGCGCCCAACGCCTGGGCGCCACCCCGGCCATCACGGCGCAGGTGGCCAAGCTGTTCGCCCACAAGCTGGACTTCCAGCGGGACATCCAGCCGGGCGACGACTTCCGCCTGGTGTTCGACCGCAAGGTGACCGAGAGCGGCCGGACCATCGAGACCGGAGATCTGGAGTACGCCGAGCTGCACGGGGTGAAGTTCTTCCGCTTCGAGCGCGACGGGGGCGAGGCGGAGTATTTCGACGAGCACGGCAAGAACATCCGCGGCTTCCTGCTGCGCACGCCGGTGGACGGGGCGCGTCTGACGTCCGGCTTCGGGAAGCGGCGCCATCCGATCCTGGGGTATGCGCGCGCTCACCAGGGCGTGGACTTCGGCGCGGGCTCGGGCACGCCGGTGCTGGCGGCCGGCGACGGCGTGGTGGTGCGCGCCGGGCGCTGGGGCGGCTATGGCAACTGGCTGCAGATCCGGCATTCCGGCGGCTGGGATACCGGCTATGCGCACCTGTCCCGCTACGCCAAGGGCCTCAAACCCGGCATGAAGGTCCGGCAGGGCCAGGTGGTGGCCTATGTGGGCTCCACCGGCATGTCGACCGGGCCGCACCTGCACTACGAGGTCTGGCAGCGGGGCAAGCGCGTGAACCCGGTCGGCGCCAAGGTTCCGCAGGGCACTGTGCTGGCGGGCGCCGAACTGGCGCGGTTCAAGGCGCAGAAGGGCCGGCTCGAGCGGCTGCTGGCCGACGGCGGCGCCAGCACCCAGGCGCTCGCCTCCCGCTGAGGCGTTTGACGCCGCGCAATGCGGGCGGGGCGTTGGCGGGGAAGCTGGCCGGATGAACCGGCCTCTCCACGCCTTCCTTCTGCTGGCTGCGTCTGCGGCGCTGGCCGCCGCCGCGCCTCCGGCCCCATCAGAGCCGTCACCCGAGGCGCGGGGCGAGGCTCTGGTGCAGCTCCACTGCGGCGGATGTCATGCCGTCGGACGCGAGGGCGCCAGCCGTGAGCCGGCGGCCCCGCCGTTCCGCGAACTCAACGCGCGCTACGATCCCGAGATGCTGTCGGAGGCCCTCGCCGAGGGAATTCTCACCGGGCACCCGCTGATGCCGGAGTTCCGGTTCGCTCCGGACGACGTGCGCGCCATCATCCTCTACTTGCAGTCCATCCAGACCCGTCGGCCCGCCTGAAACGCAAAAGGGCCGGCGGATCGCTCCACCGGCCCTTGTCGCTGTGTCCGCGAAGCTTAGGCGTCGAAGACGATGACCGAGCGGGCGACCGCGCCGGTCTTCATTTCCTCGAAGGCCTCGTTGACCTGCTCGAGCTTGATGCGGCGGCTGATCATGTCGTCGAGGTGTAGCTTGCCGGCCATGTAGGCGTCGACCAGCCGCGGCATGTCGACCGGGAAGCGGTTGGAGCCCATCAGCGAGCCCTGGATGCGCTTCTCGCCCAGGAAGGCGGCGCCCATGAGGCTGATGGTCTGGCCCACCGGGATCATGCCGATCACGTTGGCGGTGCCGCCGCGGGCCAGCATGTTGAAGGCCTGTTCGGCGGTGGCGGCGAGGCCGATGGCCTCGAAGCTGTGCTGCACGCCGCCACGGGTCATCTCCATGACGGTCTTCACCGCGTCCGGGCCGCCCAGCACGAAGTCGGTGGCCCCCATCGACTTGGCCAGGTTCTCCTTACCCGGCGCCATGTCGATGGCGATGATCCGGCCGGCGCCGGCGATCGCCGCGCCGTTGATCGCCGCCAGGCCCACGCCGCCGCAGCCGATGACCGCCACGGTGTCGCCCGGGCGGACGTTGGAGGTGTGAATCACGGCGCCCACGCCGGTCATGACGCCGCAGCCGATCAGGGCGGCGCGGTCCAGCGGCATGTCCTTGCGGATCGCCACGCAGGCGTTCTCGTGGATCAGCATCTGCTCGGCGAAAGACGAGAGGTTCAGGTACTGCAGCATCGGGCCGCTGGCGCTGGCCAGGCGCGGCTCATCCTCGTCGCGGCGCTTGGTCTCGGGCGAGACGCAGCGGGCCATATGACCGGTGACGCAGTGGTCGCAGTGGCCGCAGAAGGCCGAGAGGCAGGTGATGACGTGGTCGCCCGGCTTCACGCTGCGGACTTCCGAGCCCACAGCCTCGACGACGCCGGCGCTTTCGTGGCCGAGCACCGCCGGCATCGGGTGGGGGTACTTGCCCTCGATGAAGTGGAGATCGGAGTGACAGACGCCCGCCGCGGCGGTGCGGATCAGCACCTCTCGCGGGCCCGGCTTCGAGATCTGCACGTCCTCGATCTGAAGCGGCTTGCCCACTTCGCGCAGCACGGCGGCCTTCATGGTCTTCCCTCTTCCTTACTTGCTTTGCGAGAAGCCTTATCGCCGTTCAGATGGGGCTGGGAAGTCCCTATCGCCGAAACGGGTCGACACGGCGGCCGTACCCGACCATCTAGGCGTGATGGATGCCGCCCAGCCTGCCAAGGCCGTCTCCACGCTCGACGTGTTCCTGGCGTTTCTGAAACAGGGCCTGACCGCGTTCGGCGGCCCCGTGGCGCACCTGGGCTACTTCCGCAAGGAGTTCGTGGAGAGGCGGGGCTGGCTGTCGGAGGCCGCCTACGCAGACCTCGTGGCGCTCTGCCATTTCCTGCCCGGCCCGGCGTCCAGCCAGATCGGCATGGCCATCGGGATGCGCCAGGCGGGCCTGGCCGGGGCCCTGGCGGCCTTCGCCGGGTTCACCCTGCCGGCGGCGGTCCTGATGATCGCCTTCGCCGCCGTCTCGCCGGACCTGATCCTGCTCTACGGCGACGGGTGGATCCACGGCCTGAAGATCGCCGCGGCCGCCGTGGTGCTGCAGGCGGTGGTGCAGATGGCGCGCACCCTGGCGGTGGGCCCGGTGCGCGCGGGCATGGCGATCGGCGCCGCCGCGGGCCTGATCGTCGCGCAGAGCCCGATGGCCCAGATCGCGGCCCTGGTCGCCGGGGGCCTGTTCGGCCTGGCCATGCTGCGGGACCTCCCGGCCGAGACCGCACCCGACGATGCGTTCGAGACGGTTGACCGCCAGAGCGCGCTGTTCGCGCTGGGACTGTTCGTCCTGCTGCTCATCGGGCTGCCGGTGCTGGCCAGCCTGTTGAGCAATCCGGGGCTGGGCCTGGCGAGCGTCTTCTACCGCATCGGCTCGCTGGTGTTCGGCGGCGGGCACGTGGTGCTGCCGCTCATGGAGCGCGAGATCGTCGACCGACGCTGGCTCGACCAGGACACCTTCCTGATGGGCTACGGCGTGGTGCAGGCCCTGCCCGGCCCGCTGTTCAGCTTCGCGGGGTTCGTCGGGGCGGCGCAGCGCTATGGGCCCGGCGGGATCGTCGGCGGCCTGATCGCGCTCTTTGCGATCTTCCTGCCGAGCCTGCTGCTGGTCACGGGCGTGCTGCCGTTCTGGGACGGGCTGAAGCGCAAGGCCTGGGCGCGGGGCGTGCTGGCCGGCGTTGGGGCCGTGGTCGTCGGCGTGCTGGCGGCGGCGCTGTGGGACCCGGTGCTGATGGCTACCGTGCGGCGGCCGGCGGATTGGGCCCTGCTCGCCGCCGCATTCGTCTTCCTGCACGTGGCCAAGCTGCCGCCGTGGCTGGTAGTGATCGGCTTCGCGGTGGCGACGGGGACCCTGCTCGGCTAACTCACCTGCAGCGGCGCGGGCTTGCCCAGCTTGACCGGCCAGAGCTGGGGCAGCTTGGGCCAGCGGAAGGTCCAGCCGGCACCCCGCTGCGGGATGCAGGATTCCAGGGCCGCGATCAAGATCTCGGCGGGACCGTCGTTCAGGAAGTGGTTGGCGCCCTCTGTGCGGACCACGCGGATGGGTCGGCGGGTCACCGTCTCCTCGGCCAGCTTCTCGGCGGCCTCGAGCGGCGCGAAGTCGTCCTTGTCGCCGTGGATCATGTGGATCGGGATATTCAGCTTGGCGAGCGCGCGCTTGGCGTGGCGCAGTTGCGGCTTCTGCCCTGTCACCTCGATGACGGCATGGCGCAGGTCGCGCGGGATCATCTTCAGCGCCTTGCCGCCCAGGTCCAGCAGCCAGCGCGCCGTGGGCCCGGCTTCCCCGAAGAAGCCGGACAGCAGGACCAGCCCCGCGACCTTGCCCGGGTTCTGCTCGGCCATGATGGAGGCGATGGCCGCGCCATAGCTCTGGCCCACCAGCAGCACCTTCTGGCCGGGCCGGGCCTTGAGGACGGGGGCCAGCGCCTCGGCCTGGACGCGTATGTCGGTGACGGGGTGCAGCGGCTCGGAGGCGGCGTAGCCCGGCCGGTCCACCACGATCATCTCGCGGTCCGGCGGCAGCTCGGCCAGGGTCTCGGCCCAGTATTCGGCCCAGGACGGGGCGCCGGTGATCACCACGATCTTCCACGGCGGCGGCAGGACTCGCGGCGTCTCCAGCGCCGAGATGCGCCAGCCGTGGCCGCCGCCGGAGACGAAGCTGGTCCGCCGGACCACGTCCTCGGGATAGTCGGCCGAGGTCGGAACGTGCTCGGTTCGACCCTT
Organism: Phenylobacterium sp. RIFCSPHIGHO2_01_FULL_69_31; assembly: GCF_001824475.1. Taxonomy (GTDB): domain Bacteria; phylum Pseudomonadota; class Alphaproteobacteria; order Caulobacterales; family Caulobacteraceae; genus Phenylobacterium. Next base: position 41,968 of record NZ_MHXN01000023.1, on the reverse strand, counting down.
GGCCGCCGCTTCGACCGCGGCCCAGCCCATCGCAATCAGTCCCTTGGGACGTTTCCTGGCCAAACCCGACCTCCGACTGGCTCTACAGTGTCACCTGGGAAGCCTAACGCACGGTGCAAGCCAGGAGTTCTGTGAGCTTTTGGTCATGCGCTCATTGGGCGGGCGCCTGTGTCGCCAGCGCCTCACGCAGCTCGCGTTTCAGCACCTTGCCGGTGGGGCCGATGGGCAGGGCCTCGACGATCCGGACCTCGTCCGGCGTCCACCACTTCGCCACCCGCTCGGCGACATGGGCCTTCAGCGCCTCGGGATCGGCGGTCTGGCCGGGGCGCAGGGTGACCAGCAGCAGCGGCCGCTCGTCCCATTTCGGATGCGGCATGCCGACCGCGGCGGCCATGGCGACCGCGGGATGGGAGCAGACGGCCTCTTCGAGGTCGAGGGTCGAGATCCATTCGCCGCCGGACTTGATCACGTCCTTGGCCCGGTCGGTCAGGCGCAGGTAGCCCTCGGGATCGATGGTGGCGATGTCGCCGGTGTCGAACCAGCCGTCGGCGGTGAAGGCGGCGGCGCCGTCCTGCTTGAAATAGGCCGAGGCGACCCAGGGGCCGCGCACCTGCAGGGCGCCGGCGCTCTTGCCGTCGCGGGGCAGCGGCTGGCCGTCCTCCCCCACGATCCGCAGCTCCACGCCCCAGAGGCCCCGCCCTTGCTTCAGCTTGCGCTGCAGCGCGGCCGCCGGCGTCTCGGCCGCGTGGGTGGGCAGGGCGGTGTTGATGACGCCGAGCGGCGAGGTCTCGGTCATGCCCCAAATCTGGCGGACCTTGCCGCCCAGCCGGTCCTCGATGCGCGCGATCAGGGCGGCGGTGGGCGCCGAGCCGCCGACGGCGGTGGTCTTCACCGTCGTGATCTGGCCGCCGGTCTGGTCGAGGTGGTCGGCGACTCCCACCCAGATCGTCGGCACGCCCAGCAGGAAGGTCACCCGCTGGGCCTCGATGAGCTCGGCGATGCTGGGCCCGTCCAGCGCCCGGCCCGGCAGCACCAGCTTGGCCCCGACCAGGGGTGCGGCGTAGGGCGTGCACCAGGCGTTGGCGTGGTACATCTGGGCGCAGGGCATCACCACGTCACGGGCCGACAGGTCGAAGGCGTCGGGCAGCGCCAGGGCCAGGGCGTGCAGCACCGTCGAGCGGTGGCCGTAGAGCACCCCCTTCGGATTGCCCGTGGTGCCGGAGGTGTAGCAGAGGCCCGAGGCCTGCCGCTCGTCGATGTCGGGCCAGGCGAAGTCGTCGTCCTGCGCCGCCAGCAGGTCCTCGTAGACCAGGACGCCGGGCGGGGCGTGGGCGGCGTCGGTCATCGCCACGAAGGTCTTCACGGTCGCCATCCGCGGCCCGATCTCGGCCACCAGATCCGAGAAGGTGATGTCGAACAGCAGCAGGCTGTCCTCGGCGTGGTCGGCGACCCAGACTACCTGGTCCGGATGCAGGCGCGGGTTGATGGTGTGCAGCACCGCCCCGATGCCGGTGACCGCGAAATAGAGCTCGAAGTGACGATGCGTGCTCCAGGCCAGGGTCGCCACCCGGTCGCCCGGCTTCACGCCCAGCGCCAGCAACGCCTTTGCCATCCGCTTGGCGCGGGAGAGCGCGTCCGCATAGCCGTAGCGGTGGATCGGCCCCTCGACCGTGCGCGTCACCACCTCCCGGTCGCCATGGTAGAGCGCAGCGTGCTCCAGGATCGACGGCAACGTGAGCGGACGATCCATCATCAGGGCGAGCATGGGCAGGCGTTTCCTTCGCGTTTGCCCCGCAGGCTAAGGCGCCCGCAGCCTGCGGCGAAGGCCCCGCGCGCTACGCCGCCATCCGGGCCTTGAAGACGCCGTCCGGGAGGCGGGCGGCGCGGTTGGGGTGGATGAAGAAGTAGTCCTTCCAGGGGAGGCCTTCGACCAGGGTCGTCCGCTCCTCGAGCCGGTCGCCGTTCAGCGCGAACATGCGGTACCCGCGGTCGCGGAAGATATCGAGCACCGCCTCGCCCGAGGCGCCGAAGCGGGCCTGGAGCATGTCGGGGTGGATCTCGAGCAGGACGTGCGGAAGGTCCCGGTCGAGGATCTTCACCGCGCCCATCAGCGCCCGAAGTTCCGCGCCCTCGATGTCCATGCGGATGAAGTCGACGCGGTCGATCCCATGCTCGGCGCAAAAGGCGTCGAGGGTGATCACGGGCGTCGGCTGGACGTCCATGCCGGTGTCGTCCAGGTCCGGACGGGCGGGGCCGTTCGGGCGGGTCTCGGCCACGTAGGCGTAGGCGCGGCCCATGCGTCCCGAGGTCTTCTTGGGGGTCACGAGCAAGAGCTCGCCGGGCTTATCGGCCACGGCGGCGTGGATGGCGGTGACCTGCTTGCCGATCCGGTGCCAGGCGATGGCGACTTTCAGCACCTCGAAGGCGAAGGCCGACGGCTCGAAGGCGTAGATGCGCGCCTTGGGCGCCACCTGGGTCATCACATACGAGTGGCGCCCATCGCTGGCGCCCACGTGCAGGCACACCGGCGCGCCCGAGAGCAGATCGGCGAGGTACGGGGTCTCGGGCTCATGCTTGGCCCATGTCTTGTTCCGCCGCCAGGCGCGGAAGGCGTGCCCGAGCACGCGAAGCGAAGGCATGGAATCTCCTAAACCGCCCCAAGGCCCTGCGAACCGGCGCGCCCCGTCACGCCGCGTCGCGGACCACCGTCATCATGTAGTTCACGTCCGTGTCGGCCGATTCCGTCCATCGGCCGGTCAGCGGGTTGAATACGACGCCGAAGGGGCCGTCCACAACGACCGGCTCGGACGACAGGAAGTCGCGGATTTCGTTGGGCTTCAGGAATTTCGACCAGTCGTGGGCGCCAACCGGCAACCAGCGCAGCACATATTCCGCCCCGATCTTGGCCAGGGCGAGCGCCTTGAGCGTGCGGTTGAGGGTGGCGACGACCATCAGTCCGCCGGGTTTCAGCAGCCGTGCGCAGTCCTGGAGATAGGCCGCCGGATCGGCCACGTGCTCGATCACCTCCATGTTGAGGATCACGTCGAACGGCGGCTCGCCCGCCGCCAGCAAGGCCTCGGCGGTGGAGGCGCGGTAGTCGATCTCCAGGCCCTGTTCGGCGGCGTGGGTGGCGGCGGTTGCGATGTTGCGCTCGGACGCGTCGACGCCGGTGACCTGGAATCCCAGCCGGGTCATGGGCTCGGACAGCAGGCCGCCGCCGCAGCCGATGTCGAGCAGGCGCAGGCCCTCGAAGGGCCGTCGCGCCGCCGGGTCGCGGCTGAAGCGGTACAGCGCCTGGTCGCGGATGAAGCCCAGCCGGACCGGATTGAACTTGTGCAGGGGCGCGAACTTGCCGCGGGGGTTCCACCACTCCGCTGCGATCTTCGAGAACGTCTCGACCTCGGCAGGATCGATGCTTGAACGGGCGGCGCCTTGGGAAGTCATGCCCCCTTCTACCCCGCCCGGCGGCGAAAACGAAAGATTCCGGGCGTTGCCGTACGCGTCGCGCGTCGCTAGAAGGCTGCGCCCTTCGGCGGCGCAGCAACGGGTACCGATCGCAAGTCCATGTCACGCCTGGTGATGAAATTCGGCGGCACCTCGGTGGCCGATCTGGAACGCATCCGGCGCGTGGCGCGGCTGGTGAACGCCGAGGTCGAGGCCGGTCACCAGGTGGCCGTGGTGGTCTCGGCCATGGCGGGCAAGACCAACGAATTGGTCGCCTGGACCGACGGCGCCGGCGCCGCGGCGCAGGGGCTGCCGCCCTCGGACGACGAGTACGACGTCGTGGTGGCCTCGGGCGAGCAGGTGACGGCCGGGCTCCTGGCCATGACCCTGCGCAACATGGGCCTGAAGGCCAGGTCCTGGCTGGGCTGGCAGATCCCGATCATCGCCGACGACGCCCACGGCCGGGCCCGCATCGACGAGATCCCGCCTGAGAAGCTCGGCGCCGCGCTGGACGCCGGCGAGGTCGCGGTCATCGCGGGCTTCCAGGGCGTGACCCGGGATGGCCGCATCGCCACCCTGGGCCGCGGCGGCTCCGACACCAGCGCGGTGGCCATCGCCGCGGCGCTGGAGTGCCCGTGCGACATCTACACCGACGTGGACGGGGTCTACACCACCGATCCCAGGATCGAATCCAAGGCCAGGAAGCTGGCCAAGATCTCGTACGAAGAGATGCTGGAAATGGCGTCCCTGGGCGCCAAGGTCCTGCAGACCCGCTCGGTCGAGATGGCCATGGCCTACAATGTGCCCGTCAGGGTGCTTTCAAGTTTTGTCGAGCCCGGCGAAGCGCCCGGCCAGGGCACCATCGTGTGCGACGAGGAGGAGATCGTGGAGAAGCGGATCGTGAGCGGCGTGGCCTACAGCCGCGACGAGGCGAAGATCAGCCTCTTCGGCCTGCCCGACCATCCGGGCGTCTCGTCGGCGATCTTCGGCGCCCTGGCCGACGCCAACGTGAACGTGGACATGATCGTCCAGAGCCACGCGCGCACGGCGGACACGGCCAACATGGAGTTCACCGTCGGCAAGCGCGATGCGCAGCGCGCCGTGGAGATCATCCGCGCCAACCAGCCGCAGATCGGCTTCGAGGACGTCCGCGTGAACGAGGACGTGGCCAAGGTCTCGGTGATCGGGGTCGGCATGCGCAGCCACGCGGGCGTCGCCAAGTCGATGTTCCAGGCGCTGGCGGAAAAGGGCGTGAACATCCAGGTGATCTCGACCTCCGAGATCAAGATCAGTGTGCTGATCGACGCCGCCTACACCGAGCTGGCGGTGCGCGCGCTGCACGCCGCCTACGGCCTGGACCAACTCTAGGCCCCATCCCAGGCGCGGATCACGCCGCGCTCGGCGAGACCGGCCAGCAGGCGCTGGACGTTCGCGGCGTTCTCGGCCAGCAGCCGGCGCATGCCCGGCCGGTCGAAGGCTTCCTCCGGGATCAGCAGGCCCGCGGCGGTGCGGATGCACAGCCCCTCCTCGACCAGCTCCGCGCCGTGCCGCCGGACGGTCTCGGGGGAGAGTTTCAGCGTCATGGCGATCTGGCGGACGGAGGTGGCGCGGCGGTGGCCGTCCGCCCGGCCCTCGTCCCGAAGCGCGGCAGCCAGCAGGGCGACCAGGGCCAGCAGCGAGATCACATTGCCCGCCTCGCGCATCAGCCCCTCGGAGGCGCGCAGGATGTAGTCGGCCAGCAGTCGGGCGGCGGCGCGGATGGGAATGTCGTCGGTGTCGAACGCCGGCGGCGGGAGTTGTTCGACCAGTCCGGCGGCGTCCATCTCGCGATAGAAGCGGCGCAGGCGCTCGTGCCCCTCCACCACCGACTGGATATAGCTGGGGGAGGCCAGGAAACTGGCCGGGACGACCGCGCCCTCGGCCGAGAGATTGCAGACCTGGGCGGCGGCCAGGCGGCGGATGCGGCGGCGCACGGTCTCGAACGGCAGGCCCAGGGACGCGGCGACCGCGTTCATGCTGACCGGCCGGCGCGCGCCATCGGGCGCGGGGGTGTCCAGGGAGCCATACCGCGCCCGGGCGTCGTGGTCGCGGGTGAGCGGGGCGATGTTGGCCTGGTTGATCGCCAGGACCAGCAGGGCGTCCAAGGGATCGAGCCCGCCCACGCCCGTCGCCATCTCGTCGAGCAGGAAGGCGAACGACAGCCCCGCGAGCACTCTGTCGCGGCGGGTCATGATTTCGGGATCGCGCTCACCGGTGGGACTCACGCGGCGGATCAAAACCGCGCTTGGGTCGAAATGCAATCCTGGGGCGACCCGAAGACTCCTAGGAGGCGACGCTTGTTGCCGAACCGGTCATCCGGAACGTCGCCCAGGCGCCGACGAGGGCCAGCGGGATCACCGCGGCGAACACCCAGAAGCCGGCGCCGCGGGCGCTGGCGTCGGTGAGTCCGTCCGAGAAGCCGACGAGGTTGGCCGCGACGCCCGAGATCGCCGCGCCAGCCGCGCCGCCGGTCTGGCGCACCGCCATGATGGCCGAGGAGCCGATGGCGCGATCCTCGTCCGAGAGGGCGGCCAGCAGCCGGCGGCTCATGAAGGCCCAGGAGAACCCAAAGGCCGCGCCCAGCAGCGACCCGCCGGTCAGCACCCACGCGATGTGCCCGTCGGCCATGGTGAGGGCCAGGATCACCAGGCTGATCACAAGCAGCACCACGCCCAGACGCGTCCAGCGGGTGTCCCAGACGCCGGTCGCCCCGGCCACGGCCATGGCCGAGACGGTCCAGGCCATGGACTCCGCCCCGATGGCATAGCCGGCGACGAGCGGCGAATATCCGCGCAGGTGCTGCAGGATCGGCGGGCCGTAGATGGCGAAGCCCATGGAGGCCGCGGTCAGGGCGAACATGGCGAGGTAGCCCGAGCCGCAGACGGTCGAGAGGTCGCCCGCCCGGTGCGGCAGCAGGCGGATGCGGGCCCGGGCGTCGATCCGGACGACCAGCACCAGGACGGCGAGGCCGGCGACCACGAGCCCGATGGAGCCAAGGGCGGTCGGCGCGAGATCGGCGACGGCGATGGCCGCGACGGCCAGGCCCAGCACGCCCAGCTGCAGCCAGGGTATCCCCGGCCCGCCGGACGGCTTGGACGCCCCGCCCAGCAGCCAGAGCGTCGCTGCGCTGAACACGCCGGCCTGGGCCGCGAACAGCCAGAAGACGTCGCGCCAGTGGCCCGCCTCGACCACCACCCCGCCGAAGAGGGGCCCCAGCACCGTGGCGATGCCCCAGACGAAGGTGACGGCCGCGAACACCCGGGCCAGGTGGCGCTCCGGGAACAGCATGGCGATGGCCACCATGGCGAAGCCCGAGATCCAGCCGGATCCCAGGCCCTGGACGAGCCGCCCGGCCAGGAACCAGCCCACGTCGGGCGCCGCCGCGCTCATCACGCAACCCAGAACCATCACCACGCCGGCCAGCGCCGTGGCCGACCGCAGGCCGAACATCTCGGAAAGGCGCCCTGAGCTGGCGCCGGCCAGGATGGCGCCCACGAAGAAGCCCGCGGTCGCCCAGGAGAAATAGGCGTAGCCGCCCAGGTCGGCGCCGACGCTGGGCAGGATGGTGGCGGTGACTAGGCTGTCGGCGGCGTTGAGCCAGACGCCCAGGCAGATCAGGGCGAAGCGCGGAAGGCGCCTCTCGGCCAGCAGGTCGCCCCAACTGTTGGCGCGCGCATCGCTCTTTTCGACAACCTCGGACATGTCAAATCTGGTAGACGGCGCCTGCTGATTTTGCAATCATCAGATTGTCAAATGCATACGCCCGCCGACCGCATCCTTTTTCAACTGAAGAGCCGGGGTCCCGCCGAGACCCTGGGCCTGGCGGGCGCGCTGAATATCAGTCGCCAGGCGGTCCTGCAGCACCTGGAGCGCCTGGTCGGCGACGGACTGGTCTGCCACCGCGACGAACGCCGCGGCGTGGGCCGGCCACGGCGCATCTGGTCCCTGACGCCCGCGGCCCAGGCCCGGTTTCCCGACACCCACGCCCAGCTCACCCTGGAAATGCTGGCCGCCGTGCGCGCCGAGTTCGGCGAGGCAGGGGTCGAGCGGATGATCGCCCGGCGCGAGACCGCGACGGCGGAGAGCTATGACCAGGCGATGGCCGACGCGGAGGGCCTGGAGGCCCGCGTGGCCCGCCTGGCCGAGATTCGGACGGCGGAAGGCTATATGGCCGACTGGTCGCCCGACCCTGGCGGCGGCTTCCTCCTCGTGGAAAATCACTGCCCGATCTGCGCGGCGGCGGCCGCCTGCCAGGGATTCTGCCGCGCCGAGTTGATGGTGTTCCGCCAGGTGCTGGGGCCCGGTGTTGAGATCGAACGCACCGACCACATCCTGGCCGGCGCCCGCCGTTGCGCCTACCGGATCACCGCTTTGCCGGCGCCCCCGGAAGCTGCGGCTCGAACCCCGGCTGCCAGTGGTTCGCCGTTCCCGAGGTGATGTACCAGCTGACCAGCACGGCGCAGATCAGGGCCCCCGGGACGTAGGAGTTCGTCCGCCGGTAGGTCCAGGCGCCGATCACGCCGACGATCGCCAGCAACGGCACGAACTGGATGGCGACGATGACGTTCAGCGGCTCGGTCGGCGTGGCCAGGAGGCCGGTGGCGAAGAGGGTGGCGTACTCCCACGCCACCAGAACCAGGAAGCCCAGGGCCATGGCGATCTTGCCCCAGCCGAGGGCGGCCATGGGCCCCTCGCCCTTCACCGGGATGGCGGCCGCGAAGGCGCGCATGGCGACTAGGAAGAATAGGCTCCAGAGGATCAGGTAGCCGGGCAGCTGCATGGCCCGCACGGCGTCCAGCGGCTTCAGCCCCAGGACCCAGAACCGGTAGTCCACCTTGAAGAGGTGATCGACCAGGGCCAGGGAGCCGTAGGCCACCGCCATGGTCACCACCGTGGCCGCGATCGCCACGCCCCAGCGGTTGGTGAAGGTCGCTTTGCGGCGGATCACCAGGCCGATCAGCAGGGTGAGCAGGGCCGTGCCCAGCGCCCAGACCAGGAGCTGGTTCTGGACCCACTGCGGGAAGATCGCCATCGGGAAGAAGAGCTGCCCCACCTTCATCAGCGGGAAGTAGGTCAGCGCCGGCAGGGCGGCGGTGATGGCCAGGGAGGTCCACCATCGCCCGTCGCGGCGTTCCATGACGGGCTCGGCGGGATGGTTCAGGTCGGCGAAGAACCGGCTGCTCAGCAGGAGGTCGAAGGTGGCCAGGATCAGGCCGATCAGGCCGATGAAGGCGACTAGGGTGCCAACCTCCTTCCAGACCCAGACCTGCCCGGTGAGCGAGGGCGTCCCGCTGGGCTTCAGGGTCGCCTCGAACCAGTCGACGGCGCGGCCGACGCCGGAGCCGGAGAAGTGCTCCCAGGGGTGGGTGATCGGGGGATTGTAGAGCACGCGGGCTGTACCCTTGGCGACGTCTCCGTAGATGCGGCCTTCCATGACCGGGGCGGTGACGCCGAAGAGGGCCTGCAGCTTCTTGGATTCGCCGATCTCCGAGCCCTTGGGCACGCCCCACATCAGGCCGGCGAACTCGTCGTACTGGCCGAAGACGACGGCGAGGTTCTTCGGATCCGCCGGCGCCTTTGCGCCCAGCAGGCCGGGAGTGGAGCCCTCCAGCACGATGGACCGATAGGCGTCCGGCTGCTCGGCGGCGGCCGCCAGGATCGGCCCGCCGCCCATGGAGTGCCCTTCGAGCCCGACGTTGGCCCTGTCCACGAACGGCAGGCTTCGGAGATGGCGCAGCGCCGCCGGGCCGCCGAAATCGGCCGTGCCGACGATGCCGCCGGAATAGCCGTGGCCCGTCATGTCCATGGCCAGCACCACGAAGCCGCGGCGGCTGAGCTCGATGGCGAACGGGCTCTGCATCTCGCGGGTGTTGATGTAGCCGTGGCTGGCCAGGACCGCCGGGGCGGGCCTGGCCGCCGTCGCCGTGGCCGGGACGTACAAGAGGCCGGAGACGGTCACGCCTTGTTCGGCGGCGATCCGGACCTCGGAGACCTTCACCGCGCCGTTGGAGGTCTGCACCCGGTGGGCCAGGAACGCGCCCCCCAGGATCAGCGCCCAGGCAAGCGCAAACGCGAGCCACTTTCGCATGGCCATCCCCTCCCCGCCCTTATCGTTGCAAGGACGATGCGCCGGGCCGCGCGCAAGCTCAAGCGGCGTCGGAGGGGCTCGCGCGGCGCGGCAGATTGATATAAGGATTTCTTTATATCACCTTCGGAGTCGTCCATGTCCGCCGTAAATCCCCGCCGCGAAGCCGTCGGCGAGGCCTTCTCGCTCCCTGCCATGGTCAAGGCCCGCGACCTGACGTTCGAGGCGGTCCGCCGCATCGCCGCGCAGATCCGGCCCGGCGTCACCGAAGGCCGCGGCGACGCGATCGCCCAGGAAGTGTTGGAGGCCATGGGCATGGACCGGCTCTGGCACCGGAACGTGGTGCGCTTCGGCCCTGGCACCATCGAGACCTTCCATGCCGACTTCCAGCCGGACTACGTGCTGCAGCCGAACGACATCTTCTTCGTGGACCTGGGCGCCGTCTGGGACGGCCACGAGGGCGATGCAGGCGACACCTTCGTCGTGGGCGACGATCCGAAGATGCACGCCTGCGCCCAGGCGGCGCGGGACCTGTGGGACGAGGTGGCGGCCCAGTGGCGGGAGCACGGCGTCACGGGCGAGGCGCTCTATCGGTTCGCCACCGACCGCGCCGAGGCCAGGGGCTGGCGGCTGAACTGGGAGGTGAAGGGCCACCGGGTCTCGGACTTTCCGCACGCGATCTACAAGGCAGGCGCCCTCGGCGATTTCGACGGCGTGCCGGTCTCCGGCCTGTGGATCCTGGAGATCCAGATCGCCCATCCGACGCGGCCGATCGGCGCCTTCTACGAAGACCTGCTGATCCGGGCGGGCTGAGGGGTCAGCGCAGGCGCAGGGTCATGGGCATGCCGCCGTGGGGCCGCATGGAGACACGCATGACCGGGCGGATGCGGTGGCCCGGGTCGGGCTCCAGGCTCGCGCCGCGGACCAGCGTCGCCAGGATGGCGACGGCTTCGGTGAGGGCGAATGCCTGGCCGATGCAGACCCGCGGCCCCCCGCCGAACGGCAGATAGGCGAACCGGGGCCGGCCGGCGCTCTCGGCCGGGCCGAACCGGTCGGGGTCGAAGGCGTCGGGGTCGCTCCACAGGCGGCGGTGCCGGTGGATCGCGTAGATGGGGATGAAGATGAAGGTCCCCTTGGCCACCGGGTGGCCGCCGGCCTCGGTGTCCTCGGCGCACATGCGGCTCATCAGCGGCAGGGACGGATAGAGGCGCATCGCCTCCTGCACGACCTGGCGGGTGAAGGTCAGGCGCGCGACGTCGGCGTCCGTCAGGCTCTCCTCGCCGGCCACCTCCGCCACCTCGGCCCGGACCCGCGCCGCCGTCTCCGGATCGCGGCCCAGCAGGTAGAGCGACCAGGTCAGAGCCAGGGCCGTGGTCTCATGGCCGGCGGCGATGAAGGTCAGGAGGTTGTCGCGCAGCAGGACGTCGTCCATCCGCCGGCCGCTCTCGGGGTCCTGCGCCTGCATCAAAAGGTCGACGAGGTCGCCGCGCGACGGCTCGCGGCGGCGGCGTTCGACCATCCGGTCGACCATGGCCTTCAGGAACACCATGGCCCGCTGGCCGCGCGGCGCGAGGGCCACCCGGGTCCAGGTCGGCCACTGGAGCAGGTCGGCGGGCGTGATCTTGCCCAGGGTCTCCAGGTAGTCGGTGATCTTGCGGGCCGCCGCCTCGACGTCGATCCCCTCGCCGCCGGACAGCATGGTGTCCAAGATCACCTGGAAGGTGATGGCGGTCATTTCGGTGGCGATGTCCAGCCGGGCCCCCTCGCCCCGCTCGCGCCAGCGGGCGAGCGCCGCCTCGGCGGCGGCGACCATGGCCGGAGTCATGGCGGCGACATTGTCGGGCCGGAAACCCGGCGCGGCGGCCCGGCGCTGCCAGCGCCAGTGTTCGCCCTGGGCGGTCAGCAGCCCCTCGCCCAGGGCCGGCTTGGTCACCCGGTCGAACATCCAGTCCTTGGGAAAGGCCTCGACCTTGTCGAGCAGGATGTCCTTCAGCATCGCCGGGTCGCAGGCGTAGAGGAAGGTCTGGCGCTCGTCGCCCCGCTGGTAGAACGGCTCCTCATAAACCGCCCGGGGCCAGGCCTCGATCGGGTTGTCCAGGAGCTTCCACAGCGCGTGGAAATAGGGCAGCGGACCGTCCGGCGGCTCCACCGCGGGTGGGATCAATCGGGACCTGGGGAGATCGTCGAGGGGCACCTATCTAAGCTAGTGACGGTCCGCGGCCGCCGCCATGCCCCATGGCTGTGCAGTTGCATCGAGCGCCGCAAAACCGGCCTTTGGGTCTCGGTTCTGAAAGATAAAACTGTTAGGGACCCGGCAAAGGGTAAGGGAGGATCGTTCGCGTAGAATGGCCGCATCCGTCGCCATACGTGGACAGCGGAGCCTGCTTCGGCAGATCCGCGAGGCGCTCGCCGGGGGTGGCCCCGCGCAGCAGCGCCTGGACATGGTCGTGCGGATCATCGCGCTCTCCATGGTCGCCGAGGTGTGTTCGATCTACCTGCGGCGCGCCAGCGGCGAGATGGAGCTGTTCGCCACCGAAGGCCTCGATCCGAACGCCGTCCACGTGACCCGCATGAAGCCGGGCGAGGGCCTGGTCGGCGAGATCATGCGGATGGGCCGGCCGTTGAACCTGGCCGACGCGCCCGAGCACCCCGCCTTCTCGTACCGTCCGGAGACCGGCGAAGATCCCTACCACGCCTTCCTGGGCGTGCCGCTGCTGCGCGGCGGGCGGGTGATCGGCGTCCTGGTCGTCCAGAACCGCACCGAGCGGGTCTATTCCGAGGACGAGGTCGAGGACATCCAGATCGTCGCCATGGTGGTGGCCGAGATGGTCGCCTCGGGCGAACTGATCAGCGTCGGCGAATTGGAAGGCGTCGAACTCGCGCCCCGGCGGCCCGAGCGGATCAAGGGTTCCAAGTTCGCCGACGGCCTGGCCTATGGCGTGGCCGTCCTCCACGAGCCGCCGGTGGCCTCCTCGCAGCTCCTCTCCGACGACGTGGTCGCGGAAGAGGCCCGGCTGCAGGCGGCGCTGGAGGCGCTGAAGGCCCAGATCGACAAGATGCTGGAGGGCCAGCACGGCCTGGTCGACGCCTCGTACGACGTGCTCGACACCTATCGCATGTTCGCCCACGACCGGGGCTGGAACCGCAGCCTCGAAGACGCGGTGAAGAACGGCCTGACCGCCGAGGCCGCGGTGGAACGGGTCCGTTCCGAGCACCGCGCCCGCCTGGGCCAGGCGCGCGACCCCTATCTGCGCGAACGGCTGCACGACCTCGAGGACCTGAACGACCGGCTGCTGCGGCACCTGTCCGGGGACGGCAGCGTGGCGCGCGACCTGCCCGAGAACGCCATCCTGGTCGCCCGGAACCTGGGGCCCGCCGACCTCTTGGAATACGACCGCACCAAGCTGCGGGGGCTGTTGCTGGAGGAAGGCTCCTCCGCCTCGCACGCCGCCATCGTCGCCCGGGCGCTCGACATCCCCTGCGTCGGCCGCCTGAACGGCCTGCGCGACAAGGTCTCGGAGGGCGACCCGGTCATCGTCGACGCCGAGACGGGCGAGGCCTATCTGCGCCCCCGCCCCGACGTGGCCACCGCCATCAAGGCGCGGATGGACGTGCGCCGGCAGCGGCAGGCCGAGTTCGCCAAGCTGAAAGACACGCCCGCCTTCACCCGCGACGGGGTGAAGGTGACGCTGCTGATGAACGCCGGCCTCGACGTGGACCTGGAGAGCCTGGCCGACACCGGCGCCGAGGGCATCGGCCTGTTCCGCACCGAGTTCCAGTTCATGGTCTCGGAGGAGATGCCGCGGTTCAACGCCCAGACGGCGCTTTATTCCCGGGTCATGGACGCGGCCGGCGACCTGCCGGTGACCTTCCGCACCCTGGATCTCGGCGGCGACAAGGTGCTGCCGTACATGGAGGCCGAGCGCGAGGAGAACCCGGCCCTAGGCTGGCGCGCGATCCGGATGGGCCTGGACCGCCCGGGCCTGCTGCGCCTGCAGCTCCGCGCCCTGATCGCCGCTTCGAAGGGCCGGCCGCTGCGGATCATGTTCCCGCTGGTGGCCAGCGTGGACGAGTTCCGCGCCGGCCGGGCCCTGGTCGAGACAGAGGTCGCCTGGGCCCAGCGCCGCGGCCGCCCGGCGCCGTCGCGCCTGGACGTGGGCGCGATGATCGAGGCGCCGTCCCTGATCTGGCACCTGGACGCCCTGCTGCCGATGACCGACTTCGTCAGCGTCGGGACCAACGACCTGATGCAGTATCTGTTCGCGGCGGACCGGGGGAACCCGCGCGTGGCCGATCGCTACGACTTCCTGTCGCCGCCGGCCTTGCGCGCCATGGAGGCGATCCAGCGCGCCTGTGCCGAAACCGGCACCCCGGTCAGCGTCTGCGGCGAGATGGCGGGCCGCCCGCTGGAGGCGTTCGCGCTCACCGCCCTCGGGTTCGAGCGGCTCTCCATGCCCCCGGCCGGCATCGGCCCTGTGAAGCAGATGGTGCTGAGCTGCGATCGGGAGGCCGCCCGGCGCGGTGTTTCGGCCCTGCTGAAGTCGTCGGCCGGCTCGGTTCGGAACGAGATTGAAACCCTCGCGCGCAAACTCTACCTCGCCGTCTGATCCTCGCCCGAATCCCTAGACACTGTGGCGGCGACGGCAGGAGCCCGCGTGTTACGCAAACGCACATCCAAGAAGGCCGAGACGGCGCGCGGACGACTTCGCGCGGCGCTGAGCTTCGGCGGCCCGGATGCGCCGCCGCCAGCCGAGCCGGTCGATGCGGGGCCGCCTGCGCCCGTCGACCCGCTGCACGCCCACGAGACCTTGGGCGAGGCGCTGCGGGCGATCCGCCAGGACAAGGGCCTGACCCTGCCGGAGGTGGCCGAGCGGACCCGGGTGCGGCGCTCCTACCTCGAAGCGATCGAGGCGATGCAGCTGGACGCCCTGCCGTCCCGGCCCTTCACCATCGGCTACATTCGCGCCTACGCCACCGCCCTGGGCGTCGACCCCGACCTGGCCACGGAGCGGTTCAAGAGCGACGAGCCGGTGCTGGAGGAGGCCCTGCGCGCGCCGGTGGGCATGATCGACGAGAAGGACCCGCGCGTCGCGGCCTTCCTGATCGGCGCCCTGATCATCATCGCCGCCATCGTGCTGTGGAACGTGGCGCAGCGGGCGATGATGGCCGCCGCCCCACCCCCGCCGCTGGCGCCGCCGGCCCAGACCGCCAAGGCGCTCACCCAGATGAAGTCCGGGACGGTGGAGCTGGGGTATCCCCTGCCCGCCCCGGTGGAATCCACCACGCCTCCGCCCTACGAGACGCCGGGACTGGCGGCCGCCATGGGCCTCAAGGCCGACCCGAATGCGCCAGCCGCCGCCGCCCCGCCCCCGACGCGGCTGGGCGAGCCCCCGCCCGTGGACCTGGCGTCGCTGCCCACCGTCTTCACGCCCAAGGGCCGCATCTATGATTCCTCCAACCCGTCGGTGGTGACGGTGCAGGCGATCAAGGCGGGAGCCCTGATCGTGCGCGGGCCCGACGGGTCGGTCTATTTCGCCCGCCAGCTGGCCAAGGGCGAGGCGTACCGGGTTCCCCAACTCGCCGGCCTGACGCTCGACGTCTCCTCGCCCCAGGACTTCCAGGTGTTCGTGGCCGGTCAGTCCAAGGGCGTGCTGCCGGCGCAGCAGGTGCTCGCGTCCAAGCTCGCAACGACGACCCAGCCGGCCGTCCCGTCGGCCGCCGTCCAGTCGCGGCCCGCAGCGCCAGTGGTGATCCAGCCGCCGCCCCCCGCCGCCAAGCCGGCCCCGCGGCCGTAGCCCGCAGTTGGGTTTCCCTTCGGGACCGACTATTTTCCGCGGGCCATGACCACAGAAGCCCACACCAGCGTCCGCCCCTGGCGCGCCATCGACCGCCGAAAGAGCCGCAAGATCCGCGTGGGCGACGTGGAGGTGGGGGGCGACGCGCCCATCACCGTCCAGTCGATGACCAACACGCTGACGGCCGACGCCAAGGCGACCATCGAACAGATCCGCCAGCTGGAGGAGGCCGGCGCCGACATCGTCCGCGTCTCCTGCCCCGACGAGGAGTCCACGGCCGCGTTCCGGGAGATCGCCCGGGCCTCCAAGGTCCCACTGGTGGCCGATATCCACTTCCACTACCGGCGCGGCATCGAGGCGGCCGAGGCGGGCGCGGCCTGCCTGCGGATCAACCCCGGCAACATCGGTTCCGCGGCCCGGGTGCGCGATGTGATCCAGGCGGCCCGCGACCACGGCTGCTCCATGCGGATCGGGGTCAACGCCGGCTCCCTGGAGCGGGACCTGCTGGAGAAGTACGGCGAGCCCTGCCCCGACGCCATGGTCGAGAGCGCGCTGAACCACGCGCGCATCCTGCAGGACCACGACTTCCACGAGTTCAAGATCAGCGTGAAGGCCTCCGACCCGTTCATGACGGTGGCCGCCTACCAACAGCTGGCCGAGGCCATCGACTGCCCGCTGCACCTGGGGGTCACCGAGGCCGGCGCCACGCGCACGGGCACCGTGAAGAGCGCCATCGGCATCGGCTCTCTGCTCTGGGCCGGCATCGGCGACACCATCCGCGTCAGCCTGGCCGCCGACCCGGTCGAGGAGATCAAGGTCGGCTTCGACATCCTGAAGAGCCTCGGCCTGCGCCACCGCGGGGTGAACATCATCGCCTGCCCCTCCTGCGCGCGGCAGGGCTTCAACGTCATCCAGACGGTCGAGGCGCTGGAACAGCGGCTGGCCCACATCGCCACCCCCATGAGCCTGTCGATCATCGGCTGCGTGGTGAACGGGCCGGGCGAGGCCCTGATGACCGACCTCGGCTTCACCGGCGGCGGCAAGGGCGCCGGCATGGTCTATGTGGCCGGCAAGCCCGACCACAAGCAGGACAACGACGGCATGGTCGACCACATCGTCGCCCTGGTGGAGGCCCGCGCCGCCCAGATCGAGGCCGAAAAGACCGCTGCCCTGCAGGCCGCGGAGTAACATCATAAAAGTGACGCCTGCGTCACTCTTGCGCAGTCCGGCCTTACGCGCTTAGGTGCGCGTCCAATTCTTGGGAGGGACGAGATGTCCGCGGACGGCAACTGGAAAGTCACCATCAACACCCCGATGGGGGCGCGCACGATGAACGTGGGCATCACCACCAGCGGCGACACCTTCACCGGCAAGGTGGATAGCGAAATGGGCTCGCAGGAAGTCACCGGCAAGGTCGACGGCGACAACCTGACCTGGAGCTCGGACATCACCAACCCGATGCCGATGAAGCTCGAGTTCACCGCCAAGGTCGAAGGCGACAAGATGACCGGCAACTGCAAGCTGGGCATGTTCGGCAACGCCGCCCTGACCGGCGAGCGCGTCTAAGCCACCACGTCGCAAGACGTAAGAAGGGCCCGCTCCGTCGCCGGAGCGGGCCCTTTTCGTTGGCTGGAAGGCTACTGCGGCGTGACGGCGTCGGCAGCCTGGCTGGCCGCGCTGGTCACACCTTCGGCCGCGCCGGCGGCGCTGTCCGCGACGCTGGAGGCCGCGCTGGTAACCGCTTCGGTCCGCATCGCGTCGTTGCGGTTCGACTGCAGCAGGAAGAAGGCGACGATCGCCACCATCGCCAGCACCGCTATGCCGATCAGGACTCCGCCGAGGCCGGAGCCCCGCCCGGCGTCCACATAGGTCGTTCCCGCGGCGTCGCGCTCGACCACGCGCTCGCGGGTCAGGCCGTCGCTGCGTTCCGTCACGCGTTCGATCGCCATTTTTCAATCTCCGTATGTCACCGGGGGCCGTAACACCCGGAGGCGCGGAGCGTTCCGCTCAGCGGCGCCTGGGCGGGACCACGTCGGCGAAGTCCGGAAAGGCCTTCCACTTCGGCTCCAGCGGCTCCGCGTCGGCGGCGGGCGCGTAAGGCGAAGGCGCTTCCGTCGTCATCCGCGGGATGTAGCGCGGGCAGTTGGGAAAGATGTCCGCGGGCGTCACCTTCACCAGCAGCTGCGCGCCCGGCATGTGGGCCATGGCGGGATCCTCGGTGACCACTTCGGCGCGGCCGTTCACCCTCAGCCGCCCGGCCTTCTCGCCCATGGCGATGAACAACAGACCGACATGCGGGTTGACGGCGATGTTGCCCAGGCTCTTGAACATGCCGTTGCCGTCGTAGTCGGGGAACACCAGCAGGTCCGGCGCGGCCACGTAGGCGAACCCCGGCGGCCCACCCTTGAACGAGCAGTCCGGCCGTCCGTCGGCGTCGGCGGTGGCCAGGAAGAAGAACGGCTGGGCGGCGATGAAGGCGGCGTCGGCCTCGGTAAACCGGTCGTGGCGCAGCTTCTCGTCCAGGCGGTCGGCCAGCGCGCGGCTGCCGAAGGCGTCCTGCAGCGCCCGATTGCCTTCGTGGTACATGGCGGTCCTCCTCGCGCGACCATAGCCCGGATTTGGCGCCCGGGCCGGTTCCGGGTAGAGGAAGCGCCCTTCAAAGGACCGAACCGTTGCGACTTCCCCAGGCCAGGCTCGACCAGGTGCTCGACCGCTTCCGCGAGATCGAGGCGCGCATGGGCGCGGCCGCCGACGGGGCCGAGATCGTCCGCCTGTCCAAGGAGCACGCCGAGCTGAAGCCGGTGGCCGATGCGGTGCTGAGCCTGGAGAAGGTCCGCGCCGAGGCGCCGGAGCTGGAGGAAATGGCCGCGTCGGGCGATCCCGAGATGGCCGACCTCGCCCGGGTGGAGCTGGAGGCGCTGAAGGAGCGCATCCCGGCGCTGGAGCATGAGGTGGCCCTGCTGCTGGCCCCCAAGGACAAGGACGAGAACGCCTCGGCCATCCTGGAAGTGCGGGCCGGCACGGGCGGCGACGAGGCGGCGCTGTTCGCCGGCGACCTGTTCCGCATGTACCAGCGCTATGCCCAGACCCACGGCTGGCGGGTGGAGATCGACTCGGTCACCGAGGGCGAGATGGGCGGCTACAAGGAGATCGTGGCCGCGATCACCGGTGACGGCGTGTTCGGCCGGCTGAAGTTCGAGAGCGGCGTCCACCGGGTGCAGCGCGTGCCGGCCACCGAGGCCCAGGGGCGCATCCACACCTCGGCCGCCACGGTCGCCATCCTGCCCGAGCCCGAGGACGTGGAGATCGAGATCCGCGACCAGGACCTGCGGATCGACACCTATCGCTCGTCCGGCGCCGGCGGCCAGCACGTGAACAAGACCGACTCCGCCGTGCGCATCACGCACTTGCCCACCGGCATCGTGGTGACCAGCTCCGAGAAGTCGCAGCACCAGAACCGCGCGCGGGCCATGAAGGCGCTGAAGGTCAAGCTGTACGACCAGCAGCGCGAGGCCCTCGACACCGCCCGCGCTGACGCCCGCAAGAGCCAGGTCGGCTCGGGCGACCGGTCGGAACGCATCCGCACCTACAACTTCCCGCAGGGCCGGGTCACCGACCACCGGATCAACCTGACCCTCTACAACCTGCCCAAGATCATGGAGGGCGAGGCCCTCGACGACGTGATCAACCCCCTGATCGCCGAAGACCAGGCCGCCCGGCTGGCGGCGCTGGAAGACGAGTTCAACTAGGGCCGGGGCTTTCCGGCTTGCCGTGACGACGCAAGTTCTGCGCCTGGCGGCGGAGGACGCCCAGGAGCTGGCCCGCGCCTTTGCGGAAGCCGATGAAGCGGAGGCCGACGGTGTCGGCCATGGCGGCGCCGCGCTCGCCCATCGGCTTGGGCGGGCCGGTGGTGGAATCCATCGCCGTCTGGTGTTCGATCTCAGCGTTCAGCTCGGCGCCCATCAGCACCACCATCACCGAGAACCAGATCCACAGCATGAAGCCGATGACCGCCCCCAGGGAGCCGTAGGTGGCGTCGAGCCGCGCGACGTTGTTGAGGTACCAGGAAAAGCCGGCCGAACCGGCCATCCAGAGGAAGGCGGCCGCCGCACTGCCGGGGATCAGCCAGCGCCAGCGCGCGAGCCGCCGGCTGGGCCCGTAGCGGTAGGCGATGCAGAACGCGGCCGCGGCGACGACGTAGACCAGCGGCCAGCGGGCCGCGATCAGCAAGTCGTCGCGGATGCGGAGCGCCTCCAGGGCCAGCGGCGCGGCGACCAGGATGCCGCTTACCAGGGCCAGGAACAGCAGGAGGGCCAGGGTGAAGCCATAGGTCAGGGCGGTCCGCAGCAGATAGTTGCGCTTCTCCGTCTCGTCGTAGGCGATGTTCAGGCCGTCGAAGAGCGACTTCATCCCGGCGCTGGCGCTCCAGATCGAGAACAGCAGGCTGATGATGAAGGCGGCCGAAAGGCCCGCCGCCTTCCCGTTGGCCAGCCGCAGCATCTGCTCGCCGATCAGCCGCACCGCCTCAGGCGGGAAGATCGCCGAGAGCTGCACCAGCTGGTCCTCGACCAGGCTCACGTCGGCGATCAGGCCGTAGAGCGAGACGAAGACGCCCAGCGCCGGGAAGATCGCCAGCAGGGTGTAGTACGTCACGCTGCCCGCCACCACCGTCAGCCGGTCCTGGCTGATCTCGCGCCACGTCCGCCACAGGATGTCCTTCCAGCCCTGCAAGGGAATGTGGTGGGGGCGCTCGGCCACCCGCCCGCGGCCGGGCTCCTGGGCCTCGAAGTGCGCGGGCTCGGCGACTGTCTGCCGGCTGAGGCCCGGCTGCGGCTTGGGCTCGATCCGCAGGGGTTGCGGCGCGGTCTTCTGGCGCGCCGACGTCCACCAGGCCGAGGCCGCCACGGCGGCCAACGCCCACGGCGCCGCCGCCAGGACCGCGGACGCCACGGCGCGCTTGCGGCCCGCCGGCCGGTGAATGGTTGCGCTCGACAAGGCCTGCCTCCAACTCCCGCAGGCTCAACCGCCCACGGCGCCGCCCGTTCCCCGCCTTACCGATCGCTAACTCGACTTGGCCCGGCCGCCGACGATCATGGCGGGATGGAACGGAGGCGTGCATGAAGCCGGTCGCGTGGATTTTCCTGTTGGCCACAATGGCCTGGGCCGGCGCGGCGGGAGCGCAGGAAGCCGCCACGCCGACCGAGGGCGATTGCCACGTCGGCGTCTATCGGCTGACCGACGGCGCCCTGGTGGACGTCGGCCCCACGAGCGACGGGGCGCTGCGCTGGCGTACGCTGGATGGCCAGACCGGACGGCTTGCCAAGGACAACGGCGCCTGGCGGAGCACCCGTGGCTGGACGGGCGCGGACGACGGCCTGGCGATCGCCTTCGGCCCGTGCGGCGAAGGAAAGATCAGCTTTTCAGGCCGGGCCGGAACCCGGGTGGCGCTGGAGGTTCGCGACACCACCTTCAAAGGGTCGGGCGGCACGATGCTGGCGGGGCGGCTGGTGCTGCCCAAGGGCGGGAAGGCCGTGCCTGTCTCGGTCCTGGTTCATGGATCCGAGAGCTATTCGGCGCGGGCGTTCTACTTCGAGCCGCGGGCCTGGCCCGCCCTGGGGGTGGGCGTGTTCGTCTATGACAAGCGCGGTTCCGGCGGTTCGCAGGGCAAGTACACCCAGGATTTCCACGTGCTGGCCGACGACGCGGCGGCGGCCGCGCGGGAGGCGCGGCGGCTCGGGGGCAAGCGCATCTCCCGCCTGGGCTTCGACGGCGGAAGCCAGGCGGGCTGGATCATCCCGCTGGCCGCGACGAAGGTCGATGTCGACTACGCGCTGGTGCGCTACGGCATGGCGGAGAGCCCCCTGGCCGAGGACCGCGGCGAAACCCTGCGCGGCCTCAAGGACAAGGGCTACGGACCGGACGTGCTGGCCAAGGCCGCGCAGGTCACCGACGCCACGGCCAAGGTGGTGGTCAGCAAGTTCACCGCGTTCGACGATCTGAACGCGCTTCGCGCGAAGTGGTCGGACGAGCCGTGGTGGAAGGATCTGGAAGGCGAGTTCACCGGCCAGATCGCCAAAGCGCCCGAGGCCGCCGTCCGCGCCATCGGCCCCGCCCAAGACAAGGGCACGACATGGGAACACGACCCGATTCCTGTGTTGCGCAGCGTCGAGGCGCCCATCCTGTGGCTGATCGCAGGCGAGGACCTGGAAGCGCCGCCCGAAGAGACCGCCGCCCGCCTGGTGGGCCTGGCGAAAGAGGGCCGGAGGATCACCGTGCTGCAGTTCCCGCGAACCGACCACGGCATCCGGGAATTCGACGTCGTGGCCGGCAAGCGCGTCTACACCCGGTACGCCGAGGGCTATTATCGAGCGGTGCTGGACTTCACCCGCACCGGCAGGGCGGCGGGAACTTACGGGGCGGCGCAGCGCCTGGCGCCTTGAGCCATGGCCGCGATTCCGCCAGAAGCCGACCATGAGCGGCCATGTTGCGGCGATCTATCGCCATCCGGTGAAGGGCTTCACGCCCGAGCCCCTGCCCCACGTGGACCTCGCCCCGGGCGAGGGCTTTCCGCACGACCGCATCTGGGCCGTGGAGAACGGGCCGTCCGGGTACGATCCCGACGCCCCGGCCTTCACGCCGAAGCAGAAGTTCACCGTCCTGGCCGCGATCCCGAAGGTGGCGGCCGCGCGCACGCGCTACGACGAGGCCAGCGGCGTCCTGACGGCCGAGGCGCCGGGCGCGCCGGTCTTCTCCGGGCGACTGGCCGACGACCACGGACGGGCGGCGTTCGCCGCGTGGCTGACCGATTTCCTAGACGGGGACGACCTTCGTGGGCCCCTCCAGGTGGTGGATGCCCGTGGCGGTTTCCGCTTCACCGATCATCCCCTGGGCCAGGTCTCGGTGATCAACATGGCCAGCGTCCGCGATCTCTCGCAGAAGATGGGCGTGGAGCTGGACCCGCTGCGCTTTCGCGGCAACCTCTATGTCGAAGGCTGGCCCGCGTGGGCCGAGAACGAATGGAGCGGCCGTGAGTTGATGGTGGGCTGGGGCCGGGCCAAGGTGTTCAAGCCCATCGTCCGGTGCGCGGCGACCGGCGTTGACCCCGCCACGGCGGTGCGCGACCTCGACGTGGTGAAGGCTCTGTTCGACAATTACGGCCACATGTTCTGCGGGATCTACATCCAGATGACGTCTGCCGGCCGCGTGGCCCTGGGCGACGCGGCGACGGCGCCGCAATGACCCTGAACCTCCTCAAGGCCTGGCAAGGGGCCAAGAAGCGCCTGGAGGCCGCGGGCGTCTCCAGCCCGGTGATCGACGCGCGCCTTCTCGTGGAGGCCGCCGCCGAAGCCACGCGGATGGACATCGTCACCGATCCCTATCGCGGCCTCACCCCGGAGCACGAGGCGACGCTGGAGGACTACATCGCCCGCCGCGAGCGCCGCGAGCCGGTCAGCCACATCCTGGGGCGCAAGGGCTTCTGGAAGATCATGCTGGGCGTCACGCGGGACGTGCTGACGCCCCGGCCGGACACCGAGACCGTGGTGGAGTTCGCCCTGCGCGACTTCCCCGAGCATGCGCCGTGGCGGATCCTGGACCTGGGCATCGGCTCGGGCGCGATCCTGCTGGCGCTGCTGGCCGAGCGGCCCGCCGCCAAGGGCCTGGGCGTGGACGTCTCGGAAGAGGCGCTGGCCGTGGCGCGGGACAACGCCGCCTCCCTTGGCCTGGCGAACCGGGTGGCCCTGCTGCGCGGCGACTGGACCGCGGGGCTGGAGGATGCGTCCTTCGACCTGGTGGTCTCCAACCCGCCCTACATCGCCACCCACGTCATCGAGACCCTGGAGCCCGAGGTGCGCGACCACGAGCCGCGCCTGGCGCTCGAGGGGGGCGCCGATGGCCTCGACCACTACCGCATCCTGGCGCCCGAGATCCTGCGCGTGCTGAAGCCCGGCGGCCGCTTCGCCGTGGAGATCGGCTACGACCAGAAGGACGCCGTGGAGGCCCTGTTCAAGGCGGCCGGCGCGGTGCTGGTGCAGACCGTCCGCGACCTCGCCAATCGCGACCGGGTGGTGGTCGGCGAGAAAAAGCCCTTGGAAACGGCGGGCTGACTCGCTACATCAGATCACGTCTCCACCCAAATTCGTCGGTGTTGCAGGTAGATGCGTCCCCATGAAGGACGCCCGCCCGGCCCGACAGGCGCGACGCTTCCTAGCCTCTCGCTGATGAGCTTCCGGGCGGAAGACGGGGAAAACACACGTCTTCACATGACTGACCGGGCCAAGGCTCGACCACGCTGAAGGCCAAGGCGCCGATAGGGGCGCTAGGGAAGAACCGAACGGTTTCCGAATTATGAGAGATTTCAAGGGTATGAAGCGCCAGCGCGGGCGCAATCGGGGCGGCGGCGGCGGCGGCGGCGGCAAGCCGCAGCAGCACAACGCCAACCGTGCGTTCGATTCGAACGGCCCCGACGGCGTGAAGGTGCGCGGCAACGCCCAGCACGTGTTCGAGAAGTACCAACAGCTTGCGCGCGACGCGACCTCCGCCGGCGACCGGGTCCTGGCGGAAAACTACCTGCAGCACGCCGAGCACTATTTCCGGCTCCTGCGCGCCATCCAGCCGAACCGGCCGGCCAGCGAGATCTACAACCGCGACCAGTTCGCCTCCGGCTACGACATCGATTTCGAGGACGAGAGCGGCCAGCAACAGGCGATGGCCGCCGACGAGGCCGCCGCCGAGAACGAAGCCCGCGAGGACGGCGAAGGGCGCGATCAGAACCGCGACCGGGACCAGAACCGCGACCAGAACCGCAACCGCGACCGCGGCGAATGGCAGGGCCGCGACCGGGACGATCGTCCCCGGGATCGCGACCGTGACCGCGGCGACGGGTCCCGCGACCGGTGGCGCGACCGCGACAACCGCGATGGCCGCGACCAGAACCGCAACCGCAGCCGCGATGACCGACCCAGGGATGACCGGCCGCGCGACGACCGTCCCCGGGACGACCGGCCCCGCACCGAGAGCGACGAGCGTCCGGCCGACGACCGGCCGCGCCTGGACCGCGAGGAGCGCGCGCCCCGTGAGGACCGCGCCCCGCGTGAGGACCGTCCGCGCCGCGAGCGCAATCGGGACCGCGACCGCGACGACCGGCCCGAGCGCGATCCGCTGGCGGTCGTGCAGCCGCAGGGCGACCCTGCGCCCCAGGAACGTGGCCCGATGCTGCGCGACTCCGAAGGCGGCGCCAGCCACGCGCCGGCCTTCCTGCAGGCCGTGACCCGGCCGGCCCCCGCGGCCGACGCCGGCGAAGAAAAGCCCAAGCCGCGCCGCCGCCGCGCCCCGCGCAGCTTCGAGGGCGGCGAGGCCGCGCCGGCCACCGCCGATTCCGAGGACTAGGATGGTCCCTCCCCGCTGAGGGAGGGATCCGCCCCCTATTCCGACCGCTTCAGCAGCGCCGCCAGTTCGTCCTTCCAGAGCGCCGCCCAGGTGTGGGTGCCATGGCCGCGGGTTTCCTCGCTGGCCGGGATCAGGACGAACCGCGTGGTCTTGAGGCGCCTGGCCTCCCGCTCGGCGATGCCGAGCTCCGGCGGATTGATGAAGTCGTCGGCCGAGTTCACCCAGGTCATGGGCGCCGTGATCTTCTCCAAGTCCTTCGACGGGTCGTAGGTCCGCGAGGCGTCCAGCTGGTAGATCATGTCGTTGGCGTCCACCGGCGCCATCCGCCGGGCCAGCTCCGGCCCGATCCACGCATCCACCGCCCCGCGCGTCGGCAGCTGGGTCTGCATCGGCAAGGGGGAGGCGCCGGCGAGGATGAGCAGACTCTGCGCAGTCCGCAGGCCCTGGACCGGCTGGGCCACGTAGTCGCCGCCGTTCCAGGCGGGATCGGCCTGGACCGCGTCGATGGCCATCTTGCGCCAGAGCCGGTTCCGTCCCGCGATCTCGACCGGCAGGCAGGCCATCGGCATCAGCGCCTGCGACGCCTGAGGCCAGGTCTCGGCCCACAGGAAGCCGTGCATACAGCCCATGGACGTCCCCATCAGTAGCCGCAGACGATCCACCTTCAGGCCCTTGGTCACCAGCTCGTGCTGGGCCGCGACCATGTCGACGTAGTCGTACTTCGGGAACTTCATCCGCAGGCCGTCCGACGGCTTGGACGAGCCGCCGTGGCCGATGTTGTCCGGCAGGATGATGAAGTACTTCGCCGGGTCCAGCAGCCCGCCCGGCGCGAACAGCACTTCGGCGAACTGCGGGCTGAGGAACTGGCGCCCGGTCCCGCCGGTGCCGTGCAGGATCAGGACGGCGTTGGTCACCTTGCCCGACGCGTCGGTCTTTGGCGCGCCCAGGGTGTGGTAGCGGACCTTCAGCTCGGGCAGGGTCTCGCCGGACCGGAACCTGAAGTCACGGATGACGTAGTCGTGCGTGGCCGGTTCGGGCGCCGCCGCCGCGGCCCCGAGCGACAGCAGCGCGGCCGCCGCCGCCATGGTGAAACTCCGCCAGATGCGCCGCATGCCGCTCTCCCCTTGGACGGCGGCACTCTATCCGATCGGCATCCCGCGGCCAGCCGCAGGCCCTAGAACCGATACCCCACGCCCATCCGGAACGTGCGGCCCGGGAGCGGGACGATGTCCTTCAGGAACGAGGCGTGCTCGCGCGCCTCGACGTTGGTCAGGTTGTGACCGTCCACGAAGACCTTGAGGTCGGCGTTGTTCGCGAAGGGGCGCACCACCAGCGAGGCGTTGAGCATGGTGTAGCCGTCGGTGGGCAACTCGAAGCTGGCCACCCGATCCTGCTTGCCGACGGTGTGCACCTCGACGGTCCCGGTCCACCAGCTGTCCTCGTAGACCCCGCGGGCGGTCAGCGACCACGGCGGGATGCGCACCGCCGGACCAGCATCGGTCTTGCCGCGCACGTAGTCCCCCGCTGCTTCCAGGCGGAAGCTTTTCTCGCCCGAGCGCCAGGGCGTGTAGCCGATCTCGGCCTCGGCCCCGTAGAACTTCGCTCCGCTCTGCACGAAGTTGAAGACCGGGAAGCCGGACTCGTCGTCGATCGCGCCCGTGGGGACCAGGTCGATGAAGTTGTCGTAGTCCGCGTAGAAGCCGTGCAGGTCGAGGGTCCAGGCCTCGCTCGCGTAGTGGGCCGTGGTGTCCAGCGAGTACGAGACCTCCTTGTCCAGAGAGGGATCGCCCACCTCGAAAGCCCCCGTCGCGGGGTGCGCGCCGAACGAGCTCAGCTCCTCCTCGGTAAGGCCGCGGCTGGTGCGCGACAGCGAGGCGCCGAAGAACCAGCCCTCCGCCGGCCGCACGAAGGCGCCGATGGACGCGGAGATGTTGGTGAAGTCGCGGTCGGCCCGCTCGTTCTTGATCGAACGGCTGTCGATCCGGATCCCGCCCTCGACGCCCCAGCCGTCACGGTCCAGCCGCTGCAGGGTGAAGACGCCGATCTCGTCGATCTTGGTGGCGGGGATCAGGGCCTCTTCGCCGAGGGCGTCGAAATCGCGGTGCAGAGCCTGGACGCCCACCGCGCCCTGCCAGCCGCCGCGGTCCGGCTGCACCAGCTCGATGCGCCCCTCGTAACCCTCGGACAGGAAGGTGGTGCCGCGCTCATCGCCCTCGAACTCGGTGTGTTCGTAGTCGGAGTAGCCGCCGCTGAACTTCACGCTCTCGAACGGGCCGAAGGCGAAGTTGAGGCCGCCGCGCGCGTCGACGCGGGTCTGCTTCAGCTCGATGTGGACCTCTTCCTCGGCCGCGCTGCCGTAGGAGCTGTCGGTGTGCTTGACCGCCACGCCGCCCCAGCCCGGCTCGCCGGCCCACGACAGGCCGCCGCCGAAGGCGTCCAGGTCGACGTAGGTGTTCGGCGCCTTGGTCCGGGCGCGCGACGGCGCGGGCAGGCCCAGCTGATCGGCCAGTTCCTGCGACATCGGATCGACCGGGATCTCGTAGTCGTCGCTGCGCCGGTGGGTTCCGTCCAGCGTGAGCGTGAAGCCGCCGCCGAAGCCGGCGGCCACGGCGCCGGAAACCGCCTTGCCCTCGTCGCCCGTGCTGTACGAGCCGAGCACGCGGCCGTGCACCCCCTCGCGGTAGGTCGACGGGATCCGGTTGTCGATGATGTTGACGATGCCGCCGATGGCCGAGCCGCCGTAGGCCAGCGCCGAGGGGCCCCGCAGCACCTCGATGCGTTCGGCTTCCTGCGGGTCGCTGGCCACCTGGTGGTCGGGCGACAGGCCCGAAGCGTCGATCAGGCCGACGCCGTTGGTCAGCACCAGGACGCGGGGCCCCGAGAGGCCACGGATCACCGGCCGGCTCGCGCCCGGCCCGAAGAACGACGAGCGGACGCCGGGAAGATTGGCCAGCACGTCGCCCAGGCCCGACGAAGGAGCCAGGTCCAGCTGCTCGCGCTTCACGACATTGACGCTGGTGGTTGTGGAGTCGATCGAGACGACGTAAGGCGCGGCCGTGACGACCACCTCCGCCAGGTCCTTGCCACCGCCGGCGTCGTCGGCCGCGAACGCGGGGGGAGAGGCGAGCAGCGCGAGAACGCCGGCGGCGGCAAAGAGGGGAACGCGAGACATAGAGCGCCTTTTCGAGGGCAGGCTTGAAACGAGGCGTCACTGTTATGAAATAACATAACCACTCGTCAAGCGCGTTGCCGCTCGGCGCTGAACTGGGTTAGCTGAGGACCATGAGCGGCGCCTGCCACCATCACGAAGACCACGACCACCACGGCCTGCACGGCGCGGCGCTGGGCCGGGCGCTGGAGGCCGCCGAGATGCGGTGCGCCGACACCCAGGAGCGATTGACCCCGCCCCGCCGGCGGGTGCTGGAGCTGCTGCTGGCCGCCGATGCGCCGCTGAAGGCCTATGACCTGATCGCAGCCTACGGCGGCCAGGGCGAGCCCGCCAAGCCGCCCACCGTCTATCGGGCGCTCGAATTCCTGGAACGCCTGGGATTTGCGCACCGGATCGAGAGCCTGAACGCCTATGTCCCCTGTCGCATCGAGGGCGGGCACATGGCCGCCTTCCTGATCTGCGACTGCTGCGGCGAGGCCGCCGAGTTCGAGCCGGACTTCGGCCCCACCCTCGCGGCCTCCCGGGCCGCCGGCTACGAGGTGCGGCAGGTGACGCTGGAGGCCCGCGGCCTCTGCGCCGGTTGCCGGGAGCACTAGCGCTGCACAGGCGTTCCTGACCTCGCATGCGCAGGCGGATCTACCTGGATTGCGACGGCGTGCTGGCCGATTTCGACCGCGGCGCCCAGGCGGTGCTCGGCATGCCGCCCCGCGCCTTCGAACAGCGCTATGGGATCAAGGAGTTCTGGCGGCGGCTGGCCAAAGCGCCGGACTTCTTCGGAACGCTGGAGCCGCTGCCGGACGCGATGCGGCTTTACCAGGCGGTGCGCCACAAGGAGCCCGTGATCCTCACCGGCCTGCCGCTGGGCCGCTGGGCAGAGCCGCAGAAGCGGGCCTGGGCCGAACGCCATTTTCCAGGCGTGCCGGTGATCACCACCCAGGCGGCGCTGAAGCGCGAGCATTGCCACCCGGGCGACGTGCTGGTGGACGACCGCGACAAGTATCGGCGTCTCTGGGAAGAAGCGGGCGGCGTCTTCCTGCACCACAAGGACGCCCGCAGCTCCATCGCGGGGCTGCGGGCGCTGGGCTACATCTAATACCAGAAGACGTTGCGGACGACCTGGACGATCCGGCCGCTGAATTCGTCGATCAGCAGGGCGTCAGGCCCCGAGCGCACCCACTCATAGCCGGGCGGCGGCAGGGGCAGGTCGTACTGCCACGGGTCGACGATCCAGTAGCCGGGGCCGTACCAGGTGCGCGGGAAGAATTCGCCGAAGCTCCAGCTTCGCAGATAGAAGCCGCTGGGTGGGCGCCAGGCATAGCGATAGCGGTGGGAGCTGAAGTAGGCGGGCGGGTAGCGGCCGCGCTCCCAGCGCCGGCGATCGTCGCGCCGATGATCCCGGCGGTCCCAGTCGCGCCGGTCGTCGCCGCGGCGGTCCCAGTCCCGCCGATCGTCGTCGCCCCGGCGGTCCCAATCGCGGCGGTCGCCGTCGCCACGCCGATCCCAGTCTCGCCGGTCGCCATCGCCCCGCCGGTCGCCATCCCGGCGGCCATCGCCGCGGCGGTCGTCGCCCCGCCGCTCGACCCCGGGCTGCCCGGATCGACCGTCGCCGCGGAAGCGTGGCCGGTCCGCCTGGGGCGCCGTCTGGGCCCGAGGCGCCTGGGGCGCCTGCACGGCCTCCGGCGCGCGAACCTCGCGGCCGCTCCGGTCCGGACGTGCGGCGCCCATGCGGTCGGGCTGCGCCTGGTCGCGCCGTTCGAGGCGTTCCTGCCGCCGCTCGGCGCGGTCGCCGCGGTCACCCCGCTCGCCCCGCTCCTGCGCCATCGCGGGCGCCGCCTGGGCCATCAGCACGGCGGCCAGGGCCGCCATCGCCATCTTCATCGTGTTCGATCCAATCCTGGACCGCGCAAGGCGGCCCGATAGTCCCTTGCATAGAAGGATCGGGCCGTCAGGCTGAACCAGGGTTGAACGACGCTGCCGACCGCGCCAAGTCAGGACTTCCGATGGAGGACCGCCCCTTGGCCGCGACGCCGAACGATATCCTGGGCTTCTGGAAGCACGCCGGCCCCAAGCAATGGTACGCCGCCAACCCCAAGTTCGACGACGCGATCCGGCTGAAGTTCGAACCGGTTCACCACGCCGCGGCGCGGGGCGAATACGACAAGTGGGCCGAGACCCCCGACGGCGCCCTGGCGCTGCTGATCCTGCTCGACCAGTTCCCGCGCAATCTCTACCGCAAGTCGGCCCACGCCTTCGCCACTGACCCCAAGGCGCGCGCAATCGCCCGCGCGGCCACCGATAAGGGCTGGCACCTGGAGGTGGAGCCCGAGCTGCGGCAGTTCATGCTGCTGCCGTTCGAACACTCGGAAGACATCGCCGACCAGGACCTGGGCCTGGCCCTCGCCGCCGAGCTGGACGACCCGGAAGTCACCAAGTGGATGATCATCCACCGCGACATCATCGTTCGCTTCGGGCGCTTCCCGCATCGCAATCCGATGCTGGGGCGCACGACCACGGCCGAGGAACAGCAGTTCCTCGACGATGGCGGCTTTGCGGGATGAGGCGGCCCTAGTTGGGCTTGTCGGCCCCGACGTCGTCCTTGGTGCTCTCGGCGGCCTTGGTCACGCACACCTTGCGCGGCAGGCGCGAGCCGCTGGGCGTGGCGTTGTAGCAGGTCCGCGAGGGGCCCTTGGCCTCGGACTTGGCGGACTTCTCCGGCTTGGCGGCCTGCGACTGGGCGGCCTCGGTCTGGGCGGGGGCTTCGCCGGCCTGGGTGGTCTCGGGCGCGGCGAACATCACCAGCGCGGCCAGGGCGGAAATCAGCATAGAAGTTCCATCCTACATAAAAACTGTAGGGCGGCTCTTAACGGCCGTTAACACACTGGCCAAGCCTGGATGCGACGAACGGTCATGTGGGCGAAGTACGCTGCTTGTGGAGAAGGCAGCGGGTGACGCTGTTCGCCCGCCGCCGAATCGCCCAGGCTCGACTCAGATGAACGCTCACGTCGCCATCGCCGCCCCGTACCAGGCCGGCCCGGACCATCCGGAGCGGCAGT
This sequence comes from Phenylobacterium sp. RIFCSPHIGHO2_01_FULL_69_31, assembly GCF_001824475.1. GTDB lineage: Bacteria > Pseudomonadota > Alphaproteobacteria > Caulobacterales > Caulobacteraceae > Phenylobacterium. The sequence goes on along the minus strand of NZ_MHXN01000023.1, from coordinate 10,996 downwards.
ACCTCGATCTGCTCGCCGACATCCTGGCGAACGGCGTCGAGCGCGGCGACCGCACGGGCACCGGCACCCTGGGGGTCTTCGGCCGACAGATGCGGTTCGACCTCAGCCGGGGCTTCCCCCTGCTGACCACCAAGAAGCTGCATCGCAAGTCGATCATCCTGGAGCTCCTCTGGTTCCTGCGCGGGGACACCAACGTGCGCTGGCTGCAGGAGCGCGGCGTCAGCATCTGGGACGAATGGGCCGACGCCGAGGGCGAGCTGGGCCCGGTCTACGGCAAGCAGTGGCGCTCGTGGACGGCGCCGGACGGCCGCGTCATCGACCAGATCGTGAACCTGGTCGAAGGGCTGAAGACCAACCCCAACAGCCGCCGTCACATCGTCTCGGCCTGGAACCCGGCCGAGGTGGAGGACATGGCGCTGCCGCCCTGCCACTGTCTGTTCCAGTTCTTCGTCGCGGATGGGAAGCTGAGCTGCCAACTCTACCAGCGCTCCGCCGACGTCTTCCTGGGCGTTCCGTGCTTTTCCATCCACTAACGAGCGGTATGCCCACGGCCGTCGCCCATCGATTGTAAGAAAAGCCGACCCGTTCCGAGGGGATAGCCAGCCGCTGCCCTGCGACGGACTCTCCCACAGCTGACCATACCGGTATGCACAAGTTTCCCGACGAGGAAGATTGCGCCGGCACAGCGAATCACGAAGCTCAGACCGAAGCCCCCCGGTGCCACCGCGGTTGGCGCTCCTTCGAGGACGGTTTGTATGCCCATCGCCAACGACGGCTCCGCTGAGCGGCAGTACCTCGAGCTTATCGAAGAAATCCTCACGAACGGCGTCTACCGCGACGATCGCACTGGGGTGGGGACCTACTCGATCCACGGAGCCACGATGCGCTTCGATCTTTCTGAGGGGCATATCCCTGTCCTGACCACGAAGAAGACGGGGTACAAGCTCGCGATCAAGGAGATGCTCTGGTTTCTCTCTGGGGAGACTAACATTCGTCCTTTGCTCAGGTCAGGCGTGAGCATTTGGTCTGATTGGCCACATCAGAAGTACGTCAAGGCAACAGGCGAGGACATCCCGATGGATGTGTTTGAGGCCCGCATCCTTGCCGAAGACAATTTCGCTGAACGATGGGGCGATCTCGGCCCCGTGTATGGTTCGCAATGGCGGCGCTGGAAGGGAGCGGACGGTGCCGAGCATGACCAGCTCTCCGCCCTCGTCGAACAAATCAAAACAAATCCGAACTCTCGAAGACTTCTGTTCCATGGTTGGAACGTAGCTGAAGTTGACGAGATGGCCCTGCCGCCATGCCATCTCCTATATCAGTACTTCGTTGCGGACGGACGGCTCTCAAGCACCGTCTATCAACGTAGTGTCGACGTTGGGCTCGGACTGCCCTTCAACATCATCGGCGCCTCGATCCTACTGCGCATGCTTGCGCAGCAATGCGACCTAGAGCCAGGCGAGTTGTTCTGGGTCGGGCATGATGTCCACATCTACGCCAATCACGCTGAGAGCCTGACTATCCAGCGCGGCCGGAGCCCCAGAGAATTCCCCAAGCTGCACTTCCGGCGCCGTCCAGAGTCGCTTTTCCAGTACGAGATCGACGACTTCGAGGTGACGGGGTACGCGCCTCACCCGGCGATATCGATGGCGGTTGCCGTCTAGGTTGGGAAAATCAATCAGCGCGGTGACGGCAGCCGAGCGCGTGGTGCTTGCGCTCAATAGTCACGCGGAAAATGGCACACTCCCATTAGCCGGCGGCCTGATTGACCGTTCTGCCATCGCGACCCAGCTTGGGCTTCCGGCGGAGGTCCAACAGACCGCTGAGGTAGAGGCCGCTTTCCACAAGGCTGATCAGCTCGCTGGCCACTTGCTCCCTTCCCGCACGCTGGGGCTCAGGGAAGCCCAGGCAGCTGCAAGGCACGCCGCTGCTGCTACGGTCGACGCCCATCTACGGCTGATGGAAGCGAATGGCGAGTGGATGCCGGTCAGCCGAGGCAAAATCTCTCGGTCCGGAATCTGCGATCCGTTAGGCCTTTCCGAGTCGCTGCGCCGGTCCCCCGAGGTTGAGGCCGTCTTCCATGCCGCGGACGAACGAGCGGGTCGGGAGGCAGGCCCATCTTCGCAGTTTGATCAGTTTGCGCCCCGCCTACAGGAGTTGCTCACCGGCGCCGACATAGAGCTGCGCAACGGGCGCGTACCATTGGTCTGGGCTGCAAAAGCCCTCGGGCTCAAGCCCTATCAGGTGCGCAACGCTCCGGCGCTCCGCAAACAATTGGACGGCTTCAACCGCCCCGATCTAGCTGCGGTAGGGGTGCCAAAAATCCCCAAGGTCCGGCGCGAGCGAGCGGTAGCGTGGCTAGGTCTCCCCTCACGACAGATGGGTGGATACGCGCAGCTTACCATCGACCAAGACAGGCTTTGCAGGGATGCGCACCTCAATTCCCGCGCCACAATGTTCTGCGGTTCTCTGGTCCACGATGCCGCAATCGCGGTGGGACTTCGACCGGCCAGCCCCACAGCGCCAAAGCCATACGCCAAGAAGTTGTGCACTTGGATCCAACTGCGAGACATGTTGGCTCCGCTTGATCGCATTTACGAACTGCGCGGTCTGCCGGGCGTGGACGCGCCGAACTTCGAACCGTTTCCATACGGTATCGCGCCGGCGGCACGCCCAGTCGGCGAGTCTGTTGGAAGAACCCCGACGCCGCCGGCGCGGCAATACATGTTTCTGCTCGACCGCAGCATGCGCTGGGTTGCCGACTACGGTCCCAGCTTAGTCGACGCACTGGAGCATCATCAGCGCGGCGAGCTCTTCGTCCCACCTTCGGAATTGCAGGACTTGCCCGCAACACCTTTCCCACTTGCCCAATTCAGAAAGGCGAAGGACGGGCAGGTAGTCTAACGCGTCGCGTTACAGGGACTGGCCTGGTTGGCGAAAGGCGCTCGGCGTCGACATCGTCATCGAGAAGCGTTTCATCAGAACCTTCACCGATGCGCAGGTGCAGATGGGCCTGTTGAAGTCGGGCGACGGCCCCGGTTTCGACGCTTTCGTGCAGATGTTCCAGGACAAGATCCAGGCGCTTTTTGGTGACGATCGGCCGGATTGTGTGATCGTCTGCATTCCGGAGGCCGTGGGCGACCTTCGCGTGGAAAACCCCGGCCTGTCGTCAACGGAACGCGAGGCTCTTCGCCGGCTCCAGGCCGAGGAAGAGGGAGATCAGCTCAACCTCTTCGCCCCGACACCCGAAGAACTGAAGGCCGCGGAGGATCTCCGCATGCAGGCCGACGAACTACTGTTCCGCACCTTCTACCGTGCATTGAAGGCTCGGGTCATGGATCACCCGAACCCGATTCCACTGCAGGTCATTCGCCGCGACACGGTTGAGCGGGCCGACGACAAGGGCCAAAGCCACGCCACCCGAGCCTGGCACCTAGGAGTATCGCTACTCTACAAATCCGGACGAACGCCCTGGCAGCCGGCGGACCTGCCCGCCAACACCTGCTTCATCGGCATCTCGTTCCACTACCTCAAGCGGAGATCTGGCGGCTTGGTCTATGCGAGCTTGGCTCAGGCAGTCTCGACCGAGTTTGAACCGTTCGCCCTCAGCGGCGCCTCGATCGATCAGGACCAGAGGCGCGATCGAAGACCATATCTGAATGAGGACCAGGCCAAAGGCTTACTCGCGGACATCCTCCGGGAATACGAGGCGCGGGCCGGCGTTAGTCCGGACCGAATCGTTTTTCACAAGACCTCCGCCTACGAACCCGAGGAGATCGCCGGCTTCCAGCAAGCCGCGGCCGGTCGGGTCGCCTCCTGCGAGCTCATTTGGCTCCGGCCGACATCGTTCCGCCTGGTCCGGAAGGGTCAACAGGAACCTTGGCGCGGCACACTCTGTACGGTTGGCGACGAGAACTACCTCTTCACCATGGGGTTCATGCGATGGTGGCGCGAGTATCCCGGCCCCCACATTCCGGCTCCGGTGGAGATCGGCAGCGCCCTTCCGACGGATCTGCGGGAACGCGCCCGCGAAATACTGGCGCTGACTAAGATGAATTGGAACAGCAGCGAGGGGGTCTCACGCTATCCCGTCACCTTGTCATTCGCGCGCAAAGTCGGAGAGATTATGGCGGAGTTGCCGGAAGGAAAGTCTCCCAACCCATCCTACAGGTTCTACATGTGATCTGCAGGGAAGTCGGGTGACAGGCGGACCCCGACTCGTGGGTCTGCCGGCCTCGAGCAAGCGCCTTCGCCGAGTTGAAGTCACAGCACTTAAGGCCGCTGCCGGGGGCGCTATGGACTGCTAGCTGCCCACCAAGCGGAGCGCTTGCGATCAGCCAATTCCACGGAATATGAACGACGCCCACGCTCGTTCTGACCCCACAGCGTAGGTGGCGCCGATGTTCGATTTCGACCGCGTCGGCGCGGTCCGCAGGTTAGTGACCAGCTATCTCCGTAGCCCGTCGATCAGCCACATGCGCGACCCGCATTCCGTCGACCGACTGGTCGAGCAGATTCTCGGGGCAATCGACCGGGAGCCCTCGGTCTGGCGCAAATGGTTGGCCGAGCGCGAGACGTTCCTGCAGGCCGCAGCTCCCTACTGGCTGCCGCTCGAGGATCTGCGGAACTTCCTCAATGGTCTACCTGGGCCGCCCCTGACACTCACTGACGTTGAGCAGCGCGTACGGGCCATTAACGATTCGCCCTTCACCTCTCGCCGCGACGAAGAACTGCGGCCTGGGTGCGAGGCGCTCTATGCCCGGGAGAAGGCCGAAGGGACCGAGTTGGCCGCCATCGTCGGAGCCCTGGAAGACTTCGTCTATTTCGAAGGACTGAAACTCGAGGCGGCGCGGGCGGACGCTCGGCGCCGGCGCATTGAGGACGAACGCCTCGCCCTTGAGCAGGGGTTCCTGTCCGGCGCCGATTGTAAATGGACGGCGATCCAGAGATCCCCAGAGCTCTACACGCGGATCAACGGGCGGGCCTACCGGCTGAGCCCGACCAAGGACAAGCGCTGGGAGCTGTACAGGATTCAGACGGTGGAAGACGGCGGGGCCAGGATCGGCCTGTATGGCTCCCGGGGCGACGCGAACAAGGTGCTCGCAAAGCTCGCTTACGACCCCGAAGTCTGGTGGTGATCATCGCGGCGGCCGATCTGCCGCAGAGAGACGAAGGTCAGCTCACTTGCCGAAGACGACGCTCAAGCGCGTGGAATAGGCTCGGAGCTCGAAGACCCGGCACCCGGTTAGCAGGTCGGCATGTCAGCCTTCCGGGCACACGCCAACGTCTGTTTTTGGCGAGCCACGACCTGACGCAACCTCTGCCCATGCTAAGCTTGGTCTTATGGACGAGTTTGACCTGCCGGCGGAGATCGAGCCGCTGTTGGCCGCGCGCGATAGCTTGAAGCAGCGTTACGCTGCGTCCGGGCTACGGTTTACCTTGGACGGCAACTTGGTTGGCGACATCGGGGAGGCAGTGGCTGCCGAGTTGTTCGGCCTAGAGCTCACCGCCAGGTGCGGTCCCGCAGTCGACGGCTTTGCACCTGGGCCAGACCGCAAATCAGTACAGGTGAAGGCCAGTGGCACATTTCGAGGACCGGCATTCCGAAAACTGGAGATCGGCGCCGACCACCTCCTCTTCTTCCACTTCGACTTCGATCAGCGTCGAGGGATAGTGATCTTCAATGGGCCTGAGTCAGTTGCCCTATCCAAAATGCCATCCAGCTGGACCGGTCAGCGATCAATTTCCTTGAAACATCTTCGCGAGACCCACGGCGCATTGGCCGATCAGGACAAGCTGCCTCGAATACGATGAGTCTCCTCTTGGGACCCGATCCCAAAGACACAGCTCAGTGCCGAGCATGCCTGCCGGCATACTCGGAGTAAGATTGGCTGCCGAGCCGCCCTGCGTCGCAAAGGCCCGATGCGATGCGCAAAGCAAAAGCTTCACGCATCAGGCCCTTGCGAGACTCACCGCCGCAGCCATACCGTTCTGGGTGGAAAGAAATCCGTTCAACATCGCCAGCTACGCCCTGCTGACCCTGATGGTCGCCAAGGTCTGCGGCCTGGAGCCGGGAGAGTTCGTCCACACCCTGGGCGACGCGCACCTCTACCTGAACCACCTGGACCAGGCCCGGCTGCAGCTCACCCGAGAACCGATGCCCCTTCCGGTCATGCACATCGCCGACCGGACCGACCTGTTCGCCTTCGAGTACGACGACTTCAGGCTCAAGGGATACAGCGCCCACCCCTCGATCTCGGCCCCCATCGCGGTCTAGCCATGAACCCGCCGCTCACACTCAGGGAAGTCACCGAGTCCGCGGCGGAAATCTCCGACATCTATGCCGGCAAGTACGGCATCGCCCGGGACGACGACTGGTACCTCCTGAAGCTGCAGGAGGAGCTGGGCGAGCTCGCCCAGGCGCACCTGCGCCTTTCCAGCCGCGGCCGGGGCGAGGCCTGCGAGCACGACCGCGCCGACGAGGCGGCCGACGTCCTGTGCATGCTGCTGCTCTATTGCCGCCGCTTCGGCATCGACCCGGACGCGGCGGTGCGCCGCAAGTGGCTGCAGTGGCTGGAGCCGGCGGCCTGACGCGCCATTGGTGGCTTCCCGCGGCGTGAGCTAGAGACACGCCATGTCCAACGTCATCCTCTCCGCCGGCCCTATCGCCCGCGCCCGCAACGGCGTCATCGGACGTGGCGGGACCCTGCCCTGGCGTCTCAAGTCGGACCTGGCGATCTTCCGCGCCATCACCATGGGCAAGCCGGTGATCATGGGCCGCAAGACCTGGGAGAGCCTGCCGAAGAAGCCGCTGGTCGGCCGGACCAACATCGTGCTGAGCCGGGACGGGTCGTTCGAGCCGGCCGGGGCCGTGGTCTGCGAGGACTTCAGCGAGGCGGTGTCCATCGCCAAGGAACAGGCGGACGAGGACGGGGCGGCCGAAGTCTGCGTGATCGGTGGCGCCTCGCTGTTCGAGCTGGCGCTGCAGAAGGCCCGGCGGCTCTACCTCACCGAGGTGGAGGCGGAGGTCGAGGGCGACGTGGTGCTGAGCCCCATCGACGAGAGCCGCTGGACGGAGGTGCGATCCGAGCGGCACGAGGCGTCGGACGTCGACGAATACCCCTTCACCGTCCGCGTCCTGGAGCGGCGCTGAGGAAAGGCGGCCCGGGACGGATACGCCCCGGGCCAGGGGGAGGAACCCCTTCGCTCAGTATGCGAAGGTCAGCGAAGCCCCATAGGTGCGGGGCTGCCCCGGGAAGCGGACCACGACGTTCGCGTTCGAGCTGACGGCGGTCCAGTAGTAGGTGTTGGTCAGGTTGCGCACCCAGAGCTGGGCGCGCCAGCGGTCGTCCAGGCGGTGGACGCCGATGCTCGCGTTGACCAGGCCGTAGTCCTTGATCACGAACTTCGGGTCGCCCTCGAGGTCGGCGTGGCTGTCGTCCTGCCAGCGAGCATTCATCGCCACCTGCAGGCCGAGATCGCCCGTCAAGTCGCGGTTATAGAGCGCGGTGATCGCCCCCGACCGCTTGGGGCTGTAGAGGAACGGGGCGCCGTCGAAGTCCTGTGGCTGGCCGGCCGAGTTGATCCCCACATAGTTCTGCACCTCGGTGTGCAGCAGGGTGCCCGAAGCGATCAGCGTGAATTCCGGCGTGACCCGCCAGGTCACCTCGCCGTCCAGGCCATAGGCCTCGCCCTTTGGCACGTTCTGCAGCCGCGACAGGGCGGTGTAGATCGGGTCGGCGAAATAGACGCTGAGCTGCTTGTCCTCGTAGTCGTAGTAGAACGCGCTGACGTTCACCTGCATGCGGCGTTGGAGCAGGCCCGCCTTGAGGCCCGCCTCGTAGGCCGTCAGCATCTCCTGCTTGGCCGGAGCGTTCTGGGTGGAGATGTTGGCCGCGTTCACCGGCGTGGCGCCGGCCTTCGCGCCGCGCGAGACCGAGCCGAACAGCAGGACGTTCTCGGCCGGCTTCCAGTCAAGCGCCACACGCCAGGCGACGTTGTTCTCGTCCAGCTTCGAGATCACCGGGCCGAAGCTGAGGGTCGCCGGGTTGAACGTGTTGCACTGGTTCTGCCCGATGGGAGCGACGACCGCGCCATAGACCTGGAAGAAGAGCGCGCGGTTCACGACGTTGACGTTCGGCAGCATGCTGCCCTGGAAGTCGCGCGAGCAGCCGTTGTAGTCCTGCTTGTCCTCGGTATAGCGGATGCCGCCGGTGATCTTCAGGCTCTCGGTGATCTCGTAGTCGGCGTTGGCGAACAGGCTCCAGGTCTTGGTCTCGATGTCGCCGCGGTCGACGTAGGTGCGGAACGCCTGCGCCATCTGGGCGGCGGTATAGCCGCCGCCGTTGAACGGCGTGGCCAGCAGGCCCGAGCCCGCGAACCGGATCAGGCCAACATTCGAGTTCTGGCCGAGCAGGGTGCGGTTGGAATCGACGATTTCGTCGCGGGCCACATAGCCGCCGACCAGCCAGTTCACCCGGTCGGTAGAGCCCTCGATGCGGAGCTCCTGCGACAGGGACTCGATGTCCCCGCGGGCGTTCTGCAGCAGGATCTCGTAGGGGGCGCCGCTCCAGTCGAACAGCGCGCGCCGCTTCAGGTCCTGGAAGCCGGTGAGCGAGACCACCCGCATGTCGTCGTTGAGGTCGTAGGCGATGCGAAGCTTCAGCGCCGTGAACTCATTGTCCTCGCGCAGCGGGCCGGCGAGGCCCGCGCCGATACCGATGTCGGCGCTGCGCGCGGCGCGCGGCGCCCAATCGGCCTGACTGGCCTTGGTGGGCTGGTTGGCGGCGATGTAGGCCGCGAGGCCGGGCGCCAGGAAGGGGCTGTTGGCGGTGGCGGGCGTGAAGCCGATGCCCTGGGCGGCCACGGTGTCGGACTGGTTCTTCCAGTAGCTGACCGAGGCGTCCACCGAGAGGCGGTCGTTAGGCGTGAAGGCCAGCGAACCGCGCACGCCCCAGCGGTCGACCTCGCCTTGCCGCTCGCCGCGCGAATTGGAGACCTGCCAGCCCTTGTCGCTGTTCTCCACGCGGAAGGCGAACCGGCCCACCAGGTTCGGCGCGATCTGGCCGTTGACGAAGCCATCGAGGTTGTAGGTCTTGTAATTCCCGGCCTCCGCGGTGACCTGGGCGGCGAATTCGTCCGTGGGCTTGCTGGTGACGAAGTTAACCAGGCCGGCCGTGGTGTTGCGCCCGTAGAGCGTGCCTTGCGGCCCCTTCAGCACCTCCACCCGCTCCAGGTCGAAGATCGGCCCGGTCATCATGAAGGGATAGGCGTAGGCGACCTCGTCCACGTAGGTGCCGACGGTCGAGGTGGCCGACAGGTTGATGGTGTTGAAGCCGATCCCGCGCAGGGTGTAGGTCGGCACCCCCTGATAGCTCTGCGAGACGGAGAAGCTCGGCGCGAAGGCCGAAAGGTCCCGGGTGTCGGTGACGTGCAGTTGCTCCAGCACCTCGCCCCGCACGGCCTGGATGCCCATGGCCACGTCGTTGGCGCTTTCCTCGCGGCGTTGGGCGGTGACCACGATGGCGTCGACCAGGGCCGGCTCATCCGCGGGCGGCGGCGGGGTCTGGGCCCAGGCGGCGGACCCTCCCAGCAGGGCGAGAGCGGAAGCGCCCAGCACGAGGCGACCGCGGCGGCGGTGGGTATCTGACATCATGACCTCCCCGGGCCGCCGCCGACGTGGGCGCACGACCTCATGCTGCGGACATGAATCCGCAAGCTCTTGTTACGCAGTGGCGCAGGTGGCGCCGGCTGATCGCGGGATAGGTGCAGTCGCCCGCAGCTCACGACAAGCTATCGGAAGTGACAGGGTGAAGTATTCGAACATCCGTTTGTGTCGAATATCACACGCCGTTTGACCCAGCGTCACGACGAGTATTTCACCGGGAGGCGCACGGTGACGTAACGTCAGGACCACTCAAGGCCCCTTCCCTCCCCCCGCGGCGCGGACGCTATAGTCCGCGCAAAGACACACGAGGGAGGATGCGGCCATGGACATCGAACTGATCTGCGAGGGGCTGGAGTTTCCGGAGGGGCCCATCGCCATGGCCGACGGCTCGGTCATCCTCACCGAGATCAAGGGGCGGCGACTCACGCGGGTGAAGCCGGACGGGACCAAGGAGCTGGTCGTGGAGACCGGCGGCGGGCCGAACGGGGCCGCGATCGGCCCAGACGGCGCCATCTGGATCACCAACAACGGCGGCAGCTTCGAATGGCTGGACCAGGGCGGCCTGACCATCCCCGGCCCGACCCCCGCTTCGCACACCGGCGGCTACATCCAGCGGTTCGACCTGAAGACCGGAAAGCTGGAGACGGTCTACGATAGCTGCGGCGGCAAGCGGCTCGTGGGCCCCAACGACATCGTCTTCGACCGGCAGGGCGGGTTCTGGTTCTCCGACCACGGCTGCTCCACGCCGGACGGGCGGAAGAACGGGGCGGTCCACTATGCGAAGACGGACGGCAGCCACATCAGCCAGCAGCGGGGCCACCTGATCTCGCCCAATGGCATCGGCCTCTCGCCCGACGAGAAGACCGTCTATGTGGCCGACACCATGCTGGGCCGTCTCTGGGGCTTCGACGTAGCCGAGCCGGGCGTGCTGGGCCCGCCAGACGGGTTCGCGCCGGGGCGGGTCATCTGCAACCTGCCGGGCTATCAGCTACTGGACAGCCTGGCCGTCGAAGCCGGCGGCAAGGTCTGCGTGGCCACCATCATCAACGGCGGGATCACCGCGTTCGACCCCAACGGAACCACCGAGCACTATCCGGTCCCCGACCTGGTGGTGACCAACATCTGCTTCGGCGGCCCCGACATGACCACCGCCTGGATTACCGCCTCGTCCACCGGCAAGCTCTACCGGGCCAAGTGGCCCCGGCCCGGGCTGAAGCTGAACTTCAACGCCTAAACTGCGCTCCTCCCCCGTCGCGCAGACGGCGGGGGAGGGGGACCACGAAGTGGTGGAGGGGGCGCGAAGCTCCGGCCTCCGGGCTTGAGGCCTTG
>NZ_MHXN01000022.1:457-16609 GCF_001824475.1 Phenylobacterium sp. RIFCSPHIGHO2_01_FULL_69_31 | reverse complement strand
CCTGATCCGGCACGGCAAGCTGCCGCCTGAGCTGAAGTACGACGCCGACGCGCGCGGCCTCGTGGTGGAGTGAGCCGGTGGACCCCCGCCCGACCATCGGCGTCACCCGGCCTTCCGTCGGCGACCTCCTGTCCTTCCTCGCGATCGCCCTCGCTATCCGGCTCGCCGGCGGCCGCGCCGTGCGGCTGGAATCGAGCGGATGGGAGCAAGTGCGGCTCGACGGCCTCGTGCTCAGCGGCGGCTCGGACGTCTTTCCAGGCCGCTTCCAGACCCGGCCGAAGGCCGATTACAGCTACGACCATCCGCGCGAGCAGATGGAGCTCGCCCTCCTCGAGCGGGCGCTGGCCGAAGACCTGCCGACCCTGGGCATCTGCCGCGGGGCCCAGCTGATGAATGTCGCCGCCGGCGGCTCCCTGCACATGGACGTGGCCGAGCGGTTCCATCCCACGCCCTATCCGCAGCACTGGCTGCGGCAGATCCATTTCCGCAAGCAGGTGTCCGTCACCCCCGGCACGCAGCTGCACGCCGTCCTGGGCTGCGAGCGGCTCTGGGTGAACTCGATCCACAGCCAGGCCGTCGACCGCCTCGGCAAGGGCCTGACGGTCAGCGCCCGGGAAGAGAACGGCCTGCCGCAGGCGATCGAGCGCAGCGACCGCGACTTCTGCATCGGGGTGCAGTTCCACCCCGAGCTGCTGCTGCATCGGCGGGTCTTCCGGCGCCTCTTCAAGGCCCTGGTCCTGTCGGCCAGGGCTTACCGCGCCCAGCGGCACGGCGCCGGCGCGGCCGTGAGCGTGCCGGCGGGCTGGCGCGGCGGTCGGCGAGACCTACATCGCTCGGCGTGACGCAAGGCCGGCCCGGCCGGCCCTGAACCAAGCGAAAGAGGTGATGCCTTGGACAAGCCAAAGATCGGCCTCATCGTCGGGTCCGTCCGCGAGAACCGCTTCGCCGACAAGGCCGCGGCCTGGATTTCGGAGCTCGCCGCGCGGCGCGACGACCTGGCCTTCGAGACCGTCGACCTGAAAGACTACGCCCTTCCCTTCTTCTCCGACGCCCTGTCGCCGGCCTATGGGCCTTCGCCGCATCGAGAGTCGCGCCGCTGGCGGGCCAAGATGGCGGAGCTGGACGGCTACCTGATCACGGCGGCCGAATACAATCGCGGCCCGACCGGCGTCCTGAAGAACGCCCTGGACCACGCCTACCGGGAGTACAACCGCAAACCCGTCGCCTTCGTCGGCTACGGCAGCGTCGGCGGCGCCCGGGCGGTGGAGCAACTGCGGCTGATCGCGATCGAGCTGCAGATGGCGCCCATCCGGCACGCCGTGCACATCGGCGGCGGCGACTTCTATGCCGCGATCAAGGGCGAGAAGACGCTGAAGGACATGCCGCACCTGGAGAAGATGGCCGACGCCATGTTCGACGACCTGGCCTGGTGGGCGCGGGCCCTGAAACGGAGCCGCGAGGAATCGGGCGCGGCCTCGCAAGCGGCCTGACCCCCGTCCAATGCTCGGCCCGGGGGGGCCGGGGCCGAGCACCGGACTGGAGTGTCCGCCAGCGGTCGCCGTCGGGTAAGGCGCCGCCGAAGACCAGATTAGTCACGGGCGGCCGATGGACACAATCGACCTCAGGGGAGGCTCGCTGAGGTCAGCGTCCGGCGCGCCCCGGTCCGCCGAGCTCCGTCTGCAACACTTCCAGCAACAGGGTGGGGGCGAAAGGCTTGGCCAGCATCTGGCTGTTGGGAACGCCCCGGTCGGGCCAGGCGTAGGCGCTCCCCCCGCTCATGTAGATCACCGGCAGGGCAGGGTCGCGTTCGCGGGCGTGGGCCGCCACCTCCCAGCCGGAGCACCCGGCGCCGAGGTCGATATCGGTCACCAGGGCCGCGACCTTCTGGACGTCGAGCGCGTCGATCGCCTCGCGGCCCGTCGCAGCCAGGCGCAGCGCAAAGCCGCTGTCCTCCAGGACGGCTTCGATCAGGTCTCTCACCAGGCTTTCGTCCTCGGCGACAAGGACAATGGGGGACTCGTCAAACACGCGCGCTGCTCCGCCTGGCGGGAGCGCTTGCGTCTCTCAGCCCGTCGCGGCCGGATGAGCGACGGATGTCGCCAAGCGTACGCGCCCGGGGCTTGAACGTCGAAAACCTGTCACACCAACCCGTGTTCAAATCTTTCGAGACCGCGCGATGGCCAAAGCTGCGCCGACACTTAAGGCCTAGCTCCGGGGCAGACGGCCGCGTGTATTGCCGATCCCTGGCGCGATCAGCCGTGGCCGCTTCATTCAGGTGAGCAAGTTGTGGCGTGGCGACTCTACTTCATCGATCCAAAGCTGCGGCGGATGTGCTTTGCAGCCTCTGGTACATGGGCAGAACCTGCGATATGGCTTGCGTGTTCCGTGGCGGATAAGTGCGCCGCACGGGCGAACTGCGCTCTGCGCAGAGCAGCGCGGGACCGCCCCCCGCCCGTGCTGCAGCGATTGACACTTCGTCCGGCGAAAAGCCGGCTAGTATGAGGGGATGACTATGGCGCGCGGAGAGGGGCCGGACCCCATAGACGTGCATGTGGGCCTGCGGGTGCGGCTGCGGCGCAAGGCCCTGGGCTACAGCCAGGAGCGGTTGGCCGAAGCGCTCGACCTCACCTTCCAGCAGGTCCAGAAGTATGAGCGCGGCGCCAACCGCATCAGCGCCTCGACGCTCTACCGCATCGCCCAGGTGCTGGAGGTTCCGGTCGGCTATTTTTTCGACGGCCTCCATGATCCGGCGACGCCGTCCGGCGAAGCCTACGCGGCCGCCTACGACAACGTGCTGCAAGGCCTGCTGCTGGAGCCGAACGGACCGGCGCTCGCCGAGGCCTTCCTGAGCATCCGCCGGCGCAGCACCCGCAAGAGCATCACCGACCTGGTGCAGGCGATCGCGGCCAACGACGATGGCGAGGGCTCGGCCGGCGGCGCCTTCACAGAAGGCTCGGCCGCGGAATGAGGCGGCGCGACGGTCTCCTCATCGCGCCGATCCTCCTGGTGGGCGTGTTGCTGGCGAGCCTGATCGTCAGTCCCAGGCCGCTTTCCGAGCCGATGCTCTGGGCGGTGACGGCCCTCTCCGGCGCCGCGATCCTCGCCTATGCAGGCCTTGCCTGGCGTTCGCGCGGCCAGGTGGCGGACGAGGCGCGCGGCGGTCGGCCTTTCGAGCGCCGATCGCGGGGTTCCCCGAATGACGGCGACGCCTAGCCTGCGTCCTTGCCGAGCGCCTTCCCCACGACCTCCACCAGGTCATCGATCCGGAACGGCTTCTGCAGGAAGACCTCGTAGCGGTCGAACCGGGCGCGCAGCGCGGTCTCGGGGACGGCGCTCATCATGATGATCGGCACGTGGGCGAGATCATCCATCGCCTTCACCTGAGCTGCGAAGGTCGGGCCGTCCATGATGGGCATCATGAAGTCGCTGATGATCAGGTCCGGCTTCTCCTGGCCGAGACGCTCCAGCGCCTGGGCCCCGTGCGCGGCCTTGAGGACCCGGTAGCCCTCGTCCTCGAGCGCGGTCAGGATCAGGTCCGCCACGCCGAATTCATCCTCGACCACGAGAACCGTCTTCACGAGGCCGCCTCACGCTCTTGGCGGCAACGGCGCCGGACGCGGTTCACTCGCCGATTCATGGGCGAAGCCGGTCATCAGGGCCTCGGCGCCGACGAACGGCTGGCCGATGTGGATGCCGCTGTCGTCGATCGTATACTCCCGAAGGGCGGGATCGAAGTCGCTGTCGCGCATCTTCACGATGGCGAGGATCCGCGCCATGCGGGACTGCCGCTCGACGAACCGCATGTAGAGCAGGTTCTCGACCAGGCTAGAGATGTTGTCGATCGGCACTTCCACCTGGGCGCCGAACAGGTCGCGCGTCTCCATGGTGTAGAGGGTCGTCACGCCCAGGACCCGCAGCTCGTTGGCGAGGGCGGCGAAGAAGCGCGAGATCCGCGACGGCTCCGAGGCGGCCGCGATGAAACCTCCGAGCCCATCCACCAGCAGCCGCTTCACCTTGCGCCGGCGCACGGCGTCGACCAGCCGATGGCCCAGCGCGTCGAACACCGGCTCGGTCGGCGCCTGCCACAGGATCTCGACGGCGCCGCTCGCGGTGAGGGCGTCGAGGTCGACGCCGATCCGTTTGGCCTTCACCTTCAGGCGCGGCGGCGTCTCGTAGAAGCCGAACAGAAGGCCCGGTTCTTCGGGCGTGCTCGCGCCGATGAACTGAATGCCGATCGTCGTCTTGCCCGCGCCGGAGGGGCCGATCACCGCCGAGGTGGAGGTGGTGCGAAGACCGCCGCCGATCACCGCATCCAGCGACGGCGCACCCGTGGTGTAGCGGTCCTCGCCGACGTCGTCGTGCCGGCTGGGCGTGGCGTAGAGCGCCTCGAAACGCGGATGGACGTGATAGCCGTCGCTGTCGATCGAGTAGGCGTGGCGACCCTCCAGGAAGGCGCTGGAGCGCAGCTTCACGACTTCGAGGTAGCGTTCGGTGCGATCGCCCGAAGGCCTGCGCACCATCTGCACGATCCCGTCCACCATGGTCCGCTCCGGGCGGCTGGCGCGGCCGTCGTCATTGGTCAGCAGGAAGGTCGTGCAGCCGGCGGCGGCGACCTGGCCCTGCAGGTCGTGGATGAACTTCTTGAAGTCGCGCTCGCTCGAGGCGGAGGCCTGGGTGGCGAGGAAGCCGTCCAGCACCAGCATGGTCGCCTTGCGGCCCTTGATCTCCCGGCGCAGCAGGTTGAGCAGGCCCGGCAGGCCGTCCTCCTCCAGCGTCGTAAAGCCGCTCACATAGACGATCTGGTCGGATACGGCGGCCTGGTCGAAGAAGCTCAAAGTGCCGAGCTGCTGCAGCAGGCGCGAGTGGCTTTCGGCCAGGAGGGTCACGTACAGGACCCGGCCACCGCCCTCGATATGCTTGTAGCAGATCTGATTGGCGAGGATCGTCTTGCCCGAACCGGGATCGCCCTGGACGATATACACGCCGCCTTCGACGAAGCCGCCGTTCAAGACAGTATCCAGCCCCGGCACTCCGCTGGCCGTACGTGGCACTGTTTCTGGCGCCTGCGCCTCTCCCATCCCTTGCCCCATAGAACTGCACCCCAACTGAGCGGCGGACATTGCGTTCCGCCGCATCCGCCTGCAAGGTTTTCTGGCCGACCTCGAGGGAAGCCGGCCGGGCGGAGGACGGGCCTCAGCGTGTGAGCTTATCCGGACGAGGCAAGCGGTGGGAGAGCTTCGGGCTCAGCCATGCGGTCCGGCCGCTGTGGTGGTGGAGAACGCCACCCTGGCGGCGGGGCTCTCCTGCGCGCCGATTCCGGTCACCCTGCTGGACGCCAACGCGCCGGGACGGCCGATCGTCTACTGCAATGAGGCCTTCTGCCAGCTGACCGGCTATCCGATCGAGGACGTCATCGGGCGGGGCCTCAATCTTCTCAGCCTGCCGGCCGACGAGGGCCGCGACCTCGACGCCGTCGTGTCGCTCGCCATGCCGAGGCGAGAGCTGCAGATGCGGCGGCGTGACGGGCGGCCGTTCTGGAATGCGTTGTCGTCTGGCCCCGTCCGTGACGAAGCCGGGCGCGTCACCCATGTCGTGGTCACCCACACCGACATCACCGAACATCGCCAGCGCGACGAGGCGCTCCAGAGCGCCCTCACCCACGCCGAGCGCGCGAACTGGGCCAAGAGCCGCCTGATCGCCGTCGCCGGCCACGACCTGCGCCAGCCGTTGCAGACCATCGTCGCCGCCCTCGACCTCCTGCGACGTGAAACGGACCTGAGCGCCCGTGGCCGCCGGCTGTTGGGCCATGCGGAGATCGCCGCCGTCGACCTCGACGAGGAACTCAAGGCGCTGGCCCAGGTCTCCGAGGTCAAACAGGACCTGGCGCCGGTGATCGAGGACTTCGCACTCGACGAGATCCTGGACGGCGTCATCGCGGCCTGGCGGCCGCGCGCGGAGCACAAGGGGCTGAGCCTGCGCACCGCCTGCACCCACGTGGCGGTCCGCAGCGACCGAGCCATGCTGCGGACCATCCTGCGCAACCTGGTCGGCAACGCGGTGAAGTACACCTTCGAGGGCGGCGTGCTGATCGGCGTTCGCCGTCGCGGCGGGGGTCTCGCCATCGAGGTCTGGGACACCGGCGCCGGCGTTCCGCCGCACATGCTCGAACGCATTTTCGAGGCCTTCGAGCGCGCCGATTCAACCGGCAACGAGGGCCTCGGGCTCGGGCTCTGGATCGTCCAGAAGACCGCCCAGTTGCTCGGCCACACCATCGAGGTGCGCTCGGTCGCCGGCCGGGGATCGTGCTTCAGCATCCGCCTGGAGCGCGGCGATCCGGCCGCAGCGCGAGAGAACGCCGGCGTCGCCCAGGTGGGCGGCCTCGAACCCTAGGCTCCAAGGCCGCCCGGAACGCCGGGGCGTTGGGGGCTGGGGGGCGTCCCGGCTTACCCTGAGACCGTCGCGTGGCCGGCGCCAAGTCTCCGCGCGCAGGCGCCGTCGGAGGCTCGCACCTCCTCGACCGTGTCCGCCGAACGGCCGGCATCAGAGGTTCAGGGCGGCCCGAAGGCCGCCCCTCCCCTGTCAGACGGGGTCCACGTCGGCCCGCAGACCGCCGTGCTGGTCCAAGAGGATGGTCGCCTGCTCGGCGGCCTCCTGCTGGTTACAGTTGAAGTGCTCCTCATGGAGCTTGTCGGCGCCGTCGTGGCGGTCGCCCAGGATCGTGATCTTCCACATGGGATGACCTCCTTGTCGTTGCGGCCAGGGTGAGGCGGCCCTGGGCGCAGGGTTGATGGTGAAGCCTCCGTCTATTTAGCCAGCGGCGCAGGCTGATCGGGGGCGGCGACCTGCTATTGCGCCGGCTGTGTCGCTGAGGCCACACCTCGGCGCCCTGACCCCCAATCGCGCTCTTGTGCGCGTCCGGCGCCGCCATAGATCACCGGGTGGCCGGCCCCGCCGGCCGAACTCAGTCGAGGTTGCGGAGATGATCACGACGGTGGCGCCCTCGGCCCGCCGGCGACGGAACCGGCGTGCGGCCCAGATCGGTCTGACCCTGGCGGGGGTGCTCCTCGCCGTAGGCGCCGTGCCGGCCGGCCAGTCGGTCCTGCAGGACCCGCTCGTCTGCTTCGTCGATGATCAAGGACGCAAGATCCGGATCGGCGAGACGGTGCGCGATCGGAACGGGCGCGAGATCGGGTGGATCTCGGCCAGCCAGTGCGCGTCGGACGCGCCGCCCGGTAAGCTGCGCGTCGTTCCCAGCGTCTATGGCGCTGTGGATCCGGTCGAGGTGGACGCCTCGGTCCTGATGAGCGCCGACAAGGGCGTCGTCCTGGCGCTCTCGGCCGACGAGCTCCACCGCACCTTCCAATACGCGCGCACCGACGGCCGCGAGGCCCCCAGCTGACGGGAACAGCTTGGCCGTGAAGCGCGTTGCGCGCGCGCAACTCCGGGGGCGGGCTGCGCCCCCTTCTCAGAAGAAGGGATTAACCGCATGAAGATTGCTCAGGTCGCTCCCCTCTACGAGGCGGTCCCGCCGCGGCTGTACGGCGGGACGGAGCGTGTGGTGGCTCACCTGACCGACGCGCTGGTGGCGCTCGGCCACGAGGTGACCCTGTTCGCCAGCGCCGAGGCGCAGACCCGCGCCCGGCTCGTGCCGGTGCGCGATCAGGCGATCCGCCTCGACCCGGCCCCGCTGAAGTCCGACGTCGCCGCGCACCTGGCGCAGCTCGCCGAGGTGAAGCGGCGCGCCGACGACTTCGACGTCATCCACTTCCACACCGACCTGCTGCACTTCCCGATCTTCGCCGACCTGGCGGAGAAGACGGTCACGACCCTGCACGGGCGCCTCGACCTAAAGGACCTGCCGGAGGCCTACCGCCGCTGGCCGGCCTTCCCGCTGGTCTCGATCAGCGACGACCAGCGCAAGCCGTTGCCCTTCGCCAACTGGATCGGGACCGTGCACCACGGCTTCCCGCCGGAGCACTACACCTTCCACCTGCGCAGCGAGGGCTATCTGGCCTTCCTGGGCCGCATCTCGCCGGAGAAGCGCCCGGACCGGGCGATCGAGATCGCGCGCCGCGCCGGCAAGCGGCTGAAGATCGCCGCCAAGGTGGACGCCGCCGACCGCGCCTACTTCAACGAGGTCATCGAGCCGCTGATCCGCGACGAGCCCTTGGTGGAGTTCATCGGCGAGATCGGCGATGCGGAGAAATCCGCCTTCCTGGGCGGGGCCGACGCCCTGCTCTTCCCCATCGACTGGCCGGAGCCCTTCGGCCTGGTGATGATCGAGGCCATGGCCTGCGGCACGCCGGTCATCGCCTGGAACTGCGGCTCGGTTCCGGAGGTGGTGGAGCCCGGCGTCACCGGCTTCATCGTCGAGGACTTGGACGGGGCGGTGGCCGCCGTCGGCCGGATCGGCGAACTGCGGCGCACCGGGGTGCGCGCACGTTTCGAGACCCGCTTCTCCGCCCTCACCATGGCGCGCCACTACGCCGCGCTTTACGCCGGCCTGCGCCAGCCCGAGCCTGGACCGGTCTCGCGCGCGGCGGCTCAAGTGAAAGCCGTCGCCGCGTGAGGAAGCTGGGGGACGAAGCATGGACGACCTGGCGCTTGCGCCGGAGGCGCATTTCGAGGCGGCGAGCGAGCGCGAGCGGCGCGCGCCCGACCGCCTCTTCACCCTCAAGGAAGGCGACGTCTTCCTGGTCTGCGACGCGTTCGGCGACATCCACGGGGTCGCCGACGGGCTCTTCCAAAACGACACGCGGCAGCTCTCCCGCCTGACCCTGCGGCTCGACGGGAGCGCCCCTGCCCTGCTGAGCAGCGCCGTGGGTCGGGACAACGTCATCTTCACCGCCAACGCCACCAATCGGCCGCTCACGCCCATTGGCGCGGTCACGACGCCGGAAGGCGTGGTGCACCTGGAGCGCAAGCGGCTGATCTGGGACGGGCGGCTCTTCGAGCGGATCCGGTGCGTCAACTACGGGGACGCTCCGGCCACGCTGCCGCTCGACTTCAGCTTCGACGCCGACTTCAAGGACATGTTCGAGGTTCGCGGCCAGACGCGCGCGCACCGCGGCCATCGTGCCTCGCCCACGGTCCTGCCGATGGGCGTCAAGTTTCAGTACGAAGGACTCGACGGGAACCGCCGCGACTGCGTCATCGCGTTCTCGGAGCGGCCGACGCACCTCGACGCCCACCACGCCAGCATCCGCCTGGAGCTCGATCCGCGGACGCCGAAGGACGTCTACCTCGAGGTGGGGCCGGAGGGGGGACCGCCGCCCGCCGCGCGACGCTTCCGGCGCGCGAGCCTGCTGGCCAAGGCCGCGATGCGGCGGCGCCTGCGCCGCGGCGGCCGGGTCCATACCTCGGGGCGGCTGTTCAACGCCTGGCTCGACAAGTCGCGGGCCGACCTGGCGCTGCTCACCACGGATCTCGCCACCGGTCCCTACCCCTACGCCGGCATCCCTTGGTTCTCCACGACCTTCGGCCGCGATGCGATCATCACAGCCTGGCAGCTGCTCTGGCTCGATCCGAGCCTTGCCAAGGGCGTGCTGGCCTACCTCGCGGCGACCCAGGCCGACGAGCACTCGAGCTTCCGCGACGCGGCGCCGGGCAAGATCCTGCACGAGGCCCGACGCGGCGAGATGGCCGCACAAGGCGAGGTGCCGTTCGGCCGCTACTATGGCGGCGTCGACACCACCTGCCTGTTCGTCGCTCTGGCGGCGGCTTACGCGGAGCGGACCGGCGACCGCGCCTTCCTGGACCAGATCTGGCCTGCGCTCCTGGCCGCCACCGGCTGGATGGACAGCTTCGCCAAGTCGGACCCGCTGGGCCTCATCCGTTACGCGCGCGGGGCCGACACGGGCCTCTTGAACCAGGGCTGGAAGGACAGCCACGACTCCATCTTCCATGCGGACGGCCGAACCCCCGATGGGCCGATCGCCCTGGTCGAGGTGCAAGGCTACGCCTACGCCGCCTACTGCGGGATGGCGCGGCTCGCGGCCACGCGGTTCGACCGCGACCACGCCGAGGGATGGCGTCGCCGGGCCGAGCAGATCCGCGAGGCGGTGGAATCGCGGTTCTGGATGCCAGAGGCCGGCTTCTACGGCATCGCCCTCGACGGCGAGAACCAGCTCTGCCGGGTGAAGGCCTCCAACGCCGGACACCTACTGTTCGTCGGCCTGCCCTCGCCCGAGCGCGCCCAGGCGGTGATGCGAACCCTTCTGGGCCCAGGCTTCACCAACGGGTGGGGGCTTCGCACCCTGGCCAGCGACCAGCCCCGCTACAACCCCATGTCCTACCACAACGGCTCGGTCTGGCCGCACGACACCGCGCTCTGCGCCATAGGCTTCCGGCGCTATGGCGGCGCCGACGCCGTGCCGCGCCTGCTCTCGGCGCTGTTCGAGGCGGCGGTGCACTTCGACATGCGGCTGCCCGAGCTCTTCTGCGGCTTCCCGCGCCATGCCGGCGAGCCGCCGGTCGCCTATCCCGTCGCCTGCCTGCCGCAGGCCTGGGCCGCGGCGTCCGTGTTCGGCGTCCTGCAGGCCTGCCTGGGCCTGCACGTGGACGGCTGGCGTGACGAGCTCCACGTGCGCTCGCCACGACTGCCCTTGGGCATCGGCGAGCTCCGGCTCGAGAACCTGCCGGTCGGCGACCGTCGCCTCGACCTGGTGTTCCGCGAGGCCGGCGGGCGGGTGATGGTCCTCCCCGGCCGCAACGAAGAACAAGGCGTTCCGTTGATCACCCACACCTGACGGACAGGCGAGAGGGACCCACCAGAGCGAGCGGAGACATGCGCGTCAGAGTTTGGATCGAGGGCCCGGACGGGCCCGCCCGGGACTTCGAGCTCGTGAGCCCGCCACGCGTCGGCGAACGCATCTGCATCGCCACGTCGCACGGGCTCGAGGAGGGCGTGGTGGAGACGATCACCTGGCAGCTGCAGGCCGTCGAACCCACGACCACGGAACTGCTCCTCGAAGGCGAACCGCCTGGCTCCGTCAGCCTCGTCCAGGTCGTCTGCCGCCGACCGACGGAGGCCCTGCACCGGGTGTTGGCCGCCTCCGCCGACGCCGAGCAGGCGTCTCTTCCCTCTCCGTCGTCCAATTAGGAGCGGTCCTCCGGCCACGGCGCGCTCAGCACTTCGTGCCAGCTCATGTCGGGCGCCTTGCCCTGGAAGTTGACGAAGCCGACGCAGCCCAGGCGTTTGCAGCGCTCCTTGCGGTTCCAGAGGCTGAAGTCCGCGCCCTTCACACGCGCGATCAGCCTCAGGTTCACGCGGAAGAGCAGGCCGCACGCTTCACACTTGGAGTGTACGTCCCAGCCTAACCGGATCATGTCCCCCACGCTCTCGCAACGCCGCCGACGCATCGCGATCGGTATGCGATCCGGATTCCGACTCCCCATGCTCCACTCCTGACCCGTGGGAACAGAAGCAGAACGAGCAAGGATTGGAAAGGTGACCGGCGGGTCCGGCTCGGCCTTGACCCGGCCGTGCATTTTATTGCTCGTCCGCTGCAACTCGCCGGGCAGACCAGCGCTTCTCCAGACGAGCTGTGGCGAGCAGCTCGCTCATGGAACCGCGTGTCGCTGGCGCCTGATCCAGCGACCTTCGCTCTGGCCAATGGAGACGCCCAGATGTCGCAATCCCTCACCCCGTTCGGAGGCGCCGATCCTCTGCTTTCGCTTCATCGCGAGATGAACCGCCTGTTCGACGATGTCTTCCGCGGCTCGCGCAGCTTCGCGCCGCCCACGAGCCAGGGCGGCGGCGTGGCGGCCACCTTCAACGCCAGCATGGACGTCTCCGAAACCGACAAGGAAGTGCGCGTCTGTGTGGAGCTGCCGGGCGTCGACGAGAAGGATATCGACGTCTCGCTGGAGAACGACCAGCTCACCATCCGTGGCGAGAAGAAGTTCCAG
This sequence comes from Phenylobacterium sp. RIFCSPHIGHO2_01_FULL_69_31, assembly GCF_001824475.1. Taxonomy (GTDB): domain Bacteria; phylum Pseudomonadota; class Alphaproteobacteria; order Caulobacterales; family Caulobacteraceae; genus Phenylobacterium. The sequence goes on along the minus strand of NZ_MHXN01000022.1, from coordinate 4,699 downwards.
CAGGAGAAGGGTGACGAGAAGACCAACTACCATTTCGTGGAGCGTGGCTATGGCCGCTTCCAACGCGCCCTCCGTCTGCCCTTCCAGGCCAATCCTGATGAGGTGAAGGCGACCTTCCACAACGGCGTGCTGACCGTCACCGTGCCGAAGAGCGCCGAGCAGAGCCGTTCACGGCGGATCCAGATTCAAGGCTCGAGCGGTCAGTCGTCGTCTTCCGCCCAAGGCCAGGACCAACAAACTGCGGCCGGCCCCGCGAGCGGGCAGGACGGCTCCGGCCAGGGCGCCGCGCACTGAGCGGTTGCCAACCTTGGGAAGGGGACACTCCCCCTTCCCGGGGCCAATGGATCGTGAACCCCACGAGGTAACCGCAGCGTCTTCACTGGCGCAAGTGGCTCGCCAAGCGCTAAGATTCGTACGCGACGCTGTGGAGGCGCCCATGCTTTGGCGTGCAATCGTCTGGATACTTCTGCTGTGGCTCGTGGGTACGCCGGTTGTCGCCGCGCTCAGAGGCGAACTGCCGCCGGGCTTGAAGGAACTCGTTCTCGTTGGCGCACTGATATTTGCGAGTCTAGTCGTGTTCGGCCCGATCTTCGCAGGTCGTCGCAATGACGATGAGGACGAAGAAGCCTTCCGTTTCCAACAGCAGCGTGAACGTGCGGAGAGGGACGCTTATCACCGCGGTCGTGGTGACTGGTAGGGGCGGACCAACCTAACGTCGCCTCACCCGCTCCGGGCCATCGGAGCTGCGATCTCCGGATGTTGCCCCGCTATCTCGCTGGCGCTGAGCCTGCATCAAACTCGGTTCTCGGAAACGCGCACCGTTCTCCATTCGCTCGGCCGCCTTGGATCGGGCCCGATCGACGACCCGCGCGGCTGCATCAGGATCCAGGCGCTGGCGGGCGACGCTGGCCACCACGCCCAGGGTAGCTTGCGCCGCCTTCAGAGCAGGATCGCGCGCAGCTTCCGCTGGATCACTCTCGCGGAGGCGCGCCGCTTCTACGGTCCAGCGGTTACGCTGGTGCGCCTCGCCGCTGCGGTCCGACACACGGTCGACCCCCTCGCGACGAAGGGTGATCTCGTCCCCGACCTTCGCGCCTGAGCGCGATATCGCCGTCGGCAGGGTCACGCCCCAGATCTGCACCGGCTTGCCCTCCGCCGGTTGTATGCGCACGAACGGAGCGGGCGCGGCCCCCTGGCGGCCGCGGAATGGCGCACGTCCGATCTCCAGGAGTCGACCACGAACGCCGGCGTCGTAGTCGACGCGATCCTGAGGCCGAGCGGGTGATTGGCGTGAGCGCTCGTCCGTCCGCTCGCGACGAGGCGCGGGCCCTAAGGAGCCCTTCTCTCGCGCTTCGGACCGCCGCTCGAGCTCCTGAAAATCACGCTGGTTGGGCCGGAAGCCGCGCACCTCCAGGCCCCGGCTCTGGGCCTCCAGCCACACCTCACGCTTGAAGTCCTCGGCGCCGCGCACCTGGATCGCCTGCCAGCCGCGATGCTCGGCGATGTCCACCATGTCTCGGATGGTGTTCGGGTTGGTCTCGGACGTGGAGAGCCGCGCGCCGGCGTCCCGGAAGGCCGGCTTCGGCGCATTGTACTCGGCATAGAAGGCTAGGGCGCGGGCCGTCGATTGCGTGAAGTAGCGCTTGCTGAGCGCCTCGGGCACGTCCCCCTTATCGGTCGAGATCGGCCGATCCGGCGAGCCCTTCAGCGCCTCACGCGTGGGCGCCACGTCGCCCTCCGTCCCGCGGCGTTCCCGCGGCCTGCGCGGGGCCACGGGCTCCCGCAGGTCCTTTCCGGCGTCGTCTGCGGCCTCGGACATCATCGCCTCCTATTGCGCCACGAGCTCGTCACGATCGTCGTGCGCATGCTCGCGGTGAACGTCGATCTCGAACTCATCCTCGAGCGCCCGGTCGAGCGCGGCGCGATCGATGTAGGCCTCAGCCCAGCGCGCCACCTCTTCCTCGCTGGCGCGCTCCGGGGGCGCGTCCATGTCCACAGCCTCCAGCGCCAGGCTGATCATCTCGGGCGTCAGCAGTTCCTCGCCGGCGGCTTCCGCTTCCGTGAGCGGACGCGACGTTGGTTCGATATCGCCGCCTCGGGGCGTCGGTGCTGGGGCCGGATGAACGGTGACTGGACGCGCCGGCGGCGTGGGGGCCGGCGACAGGCGGCGCTTGAAGTCGCCTTCGTCGAAGTAGCGGAGCTTCTTGCCGCGCACGGGGGGCATGCCGGCCCGAAGGACGATGAGGCGGTCCGGCGGCAGCTGCATGAGCTCCTGGGGCAGCATCAGCGCGCGCCGTTGCTCGGAGTCCGTCGTGGTCCGCCGGCCGCCGGCGAGGAGCATCGTGGGCCGGCTCCGCGACTGCGATCCGGTCGTATAGTAGCCGAGCCGGTCGCTGAGCTCCTGGGCCACCTTCAGCTCCTTCGGCGCGAAGACCACCTCCACGCCGCAGTTGGAGATGATCTCCTCGGCGACGTCGGGGCCGTACTCGGCGCGCAGCTGGGACGGGCTTTGCAGGACGGCGAGGAACCTCAGGCCGTACCCCGCCACGAAGGAGAAGCCCCGGGCGATCACGGGCGCCGCGCCCAGCCTGGCGAACTCATCGAGCAAGACGAGGATCTGGCGGGGCTCACGATCCTGCCGCGGCAGATGACGGGTGTTGAGGTCGACCAGCTGCTGGAAGAGCAGATTGTACAGCGGCTGGACGCGGGCCAGGTTGTCCGGCGAAGCCCCAAGGTAGAGGGTGGTCGGCACGTCCCTGAGGCGTCGCAGATCGAAGTCGCTCTTGCTGGTCGCGGCGTCCACCAGGGGGTTGAGCCAGAGGTTGAGCCGCGAGGTGAGCGTCTGGCGCACCGAGGCGAAGGTGTTCTCGGAGGCCGCGCAGAAGTCCGTTAGCGCGTTCACGCAGCCTGCGGACAGCGGTCGGTTCTGCGCCGCCCGGTCGGCGATGATGTTGGGAAAGCGGGTGCGGGGATTGCCGACGGTGAGCTGGCGGTAGATCTCGCCGATCGTGAACGGCAGCTCCGCGGACTCAGCGATGTAGGCGCCGACGCCGACGAAGCCGGTGCGCGAGGCTTCAGCCCAGAACGGATCGGTCCGTTCGGGGGCGGTGAACAGCATGCCCGCGATCTTCTGCAGCTCGTCGAGCACTTCGATCGGCGCGCTGCGGTCGATGTAAGCTAGCGGATTGAAGCGGGCCGTACGGCCGTCGGCCGCCAAGGGATCAAACAGATGCACGGCCTGGCCGTGGGCCGCGCGGAAGCCGGCGGAGGCGTCGTAGTTCTCTCGCTTGATGTCGAGCACCACGGCCGAGTCGGGCCAATCGAGCAGGTTGGGAATGACCACGCCCACGCCCTTGCCTGTGCGCGTCGGCGCGTAGAGCAGGACGTGCTCGGCGCCGCCGAAGCGGAGGTAGGCGCCGCCGACCCGGCCGAGCAGCAGACCGCGGCGGGCCCGCAGTCCCGCCTGGCGCAAATCCCCCTCACCCGCCCAGCGGGCGGCGCCGTGCAGCGGGCGCCGGATCTGGAGTGCGGCCGCAAGCGCCAGCATCGCCACGAAGAGGAAAGAGCCGACGGCGCCGATCTTCAGCCAGCGCACCACCTCCGGATCGCCCCGGTAATACCAGAGCCAGCGCGGCAGAACGGCGAGATCGACGTTCGAGGAGAGCTGGCCGAGCCCGCCCAGGGTGATCAGCATCCACAAGGATATCCACAGGCCGGCGAGCAGCGCCGCGCCCAGGATGAGAAGCCAGGCCTTAGCGGCGGGAGTCGCGCTTGCGAAGGGGGTCATAGTAGACCTCCGTCATGCGGAAGCGGCCGGCCTGCCGCTTCATCTGGACCACGATGTCGACCAGCAGGAGGAGAAGCGTTCGGATGTCCGCCCGCGAAAGGTCGCGGCCGCCTTCCGACTCCTTCACCAGAAGCGTGAGTTGCTCGAACGCGAGCTGGGCGGAGTCGGCGTGCACCGTGGTGATCGAGCCCGGATGGCCCGAGTTGACGTTGCGCAGGTAGAAGAAGGCCGTGCCGTCCCGCAGCTCCTGAAGCAGGATGCGATCGGGCCGCATGCGCAGGGCGCTTTCGAGCAGCTGCTTGGCGCCGACGCGCGCAAGCCCCTGGCCGTCCTTGGCGTAGATCAGGTGAACGACGTTGCGGTGCGGCACCGAAAGCTCGCGCGCGTCCTCGATCGTCAGCAGCCGCTCGCCCTCGGGGATCAGCTTGATGAGGGTCTTCGAGAAGGTGGTCTTG
>NZ_MHXN01000022.1:0-442 GCF_001824475.1 Phenylobacterium sp. RIFCSPHIGHO2_01_FULL_69_31 | reverse complement strand
TCTTCGAGAAGGTGGTCTTGCCGGAGCCGGTCGCGCCGCTGATCAGGATGTTCTTGCGCGCGCGGACCGCCAGCTCGAAGAACTCCGGCCACTTCCCTGCGTCGCGCAGCGCCATCAGCTCCGTCTCTTCGGGCGCGAGGTCCTCCGTCGCCGATTTCGCGCCTTCGAACAGACCAGAGGCGACCAGGTCCTGCATCCCGAACTCGGCCGCGGAAGGCTTGCGGATGGTGAAGGAGATGCTCTCGGCCGCCGGCGGCAGGACGATCTGGCAGCGCTCGCCGCCGGGCAGCACGGTCGAGCAGACCGGTTCCGAAGCGGTGACGTCCTGGTTGGTGAAGGCCGCCGCGGTCGTGGCCAAGGTCGACAGCCACGCTGGCGTCAGCTCCGGCGCCTCATGCCAGCGCCAGCCGCCTGGCCCCTCGATCCCGACCTCCCCGGGCCG
>NZ_MHXN01000021.1 GCF_001824475.1 Phenylobacterium sp. RIFCSPHIGHO2_01_FULL_69_31 | reverse complement strand
GACGCCCGCGGGGCGTCGTCCTTGACATCGCCGGACCCCAAGGCTCGCATCAACCATGGATTTCAGGGCGGGAGCTATCCCCGGCGGGGATGTCTTGCTGCGGGGGCGCCGGGGCCGGACGCTAGCGGTCTGGCGGTGGGACCGGCGCATCTCCTCTCCCGGCGCGGCGGCGAGCAACTTTCCGGGGGTCCTGGCTGACGATGGAGCGGGGGCGGTCGGGCCGGCGCCGCCCCTCTCCCGACCCTCTCCCCGCTTTTCGCTTCGCTCGGGGGGAGAGGAGGTGAAGGGCGGCGGATCATCCGGGGTGGCGATCAACTGCGGCTTCGGGGTCGTGGCGGCTGGGTCCCGGGTCTGCGCGCTCTGGCGAGCGCTTCGCCCGGGATGACGGGGCGAGGGGGAAGGGCTGGGAGCGCCCTTACCGCTGCGCTACGGCGATCAGGGCCGTGGAGGGGACCGGGAGGATGGGGCGGCCGGCGGCCAGGCGGCGGGTCTCGGCGACGACGGCGGCCTGGTCTTCGGGGCTGAGGCTGGTCCAGTCGGGGGACGTGCCGAAGAGGGCGCCGGGGTCGTCGTCGAGGAGGGCGACGTCGAGCGGGTAGTCGTGGGTGACGGGCTCGATCTTTGGGTCGCGGTAGCCGGCGGCGATCAGTTCGCGGGCGAAGTCGGCGGGGGCGCTGAGGGCCTGGACGGCCTGCGGCATCGACATGCCGGGGCGCTCGGGGAAGAGGCGGCGGCGGATCTGGCCGAGGAGGAGGAAGGTGGCCGCGCCGCGGTCCTGCCAGGTGGAGACCACGCCGTGGCCGCCGGGGCGGGTGACCCGGGCCATCTCGGAGAGGCCCTTGCGCCAGTCGGGGAACATGATCACGCCGAAGATCGAGAAGACGGCGTCGAAGCCGGCGTCGGGCAGGGCCAGGGCCTGGCCGTCCATCACCTGGGCCTCGACGTTGGGCCGGCCCGCCGCGGCGATGCGGGCGACCATGCCGGGGGAGAAGTCGGTGGCCAGCACCTTCGCGCCCGTGCGCGCCGCCGCCAGCGCCAGGGCGCCGGTGCCGGCCGCCACGTCGAGGACGCGGCTGTCGGGCGTCAGGGGGAGGCGCGCGAGGGCCGCCTCGGCGTAGCGGGCGGTGAAGGGGTGGGCGGTCCTTTCGTAATGCAGGGCGGCGGCGTCCCAGTGGTTCGGGTCTTCGAACTGGCGCATCGGCGGGGCTCCTCTATCACGTAACATGAGAAGTAGCGTGATGGGGCGTGCTTGCCAATGGGGGGTGGCGTCGGGAAGGATCGGGCCATGCGCAGCGACAGTCGCCTTTCGCGGATGCTCCACGTGCTGCTGCACCTGGCGCGGCGGGACGAGCCGATGACGTCGGAGGCGATCGCGCAGATGCTGGGGACCAACCCCGTGGTGGTGCGCCGGACGATGGCGGGCCTGCGGGACGCCGGCTACGTGCGCTCGGAGAAGGGCCATGGCGGCGGCTGGATGATCGCGGCGGACCTGGAGCGGGTGTCGCTGCTGGACATCCACCGGGCGGTGGGCGGCCCACGGATCTTCGCCATCGGGAACGAGCATGAGAACCCGGACTGCGCCGTGGAGCGGGCGGTCAATGCGGCGCTGGAGGACGCGCTGCGCGAGGCCGAGGCGCTGCTGGTGGCGCGGCTGGGGGCGGTGACGCTGGCCGAGCTGGCCCGGGGGTTCGACGCGGCGTGCGGGGCGGCGGAGGCCCGGGGCTAGGCCTCGGCGGTTTCGACGGCTTTCAGCTTGCGCCAGACGGTCATGCGCGAGACGCCGAGGCGGCGGGCGATCTCCACCGGGCCGACACCGGCGCGCTGGAGGGCGAAGATCTCATGCGCCGCGGCGGAGGGTCGCCGGCGGCGGCCGCCCGAGGGCTCCAGCCCCGCCACCGCCTCCAGCACCGCCCGCAGCGCCCGGCCGCTGGGCCCCTGGCTGGTGAGCTCGGGCTCCAGCACCAAGAGGCCGGCGCCGCGCGCCTCCAGCCGGTCGAGCGCGTCCAAGAGGCCGCGGCCGCCGAGGGCCAGGCGGTCGAGGCGGGTGACCACGAGCTGGTCGCCCGTCCCGATGAAGTCGAGGATGGAGTCCAGCGCCTGGCCGCCGGCGCCCGGCTCCTCGGCGCGGACCACCTGGCAGCCGGCCGCCTTCAGCCGGATGGTGTCGTCGTGCGCGGTCGCGTCCCGCAGCCGCACGTAGCCGATCTTCAGCATCCCCACCGCCGATCCCGTACAAGCTCAACCTTCGGCGGCTAAGGTCCCAAATGGCGGCGGTCGCGCCAAGACGGCATGACGTTAAATCGAAGCAATGAACGCGGCGGAACTGGGCGAATTCAGGCGAAATTGTGTCGGGTTTCCGCCGAATGCGGCGAGGACTTGGAAAAACTCTCCGCGGGACGGCGCAGGATGAATTCGCGGTCGACGGTCTTGCCGACCGCAAAGCCGTATTCGCCGACCTTCTCGAAGCCGTGGCGCTCGTAGAACCGCTGGGCGCCGAAGTTCTCGGACCAGACGCCGATCCAGACGGCGCGGGGGCCGTCCGCCTGGAGCCAGTCGATGGCGGTGGCGAACAGCGCCTTGCCCAGGCCCCCGCCCTGGTGGTCCTTCAGGAAGTAGATCCGCTTGAGCTCGCCGCACGTGGGCGTGACCTCCGGGTGGGGCAGGCCGCAGGGGCCGACCGAGGCGTAGCCGATGGCCTGGCCGCCGGCCTCCACCAGCCAGGACGCCTTGGCCGGGTCGGCGAGGTCGCGGCGGGTGCGCGGGACGTCGTAGGCCTCGGCCAGGAAGGCGCTGAGGTCCTCGGGGTCGTAGAGATGGGCGAAGGTTTCGCAGAACGTCCGGGCGCCCAGGGCGGCCAGGGTCTCGGCGTCGGCGGGCGTCGCAAGGCGGATGGTCGGTTGGCTCATGGGCGAAGGGGCAAGTTGCGGTAGGATCGAAGCATGACCGTCGCGCTCTACACCCATCAGGACATGCTCGACCACCGTCCGGGCGAGGGGCATCCGGAGTCGCCCGAGCGGCTGCAGGCGGTGTCGGACGCGCTGAGCGACTCCGACCTGGACCTGACGCCCAACGATGCGCCGCTGGTGGAGGCGGCCGACCTGATGCTGGCGCACGACGAGGCCTATGTGCAGCTCATCGAGCGTGCGGCGCCGGCCAGCGGCCTGCGGGTGCTGGACCCCGACACCTACATGTCCGCAGGATCGCTGACGGCCGCGCGGCGGGCGGCGGGGGCGGCGGTGCAGGCGGTGCGCGACGTGGCGGCGGGCCGGGCCGAGCGGGCCTTCTGCGCCGTGCGTCCGCCGGGGCACCACGCCGAGCCGGGCCTGCCCATGGGCTTCTGCATCTTCTCGAACGTGGCCCTGGCGGCCCTGGCGGCGCAGCAGGCGGGCCTCTCCCGCGTGGCGGTGGTGGACTTCGACATCCACCACGGCAACGGCACCCAGGCGGTGCTGGCCGGGCGGCCCGACACCTTCTTCGCCTCGATCCACCAGTGGCCCATGTGGCCGGGCACCGGACACCCCGACGAGGCGGTCCCGGCCAACATCGTCAACGCCGTGTCGCCAGAGGGCGCGCCGGTGGAGGTGTGGCGCAGGGCGTTCGAGACGCTGATGGACCGGATGGACGCCTTTGCGCCCGACCTGATCCTGGTCTCGGCCGGATTCGACGCCCACGTGCGCGACCCGATCGGCGGCGCCGGCCAGGCCCTGGAGGAGGCCGACTTCGCCTGGGCGACCCGGGCGATCGTCTCGGTGGCCAACCGCCACGCGAAGGGTCGGGTTGTGTCCTCGCTTGAGGGCGGGTACGACCTCGAAGCTCTGGGCCGTTCGGCGCTCGCGCATGTGAGGGCCCTCGGCGAGGGGTAGGGTGCGTTCCCAGGATCGATGGCCAGCGACGTGAGCGACCAGTCCGCGCCCGTGCGCCACGGCGCCATCATCCTCGCGCGCCACGGGGAGCCGGCGCTGTCGCGCAAGGTGCTGCTGTCGGCGGCCGAGTACCGCGCGTTCTGGGCCACCTACGAGATCGGCGGCATCCTGCCCGGCCAGACGCCGCCCGACCGGCTGCGCAAGTTCGTGGCGGAGTGCGGGGCGGTGGTCTCCTCGACCCGCCTGCGCGCCATCCAAAGCGCCCGGACCATGGTGGGCGAGCGGGAGTTCCCGCACCACGAGATCCTGATCGAGGCGCCCCTGCCGCCGCCGAATTTCCCGTCGTGGCTCAAGCTGTCGCCCAAGCTCTGGGGCTTCATCGCCCGGGTGTGGTGGTGGTTCTTCAACCACCACGAGGGCCAGGAGACCCGCGCCGAGGCCGAGGCTCGCGCCGACCGTGCGGCCGCCCTGCTGATCGGCCTGGCCGCCGGGGGCGAGAACGTGGTGGTGCTGGCCCACGGCTTCTTCAACCACCTCATCGGCCGGTCGCTGAAGAAGCTCGGTTGGCGGCTGGTCGAGAGCGAGGGCTACAAATACTGGTCCATGCGGCGCTTCGAGCGCGGCTGAGGCGCACCGAATTGGGCGTGGATTCCGCCGTTCGAGGCCTCTAAACACGTTCCATGTCCGAACCCGCCGACATCTCCGCCATGACTTTCGAGACCGCCTTGGCGGAGCTGGAGCAGATCGTGGCCAAGCTCGAATCGGGCCAGGCGCCGCTCGAGGATTCGATCCGCATGTACGAGCGGGGCGCGGCGCTGAAGGCGCACTGCGAGACGCGGCTGGAGGCGGCCCGCCTGCGGGTGGAGAAGATCGTCATGGGGGCAGGCGGCGCGCCGGCCACAGAACCGGCCGAGTTCAGCTGATGGACCTCGCCCAGCGTGTGGCCGAGGCCGCGGACCTCGTGACCGTGGCGCTGGACGAACTGCTGCCCCGCGCGGACGGGCCCGAGAGCCGGCTGACCGAGGCGATGCGGTATGCGGCCCTGGGGCAGGGCAAGCGCCTGCGCACCTTCTTCGCGCTCGAGACCGGGCGGATGTTCGACCTGGACGAGACGTCGGTGCTGCGCTCGGCCTGCGCGCTCGAATGCATCCACGCCTACAGCCTGGTCCACGACGACCTGCCCTGCATGGACGACGACGACATGCGGCGCGGGCAGCCGACCGTCCACGTGGCCTATGACGAGATGACCGCCGTCCTGGCGGGCGATGCGCTGCAGGCGGCGGCGTTCGAGATCCTGGCCCATCCCGACACCCACCCCGACGGGAACATCCGCTCCGAGTTGATCTCCCGGCTGGCGGTGGCGGCAGGGGCGCGGGGCATGGTGGGCGGCCAGATGATCGACATGCTGGGCGTGCGCGAGGACTTAGGCGGCGTGGCCCGGATGCAGCGGCTGAAGACCGGCGCCCTGATCGCCTGCGCCTTCGAGCTGCCGCTTGTGCTGGCCCGGGCCATGGACGCCGAGCGCTCGGCCCTGATGGCGTTCGCCCACGACCTGGGGCTGGCCTACCAGATCGTCGACGACCTGCTGGACGCCGAGGGCGACGCCGGGACCATGGGCAAGGCGGCCGGCAAGGACGCCGGCGCGGGCAAGACCACCTTCGTCACCCTGCTGGGCGTGGATGCGGCGAAAGAACGCCTCGGACTCCTCAAAACCCAGACGAAATCCCACCTGGATCCGTTCGGCGCGCGGGCGGAATTCCTGCGGGCGAGTGTCGATTTCGTGCTAGAGCGCCGCCAATAGTTGAGGACCGCCGCGTTGCCCCCTGAAACCCCTCTGCTCGATACGGTCGCCTCGCCCGCCGACACCCGGAACCTCTCGATTCCGCAGTTGAAGCAGCTGGCCGACGAGCTGCGGGCCGAGACCATCGACGCCGTGTCGCAGACGGGCGGGCACCTGGGCGCCGGCCTGGGCGTGGTCGAGCTGACCGTGGCGCTGCACCATGTCTACGAGACGCCCGCCGACATCCTGATCTGGGACGTGGGCCACCAGGCCTATCCGCACAAGATCCTGACCGGCCGCCGCGACCGCATCCGCACCCTGCGCCAGGGCGGGGGCCTGTCGGGGTTCACCAAGCGCTCCGAGAGCGAATACGACCCGTTCGGCGCGGCCCACGCCGCCACCTCGATCAGCGCAGCGCTGGGGTTCGCCGCCGCGCGCGACGCCGAGGGCCGGGACAATAAGGTGGTCGCTGTGATCGGCGACGGCTCGATGAGCGCGGGCATGGCCTATGAGGCCATGAACAATGCGGGGGCCACCAAGCAGCTCACCGTCATCCTCAACGACAACGACATGTCCATCGCCCCGCCGGTGGGCGGGATGAGCGCCTATTTCGCGCGGCTGGTCTCGGGCGGCGGCTACCAGAGCCTGCGCAACCTGGGCAAGTCGGTGGCCAAGGCCTTCCCGCGGCCGATGCGCGAGGCGGCCCGCAAGGCGGAAGAATTTGCCCGGGGCATGGTCACCGGCGGCACCTTCTTCGAGGAGCTGGGCTTCTACTACGTGGGCCCCATCGACGGGCACGACATGGACGCCCTGGTCCACGTGCTGCAGAACGCCCGCAAGATCGACGACAAGCCGGTCCTGGTCCACGTGGTGACCCAGAAGGGCAAGGGCTACGGCCCGGCCGAGAGCGCCGCCGACAAGTACCACGGCGTGGTCAAGTTCGACGTGATCACGGGCAAGCAGGCCAAGCCCGCCCAGGCCGGCCCGCCCGGCTACACCAAGGTGTTCGCCCAGGAGCTGATCAAGCACGCCGAGCGCGACCCCAAGATCGTGGCGATCACCGCCGCCATGCCGTCGGGCACCGGCCTGGACCTGTTCGGCGCCAAGTTCCCGGACCGCACCTTCGACGTCGGCATCGCCGAGCAGCACGCCGTGACCTTCGCCGCAGGCCTCGCCGCCGACGGGATGAAGCCGTTCTGCACGATCTATTCGACGTTCCTGCAGCGCGGCTACGACCAGGTGGTCCACGACGTGGCGATCCAGAGCCTGCCGGTGCGGTTCGCCATCGACCGGGCCGGCCTCGTCGGCGCGGACGGGGCCACCCACGCAGGCTCCTTCGACATCGGCTATCTGGGCGCGCTGCCCGGCATGGTCATCATGGGCCCCTCGGACGAGGCCGAGCTGGCCCATGCCGTCGCCACGGCCGCCGTGATCGACGACCGTCCCTCCGCCTTCCGCTATCCGCGTGGCGAGGGCACGGGGGTTCAGATCCCGCTGCTGGCCGCGCCGTTCGAGATCGGCAAGGGCCGGATCGTGCGCGAGGGGACGGCGGTGGCCATCCTGTCGTTCGGGACCCGCCTCGGCGAGGCGCTGAAGGCGGCCGACCAGCTCGCCGCCCGGGGCCTCTCGGCCACCGTCGCTGACGCCCGCTTCGCCAAGCCGCTGGACATGGACCTCTTGCTGCGGCTGGCTCGCGAGCACGAGGCGCTGATCACGGTGGAAGAGGGCGCGGTCGGCGGCTTCGGCGCCTTCGTCCTGCACGCCCTGGCCGAGCACGGCGCCCTGGACCGGGGCCTGAAGGTCCGCACCCTGACCCTGCCCGACATCTTCCAGGACCACGACAAGCCCGACGTCATGTACGCCCAGGCCGGCCTGGACGCCGACGGCATCGTCCGCGCGGCCCTGGGGGCCCTGGGCGTGGACAACGCCTCGGCCAAGGGGCGGCGGGCGTAGGGATCGGGCTTGGTCCGAGGGGCGCCGGGATGGGCGGCTCGCCGGGAAGCGGATGTGCTCGAGCTCAGCAACGGGTGGATCGCAGTCATTCGCCACCCTTCGCCGTCATCCCGGGCGTAGCGCTCACCAGAGCGCGGAGACCCGGGACCCAGCAGACAGGACCTCGAAGCTGCGCCACGGCGGATGACGCAGGCAGCGTCACGGCCTAGCTTTCGTCGATGGTCGGGCAGGACGCCTTCATCGCCGTCTACATCCTGGCGAGCCGCCGGAACGGAACGCTCTACACCGGTGTGACCGCCGCTTGCGGCGCGTATCCGTCAGCACAAGCTCGGGACCTTCGAAGGCTTCACCAAGACCTACGGCTGCAAGACTCTCGTCTGGTACGAGGTTCA
>NZ_MHXN01000020.1:8285-11442 GCF_001824475.1 Phenylobacterium sp. RIFCSPHIGHO2_01_FULL_69_31 | reverse complement strand
GGCTAAGGCGGGGGCCATGGGCCTGACCACGGCCGACATCAACGCCACCCTTTCGACGGCGCTGGGCGGCAGCTACGTGAACGACTTCATGGATCGCGGCCGGGTGAAGAAGGTCTTCGTCCAGGCCGACGCCCCGTTCCGCATGAAGCCTGAGGACCTGGACCGCTGGTACGTCCGCAACGCCGCCGGTCAGATGGCGCCGTTCTCCGCCTTCGCCTCGAGCCACTGGACCATCGGCTCGCCGCGGCTGGAGCGCTACAACGGCCTGCCGGCGGTCAACATCCAGGGCGCGCCCGCGCCCGGCCAGAGCTCGGGACAGGCCATGCAGGCCATGGAGGCCATCGCCGCCAAACTGCCTCCGGGCATCGGCTACGAATGGACCGGCCTGTCGCTGCAGGAGCGGGAGGCGGGCGCCCAGGCGCCGGCGCTCTACGCAATCTCGATTATCGTGGTCTTCCTGCTGCTGGCCGCCCTCTACGAGAGCTGGTCCATCCCCCTCGCGGTGATCCTGGTCATCCCGCTGGGTGTCGTCGGCGCCCTGCTGGCCACATCGCTTCGCGGGCTCTCAAACGATATCTACTTCCAGGTGGGCTTGCTCACGACCATGGGCCTGGCGGCCAAGAACGCCATCCTGATCGTCGAGTTCGCCAAGGATCGCTTTGAGGCGGGGGCTCCACTGGTCGAGGCGACGCTGGAGGCGGTGCGCATCCGCCTGCGGCCGATCATCATGACCTCGCTGGCCTTCATGTTCGGCGTCTTGCCGCTCGCGATCTCCAATGGACCGGGGTCAAGCAGCCAGCACGCCATCGGCACGGGCGTGATCGGCGGCATGCTGTCGGCGGTAATGCTGGCGATCTTCTTCGTGCCGCTCTTCTTCGTCCTGGTGCAGCGTCACTTGGGGCGCAGGGTCGATCCCGAAGCGCCACCCGCCGCCGTTCCCCATGAGGCTGTTTGAGATGCCCGCCAGATCCCTGCTCCTGGCCCTCATGGCGTCGACGGCCCTTGCCGGCTGCACCCTAGCGCCGCGCTACGAGCGGCCCGCGCTGCCGGTCGGCCAGGCTTGGCCCGTCGCTCCTGCTGCGGCTTCGACCGCGGTCCCAAGCGGCAACCTGGCTTGGCGCGAGGTCTTCCAGGACGCCCGTCTCCAGTCGTTGATCGCGCTAGCCCTGGAACAGAACCGCGATCTGCGCGTGGCCGTGGCCAACATCGAGCAGGCCCGCGCGCAATACCGCGTCCAGCGCGCCGACCTGCTGCCGGCCATCGACGCCAGCGGCGGCTACACGCGTAGCAAGACGCCCGCCGGCGCCGCCATCCCCGGTCAGACCGGCAGCTTCGAGATCGAGCAGTACAGCGTGAGCGCCGGGTTCTCCGCCTATGAGCTTGACCTGTTCGGGCGCGTGCGCAGCCTGAGCGCTGCGGCCCTGCAATCGTTCTTCGCCACCGAGGAGAACCGACGCGCGGTTCAGATCAGCCTGGTCGCCGAGACCGCCAGCGCCTACCTGACCCTGGCCGCCGACCAGGACCTGCTGAAGATCACCCAGGACACCCTGGCCAGCCGCGAGGCCGGTCTCGACTTGGCCCGCAAGCGGTTCGAGGCGGGCGCCACATCCGAGCTCGACCTTCGGCAGGCTCAGACGCTTACCGAGCAGGCCCGCAGCGACGCCGCCGTCGCCACCGCCCAGGTGGATCGCGACCGCAATGCCCTGCGCCTCCTGGTCGGCGCCGAGGTCCCGGCCGATCTCCAGCCGCAGGGTGGCCTCACCAGCGTGGGCGTGCTGGCCGAGATCTCGCCCGGCCTGCCGTCCGACGTACTGGTCAGCCGTCCCGACGTGCGCGCCGCCGAGCACACTCTGCAGGCCCGCAATGCCGATATCGGCGCAGCGCGGGCGGCCTTCTTCCCGCGCATCACCCTTACCGGCTCCGAGGGGTCGTCCAGCCCGGCGCTGGACCGGCTGTTCACCGCGGGCACGCGCGCCTGGAGCTTCACGCCCCAGGTAGTCCTGCCGATTTTTGCGGGCGGCGCCAACATCGCCAATCTGCGGGGCGCCGAGGCGTCGCGCGACGCCGCCGTCGCCCAGTACGAGAGGGCGATCCAGACCGCGTTCCGGGAGGTCTCCGACGCCCTGGCGGTGCGCGCCACGATCGCCGACCGGATCGCCGCCCAGGCCCGGCTGGTCGAGGCGGCCGCGGCGACCCAGCGTCTCACCCAGGCGCGCTACGACCGTGGCATCGACAGCTCCCTCGCCTTGTTGGACGCGCAACGCACGCTCTATGCGGCGCGCCAGACCCAGCTTGCCGCCCAGCTGGCGCAGGCAACGAACCGCGTTGAGCTCTACCGCGCCCTGGGCGGCGACCGCTTTTGACCGCACGGGCGCCCTGGGCGCAGGACCCCGCCACCGTCTCCAGGACCATGGTCTGCCAAGCGATCAGCATCGCCTCGGCTCCATGCAGTCGGACAGTCCGACGTGGAACTTCGAGCTCAGATGCGTCAGGAAGGTTGAACGCGGCTCCTGGCGACCCATCGCCGCGTCATGGACCGAGTCCCGGCCGCGCCACTTCCGCACCGTCTTGTGATTCAGCCCGTGCTACCGGGCGAGCTCCGCGATCAGAGCCTTCGATCGCAGTATCGTCGCTCGGTCAGGGTGCTTGGTCCTGGCGCAGCCGTGTAGAACCTGGCCATAGATCCTCCCAGCGTGTGCACTCACCATCGAGCCCTTCCACTACGCCCCAGACGACCAGTTGCGGCGCGTCCCTCGCGACAGCGGCCGCATCACCTTCCGAAGCCGACGCTGGCGCATCCCCAAGGCCTTCAAGGGAAAGACCGTCGCCATCCGTCCAACCCACACCGACGGCCTCTACGACGTCGTCTTCCGTACCGCCAACATCGCAACCATCGACCTGCGAGCCCAGAACCACCATCCTCAACCTGTCACGGATGTCTCCGAACACCCGTCACGGATCTCTCCGGTCTGAACACGTGACGAGGGGGGAGTCTCAACATGGCTCTCGACCGGCGACAATGATGGCGTCAATAGGTACGCCTGAGCCGGCCGCCTGCGCGGCGCCTTAGCCGACGCGCCCCCCCCCCCGAGGTGACGATGAGGCTGACCTAAGGCCATTGCTATCGTACGAGTTCTGCTAGCTGAACCTTCCGCCC
>NZ_MHXN01000020.1:0-8254 GCF_001824475.1 Phenylobacterium sp. RIFCSPHIGHO2_01_FULL_69_31 | reverse complement strand
GGGGGGGGGGGCGGGCTGGCACAGTCGTCACGGATAGCGGTTAGGATCGGACACGTCCTTCTGCGGCGCCCACATCCGATGCACCAGGACGTTCGAAGCAGAGTTGCGGGGATCCCCATCGTCCCGAGCCGCGTGGACCGAACAGGGGATTGTTGCTCATGTGTCAGCGAATTCTACTTGCCTACGATGGGTCGGTCGAGGGCCGGACGGCGCTTCGAGAGAGGGGGCGATCCTGGCAAAGCAAGCTCAAGCGCGGGTCTACCTCCTGTCCGTGTTGGCCGAATCCACCGGGGTGCTGCTTGCTGAAGGTGCATTCGCCGGGGTGGTCGCCCAGGATCGAGAGACATACCGAACAATCCTCGAGGCCGGGGTCGCCCGGCTCCAGCAACTCGGGCTTGAGCCGGTCGCCGAACTGCGGGTCGGTGAGCCGGGCCACGAGATCGCATCGTTCGCCCTGGAGGTGGCGGCTGACCTTGTGGTCGTCGGCCACCGTCGCCGCAGCGGCCTCCAACGCTGGTGGGCGGCCGGCGCCGGCGTTCATCTGCTGGACCAGCTCGATTGCAGTCTGCTGATCGCCAGGCACGACATTTCGGATAACGCGCTGAGGCGACCATTGAGACAGCGCGAGGTTGAGGAGAATCAAACGGCGGCTAGGGCGGTAGATGTAGGCTGTGCTGTGATCACCAGCGATCAGGACATGGGCATCTCGCTCAAATTTCGAAGTAAACCGCGCGGATGGCGCATGCCAGATTTATCGTTGGCGCTATGCCGCGCCGGATAGCAGCGGGGTCGCGGGGCCTTGCCAGCGCTCTGTCGTCTCTGCTGCTCGCGAGCTGCGCCCTAAGGCCCGACGATGTCCGGCCGGCGCCTCCTATCCCGTCAGCCTATGCCGGGCCGGTGCAGCAATTAGGTTCGATCGCCAGGATCGGCTGGCGTGACTTCTTTCAAGATCCACAAGTGCGCTCGCTGATCGAGGAGACGCTGGCGAACAACCGTGACCTCAGGGTCGCGGCGGGGCGGCTGGAGGAGGCCCGCGCCGCCTTTCGGATCCAGGGTTCGGCGCTATATCCGCAGCTTGACGCGGTGGGGACCGGAACCCGCGGGCGCACCCCGGCCGATCTTTCGATCACAGGGCGCGCCGTGACGAGCGGCCAATATCAGTCCGTGCTCAGCACCGGCTGGGAGATCGATTTCTGGGGCCGGCTGCGGAACCTGCGCGAGTCGGCCCTGCAGCAATATCTCGCCACAAGCGAGGCCAGGCGCGCAGTGGCGACCGCCCTGGTCGCGCAGGTCGCGAACAGCTACCTGCTTGAGCGCGAATACGAGGAACGGATCGCGATCGCTCGCCATACGGTGGCGACCCGCGAAGATTCGTTGCGCATCATGCGTCGACGCTACGAGGTCGGATCGGGCTCCAAGCTCGAAATGACCCAGGCGCAGACGCTGCTGGCCCAGGCGCAGACAGCCGTGCAGGCGCTGGAGCAGGATCAGGAGATCAACCGGAACGCCCTCGCACTGCTTGTGGGCCGGCCCGTCGAGATCGCGCCGGGACCGCTTCGCCTTTCCGAGGCCGGTGACGCCCCCTTGCTTCCCGCCGGATTGCCATCGGACCTGCTGGCCAACCGTCCCGACGTCATCGCCGCCGAGCATCGCCTGCAGGCGGCGAACGCCGACATCGGCGCCGCGCGGGCGGCCTTTTTCCCGAACATCACGCTGACGGGGGCCTATGGGACGGCGAGCGCGGAGCTCGATGGCCTGTTCAAGGCTGGCAGCGGGACGTGGAGTTTCACCCCCGCCCTCCATCTTCCGATCTTCGACGCCGGCCGTAACGGGGCCCGTCTCGCGTCGGCCAATGCGCGGCGGGATATCGCTGTGGCCGAATACGAACAGACCATCCAGGGCGCCTTCCGCGACGTGTCCGACGCGCTGGTCCAGCGGCGACAGCTCGCGGCGCAGATCGCGACTGTGCAGGACATGCTTTCGGCGCTGAAGGAACGCGCCCGGCTGGCGGATCTGCGCTTCGCAAATGGTCGCTCGGCCTACCTGGAGGTGCTGGACGCCCAGCGCGACCTCTTCGAGACCGAGCAGAGGTTGGTCCAGCTCCGCCGCAGCTACTTCGCCAGCGGCGTGGCGCTCTACGCCGCCCTCGGCGGCGGCTTTGCAGATGAATCCCAGTTCGCGCCGGCGGTGCGGCCCATCGAGGAGAAGGCGCGGTGAAGCCGATCGACAAACGCTGGCTCAGGCGAGGGACCGTCTCCGTGGCGGCTGTCGTCGTCGCCGCGATCGCCTGGCAGCTTCTGCAACCGCACGATCTGCCCGACGGCATTGTCAGCGGCAACGGGCGGATCGAGGCGGTCGAGATCGACGTGGCGCCCAAGGCGCCCGGCCGCATCCGCGAGATCCTCGCCGACGAGGGCGATTTCGTGAAGGCCGGCCAGGTGGTCGCGCATATGGACACCGATGTGCTGCAGGCCCAGCGGGCCGAGGCTGAAGCGCAGCTGCAGCAGGCGCTCAACGCCATCGATATCGCCAACAGCCAGGTGGTCCAGCGGCAGAGCGAACGCGCGGCCGCATTCGCCGTCACCCGGCAGCGGGAAGCGGAGTTCGACGCCGCGCGCAGGCGCTTCGTCCGGTCCGATACGCTGGCGCGCGAGGGTGCGACGGCGATGCAGGAGCGCGACGACGACCAGGCGCGGGTGGAAGGCGCACAAGCGGCGGTCGAGGCGGCGAAGGCGCAGCTGGCGGCGGTGGACGCGGCGATCACCACCGCGCGCTCGCAGGTGATCGGCGCGCGTTCGGCCGTCGAGGCGGTGCGGGCCACGATCCGCCGGCTGGACGCCGACATCGCCGACAGCGACCTCAAGGCGCCCCGCGACGGGCGGATCCAGTTCCGCGTCGCCCAGCCCGGCGAGGTGGTCGCCGGCGGCGGACGGGTGCTCAATCTGGTCAATCTCTCGGACGTCTATATGACCTTCTTCCTGCCGGAGACGGTGGCCGGCCGCGTGGGGCTCGGCACGGAGGTCAGGATCGTCCTCGACGCCGCGCCCGACTATGTCCTCCCAGCGAAGGTCTCCTTCGTCGCCGACGTCGCCCAGTTCACGCCCAAGACCGTGGAGACCAAGAGCGAGCGTCAGAAGCTGATGTTTCGGGTCAAGGCCCGGATCGATCCGGAGTTGCTCCGCCGGCATATCCGGCAAGTGAAGACCGGCCTGCCGGGCATGGCCTATGTGCGCATCGATCCCAAGGCCGATTGGCCCGCCAAGCTCACGCTCAACACGCCCCGATGAGCGGCGCCTTTGCGGAGGAGGCCAGCCGACCTGTCGCCCGCCTCACGGGGGTTTCCCTGTCGTATGGTCAGACCCTGGCGCTCGACGGTATCGCGCTTGAGATCCCGGCCGGCCGTATGGTGGCTTTGATCGGCCCGGACGGCGTCGGGAAATCCAGCCTGTTCTCGCTGATCGCTGGCGCGCGGGTGATCCAGTCCGGCGCCATTGAGGTGTTGGGCGGCGACATGGCCGAGCGTCGGCATCGGGAGGCGGTCTGCCCGCGCATCGCCTATATGCCCCAAGGCCTGGGCAAGAACCTCTATCCCACGCTGTCGGTGTTCGAGAACCTGGACTTCTTCGGCCGGCTGTTCGGCCAGGACGCGGCCGAACGCGACCGCCGGATCGACGATCTTCTGCGAAGCACCGGTCTCGCGCCGTTCCGCGATCGGCCGGCGGGCAAGCTGTCGGGCGGCATGAAGCAGAAGCTGGGACTCTGCTGCGCCCTGATCCACGATCCCGACTTCTTGCTGCTCGACGAGCCGACGACGGGGGTCGATCCATTGTCGCGCGCGCAGTTTTGGGATCTCATCGACCGCATCCGCGCCGAACGGCCCGGCATGAGCGTGCTGATCGCCACCGCCTATATGGAGGAAGCGGCGCGGTTCGACTGGCTGATCGCTATGGACGCCGGCCGGATCCTCGCCGCAGGCCCGCCGCACGACCTCTATGAACGGACGGGCCAGCCCAATCTCGAACAGGCCTTCATCGCGCTGCTGCCCGAGGCGCGCCGTCGTGGCCACAAGCCCGTAACCATTCCGCCGCGGGCTCACGACGGGCAGGCCGATGTCGCCATCGAGGCGAAAGGACTCACCCTGAAATTCGGCGACTTCACCGCAGTGGATCATGTCGACTTCCAGATCGAGCGCGGCGAGATCTTCGGGTTCATCGGATCGAACGGCTGCGGCAAGACCACCACGATGAAGATGCTGACCGGCCTCTTGCCCGCCAGCGAGGGCGAGGCCCGGCTGTTCGGGCGCGAGGTCGACGCCAAGGACATCCAGACCCGCCAGCGCGTCGGATACATGTCCCAGGGTTTCTCGCTCTATACAGAGCTGACCGTCCGGCAGAACCTGGAGCTTCACGCCCAGCTGTTCCGGCTGGCGCCGGAGGATATACCAGGTCGCGTGGCCGAGATGGCCGAGCGGTTCGGCCTCGTCGATATCATGGACGCGCTCCCCGACGCCCTGCCGCTGGGCCAGCGTCAACGCCTCTCGCTCGCCGTCGCGATGATCCACAAGCCGGAACTGCTGATCCTCGACGAGCCCACCTCGGGCGTCGATCCCATCGCTCGCGACCAGTTTTGGCAGAGCATGATCGACCTGTCGCGCCGCGACATGGTCACCATTTTCATCTCCACCCATTTCATGAACGAGGCGGAGCGCTGCGACCGGATCTCGCTGATGCACGCCGGCAAGGTGCTGGTCAGCGACACCCCCGCGCACATCATTGAGGAGCGCGGCGCGGCGACCCTGGAAGAGGCCTTCATCGGCTATCTCAAGGCCGCGGACGGCGGCGCGGCGTCGGCGATGCCCCCCGCTGCGGATCCTACCCACGTCACGCCCGCACCCGACCACGCAAGAGGCTCGACCGCGGCCGGCGGTTTCAGCGTCCGGCGGATGATGAGCTATTCGCGGCGTGAAGCCCTCGAGCTGCGCCGCGATCCGATCCGGGCGACCCTCGCCTTGCTGGGCAGCGTCATCCTGATGTTCATCATGGGCTACGGAATCAGCATGGACGTCAAGGATCTGCCGTTCGCGGTGCTCGACCGGGACGCGACCACCACCAGCCAGAACTATGTGCTCAACCTCGCGGGCTCCCCCTATTTCATCGAGCGGCCGCCAATCGCCGACTACGAGGACCTCGACCGCCGGATGCGCGCCGGCGAGCTGAGCGTGGCGATCGAGATTCCGCCGGGATTCGCCCGGGACCTGCGCCGGGGCCGCACCGTCTCGCTGGGCGTATGGGTGGATGGCGCGATGCCGCAACGGGCCGAGACCGTGCAGGGCTATCTTCAGGCGCTGCATGGCCAGTGGCTCGGCGACATGGCGGTGCAGGAACTCGGTGTCCGGCCGGCCGCCGGACTGATCAATATCGAGACCCGCTACCGCTACAATCCGGACGTGAAGAGCCTGGTGGCGATCGCCCCGGCGGTCATTCCCGTGCTGCTGCTGCTGTTTCCGGCCATGCTGACGGCGCTGAGCGTAGTGCGAGAGAAGGAGCTCGGCTCGATCGTCAATTTCTACGTGACGCCGATTACGCCGCTTGAATTCCTGTTGGGCAAACAAATCCCCTATGTCGCGCTGGCCATGGTGAACTACGGGCTGCTGGTGCTGCTGGCCCTGTGGGTGTTCCGCACACCGATCACGGGCAACGTCGTCGCGATGACGCTGGGGGCCATTCTCTACACCAGCTGCTCGACGGCGATTGGCCTGTTGTTTTCGATCTTCATGCGCAGCCAGATCGCCGCGATGTTCGCCACCGCCGTCGGCACGATCCTGCCGGCGGTGCAGTTCTCCGGCCTTATCAACCCGGTATCGTCGCTGGAAGGGGCCGGCGCCTTCATCGGGCGCATTTTTCCGACCACCCACTTCGTCACGATCTGCCGCGGTGTGTTCTCAAAGCGGTTGGGGTTCGCCGACCTCCAGACCGAGCTGCTGGCCCTTGCGGTCACGGTTCCGCTGCTGCTCGCCGCGTGCACGCTCCTGCTCAGGAAACAGGAGCGCTAGCATGCCGGCGTCCAACATCCTACGGCTCGGCGTCAAGGAACTGCGCAGCCTGTGGCGCGATCCGATGATGCTCTTCCTGATCGTCTACGCCTTCTCGCTGTCGATCTATGTGGCGGCCACCGGCATTCCAGAGACCTTGCACAAGGCGCCGCTCGCAATCGTCGACGAGGATCAGTCTCAGCTGTCGGCGCGGGTGACGAGCGCGTTCTATCCGCCGTATTTCACCCCGCCCGCGTTGGTCACCCAAAGCGAGATTGATCGCGGCATGGACGAGGGCCGGTACACCTTCGCGCTCGACATCCCCCCGGACTTCCAGCGCGATCTGCTTGCTGGCCGCCAACCCACCGTTCAGCTCAACGTCGACGCCACCCGGATGAGCCAGGCCTTCATCGGCAACGGCTACATCCAGCAGATCGTCGGCGCCGAAGTCGCCGAGTTCGCACAGCACTACCGGGGCGCGGCCGAGCCCCCCGCCACGTTGGCGATGAGGGTCCGCTTCAACCCCACGCTGACGCAAAGTTGGTTCGGGGCGGTGATGGAGCTGATCAACAATGTCACCATGCTGTCGATCGTGCTGACCGGCGCCGCCCTGATCCGGGAACGCGAGCATGGGACCATCGAGCACCTCCTGGTGATGCCCGTCTCGCCCTTGGAGATCATGATGAGCAAGGTCTGGGCCATGGGGCTGACGGTGCTGGTCGCGTGCGGCTTCTCCCTCGTCGTCTTGATCGAAGGCGTGCTCCGCGTGCCCATCGAGGGCTCCATCGCGCTCTTCCTGTTCGGCGCGTCCCTGCACCTGTTCGCGACCACGTCGATCGGCATCTTCATGGGCACCATCGCGCGATCGATGCCGCAGTTCGGGCTGCTGCTGATGCTGGTCCTGCTGCCGCTTCAGCTGCTCTCCGGCGGCGTGACCCCGCGCGAGAGCATGCCGCTGTTCGTGCAAATCATCATGCAGGCGGCCCCGACCACCCATTTCGTGAGGCTGGCGCAAGCCATCCTCTATCGCGGCGCCGGTCTCGAAGTGGTCTGGCCGCACTTCCTGGCCATCGCGGTCATCGGTGCGGTGTTCTTCACCGTGGCGCTGGGCCGGTTCCGCAAGACCATCGGCGCCATGGGCTGAGATGTTCCTCAGCAGACTTCGGGCGAAGCGGGGAGCCCAAGTGGATTGGCTCATTCAGAGGATACCCTGATAGCCGGAAACGGCTCATGCTCGGCGCATGAAAGCAGGGACGGAGGTTTCCATCACGCCTGGGGATCGCCACCGCCTTGAGGCGATCGTCGGCAACCGCAACAGTCCCCAGAAGCACGCGGCTCGCGCCCAGGCGCCGATCGGTACGGCTCTCGGCTTGGGCGCGAACGAGATCATGGGTCGTTCGGGGCTGTCCAAGCCGGCGGTCTGGCGCGGCCATGTCTTCATGGGTGAAGGCGTCGATCGGCTCGTGCACGACAAGACCCGCAAGCCGGGCAAGGCGCCGCTGCCGTCCGCGACCATCGCCCGTTTGAGCCGTTTTTGATTCAGCCCTGATTCCGCTTCGTTCTGGGACGTTCCGGGAACATCTGACTTTTTCAACAGCCTGTTAGTCTAGTCTTACTGCGTCATAACATGGTGTGGCGTCGCCGGATGGTCGGGATCGAGGTTGGGACATGCCGTTCCGGCCGGATCGGGAGCGCCACGGGGTCTGTAACCTTCGGGAAGACCAAGCGTTTGGCGGCCCCGGGCTCGAGCTGGAGCTGAGGGGGGGGAAATCGTCTCCCAGAGGGAGATGAGGAATCCGTAGGCGGCGATACAGAGACTGGCGTGGTGGTGTTCGGCCCGGCTGGCGCCGTAGGCGCGCATGACGCGGGCGTTGGCTCGGCGACCAGCTCGCTGATCGCCAGGTTGAGCTCAGCAGGCTGAAGAAGCGCTGGTTGCGCAGGCGCGCCAGCACCCGGCGCTCGACCAGCAGCATCGACTGCTCGACCTTGCCTTGTCGCGAGGCTTGTACGGCCGGGCCGGAACCACGCTCGTCCCGTAGTGGCGGGCCATGTCCTGATAGGTACGGTTGATCCCCGGATCGTAGCGGTCCGGGTTGGTCACCGCCGTCTTGAGGTTGTCGCAGGCGATGATTGCGTATTTCACGCCATCGTGGGCGCGGATTTCGGAGCATCGTGGGCAGTGATTTCACGGGATGGTGGGCGGTGATTTCACGCCATCGTGGG
>NZ_MHXN01000019.1 GCF_001824475.1 Phenylobacterium sp. RIFCSPHIGHO2_01_FULL_69_31 | reverse complement strand
CGTGAAATCACCGCCCACCATCCCGTGAAATCACTGCCCACGATGCTCCGAAATCCGCGCCCACGATGGCGTGAAATACGCAGGCTTGTCTCCGCGCGGCCCGCCATGCCTCAAGGATGGGCAAAATGATCCGCGCGAGCTCGTCATAGTCCTCCAGCAGCACCCGAGCGTTGCTTTCAAACGCGCCGCCTTTTCCAGCGGGAATGATCAAGCCGAAGGTCTTCATCAGCCCTCGGATTTGGTTGGAGAGTTCAGTCGTCACCCGGACCAGCCTGAGCCGGGCGGCCACAAGCGTACGGGTCAGCATGCTGTCGTAACCCTTCACCCGCACCTCGCGGAAGAAGCCCACTTCAGCCAGGTGGGCCAGGCCGTCCGCATCGTTGGCGTCCGTCTTGTTCGCCGCCATGTCGAGCGCGGCCTTGGCATGCCGGGCATCAATGCAAATTGCCGGCAGGCCTTCGGCGGTCAGGGCATGGAACAACCAAACCGAGAGCGGGCCCGTCTCGAACACCACCCGCTTGGCGTGCGGCGCCCGCTTGCGGATCACCTCAGCCAGCAGGCGAGGATCCGACGCGCACTTGCCGCGCCAGACCCGCCCACCATCACGCCGCACAGAAATCGCCGTCTCTTTCAACGAGACGTCGAGACCAATATACTCATCCATGGTTGTTCTCCGTTCGATGCATGGGCCCGGCTTCCAGTCGTGAGCCCGCACTTCCATCCTATCGGGGAACAACCACCCTCTCTCATCGTGACCGGCAGAGTTGGGCGTATCGCTCCTGCGATTACCCCATGTAACGGGTTGGCCGGCTCCCCTGGCCTCTTGAGGCGAGGCGGTCATCCCGCAGAATGATGGTGTCATCAACCGCGGCAGCAGGACTTTGGGCCTGCGCCAAACATCATCGAGAGACGACCATGAAGCCATGAAGCACTATGCCGGGATCGACGTGTCTTTGGAATTCTCCAGCGTTTGCGTTGTCGACGCGGAGGGGCGGATCATTCGTGAGGCCAAGGTGTTGAGCGAGCCCGAGGCGCTGATCGGCTGGTTCGCGGCAAATGGCGCGCCGACAGAGCGGATCGGACTGAAAGCTGGACCTTTGTCGCAGTGGCTCCATGCGGCTATGGCGAAGGCGGGGCTTGCGGTGGAATTGTTGGAGACGCGGCACGTGCGCTCCGCCTTCAAGACCATGCCGGTGAAGACCAACAAGAAGGACGCCCGCGGAATTGCCCAACTGATGCGGTTAGGCTGGTTCCGGCCGGTGCATTGCAAGTCCCTGCCGGCTCAGGAAGTGCGCGCGGTCCTGACGGCGCGCAAACTCCTGCAAGGAAAGCTTCATGACGTAGAGATGAGCATCCGCGGTATTTTGCGCGGCTTCGGGCTGAAGGTCGGTGCCACAACGCCGCGGACCTATGCAGCACGATTGCAGACCCTGGTGTCCGGCCATCCCACCCTGGACGCGATCGCTCAAGACCGTATGTCCGCTGAGCCGAGGTGGCTCGCCATACACTGCGTCTTCGAGGGTTGCTCGGAGTGGCCGAGCCGATCCTCACCGCAGGAGGACGAGCCGTGGAGCATTGTAGTAGCGGTGTAGTCATCCGCGAACGAGGAAGGTCTGCGCGAGCACCTGGTCGGTGCTGGGCGGCGAGGGCTTTCCTGTTGAGCAAGCCAGTCGGCGAAGACGCTCACCGCTTCGGAAGCACTGCCGAAGGGCCCCTTGGGCCGGTGCCGCGGCCCATGCCAAAACCAACCCCAATGACCGCCAAAGGCGTCTTCATTGTGTAGCGTCGATTCGGTGACTTTAATTTCCAGCTCTCCAGCAGCATGAGCATGGCCACGCTCCCGGCTTTTCGGCAGCAAGGGTCCGACTACGCGACTCTATATTCCGCGCCGGCACGTGCCGCGGCGCGTCCCCTCGCGCGGGGCGGAGGCTGAGCGAGGCGTGAGCCATCGTGGCGCCGGGGCGTTGATAATAGTTGATAGCGGTCGTATATTTCGCGGCGACGGAGGAGTGTCATGATCAGCGCCGACCTTGGCCTTCAACTCGAGAGTTTCGTCAGCCGTCTCGTGGAGACTGGCCGATACAACTCCAAGAGCGAAGTGCTCCGCGAGGGCGTTCGCCTGGTGCAGGAGCGAGAAGCCCGGCTTGCGGCCCTCGATGGTTCCATCGCACGGGGATTGGCCGACGCTGATGCGGGTCGGACCAAGCCGGCGGACAGGGTCTTCGATCGCCTGGAAGCCAAGTATCGCGCCATGGCGCAGCCGAAGGAATGATCGTCGAACTCTCGGACCCGGCGGAGATCGATTTAGAAGCGATCGGCGACGCAATCGCAGCTGACAGCCCCCGTCGGGCCCTGAGCTTCGTGCTTGAACTTCGGGAAAAGTGTCTCGAACTCGGCGATCTGCCGGAGCGGTATCCTCTGGTGCCCCGCTACGAAGCCCGCGGGGTCCGGCGGCGCGTGCACGGCCGCTACCTCATTTTCTACCGCGTGGAGACGGACAGAGTGGTGGTGATCCATGTCCTGGCCGGCGCGATGGATTACGAGCCGATCCTGTTTCCCGATTGACGCAGCTGGATCAGCGGGACAGATTTGACACCGGCGCGCAGAAAACGCGCGAGGTCATTGAAATATTTCGCATAATTCCCATTAGGGGCGTCGACAGACAGACAGACAGACAGACATCGCGTGTAGCCGCCGGTTAGTAATGTCGCCCCTGTCCCCTAAGGCGCTATCGCGGCTTGAAGTTCTGCCCGATCAGACGAGCGTCCGACTGACGGTCTCTGCGGTCGCCGAGGTGGCGCGGCCGCTCCACTACTGCCTCTTGCCCGTTGGCGGCGCCCTGCTCATTCCATTCTTTGTGTTCGACGCGAAAGGCGCCAACACCGGGACCAGCGTCGCCATGGACGTGCTCTTCATTCTCCTTCGCCTTGGCGCGGCGGGATACGCGAGCACTACAGCAGCTGGATCGCCGCATCGTTTAGGCAAGAGCTCGCCTCTGAATCAGCGTGGGGCCGTGGCCCGTTGGCATGTGCTAGGCGGCGTCCTCGCGGGCAGCGATCGGTTCACCGCCGACGTTGAAACGCGTCGCCGACACGAAATGGACCCGATTGTCCGCTACGTTGGCGCCGACACACGCGATGGAGGTGGCATGTGATAGGCTGCATCGTCCCCGACTCATCGGCTTTGGGAGCTTGCCGCGCCAAGGCCGCTCACCCAACTACGAGACCCCTCACCGGAGTCGGAGGACGCGCCGTGAAAGATCAGCGCCCTTGCCAAGAATTCCGTTCATGGAGAGAGTTCGTGCAGGATTCGCTGACGAGGCGGGTGCTCGTCGCGGACCGAATCGACCCCCAGGCGTTCGCGACGTTCCTTTGCGCCGCCGCAGAAAGGCATGTTGCCGGGCGGCGTCGCGAGGACCGGCGCCCCGGCTTTGATGTGCACGCAGTCATGGCCGGGCGGCGCTGACGCGCCGAGCTCGGAAGCACGGAGCGTAGCACGGGAGGGCTTGGCCGCGTGGGGGCGGACCTCAGCCTGGCAGGCCTGCCGAGGGCGCGGCGCTTCAGTTCCAGCTGAAGCGCCGCACTGCGATCAGGCCAGTGCGCCAGACGTCCTTGTGGCGCAGGATCGGGCTGTCGGCGGAATCGCCCAGCAGGCGCTCGTAATTGGCAAAGGCGCCCACGCCGTACCGCTCGCCGATCGGCGCCATGAGCAGCGCGGCGACGCCGGCGTTCTGCAGACCGCCATCGGGGCGGTACGTCGGCAGGCCGCTGGCGGCGGCTTCCGACGTCGATATCCCATAGTAGGCGCGGACAGCGTTCTTGTCGCCAGCGCGCGCATAGCCGATCGTCTGGAGGAGCCCAATCGGCGTGAGGGTCTGCCGGCCCACGGAGGCATAGATCTGGGCTCCGTCGCTGATGTTTGACACGTCTCGGGTCGCGCGCGCTCCGACGACCACGTTCCAAGGCAGCCGCTTGAAGGCGTAGACGGCGGCGTCGGCGCCGAAGTCCGGCCGCTTCAGATCGAGGCCTTCCGGCTTGCCGCTGCCGTACCGCGGGCGAAGTTGGACGCCGATCCGCAGATCATCGGCCTTGACAAGGTTATAGCCCACGCCGTCGAGGCCGTTCGCGTAGATCCGATCCTTGTAGTTCAGGCTGCCCCAGGGCGTCAGGCGGGTCTTGCGGGCCCCGCCGCCGTTAGCGCTGAATCCGTAGACAGGCCCGCCGCCCAGGTCGAGCGTCCAGCGCTTCTGGGGCAGCACCTCTTCGTAGGGCGCGGTCTGCGCCATCGCCGCGGCCGGCGCCAGCAGTGAGATCACCATGGCGATCGCGGCTCGCATGATCATGGCCGTCTCTTCTCCAGCTCGCCCGGGCCTCGAGGACCGGGCCGGCGCAAGGGGGTCTCCAGCATGAATGCGCCCCGCCATGACGGCGGGGCGCAGGTCAGGGAGGAGACGCCTGGGGGGGGAGAGTGAGGCGCGGCCCTCGTCCTGAATGCACGGTGAAGTTGGGCTCCCCTCCGCGCAGAAGCGATCTTAGTCAATAGGACGAAGGTGTCCAGTTGAAGCATCGTATCGTCGCCTTCCGTAGTCGGACATCCCGCCGCATTATGCCGCCGCCCTCGGTTGCTTTCGACGCCTCCGCGGCCGTCGATCCGGTCGCGGAAACCGGACTATTATGTACGGATCGACGCTGAGGTCTTACTGTGAGGGGCGTCGGCGGAGGTCGAATGGGGCAGGAAACGGGGACGATGGCCGAAGTCGTTTTGGAGACGCCGCTGCAGGAGATTGGGCGCGCGGCGGAACAAGTCCTCGGGCGCCCCGTCACCGTCTCGACGGACACCGAAATCGCCCGTGACCTCTCTGTCGACTCGATCGGCTTGATGAACATCGTCATGGCGCTTGAGGACAGGTTCGATATCTCTATCCCGCTGGACCGCATGGCCGAGGTCGAGACGGCCGGGCAGCTGGCGGACTTGATCGAAGAGCTGCGGGTTAGATTCAAGGTCTGAACGCCTATGCCCACCGAGACCCAGCCCGGCCTCTTCAACCCGCTGACCTGATCCGCCGGAGGTGACCATGTATCGCTCGATTGTCCTGGCCTATGACGGATCCAGGGAAAGTCAGCTCGCCCTGCGCGAGGGCGCGATCCTGGCCCGGCGACTGGGAGCCGATGTTCAACTGCTCTCCGTCGTGAACGAAGGTGCGGGCGTGATGATCGCCGAGAGCGTCTATCCCGGGTCGGTGCAGGCGATGGAACAGACCTATCGCGATATTCTCGACGAGGGCGCCGAGCGGCTGAGGGCCCTGGGCTGCTCTTGCACGGCCGAGCTCGTGGTTGGCGAACCTCCGGCGACGATCGCCGCCTACGCCCGAAGGGTCGGCGCCGACCTGGTCGTCGTCGGTCATCGCCCGCGCGGCATGATGCAGCGGTGGTGGAACGGCAGCACCGGCGCCTATCTTCTCGACCATCTCGACTGCAGCCTGCTCATGGCCAGGCGCGATATGGACCATGCGGATATGGAAGCGGCCATCTGAGCTGCGCCGTGGATTCCCGATGCGCCCCCTGCGGCGGCCTGAGGGGCGGGGTCAGCGGTGTTGAGGCCGGGGTGAAAGGCCCTGGATCAGCATGTAGAGCGCGCGGTCGGCGCCGGCGGGCACGCCGCTGGCGGGCGTGTCGAGCGCTCCTCCGGCGACCATCTGGGCAATCATGTGGACATCGGCGATATCGAAGTCCGCTCGTACCAGGCCCGCGGCCTTGGCCCGCGCCAAGGGTCCGGCGTTCAGCGCTTCGACCCGTCCACGCAGGCGATCGATCCAGGCGGTATCCCGCCCCTCTTCACGGACCGCGTGGCTCAAGGCCCTTGTGGCCAAAGCAAGGTTCGCCAGTTCACGGAGGGATATGAAAAAGGCGTCGGTTCGCTCGCCGATGAGTTCGATCCGCTTGGCGAGACCGTCGATGTGCGCTTCGATCACGGCGATCGCCAGCGCGGTGCGGTCGGGAAAGTTCCGGTAGAGGGTGCCGCGCCCGACCGCGGCGGCGGCGATCTTCTCCAGCGGAACGTGATAGCCCTCTCTTTCGAAGATCTCAGCCGCCGCGCAAACGAGGCGCTCACGCCGTTCGCGTGCGTCTCTTCGCAATTACTCCCCCGGTTTTGGTGAGACCCGTGGCGACGAGCATAACGAAGGATTGCGAAGAGGAAACGCCTCCCTGAAAAAGGCCAGCGGCGGACGCGGCTGCGGCCGCCCGCGGACAAGGACATCACTCCGGTCCCGCTTCACCGCGCCCGAGGGTCACGATAGGCCTCATCAGGTGGTGCGGCCTGGGCGGCCTGTCTCCGTCTGGCGGCCTCGCGCAACCTCAATCGCACCTCGCAACCGAGCTGGCGGCCGCTGCGGACCCGCGCACGCCGCGCGGTCTGGCGATCAGCCCGCTCACCGCCTCGGCGTCAGGTCTCCGCGACGGTCGCCAGGGACCCGCGACCTTAAAGGAACGCGCAGCGATCGGGACTCCGTGAGCACCGCCAAGGCCGCGGCGCACCTATCGCGCAGGGCATCGGACGGCGGATTGTCCCGCAGCCAAGCGCCCAAGGCGACGATGACCTCGCGGTCGGCTGCGGGCCAGTCGTCCGCCGCTGCAAGGCCGGCCTGGAGCGCGCGCGCATGGCGATGCGGATCGGGCGCACTGGCGAAGGTGCGCAGCCGCCGCTTCGCCCCGGCGATGGCTTCGTCGGATTCGCCCCGGCGATGGCTTCGTCGGAACTGACCCACATTGACGGCCCTCCGGCAAAAACATCGCTGCGATAGCGGCGCGCGACAAGCTCAAAACGCCCGCGACGCCTGCGATGGGCCCCGCGATTCCTGGCCGAGCTCAAGGATTCCGCTGTCGCCACGATTCTCGACGTCGGCTCGAAACAGGTTTAGCAGCATGAAGAAGGGCGCTGCAAAAAGCCGCCGAATTCACTTTAGCCCCGAACGGGGTGAACTTCAGCCCGACTGACGCGCCTCTCGATGCCTCGCGCCCTGCCGGCGTGCTCCGAGAACATCACAGCTGAACCTTTCGCGGCGGCTCGCAGTCCGCCGCCCTCGCCGCACTTCGCCTGTAGGCCGCGCATCTTGCTAGTCTATGAGAATAGGCGGCAAGGCGGCGAATTCGAGGCCGATCAGGTGGCTCACAGCTAACCGCCTCCGGCTTGGGCCACGAAGGACCCGCCAAAACTGCAACCAAGCTTCGCCGCAATCGTTGCATCACGAGTTCGTCGCGGTGCGACTCGGTCTTTCAAACCATCCATAGGTTCAAGTGGCACGATGCGCAGGGCTTCAAGATCGGTCATTCTCTCAATCTTGCTGAGCACCGTCACGGCGATATCCAGTCCAGCAGTCGCGCAGTCGCAGCCAGCGCCCCCCGGGCCCAAGGCTGAGAAGGGGAAGACCGCGCAACGCCCCCTCACGTCTTCGGAACAGAGCCGTGAAAGCTTACAGGGCGCGGTGACGTCGCCGCTCCGGGACGTGAACCTGATCAAAACCGATATCCCGCCGATCCTCGTCCAGGCGGTGAACAATCCCTATGCGCGATCGGGCCAGCGCGGGTGTGCAGCGCTGCGAAAGGACATTGGTGACCTGAATGAGGTTCTCGGCGACGATTTCGACGAGCGAAGCCCTGAGCGGGGGTCCGACGGCAACGATCGGAAAACCGCGTATGGCGTCGTCGCCAGCGTGGTGTCCGACGTAATCCCGATGCGCAGCTGGATCAGGAAGCTCTCCGGGGCGGAGCGGCGGGACCGCGAGGTGCAAGAGGCCATCGCGGCGGGTATAGCGCGCCGAAGCTACTTGAAGGGTGTGGGCCAGGCGCGAGGCTGCAAGCCGCCCGCGGCGCCGCGGGCGATCGCCGGGACGCGGCCGGCCGTGAAGCCCTAGGCGATGAGACGGGTCCTCGCCGCGCTGGCGCTGGCGGCGCTCGTCCTCGGGGGCTGCCAGACCCTTCCGCGCGTGCCCTATGGGCTCGAAACGCTTAACGCAGCGAGCCCGGACTACCGCTACAATTTCATCGAGCCCGGGACCCGCGTCCGTTTCCTTGGAGATATCGGCGGCGTGGGGCGCGAACACCCCAGTGGCGAGCTTCAGCTACTTCCTCTTTCGGGCGGCGGCGCCAATGGCGCCTATGGCGCCGGCGTCATGTACGGATGGGGCAGACGTGGCGACAGGCCTGAATTCGACGTCGTAACGGGGGTCAGCGCGGGCGCGCTGATTGCACCGTTCGTCTTCGCAGGATCGGCCTTTGATCCGGCCCTTCGCGAAGCCTTCACGGATGGCCGCGCGAAGAATCTGCTTCGATCGCGAGGCCTTGGCGCCTTGCTTTGGCCCGGCGTCTTCAAGCCGGAACCTTTGAGAAAGCTCATCACCAACAGCGTTACGCCCGGTCTCGTCGAGGCCGTGGGAGCCGAGCACCGGAAGGGTCGGCGGCTCTATATCGCCACGACCAGCCTGGACACTCAGACGCAGGTGGTGTGGGACATGGGGGCCTTGGCGCAGCGCACCGATCCCGAGTCCCGTCAGCTGTTTCAGAACATCCTGATCGCCTCGTCGAGCATTCCGGGCGTCTTCCCCCCGTATTGCTGACCTTCGAACGGGGCGGCCAGGCGGTTTCTGAGCTGCACGCCGATGGCGGCACGGTGGCCAACTTCTTCGTCGCGCCGCAGGCTTTGCTCGGCGACCCGACGCGCACCACGCGGGCGGCGTGTGTCTTCATCCTCCTCAACAGTCGGACCACGCCGCGGTTTGCCGTCGTTCCGGTGGGCGGCCTCAAAATCATAGCGCGAAGCTTCGACACCATGCTGAAATCCCTCACTCGCTCCGAGCTCACCAACGTGAAGCTTGCCGCAAGCGACAAGGGCCTGAAGCTGGAGGTGGGTGAGATCCCCGACGAGTTGGACGAGAACTTCCTGGACTTCAGCCGGCCTCATATGCAGGCGCTTTTCGCGGCTGGCGAGCCGCAGGGTCTAGCCGCGACGGCGTTTCGGACCGTCTCGCCGGCGCCTGTGGCCCCCCTGACATGGCGTCCGCCTTGAACCGTTCCGAGAGCCGATCGGAACGACGGACGGGCTCGCTGCCCCAGGCTCGCCGGTCGCATCAGGCTGGCTCAGGGCTCGCCGCAACTCGCCTGGGACGGAAACAGGCGGGCTTGATGTTTGCTGTCCGGCGTCCCATTGTGGGTGTCCAGACTGGCTCTCCTCGTCTGGAGCCTCGGCAGGTCGCAACCCGACCTTTGCGGCTGACCCACGGCCTGCCGAGGCCGTTCCGATCCGGTTGGCGCTCTGATTTGCAAGCCTATGCTTGGCGATCTGCTGAGACGGCGGGAGCACCGGGTCACCCTCACCGACGTCCCCCGGCGACCCGGAAGTGGAGCATTCTCGCTACATTGCCGGCGAAGACGCCGCGCGGTGCCAGGACTGAGGCGGCATCCCAGGCCATTGCGGAGCCCTCGAAGCCTTGGCCCATGCCCAGGGCGCCGACCATTCGTTCAGTGTCGATCAACGCGCTGGGGGCCGTGTGTGGGCGCGACGCCTAAAAGAGGTACGGACCACGACGCGTGTCGTGGTCCGCGCAATCGCGCCCAGGCAAGGTACTCTTTGAAGCCCTGAATGATGACGACGTTTTTTCCATCAAGGGTTTAGAGCGTGACCCGATCTGACGGAATCGGGATTCTCAAATCAGTGTGAAGCTGATTCATCTGGGATGCTGGATGGAGGCAGCTTGGATGACAGCTCCGTATTTCGATGGACCTTCGCGAGCGGGCGCTGCCTCGGAAGGCGGCGGGTGAGACACCGGCAGATCGCGGCGGCGCTGCGGATCAGCCCATCGTGCGTGTCGAAGTGGACGTGTCGCGAGCGCGAGACGGGGTCGGTGGCTCCGGCGCAGGTCGGCGGCTACAAGCCGCGGACGCTGTCCGGGGACGCCGAGTGGCTTCGGTGGCGGGTGCGGGCGGGACCGTTCACGCTGCGGGGTCTGACGGCGGAGCTGGCGGCGCGCGGGGTGAAGACCCAGCCGCGTGCGGTCTGGGTGTTCGTCCACGACGAGGACCTGAGCTTCAAAAACGTATGGCCCGCCCCGTCCGCAAGGGGATTTATTGATGGTGGCGTCTGACCGATCTGCATCAACGTATACGGCGTGTCGGCATAGGCCGCCGCCAAGATGGAGAGCCGCACGCCCCAGGCCTCATAAAAACCTCGGCATCGATGTGCCATCTTTTAAACCAGGCTGTCGGGACGTCGGTAACCGTCAGGCCATCTTTCAAAGTCCTCCCGCAGACATTCCTTGGGTCACACAGCGCGTTGGATGCCGGCGACCGATGACATCAGACCTTCGCCGCCTGGCCGATCAAGAAGGTTCCTTCCCGACGCAACAAGGCCCAGGCGATCCTGGCCAGCTTGTTGGCGAGCGCCACGACCACCGTGTTGCGACGGCATCGCGCCAGCAGACCGCGCAGCCACGCGCCGAGCGGGGTCTCGCTTTTGGCCAATGACGGCAGCGCCGCCCTGGCGCCGTGGATCAACAAGGTGCGCAGATAGGCGTTTCCGCGCTTGCTGATCCCCAGCAGCCGAGGCTTGCCGCCGGTGGTGTGTTGGCGCGGAACCAGGCCAAGGAAGGCGCCCAGATCGCGGGCATGGCTGAAGCTCTCCGCTCGCCCGACCGCGGCGACGAGGGCCGTCGCATTCAGAGCGCCGACGCCCGGTATCGAGGTCAGCCGTCGCGCCGCTTCATCGGTGCGTGCGAGCGCGGAGAACTCTTGATCTAGGGCATCGATCCGCCCGTCCAGCGCCGACCATTCGTCGCGCATATCGAAGAGCAGCTGGCGGATCCGGCCCTGCGGCAAGCCTTCGGCGTCGGCGAGCATCGCGTCGAGCCCGATCTCGAACTTGCGGCGGCCTTGGGGGAAGGTCGCGCCGCGCTCGAGCAGAAGCGCCCGCAGCTGGTTGATCAACGTCGTGCGCGCGCCCACCAGTCGCGAGCGCACCCGGTGCAGCGACTGGATGTCGAGCTGATCTTGCGACTTGAGCTCGACAGAACGCATCGTCGGACGAGTCGCCGCCTCAGCAATCGCTTCGGCGTCACGATCATCGTTCTTCTGCGCCTTCACGTACGGACGAACATACTCCGGCGCCATCGGCTTGATCGTGTGTCCTTGGGCGGCCAGAAGCCGACCCAGATGATGCGCCCCGCAACATGCCTCCATCGCGATCGTGCAGGGCGCCAGCTTCGATGCGAAGCCTACCACTGTGCCCGGCTGCATCCGTCGCCTCAGCACCACGCTGCCGCGTTCATCCAGCCCCGCGAGGCTGCAGCTGTTCTTGCCTAAATCGATGCCGATCATAACAATGCCCATGGCTCGCTCCTCTCTGTTCAAGCACCGACATCGTATTCCGATGCCGGAGAGGTGGGGCGGGCCATTCCATAAAAACCCTGCTGCCCGAGGAGCAGACGCGGCCCGCCGCAGGGCCCGCTGGCGCGCGCACCAGGGACGGATCGAGGCCTCGCGCCTGGTCTTCATCGACGAGACCTGGATCAAGACCGACATGGCGCCTCTGAGGGGCTGGGGGCCGCGCGGCCGGCGGCTGCGAGCCTATGCGCCGCATGGCCACTGGAAGACGCTGACATTCATCGCCGCGCTGCGGTGCGACCGGATCGACGCGCCGTTCGTCTTCGACGGCCGATCAACGGCGAGGCCTTCCACCTCTACGTCGACAGGATCCTGGCCCCCACGCTGCGGCCCGGCGACGTGGTGATCATGGACAACCTCGGCAGCCACAAGGGCAAGGCCGCCCGCGCCGCCACGCCCCGCCCCCATTACGCGACATCAACCAAGATGCTCAATTGGCTACAATTTTGGCGCGCAGGCAAGGCGGTGTTGGGTCTATTCCAGGTGGCGCCGAGCGCGACACCGTAAGCTGCCGCCGCGCGTCGGCGCGGCGCAAAAGAAAGATCCCATGGGCGGGGTAGCGCTCCGCTCGGTCTCCTGCGGAGTGATCCTCCCCCGGAAAAAATGGACGGGGTTAGGCTGCTCTGCGCTCGGCCTCGGCTGGGCTGATGTAGCGCAGGGCTGAGTGCAGGCGGCGGGGATTGTAGAAGCCTTCGATGTACTGGAACAGATCGCGCCGGGCCTGGTCGCGTGTGGCGTAGATGCGGATTCCACGCCATCGTGGGCATGAATTCCACGGGATGGTGGGCAGCTATTCCACGCGATGGTGGGCACGGATTCCACGGCATCGTGGGCGCCCCTCGATTGAGAGGGTGAGGCAAGCAAGACCGACAGTCTGAACGGGCTAGGAAGCCCCTGTTTTCTGAACAGGGGGGGACTGATGCCGACCGAGAGATTGTCGATGCGCCGCATACGCGACCTACTACGTCTGAGACATGAGAACGGCCTGAGCACGCGGCTGATCGCGACTGCGCTGGGGATCAGCAAGGGCGCCGTCGGCGGCTATCTGCAGCGCGCCCGTGTGGCGGAGTTGGGCTGGCCCCTGCCGGAGGATCTGACTGACACCGCTCTGGAGCGGCTATTGTTTCCAGGTGAGCCGAAGCCGACGGCGGTCCCGCGCCCGGAGCCCAACTGGGCTTATGTCGACCAGGAACTTCGAAGGAAGGGGGGTGACCCGGTCGCTGCTCTGGCAGGAGTACCGAGCCGAACACCCAGACGGCTTCGCCTACGCATGGTTCTGCGAGCGCTACGAGATCTGGAAGGGCCGCCTGTCGCCCACCATGCGCCAGAGCCATGCGGCCGGAGAGAAGGTGTTTGTCGACTACGCCGGCGACACCATCGATCTGATCGATCCGGCGACCGGCGCGGTCCGGGCGATGAAGCTCTTCGTCGCGGCCATGGGCGCTTCCAGCTACGTCTATGCCGAGGCCCGGCCCAGCGAAGGCTTGGCGGACTGGATCGGCTGCCACGTGGGGCTCTTCGCCTTCCTGGGCGGGGTCCCGGCGATCATCGTCTGCGACAACCTCAAGGCCGGGGTGACCAAGCCCGACCGCTATGAGCCGGGGATCAATCGCACCTACCAGGATATGGCCCGGCACTACGGGACGAGCGTGATCCCGGCGCGGCCGTACAAGCCGCGAGACAAGGCCAAGGTCGAGCAATCGGTGCTGCTGGTGGAGCGCTGGGTGCTGGCCAAGCTGCGCAACCAACGCTTCTTCAGCCAGGCTGAACTCAATCTGGCGATCGCAGAGCTGGTCGCCGAGCTCAACGCCCGGATCATGCGCGCCTACGGCGCCAGTCGCGCCGAACTCTTCGCCTCGGTGGACGCGCCGGCGCTCAAGCCGTTGCCGCCCGAACCCTACGCCTTTGCGGTCTGGAAGCTCTGCCGCGTGGCGCCCGACTACCACGTGGAGATAGACGGCAACTGGTACTCGGTCCCCTACCGGCTGATCCGCGAGCGGGTCGAGGTCCGCATCACCGACCGGACCGTCGAGGCCTTCCACAAGGGCCAGCGGCTGGCCAGCCACGCCAGGTCCCCTGGCCGCCGCGGCCATATCACCGTCGCCGAGCATATGCCGAGCGCCCACCGTCGTCAGGCGGACTCTACGCCGGCGCGGATGATGGCGTCGGGCGTCCGGGTCGGTCCGGCCGCGGCGGCGCTCTTCGAGGCCATCATGGCCGAGCGGCCCTACCCGGAGCACGGCTTCCGGACCTGCGCCGGCATCCTGGCCCTGGAGAAGACCTATGGCCGCGCGAGGCTCGAAGCGGCCTGTGAGCGGGCCGGACTGATCAAGGCCCGATCCGTGAGCTCGGTCCACTCGATCCTCAAGGCGGGCCTGGACCGGGCCTTCCTTGAGCCGGAACCCGAAGCCCAACCCCTGCGCCACGGCAACATCCGGGGCCGCGGTTACTTCCACTGACGACAAGGAGACTGAATGCTCGCCCACCCCACCCACGAGCGGCTGATCGCGCTCGGCCTGGCCGGCATGGCCAAGGCCTTCGAGGAGCAGAGACGCTCGCCAGATCTGGCGGCTCTCAGCTTCGAGGAGCGCGTCGCCATCATGGCCGACCGCGAAGCCGCCGAGCGCGACACCAAGCGTATGACCGCCCGTCTGAAGTTTGCCGCCCTGCGCCAGGACGCCTGTGTCGAGGACATCGACCTGCGCACCCCGCGCGGCATCGATCGGACCCTGCTGGCCAGACTGGTGGCTGGCGACTGGATCGACCGTCATCAGAACTGTCTGATCACCGGACCAACCGGCGTGGGCAAGAGCTGGCTGGCCTGCGCGCTCGGCCACAAGGCCTGTCGCGATGGGCGGTCCGTCTTCTACCAACGCGTCCCGCGGCTCTTCGAGGCCCTGGCCCTGGCCCGTGGTGACGGGCGTCACCCCCGCCTGCTCAAGACCCTCGCCCGCATCGATCTGCTCATCCTTGATGACTGGGGACTGGCCGTGCTCTCCCAGGCCCAGCGCATAGATCTCCTGGAGATCCTTGAGGACCGCAACGGCCGCGGATCAACCATCGTCACCAGCCAAGTCCCCGTCGACCAATGGCACGAGATGATCGGCGATCCGACCCTGGCCGACGCCATCCTCGATCGCCTCGTCCACAACGCTCACCGCTTCAACATGACCGGAGACAGCATGCGCAAGATCACTGGGCGCCGCGCCCTTGACGAAGGCCTCAACCCCTGAATCCATAGCCGCCGTCGGTCAGCTTCCTGACTGCCCACGATCACGTGGAACCGGCGCCCGCCATCGCCTGGAATAGGCGCCCATGATCAGTGGAATGCGCAGCGTAGACCCGGTGATGGACGCGCTCGGTCTTGAGGGTGTGGAAGAAGCTTTCCATTGGGGCGTTGTCCTAGCAGTCGCCCTTGCGGCTCATCGAGGGCGTGATGCCGGATCGGGCCAGGGCTTAGCGGTAGGCCTCGGCGGCGTGCTGGATGCCGCGGTCGGAATGGTGGATCAGGCCGGGCGCCGGCCGCTGGCGCTCGATGGCCATCTGCAGGGCGTCCAGGGCGGTCTCGACGTGCAGCGTCGGGCGCATGCACCGGCCGACGATCTTGCGGGTGAAGAGGTCGAGCACGGTGGCCAGATAGAGCCAGCCCTCGCCGGTGGGGATGTAGGTGAGGTCGGCGAGCCAGACCTGGTTCGGCGCCTGGGTGGTGAATTTGCGGCCGGCGGTTGGGCGCGATCGGATAGCCGTCGCGGCTGTCTGTCGTGCGCGTGCGCCGGGGCAGAGCCGCAAGACCCCGCAGGCCGGCCCGGCGCATCAGCCGCTCGATCCGCGAGCGCCCGACGTGGCGGCCGTGGTCGCGCAGCACGGCATGCACCCGAGGCGAGCCGTAGGTCCCGCTGCTGTCGGCGTGGATCCGGCGGATCTCTTCGGTCAGCGCGCTGTTGGCCGCTGCGCGCCGGCTCTCCGGCCGCGAGCGCCACGCATAGTAGCCGCTGGCCGACAACCCAGGACCGCGCACATCACCCGAACCGGCAACACCGCGCGATGCTCATCGACGAACCCGAACTTCATCGGGAGGCCGATCCGAAGATGAGCGCGGCTTTTAGGATGTCGCGCTCCATCCGCAGCCGCTCGTTCTCGCGCCGCAAACGGGCGTTTTTCGAGGCCAGGTCAGACGGCGACGGGGCCGGCGCCTGCGTGGCGGCACCACGCCGGCTAGGCATTCCTTGCAGACGTTACGCCCTCGCCACGCGGAATTCTATTCTCGTAGGCCTCGAATGGCGAAAGTCAGGCCCGCAACGCCCGCCACAATCATGAGAGCGCTTAGACCCCCAATGATGTAGCTAGTCAAAAGCTGATCCTCCACATGGGCCGCCAGAGATAACCCCTGAGGGGTCCACCGGTTCGCGCCCACGGCCTTGCGCCGCGGGGAGCGATCAAGCATCGAGGCTCTATGGCACCCTTGACCCTTTCGCCCAACGACTATCGTCGTCTCGCTAAGGTGATCCACACCTTAGCCCCTACAGCCGCGCGGCCTGTTTTGGTGCGGCTGGGTCTGCTCCGGGGCACGGCTTCCGACGAGGCGAGTGAGGGCTCGGCATACGAGGCCTTCGTTGCGGCTCTTGAGGCCCTCGGCCCCACATTCGTGAAGCTAGGCCAGATCATGGCGACGCGGTCCGACCTACTTCCGCCAGAGCTGACCGAGCGGCTCGGCCGGCTTCACGACGACGTGGCTCCAGTGCCCTTCGACCATTTGCGCGAACAACTGACGATCGATCTGGGCGCGCCGCCGGAAGAGCTTTTCGCCGAATTTTCGACGACGCCAATTGCGGCTGCGTCCATTGCCCAGGTCTACGCCGCGCGGCTCATGACCGGTGAAGATGTCGTTCTCAAGGTTCGCAGGCCGGGGATCGAGGCAGTCATGCGCGCTGATCTGCGGCTACTCTTGGCCGCTGCTCGCGTCATTGAGCGTCGCGCGCCGCCTCTGCGTCGACATCAGCCTGTGCGCGTCGCGACGGAGCTCAGCGAAGCGCTTCTCGAG
This sequence comes from Phenylobacterium sp. RIFCSPHIGHO2_01_FULL_69_31, assembly GCF_001824475.1. Taxonomy (GTDB): domain Bacteria; phylum Pseudomonadota; class Alphaproteobacteria; order Caulobacterales; family Caulobacteraceae; genus Phenylobacterium. The sequence goes on along the minus strand of NZ_MHXN01000019.1, from coordinate 14,808 downwards.
GAGATCGATTTTCGGATCGAGGCTCGCAATCAGACGGAGGTCCGCAGTCGCGCAACCATCTTCCATGTGCCGCTCGTGTACGAGCGATTTACCACGGAAAGGACCATGGTCAGCGCACGCGTCCGTGGCCGCAGTCCCAACCCCGCGTTCCGCAACGAAGAGCCGGCCCTGGCGCGCGCCTTGGCGCCCGATGCGGCGAGAGGACTGCTGGGCATGATCCTGCTGGACGGGGTGTTCCACGCGGACCCTCACCCAGGAAATATTCTGGTGACTCCGGACGGTCGCCTGGCGCTGTTGGACTTCGGCTCCGTCGGGCGGCTCTCGGCGAAAAGGCGAGAGCAGGTCCTCGTGGTCCTCGGCTCCCTGGTGGATGCCGACGTCGCGGCGGTCTCTGATGTGCTGATGGAATGGGCTGGCCGCTCGGGACCCCCGCCGCCCGGCCTCGAACAAGGTGTCGAGCGATTCTTCCTGCGTTACGCCGCCGATTCCGGGCGACCAATCCGGCTTGCGGAGGCGATCAGCGAGTTCATATCCATCGCCCGAGAAAACGCACTGACCTTGCCGCCGGACCTGCTGCTCCTCATGCGCGCTCTGGGCATCGCTGAGGGCCTGGCGAGGACGCTAGATCCCGATCTGGATGTCGTCGCCGCTATCGCGCCCGTAGTTGTCCGGGCTTTCGCGTCTCGGTTTGCGCCTAAAGCGCTGGCCACCCGCGCCTTCCGGACGTTCAAGGAACTGGATCAGATCCTTGCCATCGGGCCAGAAGCGATTCGGCGCGGCATCGGGCGCATCAGCCGTGACGGCATTGTCGTCCAAGTCTCAAGTCCAGACTTGGCCGACCTGCCGCGAGCGGTCAGGCGGGCAAGCGATACCGTTTCGCTCGGGATCGTGGTCGCGGCCCTCATCGTCGCTGCAGCCGTCGTCATCGTCGCGAAGGACGATCAGGCCGCCGCGATCGGCCGGATCGCCATCGTCATCCTCTCAGGTGTAGGCCTGGCCGCCTTCTTGGCTCGCCTGTTTCGGAGGAATTGAGGTTTTGCGCACGGGAACGCGTCTTGCTTCACCGCGCGCCCATGCGGCCTTGACCATTTTCACCGTCAGCACGCGGTCCTAGAGAGTCGCTGTCACCTCGTCGGGATCGACCGGCTCCGGAAGATCGACGCTCAGGTCGAAAGGGTGCCCAATGTTTCCCGGACCGCCCTTGACGGCCATTTGCCCTAGAACGCAAACGGCTCGGAGTGACCTCCAAGACCAAATCCCGATAGCATATCCAGGGACGGCGATTGACGTGATGGTGTGGACGACCTCCACCCAACCGGGTTCGCTGATGTGTCGTCGATAGGGACGTCATGTCTAGGGAGCGGATCATGCAAGAGGTCGCCGTCGTTCGGGTTGGGATCTGGCGAAGAACGTCTTTCAGGTGCACGGGATCGACGCTGCAGGCGTCGTGGTGGTGCGCAAGCAGCTACGGCGTAGCCAGGTTCTTCCCTTCTTCGAGGGCTTGTCGCCCTGTCTGGTCGGGATTGAGGCCTGTGCGTCGGCCCATCACTGGGGCCGGCAGCTGATGGCGGTCGTCCACGAGGTGCGGCTGATGGCGCCAGCCTATGTGAAGCGCGGCAAAACGGACGCCGCCGACGCGGAGGCGATCGCGGAGGCGATCGCGGAGGCCGTCACCCGGCCCACCATGCGTTTCGTCGCCGTCAAGACCGAGGCCCAGCCGGCGATTTTGATGCTGCACAAAACCCGCGACCTCCTGGTGCGCCAGAGGACAATGCTGATCAACGCACTTCGGGGTCACCTCGGCGAATTCGGGATGGTTTCAGCGCAGGGCTCCGCAGGCGTTCAGGCGGCGCTGAGGTCACTGATCCTGGAGCAGGAACGGTTGCCGGAGCTGGCGCAGGCCGCGCTCCGGGGACTCGCGGGGCAGCTGGAGACGCTTCGGGCGGAGATTGAACGACTGGAGCATCAGATCCTCGCCTGGCATCGGCAGGACGCCACCAGCCGGCGGCTCGCCACGATCCCAGGCATCGGGCCGATCACCGCCAGCGCCCTGGCCGCCAGTGCGCCCGACCCCGCCCTCTTCCGATCGGGGCGCCAGTTCGCCGCCTGGCTCGGTCTAGCGCCTCGCGCTCACAGCAGCGGGGGTAAGAAGCGGCAGGCCGGGATCAGCAAGATGGGCGACGGCTATCTGCGACGCCTGCTGGTGGTCGGAGCGACAGCCGTGCTCCGTATGGCCCGCCAACGCGGTGTCGGCGGCGCCTGGATCCAGGGCCTTCTCGAGCGCAAGAAGCCGAAGGCCGCCGCCGTCGCGCTGGCGAACAAGACGGCGCGGATCGCCTGGGTGCTGATGGCCCGGCAGGAGGTCTACAAGCCCGCAGCAGCTTAGAGATCGGCGACGGTCACCCGGACCGACGCCGTAGACGCCAGAGTGATGAGACGTGATGACGAACCGGCCGCAGCCGGGGACCAGTCAAACCCAGGGGGTCAGAGCGCTTCGAGCGCGTTGACGTGATTAGGGAGCCAGTCCGCGGACTTCATCAAGGCCAGCAGCCTCGACCGCTGCAGCAACAGGCCGAACACATGACTGCACTCGACCGAGCGCCGAACGTCAATTTCACCCTTGCGTCTTGGAGGTCGTCCACACATGATCCCCAATTCTCATCCAGCGATAACGAGAGTCCTGGGTTGATCTGAGCCTTGCTCGGCTGGTGTTGGAAGAGGCCGGCGCGCGGAGAGGTCAGGGTCCGCAGCGTGCCGGCCGGCGTCTCCGGATATGGCTCTGGCGTAGTCCCTGGGCGTCAGCCAGCCGAGCTTCGAGTGAGGCCGGGCTTCGTTGTAGTCCCGCCGGCAGTTCTCCAGCGCGGTGCGAGCATGAGGCAGCGAGCGGAAGAGCGTCTCATTACCCCCAAGACCAACGGCAAGGCCGAGCGCCGGCGGTCTGCAGGGTCTTGACGAAGAGCTTGGAGCGGTAGGCTGAGCCGTTGTCGCTGACGATCATATCCGGGCGCCCGCGCTGAGCGATGATGGCGTCCAGCTCGCGCGCCACCCTGCGTCCCGACAGCGAGGTGTCGGCCACCAGCGCCAGGCACTCGCGGGTGCAGTTCACCGTCAGGATGTGGCCGACGCCGAGCCGCCCGTAGGTCTACGAGCGACCGACCGGGGTCTTCGCCTGCAGCCCCTGATCCGCGCTGGTGTCCTTCGCGATAAGCAGACTGCACTCGACGAGGTCAAGAAGATGGGCGCTGGTGCTGCCTGTCCACCATCGTTCCAGCGCGCCGCGATGCCTATGGCCGACCACAACCAAATCGGCCTCCACCCGCCTCGCGAAGCCTGCAATGGTGGGCGCCGGCTCGCCGAATTCCAGCGCGGCCACCGCCGACAGGCCCAATTGCTTCAGCCTTTCCGCGCCTTCATCGAGTATGCCTTGGTAGACCTCGCCTTCCTTGGCGATGACGCCTGCATAGACGCTTTCGGCAAGTCTTACGCCGGCAGTTTCCGCCACAATCGACAGCAGAAACACCCGGGCTTCACAGTGTTTGGCCAGCAACGCCCCCTCGCGAAGCGCCGATCGACCTTCGATCGATCCGTCGTAGGCGAGCAGGACTCGCTTATACATTTGAGTGCGTTCCGCTTGAGCTTCACGTGCGCCGCGCTCTAGCAGCTTCCGGCGTTTCCGGAGTGCAGAGAAGTGGGTCAATATTGCCCACCTTGCCAAGCTCCGCCGGGCCTGTAAAGGCGCCACCCCACGAGGTCATGTATCGTTGCCGGACCAATCCGGCTGCGGGACGAAATGCGGAGGCAAACTAGATCTTGTCGGTGAAACGGGCTTAGAATGCCTATTCAGCCGTTCGGCAGCGGTCGATCTTCAGATCGACGCAGAGCGCGGCGCTCGTCCACCGCGAATGGCGCGGTGGAATGGCTGGGCTACCGAGCTTCGACTCGGAGACCATTTTCGCCGTCCTTCTGGGCGGGGGAGCATGACTCCTGGCGCGTGATCCGGACGTGGACCCCCTGCTCACCTGTCTTTAGCCAGAAACTCCTTAATCTGCTCGAGGAGCCAGTTGACGCCGAGATCGCGACCACTGGCGAAGACCGCGCCGATCGTCACCTTGGGCGTGCGGTGCGGCGGCTCAAGCAATTGTATGACTCCCGGAGCGGCAGCCTGCGCATAGCGGCGCAGCGTAAGGGTTACCGCGTCGGATCCTAGGACCGCGGTGAAGGCGTGGGAAAGGTCGGACGCGCTGGCGACCACCCGCCCATCCTCAAAATCGAGCGCCTGGGCGGTCCGCAATTCCCGCACCTCGTCCAGCAGGAACTGGGCTTCGTGATACTCATCGCCGACGACCGGGCGCAGGTTATCGAGCACGACGTGGCGCGCCCGCAACAGCATCGCCATGGTCAGCGGCGCGCGCACGTGCGGGTGGGAGCGCCGCGCCACCCAGACCATGTCGTCCAGGAGCAAGGGCAACCACTCCACCCGCGCCGAGCGCGGCGGGCCAGTTCCGAAGGCGATATCGACACGCCCCCGCTCGACCGAATCGACGAAATCCGCCGCGATCGGCAGGAACCGAATGCGCACGCGAGGCGCGGTTTCCCGTATTTTATCGAGCAGCTTCGGCAGGATGACGGCCGCCGCGTAGGAGCCTCCGGTGAGCACGAACTGGCGCTCCGAGTCCCGTGGCTCAAAGATCAACGGATCAATGGCGCTGCGAAGGCCTTCCAGGGCCGGCGCGGCGCGGCGGCCTAGCTCTATGGCGTAGGGGGTGGGCGTCATTCCGCCCCCTCGGCGCTCGAACAACGGATCGCCGAGCGCGGCACGAAGCCGGGTGAGCGCGTGCGAGACAGCCGATGGCGTTATAGATAGGTCGCGGGCGGCGATGCTGACGCTTCGGCATTCCAGCACAGCCAGGAGGGTTCTGAAGAGATTGAGATCCAGCGATTTGAATTGAACATCGTTCATTTTAAGCGTGATGAAATATCAATTGGCTCAATCAGCTGTCAACCGTATCCGTGTCCCCAAGTGATCGCATCCATCGCGGCGGAACAGTTTTCTCATGGATCCATCCCCCCCCGGCGCTAGCCTCGGCCAGCGCCTGCGCGCCTTGGACCGGCGCCGGCTGCTGCTGATGATCGTGCCGCCGGTGCTCGTCGCACTGGCGATTGCCGGCTGGCTGCTGATGAACGCCGGGTTGGTTTCCACGGACAACGCCACCGTCGCCGCCGCGAGGGTCCCGATCAGTTCCAGCGTCCGCGCCCGCGTCGTGCATATACTCGTCAAGGAGGACCAGCACGTACACGCCGGCGACGTTCTGTTCCGTTTGGACGACGCGGATTTCAAGACGGCCGTGAGCCGCGCGGAAGCCGAACTGGCGAGTGCTCGGCTGCGCGTTGCGGGCCTGCGCGCGACCTATCGTCAGAGCCTCGCCGACCAGGGCGTCGCCCAGACCAACGCCGCCTACACGCGGAGCGAGGCGGTTCGGCAGCGAAACCTCTTCAACGCCGGCGTCGCTTCACAACGCGATGTCGACCAGGCGGCCAACGCCGCGACCGTCGCCGAGCGCCAACTCCTTGCACAGGCGCAGGCGCAGGCCACCGCCCTGGCCGACCTCGGCGGCGATCCCGACATTTCGGCGGATGAGCACCCGTTGGTGCAGCAGGCTCGGGCCGCGCTCGAACAGGCGCGTAACGACCTTGCCCACACTGAGGTGGTCGCGCCGGCCGATGGCGTGGTGGCACGCGTATCCCAGCTGCAGGTTGGCTCCTATGTGCAGCCGGCGCAGACCGTCTTCTGGCTGATCTCTGGCCGACCCTGGATGGATGCGGCCTTCAAGGAAAATCAGCTGGGTTTGCTGCGGCCCGGACAGACGGCCGACATCCAGATCGACGCCTACCCCCACCGATCCTTCCGCGGCCATGTGGAAAGCCTGTCGCCCGGCACCGGCTCCAGCTTCGCTGTCTTGCCCGCCGAGAACGCCACCGGGAACTGGGTCCGTGTAGTGCAGCGATTGAACGTACGCATCGCCTTCGACGAGGCGCCGGCCGACGTTGCGCTGGCCGTCGGCCTGAGCGGTAAGGTTAAGGTGGACACGCGCGCTCATCCGCCGGCCAAATCCGGAGACGGCGTGTGAACGCCGAGGAGATCACTCCCGCCCAGCGAACGCTGATCACCGCGGCGGTGATCCTGGCGACGATCCTTTCGTCCATCGCATCGACTATCGCCAACGTCATCCTGCCGCAGATCCGCGCCAGCACCGCCGCCGCCCAGGACCAGGTTAGTTGGGTCCTGACATCGTATCTCCTCGCCGGCGTCCTGGTGACGCCGGCGATCGGCTGGCTGGAGAGCAGGTTCGGGCGTCGTAACCTGATGCTGGCCACCATCGTCGGCTTCGGGGTCGCGTCGATGCTGTGCGGGATTGCCAGTAATATCTTCGCTATGGTCGCTTTCCGGGTGCTTCAGGGTGGATGCGGCGCGATATTTATCCCAATGGCGCAGGCGATCCTGCTCGACATTAATCCTCCGCATAAGCATGGCCAGGCCATGTCGATCTGGGGAATGGGCGCGGTGCTTGGGCCCATCATCGGCCCCGTGCTCGGGGGTTGGCTTACCGACAACCTCAACTGGCGCTGGGTGTTCTTCATGAACCTGCCCCTGGTCGTGGTCGCGTTCTTCATGATCGGCGCGGCGTTGCCGGCCGAACGGTCGAAGGTCGCTCGCAAATTCGACATTTTCGGCTATGTCGCCCTGGCCCTAGGGCTTGCGGGCCTACAGGCGCTCTTGGACCGCGGGCCAGGTCAGGAATGGTTCGCCTCGACCGAAATCTGGATCGAGCTTTCGGTCTGCCTGCTCGGCTTGTGGGTATTCGTCGCGCACCTGGCCACCACTGCGCACGGCGCACTGTTCGACCGCCGGATCCTGAGCGACAGGAACTTCATCGTCTCCTCGATGATGATCATCTTCGTCGGCATCCTTCTGTTCGCGGGGGCTGCGGTGTTGCCGACGCTCCTGCAGAGCCTGCTCGGCTATCCGGTGCTGCACACCGGGATCGTTCAGATCCCGCGCGGCGTGGGATCTTTCCTGGCGATGTTCCTGGTCGGACGGTTGATGGGGCGGATCGACAGCCGGATCATCGTGCTGCTCGGCGTGGGCTTGACCGGGTGGTCCTATTTCGAGATGTCGCACTTTTCTCTGCAGATGGACGAGCGGCTGGTGCTGTTCGCTGGCTTCCTGCAGGGGCTGGGGGTCGGCCTGGTGTTCGTCCCGCTCTCCGCGCTCGCCTTCGCCACCATCGCCCCTACGCTACGGACGGAAGCGGCCTCGCTCTTCACCCTGTTGCGCAACGTTGGCAGCAGCGTCGGCATATCCATGGTCGGGGCGCTGCAAATCTATAATTCCAAGATCGTACAATCACGCCTGCTCGAGCAGGCGACGCCGGACAATCAGAACATCGTTGCCGCCGGCGTGGACCTCACCACCGTGCAAGGGCTTGCCAGTTTCGCACGCGGCGTCGTGCGGCAGGCGGCGATGGTCGCTTACATCGACAGTTTTCATCTCCTCTACTGGTTATGCATCCTAATGGCGCCGCTGATCCTATTGTTACGTAAGCCGAAGGCGCCGGCGGATGCTTAGAAGCCTTTTCTGTCTCTTGGCGTCCGGGGCCCTCTTTGGTTGCGCGACAGTCGGTCCGGACTTCGAACCGCCGGGTCCACCACAGACCGCGAAATACGCAATGGCGGGCGATGCGGCGCCCGGCCTGACTCTCGATCCGCATGCGGCGCCGGCGCGATGGTGGACCGCCTTCGGGTCGGCACAGATCGACGCCCTGGTCGACGAGGCGGTTTCGCAGAATCAGACCCTGGCCGCGGCCGATGCGTCGCTGGCCCGCGCCCGCGCCAACGCCAGCGCCGTGCGCGGCGCCGCGGGCGTGCAGGTCGACGGCCATGCGAGAGCGGAGCGCGAGCGGGTCAACACCGCCTCGTTCGGCATCGAAGGCTTCCCCAGCCCGACGATCTCGCTCTACTCAATCGGCGCTTCGGCCTCATTCGATTTCGATCTGTTCGGCGGCGGGCGGCGCCGCATCGAAAGCGCCGAGGCTCAGGCCGCGGCGCTGGCGGCCCGGGGCGAGGCGGCCTACCTCACGCTCAGCGGCGAGGTCGTGCTGCGCGCCATCGACGTCGCCGCGCTTCGCGAGCAGATCGCGGCTTCGGAGCAGATGATTGCCGACAGCCGCCGCAACGTGGAAATGACCCGCCGAGCCGTCGAGGACGGCGGCACGCCGCGCGCGGCCGTTGTCACGGCGCAGGCGCAGTTGGCGGAAGACGAGGCGCGGTTGCCTCCGCTACGGTCTAAACTGGCTACGTCGCGACATGCGCTGGCGCTGCTGGCGGGGGAGGCTCCGGGCGATTGGATCGCGCCGGACATCGACCTGGCGTCCATCGCCGTGCCAGCCGCCGTCCCGCTCGGCATGCCCTCGGAACTGGTTCGTCGCCGTCCGGACATTCTAGCGGCCGAAGCGCGCCTGCAGGCCGCCACGGCCGACATCGGCGTGGCCACCGCCGCCCTCTATCCGCAGCTGCGTCTGACCCCGGATTTCACGCTTAGCGCGCTGAAGCCCAGCGACGTATTCAACTACGAGAGTGGCGGCTGGGTGATCGGCCCGGCGCTCAGCCTGCCGATCTTCCACAGCGGCCAGCTCCGGGCGGAAAAGAAGGCCGCCGTGGCGGCCCGCGACCAGGCGCTGGCGGAATACAGGCAAACCGTGCTGGTCGCCTTCGTGCAAGTCGCCGATCTGTTGCAAGCGGCGGCCCAGGGCCAGGCCCTGGCCGAAGCTCAGGCCCACGCCTCGCAGGCGGCGGACGAAAACGCGCGCCTCGCCAACCTCGCCTATCAGAACGGCGCCGGGTCCTTGCTCTCGGTGCTGGACGCCCAGCGTCAATCGCAGCGCGCGAAGCTGGCTTTCATTGACGCGCAGGCCAGCCTGCGTCGCGCCCTAGCGGCTCTGTTCGTGGCCTCCGCCGCCGATTGGCGCCGCCCGGCCTGATCGGCGCTTCTTTAGCCGATGCGGATTCCGACGCAGGCGTCCGCTTGATGTTTCACCAGGGCCTGGGCAATGAAGCTGGCGGTCGCCGCCCCCGAGAGACAAAGACCCCACGCCTAACAGTCCGGCGCGATCTGCGAGCGCCTGAGGGTCATACGAGCGAGGCCGCCGCTCGGGATGCTGCCACCGACGCGCGCCAACCGGCCATAGACTAAGCACACTATCCGGCTTGGATCGGGACCTGGGCCTCGGCAAAGCTGAAGAACAACGGGGGGTCTCAGCCAGCGCTTGACGGCGATTTTCGTCTGGTTTGTGCGATCAAATCCTATTCGGGGGTGTAGTTGAGGCCAGGCTATCGCCGCGACTTTGGGGTTTCATGACGCCTGACGCATGTCGGTTAGGGTGGCGTGGCAGCCGTCGTCCCGGCGATCAACCGAAACGCCGTCCCGGCGGCCCCCCGCTGCTGGCCGGCGGAGAAAAGCGCATTCATGTGGGCTTGGGTGAAGTCGAGAAAGTTCTCGTCCAACTCGTCCGGGATTTCTCCAACCGCCAATTTGAGGCCCTTTTCGCTTGCGGCAAGCTTCACATTGGTAATCTCGGAGACCGTGAGGGATTTCAGCATAGTGTCGAAGCTGCGCGCGACGATCTTGAGCCCACCCACCGGCACGACGACAAACCGGGGCGTGGTCCGGCTGTTCAGCAGAATGAAGATATGCGCCGCGCCCGTAGAAGGGGTCGGAGCCGCGAGCAGAGCTTGCGGCGCGACGAAGAAATTGGCCACCGTGCCTCCGTCCGCGTGGAGTTCAGAAACAGCGTGCCCGTCTCGTTCGACGGTCAGCAACACCGGCGGAAACACGCCTGGAACACTCGATGATGCGATGAGGATGTTTTGAAAAAGCAGACGCGAGGCGGGGTCTCTATGCTGCGCGAGGGCCCCCATGTCCCACACCACCTGGGTCTGCGTATCGAGGCTGGTCGTCGCGACGAAGAGCCGCCGGCCCTTTCGGTGTTCTTTTGCTACAGCCTCGATGAGGGCGGGCGTAACACTGTCGGTGATGAGTTTTCTCAACGGTTCCGGCTTGAAAACACCCGGCCGAAACAATGCGCCGAGGCCCCGCGACCGAAGTAGGTTCTTCGAGCGGCCATCCGTAAACGCCTCTCGAAGGGCCGGATCGAAGGCTGGTCCCGCGAAGACGAAAGGCGCGATCAACGCCCCAGCGCTGACGCCGGTCACAACTGAGAATGCGGGTCTGTCGCCGCGCTGGCTCCACCCGTATATAACGCCCGCGCCATAAGCGCCGTTGGCCCCGCCGCCCGACAGGGCGAGAAGCTGAATGTCGCCAGCTTGCTCGCGCTGCACGCGCCCGAACTCGTGAACGAAGCGGGCGCGGGTATCGGGTTCGAGGAAATCGTAGCGGTAGCTGGGACTCGCCGCATGAAGCATTTCGAGTCCATACGGCACACGAGGAAGCGTCTGGCAGCCCCCGAGCAGGAGCGCCGACAGCGCCAGCGCACGGAAAAGCCGCCTCATCCGGCTAGGGCTTCACGGCCGGCGGTGTGGTGACGATCGTGCGCGCCGAGGCGGGCCGCTTGCAGCCACGCGCTTGGCCGATCCCTTTCAAGTAGCTTCGGCGCGCAATTCCGGCGGCGATGGCCTCTTGAACTTGGCGGTCACGCCGCTCCGCGCCGGATAGCTTTCTGATCCAACTGCGCATTGGGATGACATCCGAGACGATGCTGGCGACGACGCCATATGCCCCGTTCCGGTCATCGCCGCGCTCATTCCGCTCAGGCTCGTCGAAGTCATCCCCAAGGACTTGGTTGAGGTCGATAACTTCCTTTCGCAGCGTCGCGCAGCTGCGCTGACCCGATCGTGAGTAGGGATTAGCGACAGCCTGCAGGAGGACTGGCGGAATGTCGGATTTGATCAAGTTCGCATCACGAAGCGGCGACGTCACCGCTCCCTCCAGGCTTTCCCGGCTCGCTTCCGAAGAGGTCAGGGGCCGTTCGGCGGTCGTTCGGTCTTTTGAGTTAGGCTCCGATGCCGCAGATTGCGGCTGTGCCGACGCACGACCCGATAGGGTCATGACCTGAATAACCAACATTGCAAGAATACCAAGCTGAAAAGTCCGCATTCAAGTTTTCCGGTTCGAAGTTTCGCGGGCGCGGCTGGGGCGCGGGTCTGCTGCTGACATACTTAACGGCAACGCTGAAGCTTGGTTCCTGGCGCTTGGAAACCAGGGCTGCTTCCCTTCTGTGTTCAAATCCCCGTGAATTCCGCCGCCATCGGACGCCAAGTCTGCAGGCCCGCAATGTTCCAAGAGTTTGGGATGATCGGCAGTGTCTCGCTTACGTTCGCGCGGAGAGTGTATTCCGCTAAGCTTGAATACGATAGCCTTCTCGGGCGCGGCCTAAGGGGTGTTTGGCGCCGGCTTGAGGCCCAGCTCAGTACTCCTTTGGGCGAGGCCCCGACTTTCGCGGCCGCCCAGACGATTGGCGATGTGACCATTGAGATTCATGATGCACGTCGGGCGTTATCGGAAGCGTAGGCAGCATATGCCATCGAGTTCGCCGCCACGCTCCATGCGAACCAGCCGCGGAACTGCAACTTCTTGATCCGTTCGCACGCGATCAGAACCTCTGGCACGATCCCAAGGCGGTCCTGACAGCGGCGGAGGCCCCCAGCAGAGACGCCTCACCTTCCATCTGGCCGTTGATGCGCAGATAGACCGGTCCAGATTGCCGCAGTAGCGTCGGTAGCAGGGGTGAACCAGTCAGATTGGCCTGCCAGAACGTCCCCTCCCCGTTGCCCCGGCTCATCGGGATGTTGACGAGGCCGCCCGCGAAATTCCAGGTCACCGTGACTGAGGGCCGGGTCGATGGCCTGTTCAGCAGCATCGATATCATCGGCCGCCCGTTGTCGCAGAACAGGCTGAAAGACTTGATGTTCGGGGAGGCCGCCACATCCACATAGGCCATGGGGGGGCGACGTTGCACCGGCACAACCTCCCAGGGGGTCCCGGGAGCTGCGACGGCGTCTTCCGGTGGGCTGTTGTTCAACAGCGTTTGGATATCCGCGGGCGGCGCGAGTCTGCGGCCTGGCGGCGAATAAACGCTCAACTTGCCGCGTTCCCACAGCCCGACCTGCACGGCGCGCCGGCTCGTATCCAGCAGGACGTAGGCCTGTTCCATACCGCCCTGGTGGGGCGCATTGCCGGAGAGGTAGAAGGCCGATCCCTGTCGCTTCAAAGGGGTCGCCACCGACAGGTTCTTCTGCAGCGCGGTCGTCTTACCACCCAACTGAGCGCGGATCGCCGCCGCTATCGGACCTGCGCCGAAAAGGGCGATATTGGCGCTGTAATCATCGACGAAGGACGACAGATTCCCCCAATCCGGCGGCGCGGACGCCCTCGCAGGCGCGCTGGGCGCCTTGTCTGCGGGACGCGAAGGAGGCGCCTTCGCCGCGCCCCCGCACCGAAGATAGGGAGCCGCCCTGGTCAGGGCGCCGTGGAAGGGGTCGAGCCGCTGCCCGGGCGCCACATCGGCTTCTAGACGGATCAGGCCGGGCTTCTCGTCGGCGTTCACAATCATGATCACCGGGCCGAAATTGCTGTTGCTCACCGGAAACGGGAAGAACACCGCGCTGATGCCTTCGTAGCTTGGGCCCATGTACGAGAAGGCGCGTTCGAACCTCCGGCTCTGCAACATGCGGCCATCGGCGCGAAAGGTGAAACCGGTCTCGTCGAGGGTGATGCGGGGCTCTCGAGCACAGTCGCCGCGTGGGGCATAGCTGCCAAAGGCCGCGTCAAGACCCTGATCCTTAAGACTGGTCAACGGAAGTGCGACGGCGCCGACGGGCGTGAGCAATGCGACCGCCCATGCGACGACGACCCATGGACGAGACTTCCGCCCGAAGTCACCCTTCATGTCCGCCCCCGTCCGATCAATGATCGCTAGAACATACCTAATCGAGACTTCGGGGTCTTCCCTCGACTCAATCGCTCAAAGGATCGCCGCAATTTCGGCGCGCTCGACGTTGTGCGGCAGAATAGGTCGAGCGGGAGATCCCGCGCGAAGGCCCGGCAGTTCGACGCGTGAACTCGAGCCATCCTTGATGTCCGCCACGTTCATGCTCGGCGCCGTCCACAGGCCCGCAAAAGGACTCCCAGCCGGAGCCAAGTTCGTCGAGGAGGCGGTTGAACTCCTTCTGGGGCGGCGAAAGGGCATGGGATGTCTCGAACCGCGACACATCGGTCACGACCCCGCGCGAGCTTTTCGCGAAGCCACCTTCCTCGGCCTGCCCGATGATGACGCTCGCATCCCGCGGTTCATCAGCGCTACGGGAGACGCCTACGCAGGGGCATGAGATCTTGAGCCGGTCCCAACAGTCATCTGGAAGGTGACGCCCAAAGATCTGACGTTGATCGTCAGGACACGCGGTCGCCGCATGGCTCGGCCAGCAGATGCCGGAGAGTCGAGCGCAGTACGCGGGCGATGGCCTGCCGATCGCCGTCGGGGTTGTTCACACCCCGCATCGTCATGCCCTCGAACAGCATGCTGATCACTTCGCACCGGGCTACGAGCTCCGCTTCGTTGCATCCGGCGGGAATGACGGCACGGAACAGTTCGTGCTGCATTTCGCGTTCTTCAGCGTCTGCCGCCCGGAGGATGGCGCCGACCTTGGGATTGCGAGCGGCCTCCGCGACGACCTCCAGGGTCAGGGCCGCGCGATCGGCCTCGTACAGATCGTCAAGAGCGGACGAGCACTTGGTCAGGATCGCCTCCAGAAAGGGCGCACCGCCGTCCTTCAGTTCGGAGTACCTGTCGCGCATCTCGGCCATGTCGCGCGCGACGATGGCTGCGATGATCGCTTCCTTGTTCTCGAAGTAGCGATAGATCTGCCCGACACTCAGGGCGGCGGCCTGGGCGATCTCAGCCATGCTGGACCCATGAAAGCCGAATCGGCGTGCGCAGGCGGAGGCCGCGTCGACGATCTGTTGCCGCCGCGCTTCCGCATCCATCCGCTTTGGGGCGGCCTCCGCCATAGGGATCCTGTGGTGAGCCGCAGGTCAGGCCGCGGTGGATTGACTTCTGGCAGGCGCTCATTTAGGCAGCGACCGCGAATGAACGTTCATTCTTGTAGTTTCCGGGCCGGAATTGTCAAGACCTGCGCCCGAGTATCCCTGTTTTCCAGGTGTTGGATGCCCAGATCGATCCTCTCCGGCGCGGCGATTGCGCTGGCGCTCCTCCTGTCCGCATGCGGCGCGAAGGCCCCGGCCGGCCCGGACCCGAACGCGCCCGCGGCCGTCGGTGTGGTCGTCGTCCGCACCGAGCCTGTGAACCTGACGATGGAGTTGAGCGGACGGACGTCCGCTTCGCTGGTGTCCGAGGTGCGCCCTCAGGTGAACGGCGTGGTCAAGGCCCGGCTGTTCCAGGAGGGCTCCACCGTCCGCGCGGGCCAGCCGCTGTACCAGATCGACCCGGCGATCTACCGCGCCAGCCTCGACAGCGCCAACGCCGCGCTCGCCCAGGCCCAGGCGACCGCCACCTCGGCTAAGCTCAAGGCCGACCGCTACCTGGAGCTGGTCGCCATCAACGCGGTGAGCAAGCAGGACAACGACGACGCCCAGTCGGCGGCCCAATCCGCCGCCGCGAACGTACAGGCCCAGCGCGCAGCGGTGCAGCAGGCGCGCATCAATCTCGACTACACCCAGGTCCGCGCGCCGATCTCCGGCCGGATCGGCAAGTCTTCCGTGACGCCGGGCGCCCTGGT
>NZ_MHXN01000018.1:31859-33002 GCF_001824475.1 Phenylobacterium sp. RIFCSPHIGHO2_01_FULL_69_31 | reverse complement strand
AGATGTGGGTGTAGATCAGGTCGTCCCACCCATGCATCGCCACCAGGCGGTACAGCGCCGCCAGGTCCACCCGGGCCTGCCACTCCTCGGCGCTCACCTTGCCCTTCAGCGACGTGACCCCCGCGATCGAACCGTCAGCCATCTCGTCTCTCCCGGCCTTGCGCCCTTCGTGGCTCAATAGGTGTAGTTCAGGCTGATCCCCACCGTCCGCGGCGGGTTGTAGGCGCCGAAGTTGGCGCCCAGGAACACCGCCTGGAACGTGCGGGTCAGTTCGTTGGTGAGGTTCTTGCCCCACAGCGCGACCGACCAGCGGTCGGTGGGATCGGTGAAGACCACCCGGGCGTCGACGAAGTGGGTCGGCGCGCGCTGCTCGGGCCCGGTGTTCGAGTTGTCGTCGAAGATCCGGCTCTCGTAGTGGTAGTCGACGGCCAGGCGCAGATCGCTGCCGTCGGGCATGTCGACGGTGTAGGACGGCGAGAGCACCAACTTGTGCTTCGGCGTGCGCGACAGGCGGTTGCCGGAGTAGTCCACGCCCGGCTCGGGTTCGAACTCGTCGAACGTTGCGTCCGTATACGCATAGCCTGCCGTCAGCCGTGCGCCGGCGAAGGGCCGCCAGGCGAGCTGGCTCTCGAAGCCCTTGATGGTGGCCTTGCCGGCGTTGTCGGTGACGATGCTGAGGTCGGGCAGGGTCCGCCTAGTCTGCAGGTCGGTGTACTTCATCACATAGGCGGTGTTGTTCCAGACCAGCGCGCCGCCGAAGAACGCGCTCTTCTGTCCGATCTCGTACTGGGTGGCGTATTCGGGATCGAAACCGTCGGCCGCGTCGACCGCATCGCCGGGCGTGTCCTGGAAGCCGCCGCTCTTGAACCCGCGCGACACCATTCCGTAGACGAGGTGGTCCTCGCTCGGCCGCCAGTTGAGGCCTGCGCGCCAGGTCCAGGCGTCGTAAGTGTCGGAGACGCTGACGTTGAAGCGTTCCTCGCCGCGAAGGATGGAGTCGCCGGCAAGGTTGTCGACGCGGTAGTCCTTCTCGTCGCGGGTATAGCGCAGGCCGGCGATCACGGAGAGCGTCTCGCCGACGGGCACGGTGACGTCGCCGAACGCGGCATAGCTCTTCTGCTCCGCGGCCTGGGTGTAGATCTC
>NZ_MHXN01000018.1:0-31840 GCF_001824475.1 Phenylobacterium sp. RIFCSPHIGHO2_01_FULL_69_31 | reverse complement strand
TCGCCAGGTCGCCGCCCACCGCGCTCAGGTCCAGCCGCAGAATGTCCTGGCGATCGGTGTCGCTTCGGAAGGCATAGACCCCTGCCACCCACTGGAGTCGGCTGTCGGACGGCGAGGCGAGCCGGAGCTCGTGGCTCGAAAAGTCACCCTCTTCCTCATTGCCGCCAAAGATGTCGAGCGGGTGGTCGCCGCCATCGAAGTCATAGGCGGCGCCGTAGTCCAGCTCGCGATACGAGCCCAGGTAGATCAGCGTGCCAAAGCCCAGGTCCCAGTCCGCCTGGAGCCGCGCGCCCCAGGTGTCGCGGTCCTGGAATCCCTCGGTCGCGCCGGCGGTGCGGTCACGGTCGCGGTCGATGGTCCAGAGGCCGGACAGCGGATCCGTCTCGTCCAGGTCCAGCACGTGCTGCGCCGGCCCGGTCTCGCGACTGCGGGCGCCGTCGAGCGTCGCGTGCAGCCGGAAGGTCTCGGTGGGCTCGTAGAGCAGTTGCACCCGGCCGCTGCGGCTGTCCTGGTCTTCGATCCGGCTGTGGGTCCGGGTGTTCAGGACGTAGCCATCGCGAGTGCGCCAGGCGCCGCTGATGCGCAGGGCCGCCGTTCCGTCGGCGAAGGGAGCGTTGAGCATGCCTGCGCCCTCCAGCCGGTCGTAGTCGCCGACCGTCGCTTCGGCGGCTGCGCGGAAGCGCGCCAGCTCCGGACGCTGGTTCACGATGTTGATCGCCCCACCCACCACGTTGCGGCCGAACAGCGTGCCCTGCGGGCCCTTCAGCACCTCGATGCGCTCCACGTCGAAGGCGTCGAAGGCCACGGCGGCGGGGCGGCCGATATAGATCTCGTCGATGAACACGGCCGCGCTCGGGTCGCCCGCGGCGCCCCGATCCGACGAGCCGACGCCGCGGATTGCGATGCGCGGCTGGGACGCGGGGAAGGCGTCGAACTGCAGACCCGGCGTCAGGCCGGCGACATCCTGCACCTCGCGGATGCGGGCCTCCTGCACGGTTTCCGCGCCGAAGGCGGTGACCGTCACCGGGACGTCCTGAAGGCTCTCGGCGCGGCGCTGGGCCGTGACCACGATCTCCTCGACCACGCCCGCGGCCGGCTGCGCGGACGTCTGGGCGGAGGCGGCGCCTCCAAGCGCGACCGTCGCGCAGCCATAGGCCAGCGCACTGCGAAATGCCCTCACGTCTCGACTCCCCATTGTTCCCCGCCGGTGTTCGGCAGGCTGGAGGCCTCGTTACGGCATGTGGATCATATGCGTCAAGAAAATGGATCCAATTGAAAACATAATTGGATACGTCTATGCCATCGAGCCTCAGCGGCGCGTGGCGATCGCGTGGAGCCGCGTCTTCGTGGCGAGCACATGCGCCGCCATCAGCCGGCCAGCCGCCTCGGCGTCTTCGTCGCGTATGGCCGCAGCGATCTGTTCGTGCTGCGCCTGCGAGCGCTGAATAAATTCAGGGGTCGTGTCCGGCACCTGGCGAAGACGAGGGGGGACATGGGCCGCGACACTGGGACAGAGGCGGGCAGGGTCCCCGAACAGTGGGTAGATCAGGGTCATCCGGATGGCGTTGCGCAGGACCGTGTTCTGGGACGCCCGATGGATAGCCATGTGGAACAGGCGGTTGATCCGATACCAGTCGAGCTCGATGGCCTCGGACCAGGTGTTCCCATCGACGATGGCCCGACCGCTCCGCGCCAGCGCTTCGAGTTCGCTGAGGGCGTCCTCGGCCCAGCCCACCTCGACAGAGAGGCGCGCGGCGAGGCCTTCCAGGGCGGCGCGCACGTCGATGGCGTCGAACACATCGCCGATGCCCATGGCGCGCACGGTGTAGCCGCGGTTCATGCCGTAGCTCACCAGGCCCTCGGCGGAGAGCACAGCCAGCGCGCTGCGCACCGGCGTGCGCGAGACGTTCATATCGGCCGCCAGCGCCTCCGCCCGCAGCTTGCTGTCCGGCGCGAACTGCCCGGTGACGATCCTCTCGCGAAGCTGGGTCAGCACGGTGTGAGTGGCCGGCTCGGTCTGCGGCGGCTCGCCCAACCCCTCGGCCATTCCGGTATCGTGGTCGAACGTCATCGGCTTCCCCTGTCCCCGGCCCAGCGCCGCAGACGGCCGCGCCATGCCTCGCCCTCCATACACCGCGCCGACCCGGGCAGGGGAAGCCCCCGCGCCCTCATCGCTCATCCCTTCCAGGTGGAGGCCTCCCCGTGACCGCTCTGCTCGATCCGGCCTTCCTCGGCGCCGCCATGGTGCTGACCTTCATGACCCTGATCATGACCAAGCGGATGTCGGCGATCGCCGCCCTGCTGGTCATTCCGATCCTGTTCGGCCTCGTGGCGGGCGCGGGCCCTCAGCTGGGCGAGATGATCATCAAGGGCGTGCTGCAGGTGGCGCCGACGGCGCTGCTGCTGGCGTTCGCCGTGCTCTACTTCGCGTTCATGATGGACGCGGGCCTCTTTGCGCCGCTGGTGCGGCGGGTGCTGGCGCTTGTGCGCGACGATCCGGTTCGCATCAGCCTCGGCACCGCGGCCCTGGCGGCGATCGTCTCCCTGGACGGGGACGGCACCACCACGGTGCTGATCGTCATCACCGCGTTCCTTCCGGTGTATCGGCGGGTGGGGATGAACCCCCTGATCCTGGCGACCCTGCTCGGCCTGGCCAATTCGCTGATGAACCTGCTCCCCTGGGGCGGCCCGAGCGCCCGCGCAGCGGCGGCGGTTCAGGCCGACCTGGAGGAGGTGGTGGGTCCGCTGCTGCCGGGTCTCGCGGCGGGCCTCGTGGCGACCTTCCTGCTGGCCTGGCGGTTCGGCATGACCGAGCGCCGACGCCTGGAATGGTCGCCGTCCGTCGCCGGGACGCGCCCTCCCGTGCTGCTGGAAGAAGACGAGGCGACCCTGGCGGCCCGCCGGCCGAAGCTGTTCTTCTTCAACCTGGCGCTCACCGGAGCGCTGGTGGCCGGCATGATCCTCGGGCTCGCGCCGCTGCCGGTGCTGATGATGGCCGCCTTCGCCATCGCCGCGACAGTCAACTATCCGCGCCTCGCCGATCAGAAGGCCCGCATCGCCGCGCACGCCGATAACGTGGTGCAGATCGTGCTGCTGATCTTCGCCGCCGGCGCCTTCACGGGGATCCTCAACGGGACCGGCATGTCCGACGCCATGGCCTCCGCCGCGCTCTCGGTGCTGCCGCCTTCCGTCGGACCCTACCTGGCCCCGATCACGGCCCTGGCCAGCATGCCGCTGACCTTCCTGATGTCCAACGACGCCTACTACTTCGGCGTAGTCCCCGTCGTGGCGAAGGCGGCTGCGGTCTTCGGCATCGATCCCACCGCCATCGCGCGCGCCTCGCTGATCGGTCAGCCGGTGCACGCGCTCAGCCCGCTGCTCGCGCCCATCTATCTGGCCTGCGGTCTGCTCAAGGTCGACGTCGCCGACGCTCAGCGCTTCAGCCTCAAGTGGGCGGTGCTGGTGTGCCTGGTGGTGCTCGCCGTCACACTTGCCACCGGAGGCATCCCTCTCCGCGCTGAGTGAAAGAATGGATGCAAAAACTTGACGCAATGCATCCATAAACGTAAGCGCTCCATGCCGCCGGTTGCGGCCACAGCGAAGGGCGAGCATGTCGGACAGTCCCATCAAGATCATCGTGCCCTGCGGTTCGCTGGGCGCCGGCGTGCGCGAGGAAGAGGTGGCGCGGGGGCTGGCGCTGGGGGCCCACGCCATCGCCACCGATGCGGGATCCACGGACAGCGGCGCCGCCTACCTCGCGCTGGGGGTCTCGAAGAACAACCGCGGCTCGATCAAGCGAGACCTCGCGATCCTCATGAAGGCCGGGGCCGAAGCGGGGATCCCCGTCATCGTCGGGACCGCCGGTCAGGCGGGCGGCGACCTCAACGTGGACTGGACTCGCGACATCGCCCTGGAGATCGCTCGTGAGTCCGGCCTGACGCCCCGGATCGCGCTGCTCTACTCCGAGCAGGACAAGGCGGTGCTCAAGGCGCGCAATGCGGCGGGCAAGATCCGCCCGCTGCCGCCGCTGGGGCCCCTCGACGATACGACCATCGACGCCTGCGACCATATCGTGGCCGCCATGGGCCCCGAGCCCTACATCGCCGCCCTGCAGGCAGGCGCGGACCTCATCATCGGCGGCCGGACGACGGATACGGCGGTGATCGCCTGCTTCGCCCTGATGCATGGCGTGCACGCCGGCGCGGCCTGGCACGCGGCGAAGGTCGCCGAGTGCGGGTCACAGTGCACGGTCAAGCCGACCGAGGGCGCGGGCGTGCTGGTCAGCATCGGGGCAGACGGTTTCGAGGTCGAGCCGCTCGCCTCCGGTAACCGCTGCGACCCAGACAGCGTCTCGGCGCACATGCTGTACGAGAACGCCAATCCGTTCCGACTGACCGAGCCGGGCGGCGTGCTCGACGTCACGCTCGCCCGGTACGCTGCCCTCGACGATCGGAGGGTCAGGGTCACAGGCTCGGTCTGGGACCCCAAGCCGTACACGCTCAAGCTCGAGGGCGCCTCGAGCGGCCGCTACCAGACGGTGATGCTGATCGGCATCCAGGACCCCGACGTGCTCACGCGGTTGGACACCTTCCACGACAACCTGCTCGCCGCGCTCAACGAGCGGGTGCGCCGGACGATCGGCGAGGCGGCAGGCGACTTCCACATCTCTCTGCGCCTCTACGGGTGGAACGCGGTCTCGGGCGAGACGCCGCCGCCGGGCACGCCGCCGCCGCGGGAGGTCGGCGTCCTCTTCGTGGCGACCGCCGACAGCCAGGCCATGGCCACCCAGATCGCCAAGGCCTGCAACCCGTACTTCTTCCACTTCCCGGTGATTATGGACAAGGAACTGCCGAGCTACGGCTTCGCCTTCAGCCCGGCCGAGATCGAGCGGGGCCCCATCTACGAGTTCCGGCTGAACCACGTGGTGGAATTGGACGACCCGCTGGACCTCGTCCGGACGGTCTGGATCGACCTTGCGAACGGAAAGGGCGCCTGATGACCAAGGTGAAGGACGTCTGCCGCCACCTGCGTTCCAAGAACGCCGGCCCCTACTGGGTGACCATCGATCTCTTCTTCGACGGGCCGGAGTCGTTCGAGCGGCATCACGCGAATCCAGCCCTGGGTCCGGACCTGTTCAGGCGCCTCTACGGGGCCGATCCGGCGCTCGTGCAACACCACCCCGTTCGCGACTTGCACATGCTGAAGGTCTCCTATCCGCGCGCTTCGCCCCAGGGCGGCATGGTGGAGCGCGACATGCACTGCGGCCAGCAGTTCGTCCGGCTGCTCGATGTCGAGCTCGGCTGAGCACCGGGGGAATGGGCCATGCGTGAACCTTCCCGTCGGGTCGTCGTCACCCAGCGGTTCTTCGATGACGCGTCCGTCGCGATTCTCGAAAGCGCCGGTTGCGAGGTCGTGTTGGCTGAGCTTCCGCCGGGCCAGGCCGACGGCGGTCTGTCGCAGGGCGAGCTGGTCGATCTGCTGCAGGGCGCTGGGGGGTGGATCGTCGGCCACGCCCGGGTGACCCGCGAGCTCCTGTCGGACCTGCCCGGCCTGCTTGCGATCTCGCGCCGCGGCGTCGGCTACGAGCGGGTCGACCTGGCCGCAGCCCGCGATCTTGGGCGCGTCGTCACGATAGCTGCTGGCGGTAACGAGGCCTCGGTGGCGGACCAGGCCATCGGCATGATGCTCGCCGTGGGCCGACGTTTCCGCGAGGCGCAGGGCCAGATGATCGGCGGGTCGTGGAGCATCCTCATGGGAACGGATCTTTACCGCAGGACGGTCGGGGTCGTCGGGCTGGGCCGCATCGGCCGCAGCGTGGTTCAGCGCCTTCGGGGCTTTGAGGCCGAGATCCTGGTGGCGACCTCGCGTCCGGACCCTGCCTATGCCGCAGCCGCCGGCGTGCGGTTCGTCGAGTTGCCCGCGCTTCTGCGCGAGAGCGACTACGTCACCCTGCATGCCCCCCTGACGCCCGAGACGCGCCACCTGATCGATGCGGATAGCATCGCCGCCATGCGGCCGGGCGCCTTCGTCATCAATACCGCCCGCGGCGGGCTGGTGTCGGACACCGACCTTCTGGCCGCCCTCAAGACTGGCCGCCTCGGCGGCGCAGGCCTCGACGTGTTCGAGAGCGAGAGCGACCCCAGCCTCAAGCCCGTCACGGATGAGCTGATCGCGTTGCCCAATGTCGTCGCCGCGCCTCACGCCGGCGCCTCCACCCGCGAAGGGCTCGAGCGCACGAACATGATCGCCGCGCAGTGCGTGGTGGACGTGTTCGAGGGGCGGGACCCGCCACCCGAATGCGTCGTGGCGGACGGCCGGCCGGGCCGGGGGCGGAGATGACCGGCGCGCCGCGCACGCTCTACGACAAGCTGGTCGACAGCCACACCGTGGCGCGGCTCGATCCGGACGGCGAGACCGTGCTGCTCTACGTCGATCGCAGCGTCCTCAACGAGTACACCAGTCCCCAGGCGTTCACCGGGCTGCGGGAAGCGGGGCGCCGCGTGTGGCGGCCGGAGGCGATGCTTGGCGTCGTCGACCACGTCAATGGCACCGCGCCGCGGCGGACCCGGGCGATGCCCGACGCGGGCGGCGCCGAGCAGGTGGCCTACTTCGCCCGAAACTGCCGCGAATTCGGCATCGAGCTGTTCGACATCCTGCATCCGTCGCAGGGGATCGAGCACGTGGTCGCCCCTGAGCTCGGGTTCATCCTTCCCGGCATGGTGGTGGCCGCCGGCGACAGCCACACGACGACCTACGGAGCGCTGGGCGCGCTGGGCTTCGGCATCGGGACCTCGGACATCGAGCACATGCTCGCCACCTCGACGGTGGTGTACCGACGCCTTCGGCCTATGCGGGTCGAAGTGACCGGCAGGCTGCCAGTGGGGGTCGTCGCCAAGGACGTCGTCATGGCCCTGATCGGTCACATCGGCGCGGACGGCGCTACGGGCTTTGCCATCGAGTTCGCGGGTGAGGTCGTCGAGGCCCTGAGCGTCGAGGGCCGCATGACCATCTGCAACATGGCCGTGGAATGCGGCGCCCGCGGCGCCCTGATGGCGCCCGACCGGAAGGTCCTCGCCTACCTCAAAGGGCGGCCCCGCGCCCCGACGGCGTCGTCATGGGACCAGGCGGCCGCCGCCTGGCTGCGGCTGAGCTCGGACGAGGAGGCCCCGTTCGCCCGTCGCGTGACGCTGCCGGCCGGCGAGATCGAGCCGATGGTCACCTGGGGCACCAGCCCCGACCAGGTCGCGCCCGTCAGCGCCGTCGTCCCGAATCCCGCCGCCCAGGCCACCCCGTCCCGCAGGCGGGACGCCGCCCGGGCGCTCGAGTACATGGGCTTGACCCCGGGAACGCCCCTGTCGGCCATCCCCATCGACCGGGCGTTCATCGGTTCGTGCACCAATGCGCGCATCGAGGATTTGCGTGAGGCGTCGCAGGTGCTCCGCGGCCGTCGTGTGGCGGAGGGCGTGCGGGCCATGGTGGTGCCGGGCTCCAGCGAGGTGCGCCGACAGGCGGAGGCCGAGGGGCTGGACCGCGTCTTCGCGGCGGCGGGCTTCGAGTGGCGCCAGTCCGGCTGCTCGATGTGTCTGGCCATGAACGACGACGTGCTCGCGCCCGGCGAGCGGTGCGCCTCCAGCACCAACCGCAACTTCGAGGGGCGCCAGGGGGCCGGCGGGCGGACGCACCTGATGAGCCCCGCGATGGTCGCGGCCGCGGCGGTTTGTGGGCGCCTCGCCGACGTGCGCCACCTGGGATCCTGACGATGCAACCGTTCCGATCGGTGACCGGCGCGGCGGCGCCGCTGCCCGCGGCCAACATCGACACCGATGTGATCATGCCCAAGCAGTTCCTGAAGGGCGTGGATCGCAGCGGCCTCGACCGTGGCGTGTTCTACGATCTCCGGTTCGACGCCGCCGGAGGCCTGCGGCCCGACTTCGTGCTCAATCAGACGCCTTGGCGGAACGCCGCGTTTCTGGTCGTCGGCCCAAATTTCGGATGCGGGTCCAGCCGAGAGCATGCGGTCTGGGGTTTGGCGCAGCTTGGCGTCCGAGCCCTCATCGGCACGAGCTTTGGCGGGATCTTCTTCGATAACTGCGCCCGGAACGGTCTGCTGGCGGTGGAACTTCCGCCCGAGGCGCACGCCTTACTGCTCGAGGCGGCGAGCGATCCGGCAAGGCTTCGGATGACTATCGATCTCCAGTCTCAAACCATCGCATCGGGCGGGTTGCTGACGGGCTTCGAGATCGAGCCGTCCCGGCGCCAAGCGCTCCTGGATGGCCTGGACGCCGTCGGGGCGACGCTGGCGCGCGGGGGTGAGATCCGGGCGTTCGAGGCTCGCCATCTCCGCGCAGCGCCCTGGCTGATGGTGCCGGGATCGGAGGGTAACCGCCGCTGAAGGCCTCGCGATCACGGCGCAGCGGGCACGTCTTGGCCGATCCGATGGGTTGCCGGCCCCCGTCGCTGACGGCCCTGGGACGATCGGCCCACCGGCCGAGGGTGGCGTTCTCGTCGCCTCCGCGTTAGCAGGCCGCCCCATGATCCGTCTCGACAATATCTCCAAGCAGAACGGCCACCAGATCCTGTTCATCGAGGCCTCGATGAGCATCCAGAAGGGCGAAAAGGTGGGGCTGGTCGGCCCGAACGGCGCCGGCAAGACGACGCTGTTCCGCATGATCACCGGTGAGGAGCAGCCCGACGACGGGCTGGTCGCGATCGATCCAGGCATGACGATTGGCTACTTCAGCCAGGATGTCGGCGAGATGTCGGGCCAGAGCGCCGTCGCCGCGGTGATGGACGGCGTCGGTCCCGTCAGCGCCCTGGCTGCTGAAATGTCGGAGCTCGAGGCGGCGATGGTCGATCCGGACCAGGCCAATCGGCTGGACGCCGTCATGGAACGCTATGGCGAGGTGCTGGAGCGCTTCCAGGAACTGGACGGCTATGCGCTCGAGGCCCGGGCGCGAGAGGTGCTGGCGGGCCTGAGCTTTAGCCAGGAGCGCATGGATGGCGACGTCGGCCTGCTGTCCGGCGGCTGGAAGATGCGCGTGGCGCTCGCCCGCATCCTGCTTCAGCGGCCCGACGGAATGCTGCTGGACGAACCCAGCAACCACCTCGACCTGGAAAGCCTGATCTGGCTCGAGGCCTTCCTCAAGAACTACGGCGGCGCCCTGCTGATGACCTCGCACGACCGCGCGTTCATGAACCGCATCATCGGCAAGGTGGTGGAGATCGACGGCGGCGACCTCATCACCCATTCGGGCGACCTCGACTTCTACGACCAGCAGCGCGCGCTGAGCGAACAGCAGCGCCAGGCGCAGTACGAGCGCCAGCAGGCGATGCTGGCCAAGGAAATCAAGTTCATCGAGAAGTTCAAGGCGCGCGCCAGCCACGCCGCCCAGGTGCAGAGTCGGGTCAAGAAGCTCGACAAGATCGAACGCGTCGAGGCCCCGCGCCGCCGCCAATCGGTTCAGTTCGAGTTCAAGAGCCCGCCGCGCTCGGGCGACGACGTGATCAGCCTGAAGGGGGTCCATAAGGGCTACGGCGCCCAGCCGATCTATGAGGGCCTCGACTTCCTGGTGCGCCGCAAGGAGCGCTGGTGTGTCCTTGGGGCCAACGGCGCCGGCAAGTCGACGCTGCTGAAGCTGGTGGCCGGCGCCACCGCGCCCGACCGGGGCACGGTCGGCATCGGCGCCAGCGTCCGAATGGGCTACTTCGCCCAGCACTCCATGGACCTGCTGGACGGCGAGGAGACGATCTTCGAGTCGCTGGACAGCTCATTCCCGCAGGCGGGCCAGGGGGCGCTGCGCACGCTGGCGGGCTGCTTCGGCTTTTCCGGCGACGACGTGGAAAAGCCCTGCCGCGTCCTGTCGGGCGGCGAGAAGGCCCGCCTCGTCATGGCCAAGATGCTGTTCGATCCGCCGAACCTGCTGGTCCTGGACGAGCCGACCAACCACCTCGACATGGTGACGAAGCAGATGCTGGTCGCCGCCCTGGCGGGCTTCGAGGGCACCATGCTCTTCGTCAGCCACGACCGCCACTTCCTGGCCGCCCTGTCGAACCGCGTGCTGGAGCTGACGCCCGAGGGCGTCCACCAGTACGGCGGCGGCTATTCGGAGTACGTCGCGCGCACGGGCCAGGAAGCGCCGGGACTCCACCCGGGAGGCTAACGGCGACCGCGATTCGGGCGCTTGGGCCTCACAAGAGCGTCCGGTTTCAGCCGGCGGCTCGGCGAGGAACCATGCGCCCGGAACGCACGGGTTTCTGGGACTGTCGGCGCGGCGACAAAGGAACCCTGGACGGCCGTCGGCTCTTATCGCGGCCTAGGGAGATCGACGATGTCAGACGACCACGTCCAACGGGCGCGCGAGAGCGATGCGCCCCTGACCGCCGCCGTCCATCAGCGGGACGTGGCGAAAGAGGCCGCAGAGGCGCGGGGCTGGCGCGAAGCGGCTCTTGTGGGGCGCACCGTCACCATCAACCGGCCGCGGGCCGAGCTCTATGCTTTCTGGCGCGATTTCCGAAACCTCGCGTCCTTCATGGAGAACGTCGAGAGCGTGACGCCGGGCGACGGACAAACCTCGCATTGGGTGGTCCAGGCGCCGGGGGGACGCACGGTCGAGTGGGACAGCGTCCTCACCGAGGATGTGCCGAACGAGCTTCTGGCCTGGGAGTCCCTCGAAGGCGCGGACATCCGGAACACTGGCCGGATCGAGTTCCGCGACAGTTCCGCCGGACGGGGCACGGAAGTCACGGCCACAATCGTCTACGAGCCGCCCGGCGGCGACCTCGGCAAGCTCTTCGCCAAGCTCTTCCAGAAGGAGCCGAAGGTGCAGGCCCGCCGCGAGCTGCGCCGGTTCAAGCAGCTCATGGAGACGGGCGAGATCTCCACCTCCGAAGCCCCCGACGCCGCGCCGCGCGGCGGCTCCCAAGCGAAAGGATAGCCCGCCATGCGCGCCCTGACCTGGCACGGCAAGCACGACGTCCGCATGGAGACGGTCGACGATCCCAAGATCGTCAATCCGCGCGACGCGATCATCCGCATCACGTCCACCGCCATCTGCGGGTCAGACCTGCACCTCTATGACAGCTATATCCCGACCCTGCACAAGGGCGACATTCTGGGGCACGAGTTCATGGGCGAGGTCGTCGAGACGGGGCCCGGATCGAACCTCGTGAAGGGTCAGCGGGTGGTTGTGCCTTTCGTCATCGCCTGCGGCCAGTGCTTCTTCTGCGAGAAGCAGCAGTTCGCGGCCTGCGACAACTCCAACCCCGCCGAAAAGGCCGACATGAGCGAGGTGCTCTATGGCCACGCCATGACCGGCGCGTTCGGCTATTCGCATCTGACGGGCGGCTACGCGGGAGGCCAGGCGGAGTACGTCCGGGTGCCCTATTCCGACGTGGGCCCGATCATGATCCCGGACGGGCTGGAGGACGACAAGGTGCTGTTCCTGTCGGACATCCTGCCGACCGGCTGGATGGCGGCTGAGAACTGCCAAGTGGAGCCTGGGGACACCGTCGCGGTCTGGGGCTGCGGCCCCGTGGGCCTGTTCACGATCCAGAGCCTGTTTCTGCAAGGGGCGCACCGGGTCATTGCCATCGACCATTATCCGCATCGGCTGGAGCTGGCGAAGTCCATGGGCGCGGAGGTCATCAACTACCACGACGTGAAGGTCCGCGAGGCGCTGGCTGAGATGACCGGCGGCATCGGGCCCGACGCGGTGGTGGATGCGGTCGGCATGGAGAGCCACGGCTTCTCCTTCGACAACGTCCTGGACGCGGTGAAGACGACCGCCAAGCTGGGCACCGACCGCACCCACGTGCTGCGCGAAGTGATTATGGCCTGCCGGAAGGGGGGGCGGATCTCGATCCCGGGCGTCTACGGCGGCGTGGCGGACAAGTTCCCCATCGGCGCGCTCATGGAGAAGGGGCTGCAGGTGAGGACCGGCCAGACCCACGTGCAGAAGTACCTCCGCCCCCTGCTCGAACTGATCGGCGAGGGCAGGATCGACACGACCTTCCTGATCAGCCACCGCCTGCCGCTCGAACAGGCCCCCGAGGGCTACAAGATGTTCAAGGAACAGCAGAATGAGGTCACCAAGGTCGTCCTGAAGCCCGACTGGGAAAGGGAGGCGGCATAGTGTCCGCGGCGATCCGCCCCCTCTCCGTCGTCACCGGCGCCTCGTCCGGCATCGGCTACGAACTGGCCAAGCTGTGCGCGGCCGACGGCTTCGACCTGATCATCGCCGCAGACCGGCCGGAACTGGCCGAAGCGGCCCAGGCCCTGGGCGCCATGGGCGCACGCGTCGAACAGGTTCAGGTTGACCTTTCCACCATCGAGGGCGTCGATCGGCTGCTTGCGGTCGTCGGCGACCGGCCCGTCGACCACCTGATGGCCAACGCTGGTCATGGTCTAGGCCACGCCTTTCTCGACCAGTCCGTGGACGACTGGCGACACGTGATCGACACCAACGTCACCGGGACCATCTACCTCGTGCAGCAGATTGCCCAGCGAATGGTCGACCGGGGCCAGGGCATGATCCTGTTCACCGGATCCATCGCCGGCTTGATGCCGGGATCGTTCCAGGCCGTCTATAACGGCACGAAAGCCTTCATCGACAGCTTCGCCTGGGCGCTGCGCAACGAGCTGAAGGACACCGGCGTCAGCATCACCACCCTGCTGCCCGGTGCTACCGACACCGACTTCTTCGAGCGCGCCGGCATGGCGGACACCAAGGTCGGCCAGTCCAAGAAGGACGACCCAGCCATGGTCGCCAAGACCGGCTACGACGCCATGATGAAAGGCGAGGGGGACGTGGTCGCCGGCTGGAAGAACAAGCTACAGGCCGCCATGGGCGCAATCACCCCCGAGAGCGTGAAAGCCGAGCAGCACCGCAAGATGGCCGAGCCAGGCTCGGGCAAGGACACCGGAGAAATCTACCAGAAGCCGTGGGGGTAAGGTCGTCCGCGAGCCGCCCTCCGCTCGCCCCCTAGGGGCCCCATGAGCCCGTCGCGGTCCGGCCAGGGTGGTCGCTAGAACCCTGCCCACAAGGATCCGAACACCCTCACGCCCCGATCGCGTTGGTCGAAGGGCGTGCGGTTGAGGGGCTTGGCCATTTCGAGGCGCAGGGTCGCGCGGTCGCGGACACTCAGACGCAGGCCTGCGCCGGCGGAAGCGAGGGACGCCGAACTGCGGCCGAAGCCGACATCGCGGCTCCAGACCTTGGCCGCATCCACGAAGCTGTAGAGCTGAAGGAAGGTGAACGGCTGTGTCCGCGGGTCCCATCCAAGGCGGAGCTCGATCAGGCCGGCGACGCCACTGTCTCCAAAGATCTCCGCATAGTTGTAGGCGCGGCCATAGGGCAGAGCGCCGGGCGCGAAGGTTTCGGACAGCAGCAACGGATCGGGCGCCCATTGGCCATCCGTCGATAAGAAGATCCCGGCGCGGGAGCCGATATCCCGATAGTGGGTGGCGCCGGCGTTGATCTTCCAGAACTCCCCATCGGCGCCAAAGCGCGAGCGTCCAGGCCCCTTTCTGTCGGAGGCGCCCAGCACTGGCAGACCCTTGGCGATCTGCACGTAACCGCTGCTGGACGCACTGCCGTTCGCACGGTCGGCCTGCAGTGATGCGCGGACGGCGCGGACGTCGTCGGCGTAGCCGCCGCCGTTGCGATAGGTCTGCTCCACGTGGCGGCCGTCCAGCACAACCGCCGCCCACAGCGACTGGCGGCGTGCGCGCTGGAGGGGGATGGCCAGCCGGACACTGGCCGCCTGGCTCTCGTTGCCGACGGCGTTGTTGAACGGGTCCGTGCCCTGCCGAGATTCCGACGCCGATGCGGCGGCGCGAATCCGGGCCCCCGAGGCGAGCGCCGCGCCGTAGGAGACTTCGGCCTGCAGGAACTCGTTGTGATCGTGGGGGATGGTGAAGACTGAAAGGGCGAGCTGGTCGCCGGCCCGCACCAACGAATTGAGGCCGACGCGCAGGTTCACCTGGTCTGGCCCCACCGCGTCGGTGCCCCGGTTGTCCAGATAGAGGCTGCCGGTCCAGCGCTGCAGCCCGGCGCTTACCACCAACCTATGGCGCGCAGGGTCGTCGATCACCGGCTCGATGCTGGACCGCGGCTTGATGCCGGGCAGATCGGCCGCAAGCACCAGCCGGCGTTCGAGATCCACGAGCCTGAGCGGGCGCTTCTCCGTCAGGCCGGACATCAGGGCTTCCAGGGCGGGGGCTGCGTCGCCGGTCACCTCGACCGCGTCGATATACCCTTCGTAGACGCGAAGCCGCGCCTGGCCCTTGGGGCCGGTCTGCGGCGGTACGATCGCGCGGGAGAGGAAGTAGCCGTCCTTGCGATACTTGTCGGTGATGGCCTGGGCGATACGCGCCAGTTCATCCGGGCTGATCTCCCGGGCCAGGGCGTCGGCATACAGCGGCGCGAGATCCTTCAGCGGATAAGCGCTGACGCCGTCGATGGTCAGGCCGGTCAGAACGAAACAGTCGGATCTGCCGCCTTCACAGTCATCGCCTGGAGCTGCCTCTGCAGGTTGCAGAAAGAGGAGAGTCGCCGAAAGCAGGGCGGAAATAACCACGCGCCACAAGGTCGGCTTGTCGACAGACGTCACGTTGCTTACGAGTGCTTTCTGGAAAACGCGGACCGATACTGTCGGTCGGGAGACTGAAATCGGCGTTAACGAGTAAAATATACCAAGCTCGTTAGTCGGCGGTTAGCCAGCACCTGTCACAAATCTGGGCTGAAAGACCGAAAAGCGGTCGACCTTCCCGGTAACGCAGCATGCGTATGATCCATCTGGCCCCCGCCGCAGCCTCGGCGCTGGCGCTTCTCTCCGCGACGGGCCCGGCCTTCGGCGCAGACTGGAAGCTTGTGGAAGCCAGTGGCGTCGTGCGGATCGCGGCGCCCGGCCGCGCGCCGGCCGCAGGCGCCGCCAACCAGGTCGTGCCCGTCGGGAGCATCGTCACCACGGCCGCGGGCGGCCGCGCAGCGCTTTTCAACGGCGCTCAACGCGTGACGCTCGGTCCCAACAGCCGCATGACCATCGCGCCGGAACAGGCGAGCGGCGTCACTCGCATCATGCAGGACCTGGGCTCGGTGCTCTTCCAGGTCGACAAGAAGCCGGCCCAGCACTTCCGCGTCGAGACCCCACTTCTGGCCGCCATCGTCAAAGGCACCACCTTCACCGTGAATGTGGACGTCGCCCGGGACTCCGTTCACGTGGCCGAGGGCCTGGTCGAGGTTCGCGCCAACCAAGGCGGCGCGGCGCGTGACGTTGGCGCGGGCGCGACGGGCGTCATCGCCCGTGAGGCCCCTGCGCAGCTCAATGTCAGCGCCCCATCCGCGGCCCTTGAGCCGACGGTGGAGCCTCTGCAACTTGGCGCGCTGGACTATACGGCCGTGTCCGGTGGTCTGGTGGACGGTCCCGGGACCGCCGCAGGCCCCGTGACGCCTGCGATCCTCTCGCGCAGCGGCGACGCCGGTCCTGCCCCCGGCGCGGACGGCGCTGCTGGCCCGGCGGGCGCGCCGGGGGCAGTCCAGGCCGTGGTCCTGGCGGCCCATCTCCAGCCGCCATCTACGCCGCCGGGCCTTGGGGGCGCAGGTGGGCCTCCGGCGAATGGCAACTCGCCCGGCAGCGAAAACGGCGCGGCGAGCGGTAACGGCGGTGGCAACGGCAACAGCGCCGCCACCGGGAACGGCAACGCCGGCGGCGGTGGCAACGGCGCCGCCAATGGTAACGGCAACGGCAACGCGGGCTCGAACGGGAACGCTGCAGGCGGCGGCAATGGCAATGGTGGCGCAGCCGGCGGCGACAACGGCAACGGAAATGCGGGCGCGAACGGCAATGCCGGTGGGGGCGGCAACGGCGTCGCGGGCGGGAATGGCAATGGCGCCGCCAATGGTAACGGCAACGCGGGCTCGAACGGCAATGCCGGCGGGGGCGGGAACGGCGCCGCGGGCGGCAACGGCAACGGGAATGGCGCCGGCTCCGCCGGGGGTAACGGCAACGCCGACACGGGCTCGAACGGTAACGCCGGGGGCGGCGGGAACGGCGCCACGGGCGGCAATGGCAATGGCAACGGAAACCCAGGCGCGAACGGCAACGCCGGCGGCGTCGGGCCGGACGGCGCCGCCGGGAACGCTGGCAACGGCGCTGGGGGCGGCCATGGCAACATCGACGCTGTGCCGAATGGCAATGCGGGCGGCGGCGGAAACGGCAACGCCGGCTCGAACGGCAACGGGGGCGGCAGCCCCGACGTGGGCGCGGGCGGCAGCGCCGGAGGCAATGGGCACGGAAACGCCGGGGGCGGCGGCAACGGCAAACCGCCGAAATGATCGGCCGGCGGTTTCTCGCCGCCGCCCGGGCGGCGCTTTCGCGCAGCCCGGTTGATCGCAAGGGCCGACTGGCGCGCGCCGCGAGCCTCGTGCTCATTGTCGCCACTGTCTTTGCGGCAGAGGGGAGCGGCCTGCTACGGCCGCTCGACAACGCGCTAGGAGCGTTGCGCTTCGACCTTCTTAGGCGTGACGCGAGCCAGACCTTGACCGTGGTCGAGATCGACCCGGCCAGCATCCGGGCCGCGGGACGATGGCCCTGGGACCGAGAGCGGTTCGCCCAGGCGATCCGCAATCTGCAGGCCGCCGGCGCCGATACGGTGGCCTTCGACGTGGACTTCAGCGCCCGGGCTGACTCCGCCGCCGACCAGGCGCTCCTGGCCGCCATCGCGCGGCAGCCTGGCTCGGTGGTGCTGCCCACCTTCGTGCAGGCGCTGGATCGACGCGCCCCAGCGCGGCTTGTGGAAAATACGCCCCTTGCGAACCTGTCGAATGACGCTCTGCTGGCGAGCGTCAACGTCCTGATCGACCCGGACGGTCTGGTCCGGCGCTATCGCTATGGCTTCGATAGCGAAAGTGGAGGGCGCGCCTCCATGGCGAGCCTCCTGGCGAACAGGTCGCCGGGGCAGACCGCCGACTTTCTCATCGACTACGGGATCCGCGAGAAGAGCCTGGACCACCTCAGCTTCGAGGACGTCTATCGCGGCCGGTTCGACGCCAGCCAGGTTCGGGGGCGCAGCATCCTGATCGGGTCGACGGCCCAAGAACTCGGCGACGATTTCGCCACGCCCCGCCACGGCGCGCTGCCGGGCGTGTACGTGCATGCGCTGGCCTACGAGAGCCTTGTGGCCGGCCGAGATCTCAAGGCGCTGAATCCCCTCCTCCTCGGCGCGCTTGCCGTCTGGAGCGCATATCTGCTCCGACCCAGGAGCGCGCTTCGCTTGCGGCGCATGCTGCTCCGGCATCTGGTGATCGCTGCGACGGCGATCGGGGGGCCGCTGGCCCTCCAGGCCGCGGCGCCGGTTTCCGCGGCCACCGGCTCGATCCTCTTCGCCCAACTGCTTTGCCTCATCTGGCTGGTGCGGCATGAACTGGCTCGCCGCGCCCGCGCGGTGGTCGA
This sequence comes from Phenylobacterium sp. RIFCSPHIGHO2_01_FULL_69_31, assembly GCF_001824475.1. GTDB lineage: Bacteria > Pseudomonadota > Alphaproteobacteria > Caulobacterales > Caulobacteraceae > Phenylobacterium. The sequence continues at coordinate 14,389 of NZ_MHXN01000018.1, read as the reverse complement.
GGCGCGCGAGGCGCACCTGCTCGAGCTCGCGGAACACATGCGCGCCAGTCGCGACGAAATCCTCGCCGCCCACGACGAGTTGAAGGCGGTGAATGTCGCCCTCGACCGGGCGCTGGCCGCCCGCACCGACTTCCTGGCGATGACGAGCCACGAAATCCGCACGCCCCTAAACGGGATCATGGGGATGACCCAGGTCATCCTCAGCGACCGAAACCTGCCGGCAGGGCTGCGCGACAAGGTCGACCTCGTGCATGCGAGTGGTGAAACCATGCTGGCGCTGGTCGACGACATCCTCGACGTCGCCAAGATGGAGAGCGGCAACCTCACGGTCACGCCGGCGAAGATGGATCTCCACCGGCTGCTGGACGAGACGACGCGTCTCTGGACCGACAAGGCCCAAAGCAAGGGCTTGGGCCTGCGCTGCGACCGGGGCGACACCCCGACCTGGATCATCGAGGACGGCGGTCGGCTGCGCCAGATCCTGTTCAACCTGACATCCAACGCGATCAAGTTCACCGAGCGCGGCGAGGTCTCGCTGGAGGCGAGGACGGAGCTTGGCGAAGATGGCGAGATGCTGGTCTTGGAGGTGTCGGACAACGGCATCGGCATCCCCGCCGACAAGGTCGAGCAGATCTTCGAAGCCTTCTCGCAGGTGGACGCCGGCATCACCCGCAAGTACGGCGGCACGGGCCTCGGGCTCGCCATCAGTCGCCGTCTGGCGAGGGCCATGGGCGGCGACTTGACCGTGGAAAGCGAACTGGACGTGGGTTCGCGGTTCGCCGTCCGGCTGCCGCTGAGGCGCGCCGCCGCCGACCGCGGCGCCGCTGGCGCTGGCGCCGCCGATGGGGTGGCCCTCGCGGCCGCGTCCGTCCTCCTCATCGAAGCGAACCCCCTGGCCCAGGGCGTGATGAAGGCGGCGCTGGCCAGCCATGTGTCCGACCTGGAGGTCGCCAGATCGACGGTGGAGGCGCGCGCCGCCCTGGGTTCGCGGCGGTTCGACCTGCTGCTCGTCGAGGGCAGGTGCCTGTCCTTAGGAGACGCCGACGCCTTCGAGGAGGTCGGACGCCTTGCGCGGGAGAGCGCGGGCGCCGCTGTCGTGGTGCTCTGGGCGGGCCCCGCCGAGGAGACTGCGGGGCTGCGTCGGGCGGGCGCCCGCCTCGTTATTCCAAAACCGATCGCCACGGCTGATCTGGTGCAGGAACTGCGAGCCTTTCGCGCCGCCTGCGAGGACCCTGCGGCGCTTGGACGCGCTTTCGCTGCAGCGGGTAGTCCGTGATCGTTAGCCTTCTGTAAGTATTGGGGAACATGCTCGTCGCCTACGTAGGCGCCTCCTGGAGACCCAAGTGCGCGTGCTGTTTGTCGACGACAACGCCATGAACCGGAAAGTCGTGAAGAGCATGCTCGAGTCGGCCGAGGTCGTGATGATCGAAGCCGAGGACGCCGAGACGGGGCTGTCCATCCTGGACGCCGACGCGTTCGATCTCGTCCTGATGGACCTTCGTATGCCCGGCATGGACGGCCTTGCGGCCATCCGTCAGATCCGGGCCCGCGGAGACGCCAAGGCCAGCCTTCCGATCATCGTTGTCACCGCGGACAACGGCCCGAACATCCGCGGCCAGGCTCTGGCGGCGGGCGCCGAAGATCTGCTTCACAAGCCGGTCCAGATGCAAGCGCTCTTCGACGCCATCGGCCGCGCGGTCGAGGGCACGGGCCGCCCCGGCGCCGTTCTCGCCTGATCGCCCGGTCCGCGCGGCTCGGCGGAGGGACTGGCTTACGCGGGCGGCTCCGCGTCGGGCGCTCGGCAGCCCGCTCCGCTATCCGCGCAGGATCTTCTGCATGGCCTTTCCCTTGGCCAGCTCGTCGATGAGCTTGTCCAGGTAGCGGATCTCACGCATCAGGGGCTCGGCGACCTCCTCGACGCGAACGCCGCAGACCACGCCCTTGATCTCGGCCCGGGCCGGGTTGGGGCGCGGCGCCTGGGCGAAGAAGGTCTCGAAATCCGTCTTCTCGGCCAGCTGCGCGTCCAGCGCCTCCTGGCTGAAGCCGGTCAGCCAGCGGATGATCTCGTCGACCTCGGCCTTGGTGCGCCCCTTCCGCTCCGCCTTGGCGACGTAGAGCGGATAGACGCTGGCGACGCTGGTTGTGTAGATCCGGTGGGGGTTAGGCACGATCTGGTCCGCTTGGGTGTGGCGCGCCCGACCAGACCTACCACCTTCCGCCCGCCGGCGCAGCCGCCGGGCCCTCGCGCTCCGCCTCGGCCGTCTCCGGCGGGGTCATGGCCGCGGTGATCGCCGCCAAGAGCTGTCCGGCGCTCACCGGCTTGGCCACCACGCCGTCGAGTCCCGCGGCCAGATAGCCGGAAACCTGGTGGGACATGGCGTTGGCCGTCAGCGCCAGGATCGGGACCCGCGGCCGCGCCGCCGCGCGCTCGTGGGCGCGGATCTCCACGGTCGCCCCGACGCCGTCCAGGACCGGCATGTTGATGTCCATCAGGACTAGGTCCCACGGCTCGCGCTCATAGGCTTCCAGCGCCGCCCGGCCGTCTTCGACCATGGTGAGCGCGACGTCTCCGAAGGCGCCCAACAGATGCTGGAGGACCAGCTGGTTGGTGGGATTGTCCTCCGCCACGAGGATGCGCAACGCGCTCAGATCCGCAGCCGCCGGCCGCGCGTGCAGCGCCGCCCCGGTCGCCTGCGGAGCGGCCGCCGACGGAAGCGGCAGGAACAGCTGGAAGCGGGACCCCGCCCCGGCTTGGGAGGTCGCCTCGATCCGACCGCCCATCAGCGCGGCCAGGTCGCGGCATATGGAGAGCCCCAGCCCCGTACCGCCGTAGCGCCCGGCGACGCCGGGGTCGGCCTGGGCGAAGCGGTCGAAGACCCGGTCCAGCGCGTCCGGGGACATGCCGATGCCGGTATCGCACACCTCCAGCTCGACGCCGTTGCCGACACGCCGGCCGCGGACGGTCACCTCGCCCCGCTCGGTGAACTTCACCGAATTGGAGACGAGATTGGTGACGATCTGACGCGTGCGGTTCGCGTCTCCGGCGAAGTGGCCGCGGATGTCCGCCACGTCCACGTGCAGGCGAAGACCCTTGCCGCGGGCGCTGGCCAGAAAGGGCTCGGCGGCCGCGGTCACGGCCTGGGCGAGGTCGAACGGCCCGATCTCCACTTCGAGCTTTCCGGCCTCGATCTTGGACAGGTCCAGCATGTCGTTCAGCAGCGTCTGCAGCGCGTGACCCGAGCGGCGCACCACGTCCAGGCGCTCGGCCTGGGCAGGGCTCAGCGTGTCGCCGGCCATCGCCTCGGCCATCCCCAGGACCCCGTTCAGCGGCGTCCGGATCTCGTGGCTGACGGTCGCCAGGAACTCGCGCTTGGCGTCGTTGTCCCGTTGCGCGTCTGCCTGGCCCCGCACCATCCGCGCCTCCGCCCTGGCGTTGGAGAGCTGAAGCTGGCGAGCGTTCACGACGAAGCAGAAGGCCAGCGCGGCCATGATCAGTGGCGGCTCGCCGTTCCCCAGCAGCATCATGTTGCGGATCATGGCCAGGGCGGGGAGGGGGGCCGTCCACAGGAACATGTTTCGGGTCATGCTCTGCTGCGCGGCGATAAGCATCAGCACGCCCGCGCAGAACAGGACGCTGACGACGGCCGCGGCCGTGGACGGGGCCGGATTGACGAAGAACGGCGCAGCCGCCGCGCTGGTCGACAGGGCGCAGAAGAAGATCATCTCACGCTGCCGCCGCCGGGCGGTGGACAGGTCCAGCGTGCCCAGGCGCGGCGCGATCCGCCGCCACCAGGCCCAGATCACCAGTTCGCAGGCCAGGAAGGCGACGACCCAAAGCCCGGCCAGAAGCGGCGACAGCAGGTCGAAGTGCAGGCAGGCGGCCGCCACCAGGCCGATCGTGCCGATCCGGAGCACGTACTGGGCGCGGTAGGTCCGCGAGTAGAAATACTCGAGGGCCAGTTCGGTCGGGGACAGGCGGCGAGGCGCAGGCATGCTCCACCTTCGGACGGCGGAGCCTTAAGGTCGCGTTTGAACCTCGTGCGACCTTTTGCCCCCGTCGCTGTGGGCCGACCGAGGCGGCGGCCCGGTCGGTGGGCTTTGCCGTGGTCGCGGGAACACGGAAGGACCCGCCGCATTGTCACGATCGGCCTGACCTTTCGGGCGGCGTGCAGGGCGGGCAGGGACGTGTCGGATTTGGCGTTTGAGATGACCCCGCCCCGTTGTCGGCCACCGTCCGCATGACCTTCGCCCGAACCCTGTGCGAGGCAGGCGGAGAGGCTGGGCGGCTGATCGCCGAGCGGGACTGGTCTGCGACGCCGCTCGGCGACATCGCGCAATGGCCGCAGAGCCTGCGAACGGCCCTGACCACCATCCTGCTGTCGCCCGTTCCGATCGTGATGCTGTGGGGTGAAGCCGGCGTCATGCTCTACAACGACGCCTATTCGGTCTTCGCCGGCGGCCGCCACCCGCAGCTTCTCGGCAGCAACGTGCGCGAGGGCTGGCCGGAGGTCGCCGCCTTCAACGACAACGTCATGCGGGTGGGCCTGGCGGGCGGAACCCTGCAGTACCGCGACCAGGAGCTCACGCTTCACCGCCACGGCCGTCCCGAGCAGGTCTGGATGGACCTCGACTACTCGCCGGTCCTGGGTGAGGACGGTCGGCCGGCCGGCGTGATGGCGATCGTGATGGAGACCACCGCGCGGATCATGGCCGACCGGGCCCTCACGGCCGAGCGCGATCGCCTGACCGAAAGCGAGGCGCGCTTCCGCAACATGGCCGACCATGCGCCGGTGATGATGTGGGTGACCGACCCCACGGGCTATTGCGTCTATCTCAATCGCAGCTGGCGTCGCTTTACCGGCCAGACGGCGGACGAAGGCGAGGGGTTCGGCTGGCTCGACGCCACTCATCCCGACGACCGCAGCATGGCCGAGCAGGCCTTCAGGGAGGCGGTCGAGGCGCGGGCGCCGCTCCGGATCGAATACCGCCTGCGGCGTCACGACGGGGCCTACCGCTGGTGCATCGACGCCGCCGCGCCTCGGCTGTCCAACGACGGCGAGTTCCTGGGCTATGTGGGCTCGGTCATCGACATCGAGGACCGGCGCAACGCCGAGCAGAGCCAGCGTGAGAGCGAGGATCGCCTTCGCGCCCTGACGAACACCCTGCCGGCTTTCGTCTGGTTCGGGGCGCCGGACGGCGAACTCCACTACTTCAACGACCGCTGGTACGAGTATTCGGGGCAGACCTCCGACCAGGCCCTGCCGAACGGCTGGGTGGACATCCTGCATCCCGAGGACGCCGACCGGGTGGCGGAGGCCTGGGCGCGGGCGCGGGCGCTTGGGACCCCCTACGAGACCGAATGCCGGTATCGGCGGCGGGACGGCGCCTACCGCTGGTACCTGGCGCGGGCCGAGCCGCTGAAGGCCCCGGACGGCCAGATCGCCGCCTGGGTGGGTTCGTCCAGCGACATCCACGACCATGTGACGGCCGAGGACCAGCAGCGGCTGCTGATCAATGAGCTGAACCACCGGGTGAAGAACACCCTGGCTACGGTCCAGGCGCTGGCGACCCAGAGCGCCGCACGCGGCGCGCCGGTGGCCGAGTTCCTGGACGTCTTCGAGGGGCGGCTGCAGAGCCTCTCGGCCGCCCACGACCTGCTGACCGCAACCCACTGGGAAGGCGCGAGCCTGGCCGATGTGGTGGATCGGGTGACCGGCCACTGGGCGGCGGAGGGGCGGCTGGCGGCGGACGGTCCCGCCGTCTGGCTCACGCCCCGGCAGGCCTTGAGCATCGCCATGGCCTTGCATGAGCTGTCCACGAACGCTCTCAAGTACGGCGCGCTAACCGCGCCGGCCGGACAGGTGACCGTCGGCTGGCAGGTATCGGGCGAGCGGCTGCGGCTCCACTGGCGTGAGCGCGGCGGCCCGCCCGTTCGCCCGCCCGAGCGCCGGGGGTTCGGCACGCGCCTGCTCGAACGCGGCGTCGGACGCGAGTTGGGGGCCGACGCCATGCTCGTCTTCGACCCGGACGGCGTCCGCTTTACCTTGGGCTTGCCCCTGGACGCCCGGGCGGGCGGCGCGCCGCGGCGCGACTGATGGTCCAGGGCGATCAGCGCCGTGGGCGCGGCGCGGCGGGGTCGGCGGGGGGCACGAAGCCGTCGGGGACGAAGCCGCGAAGCAGGGCCTCGACGGCCACCGTGACCGGGCCGGAGATCTGTCGTTTGCCGGCTTCCATCTCCAGGATCCGGCTCTCGCCGTGATTGGCGGCGAAGCGCAGCGCGCGGGCCAGGTCCGCGGCGCTCCAGCCCATGGCCAGGCGCGCCTGTCGAAGGTGCTCTCCGGTCTCGATCACGCCCAGCTCCTGCGCTCTCCCAAGCCGGGAGATCACAGCAAACTCAGCCCATGTCCAGGGGGCAGGGGCGCCTTGTCTGCGGAGGAAGGCCCGCGCCCCAGGCCGGGGCGCGGGCTCTACGTTCAGTAGCTGTAGCGCAGGGCCACGCCGTAGGTGCGCGGCTGGCCCAGGAAGGCGTCGTACGACCCCGACTGCAGAACGGCGTTGAAGCCCACCTGGTAGTAGACGTCGTTGAACAGGTTCTGGGCGAAGGCCTCCACCGCCCAGCGCTTATCCGCCGAGGTCAGGCCGACGCGGGCGTTCACCAGGGTGAAGCCCGGCTGGTTCTTCACCGGATCGAGGTCCGAGCCGGTGTTGTAGCTGGAGACGCTCTTGGAGTTGACCGCCACGCGTCCGATCAGGTCGTCGTTGATCGCCCGCTCGTAGGTCACGCCCAGCGAGCCGGACCACAGCGGCGCCAGCGACAGCCGCGAGCCGGGCAGGTTGGCGCCCAGGAACAGCGGGTTGCTCTTCGGATAGTAGGTCTCGGCGTAGGTGACGCCGCCGTTGAACTTCAGGCCCTCGATGGGCGAGGCCCAGATGAAGTCCAGGTCCACGCCCTTGGAGATCACCTTCGGCACCGAGGCCACCGAGAAGACCAGGCCGTTGAAGGCGTTGAGCTGGAAGTCCTTGTACTTCTGGTAGAACACCGTGGCGTTCAGCAGCAGGCTGCGGTCGAACAGGGTGTTCTTGAAGCCCAGCTCGTAGGAGTCGACCGTCTCGGGCGCGAAGCTGGTGTCCAGCACCGGCTCGGTGGGCCGGCCCGCCACCGTCTGGTTGGTCGTGGCGATGCGGTCCAGGTTGAAGCCGCCGGCCTTGTAGCCCCGGGCGTAGGACGCATAGGTCATGACCTCGGGCGAGAAGCGGTAGGCGATCTTCGCCGTCCCGGTCAGCTTCTTCTCGCTCAGCGACTGATCGTTGTTGCGGATCTGGCCGAACCGCGGGCTGTTCGAGGCCGCGCACAGCACCTGATACGGACCAGCGCCCAGCAGCCCGCCGGCGCGGATCAGCGATCCCGTCGCCGGCACCGGTCCGCCGATCGCCGCGGCCCGGGCGAGCGCCGTGGCGCAGCCGATCCCGCCGTCGGTGTTGCTCCAGAAGGTCTTGAGATCCTTGTCTTCCCAGGTGTAGCGCAGGCCCATGGTCAGCTCGAGCGCCTCGGTGACCTGGAAGCTATTGTTGGTGAAGAGCGAGAAGCCCTCCTCCCGCTGGCTGTAAAGGTCGTCCTGGCCGTTACCGGCCACGAAGGTCTGGCCCGTCGCCGGCCGGCCGGTGAACAGCGGCAGCTGGCCGCCGAACAGGGCGCTTACATACTGCTCGTACTGGGTCCCGTAGGTCACGGTCCGCACGTGCAGGTCCAGGTCCTCACGGGTGTAGAAGGCGCCGATCAGCCAGTTCAGCCGGTCGGTGGCGCCCGCCAGGCGAACCTCCTGGCTGAAGGTCTGGAACTTGCTCGACCCGGGGTTGGAGCTCTGCTTCAGCGTCGGGGAATAGAGGATATCCGCCGCCGTCCAGTCGACGTCGGCCCCGCCGGTCTGCTTCCAGTGGCGCAGGGCGGTGATGGCGGTCAGCTTGGCGCCGCCCAGCCACGGCGTGTTCCAGTTGGCCTCAGCCGCCCAGCCGGTGTCGACCACGGTCTTCAGGAAGCTGCGGTTGCTGTAGTCGCGGAATTCGTCCGGGTCCGGCGGGTTGGCCAGCCCGCCGGGCGCCAGGGCCTGGATGATCGCCTGGGTCGCCCCGTTCTGGATCTGCACCGCGCCGCAGCAGCGCTCGTCGCGCTTGGTGTAGTCGACCGAGACGTTCAGGTCGAAGTTCTCGGACGGCGTCAGCAGGAACTGGGCCCGGCCGGTGTAGAAGTCCTGGTCGTTGTTGTCCGGCCCGACGGTCTTGTAATAGCCGTCGCGCTCGCGGGCGGCGACATAGACCCGGGCGGCCAGCAGGTCGTCGATCAGCGGGCCGTTGAGCGAGCCCGAGGCGCCGAAGCCGTCGTAGTTGGTGACCTGCACCTCCGACGTCGCCGAGACGTTGAACGAGGGCTTGGCGGTGATGATGTTGATCACGCCGGCGGTGGTGTTCTTGCCGAACAGCGTGCCCTGCGGGCCCTTCAGCACTTCGATCCGCTGGGTCTCGCCCAGGTCGCTGAACGCCACGCCGTTCCGCGGGCGGTACACGCCGTCGATCACCACGCCCACCGACGATTCCAGGCCGGGGTTGTCGCCGACCGTGCCGATGCCGCGGATGCGGGCGGTGGTGATCGCCGAGCTGCTGGTGGAGGTGACGGTCAGGCCCGGGGCCACGATCGTCAGGTCCTTGATGTCGCGGACGCCGGCGTCCTGCAGCTGCTGGGCGTTTACCGAGGTGACCACCACGGGCACGTCCTGCAGGCTCTGCTCCCGCATCTGGGCGGTGACCACGATCTCTTCGATGGTGGGGCCCTGGTCGGCCTGGTCCTGGGCCAGGGCGAACGTCGGCGCCCCCAAAACCAGGGTTCCGGCCGCAAGGGCGCTGACACTGCAGAGCAGGGCGATCTTCATACGCTTCGTTCCTTCCCAATGGCGCTTCTTTGAGAGCGCTCGACTCGTGCACTGAACCGGAAGGACAGCCTGCATTGAAAGCCAAAGCCGCAACGCACAACGGTGATATCTCGCACCTGCGGCGCCTGCGCCACAGGCGGAACCGCTCGGCGGAAGGCTGTAGGCCTCTCTTAATCCGCACGTTATAGCTACAGGCGCCGTGCAAAAGCCGCTGATCCGCCTCCGCATTTTCGCCGCCGCCGCGGCCGCGACGCTGCTGGCGTCGAGCTCGGCCCAGGCGAAGATCTTCTACATCACCCAATCGGGCGCCGACGCCTGGACGGTCATGGACGCCAGCGGCATCGAGACGACGCCCGGCTCGCCCGTGCGAAAGGCGTGGGCCGTCCGCGTCCAGCGCAACATCCTCAGCGGCAATCCGCCCACACCGGGCTATGTGCGCACCCTCACCGAATATGACTGCGACGCCCAGCGCACCCGCTGGCGCGAGTTCTCGGCCTTCTCCCGCTCGGGCGGCCTGCTGGTCAGCAAGGTCAATCCTCAGCCGGAGTGGGGGCCGGCGAACGAGGCCGCCGACACCTACGCGGCCTATCGGGTCGTGTGCGAGGGCGTCGGGGGCGGCGCGGTGGTCTCGGCCGACAGCGTCGCCAAGGTGGTCATCAACCTGATGAGCGCCTGGGACCCGCCCCCCGAACCCTTCGCCCCCATCACGCCTGCCGCAGCCACCCCGCCAGCCAAGGGCGCGCCGGCCGCCGCAAAGCCGCCGCCCAAGCGTTAGGCCGGCCGGCCACGCTCACTCTCCCCTTCCTATGGGTGAGGAGAGAAGACCGCGCCGCGAGCCTGCCTTGGCGCGCCAGCGCCGTAAGGATCCAACCGCAGAAGACGCAGAAAACGCAGAAGAGCCGTGTCTGCTATGCCTTCTGCGTCCTTCTGCGTTTTCTGCGGTCCCCAGAGGGCGGCGCCGCGGTCTCTACTTGGAGAGCTGTCCGCGGATCGCCCCGCCGGGGAACTCGGCGTTGTGGACGTTGACGTAGTAGCCCGCCGGGTTGGCCAGGATGTCCTTCACCACCGCCGCATCGGCCGTGGCGCAGCCCGCGCTCTTGCCCGCCGCGTCCGGCGCTTTCATCGGCACGACAGGCGGGCCCGAGGCGCCCGCCGCACCCTTGTGCACGTGCGCCGCCGTGGCCGCGCCGATCTTCTCGACCATGACCTCGTAGCAGACCTCGTTCTTGGCCGCGTCGACCTTGAACGTGGCGTGCCCGGCCCCGTCGGTATCGGGCGACCCCGCTCCGCCCAGGTGGGCGGACAGGTTCTCGGCGGCGAAAGCCGGCCCGGCGACCAGCGCCCCCACGACGGCGACGACGGCAAAGCTGGTTCGGATCATGGTCTCTTCCTCCCAAGCCCCCCGCTTGATCGGCGCAAGAGGAGACCGTGCGCGCCGGGGCGTCAACCGCCCGTGGCGGCCATGCGGGGGCGCTTGCAGACTTACGCTAGAGGACGATGCCGGCCTCGGGGAACGCCGCGTTCCACCACCCGCCCACCAGGCGGTGCAGGGGGCCGTTGGCGTCGCGGGCCACGTTGTGCCCCGCCTCGGCGATGGTTTCGACGGTGATCAGGGCATGGGCCGCCAGGCGGGCGAGCGTGGCGTCGTTGATCAGGCTCGGCATCGTCTTGAAGGGTCTCGGCGGCTCTAGCGGAACGCCCCCGATGACGGCGAGGGAAGGCGTCCGGAGATCGTCCAGCACCCAGGTGTGATCGCGAGGCTCGATCGTATCCGGGCCGATGCCGAAGATGTTCCAGACGAACGCCTCCCCGCCGGGGGGCGTCTGAGCTCGGAAATGCAGCAGCGGCCAGACGCCCTCCGTCAGCAGAGGGGGCTCGATCGTCACGACCCTCCGCACCGATGGGTGGCGCAGGCCCAGCGCGACAATACCCCCGACCGACGCCCCGAAGACCATGAGTGGCCGATCCCGCCAGCGCGCCGCCAGGGCCTCGTCCAAAGCCTGGGCGAAGGCGGCAATCGAGATCTCGGAGAGCGCTGGACAATGGTTGCCCGGCAGGTGGGTCCGAAGCACGTCGGCGTCGGGGAACGCCCTCTGGATGTTCCAGAAGAAGTCCGCCGTGGCGAACGCCCCGCTGATCACGAGCAGGATCGGGCGGCCGGTGTCGCGTCCCCAGAACCACACCTGACCACGCGACGTATCGACCTCGAACCGGCTTTCCATGGGCTCCAACAAACCTGCGCCGGCGGCCCAGAGCAAGGCGCGGGCCGATCGAACGAAATCGGGCGCCCGCGGATCAGGACTCCACGGGCGCCCGTTTTGCGTTTCCGGTGTTCAGAGCCGACCGGCTCAGTTCCGGGTCGGGATGATGACCGGCAGGTCCTCGTAGCCCTTCACGAAGGACGAATAGACCCGCTTGGGCGGGCCCACCACGTCGATCCGCGGGAAGCGGGCGAGGATCTCTTCCCAGATGATCTTGAGCTGGAGCTCGGCCAGGCGGTTGCCAACGCAGCGGTGGATGCCGAAGCCGAACGACAGGTGCTGGCGCACCCGCGGCCGCTGGATCCAGTAATCGTTGGGCCGCTCGATGACCTCTTCGTCACGGTTGCCCGAGACGTACCACATGGCGACCTTGTCGCCTTTCTTGATGGTCTTGCCGCCCAGCTCCACGTCCTCCAGCGCCGTGCGGCGCATGTAGGCCAGCGGGGTCTGCCAGCGGATGGTCTCGGAGACCATGGCCGGGATCAGGCTGTGGTCCGACCGCAGCAGCTTTTCCTGGTCCGGGTTCTGACTGAGGGCCAGGATCGAGCCGGAGATCGAGTTGCGGGTGGTGTCGTTGCCACCGACGATCAGCAGGATCAGGTTCCCGAGGTACTCCATGCGGTCCATGTTCCGCGTGGATTCGCCGTGGGCCAGCATCGAGATCAGGTCGGGCTGCGGCGGGGCGTTCACCCGCTCGTTCCAGAGGCGCATGAAGTAGTCCACGCACTCGAACAGCTCCTGGCGGCGCTCCTGCTCAGCGATCTCGGGATCGGTGGAGCTGAACAGGCCGCTATCCGGCGCCGCGGTGGCCACGTCGGACCAGCGGGTCAGCTTGCGGCGATCTTCCCAGGGGAAGTCGAACAGGGTCGCCAGCGTCATGGTCGTCAGCTCGATGGACACCTTGTCCACCCAGTTGAACTCCTCGCCGATCGGCAGGCTGTCGAGGATGGCGCCGGCGCGCTCGCGGATGATCGGCTCCAGCCGGGCCAGGTTCGCCGGCGAGACGATCGGGCTCACGGTCTTCCGCTGCACGTCGTGCTTCGGCTGGTCCATGGCGATGAACATCGGCAGGGTGAAGTCTTCCGCCGGGTCGGGCAGCACGATCGTCGGCTCCGACGAGAAGCGCCCGTGGTCGGTGTCGACCGCCATGATGTCGTTGTACTTGGTGACCGACCAGTAGCCGCCCACATCCTCGAAGCCGGACTCGGCCCAGTGCACCGGGTCTTCTTTCCGCAGGCGCTCGAAGTAGGGCCACATGCTGTCGGTCCGGAAGAGCTCCGGGTCGGCGACGTTGATCTGTTCCAGCGGCATCGAATAGGCCGCGTCGCGCGCCGCGCGCTTCACATCGATCGAGGCGTCGTCCATGGGTTACCTCCTGGCGGCGGGTCTGCAGCGCCCGCATTGGTTCAGCCCGAACGATGATACCGCAGGGCAGGCGAGTCAAGAAAGATGACGCTAGCGTCAACTTTTCAGGATTGAAAGACGCCGCGCGAAATTCGGAGGCGAGAGGTGGGTGAGCTCGAGGGTGGCTGTGCATGCGGGGCGGTCCGCTACCGTCTGACGTCGGGCCCCATGTTCGTCCATTGCTGCCATTGCAGCGACTGCCAGCGGCAGGTGGGCAGCGCCTTCGTGATCAACGCCCTGATCGAGACCGACCGGATCCAGGTGCTGTCGGGCGAGATCGCGCCCACGGCCATGCCCACCGACAGCGGCCGGCCGCACCTAGTCTATCGCTGCACGGGCTGCGGCACGACGCTCTGGTCGGACTATGGCGACCGCAAGGCGATGAGCTTCCTGCGCGCCACCACCCTTGACGACCGCGCGGCCCTCAGCCCCGACGTTCACATCTTCACCCGCAGCAAGCTGCCCTGGGTGCGCCTGCCGCCCGACGTGCCGGCGTTCGAGATCTACTACGACATGGCCAAGCAATGGCCGGCCGAGAGCCTGGCGCGGCGCCGGGCGCTGCTGGGCGATTGCTGAGGCGCCGATCAGGTTTTCTGTCTGGCGAAGCCGCGTCGCTGGGCTAAACAGGCGTTTGAAAATCTGCGGGGATCACATGGCTTCCGACGTTCTGTTCACGCCCTTCACCTTCAAGGGACTGACGCTGCCCAACCGCATCGTCATGGCGCCGATGACCCGATCGTTTTCGCCGGGCGGCGTGGCGACGGAGGAGGTAGCGGCCTACTACCGGCGCCGCGCCGAGAACCAGGTGGGCCTGATCGTCACCGAGGGGACGGGCGTCGACCGTCCGGCCTCGCTCAACGACCCCAATGTCCCGCGCTTCCACGGCGACAAGGAGCTGGCGGCCTGGGGCCACGTTGCTGACGAGGTGCACGAGGGCGGGGGCCTGATCGCCCCGCAGCTTTGGCACGTCGGCGCGGTGAAGACCCGTAGCGAGGACTGGACCCCGCCCGGCCCGTACGACAGCCCCTCGGGTCTGTCCCGCCCCGAGAAGAAGTTCGGCGAGGCGATGACCGACGCCGAGGTGGCCGACGCCATCCGCGCCTTCGCCGACGCGGCCGCCGCCGCCAAGCGCCTGGGCTTCGACGCCATCGAGCTGCACGGCGCCCACGGCTACCTGATCGACCAGTTCTTCTGGGAGGGCACGAACGTCCGCGAGGATGCGTACGGGTCCAAGGACCTGCCGGGCCGCGCCCGCTTCGCCGCCGAGATCCTGCGCGCCGTCCGCCGCGTCGTGGGACCGGACTATCCGGTGATCATCCGCGTCAGCCAGTGGAAGCAGCAGGACTACGAGGTGAAGCTGGCCAAGGATCCCAAGGCCCTGGAGGCCTGGCTGGGCGCGCTGGTCGAGGCCGGCGCCGACATCATCCACTGCTCGCAGCGCCGGTTCTGGGAGCCGGAGTTCGAGGGCAGCGACCTCAACTTCGCCGGCTGGGCCAAGAAGGTCACCGGCGTGCCCACCATCAGCGTCGGCAGCGTGGGCCTGTCGGGCGAGTTCATTGCGGGCTTTGCCGGCGAGCGCTCGGAGCCCGCGTCGCTGGAGGCCCTGGAGCGCATGCTGGACCGCGGCGACTTCGACCTCGTCGCCGTCGGCCGCGCCCTGCTGCAGGATCCCGAATGGGTGGTGAAGATCCGCGAAGGCCGCCACCACGACCTCTCGCCCTTCGACCGCTCGGCGATGGCGAAGCTTTACTGAGCGATTGCTCCTCCCCCGCAAGGCGGGGGAGGGGGACCACGAAGTGG
>NZ_MHXN01000017.1 GCF_001824475.1 Phenylobacterium sp. RIFCSPHIGHO2_01_FULL_69_31 | reverse complement strand
CCGCCTGGCGCGGCTACGCCAGGCGGGCGTCCCGGAAGACGTCGCCACTGTAGCAGCCAGCCAACAAACAAGGGGGCGAGCCGGAAACTCGGCGGATCGGTCGGCGGTTGATGGCGCAGTGCGTGGGGCTCGCCCCCTCCACCACGCGCTCTACGGCCGGCTACGCCAGCCTCGGCCCGTGGTCCCCCTCCCCCGCGTTGCGGGGGAGGTAAAAAGGTTGGGCGGTTTGTCTTCACCTCCCCTGCGAAGCGGGGGAGGTAAAAGTCCCCTCAGGGCTGGCGGGCGCGCTGCAGCGCTTCGATGTTGCGCAGGAGCTCGTCCATGACGCCGTCGAGGTCGTGGTAGATGCGTGAGGCCGGGATGCGGAGGGTGTGCACGCCTTGGCCGGCGAGCCAGCGGTCTCGGGCGGTGTCCTTGAGCTGTGCCGCTTCGTCCCAGTGCGTGGCGCCGTCGACCTCGATGGCGAGGCGCAGGGCGGGGCAATAGAAGTCTAGGATGATCGATCCGAAGGGGTGCTACCGGCGGAAGACGGGGCGGTCTTCGCCGCGTCCGCGCAGGCGGGTCCAGAGGATGACCTCGGGGTCGGTCATGACCTTGCGCATGGCGCGGGCGCGGGTGGCAATGACGGTTCGTCGCAAGGCTGTTCTGGCGGCTTGCCCCCTCCACCCCGCGCTCTTCGGCGCGCGGTCCCCCTCCCCCGCTTCGCAGGGGAGGTAAAGAACGTATAGGGAACATTTGGGGGTGGAGCAAGGCGCGGTTACGCTCCCACGCGGGCGGCGGCGGAGGCGGAGCCGAGCCAGGTGTGGATGTTGCGGTCCCAGCACCAGCCGAGGCGGGGGGTGCCCTTGCTGAACCAGATGGAGGGGACGCGCTGGTCGCCGGGCTTCCGGGAGCCGGGCGTCTGGATGGCGTTGTAGCGGGCCTTGTCGGTGAGGAGCTGCGGGACCTGGACCGCCAGGGCGACGCCTTCGTCGAGGGTGAGGGGCGTGCGGCCGCGGGCGTGGATGGCGGCCAGGGCGTTCTCGGGGCTGACGTTCAGGAACTGGCGGCCGGTGTCCACGTCGATGAGGAGGTAGGCCTCGCCCGGCGGGAGCTGGACGTCGGCGATGGGGGCGAAGTCGTCGGGCTGGAGGGGGTACATGTCGACGAGGCCGGCGGCGGACCGGGCCTCGACCTGGGCCATGGCGTCGGCGGGGCGGATGCGGCCGGGGGCGAAGGCGATGCAGAGGGGGATGTTTCCGGCGGTTTCCGCGGGCGGCGCCAGGGCCAGCGCCTGGAGCCGGGCGCGCAGCGGCGCCAGCCGGGCGAGGAGGCCGTCGCGGTCGGTCCCCAGGAGCCCGGGATAGCCGTGGGCGAGGAGCACGTCGGTCTGGCGGTCGAACTCATCGAGCATGGGTGGGCGGCTCCTGCGGGCGGTCGGGAGGGGAATCTGGGGGCGCGGGGGCTGCGTTTCACGTTGCCATGTTGTTCCGGTCGGGCTTATGAGGCGGCATGCGGATCGCAATCGCCTCGGACCATGCGGCCTTTGGGATGAAGGGGGAGCTTGCGGCCTGGCTGCGGGCGCAGGGGCACGAGGTGGACGACCTGGGGCCGCAGGATGGCGGGACGTCGGTGGACTATCCCGACTATGGCTATCGGCTGGCCGCGCACGTGGCGGCGGGGCGGGCCGATTTCGGCGTGGCGGCGTGCGGCAGCGGGATCGGGATCTCGATCGCGGTCAACCGCAACCCGGCGGTGCGCTGCGCCCTGGTGTCGGAGCCGCTGTCGGCGCAGCTGGCCCGCGAGCACAACGACGCCAACGTCATCGCCCTGGGCGCGCGCCTGATCGGGGTGGAGATGGCCAAGGCCTGTGTGGCGGCGTTCCTGGCGACGCCGTTCGGGGGCGAGCGGCATGTGCGGCGGGTGGAGAAGCTGTCGGCGCCGCCGGCGGGGTGAGCTGCGGCCGACGTTTCGGGCGGGTCCTGGCTGAACGTCGAGCGGCGGGGGAGAGGCCTTCGTCGCCCCTCTCCCTGTCCTCTCCCCTCTCGCTTCGCGTGGGGGAGAGGAGGCGTTCGCTTTTTGTTCTTGCATTTGCGCGCGAATTGGGGTAGGGTTCAGTCAGCGTTGATTGCTGCGGCCTCGGGCCCGGCGGGGCGCTGACATTCCGACATCTTTCTTTCCGACATCGCGAGAGACGAACCATGACCGAGGACCTGCGTCCTGAGGGCGCCTTCGCGCGCCTGGTGGGACGGGTGAAGCCGGGCCGCAAGCCTGGCGTGAAGTACACGCTGAAGCTGGCCGTGCGGATCTGCGAGCGGGTGGCGGCGGGGGAGCTCTTGTACGACGTCTGCCGCGGGCGGCGGATGCCGACGCCGCAGACGGTGGGGCGGTGGGCGCGGGACAAGGCCGACTTTGGCGCGGCGCTGCTGGAGGCGCGGCGGGCCAGCGGGAGGGGGCCTGGGGCGGATGGGCGGTATGGCGGCGGGGTGTTCAGCTATTCCGACGAGGTGGCGGACGAGATCTTCGAGCGGATGTGCGAGGGGCAGAGCCTGACCGCCATCTCGCGGGATCCGACCATGCCGAGCCTCTCGACCATCTTTCACTGGCGGCGGTCGTTCGGAGCGTTCGAGGAGACGGTGCAGCGGGGCATGCGCATCCGGGCCGAGCGGATCTGCGACGACAGCTGGGAGGAGGCGTGCGGGGCGACGGCGGAGACGGCGTTCCTGACCCAGGTGAAGCTGGGGCACATGCGCTGGATGGCCGGGGTGATGGCGCCGCGGGTGTTCCGGCCGAAGCTGGTGGAGCCGGAGGCGCCGCGGAAGGTGCAGACCATTCTGTTCCGCCACTTCGGGGTCGAGGTGGACAAGGAGACCGGCCAGAAGAAGGTGGTGGCCTGGTGTCCCAACCCCCTGACCGGCCAGGTGGAGCGGGAGGATGCGCCCGGATGGCGGCCGCCGCCGGGGATGGCCGGGCTGCCGGCGTAGGGGGCGTGAGGCGGCCTGCGGGGCCCGGTCCATGCTGTTCGTCGCGCAGGTCCTTCGGCTGACCGCATCGCAGGCCACCTGGGACGGTGGGGGCGCTAACCGGGCCGCCCAATCGAAAACCACCAGGACCGGACATGAAATCCACATCGTTTGCCACCGGCGCCCTCGCAGCCTGCCTCCTGGGCGTGGCGAGTGCGTTCGCCGTCGCCGTGACGCCCGCCGCGGCGGTCGTGATCACCAGCCTGCCCGACGGGGTGAAGCAGGAGTTCAGCCTGCATCCGCGCAGCGTGCGCGATCCGATCGAGTTCGGCGACGGGGTGACCTATCAGGCCACGACGCTGACAGGGGCGCAGACCACCAGCTATTTCGGCTACACCAACAGCTTCACTTTCCCCGACGGGACGAACTGGGGCGGGGGCGAGCCGTTCGCCGCGGTGGGCCTGCAGTCGGCCATCATGAGCTTCACCTTCGACGACCCGGTCTCGGCGCTGCTGGCGAACTTCATCTGGTCGCGGACGCAGGACACGATGTTCAAGCTCCGCGCCTACAACGCGAACGGCGCGCTGCTGGAGAGCCTGACCTTCGCCACCAACGACCCGGCCTATCCCAAGGGCTATTACGGCTTCCAGCGGGAGACCAACGACATCGCCCGGTTCGAGGTCGAGGGCTATTACTTCGGCGTGCGGGACCTCTCGACCTTCGTCGACCCGACGGCGGCGGTTCCCGAGCCGGCCACCTGGGCGATGATGATCATGGGCTTCGGCGCCGCCGGCGCAGCGATGCGGCGCCGGCGGGCGATGCTGACGGCCTGAAGGCCCGGCGCCTGGTCCGGAGGCTAGCGCCCGGACCAGGCGGCCAGGTGGCGGGCGAGGACGTCGAGGGGCAGGTTGCCCTGCAGCAGGGCCGCGTCGTGGAAGGCGCGGAGGTCGAAGGCCGGGCCCAGCCGGGCCTTGGCCTCGGCGCGGGCCTGGCTGAAGGTGCGCCAGCCCAGCATGTAGCTGCTGGCCTGCCCCGGCTGGACGCAGTAGCGCTGGACCTCGCGGACGGCCTCGCTCTGGCTGTTGCCCAGGGTGGCGGTCATGTAGGCGATGGCCTGGTCGCGGGTCCACCGCTGGGCGTGGATGCCGGAGTCCAGGACGAGGCGGGCGGCCCGGAAGCTCATCGAGGCCACGTAGCCCAGGCGGGCGAGCGGGTTGTCGTCGAAGGCGCCCATCTCGTCGGCGAGCTGTTCGGCGTAAAGCGCCCAGCCCTCGGAGAAGCCCGAGAAGATCGGCATGCGGCGCAGCATCGGCAGGCCCTGGGCCTCGTTGCCGAGCGCATTCTGGAGGTGGTGGCCGGGGATGCCCTCGTGGAAGACCAGGGTGGGCAGGTCGAACCTCGGCCACTCGGCGATCGTGCGCAGGTTGATGGAGAACAGGCCGGGGCGCGCGCCGTCGAGGCTGGGCGGCTGGTAGGTCGCGCCCGAGGCGCCGGCCTCGATGGCCAGCGGCATGCGCTGGATGGCGAGCCCGGCCTTGGGCAGGGTGCGGAAGGCGGCGGGCAGGCGGGCCTGCATGGCGTCCACCATGCGCTGCAGGTCGGCGAGCAGGGCCTCGCGGCCGGCGGGGGTGTCCGGATAGAGCTGCTGCGGGTCGCGGCGCAGGGCGGCGATGCGCTCGGCGACCGTGCCCTGGGTGAGGCCGCGGGCGCGCAGGATGGTCTCGGCCTGGGCGGCGAGCTCGGCGACGCGGGCCTGGCCGAAGCGGTGGATCTCCTCGCCCGGCAGGTCGGTGGTGGTGGCCGCGCGGACCGCGAACCGGTAGTAGGCCCCGCCCTGCGGCAGCCGCCAGACGCCGGCGTCGGACGGGGCCGAGGCGAGCGCCGACTGCAGCAGGTCGGACTGGCGGGCGAGGGCCGGATAGACCTCGGCCTCGACGATGCGCGTGGCGCGCGCCTGCCAGTCGCCGGCAAGGCCCTTCGCCCTGGCCCGGGCGGCGAGCGACGCGACGAGGCCGTTCTCGCCTGGGACGGGGCGGGTGAGCTCGGCGAACTGGACCAGGGTGGTGCGCAGCACGAAGTCTGGCGGGACGGCGCCCTGGGCGAAGTCGGCGCGGGCGCGGGCGGTTTCCTGGTCGAGGAGCACGGCGAAGGCCGAGAGGCGCGAGAGGTAGGCCTCGGCGTCGGCGGCCGTCTCCACCGGATGCTGGTCGGCCAGGAAGGCCGGGATGCTGCGGTAGGCGCCCGAGAGCTGGGAGACGATGTAGGGCACGGCCACGCCCGGGTTCGGGTCGCCGTAGGGGAAGTCGAAGCTCTGGAGCGTGGTCGCCGCGAGATAGGCGCCGGTCTGGTGGTTGATCCAGTCGGACGGCGAGAGGCTGGCGGGATCGTAGCGGGCGAGGCCCGTCTTCAGGTCCTGGAACAGGCGGCGCTGGACGGCGAGGCCTGCCGGAGAGCGGTCGTCGAGCCGGCCGCGCGCGGCGGCATTGGCGCCCACGTCGAGGCCGGTGATCGTCATCAGCTGCGGCGAGGTGCGCAGCGCCCCTTGCATCACCTCGTCCAAGAGGGCGGTGACCCCGCCGTCCTGAGCCCAGGCGGTCCGGGACGAGGCGCCGGCGGCGAGGCCGGCGGCTGTGAAGGCGAGCAGGGAACGGCGGTCGAGCATGTGGGGGAATCGCAACTGTCGGTGAGGGCGCCATCAAAGCGAGGGCGGCCGGCTGGGGCCAGCCGCAATCTGGTCATCCTTGGCGGCTTGGGTCAGGGAATGCGGATGCAGGTTCGGACGATTCTGGTGGCCCTGGCCGCCCTGTGGGCGGCGATGGCCGGCGGCGTGGCGCAGGCGCAGTACGCGCCAGAGGCAGTGCGGGTGATGGAGCGGGCGCGGGCCGCCACGGGCGGCGCGGCCTGGGCCCGGGTGGCCGGGGTGCACGAGGTGGGGACCGAGGAAGGCTTCCGCCACGAGCGCTGGGCCGACCCCTTGCGCTTCGGCCTGCGGACCGACGTGGCCGGGCCGGCGGGGCGGGTGGTGCGCGGCTACAACGGCGCCGGCGCCTGGAGCCTGCACCCGGCGGGGGCGAACGTTTCGGGCGAGCCGGCGCCGGACCTGCGCGCGGCGCGGACCGACGCCTATGTGGCGGGCTATGGCTATTACTTCCGCAGCCGGTTCGACGCGCGGGCGTCTTACGTTGGCCAGCGCCGGGCGGACGGGCGCGCCTTCGAGGTGGTCAAGGTGCATCCCAACGGCGGGGCGGCGCGGGAACTGTGGTTCGACCGCAAGACGGGCCTCCTGGGCCGGATCGTCGAGGCGGAGGGGGCGAAGCCTCTGACCGTGGAGGTGAGCGACTATCGCAAGGTCGGTGCCCTGTCCGTGCCGTTCCGGTTCGTGACCATGGGCGGCGGACTGGCGAAGCCGCGGACCCGGGTGCTGGAGACGGTGCAGTTCGCGCCGGTGGACCGGGCGCTGTTCAGCCTGCCGGCGCGGCCGCGCTGAGAGAATACGTCAGATCTTCTCGCTGAGGCGGATGGCGGCGCGGCAGCCGGCGCCGATGACGGCCGAGAGCAGGGAATAGCCGGGAGCTTCCCGGGCGCCTTGGTCGACGGCGGAGTCGCGGTGGGCCAGCTCCTCGTCGCGGAATTTCGCGAGCTCGGCGGCGAGGTCGGGGTCGCGGTCGGCCAGTTCGGCGATCTGTTCGGCGTAGTGGCCTTCGATCACGGTCTCCACCGCCTCGGTGCAGGCGTGCGCGGCCTTCTCGCCCATCAGGGCGGTGCCGGCGCCGAGGGCGAAGCCGGCCAGGCGCCAGACCGGGGTGAACAGGGTCGGACGGACGCGGCGCTCGGTCAGCAGGCGGTCGAAGCGGGCGAGGTGCTCGGCCTCCTGGGACTCCATCTCGGCGAAGTGGCCGGCGAGGGCCCCCTTGCCGGGGGCGGCGCCCATGACGGCCCGCTGGCCGCGGTAGATCTGGACGGCGGCGAGTTCGCCGGCATGGTCGACCCGCAGCATCTCGGCGAGGCGGGCGGCCCCCGCGCCGCGGCCGGGGCGAGAGGGGATGGGCTTGCCGGTCATCGCTTGGCCCGCTCGCGCACGGCGGCCAGAGCGCTGAGGCCGGCGAGGATGAGGGAGATCACCGCGTTCCAGCCCGCCATGGAGAGGCCGGCGAACACCCAGGGGGCCTCGTCGCAGGCCGGCGGCTTGACCTTGGCGCCCTCGAGGAAGGCGGAGAGATCGGCGCCGTTGACGGCCGCGCCGCCCGAGGCGCAGGCCTGAGGCCCCGGCCAGAACTTCCACTCCGCGCCGGCGTGATAGACGGCGACGCCGCAGCCCAGGAGGAACAGCAGGCCCAGCACCCAGCAGGTGGCCTCCCGCCAGCGCGGACCGCCGGGCAGGCGCACCGCCACCATGAAGGCGAGGCCCAGGCCCAGGATGGTCCAGTAGACCTCCCGCTGGCGCAGGCACAGGGTGCAGGGGGCGTAGCCGCCGAAGGTCTCGAAGGCGTGGGCCGTGGCCAGCATGCCGGCGGCGACCAGCACGGCCACCAGGCGCCAGCGGTCGAGGAAGGGTCGAAGCGCGTTCGTCATCGGTCCGCCCTTATGGACCAAAGTTGCGGCTCAGAAAAAGAACTTGAGCGCGACGATGCCGCCGACCAGCAGGATCAGCAGGAGCACCGAGTAGAGGTTCAGCCGCCGCTCGAACTCCTTCAGCATGGCGGGGCCGAAGTATTTCAGGATCGCGGCCACGGCGAAGAAGCGGAAGCCGCGGGTAAGGATCGACGCCCAGACGAAGGTGAAGAGGTCGAAGCGGGCGAGGCCGGCGGTGATGGTCACGAGCTTGTAGGGGATGGGCGTGGCGCCCTTGATGAGGATCACCATCAGGCCCCACTGGTCGAACCACTTCTGGAACTCGGCCTGGCCCTCGGGGTGGCCGAACAGGCGCAGGATCATCTGGCCCAGGGGCTCCAGCCACACACCGATGGCGTAGCCCAGGAGGCCGCCCGCCACCGAGGCGAGGGTGCAGATGCCGGCGTAGACGAACGCCTTGTCCCGGCGCGCCAGAACCATGGGGGCCAGCATCACGTCGGGCGGGATCGGGAAGAACGAGCTCTCGGCGAAGGAGATGGCGGCCAGGGACGCCGGCGCGTGACGCGAGCCCGCGAGCCGCATCACCCATTCGTACATCTTTCGGAACATTCGCGATCCCGGCGGCAAGTTGGACGTTCCCGCTAGCAGGCGTCGCGCGGCTTGTCTTCGCGCTTCCGCAAACTGGTTTCAGATGATACCAGTTGCCGCCGAGACAGGAGGCTCCAGATGAACATCCAGACGTCCCCCAAGCCCGGCCAGGCCGAGGCCCGCGACCTCTTCGACAACCCGCTGGGCACCGACGGCTTCGAGTTCGTGGAGTTCACCTCTCCGGAGCCGGAACGGCTGAAGGACCTGTTCGAGAAGATGGGCTTCACGGCGGTCTCGAAGCACCGCTCGAAGAATGTGCTGCGGTTCCGGCAGGGCGACATCAACTTCATCCTGAACATGGAGCCCCAAGGCCAGGCGGCCGACTTCCGCCAGGCGCACGGGCCGTCGGCCAACGCCATGGCCTTCCGCGTGCGGGACGCGGCCAAGGCCTTCAAGCTGGCGGTGGAGCGGGGCGCGAAGCCCGTGCAGGGGCCGGTGGGGCCGATGGAGCTGAACATCCCGGCCATCGAGGGGATCGGCGGCTCGAATCTCTACCTGGTGGACCGCTATGGCGCGCAAGAGATCTACGACGTCGACTTCCTGCCCATCGAGGGCGCGGCCGAGGCGATGGCGCAGAACGCGGTGGGCCTGACCTACCTCGACCACCTGACCCACAACGTGCACCGCGGCCAGATGGCCAAGTGGGCCGACTTCTACGAGCGCATCTTCAACTTCCGGGAGATCCGCTACTTCGACATCGAGGGCAAGCAGACGGCGCTGGTGTCGAAGGCCATGACCAGCCCCTGCGGCAAGATCCGCATCCCGCTGAACGAGAGCCAGGACGAACACTCGCAGATCGAGGAGTTCCTGAAAGACTACAAGGGCGAGGGCATCCAGCACGTGGCCCTGGGGACCGACGACATCTTCCACTCGGTGGAGGCGATGCGGGACCGGGGCGTGCGCTTCCAGGACACCATCGACACCTATTTCGAAGGCATCGACGCGCGCATCCCGGGCCATGGCGAGGACGTGCAGCGGCTCCAGGCCAACAAGATCCTGATCGACGGGGCGCCCACCGAGGGCCAGGGCCTGCTGCTGCAGATCTTCACCGAGAACATGATCGGGCCGATCTTCTTCGAGCTGATCCAGCGCAAGGGCAACGAGGGCTTCGGCGAGGGCAACTTCAAGGCCCTGTTCGAGTCGATCGAGCTGGACCAGATCAAGCGCGGCGTGTTGCCCGCGAAGGATTGAAGCGATGGGCGCGACAGTTCCTCCCCTCAAGGGGGAGGTGGCGCGGAGCGCCG